>DLGF01000012.1 GCA_002482545.1 Sporomusaceae bacterium UBA7701
CGTCGGCCCTCTTCAGCGATTAGACCGCTATAATCCTTGCTATTAATGGGAAATGCTAACAAGACTCGTCGCTTATACTATACCAAAGCCAGTCCGTTATTAATAATACCGAATATATCTTCCATCAATATATGAAAAGTATGTTTATTTGCAGCGGTTCGTCCCTGCGGCAGCTTACAGGCACTTCTGATCAATCTTCGCGCGGACAAACGGAAGACTCCCGCCGGGGCGTCCCGGCGGGAGTCTTCCAGTAGCAGCTGGGTCTTAGAATTTGACGTTAACGGTAGCGCGAACGTTTTTACCAGCGTCTTTGATGTCTTGGTAAATTACATTCAGGTTGGTGTTCTTGGCGATGTTATTGTTGTATTCGTATTCCATGCCTTTGACATGGGAAGTCTGGGACAGGGTGTAGAAGTCGTTCAGCTCGCTGATATTGCCGGCTTTGAAGTTGAGAGCGGAATCGTACGGCAGGGCGCCGGCTTCGATATCTTTGTAGCCAACGCTCAGGCCGGTTTTGCCGATACCGGCTTTAACCTGCCAGCCTTCAGCATTGTCGCTGTCGTTTTTAGCGTATTCGCCCGATACCTTGAGGCCAGGAACCAGATTGAAGCTGGTGCCTGCTGCATAGTAGTCTTTTTCGTCGAGGTTCAGGTAGGACAGGGTGATCGGTGCACCGACTTTGAAGCTGTATTGGGCGCCATAAGCATCCACATAGTTGTCTTTCATGTTTTGCTCTTTACCGCCGAATACAGTGAAGTCGCCGGCTTTGAGGGCAACACCGTTCAGAACCGCATTTCCTTCACCGGCCAGCAGGCCTTGGCCGAGAGCAAAGTCTTGGCGGCCCACTTTGGCGTCGATGCTGCCGAGGCTGGTGGTCACATAAGCGTTGTCAATCGTAGCTGTGCCGCTTCCACCGTCGAAAGTAGCGTTACCGCTGGTGAAACGGGCGTAGAGGCTCATGTCCGGGTTGATCTTGGCGGTAGCGCCGAGGCGGACACGGTATTCGGTTGCGTCGCCGTTGGTGTTGTCGTCGTTATCGGCGTTGTAGTAACGCACACGAGCGTCACCGCTGAACTTAACCATATCGTTTACTTGGCTTTGCAGTCCTTCCACCTTAACGCCGAGGTTGTTGAGTTCTTCGGCATATTCCTTGGACAGCTTGTCTACCAGGGCTTTTTGGTCAGTGTTCAGATCTTTGGTCATGGCTTGGGCGACGATTTGAGCCATTTCGTAGCGAGTTACGGTTTTGTCGCCGCGGAAGGTTCCGTCGCCATAACCGTCGATAACGCCGGCTTGCGCCAGTTGCTTAACTGCGTCATAGGCCCAGTGTTTGGCGGGAACGTCGGTGAACGGATTAGCGAAGGCCGGAACCGCCATAGCTACGGTGAGAGCAGTAGTGACGGCGACTTTGAGAAGTCTCTTCTTCATGTAGGAAGCCTCCTTGTGTAAAATAGTGTTGGTTTGCGCGGGCGGCGTGCCGCCGGTATGCCCGGTGCCTTACCAAGGAGGTCGCATCACGAGTGGCCATGTTTCCTCATATGCTTGCTCCCGGTTGACTATCCGGTCATTACCCCTGCCGCCTTCGGCAGGCTTTAGTTAACATAATTCTTCGTGACTTTCTTTTTTCCTGCCTGGTCGCTTGTTGTAAATCTTGGTATATCAAGCTTTCCAGGCTTTGACTGGCCAGTCACATCTTGTCAAAAAAATAATTTAGTTAACATAATTCTTTTGACGTTATACAATTTCGCCATCAAAATAAAGAATCCTTCCGTTCGGAAGGGATTCTGCGCCGGTAGATTCTGCCAGCCTGAAGACCGGTCGTTCCGCCGACTTGCGGCGCCAAAGCCGATCAAGAGAATTGCCTGGTGTCGCACCCGCAGCAGGTCTAAGCCCCAATACGTGCGCTAGGAATTTGAACCTGCTCCTCACGATTGCGTCCGCTCTATTGCGAGCTGTGACTTGTGAAGAGTACGGCAAGGCACAAAAAAGAATCCTGCCGCTGGGGCAGGATTCTTTATCAGGCTTCTTATCGGATTTTTACAAATCCCGGACCCGGATTTCAATTTCGAGCGGCCCGGAGGTATGGATAGCGGTTTTGGTGACCGCCGTGAGCTCCACTGGACCGTTGTGGCGCTTGACCTTATTGACCACATCATAGAGCTGCGCGCCACTCATGGCGCCAACCGACCCCCGGAGCGGGTCGCGCAGCACCCCTTGCTGGACCGCCTTGGCATTGACGCGCTGCAGGAACATGAGCACGACTTCCTCGGCCTGCTGGGAGGTCGCCCCGGCGTCCACAATTTCCGAATAGACGACTTCGTCCGCCGCGTAAATAAGGCGGTTGGGAAATATCTCAATCCAGCCCGGCACTCGCTCGCCGTAAACCGAGTTGCCGAACGCGGATACGCGAACAATGACATCTTCCTTGGCTGCGGTAATTTGTTCGGCTTTCTTGGCGAAATTGTCCTGTCTGATCAGGAGCGCCTGCTGCGTTTTATCCGTAATACCCAGGCGGTTCAATATGGCCTGATTGGTGTCATACAGAATCTGCTGCAAAGTCGCAGTTGTTTCTTCCGGCGGCCGCCCGCCTTTGATCACCGTGGTGGAGAGCACTTCCCCGGCCTGGTAGATTACGTTGCCCTGCCGGACGGCCCGGAGGTTCTGGTCGAGCACGGCGGCAACCTGATTGAGTTCATCGATATCTTTCTGCAACTGGCTCTTGGATTCGTTCAGCGAAGCGACACGGTCGTCCAATTCGGCCTTGGTGGCCTGCAGGGAGGCAATTTCGCCCTGCGCTTTGTTCAAATCGGTCTGCGCCAAAGTATAGTCGTGCTGCACCTGAGCAAGGGCCTGCGTAATACGGTCCCGCTCGCCGGTCACGCTCGCCAGTTCACCGGTCACTGCGGTAAGCTTGGCTGAAGTCTCCTGGATTTTTGCGGTGAGAGTCGCGTATTCTTTGGTTTTGGCTTCCAGCTCCGCCCGGCTGGCTTCCAATTCGCTGTTTTTGGCCGAAACCTCCTGGGTGAGTCCGGTGAGCTGAGCCTTCAGCGCCTCCATGCCGAAGAGCGCCGTCCGCACGTCCTGCGAAACCAGGCTCAGGACGCCAAGCGTCGAGGCGGCAATGACAATGCCGGTGACGATGGTAACCAATATGGACGTATGCTTAGGCCGCAGGCCAAAAATCGTCAGCTTGCGTTTACCGATTTTGGTACCCAGTTTATCACCGATATAGGCGATGATTCCGCCCATAACGGCCAGAACCGCGATAAGCGCCAATCCGTACACGATACCCCTCCTCCCCTTACTCTATTGCGGAAGCTCCCGCCAGTTGTCCCGAGGCTCTCTATTTATCAGGATGCTTTGCGGATCAGGAAAAAGCCTGCGGCAATGCCAAGGATATTCGGAAGCCACGCCGCCAGCACGACCGGAATGACCCCGCCCTGCCCCAGCGCTGTGGTGACCGTCATGATCGAATAGTAGATAAAAATGACGATAATGCTGATGCCCATGCCAATGGACGAACTGGAGCGGTGGGGCTGCAGTCCGAGCGGCGTCCCGATCAAGGCGAAGACGAAGCTTGCCATCGGAATGGCCAGGCGCTGATGCAGTTCGACCTCATAGGAGCTGCTTTTTACAAATTCCCGCTTGAGGGCTTTGATATGCTGCTTCAATTCCTTGATGGTCATTTCCTCCGGTTTTTTCTGTTCCCGGGAAATCGCCGTGGGATTTTTGTCAATCGGCATGATCTGCTCGGTAAAGTGCATGCTCCGCTCCAGAGTCCCCTCCGGAGTCAGGTCATAAATAATGCCGTTGAACATCGTCCATTGGTTTTTGTCCCATATTGCCTTTTCGGCATTTTCAACCCGCACCAGACGGTCATTTTCAAAATCCTGGATGGTGACGGCGTACATGGTGCTGGTGTTTTCGTCAAATTTGCGGGCGTAGGTAAGACGCTCGATGCTCTCACCGTTGACATCCTTGATTACGATGTGTTCCTGAGAACGCGGTTTGGTATTTTTCTCAATCTCATAGCGCACGGTATTATTATAAGCGGCGTTGGCCGCCGGGACCACCAGTTCATTGAAAGCGGTGGCGAACAGGCTTGTAAACAGGGCGACGATAAATACCGGAGCCGCCAGGCGGTAAAAGCTGAGGCCGCCTGATTTCATCGCCGTGATCTCGCTGGAACCGGACAGGCGGCCGAAGGAGAGCAGCGAAGCCAGCAGCATCGACATGGGAAAGGTCAGTACGACAATGGCCGGCAGGCTATAGAGGAAAAGCTTGATGACCGTAGCGGCCGATGCGCCGTATTTCGTAATATATTGGGCCAAGCGGAAGAGCGTGCTTGTGCCGATAAATATGCTGGAGAAGGCGCAGATTCCGAAGATAAACGGACCCAGTAGTTCTTTGATGATATACTTGTCTAATATGCGCATGTACTACCCCTAGCGCGGCCGCGCAAGGCGCCCTGGCGGCCGTAGATTTCGACTTCTTACAGGCTGAACTTGTCCCCCAGATAAAACTTGCGGGCCATCTCGTTATTGGCGATGGTTTCCCTGTCCCCGGAAATCAGGATTTGGCCTTCATTCAATATATAAGCATGATCGACAATGCTGAGGGTTTCCCGGACATTGTGGTCGGTGATCAGCACCCCGATCCCCCGTTCCCGGAGATAGCCGATAATCTCCTGAATATCAGCCACCGCGATCGGGTCAACTCCGGCAAAGGGCTCATCCAGCAGGATGAAGGCCGGATCGGTGGCCAGGGCGCGGGCGATCTCCACGCGCCGCCGTTCCCCGCCGGACAGCTGCGACCCCTGACGGTCGCGAACGTGAGCGACACGAAGCTCCTCCAGCAGTTCTTCCGCTTTTTCCCTCCGCTGGGCCGGGGTTAGGTTATCTTTAATTTCCAGAATTGCCATCAGATTTTCCTCTACCGAAAGTTTCCGGAAAATCGACGGTTCCTGCGGCAAATAACCAAGGCCGAATTTCGACCGCTGATACATCGGCAGCCTGGTGACATCCTCGCCGTTAATGAAGATTTTCCCCCCATCCGGCCGCTCCAAGCCGACAATCATATAAAACGTCGTGGTCTTGCCGGCACCGTTGGGCCCCAGGAGCCCGACCACCCGGCCCTGATCCACCCGCAGGCTGACGCCGTCAACCACGTTTCGGCCTTTATAGGTTTTTACCAACTGAGTTGTTTCTATATACATCATGGTCGCCCCTTATTATTGCGGCTGAATGGTGAGCTGGGACCGGCCTTGGGCGTCCACAGTCTTATCATCGAGATAAATGGTTAGCGTCTTGCCGGTAAGAACGTTACCATCCTGTACGGCCCGGGCGTTGCCCGACAACACGGCCTTGCCCTGACCATTGGCCCTGGCGCCGTAGTATACAACCTGCTCCGATGTGGCATCCAGCTTGCGCGGCTCGCTGACAATGTGGACATTGCCCACCCCTACGGCTCGGTCTTCATTGTGGAAAGCTTCCATCCGGTCGGCGGTCATGACGCCGTCCGGCATGGTCAGGCGGCTGCCGCCGGTGACGACTGAATATTGTTTGTCGACCCAGTGCTCAATTTTCGGCCCCGCCAGCGTATCCTCCCCTTTGGTCAGCAGCGCCCCGCCGCTGGCCACAAGATAGTTGTCATTGTAGGATCTGACTTCAGGCGCGGTAAGGGTGGTATCTTCCTGGACCACCTTTACTCCGCCGGTGACATACGCTTCTTTGCTCTTCGTGTTATACTCGGCGCTGGCTCCGGTGAGCACCGCCTTATCCCGGGTAAGTGTCACCACTCCGCCCTGAGCGGTCATGATCCCGGTTTTCGCATCGTACTCAATGGTATCGGCCGACAACTCGACCGACCCGGACGTCTGGGCGGAAATGCCCGTAACCAGTCCTAAGGACAGCAGCACGGCGAGCAGAGTAATCCCTAGTTTGCGGTTCATCGCGCGGTCCCTCCTTTTACTACACGGGCGTTGCCCTGAACTTTCGTCTTTTCCATATCGGCGTCGGTCTCGATTTGCTCTCCGGTCAGGACGGTATCCTCCCTGGTCAGGGTAATGCCGCCGGTCCCGTAAAACATTCTATCTTTTGCTTCCCAGCGCGCCAAAGGGGCGGTGAAAACCGCTCCGTCGCTGGAGGTAGCCTTAATGTCGCCTTCCATCGTAATATTTTTGGTTTTGGTATCGAAATTGGCCTGCCGTGCAATTACTTCGATCCTGGTACCGTTCTCCCGGTACAGCGTCCCCTTGAAATTAATTAATTGGACTTTCTCGCCTTTTGGGTCGACCAGCAGCGTTTCGGCGGAAAGCTCCCACAGCTTTTTACCGTTATCCTGCTCGATGATCGAACTTCCCGAGAACTGGATGTTCGCCGGTGCGCTTTGCGGCTCCTTTCCGGGCGGCGGAGCCAACGCTTCTTCCCTGAGGAAGTAGTAAAGTCCCCCCGCCAACAGTAGCAGGACACAGGCGATTGCTGCCCATCTGGTTTTTTTCATGCCTGTTCACCTGCCCATTTTGTATTCCAACGCTTCTGAAACCACAGCCATTCGTCGGGATAGGACCGAATGGTCTGCTCGATGATCTTCGTAGTATAAGCGACAAAATTGCGGCAATCTGTTGCGGGATCGTTTCCTGGAACAAAACGGAACGCCGGTCCTACAATAATCCGGTGGCCACCCTCGGGCCGCCGGACAATGAAGGCCGGAACCACCGGAACTTCGAATTTGCGGGCAAAAGTGGCCAAGCCCGCCGGAGACGACGCCGGCTTCCCCAGAAACTCCACAAAAATTCCATTGGGGCCGGCATCCTGATCCGAAAAAAAACCAAGCACCCGTCCCTTTTTGAGAGCTTTGGCCGCCGCGACCAGTTCGGTGGTGCCCCGGCTAAAAATCTCTATGCCGACCTTTTGCCGTATTTCGTTCAGAATCCGGGTATGCTGGTCGTTCGGTTGCCGCTTGACGATACTGGCGACAGGAAAACCATACATCGCCAGTCCGGCCCCCAGCCACTCCCAATTGCCGATATGCGCCGTCAAAACAGCCACGCCTTTACCTTCGGCCACAGCGGCATCAAGGTAATGGCGATTTTCAATTTCAACATACTGTTCCATGGTCGCCGGAGTCAAAGCCGGCAGATACATGACTTCCAAAAGGGTTTGACCCAATTTGATGAATAACCTGCGGATGATTTGTTCCGCCTCGCCCTGCGGGACGCCCAACCGTTCCTTAATCTGGAGCAAGGCGCGCTCGCGCTGCCGACCGGCCAGTCGATAATAAATCCGGCCAAGTATTTTCCCCAGGGCAAGTATCCAGGAATAGGGCAACAGGCAAACCAGACGACTAGTGATTTTGAGAAAGAAGTATTGCCAAGAACTCTTCACCGTTCGCCCCCCTATTGCTTAGTCACCCCACTATCCGGGTGCTGGTAACTTTCAACGACCCAATCCCATTTTCCCTGGGCCTTGAGCACTAATTCGACAACTTCCCGCACCGCTCCTTGTCCACCTTCACGGGTGGTGACGTAGTGGGCGGCAGCCTTGACTTCAACGGCGGCATTGGCCACAGCGCAGGCCAGTCCGACGCGGAGCATCACCGCCAGGTCATTCAGGTCGTCCCCGATATAACAAATCTCTTCAAGTGCCAGGCCGAATTTTACCGCCAGTTCTTCCAGGCGCGCCACTTTATCCATCGCCCCCTGGCAAACCTCCGTGATGTTGAGTTCAACACCGCGGCGCCGCACCATTTCGCTCTCCCTGCCGGTGATAACGGCAGTCTTCAAGCCAGCCCGGTGGGCCGCAGTAATGCCCAGGCCGTCGTGGACGTGAAAAACCTTCATCGCCTCACCGTCCGGACCGAAAACAAGCTGGCCGCCGGTAAGCACTCCATCGACATCCAGGACCAGCAGTTTTATTTTTTGCGCCTGGGTCCCAGTTTTCATTATACCACTCCCTGACGCAATAAGTCAGTAAGGTGAATCATACCAATTGCGCGATAGTCCTCGTCCACCACCGGCAAAACCGTGATAGGACGGGGTTGGTTCTTCTCCATGATGTGAAGCGCCTGGGCCGCCAGCTTGTCCTTGGTGATGGTTCGGGGCGTCTTGGTCATGATATCTTCTACCAGTTTATTGAGAAAATCGTTACCTTTTTCCAGGCTGCGGCGGATATCGCCATCGGTAATAATGCCAAGCAAGCGCCCGGCCTCATCCACGACAGTTGTGGCGCCAAGCCCTTTTTCGGTTATGACGAATAACGCCTCTTTGACCGTTTTGCCCATACCGATTATTGGATTGTCCCCACCGGAGTGCATAACCGCCTCAACGGTAAGCAATAACTTGCGCCCCAGCGCTCCACCGGGATGATAGAGCGCAAACTCCTCAGGCGTGAATTTTCGGGCCGAGAGCAGGGCCACCGCCAAGGCATCCCCCATGGCCAGCATCGCGGTAGTGCTTGCGGTCGGCGCCAGGCCCAGCGGGCAGGCCTCCTTTTCCACTCCCACATCCAAAAATGCATCGGCATTTTGGGACAAGGTGGAGTTATCCCGCCCGCATAGAGCGATAATCCGGGCCCCGATTCGCTTCAGGACCGGAAGAATGCTCAAGACTTCATTGGTTTCACCGCTATGGGACAGCGCCAAGATGATATCGTCGCCCGTAACCATCCCCAGATCGCCGTGGATGGCTTCCGCCGGGTGGAGAAAAAAGGCGGGGGTGCCTGTACTGGCAAGAGTTGCGGCGATTTTGCTGCCGATATGGCCTGACTTGCCCATGCCGGTAACAATCACTCGGCCGGTGCATTCCAGAACCATTTCGACCACAGCGGCGAATTGATCGTCAATCCGCGGAATGAGCGCCTCAATAGCGGCGGCTTCAATCGCGAGAACTTCTTTCGCCCGTTCTATAATCATCGAGGTATCCCCTCCTACTTGTGTTTTCGTACGACGGCGTCAATCGCCAACAGATCGCGCAGCAGCGCCTCAAGTTGGTCGATATAGAGCATGTTCGGCCCGTCCGACAAGGCCTCAGCCGGATTATCGTGCACTTCCATAAATAGCGCGTCCACACCGGCGCCGACGGCCGCCCTGGCCAGAAACTCCACATATTCGCGTTGTCCGCCGGAGGAAGTGCCGGCCCCGCCGGGCAGTTGCACGCTGTGGGTGGCGTCGAACACTACCGGATAGCCAAAGGAACGCATGATCGGAAGCGCCCGCATATCGACGACAAGATTATTGTAGCCGAAGGAAACGCCCCGCTCAGTCAGCAATATCTTTTCATTGCCCGCCTCAAGAACCTTCTGGATAACATTTTTCATATCATTGGGGGCCAAAAACTGGCCCTTTTTTACATTGACGGCCTTTCCGGTAGCGGCTGTCCGATATACCAGATCGGTCTGGCGGGAAAGAAAGGCCGGAATCTGCAGTACATCAAGTACAGCAGCAGCCGGCTCTGCCTGGGACACGTCGTGAATGTCGCTAAGGACAGGGACCTTGAGTTCCTGCTTAATCCGGCTCAGAAGGGCCAGCCCGTCGACAAGTCCCGGGCCGCGGAAGGAGTGAAAGGCCGAGCGGTTTGCCTTGTCGTAGGAAGCCTTAAAAATGTAGGGAATCCCCAGACGGCTGGCGATGTCTTTGACCGCACGGCCGATGGCCAGCGTCCGTTCGGCGCTTTCAATAACACACGGGCCGGCAATCAGCACTAGGGAATTCTTTCCACCGATGGAGATGTCATTTACCTGGACTGTTTTCATAGGGATTGACCTCCTGTCTTGGCTAGGATTTGATTGACTCGCGCCAAATCTTCCGGCGTATCGACGCCTACGGAGCGAAACTGGGTTTTGATCACTCTGATGCGATAGCCGTGTTCCAGGGCGCGGAGCTGCTCCAGGCTTTCCGCCTGTTCGAGCGGCGTGGGCTGCAAGGCTGCGAATGTCAGGAGAAAATCGCGCCGATAGGCATAGATTCCAACATGTTTATATAAGGCTAACCCAGCATGGTGATTGCGGGGGTACGGAATGAGCGACCGGGAAAAATAAAGGGCGTTCCCCGCCAGATCAGTGACCACCTTTACCGCCGCAGGGTTGTCCTGTTCCTCAGGCAGCAACGGCGAAGCCAACGTCGCCATGTCCAGTCCGTCCGGGCCATTTTCAAATAACGCCGCCAGCTCGTCAATAATCGCCGGCGGCAGGAGCGGCTCGTCTCCCTGAACATTGATAATTACATCGGCGTCGGTCAGTTGCGCCGCTACCTCCGCCAGCCGGTCCGTGCCGGTCGGGTGATCGGCCGAGGTCATGACCACACTGCCGCCGAAGGCCCGTACGGCCTCTATGACCAGCTCACTGTCGGTGGCGACAAGTACTCCGGCAGGAAGCTTCGCCTGCTTGGCCCGTTCATATACATGCTGGATCATCGGCTTGCCCGCGATGTCCGCCAGCGGCTTGCCCGGCAATCGGGTCGAGGCATAACGCGCCGGAATTACACAATAGCTCTTCATCCATGTCCCTCCCGGTTGGCTATTCGGTTTATTAAATCCATCAGATCCTGCGAACCTTCCACAAATAACACTTCGATACTTAGCACATAGACCGGCAGCTGCCGTTCAGAATGGATGAACTCGGAGGGAATTTTGACGGCATCCTTATCGGTGGTGACCAGAGCGTAGGCCCCTTTATCGACCGCGGTCTGCATCACGCTTTGCATTTCCGCCATCGTATAATCATGGTGATCCGGGAACCGTACCGAATCGACCAGTTTCGCGCCGACATCATGCAGCGTCTGCTCAAAGGACGACGGATTGCCAATGGCGGAAAAAGCCACGACTCCCTTGCCGCGCACGGCTTCCAGCTCTACGGTCTCCGGGCGGATGCTTTTGTACCATTTCTCAATTTCAACATAATGGCGCGGGCTATGGATGCTTTCCACCACGAGGGCGCGATCGTTATATTTGGCCAGCGTTTCCCGGATAACATCCCGCGCGACATCGGTCGACTGATCGACCTTGGTCAGGAGAATGGCGTCGGCCCGGTCCAGGTTGGCCAGGGGCTCCCGCAGCGTTCCCCGGGGCAGCAGAAAATTATTGCCAAATACGTTTAACGTATCGATAAGGACAATGTCAAGATCTCTGGCCAACTGCCAATGCTGGTAGCCGTCATCCAGAATGATGACCTCGGCCCGTAGGTTTTGTACGGCGTATTCGCCGGTCACCGTACGGTTCTTGCCGATGACCACCGCAACCCCCGGCAGATTTTTCGCCAACAGGTACGCTTCATCCCCGGCTTCATTCACCGACATAAAAATCTTTCTGCCGTCCGAGACAAGTCCCACTTGGCCGTGCCAGCCGGCCCGGTAGCCCCGGTTCAGGATGACGACCCGGTAACCCATGTCCCGGATAATGGCTGCCAGCCGCAAGGCGGTAGGCGTTTTACCGGTTCCGCCGACCGTTATATTGCCGAGGCTGATTACCCGGCAGTCCAGCTTATGCTGCTTCAAAATGCCGCTGCGGTACAAGCCGAGTTTAAAGACCACTCCCAGCCCATAGACAAACGACATAAAGCGCAGCAGCCATAGCAAGATCGTTGCCGTGACGCCGCGTTTTCCTCCATGCACAAGTTGATATAAATAAACTTGAATTGTTTCGCGTAGGCGCATATTTTTTTCGCCTCTCATCAATGACTTTTCATAGCCCGGGATTCCAGAACCGCCAGGACATGCGACAGACTCTTTCGCGCTGCTCCACGGTTTTCGCGAATAATCGAAAGCGCCTCTTGTCCCATTGTTTCACGCGCCTCGTCATGGCACAGAAGAAACAGCAGTTTCTCGCTCAGTTCGGCGCCGTCATAGACGGTGCCGCAGGCCCCTTTGCCACTGAGCAAGGCATAACTGTCCTTGAAATTAAACATGTGGGGGCCGACCAGAATAGGCTTGCCGTGGGCCGCCGGCTCCAGGATGTTATGCCCGCCGTGGGGCACCAGACTGCCTCCCACATAAACTATATTTCCAATACTGTAAACTTTGCCGAGTTCTCCGATGGTATTCAGGATGAGTACGTCATGACCGCCGGCGGCAAGGTTGGCGTCCGTGCGGCGCACTGCCGCCAGCCCCTGCTGTTCGGCCATGAGCACCAGTTCGTCGGCGCGGAGAATATCGCGGGGAGCGATAACCAATCCGGCCTGGGGAAAAGCCGCTTTTATTTGGTTAAACGCCGAATAGAGAAGTTCCTCCTCGCCCCGGTGGGTGCTGCCGGCAACCACCAGCGGGCTCCGTCCCGCAAAACCGAGCGTGCGCACCAATTCCGCCTGCTCGGCGGGATCGACATCGGTATAGGTTTGGTCATATTTAGTGTTGCCGGTCACGAATACCCTCTTGGGATCGGCGCCCAATCGGATAATGTACTGGGCGTCAATCGTGGATTGCATGCAAAACCGGACAATCGTTCCCAGCATATCCTTCAATATACTGCGCAGATGACGGTAGCGGTCCACACTTTTGTCACTAATCCGCCCGTTGATCATCATTACCGGAATATCCATCAATTTGGCAGCCAGAAGAAAATTGGGCCACAGTTCCGTCTCCACCAGCAGAAACAGCTTGGGTCTGATTCTTTTAATGACGCTATGGCTCAGCCACGGCAAATCGAGCGGAAAAAAGATAATGCTGTCCGCCTCAGGAATGATCCGCTTGGCCATCGCATAGCCGTGGGCCGTAACAACCGAAACAGTGATAGGGACTTGGGGCATTTCCCGGCGGATTTCTTTAACAATCGGGCTGGCAGCGACAATCTCCCCTACCGATGCAGCATGCAGCCACAGACAATCCTTGCCCGCAACCGGCCGGAGGGCCTCGGCCGGAAGAAAGCCGAAACTTTGTTTCAGCCTTTCGCCAAACCCTTCTTCCCGGAGCAGGCGAAATACAAATACCGGAGTGGCTGCCAGAACCAACAAGATCGCCAGGATGTTGTAGAGAAACTTCATAAAAGATCCCTCATTTGGCTAGTTATCCGCAAGCTACCTACTGCTGGAATCAAACTGGACATGATACAACTTGCTGTAAAGGCCGCCAGCTTTAATCAGCGAGGCATGGGTTCCGCGTTCTATAATCTTCCCTCGATCCATGACCAAAATGACGTCCGCTCGCTGAACAGTCGACAGGCGATGGGCGATGACGAAGGAGGTACGACCCACCATCAGCTTGTCCAGCGCTTCCTGGACCAGCGCCTCGCTCTCCGCATCCAGGGCCGATGTCGCCTCATCCAGGATGAGGATGCGGGGATTTTTCAGGATGGCTCTGGCGATGGCGATCCGCTGGCGCTGTCCGCCGGACAGCTTGGCTCCCCGTTCACCGATCTGAGTCTCATAGCCCTGGGGCATTTTGGTGATGAAGCCGTCGGCGTTGGCAGCTTTGGCGGCGGCGATAACTTCCTCCTGGTGAGCCTCCAGTTTGCCGTACAAAATATTTTCGAAAACCGTGCCGTTGAACAGTATGGTCTCCTGAGGCACAATGCCGATCTGGCGGCGAAGCGAATTGAGGGTTACCGCCTTGATATCAAAGCCGTCGACCAGAATGGCTCCGGCGACAGGGTCATAGAACCGGGGAATCAGATTGGCAATCGTCGTTTTGCCGGCCCCGCTGGGGCCGACGATAGCAACCATCTGCCCCGGGTTGACCGTCAGATCAATTTCCCGGAGCGCAGGCTCGCCGGGTTTATACTCAAAGGTAACGGCGCGGAAGGCCACTTCCCCTCGTATGGGCGGCAGTTCTACCGCGCCAGGCTCGTCCTTGATGTTCGGCTCGGTATCCATTACCTCGAACACGCGCTGCGCAGCCGCCAGAGCCCGCTGAATATTTCCGTAAACGCGGCTGAGCCGCTTGACCGGATTGGAAAGATTGACCACATACATTAAGAAAGCAATCAGCGCTCCGGCAGTGAGATTTCCGTCAATTACTTCCAATCCGCCATACCAAATGATCACGGTTACTCCCAGGGCGGAAAGAAATTCGACTATGGGTGTGAGAGTTGCCATAAGCTGCGCGGTTTTCATCTGAGCCCGGAAATTATGGTAGTTCTCCTGGTTGAAACGCTCGATCTCGTAATCTTCCCGCGCAAAGGATTTAACGACCCGCACCGCCAGGACGGTTTCCTGGAGAAACGCGGTTATATCAGCGGTTCGCTCCTGCATCACCCGGCCGGCCCGGCGAAGTTTCTTGCCGAACACGCTTATCGCCTGGGCAACGAGGGGTAAAGTAATCAGCGTCAGCAGCGTCAGCTTCCAATGGATATAAAACATGAAGGCGATAGAGCCCACGAGAATCGTGCTCTCAGTGATCAGTTCTATGGCGCTGTCGGCAAGGGCCGATTGAAGCGCGGACACGTCGTTCGTCACATAGCTCATGACCGTCCCGGTCCGTCTGGATTCAAAGTACGAAAGCGGCAGGCGCTGCAAGTGGCGGTAAAGAGCCTCGCGAATATCGATGATGACTCTCTGGCCGACAAAGGACATCAGATAGGTCTGGCCGTAGAAAAATACCCCCCTGAGCAAAAAGACCACCAGGATGCCGCCGGCGATAACATTGAGCATGACCATATCTTTGGCGGTCAGTACATCGTCAATCACATCCTTGATGATCCAAGGCAGGTACAGGTTGGCGCCAGCCGCGAGGACAGTACAGCCAAGGGCCACCGAAACACGGAATATATACGGTTTTACAAACTGCAGAAGGCGAAGATAAAGTTCCATTTATTTTCCTCCGTGATTGGCTTCAGCTACTTCCAGGATGACCCGGGCCACCCGGCCGACAGCGCCGCTTTCCCCCAACTTCTGCCTCACCTCGGCAAGATCTGCCAGGATCTTCTCTCTCCGGGCAGGATTACCGAGAATATCAATTGCCTGGCGAGCAATATTGTCGGCGTTCGCCTCACCCTGCAATAATTCCGGCACAACAGCGCGGCCGGCGATAATGTTCGGCAGGCCGATATGGGGAATTTTCACCAAAAACTTGCCGAGCCAGTAGGTCAGTGGGACAACTTTATAAATGATGATGGTCGGCAAGTTCAGCAGCGAAGTCTCGAGGGTCGCTGTCCCGGAAGCGGCAACGGCAAGGTCGGCGATCTGCATCAAATCATAAACTTGCCCTGAAGTCAGTTCAACCCGGACCTGATAACCGCTGATGATGCTCTGCAACATTTCCCGGGAAATAGTGGACGCAACCGGAATAAAGAACTGGCATTCGGGAATTGTATTTTGAATTTTTTCGGCGGCAGCCAGCATGTGCGGCAGCAATTCTTCAATTTCCTGCCGGCGGCTGCCGGGCATGAGCAGCACTAACGGCCGGGCCGGATCGGCCTGAAAATGGGCATATGCTTCTTCCTTGGTCAAAGTAGGTTTCACAATGTCAATCAGCGGATGGCCGACAAACGTCACATTGGCTCCGGCTTCACGGTAAACATCCGCTTCAAAAGGGAAAATCGCCGCCACCCGGTCTACCGTCTCGGCTACTTCCTTCGCCCGCCCCCGCCCCCAGGCCCAGGCCGAGGGACTGATGTAAGAGACGACAGGAATTCCCAGCTCCTTGGCCACTTTGGCCAGACGCATGTTGAATCCCGGATAATCGATAACCACCAGTACGTCAGGCCGTTCCCTGATCATAACTTCCCGCAGCCTGTCGCGGAGGCGGAACAGCTTGGGCAGACTTTTGACGATTTCAACCAAACCCATTACGCCCAATTCGGCGATATCATATACAATGTCTACGCCAGCAGAGCGCATCATCGCCCCGCCCATGCCGAAGATCCGAAGGTCCGGGTCAGCGGCCCGCAGGGCGGCGGCCACGCTGGCGCCGTGCAGGTCGCCGGAGGCCTCGCCTACAGATATCATTACTTTATACATAGTCAAGCCTCCTGCCGGAAAATAAAAATATAAACCACAGAAGAAGGAGAGGCACAGAGATAGTTTCCCTCTTGTCTCGGTGTCTCTATGCCTCTGTGGTAAAAAGATTTACATCGCAACAATCGTTATACCGTTTTCTTCTGCCAGTTGAAGCGTCGTCCGGCGGTCAACGAGGAGGGTTTTACCGGCCTCAATCACCAAGGCCGCCGCGCCTCCTTCGATCATCGCCCGGATGGTATCCGGGCCAACGGCCGGAACATCAAAGCGGGCATCCTGGTTGGGTTTGGCGGTTTTCGCCACGGTGACCCCGCCGCGGCCGAGGGCGGAACCTCGCAGGATACAGGCGTCCGTCCCTTCGATGGCTTCCACCGCCATCACCGCCCGGTTCTTAACCACCACCGTCTGCCCGATGTCAAGGCCGCCGATTTGCCGGGCCATTTCTAATCCGTACTCCATATCCGCCCGCTCGGCCTCCGTCGGCTGACGCCGGGTCAGCACCCCCGCTCCGGGCATCTGGCTGCGGATGAGCGCCGTCTGATCGAGCACGCCGATTCCTTCGCCGGCCAGTTCTTTTGCCAGGGCCAGCAGGATGGTGTCGTCATTTTGATCGTTGAGCCCGGCAAGCAGGCGCTTCATTCGGTCATCGAGCGCGACAGCGCCGCTAAACAATAGTTCCTTGGTGACCTTGCCCAGCATGGTAACTTCCTGGACGCCTTCCTGCTTCAAGGCAGCGACGACCCGGCCCAGCTCACCGGCATTGATCGAGTAATACCGGCTTGCCGCCTGAGCAAGCTCAGGATCAACGCCTGGCACCACACCGATCGCAATCACGGCAAAGCCCATGCCGCTCGCGGCACGGGCAAAATCTACCGGCAATCTTCCGACGCCAGCCAACAAACCGATAACTTTCATAGCGCGAACCCCTTTATTCCGAGTCTTCCCGGCGTCCCCGGCAAATGCCGCGCTCGGCATTGCGGAGGAAGCGCAGGAACTGTTCCACTTCTTCACACGAATCCAATTCCTGTTCCATGACCGCGATGGCCTGTGCCAGGGAAAGGCCTGAGCGGTAGAGAATCTTATAAGCCTTTTTCAGATTGCGGCGCGACACTTCGCTAATACCCGCCCGGGCCATCCCTACGTTATTGAGCCCAGCCACCCGGGCCGGATTCCCGTCGACAATCACAAAAGGCGGCACGTCCTGAACGATCTTGCTGGCGCCGCCCACCATTGCATTCCGGCCAATTTTTACGAACTGATGAACTCCCGCCAAGCCGCCGATAACCGCCCGGTCCTCGACGACGACATGCCCGGCCAGCGTAGCGGCGTTGGACATCACGACATGATTGCCGACTACACAATTGTGGGCGACATGGGTATAGGCCATCAAGAGACAATTGGAACCGATACGGGTTTCCTCGCCATCCCCGGTAGCCCGGTTAACGGTAGCGAATTCCCGGACCTTTGTATTATCACCAACGAATACATAACTCTTCTCGCCGCGAAACTTCAAATCCTGCGGCTCAGAGCCAATCGATACGCTGGGAAAAATCACGCAGTTCTTGCCGATACTCGTCCAGCCGTCAATCACCACATGGGCGCCGATTTTTGTCCCGTCCCCAATCAGGACGTTTTCTCCAATAACGGCGTACGGACCGACTTCAACATCTTTGCCGATTCGGGCGCCAGGATGTATGACTGCTGTTTCGTGAATTTTTCGTATAGGTATTACAACGGTTTCTGGCTTCATCAGCACATCAACTCCTTACTAATTCTCCTGCAGTCGGTTTCCAACCGTTGCTATTATAATCCGACTATCCAGTCTGTCATCGACAGGGCGAATTTCTTCAAAAACAGTTAAAGTTGAATAAAAATCATCAACATGGCAATTTTTCATATGAAATATGCCAGTTATATCGTTATTGCTTCTCGTTTTGCGTAAGAGCAAATAAAAACTCGGCTTCGGCTACCAATTCACCGTCTACAAATGCTTCAGCCCAGACTTTCCCCATCGTTCCGCGAAGTTTAACGATCTCGGCCACCATGCGGAGCTGATCTCCCGGCACTACCGGCCGGCGGAATTTGGCCCGGTCGATTCCGGCGAAAACAGCGATTCTTCCTCGGAATTCCTCGGAATGCAGCATGGCAACCCCGCCGACTTGAGCCATGGCTTCCAGGATCAGCACGCCGGGCATAATGGGTTTGCCGGGGAAATGCCCCTGGAAAAACTGTTCATTGGCGGAAACATTTTTAATTCCTACCGCCCGTTTCATCGGTTCAACTTCCAGTATACGGTCAATCAGCAAAAAAGGATACCGATGCGGAATGATGGCTTGAATCTGATTCACGGTGAGCATGGTTAGCAGTCCTCCTCGTCACTTTTGGACACCTGACAAATTTGTTTAGCTAGCGAAGTATTCAGCGAATGTCCTGATTTCACAGCGATTACATGGCCCCGCACAAAGCCGGCCAGCGCCAGATCGCCGATGACATCCAGGATTTTATGCCTCACCAGTTCATCCGGGAACCGGAGCGGCGTCAGGGCTCGTTCATTGTCATAGACAATAGCGTTATCCAGGCTTCCCCCCAGCGCCAGCCCCTGCGCCTTCAAAGCATCGATCTCATGCATAAAGCCAATGGTGCGGGCGGAAGCGATCTCCCTGACGAAAACATCCGGAGTAATTTCAAAATCGCCATACTGAACCCCTAGCAGCGGGTGCGGGTTGACGGAGGTAAAGCTGATCCTGAACCCATCATAGGGCAGGACGGTGATAAACTTATCCTCCATCCGTACCGTGGCTGCCCGGCCGACGAGCTGGTAACGCCGAAGTGCCGCCTGGGCCACAGTCCCAACCTCTTCAATCAATTTTACAAACGGCAGCGCACTGCCGTCGCCAACCGGCGGTTCGACCGAGGATATTTCTACCAGACAGTTGTCCACTCCCAGAGCGGCAAATGCCGCCAGAAGATGCTCGACCGTAAAAACCTTGGCCAAGCCGTCTTCCAGCGTCGTCGCCCGCATGGTTGCGGTGACATTGTCGGCTATAGCCTTAACCTTCGGTGCTCCGGGCAGATCCGTCCGGGCAAAGGTTATGCCCGTGTCGGCCGGAGCCGGGTTTAGGACGATGGTAACCTCTTGTCCTGAATGCAGGCCAATACCTGTATATTCAATCGATTTGGCTAGTGTAATTTGGTGCGACATGCTTTCCTCCCAAAAAATAGGCCTTCACTTATTCTACAAAACTTTGGCATTTCCTGCAAGCACCATAATGGAAGGGCTAGGCAATTCGCTTGCCGGCGAGGGTTCGGGCACTGGTATTCATTTGATATTCAATCAGCTCCTTATAGCGAAGACCAACCGAAGAAGCGGGCGTCGCGAACACTTTGGACGGCAACCCTTCCTCCACGATTCTTCCCTTATCCATGAGGATAATCCGGTCCGCTACATGCAGGGCAAAAGGCAGCTCATGAGTCACCACCACCATGGTGCTTGCCCGGTATTTGGCCAGTTCCTCCATTACCACCAGTACTTCCCTCACCAGAATGGGGTCGAGGGATGCTGTGGGCTCGTCCCACAGCATCAGCTCAGGCTCAAAGGCCAGCGCCCGGGCAATCCCTACCCGCTGCTGCTGTCCGCCGGACATTTCGTCCGGGCGCTGCCCTGCGCAGGGTTCCAGCCCTACCTTCGTCAGCGCGCTCATCGCCTTTTCCCGGGCCACCTCCCGCGGCATATCGCCCATCACCAGGCCCAACATCACATTTTCGAGGGCAGACAGGCGGCTGATCAGGTTGAAATGCTGGAAAACAAAACCGATTCGTTTACGGACCTTCAACAGATCCTTATCGCGCATGGCGGTGATATCCTGCCCATTAAAGAGGACTTGCCCCCGGTCGGGTTCAATCAATCGGTTGATGGTCCGGATGGTGGTGGATTTGCCGCAGCCCGAAGGCCCCATCAGCACCACCGTTTCCCCCCGTCTGACCTGCAAATTGATATCGCTGACGGCAACGACCTTACCGAAACTTTTGTGAAGATTATTAATCCGAAGCATTCTACTCACCTCCCCCTATCTTTTCCGATCAGCGGAATTTTACCTTGCGGGTATTTAATTTCTGCAGCAAACCGGGCCGGGCCGCCGGAACGACAACCTCCCGCATAATTTCGTCAAAGGACAGGCCCAGCGCCTCGCCGGCCATAACTTCCTCAGCCGCGATGGGGCTGATCTTTTCACAGTAACCGGCAGCCACAAAGCCGAGCAGCGCCCCCAGCATCGGCACGCCAATCCAAGGCAGATAGGGGATGCCGCCGCCGGCCAAAACAAACATGGCTGTCAGCAAAACTGAGCCCATCAGCATACCGTATCTTCGCTCCGGCGCCGTGAAAACGGCCAGGATTTTGGCCGGTACAGCCCGCCATCCTTTGACCTTAACTTTACCGGTCAAATTTTTCCGGCGGATCGCCGACATGATCGCCGTATGGTCGAGCAGCAGGAACGCTACGGTAAGAACAATCGCCGTAATACCGGCCAAAACGGCCTTTACTTCACTTAGGATCCGGTACACCTCACCCCGGGGATTGGGTTCGATCACCCCGAGCGCGGTCGAGTACAGCGATACGTTATTATGCCCCGCTTCACGGTGCACGATCGGGGCGGCCGCGTCGGTGGTGACATTGCCGTCGGTCAGGATTTGAATGCGTTCACCGGGGATAACTTGTCCGGCAATGAACTTATCCAACAGTTGCACCGAATGGTTGATATCCTCGTCCTTCAGGCTTGGCGCACTGGCGGCCATATACTGAAGCTGCGAGGCAACCATCGGGGTATTGATTTGTTGAACCTGGGCCAAGCGGCCGTTGATATCGTTAAGGTTCGCCCGTGCTCCTTCTGCATCAAACGACTTCAAGGTATCCAGCGTAGTTTGGCCGTTGGCGACAATGCCGTCGATAGCGGCCCGGGCCTGGTGGGCGGTGGCTGTCACGTTACTCAATGCTCCCAGCGTGTTATTGATGTTGTTGAGATTGCCCTGAGTGCTGGTCAGGCTGTCAATAGTGGCGTTGGTATCAGCCTGCAACAGCTTCAGGACCTGCAGAGTGCCAATCACCCCGCCCATAGCCTTCGATGAACTGTTAATCTGGGACTGGAGCGCCCTGGTGTCAATGGCGGCCAGTCCGTTTGTCGCCGCCTGAATCGTCGCCCCTGCCGACCGCACTCCGTCCAGCGTCTGCTCAATGGCGGAAACCCCGGTGGAGTAGTCATCCAGTGCGCCTGAAGCAATCTTGGCGACATTCTGCGCGTCTTGCGCAAATTCCGGGACTTGTCCAACCAGCTTCGAGGTTTCGTTCAGAGCGCTGCCCAGCTCCTGTCGCGGATTACGGTAACTGGCGGCGCCGGTTGGCTGGCCCACCAGGTTATTTTCCAGCTTAGACCCCTGAAGATTGGTCAGTTGACTGGCATCTCCCTGCGTGATCGTCCCGATTGCGGAACCATCCGGTTGGATGTCGGTAACCTGAACCAAAACATTTTCTTTAGCCGGAGCTTCACCTGCCGCCGGCGCATTCGGCGCCGCGCCCTGGAAGACAACAGCATCTCCCTTCAGCAGTCTCACGCCGTCAACCGGCGCAATGGTTACCTGGGATGCATAGGCCGCCAGAAATCGTCTCAATTCCATCATGGTGCTGACCAAAGAAGTCATATCGTCATTTTGGCCATCAACCGAAACGTTTCTGGCCACTTCCAATTTCAATTGATTTTGCATGTCGCTGGCAATCGCTTCCCCTAAACGAACCGGGTTGCTAGGCTCGCTGCCAACCGGGAAACTGATCTCGATCACCTGGTATTGTTTGAGCAGCGCTTCAATCTGCTTATTTACCGCGACCGAATTATCCAGAGACGTCAATATAACACCGATTGACCCGCCGTCGCGGAAAGCGAACCGTACGCCCTCCATCGCCGCGATGCGCTCCATCAGCAGATTTTTGGCTCCTTCCGGCACGCCGCGGATCGTCAGGCGAGGTTCGGTCATGAAGCCGACCCCGGCCCCGCCCGGAATGCTGCCGAAGGTCTTGCCCAGATCTTCATAGATGGGTTTTGTCTTAAATTCATCCGGCAAGGCGACAAAAATGTTGGTCTTTCCGGTAACCGTAGGACCTTCTTTCATTTTCGCGCCCGGGAAGACATCTTCCAGAATTCTTTGGATCTGCTGCTCAGCATCCTCCTTCGTTTCTTCCCGCACCTGAATAACCAGGTCGAATTCCCCATAGTCCCCCACCAGGCTGGAGAGGGTTTTGGAAAAATAAGCATTGGCCCCCATGGATACCGCACTGGCCAAGGCGGAGCCAATCACAATACTTATTATGGCTAAAATCACAATATCCCGATAAAAAGAATCCCTAAGCATATTCCTTACAAAACGCACGATTGATCACCTCTTTTCCGCCATCCATTATACTAGTATATCAACTTTATGTCTATAAGTATATATTAATTTTAACAAATGTATATACTGGAAAGCTAGTTTTATCTGCAGATTTCTGGCCGCAATGCTATCGCAAAATGCTGCCGCAAGCAGATGCCCATGGCCCGGCCGGGGCAGCCGCAGAAAACAGCGCGTCACCGGCCAATATCGGCCGGTGACGCGAAGAAAGCAGCTATTGCTTTTTTCCATCTGTGCAGGGCGGCGGAGTTTTCCACCGGTTGTGCAGCCAGAACCATTCATGGGGATGGGCTCGGATATGTTCTTCAACCACCCGGTTTAACAGCTCGGTCATAGCCCGGATGTCTTCGTCCCGGTTCGCCGTTTTGACCATCTCCATGGCCGGATGAATAAGGGCGGTATGCGTACCATCCGGGTTTTCCGTGATAAATGCCGGGACGATCGGAGCATTCTTGAGCCGGGCCAGGGCGGCAGGCCCTTGCGGAGTAGAGGCTATCCGCCCGAAAAACTCGGTGAATACGCCTTTGCTCCTGGCGTCCTGGTCCATCAGCAATCCGATGATTTTATTCTCGCCCAGGAGACTGACCATTTCCCTTACGCCGGTCTTATAGGTGACATGCATCCCGGCAAGAGTGCGATATTCGTTGATGAACCGGTCCATTGCCTGGTTGGTCTGTTGCTGGACCACCGCAACGAGGGGAAATCCGTACATCGCCAGCGCTGCGCCCAGCATCTCCCAGTTGCCGCTGTGGGCCGTTATCAGCACCACGCCCCGTCCTTGATCCAGCGCCGCGGCGAGGTGCTCTTGCCCCTGCAGGGTTACCCATTGGCGGATATTATCCTTCGATAGCTGCGGCAGCCTGAGCACTTCCATGAACATCCGGCCAAATCGCACGGCGCTTCGTTTGACAATGTCTTCGGCAGCCATGCGGTCTAGGCCGAGCGCCATCATCGCATTATCAACAGCAATTTTTCGCCGGCGGTCAGGCACAAAAGGCCAGCAGAGCTGGCCGATCAGATTGCCGAGCCTTTCCCGCAGACCGCCGGGCAGCCGGCAAACAAGCCGGCTAAGGCATGTAACGAACTGGTATTGCATACGACGACCTCCTAAATCGCCTGCCTACCTCTTTGCTAATAGGTAAAGCTCGCCCCGAAATACATCCCATGATCCTGGCCGCGCCAGCCTGCGTCCAGTTTGAGGCCGGGAAGGACCGACATCCGGGCGCCGTAATTCATCTTTTTGCCGTCGTATTCGACAATGAGCGTGGTAGCCGGGAACGTGTCGTTTCCGGTGATCACGCTGAGCGGATTCAGGGTTTTTTCCAAAGAGGCAAACATTCCGTCATAACGGCCATTACCGACGCCGGCGTGGATGCGGAAGCCAAAGGGTAAGGCTTTCGAAGCCACCGCGTAGGCCGTACGCTCGCGGTCATCGCCGATATCCTCGACGCCAACCGCCAAGCCGGGAGTGAGAACCGTCTCAGGCAGCAGCTCGAGTTTGCCGTTGATAAGGGTTTTGTTGCTCGAATGATCCAGGCGGAATCCAGCAATCCCTACCTCCAGCTTGTGGAGTGGGGAAAAATTCAGAACGCCTACGCCCCCGTCCTTGAGATGATAATAGCCAGCCGCGAATTTCCCTTCTTGGAGCACGTCGGCGGAAGGGTTGTTGATCTGGCCGCTTGATCCATTGACAGATGGAGCGGCGGCGGCAGTAGCTGTAATCATAAGGGCAAAGAGCAGGCCCGGCAAAATCTTTTTCATATTTCCTCCTAAACATATAGCTATGGGAGCTTCTGCATCATTCTAATTCTGCACAAACAGTGTCAATCCTCCCCCGTAAGGGGAAGGTAATATCTGATAACAGCAAGCCGGTTGGCAAGAAAGGCCCAACTGCATCGTTGCGGCTAGCGTCCGAGCCAGGGAGCGCCTCTTGGGCATTCCCTGGCGCGAAACTTCGCCACGCCTAGCATCTGGGCCTTTCTTGCGCTTTATTACCGAGAATTCGTAACGAAAGAAAACTTATTCCCCTTTTTCCAGTTCCGCTATCCTCGCCTCCAAGGCCTGCACTCTTTTTGCCAAGTCGGGCACCTTGCGGGCGCCGGCTTCCGCCTTGAGCCACTCGCGGTGCGGTCTGGCCGGGAACCCGGCGTAGAAGGAATTAGGCGGCACATCGCCGGTAATGCCGGCCTTGGCCGCAAACACGCAATTGTCGCCAATCGTCAGATGTCCGGCGCTGCCGCTTTGGCCGGCAAAGGTCACATTATTGCCTACTTTCGCACTGCCGGCAATGCCGGTCAGGGCGATCAGCAAGCAGTTCTCGCCAATGACGACATTATGCGCGAGATGCACCAGGTTGTCGATCTTGGTCCCTTTTTTAACCAAGGTTGACCCGGTAGTGGCCCGATCAATCGTCGTATTGGCTCCTATTTCCACGTCATCCTCAATGATGACGGTTCCTACCTGGGGAACTTTATGGTGCCGCCCGGCAACGGTAACAAATCCGAAACCATCGCTCCCGATCACCGCCCCACTGTGGACAATGACTCTGTTCCCGAGCTTGCAGCCGGCATAGACCGTCGCATTGGCATAGAGCAGGCTGTCGTTGCCCACCTCGGCCCCTGATCCCAGATAGGTGTGGGGGTAGAGGATGGTGTTATCCCCGATGACGGCGTTGTCGGCGACAACCGAATAAGCCATAACCGCTACGTTATGGCCAAGTCGGACATGATCGCCGATGACGGCGGTTGGATGAATCTCCCGCTTTACCGCCGGAGGAGGAATAAACAGCTCCAAAACCTTGGTGAAGGCCAGCCGCGGGTTGTCCACCCGGATCGCCGGTTTGGGATATTCGGTGACTGTTGGAGGCACAATCACCGCCGCGGCGGCGGAAGCCGCCGCCTTTGCCAGGTGGGGCGGCACGGCAAAGGTAATATCCGTCGGACCGGCATCCTCAATATTGGTTACTCCCGTTATTTCAGGATCGGTTTCGCCCAGCACCGCGCCCCCAAGCATATGGGCGATTTCAGTCAATGACTTTTTCAAAGGAAACACTCCAAACTCTGGCAGCGCTATTGCATACGCTTCAGAACATCATCGGTTATATCCGTGCCCCCCTGGGCGACGCCATTTTTATACAGGATTACGCTCAGTTTCTTTTCCTTGGCAATTTCATCGAGAGCCTGCTTAACGCTTGCGTCGATCTGCCCCTCCAGATCCTGCTTTGTTTTCAGGAAATCATTATAAGCCGTCTCCTGGCGCTTCTGAAACTCATCCGCGCTGAGGTTTGGTTTATCTTTCTCCAGAGTATCGCTGAGTTCCTTGCCCTTCACGTTAAGCTGGTCCTGAAGCTGTTTGATTTTAGGGCTGTCGGTCATTACTTTGTTCATATCCAAAACCCCAACGGCCCCTTGATTGGCTGAACAGCCACCCAGGACCAGCGTCGCCAGAAACATCGCCAAAACCAAGGTCAAACCCCATTTGTTTCGCATATAGAAACCTCCATTCATCGGTAGTCGCTCAAATCTTATTATGCGCCGGCAGGTTATTTCTTAAACTCGGCAATTACCGCATCGGTAATATCAACGGCGCTGATGTTGGCCCGCACCCCTGTCAGTACTGTGCCCAGTCCCTTTTCAACGGCGATCTTGGCCCCTTTATCCCGGATATCGTTCAGGATAAAGTCTTGCAGAACGCTTACTTCCTGACGTTTAAAAGCTGCGGCCTGGACCTTTTCGCCGGCTGCGCCGCCAGCGGGCTGGGAAGGCCCTCGTCCGGCTACTTCCGCCTGTTGGGCGCTCAGTTTACTGCCAATAGCGGCATGCAGGTCCCGGCTGTATTGTTCCAACTCGCTCTGAGCCGCCGCCTGCTTCGCCGCCAGCCTTTCGTTCAGTGTCCCGGCCAGTTCCTGTTGGTGAGCGGCCAATTTCGCGGCTCTTTCCTTCTGGATCGCGTTAATTTCAGCTTCCAGGGCGGTTGCTTGCTCTGGGGTAAGCTTCACGGTTTTTAATTTCAACTGCCGGTCGAAAATCTCAGGCTGATATTCTTTGTCCAGCTCCTGAGCATAGGCGTCCATGTCTGCCGCCTGCTTACGCTGCAGTTCTTCGACGCTGGCCCGCAGTCCGGTTTCGATTTCGGCCTGCTTTGCCGCCATTTTGGCCTTGAATTCTTGATCAGCCGCCGAGGCAAGCCCTGCCGCCTCATCCGGTCCCGCCGGCCGGGCGGAATAATTTTCCGCCTGGGCTTCGCGCGACAGATTGTCGGCTTCCTGCTGAAGACGCAGGAGTTCATTATATTTCGGGTGGTTTTTTATGGCTTTGTCCATATCCATAACGCCGATTGGCGCCTGATTATCGGCAGATTTGGCGTCCGGGGACGGGTTCGAGGCGCATCCGGCTACAATTCCCAACATAATAACCATGGCAACAACGATACTCATGCTGCTACGATTCTTAAGCACCGGGCACCCTCCTTTGCTGAATAAAGAGCCGAGCTCAGTAAAACCGGCTCGGCATAAGGCAGTCTGGTTTATTTACCGGTAATTTTCTTGACCACTTCATCGGTAATGTCTTGGCCGCCATAGACCACAGTGCCCTTATCGATGACTACCGCAAGGCCTTTGGCGTCGGCTACGGCTTTAATGGCTCCCGTAACCTTGTCGTTGATAGGGCCCATAAGCTCCGCCTGTTTCAAATTCAGCCGTTTTTGCAGTTGGGCGTAGTATTCCTGCTTTTCCTTGTCGTTCATGCTGGCCGCTTTGGCTTCAAAGTCTTTCTGGGCCTGCTGGACTTCCGCCCTCATGGTCTCTTCCGCCTTGGCCACATCAGGGTGCTGCGACATGATCATCTGGTAATTCACCACGCCGACATTGGAGGTCGGCCCGGCGGCAAAAGACTTATTGGTTTGGGAAATAGCAAGACCGACAATCCCTAACAGGAAAACCGCCGCTATCGCCACCGATATAAACTTCACTTGTTTCTTTTCTAATTTAAGCACTAAATTACCCCACTTTCCGCAACTTGGCAGGATTTTTATACCTCTTCATTATAACAGGGAGCCGTCCCATCTTCAAGGATTAATATTCTACAGATTTCCTATCAGCCTGAGCCAGTTGTCGTCATTAGTAAACACATATTCGACGCTCAGATAGTCATGCAATTTGTAGCGGACTCCCAGTTCGTTTCTGTCATCCGCCGGTGTTCGCTCCAGCCGCAGCATCCAGTTGGACCCCAGGTCCTGCCTTAGCCACAGCAGAGCTTTGTCGTCACTCAAATTGTATTTTGCCCCGGCCTCGGTCTTGGCTCCCAGCCGGTGTCCCCAGCCGGGGACAAACTCCCAGGATACCGTGCTGGGAATAAATGTTGTCTCCAGAAATAGCTCGTCGAAATTTCCGACTTTTTTTCCTATGTGCAGGCGGAGCGAGGTGTCGTATTCGGTCCGCCCCATATCCAGGTAAGCCTCAAGCCCAATATTGTATTTGGTGGTTTCCGTTTCGATCAGGACCACCGTCTCGAAACCGGGGATCAAAGAGGCGGTGAGTTCAAACCCATATCGACTGGCCACTGAATGTCGCGCGGCGGCGGCTTTCAGCCGCTCGGCAAAAAAGGCGTTGTGCCGCTCGACAAAGGCCACCGGAAGCCCTCTTAGGACCGCGGCCTCAGCTTCAACCGTAGGGCGGGTGTCCAGCAGGATGAGGTTGGGCAGCGTGCGGGACCGCAGGGTGACGCTGACGTCCCGGACAATCGGCCCGATCGGGGTGAGCGAAAGTTTGGCCACGGTTACCGGACCGGGGATGAACTCGATCCCGACCCGGAATTCGGGCAGTTGATCGGAAAGGCTTTCGCGGATAACCGTCTTCGACATGCTGCCGGCCCAATCCAGGGCGTCAACCGGCATTCCCACGAGCACACGGCTGAGCTTTTCCTGAATGTTTCCCATATCCTGCTTGATCAGCTCAATCGCAACCGGAGGAAGGTTGCCGAAATCCGTCTCCAGGGAAACCTCCCGCACCACTTCGCCCCATGGTTTTACAACAACGGAAATCTGGGTGTCCGGCCCCGGGACAATGGTCACATCCTGAACGAAATAACCGACCAGCACCCGGTCGAAAACTTCCTTGATTACTGCTTCATAGGCTGCTGAGTTGGCGGCAATGTCAGTGACCTTTTTGCCAATCAGGACATGTTCCCCCACCGTAGCAACGCTCAGTTCCATCCGTTTTGTGACGCGGGTGGGCGGCGGAACGCCGTCGGACCGGACGCTGACCGTCACCGAGTCCACAGTGCTGCCTTGGGCGGCCGCTACGGCGCCAACCAGCATCAGCACAGCCAGAACTGCACAGATCCGGCGGGCGAGAAAAGCCAGCCTGGGTTTCTCGCCATGCTGCCAGGCCATTATCCCATATAGTCGTCGCACTTTGGCCGTCACCTCCAGGAAAAGGCATATCCCCAAGACAGGGTGGTAAAGGCAGAGTCAGGTACTAGACCTGACTCTGATTTACGTTTAAAATTGGCCGCCAAAGCTGAAGTGCGCCTTGCCGCCCTCTTCGCCGCGGGCGTAATCCAGGCGGATCGGCCCGATCGGGCTGTTGACCCGGATCCCCACGCCAACACTGGTTTTGAGGTCGTCAAGCTTGTACCCTTCGCCTTCCCAGGCGTTGCCAATATCTCCGAAGACCACGCCTTCCACCTTCTTGACAATCGGGAACCGGTATTCGGCGGTGGCGGCAAGCATCTTGTCGCCTTTGAACTGATCATCGTTATAGCCGCGCAGGGTATCGGTGCCGCCCACGGCAAACTTGGCGCTGTCCGGCATCTTGCCGTCGCCGTAACCGGCCGTCAGACGGGTTGCGATAACCTGGCTCTTGCCCACTTTGAAATACTGGCGGTCTTCCACAGTAAACTTGTTGAAGCTGAAGTCGCCGCCCAGAGCCTTGCCGGCCAGCTCGGCCGTCACGGAGAACCGCGTGCCTTCGGTGGGGCTAAAGATATTGTCCCGCGAGTCAAAGGTCCGGTTGAGGATGATACTGCGGGTCAGACCGAAGTTGTCGTCGAGATACTGGGCATTATAATCCGCATCATAGTGTTCGCCGCCTACGGGAGCCTTATAGTCCACCGGACCGTTAACATACTCCTCATAGGTGTCCTTGCGGTTCTTGAAGGTCAGGGAATAGTTGAGATATTCCCCGTACGGACGGGCGATCGTTATGTCCCAGCCTTTCCGGTTCCGGTCATATCGGGAACGCTTTTTATTGTCGTCTCCCTGATAATCGTAGTCAGTGTACTCATTGGTCATATCATAAACGCTGAAGCCCAGTGAGGTCTGCCTGCTATCCAACCAGGGCCGAGTATAACCGAAGGAGTAGTTCTTGTCGCTGGCTTTGCCGCCGAATTCCCAGTGAATTTTTACTTTATCACCGGTACCGCGGAAGTTGTTATCCCCCAGTTCAATAATCCCTACCATCCCGTCATTCTCGCTATAGCCGGCGCCGATGGAAAACATACCGGTTTTTTGCTCGACCACATCGGTCTGGAGTACAACTGCGTTCGGGTCCCGGCCCGGATTGAGTTTCATATTGACGTCTTCGAAGTAGCCGAGGTTGTACACTTTTTGCATACTTCGGCGGGCATCCTTGACATTGAAGACCTCGCCCGGTTTGAGTTTCATCTCACGGGTTATGACATAGGTCTTGGTCTTATCATTGCCTTTGACGACCACGCCTTCGAGTACGCCCTCGTTGACGGTGACGGAGAGCACACCATTGGGATTCATCGAAACGTCGCTTACCCGCGCCAGGATAAAGCCCTGGTCGTGGTAGTATTGCTCGACGTTCCGCGCTCCGTCGTTAAGCGCCTTGGTGTTCAGCACCTTGTCTTTGGCCACACCTAACAGGCTGATGAGCTTGTCCGTGGAAACCTTAGTGTTGCCCTGAACGACAATATCCTTCAGCACCGGGTTTTCCAATACCGTGTAAACCACTTTGACGCCTTCGGGAACTTCGGTGAAATTGGCTACCACATCGAAGAAACTGCCTAGCTCGTAGATAGCCCGCATGTCCTGCTGTACCTTAGCCGGTTCCAGTGAATCGCCCGGCTTGACTTTCGTCACTGCCAGAACTTCGCTTTCGGTTACGCTTGAGTTGCCCGTAACATTCACAGCGACGACTTTCCGGCCGGTCAGGTCTGCAGCATGAATGGGAGCGATGGAGCTAAAAACGAGACCTAGTGCGACGACGGTTGCAAGAAAGAAATGTCCGAAGCGTCTCCTCGCCTTCATGCATTACCTCCTTATTAAATTTATTGGCCACGCAACGACTTACCGGCCGCCTGGACCATTCTTTGCATCTCGTCCGGCGACACGATATTCTCCTTGGCAGCCTGAATGGGGCGTGAAGCCTGGACCCGTTGCGGTGCGGGCGTTTCCGCCGGCTGAACGGATACCGTACTTGCCGCCGCTGGTGAAGCCGGCTGCGATTTCTCAACCTCAGCCGGTATGACCGACGCCTCGCGTTCGGCTGTCTGCACAGCCGGATTATTGGGTTTAGCCTCTTGCGCGGCGAGTGGAATGGGCATCGCAGCATTACGACTGATCATCCAGTAACCTCCGAAGCCGGAGATCCCGATGATAACCGCCACTGCAAAGGAAAGGAGCTGGCGAAGGTACTGCTGCCGGTACCATACTGGACGGGACCGGCTCGTTTCCCTGGCGTGCTGCAGCTCGGCCTGGGCTAAAAACAGATCGAGTTCGCCGCGAATATCGCTATCCTTATCAAAGGACTCTTCGGCTTTTGCCAGCCATTGTTTGGCCGAGCGCAGATGCCGAAACATATTCTGCTTTAGATCCGCCATTTCCACCACTCCTATTATAGCCACAATATATAGTCATGGGAAGAGGCCAGATTCTGGTCGCCCGTGTAACCTGATTATCAGCCGTTTACAGGCGTTATCACCGGAATATCCGTCGATTGCTCCTCATTATAGCCTATTTGCTGGCTACCAGGAATTCTTCATATCCTGCATGAGTTTGGAGAGCATTCCCCGAACCCGGCGGATGCCCTGTTTCTGCAGCCGGTAGATATGAGAGAGGCTCATGTCGAGCGACTGGGCCAGTTGCTTGGGTTCTTGCTCCTCCAGATACATGCCGCACAGCACTACCTGTTCGTTGGCCGGCAGTCGTCCCATGGCCGCCTTGACCTGCTCCATGAGGAAGTTTTGCTCAGCCTGAACGGCGATTTCACATTCCTGATCCACCAGACAATCACCCAAGGTCAAACCGGGTTCATCCGCGATCGGACTGTCCATATATACCCAGTTCAGCTTACCTTCCCGGGCAATATAGTTCATGATCCGGCCGCGAATCCGGTGGAAGGCGTAGAGACTAAAGGCCACGCCCCGGCCATGATCGTAGTTTTCCACCGCCTCGATCAGGCCGACGGTTCCCTCCTGGATGAGGTCCATCAGGCCTCCCTCATCGGCCCGCCATTTGAGCGCAACCTTAAAGACCAGCGGCTGGTAGTGCTCGATCAGCACTCCCCGGCTGGCAAGGCTCCCTTTCTGCTTGTAGTCTTCCCACAGCCGGCGTTCTTCTTCGGGATCGAGCAAGCGGACTTTTTTCAGTTCGGCCACATAATGCCTCAGCATATTCATCATCCCCGGTCTAGAAATAAAACCTTGTCTCTATGCCTACCTTACGGCGATTCTGTTCATCGACCGAACCGGTGAAGCTGACGACCCGGTTCAGGTCATAGCGGAACGAAGCGGTATATTCCTTATGGTCGAGCCCCATGTTATAGCTGAGATACAGTCGGTCGGTAACATATTTGCTTACTTCCAGGTTATATACCTCACGGTCCGAGTCCCCGGCCCGATCGCTCTTGGAATCAGCTTCGGACATCGTGCCGCGAATCAGCCGGAACTCATCAAGGCCAAAGGCATTGCGGAAAGCCGCCTCGGCTTCGGCCATGAAACGCATTTGCAGGCCGGTATTCAGAAGGCCCAAGACTTCCTCCCGCCCCAGGCCGTCCCGTCCGCCGTCCGCCCCGCCTTGGGCGTAGCTGCCCCGCAGCGTGAGCAGCGAGACAAGCTCCTTCTGGCTCATCGACGGCTGGGAGGAAAGATGGACTTCCATGGCGTCGAGCGGACCATTGACCGTCATGCTGACTTTGGTCAATTCCAGCCGGGTTTCCGAATTCAAACGGATAATTGGAATAAGGGTTCTCGGCCGGACAAAGTCCGCCGTGGCGGAAAGCACCTTGAAGCGGGTCTGCAAGTAATCGACGCTGCCGCGGACGGCGGTCAGCCGGCCGGACACATCGGGAGCCAGCGTGGTCCCCGCGAGTTTTATCCGGCCTTCCAGCCACAGGTCATAGAGATAAGGGTTATAAAGCCGCACCTTATTCTGGACCAGCACTTCAACATCCAGCCCCACATCAAGATCCGACGAAGCAAACTCGGGAATCGAGGGAATATTGGCGGTCGTATTTTCAAATATCAGCTTTCCGCTAAGCTTGGGTTTTCCGTTGGAACTGGCCAGCGCCAGAGTGCCGTTTAACGGGCCATTGTAATATTTATGGCTGACATCCAGCTTATCCAGCACCAGCAGGAAGTTGTAGTCGGCAAGCGCCAGGCCGTTGAGCCCAGCAGTCCCGGCCAGACGGTAACTCCCGGCCCCCATGCTTCCATCGAAGGATTTAACATTTATTTTATCACCTTCGAACTGAATATCAACCCCCACTTTTTGGATCGGGTCCTTCAGCGAAGCCAGCTTGACCGTCCCGTCCCTGACCAGAATGCCGCCGTTAATAAGCGGCTGATCCAGGGTGCCACCGATGGTCACTTCCCCTTTGGTCTCGCCGGAGGCCCAGGAAACTTCCTTCGTCAGCATGGGTAAAATGCTGAGGTTGGCCTGCTCCAGCTTCACCTTCAAATCCATCTGGTCGGCTTTGGTGGCCTGGGCACGGCCTTCCCGGCTCAACGCCCCCAAAGGAATGGTTCCGTAGGCGCTCGCCTTATACGGCCCCTTGGAGAGCATCAATTGGTTTACGTTAATGCGGCCTTGATCCAGGATAAACAGCCCGTATAACGAGTCGAAGGTCGCATTGGCCACTCCTCCGCCGCTGATATCAAGGGATACCGCTGCATGAGGGCTTGCCATGGTGCCCGATATCTGAGCGGTAAAGGCCAGCTTGCCCCTGGTGTCCAGATTGGAATCGAGCCAGGCCGTCAACAGCCCGGCATCCAGGTCCCGCCCGCCTACCTCGAGATTGAGCGGTCCCTCCAGGGCCGCCGTTCCCTGCACGACAAGCACGCCGCTGCCTTGTCTGGCAAAAAACCGGTTGACCGTTATCAGGCCATTTTCCAGGGCCACATCGACATCAATACTTTCCAGCGGATAGTTTTTGATCTTCCCGTCAGTCAGCGTCCCGGTCAGCCAAACATTGGGCTTGTCAAGCGTGCCGCTCACCGAAATCGACCCGTCCAGCCGTCCGTCCAAATCCTTCGCCGCTACATTGAGCACCGCCAGGAGACTGGCCACACTGCCCTTTTGGGCGGTCAGATCGCCGTATACGGCGTTGGATTGGCTGTCGATTCCGCCGGCAAAGGCAAATTGGCCGCCGTTTTGATTAAAACCAAAATGTTGGATGTCAATTTTGCTTCCCGCAATGCTGATGCGGCCGTCTATATTCTGAAGCTCCTGGCCGTTCAGGGTAAGCGTCTTGGCGCTGATCGCCCCGGCGAAGAGCGGCTGGGTCGGAGTCCCGGTCAGCTTTCCGTCCAGGCTGATCCGGCCGGCCACCGGATAAGGATAATGGAACTGCAGGGAGGCGAGATCCACATCGCGGGCCGTAATGGCAAGGTTGAGCTCGTTGCCGGGCTCCACCGTGCCGTCGAAACGCAACTGGGCATTGAGGGCGCTCACTGTAAAGCCGTTCAGTTCGGTCACCCCATGCTGGCGGCGATATGCCCCCTCGACGCAGCTTAAAAGCTGTCCGCGGAAGCTTCCTTCGTACAATTTGATCCGGCCCTCAATCTCCAGATCGCTCAGCGATCCGGTCAGAACCATGTCATTATCCACATTGCCGGTTAATTCTTCGCCCGGCAAAATCAGTTTCACCAGATTTTCCGCCCTGGCGCCCTGGGTCGCCACGTGCAGGTTAACTTCCTGCGGCCCGGTCAGCCCGATGGTGCCGTCAACCGTATGCCGGCCGACACTGCTGACCACCTCGACCCCCTGCAAGGATACCGAATTCCGGGTCGCCGCAAGGCTTCCCTTCGCCAAAGCAAACGGCTGATAAAAAGCTTGGCCGTTGCGGGCGGTAAATTGCACCTCAACCAGCGGGTCGGACGCCGGGCCGGATACCCTGCCGTCCAAGTCCGCCGCACCGCTGAGATTCAGGCCGCCCGACCCGGCGATTGCCGCCAGCGGTACACCTTGACCAAAGAAGTTTAACGCTACCCGGTCGTTGACAATGGCCCCCTGAGCCGTAAGGATGCCGGGATTGAAATCTACCGTCAAATAATCGATGACCAACTGGTCAGCCGTGCGATAAAAGCCCGCCTCCGCTTGGGCAAACGTCACCCCCTCGGCGCTGCCTCCGGCTATTTTGGCCGTGCCTGCCACCTGAATTTCGTTCAGGCGGGCCGGACCCTCCAGCCGAAGGTCCAGATCACCCTTGCCGGCGAGGGAAAACGGAAGCCCCGGGATGGCCGCCAGGTCCAGATTCCGGCCGCTGGCATTGCCCCGCAGATAACGGGAAGCGATATCCAGCGTTCCTGTCGCGGTTACCTGCCCGCCGAACATTTCGGCCGACAGCTCGTGGATGGTTGCCACACCGCCGGACAGGTCAAAGCGTATTCTGGCTGCCGTCACGTCATAAGCGTCTATCCGTCCCTGGGGCAAGCGCAATTCGCCGCTGACCACCGGATTGGCCGCAGTCCCCCTGACGAGCGCGCTCCCTTGCGCGATGCCCGTCAGCGGCACTTCTTGGCCCAAAGCCGCAAGATCCAGGTGTTTCGCCACCACAGCCAAATCCAAGGCCGGGTCAGTGGTATCGGTCGAAATTTTGCCTTTTAGCTCGAATTCTTGATTGCCGACCTTGGCAGTCGTCCCCAAAAAGTAGACCTGGTTATTGGTAAACGCCAGTTGGCCCTGCACATCCCGGACCACGACCCCGGTAACGTCGGCTGCGACTCCGTCGAGCTTGGCCTGGCCTGAAACGGTAATAACGCCTTGCTCGCGCCGCACTAACAGTTGCAGTGTTTCGACCCTTCCGCTCAGCGGCTTTACCGCCAGCTCGGCGGGAATAACCGCCTGAAAACTGTCGAGAACCAGGCTTTCCCCTTCGATGTCCAGTACCGAGGCGCCTTTCTCACTTACCGTACCTTTGGCCTTTATCCCTCCGCCGTCATAGACGCCGCTGATGTCGACAGCAGCACCGGCTTTATGTACAAAGTCCAGCGTCCCTCCGATGTCGGTGACACGCCAGTTGCCTTCTGTTGTGGCTATCGTCACCGAACCGTTGCTAAGCGAAATCTTCCCCTCAAAGACGGAATCCTGGGAACGGTTCCGGTTCCATAATTTTTCGGCATTCCACTGCCCGTCCGGGGCACGGCGCAAATCTACGACCGGCTCATCCAGGGTCAGTTCTTTCACCGCGCTGAGCGGCGACTTGCCGCTCACCACCGAGAACAGATTAAAAACAACGCTCACCTGCTTGCTGGCGGCAAGAGGCTCACCCTGGTCATCCTGCACCCGGACGCCGGTAAGGATAATTCGGTTGGCGGACGCGATTTCAACTCGGTCAATGGAGACGGTGCAGCCAAGGGCATTGCTAAGTTCAGCGGATATTGCCCCTTGCATTTCAGCCATCACCGACTGGCTTTTGTTATACCATAAAGTGCCGGCAACGCCAGCTATCAAGATAGCTGCTAACACTGCTAACCCTATAGCCTTTTGCCGCATAATAGCCTCCCGTAAAAATATCAAAAAATGTCATTATTATATTCGACACGTGGCAAAAGCCTTCCTTTATACTTATATTGGTATAATATTCTTTCCGGGAAACTATGGATCATGCGCTAATTTTAGGGAAATATGGCAACAGCCGGGCCTCGGGCCCGGCTGCCGGCTTCTTTATTTTACTTCGATACCCATCGCCTTTTCCAGCTTGGCTTGGCTGGTATTATAATCATGCAGGGCATTGATATAATTTGTTTTGGCTGTAGTCAATGCCACCTGGGCATCCATCACGTCTAGATTTGTCCCGACTCCGGCGGCGTAACGCACCTGAGCGATTTTAAAATCTTCTTCCGCTTTGGCCACAGCGACGGAACTTGTTTCAATCCGCTTGTCGGCCTCCACCATGTTTAGATAGTTCTGCCGCACGTCCAGCGCTACATTGTCCTTGGTCTGCCGGGCCGTCTCGGCGGCTACCGCCACATCGGCCTTGGCCCCTTTGACCTTGGCGTCGGTAAGGCCGGAGTCAAACACATTCAGGGACGCATTGAGCGAAATTGTCCAGTTGCTGTCTTTGGAGCCGGGAAAGTCATGATCCTGCCAGTTATTGGTGCCTTGGAGGGCAAGGGTGGGCAACCGGTCGGCGTTGGAAATTTTAACTGTTTCCTTGGCTTGCGCAATGGTGGCGTCCGCCTCGATCACTTCCGGCCGGTGCTGCAAGGCATAGCTAATGCTGTCGGCCATCGAAAAAGCAAATTTATCCCGCTTCAAATTTTCCTTCAGCGTAATCGTGCTGTCCAGCGGCAACCCGATTACGTTGTTTAAGGATGCCATGGCCACGTCATATGTATTCTGAGCGGCGATCAGCTTTTGCTCGGCATCGGCCAGTTCAACCTCAGACCTCAGCACATCAGACTTCGCCACCGTTCCTACCTCATACTGGGCCTGCACATTTTTCAGATGTTCGGCCAGGCTATTTACCGATTCCTGGTTGACCTGCACCAAGTTTTTCGCCTGCATCAAGCTGAAATAGGCCGTCGTCGCGTCCAGCTTCAGTTGCTGGCGGGTCCGGGCCATTTCCCAATCCTTAATGTCCAGTCCAATCTTGGCCGCATTGATCGAGCCTTCGACCTTTCCGCCGGTATAGAGCGGCAACGATAAGGTGAGGCTATTGGAAAATTTGTCGCGATAGGGCCACGTAACCGACTCTTCCTCGAGCCGGGTGAAAGTATGATTAAAATCAAGGGTCGGCCCCCTGCCTGCCCGTGCTTCTTCGAGAGTCCAGGCCGCCTTATCGCGGTCAGCTTCCGAGATTTTAATCGCCGGGTTGTTTTTGAGCGCCAGAGCAATGCTTTCCTCAAGAGATAATTCTACCGGCGCCGCCAGTCCGGTAACGGTGCCGCCAAGCAGCACTCCCCCGACGAGCGCTGCCGCCAGCCGTTTTTTCCAGTCATGCCGAACAATCATGGTCATCCTTCCTCCCCACGAGCATACCACAGATGCATTATAGATACGACCGACGAGACGGTCGTTGACTGTTTAGTCAGTCACGGTATAATTATAGTGTTTTAAACGGGACAGTGTCAAGAAGCCACCGGTTAAAAGGCGCGCCGAATCCCAAAATAGGTGTTGTCGCCAGGCTGCTTGTTCAAGCTGTCGGTCTGCCCCACGAGAAAGGTATCGGGTGCCAGCTCGTACTGGCTGCGCAGGCGGACCCGGACATCATTTGGGTCATATACGTCCAGCGAAAGCCGCATTTGCTTGGACATATTGATGTCCGTCCCGACGCCGGCCTTGCCGTCGATGATGCCCATCCGGCCGGCCATATTGCCGTTACCGCGGCCAATCTGGAAGTTGGCCTTGGTCTTCTCGCCAATGTTGCTTGCCCCAACAATGGCAAAGTCCGTTGGGGAGGTGTTAATCCGAACATCCGCATTGCTCCGGTAGTTGCCCGAATGGCCGTTGTACAACACTTCAAATCCGGTCTCTACGCTGACCGACTCGACCTTGGTCAGCATCTTATTGGCCTTTTCACTCACCGACCGGGCGTTACGCAGCGTTTCGGTAATATTGCGGGAGGTCTCCGGATCAGTGACAGTCCCTTCCAGCGAGGCCGCCATCTTTTCGACCCGCTCACTGGTAACCTTCAGGTTATGAATGGCTTCCCGCATATCGGTCGCCGTCTGCCCGTTATTATCGACATTGGCCACCATCCGGTCCACCCGTGCGGCGACATCCCGCAAGCTTTCCGACATGGCTCTAAGGTTTCCGACCATGATATTGACATCCTGCTCATTATTCTGAGCCATGCGGGCGAGCGTCGCGCTAAGCTCACTCAACCGCGCGGTCATATCGCGGGTGTTGAAGGCCGTAGCCTTAAAAGCCTCCCTCACCTTTTCATCCCCGAGAACCTCATTGAGAGACTGGACCAGCTTCTGGATATCGCCCAGCACCTTGTCCGCCGAGCTGATCAACTGATCCAGGCCTTGAGGATTTTCTCCCTTTACCACCGTGTTGGGCGCCAGGTATCCCGAGCTGCTGTGCGGTGGGACGATGCTGATAAATTTCTCGCCCAGAAGTCCGTCGGTCCCGATCGTAAATTTAGAACCTTCCGGGATCTTCGCATCCGAGTTAATGCGCAGCACGACTTCCACGCCCTGGTCACTGGTCCGGACGGATTCCACCCGCCCTACATCCACCCCGGCATAACGAACCGCGTTTCCTTCCTTAAGTCCGCCTACTTCACTGAAAACGGCCTTAATGGGGTAGCCTTTGTCGCCAAAGGAGAATCCGCCTAGTTGAACCACCATAAAGGCCAGCAGCAGAAAGCCAATCAGCGATACGGCCCCAACTTTTGCTTCCGTGCTCAAGTTCATGTTTTGCTTGACCTCCTTCTAGCGATCTGGCCTGAATTTACCCATCCGTGGATAAACTGTTGGACAAGCGGATTGGATGACTGCTTGATTTCGCTAACCGTCCCCACTTCGATAATCCGCCCGCCGCTGATCATGGCAATCCTGTCGGCAATGCTGAAGGCACTGGACATATGGTGGGTAACCACCACCGAGGTTACGCCCAATAGCCGCCTCGTACTGCAAATAAGCCTGTCGATGGTTGTTGACATAATCGGATCAAGCCCCGCGGTAGGCTCATCATAGAGGACAATTTCCGGATCGATCGCAATCGCCCGGGCCAGGCTGACCCTTTTTTTCATGCCGCCTGACAATTCGCTCGGCATGGTGCGCTCCTGTCCCGTTAATCCCACCATGCGGAGCTTGCGGCGAACGGTCTTCGCAATTTCCGCGTCGTTCAGCGCGGTGTGCTGCCGAAGGCCAAAGGCCACATTATCGCCTACCGTCATGGAGTCGAACAGGGCCGAATATTGAAACACCATACCCATGTGGCGGCGAATGGCATTTAGCTCATCCTCGGCCATGCGGGATATTTCCCGGCCGTTGATCCATATTTCTCCGGCGGTCGGTTTGAGCAGCCCGATCATCAGGCGGAGAATCGTGCTTTTTCCGGAGCCGCTCGGGCCGATGATCACCATGATCTCGCCTTCGGCCACTTCCAGGTTGATATCTTGCAACACTTGTTTCTCACCGAAGGCCGCGGCCACATTAGCAAGTTTGATCATGGTCCACCTCTAGCGATACAAGATATAGGACAAAAAATAATTGCTGACAAATATAAGGATCATCGACGTCACCACCGAGCCGGTAGTAGCCCGGCCCACGCCTTCCGCCCCCTCGGCGGTGGTGAGCCCCTTGTAGCAGCCGATTATGGCGATAATCGCGCCAAAAACCATGCTTTTTATCAGGCCGCCGGTAACGTCGTTGACAACGGCAAAAACTTTGATGGAATGGGTAAAGGTATAGGAACCGATGCCGGCATAAGCCGTGGCAACGGCATACCCGCCGACCGTACCGATGACATCGGCAAATACCACCAGAACCGGCAGCATAAACACGCAGGCGATGAGGCGCGGCACTACCAGATAGGCCACCGGGTCCGTCGCCATCACCCGGAGAGCGTCGATCTGCTCCGTCACCTTCATCGAGCCGATTTCGGCAGTAATCGCCGCGCCAACGCGGCCGGCCGCCACAATCCCCGCGAGCACCGGAGCCAGTTCGCGCCCCATGGCGATAGCCACGACCCCGCCGACCGACGACTGAGCTCCGTATTTTATAAACTCGTGCGAAATTTGCATGGTCATAACCATGCCGGTAAACAACATAGTAAGCAGCACAATCGGCAGGGAATCGGCTCCGAGATGGGCCATTTGGCGAAGGACCTGGCCCATATCCGGGCGACGGCGCAGTTGGGCGAGCGAAGCGCCCAGGAGCAGCAAAACTTTGCCTACGCTTTCCAGATAGCGAATGATCAGACGGCCGATTGTCTCCAAAAACGGCACCAACGCCATGATTCCTACTCCTTATCCGGGGCGTCGTTCCCATCCCCGGCCAATTTGCGATGCGGCAGGCTGTTACATACTACGTACCGCCCTGTCGCTCCATTCCGCTTTTTACCAACGTTATTCGGGGTAAGTCTGTAGAATTTAATATTCCATGCTCCCCTGCCATTTCCCTGCTGCGGCAAGCCGGTCGTCATCCGCCGTCCATCCAGTATCCGCGCGGAATCCTACGGGCTCCGGCCTTCGGCAGCCCCCTGTAAAATACTGTAAGCTCCGCGTTTCTTCGACAGACTATGATATAATTCGCCGTCAAGGTGGTTCCGCCTTCTTTGCTATCCGGAAATTGCAGTGTTAAAAGCCTCTCAGGTAAAAACAAAGGACATCTGACCCGCTGATGCGGATCAGATGTCCGGGGGCCTTGCAAACCCCTTGCAGTCTGTTATTTTGGTTTTTCAACATTTACCAGAACCTGGGTATCGCTATCGATGATATAATCGGTGCTGATCCGGCCTTTATTTACCTGAGCGACGTTCTTGTCGCCGCCCATCCCCAATGGTTGCCGCGCCTTTTTGTCGGCCCCGGGATTGGGCTTGGGAGCGGCGCCCGGCCTGACCGATCCAGTCTTGGGCGGTTTACCGGGCAATTCTCCGAGATTAATATCCAGCACTTCCACAACAATATCATTGTTGCGGTCCCGGTCGGCCATTTCTTTTAGCATGTCGGTAAAGGTTCTGGTTTTCAACTTATAGAGAAGTTGTTTTAATACTTCGCCTTCTCCCCCCTGTTGCTTGCCCATCAGCAGTTGGGTCAGGGGCACTGTGCCGCCGCCGCGGATTTCCAAAGTAAGCGGACCGGCGGGCTGCTCTTTGGGAATGGTGAAGGGCACTTTCCGGGTAATCGTTTCCCCACGGTACGGTTTTAACGTCACCGTAATATCGATGGTATCGCCCGGCTTGGCGACAGTGGTGCTGGGTCTGGCTTCCATAATGCTGGCCGTGCGCCTTTCGGAATCAATCGTCACATTCACCTTGACGTCCATGATATCGACCGCCTGAAACTGGTTGGATGCCAAGAGGGCCATCAGCTCGTAAAATTCCGAAACAGCCTGTTCACCAATTTGCCCGGGACTGTAAAACAAATTGTCGCGTTTAAAAACCTCGCCCGGCATGTTCCGCGCGGAAAGCTCGAAAGATACTCTGGCGGTTCCCGGGCCAATCCGGTCAGTGGTTTTCTCGATCGCATTGGCTACGGCAGCGGTGGCCAGAATGGGCGACAACTGCTCGTCCTGAATGACCTGGGCTTCCATATCCTTGGCTACGCCCTGATTTTTATCCTCGATAATAATCCGCAGGGGAATAATGCCGGGGAACCGGTCGACTTCACCGGCAATCCCGGCTCCGCGGTCTTGATTGATCATGCCGACCGCCTGACCGGTTGTGCCGACTTTGAAGGAGCTTTCCAGACCGGATACGGTCGTAAATACATAGGCGCTGGTCATAAAGTAGTTGCTCGGCCCTTTCTTCAAAAAAGGATGGCCGAACGCCAAAACCTTGTTATTCTCCACATAAGTAACTGTTCCGAGCGCGCCCAGGCTGACATCGCCCCGGACCAGTTGAACCCCGACTGCACTGCCCGGTTCAAGAGGGGCATAGTTCGCCGCATCCGGAGCTTCTCCAACGGCATAGGGAACAAGTTTAAAGGGCCGGAGTTTATCCGTAAGCATCGCCAGGGTCTGTTCGCCAAAACCGGAGGCCATGAGCGGCGTTGACTCGGTGACGGCCCCGCCGTCTTCGGAGGCGTCGGTTTCTTCAGCCTCCTGAACCGGCGCCTGAGCGTGGTCTTGCCCGGCATTGTCCCATAGCTTCAGCATATCGGCAATCGGGGTGACCATCCCTACCTTGTGATCGGCGAAGGGCCAGCCGTAGGCAATAGCCCCTACCAGCTTGCCGTCGATATACACCGGGCTGCCGCTCATCCCCTGGGCGATTCCGCCGGTGCGGTCGATAACATCCCCATAAGTACGGACCAGGATCAGGTCGCCCGAGGGGCCCTTGTTCTTCATCACCCCAAGTACTTCTACTCCAAATTCATCTATCTTGGTGCCTGCCACCACGGTTTTGGCAATGCCCTGCATACCGGTCTTTACTTCGTCGACAGGCATAATGGCAGGCGCAGCCAAGCCAAGTGCCGCCGGCAACATCAGGAACGCCACACATAAAGTAACACGGCAGCACGAGAGTATACGCGACATTTCACCATTCCCTTCTACTTGCGCGAGGCTTCAATTCTTACTGCTACATCGCCGGAGCGAATCATGTCTCCAGGTTTGACCAATACCTCTCTAACGGTTCCGTCCACATTCGCCCGCACTGCGGGAGCAGGGCCGGCGATGGAATCAACTACAACCAGGACGTCGCCCTCACGGACAGCCTGACCGGGGGCCGACAGTCCTTGGGCCAGCACGCGGCCGGAAAGAACTCCTTTTTGGTCCACGAGGCTTCCTGCGGCCATAGCCCAAGCGGCTACAGCCATAACGATAACGAGCGCCAGGACGATTACATTCTTGGAGCGGAGCATAGTCTCACCTCCGTTTTATGATCTCTATTATACACTATCTTACACTTTTCCGCTTCTAATTCGCAAGGTCTGTCGGAATGACCACCAGGGCGTCACCGACTTTTCTTTCCCTGCCGTCCGAGGGCTTATTAAGGACTTGATCCTTCAATACCATTTCACTGGAGCCTCCTCCATCAAGGTTCAAGGCATCCACCGCTCCCAGTTCCTGCATAAAAAGCGCCAGTTCAAGGAGTGTCATCCCCGCGCTGGTTGTCTGGCGGCCGTCGACAACCACCAGAAGCAGCCGGCCGTCCTTGGTCAGTCCCAAGGCGGTGCGAGGAGCCCGCCCGCCCGCGACATCGCTGCCGAAGTCTTCGGTCTTGGTCGTCAGAAACACGCTCCCGTTCTTCACCAGCCTCGGACCGGCCCCCAGCGCGTGCACCGCCTCGTCCCACTCCGGCCCAAGCGACTCGCGGATGACGACCGTATCTCCTACCTTGAGGCTTGCCAGCGCATTGACGGCCGCGCCATGGGCCGACAAGACCGCACATCCTTCTTCGATCACGGTATTATTGGCAGCTATTCCCAGAACCTTTCCCTGGGAACTGATCAGGTATTCCACGCCGTAGGCGTTCGAACCGGTAGCGGCTCCGTAGTAGCCGTTATACAGGATGAGTTCGTTCGCCCCGCGCTCCCGGTTGACACCGTCAATGCGGATCGACCGGCCATTGGGCAGTACTGCTTCACCGCTAAAAACCACCTGGTCGATGATGATCCGCCCGTCGGGCATGATGCCCACCGCCGACCGGGGCAAGGACGGCGTACTGATAAGCTCGCCGTCCAGCTTCAGCAGTCCGAGGATTTCGCCATCCAACGCAAAGTAGGAGCCGTTTACCGCCGCCAGCGCTCTAGCCCGGGTGCTCATCGCGCCGACGGTTTCCAGTCCGGCGACGGCGCCGTTGGACAGCACCGGTTTAATTGCCAGCCCGCTTTTCAGGTCCACGTTCAGTATGTAGCTTTGCACCGGCCCGAAGGGATAGCCCTTGAGCCAGGAGGTATAGTGGAGGCCGGGGCGAATTTCCTGCTCGACCTTACGGTCATAAATCCTGGTCAGATCGATCACCAGGCGGTTGGGAGCCTTCAGTGCGTACACCCGGTGACTCACCACCCTGTTCAGGGTGACAATCGCCCGAACCTGCCCCGCTGCCGTCTCTTTAACCTCCAGCGACTTTACGACGGGATCGTTCGGCTTCACCTGCGGCAAGACCACCTTGTCGAGAGTGGCCGGCATATCGATAATCAGCCGGAGCGGTTCTTCCTCCAGGGTCACCTTGTAATCCGGCACCACGTTCATATCCATCACGATCCTGAGGCCATCCGGCCGCTGCCCGAGCCGGACCTTCTGGATTAAAGCGGGCGCCGGCGCGGCCCAGGCCACTGACAAAAAGCTAAGCAATATCCCGATCAGCAAGACGCTGACGATGCGACTATATTTCAACAATATTTCTTCCCTCCAGGCAGAAAGGCCAGGCACTAGCGGGGTGCCTGGCCTTTCTGGGTCGTATTGGGGATAACGCCGGGAGACAACTGGCGGTACATCATGTCCGCGAGCCCAATGCCTCCCGCCTTGGACATTCCCTTGGTAAGCTCGCTGTCGAGCAGCGATTTCATAATTTCATCCTGGTTGCTGTTGCCGAACAGGGAGTCTTTCGGAACAGACTTTCGCATTTCGGTCAGCAGCATATTCAGGAACACCGCTTCCATATCCTGACAGGCCGCCTTCAGCTTTTTTTCCTCGGCCGACTGCCCGGCGGCAGCGGTTTTCTTAGTCCGGGCAATTCCGCCAGTGACTGGCTCAGTATTTTGGATCTGCATTCTCCGTCACCCGCTTATATGAGTTGTAGTTCGGCGTGCAACGCGCCGGCAGACTTGATGGCTTGAAGGATGGAAATGACATCCCGCGGCGAAGCCCCCACCGCGTTTAACGCATCGACCAGGTCGCTCACATTGGTCGAAGCCGGCAGTACAATGAGTGGAGCTTGCTGTTCCTTGACATCAACGGTTCTATTCTCGGTAACCACCGTTGAACCTCGCGAAAACGGCGGCGGCTGGGAAACTTCCTGACTCCTGCTGATCTTGACCATCAGGCCGCCCTGGGCTACCGCCACCTCGTCGATGGTTACATTGCCGCCCATGACCACGGTGCCGGTGCGTTCATTGACAACGACTTTGGCGGCGTTATCCGGCGAAATCGGAATATCTTCAAGCGCGGCGATAAACGCTACAATGTTGTTGCCGTATTCACCGGGGACCTCGACGACCACTGTCCCGGCATCCCTGGGGAACGCGATCTGGCCAAACCGATAGGAAATTGCTTCGCTGACCCGGTTGGCGGTTGTAAAATCCGGCGTATTGAGCGCCAGGGAAATCATCCCGTTATTTTCAAACTTCATATCTACGCCGCGTTCAACGTTGGCTCCCCCGGGAATCGTCCCGACCGTCGGAAAGTTCTTCTGCCGGCTGCTGCCGCCGCTGCCGGCGACAAACCCTCCGACCGACAGCGCCCCCTGCCCTACGGCATAAACGGCGCCGTTGCCGGCTTTTAAAGGCGCTTGCAGCAAGGTGCCGCCTTGCAGGCTTTTCGCATCGCCCATCGACGATACGGTAATATCGACCGTGTCGCCGGGTTTTGCAAACGGCGGCAGTTGAGCGGTAACCATAACCGCCGCCACGTTTTTCGGCTTGAGCTGCGAAGTTGAAACAACAACGCCAAACGTCTTCAGCATGTTGACGATGGATTGAATGGTATAGGTAGATTTATCGGAGTCACCGGTGCCCGCCAGACCGACAACCAAGCCGTAGCCTACCAGCTGGTTGCTCCTGACTCCCTGGACTTTGGCGACATCCTTGACGCGGGCGGCCTGGGCCAGACCCGGCAAAAAGCAGAAACCTACCATCAACACGGTTAAACATAGGGCCAGCAGTCTTCGCATATTTATTCCTTCTCCTCTGCTTAGAACAGGAAGTTAAATATCTGAGTTAAAATGCCTTGCCGTTGCTTCTCGGAGATGGGTCCCTTCCCGTCGATGCGGATCTGGGCATTCGCCACATAAGACGAAAGCACCGTGTTGTCCGGAGAAACGTCGTCGGGCCGTACTTCGCCGGTTATCGTGATCTTCTGTTCCTCGCCGTTTTGCTTGATGGACTGAGTTCCTGACACCACCAGGTTGCCATTGGGCTTCACAGCGCTGACCTGGACGGTAATCCGGCCGGATACCGTGTTGGTATTGCTGATCGCGCCTGCGGACGTAAACGAATCGCTGCTGCTGGCGCCGGCGCTGTCGATAAATTTCAAAAAGCCGGTGCCGGCCGAGACCGAAGTCGAACCGGACTTGGCGTTGTTAGACTTGCCGGTCCTCGAAGCAGTGGAGCTTTCGTTGATGATGATAGTTAAAGTATCGCCGATCTCGCGGGCTTTCCGATCGCCGAACAGACTCCCCTGATCGGCCCAGAGCGAAGCCGCTCCGGCGAAAGACTGACCGGCAAGCAACAGGATGAGGACCAGAACCGCAATGACGCTTCTTGGTTTTATGTAAATATTCGTCATGGCCATCACCTTTACCTTCCACTGTAAGTTATTACCTGAACGGTTGTCCCGTCGATAACGCGGGCGGCAAATACTCGCTGGGAACTGAGATTCTGGACCCTGATAATTTCGCCTTCCCGCCCTTGTTGAAGAGCCTTGCCGCCGGCCATCACTACGATATCCCCGATTTGGGCGATAATCGTTACATTACTGTTGCGCTTGACAATCAACGGCTTGGCCAAAATCGTCTCGATAACCGGCGCTCCGGCGGCCACCGGCTTGCGCACCATCAATCCCAGCACCTTTTCCGGATCGGTGATGTAGCCCGTCAAGTGGCCGACCTCGCAGCGTTCCATGCGGATGGCGTCGCTGGCGAGGATTTCGCCGTAGACCAGGTTCCGCGATGCGACCACAATATTCCGGTAGGCTTTGACATCGATTTTAACGCCGACCGTGGTGTAGGTACGGCCATCCACACGGATTGCTACGCTCGCCGTCGTGGGTACATTAAAACGAATTCCATAGGGAATATCCACATTGAAATCAACTTTCCCCAGCGGAACAAGAGCATCCGGGGGCGTCGCCAGGACGGCAAGCATCACATCACTGTCGGCACCGCCTGCTCCCAGCCTCTGGATGATGGCTTCCTTGGCCCGGGCCGCGATCGCCTCTCCCTTTACGGTTTGCGATGCGGTGGTGATCGTAATCAGCGGCGGCACCTGCCAGGTGATATCCGACCAGTCTGCGCTCTGGGCGACCAGCCGTTCCCCCAGCGTCTCAGGGGTCAAATTCATTCGCATCCCCGGCGGGGGAGCGCTTCCGAGCTTTAGAAGTTTCAACATCTGTACTCTGGCCGTATCTTCGCCCGTTATCCGGGCCAGATCGCCAAGCGTAAGATCGGGGCCGGCGACCGTCGCTTCGGGATTAACCGCCACAGTTACCCCCGCCGCCAGCGCATGAGGGACCAGAAGCCATAGAAGGAGTAGAAACAGTCCCGCCGTCTTGCGCATAACCTTCACCTAGCGTTTGAGATTGGACGCCTGCTGGAGCATCTCGTCGGCGGTGGTAATCGCCTTCGAATTAATTTCATAGGCCCGTTGGGCCACAATCATATTAACCATTTCTTCTACGACCTGAACGTTCGACATCTCGACATACTGGGAAACGATCGTGCCGGCGCCGTCTTCACCGGGGTTGTTGATCACCGGCGCCCCGGAAGCGTCCGTCTCGATCAGCAGATTCCGGCCGATGCTTTCCAGCCCGGCAGGATTGATAAACCGGGCCAGTTGAAGCTGCCCCAGTTCTTGCGTCGCGGTTTGGCCGGGAATTTTCGCCGAAATCCGTCCATCGGCCGAAACGGTAAGGTCGGTCGCATTATCCGGAATGGTAATCTGCGGTTCGACGAGGTATCCCTCGGAATTCACGATCCTCCCCTGATTGTCCCGCTTGAACGCCCCGTCGCGGGTATAGGCGATCGTGCCGTCATCCATGGCGATTTGGAAGAAGCCGTCTCCTTCGATGGCCATATCCAGCGAGTTGCCGGTCTGTTGGAAGGACCCTTGGGTATAGATCTTCTGGGTCGCCACCTGCCGTACGCCGTGGCCCACCTGAATGCCGGCCGGGACCTGGGTGTCCGGCCCGGTCGCCGCCCCGGCCTGGCGAATGGTCTGATACATCAGATCCGCAAAATCGCTGCGGTTCTTTTTGAAGCCGGTTGTACTTACGTTGGCGAGGTTATTGGAAATGGTGTCGATGTTGGCCTGCTGAGCCACCATCCCCGTGCCTGCGGTCCAGAGTGCGCGCATCATAATAAATCAAAACCTCCGGTCTCAATATTTCACCGCCTCAGTCGTTCGGCGGCTGTCCGGGGCTCCCTGTCGGTCCAGCCCCTGTACGCGTAGAGTTCTCCATTCGACTATTGAGCCAAATCCCGGGCATTCTAGATCCGGCCTACCTCCGTCGCCGCTTTCTCCAGAAGCTGATCGTGCGACTGCACGGCTTTGGCGTTGGTTTCATAGGCCCGGTAGCCCGCAATCATATTGACCATTTCGGCCACGACATTCACATTGGAATGCTCCAAAGCGCCCTGCCGGATGATTCCCGCAGCCGGCTGTTCCTGCTGGGTGGTCGTATAGAGGTTGGTCCCCTCTTTTAATAAGCCGCGGCTGTCCGCAAAGCTGACCAGGCGTACTCGGTCCGTCTCGATGTTGTCAAGAAGCACCCGTCCGTCTTCACTGACCGTTATGGTTTCGGTGTCTCCCGGAGTGCCGAGATTGATCGCCCCGCCCTGCCCCAATACCGGATAGCCCTCCAGGGTAACCAACTGGCCCTGCGAACTGCGGGTAAAGGCTCCGTTGCGGGTGTAGCGGATGCCACTGGGCGTTTGCACCGCAAAGTATCCGGGCCCTTCAATAGCTAAATCCAGTGCGTTGCCGGTCGGCGTCGCTCCTGCAGGGGTCTGATCGGTAAACACCTCGTCCACCATGGACCCGACGCCCAGGCTGCCGATATTGACCCGGTCCTGCCCGTCGTTAATCCGCATAATAAGCATGCTGCGGAAATCCTTAGTGACCGCTACATCCTTCTTGTAGCCGGTGGTGCTGGCATTGGCCAGGTTGTTGGCGATGACGTCCGTGCGGAGCGACTCGGCCAGCATGCCTGAGCCTGATGTATAAATCCCACGTATCATCGATTCACCTCCTACTCTTATCTATCGTAAAAATGTCCGATTTTCTTAAGCAAAAATTGTCGAACCAGGTCGCTAAAGATCTGTCCAGAAATGGGAGCGCCTGCTCCGGCCAGTTCCGAAGCAGTCGCGGCTAAAGCTAGGCTATACTTCCCTTTCGCATCGTGGTCAAAGAATCCTGCAAGCTTTCCAGCGACTCAAGAGCTTTCCCGGTTCCCAGAGCGACGCAGGAAAGCGGATCGTCAGCCAGGTAGGCGGGGATGCCCGTTTCCTCGCTGATGAGTTTGTCCAGCCCGTGGAGGAGCGAACCGCCGCCGGTCATGACAATGCCGCGGTCAACGATGTCAGCCGCCAATTCCGGCGGGGTTTTTTCCAGTACGGTTTTAACGCATTCGATAATCAGCGTAATCGGTTCCGCCAGAGCTTCCCGGGTTTCGGTCGACCCGATCCGCATGGTTTTGGGCAGGCCGGAAACAAGATCCCTGCCGCGGATTTCCATCGATTCGTTGCGCCCGGCCGGATAAGCCGTTCCCACGTTAACCTTTATTTCCTCCGCCGTCCGCTCGCCGATCATAATGTTATATTCCCTCTTAATGTATCGGACCAAGGCTTCGTCAAACTTGTCGCCACCCACGCGGAGCGATTCACTGACAACGATTCCGCCCAGACTCAATACGGCCACGTCGGTCGTGCCGCCGCCGATATCAATCACCATCGAGCCGCAAGGCTCCGAGATGACCAATCCGGCTCCCAGCGCCGCCGCCAGCGGTTCTTCAATCAAGTATGTCTTGCGGGCCCCGGCCTGCATGGCGGCTTCCAGAACCGCCCGCTTTTCAACCGTAGTGACTCCCGAGGGAACGCAGACCATGATACGGGGCTTGAAAAATAGGCTCCGGCCGGCTACTTTTTCGATAAAATGTCTCAGCATGCTTTCGGTCGTGTCATAGTCGGCGATAACCCCTTCGCGCAGCGGCCGGATGGCCACAATGTTGCCGGGTGTCCGCCCCAGCATACGCCGGGCTTCTTCGCCGATCGCCAATATCCTGTTGGAATCGCGGTCGATTGCCACAACCGACGGCTCACGCAGCACAATACCCTTGCCTTTTATATATACCAATACATTTGCCGTTCCTAAATCGACCCCGATATCGGTTGACATCCCAAACATGCCGAGTCCCCTTTCCCTTTTGAAAAACTATGCTTGTCCTCATCTTAGTCAAAAAAAGAATATGGAAAGATCGTGTCCTCAATAAACATTAAATTAATTCTACCTATTCCGGGGAATTCCTCTATTTTTCGCCATTTTCTTTGCCGTCTTTATATTTTTTACGGGTTGCTTCACCGCCGCGGATATGGCGTTCCGCCTTGTTAACCTCCAGAATATGCCTGACCTTGTTGGCCATCCGTTTATTTATGGTGGGCAGTCTTTCAATCATGTCTTTATGTACTGTGCTTTTACTCACCCCGAATACCGCAGCCGCCTGCCGCACCGTATGCTTGCTTTCTAGGATATGGTTTGAGATGTCCAATACCCGCTTACGGATATAGTCTTTCATGCCGTCGTTTCCCCCTCGCCCTCTCCGTTTGGTACAATGTATATGCGGACAAAAACAAAAAATGCGTGACTTCTCACGCATTTTTAATCCTACTTGCCTATCCGTTCTAAGGGATTGACGAATCTGTCGCCCTCGCTTATTGCCAGGTGAAGATGGGGGTACGGCTCACTGGCCGACGCGCCGACCGCGCCGATAGTCTCGCCCGCCTTCACCTGCCTGTCCTTTTCCACCGCCGCAGTGCTCAACGACCCATAATAAACGGTGTATTGCCCGCTCCGGATTGCCACTGTCAATCCGTACTGCCGGTCCTGATACACTTCAGCCACCCGCCCTGCCCAGGCGGCGCCTACCGGCGTCCCTTCGGCGGCTGAAAAGTCCACGCCGGTGTGATAGCGCCAATCGTTGAACACCGGATGGAGTTGCCAGCCGAAATCCAGCTTCACCGCTCCCTGGACGGGAAGGCGTCCGGGCTGCTCGGGCGAAGCCGCCGGAGGCGGACTGGCCGGTTTGGCCGGCGGCGCTTCAATGGGAGCTGCCGCCGGCTCGACTTGGGGGTCGGCTTTGACCACCGCCGGCGGAGCCAGCGCTGCCTTCGGCGGCGGCTGAGCGACCGACGGCTCCTGCCGCGCGGAATATTTCACTCCACCCGCCACCGTCAGCATCAGTGCGGCCGCCAGCAGCAGCATTCCCGCCGCCATATAGCTCGCTCGCCGCAAGGGCTTTATTTTTTCCTTAAGGTCTTTCAGCAAATAAAGTTTGAGCCATGGTCTGCCAGGCACAACGATCACCTCGCTACCATTATGCCCAAACTTCAGCCTCTTAAGACCCCATAATATGGTTGATTGCCACCCCTTTATAGTAGTAGGTCAGGATCTGGCGATAATCCCTGCCTTCCTTCGCCATTCCGTTCGCCCCGTATTGACACATTCCGACCCCGTGACCGTAGCCGATGCTGGTGAAGACCAGGCGGTCGGGCTTGAGCTCAATGGAAAAGTTGGCGGAACGGAGCTCCAGCTTCTGCCTGATATCGATTCCGGAGATTATTTTGCTGCCGATGCGAACTTTATCGACTCTTCCCGATTCCGTATGGTCAAGGATTCGGGCCACGTCCGCACTGCCGCTCTGGATGGCCGATACAACCCCGCAGTCCGCTCCGAGCCGCTGTTCGAGTTCCGCGAAAGTGTAGTCCTTGGTTTCGTTGTACCGCGGCGATTTCTTGTCCCAGGTGCATTCCACGCTTTGCAGATAGGGGTAATCGAAGCCCCAGACCTCTTTCGCGCTTGCGGTTCTTTCCCCGCTGGTCGAATGGAATACCGCGTTGATCGGCTCACCGTTATAGGTCACCACAAGCCCGCGGGTTTCCTCCACCGCCTGACTGATCTTGTTCCAGTAGCGGTCAAACTGAAAAGGCCCCCAGCGGTTTTTGAGCTGGGCGGGTCCAAGCCAGGCCTGCCCTTGGCGGATGTCGGTGCTAACATCCGCACCAGGGTGCTCGGCCACCCCGCTTCCGCCGAACAGCGTCATATTCTTGACTGCATAGGTCCTCGCCGCCACCGCCTGGGCCTTGAGCGCTTCCAATTCGAATTCGGCGGGCATCTCGGCCGCCACTACCCCCTTCACATAATCTTCCAGAGTCATTTCCACAATCTGATTCTGTTCATGTAAATAGACCCGGATCGTAACGTCTTCCCCTCCTTTGGACTTGACCAAGCCCGGTCCGGTTGGCCCGCCTATCATCCACACCATGAGTGTGGGAATGAAAATAACGACCGCTACAATCAAAATAACGGTCAGAGCTACCACTTTCTTCACGCCCGCCCCTCCCGCGCATCAGTCCCACTACCATAATATGCCAGGGCTATAGCGGGTATGACAAGCATAGCAACCGGACATGCGACAAGGACGGCTTGCGCCGTCCTTGTCGTCGTTACATATAAGTGCTGTTATTTATTCTACCCTGGCAATGTCCGCGCCCAAACTGCGGAATTTGCCTACGATGTCTTCATAGCCCCGGTCGATGTGATGGATGCAGCCGATTTCGGTTTTTCCTTCCGCCACCAGCCCCGCCAGCACCAGCGCCGCTCCGGCCCTGAGATCGGTCGCTTTCACGGGGCAGCCGGTCAGTTTGGCGACTCCTTCCACCACCGCGCTGCGTCCTTCGATCTTGATATTGGCGCCCATCCGCTTGAGTTCGTCGACATGCATGAACCGATTTTCAAACACCGTCTCCGTCACTACGCTCGTTCCGCTGGCGACCGCCATCAGAGCCATGAACTGGGCCTGCATATCCGTCGGGAAGCCCGGATAAGGCAACGTTTTGATATCCACGGCGCGAAGCGTTCCGGTACCGCGTACCCGGACGCCTTCGGCCTGCTCCTCGATGAGAACGCCCGCCTCCTTCAACTTGGCGGTCACCGGTTTCAAATGCTCCGTAAGTGCGTTCTCCAGCCAGATTTCCCCGCCCGTAATCGCCGCCGCAACCATATAGGTACCGGCCTCGATCCGGTCAGGAATAACGGCGTGGGTCGTTCCGGACAGTTCTCGCACTCCCTCGATCCGGATTACATTCGTTCCCGCTCCCCGTATTTTGGCTCCCATCGCATTGAGATAGTTCGCCAAATCGACAATCTCTGGCTCTTCAGCGGGATTCTCCAGGATGGTCTGTCCCTCCGCCAGACTCGCAGCCATCATGATGTTTTCGGTGGCCCCGACACTGGGGAAATCAAGGTAAATTCTCGCACCGATCAATCTTTTGGGGGTGCGCGCCTCGATATAGCCATGGCCAAGACCAATCTCAGCCCCTAACGCTTCGAACCCTTTCAGATGGAGATCAATCGGCCTCGTGCCAATGGCGCAACCTCCAGGCAGGGATATCCGGACTTGGCCCCGACGAGCCAGGAGCGGCCCCATTACCAGAAAAGACGCCCGCATTTTGCGAACCAGCTCATAGGGTGCTTCGCAACTCGTAATCTCCGAACTGTCGACCCTCAAGGTCCCCGGCTCCTCCCAAGAAACGGTCACCCCGAGATGACCCAGTACTTCGGAAATGGTGGACACATCTTCGAGCGCGGGTATTTCCTCCAGCCGGCTCGGCGTACACCCTAGGAGCGAGGCTGCGATGATTGGCAGCACTGCATTTTTTGCGCCACTGATCTTGATGCTGCCAGATAGCTTCCTCCCACCGCTGACGACTAGCTTTTCCACATACTTTCCTCCCACCAAACCGCTTGCTGCTAATACTCGCCGAAAATCACCGGCGATCCGATGATAATATAGGTCCGGTTATCGAGCGGGCTATAACGGATTGCCATATTCACATTGACCTGCTTGTCCCCCGCCTTGATGCCTTCCGGCAAGGCCGGCGAAAACCCGGAAATACTGGCATATCCCGGCTGAATCACAGTAGCGGAAACCACTGTGTTCACCATATTGCTAGCATTATGTAACCGGGAAACCCACTCATCTTTGTCTAGTTTACCATCAAGCCAGCCCACCAGGCAAGTAGTTATCCGCGGTGTCCCGCCGAACCCCGCAACCGCGTCCTGTACTCGATCGATCCACTCGGCCGCCGATCCATCGGCAGCCTCGGCTTCCACCACGACCGAAAGATAGGCCTGGCTGGCTTTCTGTTCCCATATCGGATATACGACTTGGGCCAAAACCACGACATGGAGCCTGTTCACCAGGGCTTCGGCCCGGACGACCCGGTGCCGCTCGCTGCGGCTGAGCGCTAGATTATACTGACCCGGCCCATACCCCAGGCGCCCCATTACATAGGTAACGAATTCAGTCATCTGTTCGTCCGTCAGATCCGAGCGCGGCAACTCTACCCAGGCATTCAGACCGAGTTGTCTGGTCGTGGCCCCGGTGGCCTCCATTGCCTTATTCAGAGGCGCAAAAACCGACGCTGCCGTCATTTTATCAAACTGGCTGCCGGCTATCAATACCAGCATAGTAACAGCTAAAATAACAATTCCATAATATTTTCGCATAATCTTCCCCGCAATCCTGGTCCTAAGTTCATTCTTGCCAGTATTTAGGGGAGTTATGCAATGTAATTTTAACCACGCGCCGCCTAAATGCTTGCCTGACCGCCGCAACAAAAAACAGCCGGGTAACCCGGCTGTTCAACTATTATTGAAATCTTCCATGCTCGGCTATTCTCAGGCGCATGACCGCCCGCCGCAGCGCGGCTTCGGCGCGCTCTACGTCGATATCGGCGGTTGGTTCCTTGAGCCGGCTCTCCGCCCTTTCCTTGGCGGCTTCAGCCCGCTCAACATTGATTTCTTCGGACAGTTCGGCACAGGCCGCCAGCACGGTGACCTTTTCAGGATGGACTTCGATGAACCCGCCGCAGATTGCGATCTGCATCTCGCCCTCGTCCTTCAGCACTCTGAGGGGCCAGACCTGGAGGCCGGCCACCAGCGGAGCATGCCCCGGCAAAATACCGATGTCGCCGTCAGTGGCCCGGGCAATCACCATGTTCACATCGTCCGAATAAACCATGCGCTCAGGGGTAACAACGTCCAGCCGGATTTTATTGGCCACTTGTTATTCCCCCTTTATTTTCCGCGCCTTTTCCACCGCATCTTCAATTGCGCCGCACATGAAGAACGCCGATTCCGGCAAATCGTCATGTTTGCCCGCCAGAATTTCCTTGAACCCTCGAATGGTTTCTTTCAGCGGAACATATTTGCCCGGCGTGCCGGTAAAGGCTTCGGCCACGAAGAAAGGCTGGCTGAGGAAACGCTGGACCTTCCGGGCGCGGGATACGGAGAGCTTGTCGTCGTCGGAGAGTTCCTCCATACCCAAAATCGCGATAATATCCTGGAGTTCCTTGTACCGCTGCAGTACTTCCTGCACGCCGCGCGCCACTTCGTAGTGCTCCTGGCCGATGATGTTGGGATCGAGAATCCGGGAAGTCGAATCCAGGGGATCAACCGCCGGATAAATGCCCAGCTCCGAAATCTGCCGCGACAAAACCGTCGTGGCGTCCAGGTGGGCGAAGGTCGCCGCCGGCGCGGGGTCGGTCAGGTCGTCGGCCGGCACATATACCGCCTGAACCGAAGTGATCGATCCCGTCTTGGTGGAAGTAATCCGTTCCTGGAGCGCACCGACGTCGGTGCCCAGCGTGGGCTGATAGCCGACCGCCGACGGCATCCGGCCCAGAAGCGCCGAAACCTCGGAACCGGCCTGGATGAACCGGAAGATATTGTCGATGAACAAGAGCACGTCCTGGCCGGCTTTATCCCGGAAATACTCGGCCATGGTCAGGCCGGTCAAACCGACCCGCATCCTGGCTCCGGGCGGCTCGTTCATCTGGCCGTACACCAGCGCGGTTTTTTCGACAACGCCCGACTCGCGCATCTCCATCCAGAGATCATTCCCCTCGCGGGTGCGCTCGCCGACGCCGGCGAATACGGAATAGCCGCCGTGCTCGGTGGCGATGTTCCGGATGAGTTCCTGAATGAGCACGGTCTTGCCCACTCCCGCGCCGCCAAAGAGGCCAATTTTCCCGCCTTTGGCATAGGGGGCGATCAGGTCGACGACTTTGATGCCGGTTTCGAGAATGACGGTAGCCGTTTCCTGGTCCTCAAACGAGGGGGCCGGCCGATGGATCGGCCAGTAATCGTCGGCGACAATCGGATTCTCGTTGTTGTCCACCGTTTCTCCCAGAACGTTGAAAACCCGGCCCAGCGTGCCCTTCCCGACCGGAATGCGAATCGGCGCGCCGGTATCGGCAGCCTTCATGCCGCGCGTCAGGCCGTCCGTCGAGGACATGGCCACGGCGCGGACGATATTGTCGCCGAGGTGCTGCATGACTTCCACCGTCAGTTTAACCCGCATGTCGCCGCTTTGTTCGTCTATCTGAAGGGCGTTATAAATCGGGGGCAACTGCTCCGGGGGGAACTCTACGTCAACGACAGGACCGATGACTTGTATGACTTTACCAGTACTCACGCTTTCCCCTCCTTATTTGAGCGCCTCGGCGCCGCCCACGATCTCGGATATCTCGCGGGTGATATTCGCCTGGCGAACCTTGTTGTAGTTGAGGACGAGTTTGGAGATCAGCTCCTCGGCGTTTTCGGTAGCCGAACCCATGGCCGTCATCCGCGAGCCAAGCTCGCTGGCCGCCGCTTGAAGGAGCGCTCCGTACACGACGGTTTCCAGGTATTTAGGCAGCAACAGGGCCAATACCTCTTCCGCCGAGGGCTCAAAAATATAGTCGCGGGGCTGGTCTCCTTCCTGGGAACCGGAGGTTTCCACCGGCAAAAGCCTGATCAGCGTCGGCTTCTGGTTAATCGGCGAAAAGAATTGGGTATATACAAGATACACCTCGTCATAGGTGCCGTCGGCATAGGCTCCGGCAACTTCCCGGGCTATGTCCACCGCGTGCTGATGGGTCGGTTTCTCGGAGAAGCCGGTATACTCCTGATCGAGGGTATAGCCGCGCCGCTTGAAATAATCCCGGGCCTTACGGCCAACGGTCAGGAGGTGAACGCCGTCCTTCCCCTGGACATGCGGCAGCACTTCCCGGATGAGGTTGGAGGTATAGGCCCCGGCCAATCCTTTGTCGGCACCGACAATCAGGTAGGCGGTCTTTTCCCCGTCACGGACCGCCAGCAGCGGATGGACGCTGTCCCGGGCGTTGCCGGCAACCTCGGCCAGCATTTCCCGGATCTTTTCCGTATAAGGCCGGCTGGCGTTGGCTCGTTCCTGGGCGCGGCGCAACCGGGCGGCTGCGACCATTTTCATGGCCTTGGTAATCTGTTGAATATTTTTAACGCTCTTGATACGGCGGCGTATGTCCCGTGTGCTGGGCATCAGTCATCACCTCGCCGCTGCTTGTAAATTGGTTTTGTCATCCATAATGAAAGTGTCTTTGAATTCTTTGATCGCATCCTTGAGGGCGGCCTCGATCTCGGGATCGATGACCTTCTTCTCCCGGATGCCTTTCACGATTTCGGCATAGTTCGCCTTCATGAACTTGAGCAGATCGGCTTCGAACCGGACAACCTCATCGGCGCCGACATCATCCAGATAACCGTTGACCCCGGCGTAAATGGTGACAATCTGCTCTTCAACCGGAATCGGCTGATATTGCGGCTGTTTCAGAATTTCGGTCATCCGGCGTCCCCGGTCCAGGAGCGCCTTGGTGACCTTGTCCAGGTCGGAGCCGAACTGGGCAAAGGCCGCCAATTCCCGGTACTGGGCAAGGTCGAGCCGCAGGCGGCCGGCCACTTGCTTCATGGCCTTAATCTGAGCGGAACCGCCCACCCGGGAGACCGAAATACCGGCGTTGATCGCCGGGCGGATGCCGGAGTAGAACAATTCGCTTTCCAGGAAAATCTGTCCGTCCGTTATGGAAATGACATTGGTGGGAATGTAGGCTGAAACGTCGCCCGCCAGCGTTTCAATGACCGGCAGGGCGGTGATCGAACCGCCGCCCTGCTCGTCGGACAGTTTGGCGGCCCGTTCCAGAAGGCGCGAATGTAAATAGAACACGTCGCCCGGATAAGCCTCGCGTCCGGGAGGCCGGCGCAGCAGCAGCGACATCGCCCGGTAAGCCGTGGCATGCTTGGACAGATCGTCATAAACGCATAAGGCGTGTCCGCCTTTATACATAAAATATTCGCCGATAGCAACCCCGGCGTACGGCGCCAGGTATTGGAGCGGGGCGCTGTCCGAGGCGGTGGCGGCCACTACGATGGTGAAGTCCATTGCCCCTGCTTCTTCGAGGGTATGCACCACCCGGGCTACGGTAGACGCCTTCTGGCCAATCGCCACATAAATACAGATTACGCCCTGGCCCTTCTGATTAATGATGGTATCGATCGCAATGGCGGTTTTGCCGGTTCCCCGGTCGCCGATGATCAGCTCCCGCTGGCCGCGGCCGATGGGGATCATCGCGTCGATGGCCTTAATCCCGGTTTGCAGCGGCTCTTTAACCGATTGGCGGTCGGCAATCCCCGGCGCCCGGAATTCCACCGGCCGGAATTCGCTGGTCGCGATCGGGCCTTTCCCGTCGATGGGCTGACCGATGGCATTGACAACCCGTCCGACCATAGCGTCGCCCACCGGAACCTGCATAATCCGGCCGGTCCGGCGAACGGTGTCGCCTTCCTTAATCAGCAGCTCGCCGCCCAGGAGAACGGCGCCCACGTTGTCTTCCTCCAGGTTGAGCACCATGCCGTATACGTCATGCGGAAACTCCAAGAGTTCGCCGGCCATGGCCTTCTCCAGGCCGTGCACGCGGGCGATGCCGTCACCTACCTCGATGACGGTGCCGATGTCGTCAACATTGAGGTCGACCTGATAGCGTTCTATCTGCTGCTTGATGATAGCCGTAATTTCCTCGGGCCTCATTTTCATACTCAGTTTGTCACCCCAATCTTCGTCACTTCAGTCTTGAGCAGCGCGGACTTGAGCGCCTCGAGCTGACGCAAAACGCTGCCGTCGATCAGTTTATCCCCTATCTTTACGATGACTCCGCCCAGAATACGGGAGTCGATACGCGTCTTCAGCACGACATTTTTGCCGGACACCGAACTCAGTCTGGTCGCCAGCGACTTGGTCTCCGCCTCGTTCAGCGGCAAAGCGGTTGTCACCTCGGCTTCCGCGATGTTGCGGGCCTGGTTGGCAAGCGCCCGGTATTCCCGGATAATTGCCGGCAACGCGCTTTCCCGACGTTTATCAATGATCAAAAACAAAAAATTGCGGACATACTCAGCCAGGTCACTTCCGAAAATTTTCACCACGGTGTCTTTTTTTGCCTCAATCGGCACCTGGGGATGAAACAGCAGTGTCGCCAGATCACCGGAAGCGGCCAGAGCCTCCTCCACCATCGCCAGTTGCCCTTCCACCGTTTCCAGCTCCTGTTTCTCGGCGGCCAGTTCATAGATGGCCTGAGCGTAACGCAAGGCAAGCTGACTGGTTAACATTTCAAACCACCCATTTTGTCCGCGTCAAGCTTATCGATGAAATCGGTCACCAGCTTGGAGTTGGTGGCTGCATCGATGTTGTGACCGACGATTTTTGTCGCAGCAGCAATAGACAGCGAAACGACCTCGCCGCGCAGTTCGGCGATGGCCCTTTCCCGTTCCCTGGCAATTTCCTCCCGGGCTTCCTTAAGGAGCCGGGCGTGTTCGGCCCGTGCTTCCTGGATAATTTCATCCTTGGTCTGTTCAGCCAGTTTGGTCGCCTTTTCGACAATTGCCTGAGCCTGGGTCCTGGCCTGGGCCAGTTGTTCCTGATATTCGCGTTTCAGTTCAGCAGCGGCCGTCCGCTCCTGTTCCGCAGTGGCCAGATTGCCCTCGATGCGGGCCTGGCGGTCAGCCAAGGCTTTCATAAGCGGCTTATAAGCCACCTTGGCCAAAATAGCCACTAAAATCAAAAAATTTATGATCTGCGCTATGAGCGTCGCATTTAGTTCAACCAAAATAGGGCCCTCCTCTAATAGGCTTAAGGGAGGCGACGGGACCTAGGCCCGCCGCCCTTTAAACACAAAAATTACTTGAGGAACGGGTTGGCAAATACCAGCACGATGGCGATAACGGCGCAGATAATGGGAACGGCCTCGATCAAGCCTACGGAAATCAGCATGTTGACCAGAAGAGTTCCTTTCGCTTCCGGCTGTCTGGCCATGCCCTCCACGGCTTTAGCGGTAACGAGACCGTCGCCGATGCCGGCGCCAACCGCAGCGAGACCGATCGCCAAACCAGCCCCGATTACCGAGGCAGCAACGATAATAGCATGTTCCATGGTAAGTCCTCCTTTCCTGGGAATAAGTTTAACTCCAACTAGTGGCTGTCTTTAAAAGCACTCGACAAATATGACATGGACAGCATGGTGAAAATAAAAGCCTGCACCACGCCGACAAACACGCTGAATCCAAGCCAGATTATGTTCGGGATCGGTATCCACATCGGTACAAGGACCCCCAGAATGACAATCAATATTTCACCGGCGAGAATATTGCCGAAAAGACGGAAGCCAAGCGTAAGCGGCTTCGACAGTTCTTCGATGATATTAATCGGCAGCAGCCACCAGAACGGCTGGATAAAATGCCCCAAGTAGCCGCCGATTCCTTTATGTATAATCCCGAGCACCTGAACCAGCCCAATCACCATCAACGCCAGCCCCAGGGTGGTATTTAGGTCGCTGGTCGGCGAGGTCAGTCCAGGCACAAGCCCCAGCCAGTTCGCAATCAAGATAAACAGAAACAGGGTGATGATCAGCGGGGCAAGCGCTCGCCCTTTCGACCCCATGACCGAATCGATCTGATCGACCAGCGCTGTAACCAGCATCTCCAGCAAGTTCTGCCAGCCGGACGGAACCAGGCTAAGCCGCCGGGTTGCAAGAACCGCTATGCCGATGACAATCGCCATGACCAACCAAGTCATCATCAATGTGTCCATGTTGAACGCCAAGCCGGCCAGGTGCGCCACCTTGTGTCCACCTATTTCATGTCCTCCTCCGTGTCCCATTCTTTCACCCCTTTCGCTCTAAGATCAGCTTCGGCCATTCAAGACGGCTTTCAGTACGATGTAGGCAGCGTTCAGGATCATCACGATTTGCAGAGAAAACAGTCCGACAACCGCCGCCAGAAACGGAATGGCGTTCCACTGAAGCAGCAAAACCAACGCCAACACCACAAAACACAGCCGCAAGATCCAGCCGGCCCTCATGTAGGCGACAGCCCGCTCCGGCGGTAATTCGGAGGCGCGTTTGACCCGGTAACCCATCAGGAGAAAATATACCGCACTGATTACCGTCCCCAAAACAAGCCCCAAAACTGCCTCGGGCCGCCCCGCAAGGAGATACCCCCCCCCTGCGGCGGCCGCAAACAGAACCATTTGCAGTAGGGTTCTCCTCACTTCAATTGTGTATTCGTCCATGCCCATTTTACCAAATATCATTCATTGTTCATTTCGCGTTCGGCCTCAATTACCCGCTTATAAGTCGACCAGGCGCCGGACATCATCCCCAGAAGCACCCCGGCGACCGTGGCCCAGGGACCGGTGTCCAGCCAGTTGTCGGCCAGCCGGCCCAGGTATAAGCCAACCGCCACAGTGGTCACCATCGTCAGTCCGATCGTCCCCACCAGGGAGAAGGCTGTCCATATCTGGCCCTTGTCTTTTTTTTTCACGGCTCCACTCCGTTCGCCCAGTTTCAGTAGGATATTATCCCCTTATCCACCAAGCGGAATGCAACACCTCGGTCCAAACGACAATTATCTGAATTTCGCCGAGGGAGATCAAAATCCTTCCTATTGCGGAACTATTTTCATATACCAATTAAGTATTGATCCTGCCAACCCTGAATTTACAAAGCTTACCACTGCTGCAAAATATGCATATTTATACGAAACAGACGGCCCTTCGGCCGTCTGCTGATTATCTTACGCGAACCGTATAGGACTCCGGGCGCTTTGCGGATAATCCATAGCGCCACAAAATAAACTCCACGATTCGACGGGCTGCCGCCCCATCCCCGTAAGGGTTGCAGGCATTAGCCATCCGGTTGTACTCTTCCTTATTGCGCAGCAATTTGCGCGTCTCGGCATGCACCCGCTCCCGGTCCGTGCCGATGAGCCTGACCGTACCGGCCTCGATGGCTTCCGGCCGCTCGGTCGTGTCACGAAGCACCAGCACCGGTTTACCCAAGGAAGGCGCTTCTTCCTGAATGCCGCCCGAATCGGTAAGGACGAGATAGGAGCGGGCAATCAGATTGCCGAAGGGCTCGTAGTCGAGCGGGTCGATCAGGTGAACCCGGCCCAGACCGCCCAGTTCTTCCTTTACCACCTCGAGGACTTTAGGATTCTTATGAACGGGAAACACCACTTCCACATCGGGGAATTCGGCGACAATATCCCGCAGCGCCTGATAGACGTGCCGCATCGGTTCGCCCAAATTCTCCCGGCGATGGGTCGTGACCAGAATGACCCGGTTTTCGCCGTATTGGATATGGCTCAGCGGCGCTTCGTTAAACCGATAATTTTTGTCGACAATCGCATGCAAAGCGTCAATTACGGTATTTCCGGTAACAAATATCGCTCCCGGCTCTACGGCTTCCGCCAGCAGGTTGTCCCGCGACCCGGAAGTCGGTGCGAAATGCAGTTCCGTGATTGCTCCGGTCAGCTTCCGGTTCATTTCCTCCGGAAAAGGAGAGTACTTATTACGAGTCCTCAGGCCGGCCTCCACATGCCCGACGGGAATCTGATGATAAAAGGCCGCCAACGCTCCGGCAAAAGTCGTCGTCGTGTCGCCGTGGACCAGTACGATATCCGGGCGCTCCTTGGCCAACACTTCGTTCAGGCCGTTCATCGCCCGGCAGGTAATGTCAAACAGCGTCTGACCCTGGGCCATAATGTCAAGGTCATAGTCCGGCCGGATCCTAAACAGCCCCAGCACCTGGTCGAGCATTTCCCGGTGCTGAGCCGTAACGGCGACTACCGGCGCGATCTGGTCAGGATACTTGGCGAGTTCTAGAACTACCGGCGCCATTTTGATGGCTTCCGGGCGCGTACCAAACACAGTCATGACCTTGATGCGGGACATGCGAGTTCACTCCATTCGGGATAAAATCAGAGGCAGGCTGTCCGCCTGCCCTCTAATGGCTTTCCACCGAGCCGGTATCTTTCAGAACGCCGATCTTTTTGGCGCCAAAGAACGCACCGCCCAGCAACAATAAAATAATTACTGCGCCGAAGCCCTTGTTGACCTCGGTCAGCGCGATGGCGCTCAGTCCCAGGCAGCCGCTGATGACATACATGAGCAGCACCGCCTGCTTCTGGGTCAGGCCCATTTCCAACAGCCGGTGGTGCAGGTGCCCCTTGTCCGGCTTGAAGATAGGACGACCGTTGGAATAACGGCGGATAATGGCAAATGCGGTATCCATGATCGGCAGGCCAAGCGCCACGATCGGAACGACCAGCGCGATAGTGGCCGCGCTTTTTACCGTGCCGAGGATGGAAACAGCCGCCAGAGTATAGCCCAGAAACATGCTGCCGGTATCGCCCATAAAGATTTTGGCCGGATTAAAGTTATGCTGCAAGAAGCCGAGGGCGCTGCCGGCCAAAGCGGCGGTCAAAATAGCCACTGTCCAGAAGTTCTGCTGCCAGGCCACCAGCAGGATGGTGATCGAGGCGATGGTCGAAACCCCCGCCGCCAGCCCGTCCAGCCCGTCAATCAGGTTGACGGTGTTCGTCAAGCCTACCACCCACAGGATGGTGATGGGAATCGAAAAATAGTTGAGATATATCATGTCGCCGAATGGATTGGTCAGCCATTCAATGCGAATATTGAACAGGATGAGGACCAGCGCGGCGATAATCTGCCCCATAAGTTTGGTTTTCGCGGAAAGCTGCCGGGTATCGTCGATCATTCCTACGATCACGATAACCGTGCCGCCAAGCACCAGCCCGAGAATCTCATGGCTGATGTGCATACTGGCCATAACCGCCAAAATAAAACCCAGGTAGATGCCCAGGCCGCCCATGCGCGGAATGGGCCGGGTGTGCACCTTCCGGTCGTCCGGCGCATCCATGGCTCCCGCCTTTATCGCAAAGTCCTTTACATGCGGAGTAATGAAATATGATACCGCCAAGGCTATAGTGAACGCTAATACATACACTTGCATGGTAATTCACCTCATTTCAGGACAGCACCAATTTATCGGTAGCCTCATCTAAGCACCACTCGCTATTTTAACTCACCATGTAAAACTTGTCAAACAGCGGCAGTGGCTCAAAATCAGATATATCCATAGTATTTTCCGCCTCAGCCAAGATATGCATCTCCATATAGCACTCTGCCAGGCCCTGGCTTACGCTCAGGCGCAATAGCCCTTACGCCTGAGTTTTGCGACATGTGCCTCCAGCAGAGCCGGGATATCGACAGCATGATTTTCATTTAAGATATACATCATGGTAAAGCAGCACTGGGCTATATCCAGAAGCTCCAGCGCGCAGCCGCGCATAACGGCCTCCCGGCTCAATTGCCGTCCCTCGCCCGAAGCGCCGGCCCGTTTGCCCAGAAACTGGGTCAGTTCACCGAGCTCTTCCTGGATCTTGCAGACGGTTGTCAGCAGAGTGACCTCCTCCAGCGCCAGCCGGGGCAAGTTCAGGTACTTGAACAGCCCGTCATCGGCGATGCCGTAGGCGCGGTGCCGGTCAAACCGGTATCCCTTCGCCACAAGCTTTTCCAGATGAGCGTCGATGAGCGTATCGGCCTGGATGCCAAAACTGTCCTCCATGACGAAGATCATCGTCACGCAAGTCTGGGCCACATCCATCAATTCACCGGCCACGTCGGCCAAAAGCTCGTCCGCCGCAGAGCCCGCATTATCCGGCGGGTTTTTCTCATAGGGCAGGAACTTAAGCACCGCCCGGGCAAGTTCCCCGGCTTCCTCCATTGCTTTGAGCAGCGTCGACTCCAGCGTGGGGGTCAGCCGGTTGAGTTTGGGCAAATAAATGTTTTCCAGCGTCATACTGCCTCACAATCATTTCAAGATTTTTGTAGCCGCTGAAGGTTGGTATTCGCCCTGTCCCCGCCACTTTCCTGTCGTCCTGGAAAATTCCCGGTCGCCAATTCTGACAAAATTAGCCATTTTTCCCTATCGACCGGCCAGTCAATTCCGAGTATAATGGAATAAACATACAGGAGAGGTGATATTTTCGTGAAACAAATCGCAGCTTTGGTTGCCGCCTTCATGTTCTTCTCCGGCGTCGCCTTTGCCGGCACGCCCGCCGCCTTTAACAGCACGCCGCGGGAAGTCGTCGATTATCTGAAAAATTTCGACGGAAAAGCCGGGGTTTATGCCAAAAACCTCAAAACCGGCCGCTCGTTATCTTATAACGAAGATGTCGTCTTTCCGACCGCGTCCACCAGCAAACTCGTCGTAGCCCTGGCGGTCTACAAATACCTTTATCCCGCCGCCAGTCCGGCCAAGCGGGATTATTACGACCAGACAGTTGCGCGGATGATCACGGTCAGCGACAACAACGCCTTTTATGAGATGCTGGATGAAGCGGCGGCCCTGCGCCCCGACGCCTTCAAGCGCGTTACGCGGGATCTTCGGTTAAAGCGGACTCAGATTCATGACGAGGACGCTTTCAAGCGTTACGACTATCATAGCGTCACTACTCCTTATGAAATGGCCAGGGTTCTGGATGCGATATGCAACAGCAAGTACCTGCCCAAGGCCAAGGCAACCGAATTCAGGGGATATCTGGCCAATACCATTTACAACGATGAAATTCCCCGTTTCATGGAGACCAGGGTCATGCACAAAGTGGGGGAACTCGACAGTGTCCTGTGCGACGTCGGCATTATCGATGACGGAAAGGATCAGATACTGATCAGCGTCTATACCTCCACCAGCCGTTCGGGCAGCTATGCCAGCGACTATATCGCCAATACCGCCGCCAAGGCCTACAACGCCCTCCGGCGGAAATAGAGCCGTTCCGAAATAAGAAAAACGCTTCCGCCAAGGAAGCGTTTTTCTTATCCGCGGCTGCGTTCGCCGAAGCACTCGCAGTCGATGCCTGCGCCGGCAATCAGCTCCAGGGCAAGGTCGTCGGGATAGGCATTGAGGTAAACGATCCGCCGGATTCCGGCGTTGATAATCAGCTTGGTGCAGGCCACGCAGGGCTGATGGGTGCAGTAGAGAGTAGCCCCCTCAATGGCGACGCCATACAGGGCGGCCTGGACAATCGCGTTTTGCTCGGCATGGGTCCCCCGGCAAAGCTCGTGCCGCTCGCCGGAAGGGATGCCGAGGGCCGCCCGCAGGCATCCCACCTCGCCGCAGTGGGCCAGCCCCTGGGGGGCGCCGTTATAGCCGCTGGTCAGGAGGCGCTTGCCCTTGACAATGACCGCCCCCACCTGCCGTCTAAGGCAAGTGGAGCGGGACGCCACCACTTGCGTGATATCCATAAAATACTCATCCCAGCTCGGCCGGCGCGCAGGCCTTTCCTCTTTTCCGGGACAATGCTCGCTCACTTGGCCACCTCCCGCGCCCTTCGTAATCCGTCGGCGTTTCCGTCCGGGCAAATATATTGCGGCACAGCCTTTCCCCCTTTTACAAGCCAGTCCTCCTGCGGTTCTGCAAATACGGACCCCAGGAAGCCCCGGGGTCCGTCCGCAGGTCTATTTGGTTCCGAAAATCCGGTCTCCGGCGTCGCCGAGGCCGGGCACGATATAGCCATGGTCGTTCAGCCGCTCGTCCACCGCCGCGGTGTAGATTTCGACATCCGGGTGGCGCTCGTTGACCAGCAGCACTCCTTCGGGCGCGGCGACGAGGCACATCAGTTTGATGCTGCGTCCTCCCTTGCGCTTGATCATGTCAATGGCGGCGACCGAAGATCCCCCGGTGGCCAGCATCGGATCGATGATGACGATCTCCCGCTCCGCCACGTCGGTGGGCAACTTGCAGTAGTATTCAACCGGCTTCAGCGTTTCCGGGTCCCGGTACACGCCGATATGTCCCACTTTGGCGGCGGGGATGAGGCGCACCACGCCGCTGACCATGCCGAGGCCGGCCCGCAAGATGGGCACTACGCCCATTTTCTTCCCGGCGAGCACTTGGCAGCAGCACTTGGCAACCGGCGTTTCGATCTCCATATCCTCCAGCGGCAGGTTGCGGGTGATTTCGTAAGCCATCAGCATGGCGATCTCTTCCAGGAGTTCGCGAAATTCCTTGGGCCCGGTTTTAACGTCGCGAATAAGCGATAATTTATGTTGAATCAGCGGATGGTCAATAATTCTGACCTGCATTGGTGTGATTCCCCCGTTCCTATCGTATTGGCCCGCCTTTGGCGGAGACCCAGAGGCCGGATAACCCCGCGCCGTATCGGAGGACGCCTAACCCAGGTCGGCGTACAGCGGGTATTTCCGGCACAGCTCGCCGACCATGGCCGTTGCCTTGGTCTTGGCTGCAGAATCTTCGGGATTGCTCAGGACCAGGGAAAGGATTTCACCGATCGTAAGCATGGCCTCCTCTTTCATGCCCCGCGAGGTCATCGCCGGGGTGCCGATCCGGATGCCGCTGGTGACGAAAGGACTTTCCGGATCAAAGGGGATGGCGTTCTTGTTGACCGTGACCCCCACTTCGTCCAGCAATTTCTCGGCGACCTTGCCGGTAAGGTGCTTGCCGCGGAGATCGAGCAGCATGAGGTGATTGTCGGTGCCGCCGGAGACTAGCCTGAACCCTTCCTGCATGAGCTTTTCCGACAGCACTTTGGCGTTTTTGACAATCTGACCCTGGTAAGCGCGGAATTCTTCGCTCAGCGCTTCTTTAAAGGCCACGGCCTTGGCGGCGATCACATGCATCAGGGGACCTCCCTGGGTCCCGGGGAAAATGGCCTTGTCGACAGCCTTGGCGTACTGCTCGCGGCAGAGAATCATCCCGCCGCGCGGTCCGCGCAAGGTCTTGTGGGTAGTCGTCGTCACGATATCCGCATGCGGCACCGGCGAAGGATGCAGCCCGGCGGCCACCAGGCCGGCGATATGAGCCATATCGACCATCAGCATGGCGCCCGCTTCGCGGGCGATCTCGCCCATCAGCGCGAAATCGATGATCCGCGGATACGCGCTCGCGCCGGCCACCATCATTTTCGGCCGGTGAGCGAGCGCCAGCTTGCGCAATTCGTCATAATCAATGCGGTTGGTTTCGGCGTCTACGCCATAGGGCACAATCTTAAAGTATTTGCCGGACAGGTTGACCGGGCTGCCATGGGTGAGATGGCCGCCATGGGCCAGGTTCATCCCCAGAAGGGTATCGCCCGGTTGCAGAAAAGCAAAGTACACCGCTGTATTGGCCTGAGCGCCGGAATGGGGCTGGACATTGGCGTGGTCGGCGCCAAACAGCATTTTGGCCCGGTCAATGGCCAGCCGCTCGACGATATCCACATATTCGCAGCCGCCATAATAGCGGGCGCCCGGATATCCTTCCGCGTATTTATTGGTCAATACCGAACCTTGGGCTTCCAATACCGCCCTCGACACGAAATTTTCCGAGGCGATCAGCTCAATCTTGTTCTGCTGGCGCTGGCGCTCAAGGTCTATGGCCCGCGCAACTTCAGGGTCAACGCCGGATAATACCTTCATGATTCTCCTCCTTTGATACCCCCATAATTATTGACCAGCGTAGTGTTATGTACAGGGCGGCAATTCATAGACAGCTCGTGCGCCGCCGATCAACCGTGGCCGGGTCCGCGCGGCCGTGACCGGCGCCTGGCCAATTTGCCGTTGCGCCAGACGAACCGGTACCGCGACCCGCTTCAGGTGCATGCCGATTAGCGTCGATCCTATATCCAGGCCGGCATGAGCCGCAATGGTTTCCACAACAACAGGATCGTTAAACTGCCGCATCGCCCGGGCGGCCAAAGCGCCCCCCGCTTTGGGGACCGGGACGACGCCCACCTCTTCGAGGCCGTACCGCTCGGCCGCCGGCCGTTCCATCACCAGCGCCCGGTTGAGGTGTTCGCAGCATTGTATGGCGAGATAAACCTCCTTCTCGGCACAGCACCGGGAAAGAGCGGCAAAAATAGCTTTCGCCACCTCGTCCGAGCCGGCCGAGCCGATCTTCTCCCCCCGCACTTCGCTCGTGCTGCAGCCCACCACCAGCAGTTGCCCGGGTTTAAGCCCCGCAACCGCCAGCAGTTCCGTGGCGGCGCAAGCCGTTTGACGCTCAACCGTTGCCAATTGTTCGTCCATATCCATCACCCCGTCAGAATAATGGTTTGCCTCGGCCGGTCAACCGCCGGCCGGCCGCTTCCGCCAGCCCGGGTCCATTCTTTACCTTTCCAGGTCGGCAATCATGCAGACCCGGCGTGAATGGCGGCCGCCGGCGAACTCCGTCGCCAGCCACTTCTCCACGATGGCCCGGGCCAGCCCCATCCCGATCACGCGCTCACCCATGGTCAGGATGTTCGCGTCGTTGTGTTCCCGCGACATTTGCGCCGAATAAACATCATGGCAGAGAGCGGCCCGAATCCCCCTGATCTTGTTCGCGGCAATCGACACCCCGATGCCGGTTCCGCAGATAATAATGCCCCGGTCGCATTTCCCGTCCGCAACCGCTTGGGCCACTTCCCGGGAAACGTCGGGGTAATCGACTGAATCGGTCGAACAGGTGCCGAAATCGGTAAAATTGATTCCCTGTTCCTGAAGGTATTGTTTAATATCCTCTTTCAAGCGAAATCCGCCGTGGTCGCTGCCAATGCCAACCAGCATGACTATTCTCCCCTCTATCCGATATTCTTTCGCTGCTAGTTATTCCCCTGCCAGCCGGATGATTTTTTCCCAAGCCTTGTCCAAAAGGCGGGCGATCGCGGCCGCACAGTCCTCATAGGTGGCGTCGTCGCCGCCAAAGGGATCGGAGACGTCGCGGTCCTCGCCGGCGAACTCGGCTAACGTGAATAGTTTATCAGCAGCCTGAGGCGCGATTGCGCCGACGGCCTCCTTGTGATGCCGGGTCATGGCAAGCACCAGATCGGCGGCTTGTACGTATTCGGGCAAAAGCCGGCGGGCCCGGTGCTCCGCAAGGTTGAGACTGCGCTTGGCCATGGCGGATTGGGCGCCGGAGGACGCGGGCGCTTCGCCGAAAACAGCGGTCCCGGCCGAAAGGACCTTAATCCGGTCCGCCAGGCCGCTGGCGCCGATCTTGGCGTTCAGCATGGCTTCCGCCATCGGGCTCCGGCAGGTGTTTCCGGTGCATACGAATAAAATGCGCAGCATTCTGAATGCATCCCTCCGCGTAGTATGTCCTTCATTATTTTAACATATCTATCGCCAATGCAAAATGGATTTGTCCTATGGCCGCAAACAAAATATCGTCATGTACTCACAGCCGTCCAGAAAATATGCACCGCCAGCATTACCAGCACCAGCCCGCCGACGATTTCAGCCTGTTTTCCGATCAGCCGTCCGAAGCGGCGTCCCAGGCCCAGGCCCAGGATGCCGACGCAGAATATCACCGCTCCCAGGATGAGGCTCAGCATAATAAGGTCCACATCCATCATCCCCAGGCTGAAGCCCGCCGCAAGGGCGTCGAGGCTGACGCTCACCGCCAGCGCCACCAAGGTCAGCCCCTTGAGCGGATGGCCGGCAGCCGGGCTCTGGTGTCCGTTGGCCAGGTTTTCCCTGATCATATGCACCCCCAGCCCGCCCAGAACAAGCGCGCCGCCGGCGCTCGCCCAGTCCTGCACGGACGCCGAAGGCCAGTTGATATGATAGGCCCCCACGTGATCGACAACCGTTCCCAGCCAGTGCCCCAAATGATATCCGGTCAAGATCATGGCTACGTGAAAAAGGGCGAATATCGCCGCCGCGTAAATAATGATCCGGAGCCGGATGCGGTTCATGCCGATGGGTATCGAAACCGAAAAGAGATCCGTTCCAAGCGCGGTGCTCAGCACGAATAGCTCCAACAAACTCACTGCTTTTCACCTCCGCGTTAATGTATATGACCGGCAAGCGGCGGATAGCCCCATTTTTCTCCGTGCATCACCACCTTCGCCTGGCCGCCCGCCATTACCGGCGCGATTTTGACAAAAGCGGTTGACATCCCCCGCCAAATGCCGTATACTTCAAAACAATAACTGAATAAACGGCAGATAGAGGTGCAGCGTATAAAGAGTACGCATCCGGAGCAGCCAGCGATGACGGATGCCGAAAGGAATAAGCTGCCGAAGCGGAAATCCCCGGGCAGCGGATTTTCTGCTGGTCCATTGCTGAAAAAGTACTGGACTGTCATACGGCTTCGTATGGAGAGCTATCTTGCAGCGTTGGAAACGTGGTTTTTTGACGATTTGTAAGATATTTGCTTGCAAATCGTTTTTTATTTTGCGCCGCCCGGCTGTCGGCACGGCGCTACTATCATTACCGGGAGGGCTAGATTACCATGGCTGAGAAAAAGGTTCCCTTTACCAAGGCTCAATTGGAGGAAATTACCCGGAAACACCCCACCCCGTTTCATCTTTATGATGAGCGCGCCATTCGGGAAAATGCCCGGCGCCTTATGGCCGCATTCGCCTGGGCGCCCGGCTTCAAGGAATATTTCGCCGTAAAGGCGACCCCCAACCCTGCTCTCCTCCGCCTCTTGCGGGAAGAGGGCCTCGGGGCGGACTGCAGTTCCCTGGCCGAACTCTATCTGGCCGACATGGCCGGGATCCGCGGCGAAGCCATCATGTTCTCCTCCAACGACACTCCGGCCGAAGACTTTCAGAAAGCCCGCGAGCTGGGCGCCGTCATCAACCTGGACGATATTACCCATATCGATTATCTGGAGAAACACGCCGGTCTGCCCGACATGCTCTCCTTCCGCTATAACCCCGGCCCCTTGCTGAAGGGCGGCAACGACATCATCGGGTACCCGGAAGAAGCCAAATACGGCATCACCAAAGAGCAGCTCCTCCAAGCCTACCGCTTGGCCCAGAGCAAGGGCGTCCGGCGGTTCGGCCTGCATACCATGGTCATTTCCAACGAACTCAATCCCGACAGTTTTATCGCGACAGCCCGGATGATGTTTGACCTGGCGGTTGAAATCCACCAAAAAACCGGCATCCGCGTAGAACTCATCAACCTCGGCGGCGGCATCGGCATTCCATACCGGCCCGAGCAGGACGCCGTTGACCTGGAGCACGTCGGACAAGGCATCCGGGCGGCCTATCAGGAGACCATCGCCGCCAACGGCCTGCATCCCCTCACCCTTGCCATGGAATGCGGCCGGATGATTACCGGTCCTTACGGGTATCTGGTGACTACCGTCCTGCATAAGAAGCACATCTATAAGAACTATGTCGGCCTGGACTCTTGTATGGCCAATCTTATGCGGCCCGCCCTGTATGGCGCATATCACCACATTACCGTCATCGGCAAAGAGGCGGCGCCTCTGGATCATGTCTACGACGTGACCGGGTCCCTCTGCGAAAACAATGACAAATTTGCCATCGACCGCGCCCTTCCGGCCATTGACATCGGCGATGTCCTGGTCATCCACGACGCCGGGGCCCACGGCCACGCCATGGGGTTCAACTACAACGGCAAACTTCGCTCCGCCGAGCTTCTCCTCAAACCCTCGGGCGAGGTCGAGCTCATCCGCCGGGCTGAAACCCTCGAGGATTATTTCGCCACCCTTGACCTGAGGAGTTGCGGCCGGCTGGCTGCTTCCACCGCCAATGCCGACGGCGAATAAAGGCCTGCGGCGAAGCAGTCCCCGGGAGCTTCGCTCCGGTAAAAGGTTCAGCGTTACCCTTTACAGCAATCATCAAAGAAAGGCCGGTTGATTATGTCAACCGGCCTCTTTTTCGCAGCGCAACTTTATCAGCATCGGCAGGAAGCCGGCCATTTTTTCCGAAATATAGAGCAAAAACCCATGAGGTGATGATTCATGAATCCTGCTCTGCTGGTTGTCGATGTTCAAAATCTGTTCTTTACGGCTCCTGAAACGGCCCAATCGCTGCGGCAGGCGATCCCTGCCATCAACGCCGCGATTGCCCTCTTCCGCCAGAAGGGGCTGCCGGTCGTCTGCGTACAGCACATCGACGAGGCGGACGGCCTGACGCCGGGAACGGAAGCTTTCGCTGTTCCGCCTGACCTCGCGCTCCGCGCTACCGACCCTTGCATCCATAAGCGGTATGGCAACGCCTTCAACAAAACCCCGCTGGAAGAACTGCTCAAAAGCCAGGGCGTCGATACGGTAATCATCACCGGTTATTGTGCCGAGCACTGCGTGCTGTCCACCTGCCGGGGCGCCAGGGACTGCGATTTTACCGCGATTCTGCTCAGAGGCGCGCTGGCCAGCGATACCGCCGCCCACATTCCCTTTGTGGAAAGGATCAATGACATCATTTCCCTGCGGGCGTTAGCCAAAGCCCTTTCCTAAGGACAGGCCCCGGAAGCACCTCTTCCGGGGCCTGTTATTCCGCTAATCCAACGCTCGGTGCGTTTCGTAGAGATCGTAATGCTGCTTTAGAATCGCCGGAATGTCCAGTTCATAAGGACAGCGGGTGGCGCACAGCCCACACTGGGTACAGTTGGCGACGGTGTCCATGAACCGGCCGGAAAACCCCACCGCGCCCTTGGGCGACAAACGCGCCACCGTCACCCGGTAGCCCATCGCCCCGGTGATAGCCACGCCATTGGGACAGGGCAGACAGTATTCGCAGCGGCGGCAAAACCGCTGGCCCAATTCGGCGCGATACCGGTCCATGAGCGCCAGATCGTCCGCACCGACGCTGTTGGGACCGGCGTACAGGCCGACGATCTCGTCGACGGCCTGCGGCGAATCGAAGCCCGGTATGGGGATAGCGTCCGGATACTGCCGCAGAAACTTGAACACCAGGGAAGCGTTGTCCAAAACCCCGCCGGCAAAGGGTTTCATGGCTAGAATGCCCATTCCGCGCTCAAGGGCGGTGGGGAATAACTCATCCTTGGCCGCGTCTTCAATGAAGTTGAAGGGGAACTGGACGGTGGCGAACAGCCCGGTCCTGACCAATTTTATGGCCATCGGCAGACTATGCGACGTTACCCCGATATGGCGGACTTTCCCCTCGGCCTGGGCCTTGCGGACGACCTCCAGCGCGCCGCCGGGCGCGGCTGCCGCCTCCCAGTCCTTTTCCTGAGCCACCTGATGAAGCTGGTACAGGTCGATATAGTCGGTCTCCAGCATCCGCAGACTGTTCTCCAGGTGTTCAAGCGCCCCGGCCCCATCCCGCCGCCCGGTCTTGGTCGCCAGGATGACGCGGTCCCGCCGGTCGCGAAAGGCCCTGCCCATTTTATGCTCGCTGTCCCGGTAGGCGTTGGCGGTATCATAAAAATTGATTCCCCGGTCAAAGGCGCGGTGTAAAACGCTTACCGCCTCCCCGACACTTAGCCGGATGATCGGAATGCCGCCGAAGCTCACTTCGGAAACAGTCAGTCCGGTTTTCCCCAACATGCGGTACTGCAAAGATCTCACTCCTTAACACCATGTCTTGGCCGCGCGAACGCAGTCATATTATTACTTTTACCTGGGTTCCCAGCGTCATGGCATCCTCACTTACCAGCGCATCATAAGCCAGCACTCTCACGCCCTGCCGCACCGCCAGGCCAAGGGCGGCCGCCAGCGCCGGGTCGGTCTCGCTGTTGGGGGTGAAGGCCTGGACGCCTTGCATTTGGATAAGGAACAGGATGTATCCGGCATAGCCTTCCCGAACCGCGCGGATCAGTTCCTGAATATGTTTCGTTCCCCGCTCGGTGGGTGCGTCGGGAAACATCGCCACGCCGTCCCGTTCCAGGGTAACTCCCTTCACCTCAATAAAGCCGGCCTCGTCGCCGCGACGATAGCCGATGTCGAACCGTGACGCCCCGTAGCGCACTTCCCGGCGCACTGCGTCGACCCGCCCCAGTTCCTGGACAAGCCCCTTTTCCAGCGCCTCGGCCACGACCCGGTTCGGCGCCTGGGAGTCGATGTTGACAAGCCGGTCCGCCTTCCGCACCCCGACCAGCGAGCAGGCGGTCTTCCGCCCCGCGTTGGCGCAATGCTCCAGGATGACCTCGGCTCCGGGCACCAGCAGTTCCCGGAGCCGTCCGGTATTTTTGACATGGGCCGCCTGGATGGTTCCGTTTATCGCCACCTCGGCGACAAACCGGTTGACCCTCCTCACCAGTTGCCCGCAGTATACTTGACTGTAACGCATTCTTCCTCCGTCCGCCGAAAGGGCGGCCCCGGCCGCAGCCGGCTAAAAGCAGCCCGCTTTTGCCGGGTTGATCCGGAACGATTTATTGTCAATCGCCCGCTGAACCGCCAGGATGCCGTCCAGATGATCATATTCGTGCTGAATGAGCTCCGCCAGATCGTCCGTCAAATCCATGGTGCGGTCCTGCCAGGCCAAATCCTTAAAGCGGAGCCGGCATTTCCGGTGCCGCATCAGCCGGACTTCCAGCCCGGGAAAACTCATGCAGTCGTCCCACACCTCAAAGGTCTCGGGCCCCAGCTCCAGCCGCGGATTTACAATCGCCGTGGACGCGCCGGCCACATTCATGTAGATCATCCGCAGCCCTTCCCCGATCTGGGGCGCGGCGATGGCCCGCCCGAACGCGTATTTCCGGCGGAATTCAAGCATCGTGTCCCGCAGATCCTCCATCACCTGCCCGGCTTTCTCCAGTTCTTCCGCCGTTACTTCCCGCGCCGTACGATACAGCGCATCATTGCCGAGGAGAAGGATATCCCGCGCAGCCATAATAATCACCCTCCTTTTTTCTTTGTTATTCGCGCTGCGCGGCTAAAGCACCTTTCCCGCCGTCCATTCATGGCAAAAACCATTATCAGGGCGTTCCAAATACAGTATAATATCCTCAGAACTTGTCCATCGGACCGCCGGCCCCGGCAGCCCGGCGGTCCCGTTAATACTTTCCGAGGAGGAAGGGCTCTTGCGTCTAAATCTTTGCCTCAGCGGCTTTGGCAACATCGCCCGCCACTTCATCCGGTACTTTTCCGCCAGGCGCGAAGCGGTCCTGGCCCGTTACGGCCTCGACCTCCGTCTGGTAACCGTCGTAGGCTCCCAAGGCGGCCTCCACGACAGCGCCGGTCTGGACACTGCGCGATTACTCGCCCTGCCCCCCGGCAGCAGCGGCTTAAGGCAGATGAGTGGCCTTTGGTCTCCGGCGCTCGCGAGTGCGGCTGGAATTGCCGCCTCATCCGCCGATGTTCTGGTGGAAGCAACCCCTACCGATATCTGGACCGGCGAGCCGGGACTTGCCCACTTCCGGGCCGCCCTTGAAAAAGGCATGGATATCGTCACTTTCACCAAAGGACCCCTGGTGAAATCCTTCGGTGAAATCAAGGTTCTGGCCCGCGCCCGGGGCGCCCGGATCAAAGTCGGCGGCGCCACCGCCGCCGCCCTTCCCACCATGGATATAGGCTCCTACAGCCTGGCGGGCGACGAACTTCAAGCCTTTGAAGGGGTTCTTAACGGCACCTCCAACTATGTTCTTTCCCGGATGGCTGCTGACGGCCTCACCTGCGAGGAAGCCATCGCCGAAGCCGTTGCCCGGGGAGTCGCCGAACCCGACCCGCGGCTGGATGTCGCAGGCTGGGACACGGCAAGCAAAACCATTATCCTGGCCAACTGCCTTTTTGATGCCGAGATCAACCTTGCCGGCGTTCCGGTTCAGGGCATTCAGGAAATCACCCTGGCCGATATCCGGGCGGCCGAAGCCCGCGGCGAGGCCATCAAACTGATCGGCAAAGCGCAAAAGACGGCCAGCGGCGTACAGGTCGCCGTCCGGGCCCGTTCCATCCCGTTCGCTCATCCGCTTGCCGCCCTGTCCGGCACGGCGAAAGGCATCCGCTTTATTTCCGCCACCCTGGGTGAAATTGTTGTTTCAGGCGGGAAAAGCGATCCTCTGGGAACCGCGGCGGCGGGTTTCAAGGATATTATCAACCTGGTCCGCGATAAGGGCCTGCTGCCTCCCGTCTAAATTAGAGTCCTCTTTATGAAAGAAAAAACCGTCCGTCGGGACGGCTTGGGGCGTATCGGATAATGCCAGGCGCTCAGGCCGGCTTAGCGGAAAGAAGCCTGTTCGGCTTCCGTCGCCAGGTGTACATAGTAGAACAGTACGCCGTGCAGGATGAACGCCAGGCCGAAGGTGCCCAGGAGCGTCCAGTTTTGATAGACAAGCGTGCCTTGAATAAGCATGAACCAGTGGGCCATGCTGGCCGCCGCCGCGAACACGATGATAATCAGGCCGGTCAGGTAAAGGCTCTTGCTGGCCCTGACCAAATAGGCGAAAGCCATTACCAGCGGGGCCCACACCCCGGCCAGGAAGACCGGCACCCGGGACAGGTAAAGGATATCGACATCATGAAATTGCCAATAGCCCAGGATATTTTGCATCACGCTGGTGAGGACAATCGCCATGCCCAGTCCGCCGATCAGGCCGAACCACACGTATCGTCCGACATATTTTCCGGGCACCACAAGAAACATCACTCCAAGGCCCGCGATGAAGATAACTATTCCCGTAAGACTGCCAAGCACGTCATCACCTCCTAATTTCCCCGGGAGGAGTCCCCGCCCTCAGGGTCCGGCTTCCTCTCCTGATCCGGCTTGCCGGCCGGCGCCGCCAGCCGGCCGGCAAGCCAGCCTGCGGCATCCTCCCCGCCGGGGCGCAGGTTGATTAGCCGGGGAGCCAGATAACCCAGCAGGCCGCCGTATACGACGGAATCGAGCAGCAGGGCGATCAGCGTCCCTTCGGGGCCAGCGGCGTCGGAAGTGGTTATGCCGAAGCGGATGAGCCCGGAGTCGACAAGCCAGGCAAAAAGCCCCAGCAGTATCCCCTTATAGTTGCTGTGGCCGGACCCGCTCATCGTCAGCACTCCATAGAAGACCAGCCCCCAAAGGCCGCCCACGGCCAGATGGCCAATCCAGCCGACGATCACCCCCAGCCGGGTGGCGATCTGCGCCGGCTCCAAAAAAATCCCGGCAGCCGCCCTCCATATCGGCGTACTGTGTATCCCGGTTCCAAACAGTATACTGTCCACAATCCCATATACCAACGCCGCCAGCATCCCGGCGTGGATGGACCAGATAAACCCGTCCCGCTTCACCGCCCAGACCCTCCCCGGTTGCAATTCTTCCTAGAGAAATATAAGTTAGTGTGGCTGGTTGGGACGATATTCATCCCTCATATTTTCTCCCAAAGCCAAAAGCGTTGCCTGCGGTTTTCGCAGGCAACGCTTTTATTCATCGCTTCAGGCGGTCCAGAACCAGCATAAGACCGTAAATAAGGGCGGAAGGACGGGGCGGACAGCCCGGTACATATACGTCCACCGGCACCAGGGCGTCGGCTCCGCCCCGGATGGCGTAGCTGGCGCCGAAGGTTTTCCCGCTGGCCGCGCAGCTCCCTACCGCCATCACCAGTTTCGGAGCGGGAGTTGCTTCATAGGTCATCCGGAGCGCCTGGGTAAGGTTGCGCGTCACTACTCCGGTGACCATCAGCATATCCGCGTGCCGGGGCGAGGCGACAAAATCAATGCCGTATTGCTGAAGATCGTACACGGGATTGCTCAAGGCCACCATTTCCCAGTCGCAGGCGTTGCAGGAGCCTGCATCCACGTGCCGGACGGCAAGGGACCGGCCCAGGATGCGGCGGATTCTGGTCTGCAGTTCTTCGCCCAGACTGGCCAGCTGGTAATCGCCGTTATGCTGCAACGCGTTCTGTTCGCATACTTCAACGCAGCGGCCGCAGAAAATGCAGGCCCGATGGTCGACTGTCAGGGTTTCCCCGGTTATCGCAATCGCCCCCGTGGGGCAGGCGGCGGCGCAACGGCCGCAATTGGCGCACCGGTTCTGCGCCACCGTGACCGCGCCCCGGAACCGGGGCGGAACGGGAGCCGCGTCCCAGCTTTCCGTCACCGTCCCGGTATAAATAATTTTACGCAACATTTTTAGCATGAGCCTATCCTCCTACCGGTCAATGCACGCGTAACAAAGCTCAAAGCTTTTGTTGACGAGAGGGAAATCCGGGATGATGTTCCCGGGGGCGGCCACCGCGACGGCCGGCCAATTGGGGTAAGAGGCCGAACGGACAAAGAGCCGGTATACCGTACTGTTCTTCCCGGTCATCAGCCAGTGAAGGTTGCCGCCGCGCGCCGACTCGCTCCAGCCGGCGCCGGAAGCGCCTGCCGGCAGCTCCGGCAACCGGACTCTGAGCTCCCCGCCCACTTCCGGCAAGCCGTAGAGCACCTGGCGAATCAGCCCGATGGCCTGAAAAGCTTCATCCGCCCTGACCCACAGCCGGGCGGCGACATCCCCGCTATGGTAGACCGGAACCTTGAAATCAAGCTTCGGGTAAAGCGAATAAGGCAAGTCCCGCCGCCAGTCGGCGTTAACACCGGAGGCCCGGGCCGCCACTCCGACCGCGCCGAGATCGACCGCCGCCCGGGTGGACAAAATCCCGGTCGTGTTGACCCGGTCCAAAAAGGCGTTATTTTCGTGAAGAATTTCCAAAAGCCCTTTTAAATCACCTTCCAGCTCATGGAGCACGCCGGCGATATCCTGGGTCAGAGCGGCGGTGACATCCATCGCCACGCCCCCGGGCACCACCATGCCCCTCAGGAACCGGTTGCCGGCAACGCGCTCGTTCAGGCGCATCAACCGCTCCTTGAGACGGGCGCCGTGGCTTATGCCTACGGCAAAGCCCACCCCGGCGCACAGATTGCCGATGTCGCCCGCATGATTGTAGAGACGTTCCAATTCCGCCGCCAGTACCCGGACCGACTCCGCCCGCGCGGGAACCGCCGCCCCGGCCAGGCCTTCCACCGCCTGGGCGAACGCCAAGGCATGGGACACGGTGCAGGCCCCGCAAATCCGCTCGGCCCGATAAAAGGCGTCGGCCACCGGCAAGCCTTCCACCGCCTTTTCAATCCCCCGGTGGGTAAAAAACAGTTTGGCCTCCAGATTGATGATATTCTCCCCGGCCTGGCTGAAGCGAAAATGGCCCGGCTCGATGATCCCCGCGTGAATCGGCCCGACCGGCACTTCAAACACGCCCTGGCCCTCCACGTCCGGGATCGGATAATCAGTCGCCGCCTCCGCCACCGGTTGCCGGGGATCGAAATCCTTCCGCAAGGGGTAGAGCCCTCTGGGCCAGTTCTCGTGCAGCACCAGCGGCCTGAGATCCGGATGCCCGGCCGGCACGATGCCGAACAGGTCGTTTATTTCCCGCTCATACCAGGAGGCGGCGGGAATATCCGGCGCCAGCGACGGATATTCCCAAGGCTCGCCGGCGATCCGGCACTTCAAGCCGATAAACGGCGCTTTGTCGCCGTCGGCAAACAGGCAGTAGATCGCCATCCCGCCGTCCAGCCCCCGTTCATCGTTCGCGAACATGGCGGTCAGCGGCCTTGCCCCCCCGTTATGGATCGCCGCCGCGGCCTTGCGCAGTTCGTCAGGGGAAACCTCGCGGTATTCAAGCATATTAACCTCCACTTATAACGGCTGCCGCCTGCTCAAGCACCAGCTTGAAGGGCTCGGGCAGGTACAGGCCGCTGGTTATCACGATCGCCGCCGACAGCAGGACGGCGGCCATGGCGGGTTTTCCCAGCTTTCCCTGGTGCACGGGGCCGGCAGGCTTGCTGAAAGCCATCTGGAAACAATAATACACCATCCCGGCAAACACCGCCGCCAGGAGCGTGAGCAGCACCGCGCCCGCCAACTTGTAGCCGCCGGCAAAGGCTGCCCAGGCGATCATAAACTTGCTGGCGAATACGCCGAAGGGCGGTACGCCGGTGATGGCCAGCGCGAACAGCACGAACGCCGCCCCGCCGAAGGGCATGTTGGCAACAACCCCGCGGATGCGCAGAATATGCCGGGTGCGATATTCCTGGCTAAGATGGCCCGCCAGGTAGAACAAGGCCGATTTGGCGACCGCATGGTTGAAAATATGGAACAACGCCCCGTAGACAGCCAGCGGCGTACCGATTCCCAGAGCCAGGGTGATCATTCCCATATGCTCGACGCTGGAGTAGGCCAAGAGCCGCTTGATATCGTGCTGCACCAGCAGGAAGGGAACGGCGACCATCACGGAGAAAAGGCCGAGCCCCATCAGCATGGGCTGGATGAATTCCGCGCCCACCGCCCCTTTGACAATAACCAGATTGCGCATCACCACATATAACGCGCAGCTCAGGAGCGCCCCCGAAAGAAGGCCGCTCACCGGCGAAGGCGCCTGGCTGTGGGCGTCCGGCAGCCAGGTGTGCATGGGCGCCAGCCCGACTTTCGTTCCATAGCCGACGATGATGCAGGCGAAAGCCAGCTTCAGCATCCCCGGATCAAGCCGGGAGCTGATGTCCCGCAGCGCCAGCCAGCTTAACGCCTCGCCGGCTCCCGGCCCGGCGCTGACCTGAGCGTAGTAGAGCAGAATCGTGCCGAACAGGGCCAGGCAAATCCCCACGGTGCAGACCATGACATACTTCCAGGCGGCCTCGATGCCCGCCCGGTTGAAGTGGAAGGCCACCAGAAGGGCGGAAGCCAGCGTCGTGGCCTCGACGCACACCCACATCAGACCGAGATTTTCGACCACCAGCACGCTGATCATCGTAAAGGCGAAGGTATTCAGCAGCACATAATACCGCTTCAAGGCCCCCAGGCTGCCGGGACCCTCGTGGAGTTCCTTTTCCATATAGGACGCGGAGAACAAAAAGGCGGTCAGGTTGAGCACCGCGATCACCACGAGCAGCAGGCAGCTGAGAGAATCGACGTAAAGGGGCGGAGCGGCCAGGATGCCCCCCGCCTGGACGGAATAAACCAGGCCGAAGAGGATGAAGCTGGTTGACAAGCCGCCCAGCATATTAATCTGTTTGACGCTGGACCGGGTTGCGGCAGTCAGCGTCAAAACCGCTGCGCAAATCGGCATGGCCAGCGCTCCGTATATCATCCAGGACATCCTCTCACCCTTTCAGCTTCTGAAGTAGGCTGGTGTCGGTAGACAGCCAGGAAATTTTGAGCCGGTAAGTCAGGATGACCAGTACGACGACCGCGATCAGCACATCCAGCAGGATTCCGAACTCAATGATCAGCGGCAAACCTTTGGTAACCGACAGGCTTACCAGGTACAGGCCATTTTCCAGCGTGCTCAGACCGACGATCTGCAGCACCGCCTGATGGCGGATGATAATAATCTGCAGGCCGATGAGGATCAGCGACATCGCCGCCGCCAGCGCGTCCCGGCTTATGACGCCGGGCAAAGCCCGGTCGATGAAACCATAGGCCAGCACCACGGCAAAAGCCGCCGCCAGTGAGGAATAGTTCGGCGAGAGCAGCGATTCCTCTTCCCGCTCCCTTCTGAGCCGGCCGACAATGCGGTATAAAGCGTAAGGTATAAGAACGGCTTTAATGACCAGCGTCAGCAGCGCGGCCAGAAAAAAGTGCGTTTCCCCGGTTTCGGCGCCCACCACCAGGCACGCCGCCGCCACCATGGCCGACTGGACCAAAAAAACGGTTACCGCGTTGCGGAGGTCGGTCGTCCGCGTCAGCCAAAAGGCGGTAAACATCAGCAGAATAATCAGCAGGTTCAATTTCTTTCCCCCTTTACTGGGCGACCAAAGCTAAGAGTGACAATAGGCACGAAACAGCGAGAAATCCCGGCAAGCGGAACAGGCGCATCTTGTTGGTGCTGGTTTCCGCCAGCGCCAAGAAAAGCGCCGCCGCCAAAACCTTAACTGCGAACACGGGCCCGCCGATCATCGCCGGCAGCCCCGGCACCCCCCAGGGGATGAAATAAACGACAAACAGCGCCAGCACGGTCAGCTGCTTGATCATCGACGCCCAGTGGATGAGCCCGAGCTGACGCCCGGAATACTCCAGGACCATCCCTTCATGGACCATGGTCAGTTCCAGGTGGGTATCCGGGTTGTCCACCGGTATCCGGCCCGTCTCGGCGATCAGGACCACAAAAAAGGCGATCGCGGCCAGGATATAGGAGAAAGCCAGCGGCGCACCGGCGGCCGCGCCGGCCATCCCGGCGAGCGAGGTAGTCCCGGCTGGCCCGGCAACGGTCAGCAAGGCCAAGAGAAGCGCCGGTTCGACCAGCACCGATATATACATTTCCCGCGACCCGCCCATGCCGCCAAAAGCGCTGCCGGCATCGAGCGAAGCCAGGGCCAGGAAAAACCGGCCCAAACCGTAAATATAGATCAGGAGCAGCATATCGGCAACCGAACCGAACTGGCCGGCGGCCGCCATTCCGGCGGCCGCGGCCGCAGCGGCGAAATACACGTATGGCGCAGCCCGGAAGATCCAGGAGGTGGTCGGCGAAACCACGCTGCCCTTCCGGAAGAGCTTCGCGAGATCGAAATAAGGCTGGAGGGGCGAGGCCCCGCGCCGGTTTTGCAGACGCGCCTTGGCTGTTTTGATGATCCCGGCTACCAATGGCGACATGGCCAGGATGACGATGGCGTATAAAATTCCGTACAACATACTCCCCACCTACCTCACACTCCAGGCCAGCGCCACAATCATCACGGCCAGGATATAGCCGATATAGACCTGAAGACTGCCGCTCTGCAGCTTCTTGCTGTAGGTCGCCGCCTTAATGACCCCGGCGTTGAAGGGCCGGTACAGCTTATCGTTAAGCACATAATGAATACTCACGTGATACGCCAGGCGCCGCCCGAAGTATCCGTTCCCGCCCTCTTCGACGACTTTATGGCGCTGCGGACGCAGAATGGCTGCAAAGGCCGTCCGGATCGGCTTGGAGAAACCGGTGGCGGTGTACTCCATCCGGGGAGTGGGAACAATCCCGCAGGTCCAGGTCTCCGCAACCCTCCGGGGGGAACGTCCGTTAAAATGTACCGCCGCCAGAGCGATTGCCGCCCCGGCGGCCAGCAGCGCCAGCAGCACGGGAACCCCCAGCACCCCGGCAGCCGGAGCGGCCTCCACCGTCAGGCCGAACCAATGTGAAGTCATAAGGCCGGCGGTGCTTACGCCGCGGTATCCGGCCAGCACGGCTTTGAGCATTTCGAGGACCGGTTGGGGCCATATCCCCAGGCCTATACAGAGCAGCGCCAGGGTTCCCATGGGGAACAGCATTGCTTTGGGCGCCTCCGCGGCCCTGGCGGCGCACTCGCTCCGCGGCTTGGCCAGGAAGGTAATGCCGAAGGCCTTTACGAAACAGGCCGCCGCCAAAGCCCCGGTCAGCCCGAGCAAGGCGATGAGGATGGCGCTGGCCACCCGGCCGCCGATGCCGCCAAGGCCGGCCGGCAAATAGAACAAGGCCTGAAAGGTGAGCCACTCGCTGACAAATCCGTTAAAGGGCGGCAGCGCCGAGATCGCAGCCGAGCCGATCAGAAACCAGAAGGCCGTATAAGGCATTTTTTTGATAAGTCCGCCCAGCACCTCAAAATCCTTGGTGCCGGTTGCCTGAAGAACCGCCCCGGCCCCGAAAAACAGGAGCGATTTGAACAGGGCGTGGTTTAAGGTATGAAAAAGTGCGGCGGTCCAGGCCAGGCCAGCCAGCGCCGGCTGGCCGCCGGCGGAAAAGGCGAGGCCGGCGCCCATCGCCAGCAGAATAATTCCGATGTTGTCCACGCTGCAGTAAGCCAGCAGCCGTTTCAGATCATGCTCCATCAGCGCGTACAGCACGCCCAGGACACAGGACACGATGGCCAGCGCCATGAGAAGTTCCCCCCACCACAGCGGTCCAGGCCCGAGGAAATCCAGCAGCACCCGGCAGAGGCCATAAATCGCCGTCTTGATCATCACCCCCGACATCAGCGCCGAAACATGGCTGGGGGCGGCGGGATGCGCCTTGGGCAGCCAGACGTGGACGGGAATCATCCCCGCTTTGGTGCCAAAACCCAGGAGAGCGCAGAGAAAAACGGCATTCCGCTCGAAACCGCTTAGGTTGGCCTGCTTCAGCAGCGCGAAATCAAAGCCTCCCGCGCCGGTTGCCAGCAGGAGAAAGGCCGAAATGATCAGCACCGTCCCGACATGGGTCATGACCAGATACACGAACGCCGCCCGCCGGTTGGCCTCCTTTTCCCATTCGTGATTCACCAAAAGAAAAGAAGTAAGCGACATCGTTTCCCAAACCACGATGAAGGCGGCGGCATGGCTGACGGTAAACACCAGCAGCATCGACAGCAAGAAGGCATTGAAACTTGCCGCCATCAGCCACAGTCTCCGGCCGTAATACTCGCGGCAGTAGCCCGGCGCATAGATGCTCGCCGCCGCGCCGGCGACCCCCATCACCAGCATAAAGAAGGCGGACAGGTAATCGAGGCGGGCCGTCACCGTTCCCATGACCAGCCAATCAAACAGAGGAAGGCTGACCTCGCCCTGGACAAAAATAAAAATTGCACACAGTACGGCCAGGATATTGCCTAACGCCGCCAAACTGTGTGCAACTTGATTCAGGATCCGTTCCTTCGGGCGAAGGGTAAACGCCGACACCACTCCCAGAAACAAAACGCCTAATGCTGATAAATAAAACTGCGACGCAATCATAGTTAGCCCTCCAGCTGAAAAAACAAAAATCATTCAAATTCTATCACAGTTCGCGGTATTTCGTAAACCCTCCGGGAAAAAAGCCGGTCAGGAAATCCTATCCTTCTCGTGGCCCGCGATGCATGCGCCCGTGATCAGGAAGGGGGAAAGGCAAAAAAAACAGGGCGGCCAGTTGGCCGTCCTGCCGTCTTTCCTTCATTTTCCGCCTATTGCAGCAGCCGGAGGCGTTGCCCGAGTTCAGCGGCTGCGATATTCCTCGAGGGCTCTGGCCAGTTGGTCGGCGCACGAGGTCTGGTTTCGGCAAAGGTTCCCCTTCAGCTTCCGGATGACGTCTTCGACCGGCATTCCCTCGACCAGTTTGGCGATGGCGCTCAGGTTGCCCGGACAGCCGCCGACAAAGGCCAACTGTTTGACAACGCCATTTTCCACCTCAAATTTGATTTCCTTGGAACAGACCCCTTCAGTTGCATAGGAAACGACCATGTTTATTTCCCCTTTCCCAGTCGAATGCTTCGCTCATTCAGCGATGTCTGCTGCGCGACACTCGGTGTCATGTTTATTGTAAAGATAATTCTTATTTCCGTCAATCGACCGATCCGGGCAGGCGCAAGCGCCGGTCCGGCCGGCCGAATCCGCTCATTCCGCCACCGTAATGCCAAACCAGTCGGCAAAACCGTACCGGACAAAACCGCACTTGGCGGCAAGCCCGGGCGACATCCGGTTATCCAGGCGGATATGGAGAAAGGGTATCTGCCCTGCCGCCAGCAAGGTTTCGGCCAGCGCAACGGTTGTGTCCACCGCGTAGCCCCGTCCGCGGTATTCCTCACGGGTATACATAATTCCCAGGGAATTATCGTCATGGACCAACACCCAACTGGCGAGAACGCCTCCGGCATAGACCGCGGCGGAAGGGCGGCGGCTAATGGCTTCGGCAATCGCCTGCAAGGACGCGCTGTCCCGATAAGTGTAATACCGGTCCACGACCGCCGCATCCTCCAGGCGGATGGGCTCGGTCCGGTGGCGGATCAGTTCCCTTCGCAGGTTTGCCGGCGGCAGGTAATAAAGGGCGCAAGGCTCGTCCCAGTGCACGGCAAACCGTTGTCTGAGCTTTTCCGCCAGCGGCCGCCAGACTCCTCCCAGACCATATTGCCCCGGTTTTCGGAGCAGGGTGCCGCAAATGTCGTCCAGCACGTCGTCCTGCTCCGTGAAGCAGTAGATAAAGTCTCCGGCCCTCACCGCCACACCCCGGGGCGCTGTCGCGTCATCGACGAAAATCTCCGCGGCGGCATTCCCGATAATTCCCCGGATATTCAGCGTCACGATGGGATATTGATCCAAATAAGCCAGTACTGCGGATCTGTTCTCCGTTCGGATCATCGGCCTCCTCCTCTGCGGCGCCGTACCGCCGCCCTGCTGTTGCCCCCCGCCGGACCGTTACAGCTCCTCCGGCCACGGGGATACAATCTTCAAAAATTCAGCGATTAATTGATCTGCAAAAGGAATTACGCCGGAAAAAAGGGAATACCTTTCTCTAGCACAACAAATTGCAGTACCGACACTTCGCTAGGAGATGATTCCATGATCAACCGAAAAACCGCCCCCTCTAGGCTTAGGCGCCTGCTGGGCGTGTTATTGTCCTGTTGTTTCGTCCTGCTGCTGGGGGGGAGCTCCCCTGCTTCCGCGGCGGCGCTGTTTGACACTCCGCGCTGGGATATCCCGTTTCTCGGGATCATGACCGGCCCGGCAGGCTTCAAGGCCGTCGAGCTGGTGGATTGGGTCAATGCGATGGATGCCGCCATGGAGAAACAAGGCGTGCCGAGAGACCGCAAGGACGCCTGGAAGAAAGAGCCGTTGGCCCTGCCGGATGATTTCCGGATCTATCAGCTCCAGGTCAACGACGGTTCGGCCTATCATATCGCGTTTGCCTTTGCCTGCTATGACATCAAGGGCCTAGCCCAGGAATTCGTCCCGTACTTTAATCCCGTTCTGACGAACAACCAGCAGAAACTGCTGGCCGCGATAAACGGCCAGCTTGAATCCGGCGTTCAGGCCGCCAGGGTCGCAACGGCCAGCTCGGGGTTCATGCAGTTGAAAGTCCTCGACCTGAAGGTGCTCGACCGGATGAAAGGGTCCAAGGAAATTATCTATACCGCCAGCGGCCGGGTCATTCTGGATATGCAGGATTTTGTGGTCCCCTTTTATGTTAAGGGCTATGTCCTGCAACGCAACGGGAAGATGGCCCTGGTCCTCATCGCCGCCGAGGATTCCGACGGAAGATTCTGGGACAAAGCCTCCGCTCAGCTTCTCAATTCCCTGGAGCCGCGAAGGAGCCTGCTCGACAAGTGATCGCTCCCCCTTCCCCGCCGTCCGGATACCCGGAATAACCATATGGGCAAATGCTGAATAACATAATATAGAACCCATCGAGGCTGAACCGGAAGGAGGGGTCTCTCATGATTGCCGATAATGCGGCAGATCCTGGACTGGAACGGTTTCCCGACCTGATTTCCTGGATGCCGGATGGCCTTTGGCTTTATGTAATCGCGGCTTTCCTCATCCTGTTTATTTGGCTGGTCTATCCGCTGGCGTTTATCGCCGGAGTAGCCCTGCTGGTCCTATTTATGACCTCTGATCTCAGTTAGGCCGGGCGCCGGCCCGTCAGCCCCGCTCATCCCGTATGGCAACAAAAGGCTTCCGTCCGCAACGACCGCGGGCGGAAGCCTTTTATTTCGGCTGCCGTTAAGCTAACTTCGGAAACCGGTAACCGTTGTCTTGAGCTCCTGGGCCATTTGCGCCAGAAGCTCGCTGGCGGAAGCGACCTCGCCAATCGCCGCGGCCTGCTCCTCGGTAGCCGCCGAGACGGTTTGCGTTTGGCCGGCGGTGGCCTGGCTGATTTCGGTCACCGTCTTGAAGGAGGTCACGATCTGCGCACTGCCTCCGGCCAGTTGCTGGATGGCCGCCGAAATCTCCTTGACCTCCTGCGATACCTGCCGGACATGGGTGGTTATCGCCTCAAAGGTCTGTCCGGCGGCGCCGACAAGCTCCGCTCCCACGCCCACTTCCCGCGTGTCATCGGCCATAGCCGCGACCGCTTTGTTGGTTTCATTCTGGATGCCTTCCACCAGGACGGCGATTTCCTTAGTGGCCTTGAGGGATTGTTCGGCCAGGCGGCGGACTTCATCGGCGACCACCGCAAAGCCGCGCCCCAGCTCGCCGGCCCGGGCGGCTTCAATAGCGGCGTTGAGCGCCAGCAGATTGGTCTGCTGGGCGATTCCGGAAATCGTGTCGAGAATTTTGCCGATTTCTTTCGACCGTTCTCCCAGTTCCGTCACCACCTGTGCCGAGTTGGCCACCGTCTTCCCGATATTGGCCATTTGGCTGACGGCCTGCTCGATCGACGAAGCCCCCGCTTTCGCCGCCTCAGCCATTTCGTCCGAAGTGTCGGAAACCAGACCGGCGTTGGCCGCCACCTGCTGAATGCCTGCCGACATTTGTTCGATGGTGGCCATCGTGTCTTCGACCGCCTGGACTTGGGAATCCGAGCCCTGCGCCACCTCGGTCATGGAGCCGGTTACCCGCTCTGTGGCCTGGCTGGCCTGCGCCGCCGAGGCTGCGAGCCTTTCGGCGGAATGGACGAGTTCAAAGGCCGAATGTCTGACCCCGGCGACAATGGACTGCACTTGGCCGGTAAAAGCATTCAGGGCTTCGCTCAGTTCACCGGCCTCGTCCCTGCCGGCGACATCGACCTGGCTGATGGAGATATAGCCGTCCGCATCCTTGGCTATGCTGCCCAGCATGGCTTTGAGCGGGCGAACGATCAAACCGGCGATCATCCAGGCTATGAGGATTCCCAGGACGATTGCCAGGGCCGTTACGCCGATGATGAGCTTGTTTACCACCAGCGCGGTTTCCTCGGTTTGCTTTCTTAGGTCATCGGCACAATTGGCATTATAGTCGGCAAGCTCGGTGGAATACACCGCCACCTGCTGAAGGTGCGGCACCGCTTTGTCCCAGAACCAGGCATGGGCTTCCTGCTGCTTGCCGCCGATAGCCAGATCGATTGCCGCCTTGCGCTCGGCTTGATATTGCTCCCACTCCGCCGTCAACTTCGGCAACCGGTCGGCTTCGTACTCGTCGAGATCCTTAGCTGCGTAATCGTTCAGATACTTTGTATTCTCCGCCGCCCGGCGGTCGATATCTTCCAGTATGTACTGCCGCCTGGCTTCGTCGATGGGAGCCAGCACCACCTGCCAGGCGTTGGCCTCCGTTCCTTTCAAGTTATACCGGAAGGCATTCAGCCATTTGACCGGCAGCAGGCGGTCGTTGTACATCGCTCGCGCCTTTTCCGTCATGATCATCCCGGCATAATACCCGGTGCAGCCGATGACAAGCATAAAAGAAGTCAATACCGCCACTAGCACCGCGATTTTCCTGACAGTCTTCAGATTCTTGAACCACTTCATGCTGTCTTTTCCCACTCCTACCCTATCAATTACCAGATTCCGCTGTTGCCGGGAGTTTTTAGCGCCGTATATTTTACGTTTCTGATGGATTTGCCCTATCGTGAGTATAGCAGTTTTTTCCGGCGCAGCCCCGGATTTTAACAATAAGCTAATAAACATTTAACAACCGGGCTGAGCGACTTCCCCGGCAGGCGATTTTTTTGGCTGATCGGCGGGAAAGTTGTCGCCGGACCGGTTGAGCTGCACTCGAACAACTGCTATAATATGCTAAATAGGAATTATTATCCAAAATCGGAGGTGCGTCAAATGATTCGGTGGAAAGAAGAATATCGCCTGGGAGTTGACTTGATCGACGAACAGCATAAAAGACTGTTGGAACTCGCCAATCAAATGCAGGAACTCCTGCGCAACGATCTGGTCACCGACAAATACGACCAAATCGTGCAAATGCTGAATGAGCTGAAGGACTACACCGTATATCACTTCAAGTGCGAAGAAGAGTATATGGAAAGCATCGGCTACAAAAGACTGCTGTCCCAGAAGGTAGATCACAATGATTTCATTGAAAAGATGAACGCGATCGACCTGGATCGCATCGACGACAATCAGAACGAGTACCTGCTGGGAATGCTGAGCTTTGTCGTTGACTGGATCGATTTCCATATTCTGAAAAAAGACAAGCTTATTGTCGCTGACCCCAAATAATGGTTTGGCCAAAACAGCCGCATGCGGCTGTTTTTTCACGCGCGAATAATCCCGGCGGCCGGGCCGAGGTAAAAAGCTTCGGCAAATTCTTCAGCCAATTCACAATTATTGACATATTATTCTGTAAATTGTATGATAAAATTAAAGTTTTTTAAATCAAGAAGAAGGTGAACGGATGGCCAGGTGTATAAGAACCCGCAAGCTGGAAGTCTATCACCGAAAAAGCGACGGCGGCAACGGCCTCGACAACGCTGAAGTTCTTTGCCCGGCTTGCCGGGAAGCTCTCTCTGCCGCCCTCCCCGCGGGAGTCTATCCCCCTGCCTTCAGTGCCGCGACCAAACAAACGGCCCTGCGGAATTCCGGCAACCGCTGCGAGTGTACCCGAACCGGCGGCTGCCATTAAGCCCGTTTAGAGTAACCATGCCCAGACTTGACTGAAGTCTGGGCATTGCTTTTTGCATGCTGACTGTCGGAATGCATACATCCTCGCCCATCTCTCCGGGGTTCCGGCGCAGGCTAGATGTCGAAAAATTGCCGGGAGGCCGCTATCCGACGGCATCCCGGCAAAGATCTGATTCCGACGGCAGAGGCCGGCCCCGCAAAAGGGCCGGCCTCTTTTTATTCTTATTTTTTCCGGCCGGCTGCTTCCACCAGCCAGCGGAAAACGCTCAGCATCTCGGGGAAATGGCGGAACATCATCTCGGGGTGCCATTGGACCCCCAGAATATTTTCCGGCTCATTCTCAATACCTTCCACGACTCCGTCCCGGGTGCGGGCATTAACGGCAAAATCGGGCGCCACCGCTTTGACTGCCTGATGGTGGTGGCTGTTGGTCCGCAGCTCTCGCGCCGCAAAAATCCTTTCCAGCATGGTTCCGGCCACGACCTCCGCCGTATGGCCCGCCACGTGGCCGCGGCTCGGCTGGCGGTGCTGCAGCACCGGCCCCGGTATCTGGGACAGGTCCTGGTATAGCGTGCCGCCAAAGGCAATATTGATGACCTGCAAGCCCCGGCAGATTCCAAGGATGGGCTTCTGCTGCCCTTTTGCCTCCCCGGCGACAGCCAGTTCATATTCATCCCGTTCCGGGAATACCGGTCCTAAATCGGCATGCGGCTCCTCGCCGAAAATAAGCGGATCGACGTCATAGCCGCCGATCAGCAAGATGCCGGCCACCGCTTGCACCTGGCGCTTGATCGCAGCCCTTCCCCGGATAATCGGCAGAATAAGGGGTATGCCGCCCGCCTCCACGACAGCGTCGACATAACGGCCGCCTGCAAAATACCGCTCGGCGCCGGCGCCCTCCGCACCTTCCATATTGGCGGCAATCCCGATCAGTGGTGCCATCTTTAACCACGCCCTTCCCCAATCTCAACGTCCTATTCCCAGGGTACTACAATCTCCGGATTATGCCAATACCAGCCTATTCGCCAATTAGGACGAATGCGCCCGCAAACAGGAAAAAAGCGCCTGACGGCGCTTTAGCCCGATACCCGCGGCGCGGTTTTATTCATAACATCGGCGAGAATCTTCCCGAAGGTTTTCGCTTTCCTGATTCGATTTTTGTCCATGGGTTTCTGATGGTCCGGCTGCTGATTCTTGACCGGCAGGATTTGCATCACCGCTAGTACCATCCCGTCCGCCCTCCTTGGCGTAAATTCCCCTTACTTATATATCGAATAAAGCGCGCGAAAAATTTAGGGATTATGGAAACTTTCTCCGGAATTTTCGCCGCCATACAGCAGTCCGACATAGCGGTCGAGCAGGTCCAGAGCGGCTTGCTTGACCGGCTTGGGATACCGGTGCGTCAGCTTATAGCCCGCCCTCGGCGGCGGCGGCTCGGACAGCCGTTGCACCAGCCAGGCCCCGCCGGCCTTGACGAACGAATCGACGATCGACCGCGGAACAATCGCCCATTGTCTTGGGTCCCGCATCAGGGCAAAAATCAGCGCGGCCGCATCCAGCCGGATACGGGAGGGATCATAGGGGTCCCACCAGCGGTCGTGCCAGAGCTCATAGGACGGACCCCAGTTAAGGTAGAGCTCCTGCCGCCCGTCCAGCTCCGCCGGCGAAACGGGTCCCGCCCGCCGATTATCGGCGTGCTCCGGCCGTACGAGAACCATTTCGTCCAGGTGGAAAGGCTCGACCAGGACATTGGGAACAGCCCGCTCCAGCTTGACGAAGGCAACGTCCACTTCGCGCCGCTCGACGCTCTCGTAGGACTCCATCGTATGCTGGGTGCGAATGGTCAGGAACAGTTCCGGGGACTGGACGCTCATGGTCCGATACAGGGCGGGAAGCACGTAAACGTTTAAGCTGTCGGCCGCTCCGATCGCCAGGCTGGCCCGGGGACCGCCCGACTGAAGGATATCCACTTCCCGCTTGAGATTATTCCACCGTTCGGCCAGCCCGACGAAGCTCTCGCCAAAGGGAGTGAGGGCGATAACCGGCACCCCCTTGCCCCGCTCGACGAGCGTGGCTCCCAGTTCCCGCTCCAGCATCTTGAGACGATAACTCACCGTGGACTGGGAAAGGTGAAGAAGCTCGGCAGCCTTCGTCAGGCTCCGGGTCTGGACAATGGCGAGAAAGGCTTCAATGTCCGAATACTCCATGCCGCCTCCAAATATTAATCATTTCGATATTATCCCGGTAAACAATCTACTTTACATTTATTTCTTTCATATTTAAACTTAACATGAAACCAAATTTTTGCCAATAGGGATTGGAGGGATTCCCCATAACCGGCCTTGCCTTGCTGTTGATCGTCATAGCCGCTTTCTGTCATGCGGCCTGGAACTATCTGGCGAAAAAAGCCTGCGGCGGCACCCCCTTCATTTGGCTGATGTCCGCGCTTTCCGCCCTTATCTACTCGCCGCTTCTCGCCTGGGTCCTCCTGGCTTCGCCCTTCAGCCTGAAGCCCGTTCATCTTGCGCTCATGCTCGGAAGCGCGATTCTGCACCTGCTGTACTTCATACTGCTGGATAAGGGCTACCGGGTCGGCGACCTGTCGGTCATCTACCCCCTGGCCCGGGGAACCGGCCCGCTGCTGTCCACCGTCACCGCCATCGTCTGGCTGGGGGAAACTCCGAGTCCTTTAGCCTTGGCCGGCACCTTGCTCATCGGAGCCGGCATCGTCGCCATTTCCGGCAACCCCTTCAGCCGGAAAGGCTCGGGTTCGCGCCGGTCGATCCTGTACGCTCTTTTGTGCGGCACCGCAATCGCCGGGTATACCATTGTCGACAAGATCGCCGTGAGTGTCTGCCTTCTCCCGCCCCTCCTGATGGACTGGTGCACCAATTTCGGGCGCATGCTGCTGCTTTCGCCCTACGCCATGCGCAACCGGGGCAAGGTGGCCGAAGAGTGGCGCTGCCACAGGCGGGAAGTGCTCGGGGTTTCGGTCCTCTCTCCCCTGGCCTATATTTTGGTGCTCACCGCCATGGTCTTCAGCCCGGTAAGTTATGTCGCCCCCGCCCGGGAAATCAGCATCTTGATCGGAGCGCTGCTGGGAGCCAAGCTACTGTCCGAGGAAAACGCCAGAGCCCGGTTGGCGGGAGCCGCCACCATGCTGGCCGGGCTGATTTCCCTGGCCCTGGGCTGAGCGAGGGGGCCGCGCCGTCCACGGCTTCGCAGGTTTAGCCAGCAAGGCTTTCCGGTCATGGTTGTAGCAGAGCTCCATTTCCATGATCAGCGCCTTGACCTGCTCCAGTCCGCCGGGTTTTGTAGCGGCCGTCCGGAGCTTGCGCCAGATTTCTTCCAAGAAATCGGCGGTCCGCTGAAGGCCATACAGGTAGAACAGTTTTTTGAAAATCAGGTTGACCATAAAGTGCTCAGCCAGTATTTCCGCGGTGACATGCGCTTCCTGTTGCGGGACTGCGAAGGCATCCAGCCGCTCATAGTTGGTCCGGATAATGGTGTTCAGACCTTGCCCCGGTTCGGCCGGCCCGGTCAGGGACGCAATCGCCCGAACGGTTTCCCGCAGCAGTCCCAGCCGGTCGCCGAGCGGCAGCCCACGGTGCTGGACAAGATCGATAAAGTGATGCTCCAGTTCGAAATAGTAGCGCAAAGGGCTGCCAGCCTGCTGCTGTCCGGGAAAGACCGCTGCAACGGCGTTGCCCGGCCCCAGGGAGAGCGGCGGTTCGGCGGAACGCAGGACCGCCAGCGGCGACGTTCGGCTGACCAGGGCCAATACCGCCGGACAGGAAAAACTGAGGGTGAGCTCAAGCCCGCGGGCCGTGTCCATCGGGTAACGGGGAAAGGTCTGACAGACGCCGTCCAACTGGGCATGCCCCGCCTCTCTATGCAGGCGGCAGATGTTGGTTTTTTCCAAAAACCAGCAGCCGCCGTCGCGGCCCTTGGCGATATAGGCGTATTCGCCCGGGCCCCTCCGGTCTTCGATGCGGACAAAGGCTTTTTGAAACTCGTCATAGCGTTCGCGCTCGCTAAACCACTCGGCATTCCGCCGGTAACTGGCTTCGTCCACCGTCACCAGCCAGTCCCGCCGGCAGCAGGCGCCGCACATGGCGCAGGAAAACTGCTTCACCACATCCAGGTAAATATACATGAGGAAACTCCTCTCTTCAGGATATCTAATTGTTTTTCCATCGCCGCCCGAAATCCTCTCCCCATTCCGGGTTGCGGCAAAAGCTTCGCCGCGTTCTCCGCCTTGCATCGCAGGCCAAAAGTGATATAATAACGGCAAGATATTCCATTTGGAGGAGGTGGCGGCAGGCGCTTGTCCTGCCTCGATGAAGATGGCTACTCAGGTTGAAGTCCTTAGCATAACCTCCGACTTGTTCGGCCCGCCGATGACAATCCATCCCGTGCTGATTTGGGATGAAGCCGGAGCGACCCTCGTTGACGCGGGGTTTCCCGGGCAATTCGAGCAGTTGAAAGCGTCGGTGGAACAGGCAGGTGTGGCGTTCTCCCGGCTCCGACGGCTTATCGTCACCCACCAGGACTGGGATCATATCGGCACGATCCCTCAAATCAAAAGCGCCCTCGGCGGGGCAATCGAAATTTGTGCCCACGGGGACGAAAAGCCTTACCTGGAAGGGCAGCTTTCTTATATCAAAATGACGCCCGAGCGGGCGGCGTCCAGGCTGGCGGCGCTGTCGGAGCGGCTGCGGCCCGAAGCCGCCAAGGCGCTGGCCGCCATTCCGATTTTTTCCGTCGACCGGCTGCTGGCCGACGGGGAAACGCTCCCCTGGCACGGAGGAATCCAGATCATCCATACCCCGGGCCACACCCCCGGCCATATCTGTCTGCTGCTGCCGGCCCACCGCCTGCTGATCGCCGGCGACCAACTGAGGATTGAGGACGGGCGGCTGGTCGGCCCGGCGGCCGAACACACCCCGGACATGCAGGCCGCCCGGCATTCGCTGCAAAAACTTCTTGATCTGCCGGCCGACCGGATTGCCTGTTATCATGGCGGAGTCTATAGTTCCGGCATCCCCGCCCGGCTGGCCGAGCTGGCCGCGGGCCGGTAATCCCGGCCTCTCCCGGAATATTCCGCTTGCTGCCGAAAAGAAGCATAGAGGAAGCGGCCGTCCATGGACGGCCGCTTCCTATTTTTTCCGCTATAGCTTGCCGATCCGGGACACGGCGTCTTCCAGCGCTTCCGTAAAGGCTTGCGATCGGGCTTCACTGTAGTCGGCCGGGACCTCCTGAACCAGCATGTCCGGAAATCGCCGCTGGAGCTCCGGCAACAGCATCTGGAACAAGTGCCCGGCGGTGCCGGAAATCGAGCAGGTCGGGCTGTGGTGGATGCCGACGAGCAGTTCCACCTGCGCGCCGGAAGCTCGAAGGAGGTCCAGATCGGCAAGCGCCCGGCCGGCGGTTTTTTGGCAGACCGTCAGATATTCCGGAGTGTCATACTCCGAATAGGTCTGGGGTTTGCGGTCCATCCCGGCATACAGCAACTCGGGGCAACCCAGCTGATAGATTCCAAAGCCCCGGCGGGTCAAGACCGTCACGATGGCATGAAACGCGCCCTCCGCCCGGGCCAGATCATAGACCACGCTATTCTGGTTCAGCACGCAATGGCTTACGACAGCCAGTTTATTGCGGCGTAACATTCCCGGGCTTCCTTGCTCCCTTGAGCAGCGTATTCCCTGCTTTGGCCAGGATATCAGCCGGCAGGTAGCGGACAATCGTGGCTACCAACAGCGCGCAGGCAATCTTGTCGATCAGGTTTCCGGCGATCCGCGGCAGGAAAGCGGCAGTGAAAATCTTCTGTCCGCTCTGGAGAAGCCACAAAAAGATGAAGTCGGTTCCTCCCCCGGTGAGCCCGCCGTAAACCCAAATCGCAATAGGCGTCCCGACAAGCGGTGCGACAACCGCCAGCAAAAGCCCGGTGGCGAGGGCGGTTCCCCAATTGAATACGAACCGCCGGGCGATCAGGCCGACGATCACTCCGATCATGAGGTTGACAACGGCAAAGGGGATGTCCCTGGGATTGGTCAGCATTCCCTGGATGACGTTGGTCAAAAGACCGATCGCGCCTCCGTAGACCGGCCCAAAGAGCACCGCACCGAAAATCGTCCCAAGGGTATCCAGAAAAATCAGCGGAATTTTCAGCATCTGGACCGTCGTACCCAGAATAAGGTTCAACGCGATGCAAATGCCGCTGAAGACCAACGGAAAAGTTTTCTGAGACATTGCAATCATCCTCTCTAATCGAATTTACTTATTTCCATTATAGGGATATTTTATATTGTTTTAGCCCTTTTGTCATCCCCTGTGCCGGCACCGCCAATACTTGGTGCCGCCGGGTTCTCGTTTTCTACCTTTTCCCCGCATGCCGGTGCATAACCGCTCTATCGCCCGATAAAGCGGCAATTCCCCTGGTTTATCGTCTTCCAGCGGCTTTGAACCCGACCGCGATCTGTGGTATGATTACTAACGTCGCAACAAGGTCTGAAATGCCCGTGAGCTTAGATATGTCCAACCTACTGTATTACCATGGGAGTCGGATGTCAGGCCGCTGCCGGGCCACCTGCGAGTGGATGGCAAAAACCTGACTAGGATGCCCACCTGCGAGAGCGCAGGTTTGGACATATAAAGCAACGGCATTGCGGACTTCTAGGAACAAGCAAAGGACTTACCGAAAAAGGTAAGTCCTTTTTTTATTTTGTTATCCCTGTGGCAGATCTTTCGTACGGGTTTCCGCTTCATTCATTTAGCTCCCCCGCGTTCTCTTGGCCAAGCCATTGCTGGTATCGCTCATGAAGCCGGCTCTCAAGGTCCGCCCGTTGGGCGAGCAACTCCTCCAGGGCGGAATAGTCCGAGCCGCAAAGGCGCATTTGCTCATCCAAAGCCGCCAACTCGCCTTCCAAAAGGCTGATGGCTTCCTCCGTCCCGGCCCTGTCGGGCTTATTGGCCGCAGGCGCTGTATTCTTTTTGGCCGGCGGCTTGGTTTTTGGGGTCTTGCCGGCGAAGGCTGCGGGCTTCAGGCGCGCTTGCCGGTATTCCTCATAGCCGCCATGGCAGCAAGCAACCGCCCCGTCTTTGAGCTCGATAATCCGGGCGGCGAACCTTTCGACAAAGTAACGGTCATGGGAAACCAGCAGCACCGTCCCGCCGAATTCTTCCAAAGCCTTTTCCAGCCATTCCCGCGAGTCGGTGTCCAGATGATTGGTGGGCTCGTCGAGCAGCAGCAGGTTGACTTCCTGCCGCATCAGCAGGCAGAGTTTCAGCCGGCTTTTCTCGCCCCCGGACAGATTGCCCACCTGTCGGTGGATATCGTCGTTGCGAAACAGGTAGCCGGCCAGAAGCCCGCGGGCGCTCCCCTGCTCCACCCCCAGCGTGCGGCGGACCGTCTCCAATACGGTAAGCCTGGGATCGTCAAAGGCGACCTCCTGGGGGAGATAGCCGTAGCGAACGCTGGGGCCAAGCTTGACGGAACCGGAGTCTATCCCGGTTTCGCCGGTGATGATTCGGAGAAGCGTCGACTTGCCGGAGCCGTTTTCCCCCAAGACAGCCACCCGCTCCCCGCGCCGCACCACCAAGTCGACTCCGTCCAGCACCGCCCGCTCACCCATCCGTTTGGCCACCCCCTGGAGCACCACTACTTCTGCACCGGAAAATGAAGCCTCCTCAAACAGGCTGCGGAGTTTGGCGTCCCGCGCGGGCCTGGGCGTTTTTTCCAGCCTGGCCGCCCGTTTTTCAAGGTTGAAGGCCTGCCGGTGCATGTTGGGATTGTCGGCCTGCTGCGCCCAGTCATGCAGCCGGCGGGCGGCCGCCTCGAGCTGTTTAATTTTTTTCTGTTCAGCGTCGTAGCGGGCCTGCTGTTGACTCTGGCGGGCCTCTTTTTCCGCGCTGAAGAAGGAGTAGTTTCCCGCATAGTACTCGGCCCGGCCGTCGACCAGCTCGACAATCCGCGTCACCACCCGGTCGAGGAAATAGCGGTCATGGGAAATTACCACAACCGTTCCGCCATACTCCCCCAGAAAGCCTTCCAACCATTCAATAGCTGCCAGATCCAGATGATTGGTCGGTTCGTCCAGCAGCAGAACATCCGGCCGGGTCAGAAGCAATCTGGCCAGCAGAACCTTGGTTTTTTCCCCGCCGCTGAGCCGGTTGAAAAAAGCTCCGCGCATTTTCGGGTCAAGCTGCAAGCCGGTGTAGACCCTGGCGATATTCTCCTCCATCCGGTAACCGCCGCCTGCTTCAAACAACTGCTGCAGGTATCCGTATTTCTCCAGCGTCGGCCCGTCCTGACCCGCTTCGGCCAGCCGGCCCGCGAGGCCGGCCATCTCCTGCTGAAGGGTCAGCAAATCGCCGTATACGGAATAGAGTACATCCTCCACCCTATGAGACTCCGGAAAAACCGGAATCTGATCCAGCAACCCCACGCCGGCGCCCTTCCTGAGCATCCTTTCGCCGCCGTCGCCGGTCGACCGCCCGGCCAGGATTTCGAATAGGGTCGTTTTCCCTGCGCCGTTTCTCCCCAGCAGGCCGACCCGGTCCCCCTGATTGACCTCCAGGGTAACCCCGCGCAAGACATGTTTGGCGCCATAGTATTTTTCAATGTTCCGCAACGCTAGTTCCAGCATGCTTACTCCTTTCCCCGGGAAAACAAAGCCTGAGCAAGCTTCGCTCCTGCCCAGGCCGTTTGACACGCGATATAAAAACCCGGTGAAGCCTCACCGCGTTCATGCACCGCAACAAAAACAAAACCCGGGCCAACGAATCGTTTTCCCGGGTGTTTCGCACACTATTCAGGCTGATGATTCGCTCGCTCAGTTAACATAATATACAATTTGGGCCAGACTTCCCCCACAAGCGCTGATTTGGGCCGTAATCCGGGAAATATAGTGGGCGAGTTGAGCCAAAATGTTGTTAATTGAGCCAGTCATATCACCATTCACCTCCTTGCCTGAATTAACCATATCATATTTCCCGGCGTGTTGCAAGCAATCCGGAAGCTACCGCTGAAGCCCGTCCATATCTTCGATCTTTTCATTCATATAGGCCTGCGCGTCGCGAATGGCCTGGTTGTATACGGCCGGTCCGATTTTGGCGAGAAAAAAATCCAGCAGAAAACCGGCCGCAAGCTCGCCGACTTCCTCGTCCCGTTCGGCCAGAAAGTAACTTTGAATTTCGGCGATGGCCTGCTTTCTCGCCTCTTTGGATAATTCAAAGCTTTTTGCGCGTTTCTCCACTTAACCGTTTTCCTCCTTTCTCCGGCGCCGCTCTGCCCGGTCCGGCTAGTCGCCCATCCCCGGGCGCAGCGCCTCGCGGATCAGCCGTTCCAGCTGAATCGCAAAACTGCGGTCGTCCTCCGCCGACCGTTTGGCCGGCCCCTTGGTCCGCCCGCCGCCCCGGCGCAGCTTGGCCTTGACCTCCCGCTCCTCCAGCAAAAACTCGATCTGGTCGGGCCGGTACACCCGCCCCGCCGGCCCCAGGCATTGGGCCTTTTTGCCCAAGACCATGGCCGCCAGGCCCCAATCCTGGGTAACGACAATATCTCCGGCCTCGGCGAGGTTGATTATTTTGATATCCGCCTCCTGCGGGCCGGCCCCCACCGCCACATGATGATCGGACACGATCTGATGGTTATAGCTCGCCACCGTCCATACCGGCACGGCGTATCGCCCGCCGATGTCCAGGCACAGTTGCAGGACAATCCGCGGACAGGCGTCCGCATCCACCAGTAGTTTCATCGGAGTATCCCCTTTTACACTCCCTCCGCCCGGCGCCTCGCGCCAGGGATAGCTTGTCCCCCCTGCGGGTTTGCGATACAATGAAAGACAATCAGACAAAACGGGAGTTGATGGTATGAGCGAAAATATCCTGGAATTTTACGAAACCCTGGGCTTCGAAGAAGTGGAAGTCGACGACGGCTACAGCGCCTTGTTCTTGGAAACCGCCCCGGACGGGAGCTATGTCTTGGTGACCGACGAAGACGGCTCCATCCCGGAAAGCCTGAAAAAACCGCTGACCCTTGCCTGCTACTCCGCGGCGGGAGCCTTCGCGTGGAGCGCCGGCTTCAAAAACTCCCTGGCCTTCCAAGAACTATGGTCACAGGAAAGCACGATCGAAGAAAAGCTCGCCGCCGTGCAAAAACATCGCGAGGAAAATGAAATCTAGACCGGTAAAACGGCAGCTCCGACGCTGCCGTTTTATTTATGCTGCAGTCCTTAGCGGACAACCAGGCGGCCGTCTGAGACGGCCGCCTGGTGTGGAGTGTTCGGTTAGTAGGCTCTGCCCCAGATTACCAGCGTTTCGGTCGGTTTGCCGCAGCAGATGCAGGTTTCGCCGACCTTTTCCTGATCAAAGGGCAGGCACCGGGAAGAGGCCGCCGCCACTTCCTTCACCTTATCCTCGCAGGCCCGGTCGCCGCACCACATGCCTTTTACAAAGCCCGCCTGCTTGTCGAGGATGTCGCGCAGTTCTTCCATGCTCTGGGCGCTGGTGGTCTTCGCGGTTTGCAGTTTCTGCGCCTTGTCATAGAGATCTTTCTGGATAGCCTCCAGCATTTCCGGTACCTTGGCCTCGAGCTCATCCATGGAAATGACCGTCTTTTCGCGGTTGTCGCGGCGGACCAGAACAACCTGATTTTTTTCGATATCCTTCGGGCCTATCTCAATCCGCAGAGGGATGCCCTTCATCTCATATTCGCTGAACTTCCAGCCCGGCATCTTATCCGAGACATCCAGCTTGACCCGCGCCACTTTGTTCAGCCGGTTTTTGAGTTCCGTCGCCTTCTCGACCACGCCCTCCTTGTGGGTCGCGATCGGGATGATGACCACCTGGGTGGGCGCCATCCGGGGAGGCAGGACGAGGCCGCTGTCGTCGCCGTGGACCATGACCAGCGCTCCGATTATCCGGGTGGACAAGCCCCAGGAAGTCTGGTGCACATACTGGAGTTTCCCTTCCTTGTCGGCGTATTGGATATCAAACACCCGGGCGAAGCCGTCGCCGAAATAGTGGGACGTGCCGCACTGCAGGGCTTTTCCGTCGTGCATCAGGCTTTCGATCGTATAGGTGGCTTCCGCGCCGGCGAACCTTTCCTTCTCGGTTTTTCGCCCTTTGATGACCGGAATGGCGAGCAACTCCTCGCAGGTCTCCACATAAACTTCCAGCATCTGAATGGTTTCCGCCATAGCGTCTTCCTTGGTGGCGTGGATGGTGTGGCCTTCCTGCCACAGGAACTCGGCGCCGCGCAGGAACGGCCGGGTGGTCTTTTCCCATCTTACCACGGAGTTCCATTGATTATAGAGCAGGGGCAAATCTTTATAGGACTGGACGATCTTGGCCCAGTGCTCGCAGAACAGCACCTCGGAAGTAGGCCGGACGCACAGCCGCTCCGTCAGCGGCTCGCTTCCGCCCTGGGTAACCCAGGCAACTTCCGGCGCAAAACCGGCGACATGGTCCTTTTCCTTCTGCAGCAGGCTTTCGGGGATCAAGAGCGGCATACAGACGTTCTCGTGGCCGGTTTCCTTGAACCGGGCGTCCATGAACTTCTGGATGTTCTCCCAGATGGCGTAGCCGTACGGGCGATAAATAATGAATCCCTTCAGATTGGAATAATCGCACAGTTCAGCTTTGAGGACAACGTCGGTATACCATTTGGCAAAGTCCTCATCCATCGGGGTGATAGCCTCCACTAACTTCTTTTCTTTTTCCATTCATCCCACTCCTTTGGTTTCATTATTTCCCGGAAATCAGAAGGTCCGCTCGCGCGCAGCGCAAGCCCTCGGTTGCGGCTATGCCTATCAGCCAGAGTCCGGAAGGCGAAAAAAAGCCTCCGTCCCGTAAGGGACCGAGGCTTCGGTGGTACCACCCTAGTTGGCGCAAGACAATATGCGCCCGCTTTGTTCCTGATAACGGTAGAAAACCGCCGTATCCTACATAAGCTTCGGTACGGGACTCCGAGACGGGTTCAAGGTCCCTTTTTGGAAACTCGCACCAACCGTTTCCTCGCTGGAAAAAGGGTGTCCCTTTACTAGTTCTCTTCCTCGTCGGTAACGCTATGACCTTTGCAACAGGATTTTCCTCTTAGTCTATTATAAACAAAACCAATTGTCAAGAATACATTTTGCTCCCGAACAGGGATCCTTTATTTGCCCCGCAATAGCTGATAAATGGTTTTATCCCCGATATAAAGCTCTTCGATCACGCCGTAGCCGTCCTTGATCCGCACAGCCACCGTCGCCTCCCGGCCGGCGCTTGTTCGGTAGGCGTTCTCGGCGGCCGGCGCGAGGTCCTCCGGCAGGTAATAACGCTTGAAGGGCAAAGTGACATGAGCGACATTGCCCTCAACATAGTTGACCCGAACCCGCACATAGTCCCGGTCCGGCTTGTTTGCGCCAACCTCGCTGATATACGCGAAGCGGTCCGCTCCTTCGCGGATCGCCGCGTACGCCGTCTGCCCCGGCTTGAGCGGCGATCCGCCGCCGACAGGTCCGGCCGCGTCCCGGAACCAGAGATCGACATATCGCCCCTTGAAGGCGTCGAAGGGGTCCACCGGCGCGGTTTGCCAGTAGTATACCCGTCCGCTTTGCAATACGTCCTCCCAGTGCCAGGCCATATAAAGCGGCGCCGCCAGTTGCAGCAAAGCCACCATGACAAACAGCCCATAGCGCAGCCTCAACCGGTTCATTCTTCCCCCACCCCGCTTTTGCGGCGGACCATGATTAAGTTGGCAATCAAAAAGCCTGCCCCCAGTATTACGAAGACCAGACCACGCGCGGCAAAGCTGAAGCTGATGTCGAAGAACCGGGCTGCGATCAGCGCCGCCAACAGCAGCATCCCGAGGTTGAGCACCCCCAGGCTGCCCTGCCGGACTCCTGAAACAATCAGTATAACCCCCAGAACAAGCAGATAAGCGTTTAGCAATATTGCCGGACTTATCCCGCCGGGGTCGAGTCCGAGCAGAAAAAAGCCCAGCGCGATAACCAAGGGAGCCGCGCCAAGCAGCAGCGTTCTCCCCCTCCAGGGCCGGAGAAACGGCCGTCCCAGGACGATGACCGCTCCCAGGAGAGCCAGAGCCAATACGTACTCTCCGGCTCCGGCGGCATTCAGCCGGGCGGCCTCCGCCTGCCAGAAGCTCCGGAAGGTCAGGAGAAACGACAGCCCGATCCCTCCGGCCAAACCCAGGAACTTAAAAGGCTTCTTCCACCCCCGGACCGCCCCGTCAAACCACCGGACGCCGGCCAGATAGGTGATGGCAAACAGGGAACCGTAGTCGGCCGTGGCTAACCGGCCGCCGTATTTTCCCAGCATCGTGCCAAAACAGATATAGACGCACAGCGTAAGCGCCCAGGCCAGGACGACCGCCGGATTGGCGTAGCGGTCGGCTTTCAGCAGGCGCCAGCAATAGGGGCCGATGACGGCGAGCAATCCCCATACCAGCAGCTTCTCCGTTCCCCCGGAATATCCGGTAAAGGTCCAGGCGGTTATGCCGGCCAGGTAGAGCACTGCAGGGGTCGTCGCCCCCAGGAGGTAGGGCAGCGGCGCGGACAGCGCCATCCAGGTCAGGAGAAAGGCTCCGGCATCGTCAACTAGCTGGTAGGTTTGCCCCACCAGGGCTATCGCCGCACCAAGCATCAGCATCAAAAAGGCGGCGCTGCCTTCTGTCCAGCCTGCACTGCCGCGGCGGCGCAGCAAGGCGTACCCGGCCAGCCCCTGGGCGAACAGCAGCATCCCGACGGCAACCGCCAGCCGCGTCATTCGGCTCAGCGCATCCCAGTTATGGGCCAGAATTAGAATAATCCCCAGGCCGACAAGGCTGCCTCCGATCAGCCCGAATACCGTCAGGACGGTCTTCGATCCGCCCGGCTTGTCCCCTGGTCCGTAGTAGTTCCGGATCGCGTCGGCGCATTCCGGCGTAATGACTCCCCCGGCGATCAGCTCGGGCAATTCCTTATACAGCCATTCCAACTCTTTACTCTTCATTCATTCGCTCCCGCTAGGTTCGACTTTGACTTTTCCCGGAAACGTGAGGGAACACCCAAGCATACAGCAACAGAACGCCGATAACCGTCGGCGAACAGCACCAGCGCGGCGACAAGTCCACACCATGGACAATCCCCCGCCCGGATTCCCTCAATCCGGGTTTCGCCGGCCTGCGTCTAGTATAAACCAATACCGGTTCATAATAAAAGGGCAAATATCCTGTCGGCAGTTGAACCCGGCTTGTATGATATCCAAGGTCCGCCGAACTGCAGGCGTCAGCCGCCGGAGCCGTTGTCCCCGAGATGGCTGGTGTCGTTGACGCTCTTTATGGTAAACCGTCCTTTGGCTTCATCGTAAAGGATATGGGATAGGCCGCAGTTATCCGCCTCGAAACGAAAGCGCTTTTCCTGTCCGAGTCCCAGGAGGCCGCTTATGACCGCTTTAATCACGCCTCCGGAGGTCAGGACGGCGACCCGCTGGCACGAGCCGTTGATAATTTCCCGGATGACCCGGCTGCCACGCTCGTATACGTCCGCCCCGGATTCCCCGCCGGGATAGGGAATATCCGCAAGATGCTCCTCCCAGGCGGCGAATAGCCCGGGGTCCATTTCCTGAATATCGGCCCACCCCAGTCCTTCCCAGGTCCCCATATTGATTTCCCTGAGTTCTTTGCGGATTATGATATCCACACCCAGATGAGTGTTGACAATCGCCGCCGTCTGCCTGACCCGCCGCAAGTCGCTGGCATAGATCCGCCCGATGCTATGCCTGGCCAGCCTGCGGCCCAGCCGCTCCGCCTGGGCCGCCCCCGTCGCATTGAGGCCGATGTCGGTCTTGCCCTGCCGCCGATTGAATTTATTCAGATCAGTCTCACCATGGCGAACGAGAAAGATATCCATCCCATCTCCTCCCCGGCTGAATTGCGCTTATCATACCATTCCGTATCCCGGCCAAAATCTCCTGGTGTTTACATCTCTTTCCTAAATCGTATAATAATAGTAACAGGTAATTCTCAGAATAATTTTGCCAGGAAAGGCGGGGGTCCTTTGCCGCTCGACATCCCCACATTGCTCCTGACTGCGGCCATACTGCTGGCCCTGCTCTTTACGCTGACGAACGGCCTCCATGATGCCAGCTCGGTCGTCGCGACTTTTATCTCCTGCGGAGCCGCCACCCCCGGACAAGCCGTCATTCTGGCCTCCCTCTTCGAGCTCTTGGGGGCGTTGTTCAGCGGCCAGGCCGTAGCCAACACCATCGCCGGCATCGGCGACCTGCCGGGCGACCTGACCATCCTGCCGGTAATTACTACCGCTCTTTTGGGCGCAACCGCCTGGAACATCATCACCTGGCGTTTCGGGCTACCCTCCAGTTCGACCCATGCCCTCGTCGGCGGCCTCATCGGCGCAATCTGGATGGCTCACGGCCCTTCCCATATTCTGTGGGGGTGGCAGGAACTGCTTTCTCCCTCCCATCAGCTCAGCGGCTTTGCCAAGATCGTGGTCTCGCTCTTCGTTTCCCCGCTGATCGGCTTTGCGGCGGGCTTCGGCTTTCACAAGGCCGGCCTTTTTCTGCTGCGGAACGCGCGGTTTTCCCAGGCCAACCGCTCCATCAAGCAGGCCCAATGGTTCATGGCCGCTCTTCTGGCCTTCGGGCACGGCGGCAACGACACTCAAAAGACGGTCGGGCTGATCGTCGCCGTCCTGGCGGCTACCCAACTGGCGCCGGGCGCGGAGCCGTCCTTCTGGGTCCGCTGCAGCGCCGGCCTGCTGATGTCGGCCGGCATGCTGTTCGGCGGCTGGTCGATCATGCGCACCATTGGCCGCGGTATCTATACCATCCGCCCTCTCCACAGTCTCGGCTCCCAAGTATCGGCCGGCGGCTCGGTGGCTGTGGCTACTTGGCTGGGAGCCCCCGTATCGACTACCCATGTGGTGGTCGGCAGTATCGCCGGGGTCGGCTCGGCGGAAGAATTCCGCATGGTAAACTGGCGGATGGGCCGGGAAATTCTCATTGCCTGGCTGGTGACCATTCCCGCGGCGGCTTTGGCTGCCGCTATGATGTATATGCTGCTGGGCACTCTGATGGGAGGCTGAAAACATGACCCAGATGAACTTTTGGGACCGGTTGTTCCCGCCCAAGTACAATTTCTACGACATGATCGCCAGCCAGGCGCAATTGACCGCCGCGGGCATCAGCGCTTTTCGCGTCTGGCTGCACAATCCGACCGCCGAAAATGCCTACAAGCTCCGCTCCCTGATCCGGCAGGCGGACGCCGTCCGCCTCGACATGGAGACCCGCTTGATCGAAGCTTTTGTCACCCCGTTCGACCGTCAGGACATCTACTCCCTGTCGGTGGATATGGACCGGGTCATCGAAAGCGCCAAAGCTTTGATGGAGCTCATGATCGCCTACGAAGTCCAGGCCGACGACGCGGTATACGGCATGGTTCTCAACCTGGAAGAAGGGGTCAACAACTTCGCCGCAGGCGTTGCGGTGCTGGAGGAAGCTCCGCTGGACGCCGAGCAGCATATCGCGGAAATCCGCCGCTGCCAGGCGGCAGTTGAGGAAGGGTACCGCCACGGGTCAGCGGCGCTGTTCAAAGCCTCCGACATGATCCAGATCATGAAATACCGCGAGATCTACCGGACCGTCCAGGACGCCGCCGTCTATCTCGGCTACACAGCCGACATCCTCCACAAAATAGTCGTTCGCATCGCCTAAAAAAAACTGGCCCCCGACGGGCCAGTTTTTTTTTGCGCGGAGCTATGTTGCCGGCCGTCTCAGCAGTTGTTGCAGACGGCCGCCGCCTTCAGCTTATCCACCAGCCAGACCCGGTGAATAACGGCATACAGCAGGGCATACCCGCCGGAGAGCATGAATACCGCGGCATAACCCCAGGTGGCGGCGACAAAGCTCAGTCCGGTCGCCCCGATGACAAAACCGATATCCGATGCGGTTGTAAAGATTCCGAAGGCGGCTCCCCGGTTCTTCGGATCGGTATAGGTCGCGATCGTCGTCCCCATCGCCGGGAAGGCGACCCCCAGCGACAGCCCGGTGATTACCCCGCACAGAGCCAGGGCCACCCAGTCATGGGACCACACCGCAAAAAACATGGCCAGCCCGATCAATACGACGGACAGCCACTCCAACTGCAGCGCCCCGAACCGGTCGCACAATTGGCGGACAAATACCCGGATAGCCACCACCACAACCGCATAGGTGACAAAGTAGATGTTAAAGTCAGCGACTTGGCGGCTAAGCATCAGCAGCGGCAGAAACACCATCAGCCCGGCAAAGCAGATGCCGTTCGCCAGCGTGCTGAAGGTCGGGATGTACACGCCTGGATTGCCGGCGATCGCCCGCGTGGATACGGCGGGCGCTTCCGACAGCTCCGTCTTCACGGTAGGCCGCTTGGGGACAAGCAGCAAAGCGCCGGCCGCAAGAAGCCCCCCGGTCCCGATGACCACCGGCATACCGGCGGCATCGTACACAATGCTGGCCGCCGCCGTGGCGAAAGAAGCGCCGATCATGCCGAACAGGCTGTAAACGGCGATAACGTCCGTGACATACCTCCGGTCAAACATCAGCGTGGCCATCGTCGTCGCCGCCGGGCTATAGCAGGCCATCCCGACACCCTGGCTGAAGCTGCAGAGCACAGCCAGCCCCAGCGACCTGGCGCTAAAATAGCCCCAGATGGCCGCCACCGAAAGCAGCAGCCCCGCACAGGCAACGACAGCCGAGCCGTACCGGTCCACCGCCCGTCCGGCGACTACCCGGAAGAGCATTCCTCCCGCCGAGAGCGCCCCGACAATAAGCCCTACCCCATAAGTGTCCAGGCCGATCCCTTGATAGTAGCGCGGCAGCACCGGCAGGAAAATATCGAGCGAAGCCCAGTAACACATGTTGGCCAGCGACAAAAGAATGAGTTCTCTGGTAATAATCTCCTGTTTATACACTCAACCATCTCCGTATTCTTTCCCAGCCGTTAGGCCATAGAGAAGCCGTTTCCGCTTCAGGCCCGCGAAAGGGCGGCTTCCGGCAGAATCTCACCGGTTACAGGACTTATCGGCACCGGGCCCGAATAGTTGATAAAAATACGCTCCCCTGTACCGGGCCGAAAGGAGTGGCGCCATGGATATCGGCCAGTTGGAAGCCTTTATCTCCATCGCCAAAACAGCCAACTTCACCAAATCGGCGGAACTGCTGCACATCGCCCAGTCAACCATCTCGGCGAAAATTCATGCTTTGGAAGAAAGCCTGGGCACCCCGCTGTTTATCCGCACCAACCGCTCGGTAACGCTCACGCCGGCCGGGGAATATTTTTTGTCCTATGCGGAGCGGATCGTGTCCTTGGCCGGCGAAAGCAGGCTGGGAGTACAAACCAACCAGCGCTTTACATCCACGCTGGTTATCGGGGGCCACGGCTCCATTTGGGCCTATGGACTGCTGTCCAGGCTCCAGTCCTTCCGGGAAAAGCACCCGGAGCTGGCTCTCCACCTTATAACCGGCTATGCTTCGACCATAAGCCAGCATGTCGTCGACGGCGTCGTCGATATCGGCGTCGTCTACCTGCCTCCCGCCAACCCGGGCCTGGAAGTGATCCCCCTGGCGGAAGAAGAACTTCTGTTGGTCGGCCGCGACAAACCCCAGCGGCCCGTCAACGCCGACAGCCTATGGAGCCCCAAGTATGTGCATCTCGACTGGGGGGCGCCATTTTCCGAATGGTTTCAGTCCCTCAGCGGCCCGAACTATATTCCGTCCTTCAAGCTCGACCACCCGTCGGTGATGCTCCACATTCTTCTGGAAGGCGGGGGATACGGCTTCATGCTGAAGTCCATCGCCGAAAGGCATCTCGACTGCGGAGCGCTGGTGAGCATTCCTCACGACTTCGCGCCCCCGCCGCCGCGCCGCCCTATTTTTGTCATCTATCTGGCGTCGAAGAAAAATTATCTTACGACCAAGCTGGGTCTGGAGCTTTTCTATCCGCCGTCCGCTTCCCGCAAGCACTAGCCGGCGAGCCGTCAAGGGCCCAGCGCCACCAGGTTGTCACGCTTGCCGAGCCGCCGCAGGCCATAAACCACCAGCAGGCAAACCGCCCCGCAGCTTCCCCACAGCAAGGCCGGCCCCTGCTGAAACAGCCAGCCGCCGATACCCTGGCTGCACCCTCCGCCCACGGCGATGGCCAGCGAGGCAAAGCCGAAATAAGTGGCCAGCAGCTCGCCGTTGGCCAGCCGCGAAGTCAGATCATACTGGACGGGCTCGACGATGATAATGCCGTAGCCGAAAAATACCAGCCCGATTATGATCCCTGCAAGGCTGCCGCTCAGGCCTACCATCAGCGCCCCCGCGCCGAGAGCGAGCGCCCCGATGGTCAGGCTGGTCAGAAACGGCCTGCGGCCGGTCAGGTACTTGACGACCGGATACTGAAACAGGATGACCACTCCGGCCACAACGAGATTGACCAGCGATACCGCCATTTTGTTTCCGGTCTGCTGATAGAGCTGCAGCGGAATGGTGAAATAGAGCTGCATATAAATATACCAGATGCCGGTCATAATGGCGGTGAACAGCAAAAAGTTGCGATCCGTCATCACCACCCGTCCCATGTCCTTATAGGACCATCGTTTGATCGGCGAACGGACGTCCGGCAAATACCAATGGCTGATAATGGCCAGCACCAGGTAGATGCCCCCGCAGACCAGCGAAAGCAGGGCAAAGTCGAAATAAATAAGCACCGCGCCCAGTCCGGCGGATAATGCTATGCCGATGTTGCTGACCGCCTTCTGCAGGGAATACACCCTGACCCGCTCTTCTTCCGGCGTAAGATGGGCGAAAAGCCCGGAGCCGGTGGGGCCGAACAAGGCTCCCCCCAAGCCGGCGATCACCGCCGCCAGAAACATTGTCGCTATCTGGTCGACGAAGGCGAACATGGCGAAGCCGACGCTCCGGATAACCAGCCCGATGCACATGACCAGTTTCAGTCCGACGCGATCGGCAAACATCCCGGTCAAAAAGGTCGGCCCCTGCTGGCTTACCTGGCGGACGGTCAGCAGCAGCCCGACGAGAAGGGGCGGCCAAGCCAAATAATCGACCAAATAGATGGAAAGAAAAGGAATGAAAGCATAAAAACCGATCGATGTGAACAACGAATTCGCAATGAGCAAAGGCACCCCTTTTGGCAAACCCAGCATGAGTAACAGTCACCTCTGCTCCCACGATATCACAGGACGCGCTATTCTGTATAACGAATTATTCTTATCATGACAATCGGAAAATTCGATGATCAATCGCATTATTTGCCCCCTTCAGGCCCTTATAACGAATGCCTGCCGCTAAACAGCCCGGCCATCGGAAGATGGGCCGGGCTTTCATGGCCCGCCGGTCATTCCTCTTCCAGCCACTGCGCCATGGCGGCGCGGGCCGAGCGGTTCATCTCCAGGGAAAAGGCGGCGGCGAATTTACGCAAATAGGTATGCTGGCCGGGATTGACCGCGCTTTTTTCATAAGCCGCCGGATTCCACCGGGACTCGGCGGCGGAATACATCCGTTCAAAATCTTCGGCCTTTAACCGCTGATACTTATTTTTATACACCACGAACTCCTGCTCGAACCGGGGTACCTGTTCCCGGTTCTTTTGCTGCTCGGTGGGATAGCCGAAACAGAGGAGCGTAATGGGAAAAACATAGGGCGGCAGGTCGAACATTTCCCGGTGCACCTCATACCGCTCCATGATATCGCCGATATAACAGGAGCCGACCCCCAGGGCCTCCGCCGCGATGACGCTGGTTTGAGCGGCGATGAGCGCGTCGCAGCAGGCCAGCATCAGGTCTCCGGCCTGGGGCTGGCGCGGTTTGAGGTTTTCTCTGGCGCAGAGGGCCTCCACATCGCAAAGCTGGTAATAGTCCGTCCATCGCTGGTAATCGGCCAGGAATAGCAATACATAAGGCGCCTTGGCGATGAACGGCTGATGGTCGCAGGTTACCGCCAGCTTGTCTTTCAAGGCCTGATCCTCCACCTCGATCACCGAATACAGCATCATCGCCCCGGCCGTGGGGGCCCGCAGCGCGGCTTCCAGGATGGTCCGCCGCGTCTCCAAGGACAACTGCTGTTCGGTATAAGCCCGCACCGACCGGCGGTTCATCAGGGTCGCAATCGTCTGATTCATAGCTGCCTCCTTGAAAAAATTCCGTAAACTCCGTCCTAATCGTTCAGCCACTTCTTGAAAAAATACTGGGAATGGCCCGGGGGAAAATCTTCCAGGACGCCGAACTGTTCATAGCCGTTCTTCCGGTAGAAGCCGGGCGCCTGGAAACCGAAGGTGTCGAGCTGTACGAGTCTGCAGCCCTTTTCCTTCGCCCGCCGCTCCACCTCCTGCAGCAGCCGGGTTCCGTAGCCGCCCTTGCGGAACCGCTCTTCGATCCAGAAAATATCGACATGGCACCGGCCCCAAAGCAAGTTGAGGGTGGCGTTTATTCCCCCGACCACCCGGCCTTGCCCGTTCCTAAGCGCCAGGTACACCGTCTCCTGCGCCAGCGGGCCGTCGCCCGGCGCCTGTTCCAGGTTGTACTCCCGAATGCGCTCCATAATATACTTTGCCGTATCCTCGCTGCCCTCCGTTATGGCGAGGCTTTCCGAACCAGCCTGTTTACCCTCCATCCGGGCTCCTCCTCTGAATCTATTCTGATTCACCGCTCAACCAGGACGGGGTTCAGCCGCTCCTATACCTTGTCGTTGAGCAATACCATATGCAGATGATCTTCCCACTTGCCGTTGATTTTCAGATATTGATAAGCGAGCCCCTCGCTGTAGAAGCCCAGCTTCTCCACCACCCGCAGCGAGCGGGTGTTGCGCGGGATGATGTTGGCCTCGATCCGGTGAAGGCCGTGCTCGGAAAACATCACCTCAATCCCCTTGCGGAGCGCCTCGGTCATATAGCCCTTGTTGATCTCGGCCCCATCCAGCTTATAGCCCAGATGGCACGAAAGAAAAGCCCCCCGGACAATATTGCTGAAGGCTATGGTGCCGATAACCCGTCCGGGGACGTCCTTTTTGAAGATCCAGAACCTGGCCAGTCTCCCGGCTTCCATGTTGATCCGGTCGCTTTTCAAGGCCTCGGCGTGATACTCCCGGGTATAGAAATTTTCGCCGCGGGCCGGCTCCCATTCGTCCAGAAACGCGGCGTTGCGCCGGTAATAGTCCAGCACCAGCCCGGCGTGCTCTTCGTCAAGCAGCCGGAGCAAGAGCCGCTCGGTCTCGCAGGCGCGCGTTATTGCCGGTCCGCTCCCGCCCGCCGGAGCGGACCGGTATTCCTGCTCCAGGATGGAGAGCACGGTGACCGACAGGAAATCCCCCTCGTACCAGGTCACTTCCCGCAGCGCCCCCTCTACGATAAAGCCCTCGGACTGATACAAGCGGAGCGCCTGGTTGTTGTTCGAGCGCACATCCAGCCACAGCCGGTGCGCCCCCCAGGCCTCGAAGGCCAGCCGCTTGACCGCTTGCAGCGCCAGACGGCCGTAGCCCACGCCCTTTTCGGTGATAACCAGGCGTTTTAGCTCGACAACCCGGTCCTGCACGGTCAGAATGATATACCCGACCCGCTTGCCGTCGGCGACGACGAGGAAATGCCGCCCTTCGGCGTCTTTCATGCACCCAAGATGCTGCTCCGCCGTCCACTGGATCACATAGGGGCAGTTGTCGGGATGCTGCTCCGCCGCCAGGACAAACGCCAGATCCTGCGGCGTAGTAGGCTGCAGCCCGATGTGGGCCTCCTTACTCCCTGATGCCACGCGTTATCCTCCTCTCCTGTCAAATCGATATTCGCCGGGTCCGACAATTTCTACAGATATTTGCCGCCCTCCCGGACGCTCAGACGCGGCAGGGCATTTTCCCGGATAAAGGCCCGCACCGACTCCGGGTCGGTCTTGGAGTACTCCCGGAGCGCCCAGCCGATCGCCTTCTGGATGAAAAACTCCCTGCTGGCCGCGTTGCGCAGGATGAAACGGTACAGCAAGGGCGTATCCGTCCTGGCCTTATATTTTAGCTGGAACAAAATCGCCGTCCGGCGGAGCCACAGATTTTCATGGCCGCTCCAGTCTTCGATCGTCTCCGGGACAATATGCGGATGCCGGCCTGCCAGGTCGCCGACCACCACCGTGGCCAGGGGATCGACGGTATCCCACCAGGCTTTGCCGGTGATCAGGCCCTGGAGAAGCCCGGTGTCCTCCGCCGTCAGTTGCCGGCGAAGCTCGACGAGGTAGTCGACCGCCGCATACTGGTATTCCCGCTCGGGAAGCTTCCACAGCTCCAAAACCAGCCTCCGGTCCGGAAGGCCTTTATCCAGACCGCTATCCTTTAAAAATTGTCGCAACAGGAGTCGCCGCTCAGGGGCTTTGATCCCGAGATACGGAAACTGGTCTCTCATATATTTCGCCATCCCTGCGGCATTGGCCGGATCGCGGTGCTCTTGGAACAAGGCGATCAGTCTTTCCATGGTAGTCCTCCCATTCGCCCGGACAATTTTCCCTGTTTTTACCATTTCAGAGTTCTCCGTATTTCCTGCCGTTCCTGCTGTACCCGGCTCTATCCCCTTCAGACGCGCAAGCCATGTTTGCCGGGCAAACATGGCTTGAGGCAGCGGCATAGCTCTTATTACAGCATGCGGCGCGCGCCGAGATACCGGGGCTTCCAGTACCCGTCCGCCAGCCGCGATTCCATGACCCCCCGGCTGGACGAGGCATGGATGAACTTGCCGTCCCCGCTGTAAATACCGCAGTGGGAGGCCCCCTTCTCCGTCGTGCTGAAGAACACCACGTCACCGGGCCGCAGTTTCTTTTTATCGACTTTCTTCCCGGTCCGGAATTGCTGGTCCGCCGTCCGGGGCAGGGCCTTTCCCTGCTGTTTAAAAACATACTGTACCAGACCCGAGCAGTCGAAACCCTTGGGAGTCTCGCCGCCGTAACGGTAAGGCGCGCCCTGGAGCTTGCGGGCCGCAGAAACGAGCTTGTCCTCCTGGCCCCCCTTCTTGGCCGGCTTGGCTTGCTTGCTCGCGACCTTGGCCGGGGCCGCTCCCCGGTCGCGGGACGAACTGGTCCCCGCCGCCTGGGCCGTCGACAGCCAGCTTGCGAGCACCAATACCGGCAGCAGGACGCACAACGCCTTCTTCACGGTCGTCCTCCTCTCCGACAGGTTGTCCAATAATTTCCTTATTTCGCAAAAAAATTGTCGATTCCTGCCAGCGATTGTCCCGGACAACTAAAAAAGAGCTGTGCAGTTGCACAGCCCCCATATTGTTGGCAAACCCAGGCTGGCGCGAAAGGTCCAGATGCACGTCCTGATTTCGAAGGTCTTTTCAGCGTACATTGCTTGTCTGCAAATAGACTCACGAACCGTGTGCGGGCCGCCCCGGAAAAGCGCGCCATCGTTTCCTCCGAGACTTGTTTGCTGCTGTTGTTTGCACAGGCACGGTTTAACAGCATCGTAGCGTACTTTAGGCCGTACGCAAGCAAGCGCTTTGAGAAGCAACGAAGCAGATGGGCCTTTCGCGCCAGCCTGAGGCCGCGCAGCACGGCCCCGGATGCCACTTAATTTAGATCGTCCGAAAAAGTGGGCGGCATGCCGACGGCAGGCAGTCTCACGCCGGCCGCCTCATTAGATTCCCCCGCGGGACCAGACCATTTCCCCGTCCTTGAATATCGCCAGCTGCCCGGGTTGAAAGGAGACCCAATGCTCGTCAGTCAGTTTCCGGGTCGCCAGGACATAGCCTTTTTCCGTGGTGTGCTCCTCGGTAATCTGAACGGTGAAGTCTTCGTCCACCAAATGAATTGTCCCGAAAGGCGCCTCCCGCCGCAAATAATGCAAGCCGTTATAGCCGTCCTTGTCATGATAGGCAAACAGATGACGGCCATCCGAAAATAGACAGTTAAAGTGGCCGAAGCTATTAACCCGTTGAAACACGTCATGCAGCCATTCAAAATCCTCCGGCGTCCAGCCGTCGGCGCCTCGGGCGCAAATCTGGTCCAGCACCGAGCAAAAGGCGTGCTCGGAATCGGTGTCGCCGATCGGCCTGAACCGCCCAAGCGGCAGTTCGTTCCGGTATTCGCCCTGCAGCGTCCCGTTGTGGGCGAAGACATATTCCCGCCCGGAATGCTCCCGGGTGAAGGGATGCGTGTTGCGCCGGCAGACATTGCCAGCTGTCGCCAGGCGAACATGGCCGATCACGATCTGCGACTGAACAAATGGATAATTGCGGAGAAAGTCGGACAGTCCGCTGCGCTCGACGCAGATGGGTTCCTTAAACACCTGGGCCGACTCGTCAGCATAAAAGGCCAGTCCCCAGCCGTCCGGGTTGCCTTCGCCCCGCCGGCGAAACGCCCGGAAGGAAATGTCCGGCGCGACAGATTGGTTGAAATTCAGGGCTAACAGTTCACACATGCTGCACCTCCGAAATGTGATACAGCACTCGCGGCGAAACATCCGCTCAGGATACCCGCGCACAGTGTTGCAACATCATTTTCAACGCAATTCAGATAACTCCTGCCATATTTTGAAACTTTTCCAAGGAAAGTCTCTGCTCAGAAGACTTCCGGTCCCGCCAATCCTCCGGCCGCCTGCGGCGCTGCCGTTTTACTATTAACCGCTGACCTTTTATCTGCCAAAAAAGACCTGATGACTGTCAGGTCTTTTAACGGCCCAGCGGGCCCCCGCTCGGACCATAGGCAGCGGCCGGTTCCGGCAGTCGCCCGGCTAATAAACTCTCGCCTGCCGCCCCTATTTATAGAGGCCGGCCAGCGAGGCGAAGGGTTCAATCGCATTGTAGACCATTGCGTAATCTTCGTGGACAAATTCCACCGTCCGGCCGTCCAGCCGGCGCATGCCGGGCACCATGGCCAAAATGTCCGCCATCGCCGAATTGCTCAGCTCCAGAGTCAGATTGACAGGCGTTTCGACGCGGTAAACAGGCAGCGTTTTCGGCTCTTTGGCCAGCACCTGGCGCACTGCGCCGATCGTCTCTTCCTGAAGGAGCTCCAGGGGCCGGTTTACTGCGGCAAACCGGCTGAGACCGCTTTTAGTGGTGACAAACTTGGCCCACGGCAACCCCTTTTCACCGCTGAGCTGCTGCCGGAGGGCCTCATCGCCGGTAACCAGACCCACCGGCACGCCGCGACAGCCGGCCAGCGCCGCGTTGAGCAAGGCTTCGTTCATGGGGATTCCGTTGACGGTGATCCGGTGAAAATTGCTGGTGTAGGTATGGTCCATGACCCCCATACAGGAGCCGCCTCCGCTGTGGTAACCGGCCAGGAAGACCACGTCATAGGAACTGTCCAGCAGCGGCATCATGTAGTGCGGGCGGGGGCTTCCCGAGATCAGTCTCAGCCGCCGGTCGAGAGCCGTGAATTCATAGGGGAGGCTGTCGCCGCCGCTGTGCGAATCGGCCACCAGGATTTCCTCCACCGCACTGTTCGCCGCGCTGGCTTTGATGCCTTCGACCAGCCACTCCACTTGCTGCGCCATGAGTTTTTTTACATAGGCCCGGTCTTGTCTCTCCTGCTCCCAACTGAGCGTACCCGCCATTCCCTCCATATCCACGGATATGTAGATCTTCATCCTTATCCCCTTCCATTCTGTTTTTTTACAAGCTCTGACGCGCAACAATCCCTGCAACGGTTGGTTCTACCGGTACAACCCCGCCAACTGCCCCAGCGGCGTACGGGCGTTGTACAGGACGCCAAAATCCTCCCCGGCAAGCTCGACGGTGCGGCCGTCCAGGCGGCGCACGCCGGGCACCATGGCGACGATGTCCGCCATCGCCGAATTCAGAAGTTCAATCGTCATCCGCGCCGGTTGCTCGACGCGGTAACGCGGAAGGCTCCCCAGGTCCTGGGCCAGCACCTGCTGGACGGCGTTCATGGTTTCCTCCCGGACGATTTCCAGCGGCCTGCTGTCGGCGGCAAAGCGGCTCAGCCCGGTTTTGGTGGTGACATAGCGGGCCCAGGGAAGACCGTCCTCCTCCTGTAGTTGCAAGCGGAGCGCCTCATCCCCGATCACCAGCCCGACAGGCACGCCCTGCCAGCCGGCATAGGCGGCGTTCATCAGCGCCTCGCTCATCAGCCGGCCGTTCAGGGAAACCGAATGAAAACAGCCGGTGTAAGTGTGATCCATGATTCCGCAGCAAGCACCGGCCCCGCTGTGATAACCGGCAAAGAATACCACATCATAGCTGCCGTCCAGAACCGGCATCATATAACAGGGCCGCGGACTCCCGGACACCAGGCGGAGGCGTCTGTCCATCGCCGTGAACTCATATGGGAGGCTGTCGCCGCCGCCGTGCGAATCCGCCACCAGGATTTCCTCGACCTGCTGGTTGACTTTGCTCGACTGGACTCCCAGGATCACCCACTCCATCAATTGGGTCATGCACTGTTTCACATAGCTCCGGTCGTGTTTTTCCTGGTCCCAGTTGAGGGTGCCGGGCATGCCTTCCATATCCACCGAAACATAAATTTTCACGCTTAAATCCCCTTTCTCATCCGTTACTGCCGACAGCCTAAAACCGCTGGAGGCATATCGGCCGCTTTGCCGACCGGAACAGGCGGTCGATCCGGTCGAGATAACCGGAATCCGAAAGGTCCGCCAGCCGGTATTCGTATAATTTTCGGAAAGAAACCGCTCCCACCAGCAGGGCGGAAAGGTCCGCCACCTCCAGGCCGATCGCGGCGTCGAAGTTCCCTTTCGCGACAACCCTGGGCTTTCCGTCTTCAAAGGCCAGGAAGGTGTCGCCGTCCGTTTCCGGACAGAAGGAATCCCGCGTGGAGATCTTGAGCCGCAAAGTCTCCCCGCCGAAGCTCCGGTCGGCCAGCAACCTGAAATATTCCGCCACGTTGACGATTCGGTACATCAGGCCCAGACCCTGGACATTGGTTTCGTGAGCGATGCAGGGCAGCAGGTTCCCCGTACCGTTCCGCGGATCGCCCAGCAGATAGTGGAAACTGTCGTCGTGGGTATGGATGGCTATGGACCGGACCTGATCCGACTGGGTATGAAGGAAATTCAGCAGCTGCAGCATGGCGTCAGGGGTTTCGTACAGCCATTCGACCACTTCCAGATCGTAATCCAGGGAGCCCTTGGCGTTGTCCTTCTGGAAGCGAAACGCCATATAGCCGGCCAGGCCCCCGGGGCCTTCCACGCCAATCATCCGGATTTCCGGGTCCTGCAGCGCCGCCTCCGCCGCGGACAAATCCCGGCGGATCATCCCGTGCGTTTTGGCCGCGTAACGATTGTAACAGTCCAATATCCCGTCCATATCGCTCCAGCCGAGACGGCGCAGGCCGGCCTTCGGCAAGCCCCCGGGAAGACCTCCGGGCGTCAGGCGATACTGGTGGATTTTTGCACCGTAGCCAAATCCCATTCGCTTATAAAAATCCGGGCGAAAGGGATAAAGAGCCGCCAGCGGATATCCTTTCTCCCGGTAATGCCGCAGAAAATACTCAATCATTGTTTTAGCGACCTTTTCCTTCTTGGCGGTCAAATCCGTTGCTACCATGCCCACGCCCCCCAAAGGAGCATCCACATCGAAAAGACGCATCGTGAAGTCGTGAAGCAGCATGCCTCCGACCATTTCCCCGCCGCGAAAAGCCGCGAAATAAGTTTTGCCCGGGCGGCCCTGCAAGCGTTCCAGGCGCTCTTTAAACTCCCTCCGGTAAGTTTCGTTCGCCGAATGAAATCCCGGATAAGCATTTATCTGCAGCCGGGCAAACGCGGGGAGCTCTTCCGCCCGCAACGGCCTGACGATCACGCTCATCGCCTCTCTTCCAGTTATTACTACACGATTTCAACAGATATGGCCCTACCTCCTGCTGACATCCCGCCGGATAAAAACAACCTTTTCCCTCCCGGAAACAAAAAAGAACGGCTTCCGCCATTCTTTATGCGCCACAACCTGAGTCGGCCCATAGCACAATCGCTGTTATTATTTGCTCCTCAGCCCGTCAAGCGCCGCTTTTGCCTCCGGGGCCAGGCGGAAAAGGCTTATCGCAGGCATACGCACCGCAGCCTGCGCAGCTACTCAGGCCTTTTCCCGGCGAGCACCTGCCGCACAGCCGTCAGAAACGCCTGCAGGGTGGGAGACAACCATTTGTCCTTATGATAGATGGCCTGTACATAATATTCCGGCTCGGGCCCTCCCCAGTCCAGCGCGGCGAGCCGGTTCCCGGCCAATTCTCCGGCGGCCGCGAAGCGTGGCAGCATGGCGACGCCGAGGCCAAGGGCCGCGAATTGCTTGATCGACTCGATGCTGCTCACCTCGAGGACAGAATGCGGAACCACCCCGGCCTCACGCAGCAACGTCTCGAAGGTCTGCCGGAAGCTGCAGCCGGGCTCGGTCAAAATTACGCCCAGTCCGGCCAGGGCAGGCGGGGTCACGCCTTTTGCCGCCGCCAGGGGATGTCCGGGCGCGACCAGGAACACCAGTTTTTCTCTTGACAGTATTTCGGCGCATAGTCCCGGGTCTGTGACCTTCCGGTCAATGAGGAGGCCGACATCAACCTCATTCCGGCCGATGAGCTCACGCAGCGAACTGCAGTTGGAAAACTTCAGCGCGATTTCTACCTGGGGATGGCAGGTACGAAAGTGCTGGAGCAGCGGCGGAAGCCGATAGGTGCTGAGCGACTCGCCGGAGCCGATGACCAGCCTCCCCCGGGGTTCCCCGGTGTCCCGGACGGCTTCTTGCCCGCGCGCCGCCAACTGAAGGATTTGCTCGGCATAAGGCAACAAGGTCCTGCCCTGGTTCGTCGGCCTGACCTTCCGGCCAAGCCTTTCAAAGAGGCGGACTCCCAGTTCCGCTTCCAATCCCTGAATCTGGGCGGTAATTGTCGACTGGGCATACCCCAGCTCCTGAGCTGCCCGGATAAAACTGCCGGTCCGGGCGATAGCCGCCAACGCCTGCAATTGACGAAACTCCATTGCACCTCCACCTCAATTCGGAATTATCGAACGTTTTAATTTAAACAATCAATTTTACCGTATAATCTACTCTATGGTACGATAAAAAGCAAGAGATTGCCAAGGTATTTTTACGGAGGTGGCGGCATGAAAAAAATACTGTTGCTCCTGGCCAACGGCTTCGAGGCTTATGAAGCCAGCGTATTTACCGATGTATTGGGCTGGAACCTGCTGGAGGGCGACGGCTCGACCCGGCTTGTAACCTGCGGCCTGCGGCCGGAACTGACTTGCACCTGGAATTTCAAGGTGCTGCCGGAACTTTTGGCGGCGGACGCGGTGCCCGGGGAATTTGACGCCCTGGCCATTCCGGGAGGCTTTGAGGAGGCAGGGTTCTATGAGGATGCCTTCAGCGAAGAATTTCTTTCGCTCATCCGGGCCTTTGACCAGGCCGGCAAGGTTATCGCTTCGATTTGCGTAGGCGCGCTGCCGGTGGGCAGAAGCGGCGTTCTGAAGGGACGGAAAGGCACTACCTATCACCTTAATAACGGACATCGGCAGCAACAGCTGGCCGAATATGGCGTCGAGGTGGTAAACCGCCCCCTTGTGATTGACCGGAATATCATTACCTCCTCTTCGCCCGCGACCGCTCTGGATGTTGCCTTTTTGCTGCTGGAAAGGCTGACCTCGGCTGAGAACTGCCGCAATGTCCGGCACCTGATGGGGTTTTGAAGGCTTGCCGCCCAGGCGGGCCTTTCCTTTTTGCCAGGCGCTGTTGCCGATCGCCGGCTGCGGATACGGCAAAACATCCCGGCTTCCTGTATGACTTTTTTCCAACTCAGGTTATAATTACATATATGGCAATATAACGGGTGTTATTGAACGCCCGCCCAGCTCTTGCCGGGAGCGGAAAGCTCCTGCGATCAAAGGAGGCACGGAATGAACCTTTCCTTATTCCGGGTATTTGCCGCGGCTCTGATTGCCGTCTTCACCCTGCTGCCGGCGGCAACTGCCGGCGCGGCGGAATGGAAGTCGCCCAGCTACAATTTTGCCCAGGCCAAAATCATTCTTTTCCAGGAACCGGAAGTAAGCTTCAACCCGCCGGACCAGAGCAACAACGATTATTTTAAACAATATCCTTACGCTCGGGAAAAGGTCGCCGCCCTGGTCGGCAAAAATTTAGAAGGGGTTTTCCCCTGGCGGATTGTAAACCGGGCGTATGTCGAAACCCAGGTGAGGGGCGATCCCGCCCTGCCGCTGATCGAGGAGCTTCCGGACGGCGAAATGTCCGCCTTGCTGACAAGGGAATTGCCCAAGCATGTCGACCTGGTTCTCTCCGTCAAGGTGCGGAACCTGGGCTGGTACTATGAATTCCATGAGGCTTACGACACCACCGAGACCCGCATGGAAAAGGTCCGCTTCAGCGTCAAAGACGCCAACGGCAAAAAAACCACCGGCTGGACGGAAGTGCCGATAACCGAAGTGGTCCACCATCCCGCCCGGCATGAAATATACGACTGCGCCGCCGTTACCATGACCCTGACCGATCCCCGGTCCGGCCAAGTCGTGTGGTCTTATGACGACGAACGCAGCCGCGGCTCGTTCTCCTGGAGCGGCGCTTATGACAAGAGCGGCCCCGAATCAATGCTCAACCGGATATTGGACGCCGCCTTTCCCAAATTACCCATTATCAGACCGGCCAAGTAAATCCTTCATGAAGCCGTGCCAGCAGCGTCCGTTGGCTGAAAAGCGGGGCCTGTTCCGATCCGGAACAGGCCCCGCTTCCTGCTCATCGCAGCAGCCCCATGCTGCCGGTGAGTTTGTTGATGAGTTTGTCCGGGCCGTAAAGGCAGAGGCCCAGGTAGGACAGCCGGTCGCCGGGAGTGCTTGCCAGCGTCCCGGCATAGTAGCCGTAATCCAGCGAGCTTTGGGCAATGTCGCTGAAATCGACGACCCCGACCTCGGCGAACTCAGCGGCGAACAGGCGGTCCCTGAGCAGGCGCAGCTGCTCCCCGGTCCCGCCAAGAATGGGAATGGTCTTATTGGTAATGCCGCGATGCCGATGGCCGTCGGCATCCGGCACATCCTGGCCGACGATCTCCGGCGCGGCGGCGCCGAGGCTGATCCCGAGGACGGCGGCAGTATTGGCGATCAGTCCGAGCGGCAACGCCCGGTCAATAATCAGGACGGTTTTCATAGCTTCGGCCTCCTTGTGCTTTGCTATCTACCATCCTACAGCAAGGCGCAAGAGGCGTATTGTAAAAAGTTGCGATTCCGGCGGTTAATGCTTCCGGTAACTTTCCGGAGTCGACCCGACGTGCTGCTTGAACATCTTGGTAAAATGGCTTTGATCATAAAAACCGGCTTCCAGGGATACTTCGGCGATCGGCCTCCGCCTGGCAAGCTGCCGCTTGGCGAAGTTAATCCGCAGCACCGTCTGGTAGGCATGCGGCGAGACTTGATATTCGCGGCGGAAAAGCCGCAGCAGGTAGCCTTTGCTGAAGCCGGACAGGGATTCCAGTTCGTCCAGGGTAACCCGTTCCCCGTAATGGGCATGTAAGTACTCCCTGACCATTTCGAGCCGTTTCCGGTCCGCTCCGCCGCTTACCGGCAGAGGGCGCTCCCGCTCCCCGGCCAAAGCTCCGGTCAGAAAGTCCACCAGGCGGGTTTCCTTTTCGAGGGGCGCGGCATCGCCCGTCAGGCGGGCGGCCAGGCGGGCCATCGCCCGTCTGAGCAGGTTGTTCTCCCCGGCATAGGCGGCAAAAATCAGCCGGTTATCGCTTATTTTTTCCAGCCACGCCAACTGGACAAACAGCATTTTGTACCGCCAGGTTCTCCGATCCGCCGGATTGCAGGAATGAAAGATTCCGGGAGGAATGACGACAAAACTTCCCGGATGAACGATTGCCTCGCTCCCCTCGCACCAGAACCGGCTGGCTCCCTGATCGACGATGCCTAGCGCCAGTTCCTCATGGTTATGTATTTTATAGGCCAAGCCCTGGGTATCGCAAAATTTGATTTCAAAGCAAGGCAGGTCCGCATCCCGGTAATAGCTGACACCGCTCATTCCGTCAGCCTCCTTGAAAAGCCTCGGCCGCCGCACGGAGTACGGCAAACGGCGGCCCCGGCCCAAATCGCTCTAGCTCAGGCGCAGCGGACGATATGGTAGCCCGCCGCCTTCCTCAGCCGGTTCATGACCGCCAGGCCAAGGCCCTGTTCCGGCAAGCCTTCGGCAAAAATGATGTCCACGGCGTCGGCGTCGAACCGGCGCAGGGCGCTGTACAGGTTGGCCGCCGCTTCTTCCGGCCGGAGGCGGGAGCCATAGACCGCGATCACCGCCGACTGCGGCAGCTGTTTTGCGGTTTCGGCCGAAACCACCGCCCCCGTGCGCCGCCCCTCGGCCAGGGCCTGGCTGACGGCCTGGACAATTCCGGCTTCGCAGGCTTCAGCCGGCCCTTCGAACAGGGTCATCGGCGCCGCCGGCGCGTAATGGGTATATTTCATGCCCGGGGATCGTGGTATCGCGCTCCCCTGCGCCAGCGCAGGGTCGACTTCCACTTCCCCGAGCGTGTCCATGAGCATTTCCAGAGTCACGCCTCCCGGCCGGAGCAGCGTGGGAACCGGCGTGGTGCAGTCGATTACCGTGGATTCGACGCCGATCCCGCAAGGCCCGGCATCAATCACGATCTCGACCTTGCCGGCCAGATCGGTCATGACCGCCTGGGCGGTCGTAGGACTGGGCCGGCCCGAGGTGTTGGCGCTGGGCGCGGCCACCGGCACCCCCGCCAGACTGATCAGCGTCCTGGCCACCAGGGAATCGGGCAGCCGGATGGCAACAGTGTCGAGGCCGGCGGTAACGGCGTCCGGCACGGCCCGCGTTCTTTCCAGCACAACCGTCAGCGGCCCCGGCCAGTACCTTTCCATCAGGGCCCTGGCATTGGCGGGAATTTCCCTGGCCAGTTTTTCCACTTCATGCGGTTCGGCGATGTGCAGAATCAGCGGATTGTCCGAAGGCCGCCCTTTCGCCGCAAAAATACCCGCAACCGCGCCGGGATCAAGGCCATTGGCCCCCAGGCCATAGACCGTCTCGGTCGGGAAGGCCACCAGGCCGCCCTGTTTCAGTACGTCGGCCGCCTCGGCCAGAATGCGGATATCCGGCTCTTCCTTATCGATCACATATAGCTTTGTCTCCATCATTGCCTCCGCTCCAGAATGACCACCCGGTCGATTCCGGCGTAATCTTTCACAATTTCAGCCGGCCTGAGGCCGCTGTCCGGATTCGCAAGGTCTCCCACCGCCCGGGCTTGCCCGGCTCCAACCTCCAGAGCGACGAAGCCGCCGGCCGCTAAATGGCCGCCGGCGCCGGCCACGATCCGGCGGTAAAAGTCGAGTCCGTCCCGCCCGCCGGCCAGGGCCAGGCGGGGCTCATGGGCTAGTTCGGGAGCCAGCCCTCCCAGCTCGGCTTCCGGTATGTACGGCGGATTGCTGACAATCGCGGCAAATTTTTGACCGGCCACCGGCGCCAGCAGATCACCCTGCCGGAATTCCACCCGGCCGGCAACCCCGAGTTTCACCGCATTTTCCTTCGCCATCGCCAGGGCGTCGGCCGAAACGTCGACCGCGACGCCCCGGGCTTCCGGCACCTGGTGGAGAAGGCTGATGATAATAGCGCCGCTGCCGGTCCCGATATCGAGGATCACAGGGCGGGTCATGGCTTTCAGGCGTTTGCCGGCAGCCTCCGCCAGGATCTCCGTATCCGGCCGCGGGATGAGCACCGCCGGGCTCACCTCAAACCTAAGCCCCATGAATTCCCGGTTTCCGGTGATATAAGCGACGGGTACCCGCCTGGCCCGCTTTTTGACCGCTTCGCGGAAAGCGGCCAGTTCGGCCGGTTCCAGCGGCTGCTCGAAATTGACGTATAAATAAAGCCGGTCCCGACCCAGAATGTGGGAAAGCAGCACTTCGGCGTCAAGGCGCGGATTGTCCACGCCTTTCTCGCCAAAGTACTGCTTGGTCCATGTCAAAATGGCGCCAATCGTCCATTGCTTTTCGCTCATGGCTATTCAACCTGCTTGAGCCGCTCGCTTTGGTCGGCGGTGGTCAGCGCCTGAATCATTTCATCCAGGTCGCCGTTCAGAATAAAGTCCAGCTTGTGCAGCGTCAGCCCGATGCGATGGTCGGTAACCCGCCCCTGCGGGAAATTATAGGTGCGGATCCGCTCGCTGCGATCCCCGGTTCCGACCTGGCTCTTGCGGGCCTCCGCCACTTCCGCCCGCTGGGACTCCTCCGCCAGTTCGAGCAGTTTGGCCCGGAGCACCCGCATGGCCTTGTCGCGGTTTTTGAGCTGTGACTTCTCATCCTGGCACTGCACGACGACCCCGGTAGGCAAGTGGGTAATCCTTACCGCCGACTCGGTCTTGTTCACGTGCTGGCCGCCGGCGCCGCTGGCGCAATAGGTATCGATGCGGAGCTCGCCGGGGTTGATGTCCACGTCGACTTCCTCGGCCTCCGGCAATACGGCGACGGTGACGGTCGACGTGTGGATGCGGCCGCTGGCTTCGGTGGCCGGCACCCGTTGCACCCGGTGGACGCCGCTTTCGTATTTCAGGCGGGAGTAGGCCCCGTCGCCCTCGACCACGAAAACCACTTCCTTGAATCCGCCAAGATCGGTGGGGTTGGCGTCCAGCACTTCGGTTTTCCAGCCCTGATTCTCGGCATAGCGGGTGTACATCCGGAAGAGATCGCCGGCGAACAGGGCCGCTTCATCGCCGCCGGCCCCGCCGCGAATCTCGATAATAACGTTCTTGTCGTCGTTGGGATCGCGGGGCAGAAGCAGGATGCGCAATTCTTCCTCAAGCGCCGCGCCTTTTTCCCGCAGTTCGGCCAGTTCGGCCTCGGCCATCGCGCGAAAATCTTCATCCAGCTTTTCCTTCAAAAGGTCCCGTGCATCGTCGGTCCCCTGCCGGACGGCCTTATACTCCCGGAACTTGTCCACAAGGCCGCTCAGCTTGGAATGGGCCTTGGTGTGCTTCTGCCATTCGCCCATGTTCGCCATGACGGCCGGATCGCTGATGAGGTTCTCCAGCTCCACATACTTGTCTTCAATCGCCTGCAACTTGTCAAGCACTGCACTTCACCTCGGTCGGTTCTTCCGGCCGCACCGCCTCTAGGGCGCGAATGGCCACTTCAATCTGGTCATCACTCGGCTCACGGGTGGTTAGTTTCTGCATCCACAGCCCCGGAGCAATCGCCCAAGCTACCCACCGCTTTTCGCTGCGCCCGGCAAAACGGATAATCTCATAGCCGATGCCGGCAACCAGCGGCAGCAGGGCAATGCGGGATACAATCCTCAGCCACAGGTCCGGCCACCCCAAAAAAGCGAACACAAAAATACTCACCACCATAACAATCAGCAGAAAGTTGGTCCCGCACCGGGGATGCAGGGTGCTGAACCGGCGGACGCTCTCCACCGTGAGCGGTTCCCCCGCCTCATAGGCGTGAATGGTTTTGTGTTCCGCGCCATGGTATTCAAAAACCCGCTGAATGTCCTTCAGCAGCGATATGCCTCCGACATAGGCGAAAAAGATCGCCATTCGCAGCAGTCCCTCAACGAAGTTCAACAACCGCGGGTCGGTTATCGAGCTATGAATATACTTGGCGGCATAGGTCGGAATGACGACAAAGAGCAGCGCTGCCAGTCCGAAGGCAAAAAGCATCGTCATGGCAATCTCCTTGGCAGTCAGTTCCTCCCCTTCCTCACCCGCCGCCTGGGCGGAAAAAGACAGGGCTTTCAGCCCATAGACCAGCGATTCCACCAGGGCAACCACCCCGCGCACCATGGGTTTTTTCAAAAGGGGGTAGCGCTCGTTTATCGACCGGAGCGGGTCCTTCTTCACGAGGATTTCCCCCGAAGGTTCGCGCACCGCGGTGGCGATGCAGCCCGGTCCCCGCATCATAACCCCTTCGATTACCGCTTGGCCGCCAATATTGGTTTTTGGTCTCACGGTTTATTCTCCCCTCTAAAGGTTGCAAAAATAATCGGGCACCTTGCGTTCTCCGCTTCAGTTCCCAAGGACAATCTATGGAAAAGGACCCGGCTTCCGCCAGGTCCTTGACGTAGGCGGCAGGCCTAGTCGCTCTGTCCGGTTCATCCCGGTAAAGAAAACCCGGCTTGCGCCGAGCCCCATGGCGAGGGCGGAAGCCGTGGCCGCCCTCGCCGGGAAAGCTGTACTTTCCGGCTAAGGGCAAATAAAGCAGAGCATTGCTGCTCTGCCCTCCATCTAACCTTCTTGACCGTAACGCTTATTGAATTTCTCGATGCGACCACGGGCCGCCATCGCGCGTTGCTGGCCGGTAAAGAACGGATGACACTTCGAACATACGTCGACACGCAGATCTTTTTTGGTCGATCCGGTGATAAAAGTATTGCCGCAGCCGCAGGTCACGGTCGCCTCGCCGTATTTCGGGTGGATCTTTTCTTTCATGTATCTTGCACCTCGCTTTACTACAGTCGGGTTGATTCACACTAAATTATTATAGCATAACAGCTTGGCAAGCGCAACCTTTGCCGTTATTTTTCGTCGTCATAGGCCTCGATGGCCGCCGGCAACGCTTGGATCACCCGGTTGCCCGCCGCCGGGAGCCCCACGAGGACGGCGCCGATAACCTCGTCGCGGCTGGCGCCCAGTTTGCGGGCCTCTTGGGCATGGAAAGGCACACCGCTGGTCAGCCCCACCGCCGCCAAAACAGCCAGGTAGGACAGGGCTTTGGTCTTGGCGTCCAGGGCATTGGCCGCGTCCACCTTTTGGACCATCTCCATCCAGGCCCCGGAATAGGCCGGCGTTTCCTGCAGGAAGGTCCTAAAGGCGTTGCTGATTCCCGTTTTGTCCATATCCCGTTCTTCCTCCCTAGCCGCCGATATAGCGGCTGAAATTGCCCACCCGGACCGCCGGGCAGCTTCTGCGCAGTTCGGTCAGAAACGCCCGGACACCGGCGGCCGGAGCTTCAGGCTCAGGCAGCAGGGGCCACAGCCGTTCCGGGTCGATATTGAGATTGCGCAGTTGAACCATGTCTACCCGCGTCTCGGCGATGAACGCCAGCCAGGCTTCCAGTTCCTCCGGCCGGTCGTTAAGCCCGGGCAGCAGCAGCATATTGAGGGACACATACACCCCCCGGCTTTTGGCGTAGGCGATTGATTCCCGCACCTCTTGCAGGGAGTAGTCCGCCCGGTAGTAAGCCTGATGAGTCGCGGGACGGGCGCTGATGACACTCACCCGCATGCTGCCGAGGCCGGCGTCGACGATGGCTTTGAGCCCTGCGGTGAAGCCCCCGTTGGTATTGATATTGATGATGCCCCGATCGGTTTCGGCCCGGATCAGCCGGACGGCCGGAGCGATGATGTCCGCCGCCAGCGACGGCTCGCCCTCGCAGCCCTGGCCGAAGCTGATGATCGGCGCCGGGGCGCTTGTCAGGTGGTATATCCCCACCGCCGCCACCTCATCGACGGTAGGCACGAAATCAATCCGGCTCTGGGGTGCGGGACAGCACTCCGCCGGCTGCAGGGAAATGCAGCCCAGGCAATTGGCGTTGCAGGCCGCCGACACGGGAATGCCGGCTTCCCACCGGTGGTAGAACAGGTTCTGGGCTGTGCAGCAGTGCCACTCAAGCGAGCAGCGGGCCAGATGGGCAACCAGCCGGTTGCCGGGAAGCTCCCGCTTGACCGCCTCGACCTTCGCGGCCAGTCCGGCGGTATTATAGCGATGGGGGTGCCACCTGGCGTTGTCGTCGGTTTTTAGCGCCGCGACCCAAAACCTTCCCTTGTGCATGGCCACCGCCGTATAGCCGTACAGGGGAAGCGGCGGGGCATCGCCGGCAACCGTGTAGGCCGGCAGATGGGTCCGGGTGTAGCCTACCGGCAAGGCCGCCGCCACCGCCGTCAGCGCCGCAGCAATCGGCCCGATTTTTCCGTTCTGGGCTACGAGAGCGCTACGGCCCGGCAGAAACATCAAATCCGCGCCTTCCGGCAACGGAATCAGCGCTTCGGCTGATAATATCTCGTCCCGTCCGCCGACTCGCCCGACGGCGCCGTATCCGGGCGCGTCATAGATCGTCCCGTTGGCGTCGGCATATACTGCTACAGGCAAACTCATCATCCTTACTTACTATACTTGTTGGCCGCCTGGGCGACCCCGTTTTCCAGAATAGCCTCCACAGCCTCCGCCGCCTGTTTGATGGCTTCGGCCATGAGCGGCTGCTCCTCGGGGGAGAACCGCCCGGTCACATAGTGGGCGGTTTCCATATAGTCGGGAGGACGCCCGATGCCGACCCGGATCCGGGGAAATTCGTCGGTCCCGAGATGCACCAGAAGCGACTCCATGCCCCGGTGTCCGCCCGGTCCGCCCCGCGCGCGCAGGCGCAGTTTCCCGGCGGGCAGGTCGAGGTCGTCGTAGATAACGACTATATCGTTAGGCAAAACCTTGTACCACTTGACAGCGGCGCTTACCGAATAGCCGCTCAGGTTCATGTAAGTCTGCGGCTTGAGGAGAAGGACCGGCTCCTTCCCGCGGTATTCGGCCGCCAATGCATCGAACTTATTCCGCCAAGCGGTCACTCCCCAGCGGGCAGCGAGGGTGTCGACCGTCATAAAGCCCACGTTATGGCGGGTAGCGCTGTATTCCTGCCCGGGATTGCCCAGGCCGACCACAATTTTCACGTCAGTCCTCCGTATTCGCCAAAATCTCGTCTACGGTAACGAAGCGATATCCTTGCGCCAGCAGTTCGCGGATAATCTGGCGGGCGGCTTCCACCGTCTGGGCCCGGGAAGCGCTCTGCGCCACCCCGTCCCCGTCATGAAGCAGAATGACCGATCCGTTCCTGACTTTGCCGATCGTCCGCCTGACGATTGCGTCCACCCCCGGATTGGTCCAGTCCCGGCTGGAGACCGACCACTCCACGACCTTGAGCTTGCGCTCGGTCATGGCGTCGATGACCACCGAGTCCCGAAAGCCATGCGGCGGTCTGACGACATGGGGCATGTCGCCGGTAATGGTCTGCAAAAGCCGATTGGTCCGGTCGATTTCATCGGCGATCCCCCGGCGGTTGGTTTTCAGCAGATCGACATGGTTGTAGGTGTGGTTGCCTATCTGATGTCCTTCGGCCACGATCCGCCGGACCAGTTCGGGATGCTTTTCGGCATTGCGGCCGATGACAAAGAACGTCGCCGGCACCTTGTATTCCCGCAAAACATCCAGGACCTGCTCGGTATACGGCGGGTACGGCCCGTCGTCAAAGGTCAGGGCAACTACCTTCTGGCTGGTCTTGACCTCCGAGAAGGCCGGCCCGTAAAAACGGTTATCCGGCATGACCGCCGTTGCCGTCAGAAAAAAGCCGGCGATGATCCCCAGCATCGCAAGCCACAGGCCGATCCGGGCCGGACGCCTGAGCAGCCGCAGGTAGTCAAGCACCAGGCTGACCAGCACCAGGATCGTCAACAGTCCTAAAATGCTGATCAGCGGAAGTTTAAAGTCAAACATTTCTCCCCGGCTCCATTTCTTTGATCATTATCAGCCAAGGACCCTGAGAGTCATAAGTATATCCGTCCGCGAGAAAGCCCCATTTTTCATAGACCCGGATGGCGGGAGCGTTGTCGGGGCGCACTTCCAGGCGGACCCGGTCAACCTTGCGTCCGCCGAAGTAGGCGATCGCCTCGCCCATCAGCGCGCCGGCGATTCCCCTCCCCCGCCAAGCCGGGCCTACCGCGATCGAGAGAATGCGGGCATTGGCCGCCTTGGCCGGAGTTACCGCCGAACGAAAAAAAGCCAGTTTATTGAGGAAAATGATTTTTACCGGCTGCAGGCCAAATCCGTAGCGGCCGGTAAGCCACCGCCAGGCCCATTTGAACAGGTGCCCGCCGAATAAGCCCAGCAGCCAGAGACGGTACAAGGCCGTCGGCGCAAAACAATACCCGACCACCTCGCCGGCTCCTGTCCGGGCTACAAGCGCCCCGGCGGGTTCAGCGGCGTAGACCAGGGAAAATATGTCCTGCATGGCCTGCGGCTTGGGAATCCGGCCGCAGTGATGCAGGATGCTGTCTCGAAAGCATTCGGTAAATAAGGCGGCAATCGCCGGAATGTCCTCCGGCGCCGCGCGGACAATGCGATATTCCGTAGCCATTTTATTAATCGTCGAACAGTTTGCTTACCGACAGGTCGCCAAAAATCCGGATAATCGCCTCGCCAAACAGGGATGCCGTCGAGAGCACTTTAATCTTGGGAGTGCGTTTTTCCGCCGGCACCGGGATGGTGTTGGTGACAATGAGTTCCTTAATATTCGAGGTTTCGATCCGGTCGATGGCGGGCGGGCTGAGAACCGCGTGGGTACAGCAGGCATAGACCTCCTTGGCCCCGTAGCGGGCCACGGCCCTGGCTCCCTCGGTCAAAGACCCGGCTGTGTCGACGATGTCGTCGACAATGACCGCCGTCTTTCCTTCGACGCTTCCGATCAAGTTCATGACTTCGGCTACCCCCGGCATCGGGCGGCGTTTCTCGATGATGGCGATCGGCGCATGAAGCCGGTCGGCCAGTTGCCGGGCCCGCGTCACTCCGCCCAGGTCCGGGGACACCACCACCAGGTCCTCAAGCTTCTTGGCGACCAGATAGTCCGCCAGAATCGGCACGCCCAGGAGGTGATCCACCGGGATGTCAAAAAAACCCTGAATCTGTCCGGCGTGAAGATCCATGGTCACTACGCGGGTTACACCGGCGGTTGTGAGCAGATTGGCCACCAGTTTGGCGGAAATCGGCTCCCGGCCTCTGGTTTTGCGGTCCTGACGGGCATAGCCGTAATAAGGAATGACTGCCGTGATATTCTCGGCCGAGGCTCGTTTGACGGCGTCGGCCATAATGAGCAGCTCCATGATGGTATCGTTGACCGGCTCGCAAGTCGGTTGAACGATGAAAACATGCGTCCCGCGGACGCTTTCCTCAATCATGACCTGGGTTTCGCCGTTATTGAACCGCCCGACGAAGGCCTCCCCCACCGCCAACCCAAGATATGCCGCAATCTCTTCCGCTAAGGCATGGTTGGCATTCCCCGCAAATATTCGCAATCGCTTGCCATTATCTAACACCATTTTTTTCTCCCCCACTTTACCCTTTGTTCCGGCTTACCCAGCCCTCGATATTGGATTGACGCGCCCGGGCCACTCCCAATGCGGAGGAGGGCACGTCCTTGGTGATGGTTGACCCGGCGGCGACATAGGCCCCGTGGCCGACCTTCACCGGTGCCACCAAATTTGTATTGCAGCCGATAAAGGCGTTATCTTCAATAGTCGTCCGGTATTTTTTCTTGCCGTCGTAGTTCACGGTGATGGTGCCTGAACCGATGTTGACGCCCGTTCCCATGTCCGTATCGCCGATATAGCTCAGATGCGGCACCTTGCTGCCTTCGCCCACCAGACTATTCTTGATTTCCACGAAATTGCCCACTTTGACCTTGTCGGCCAGCGCCGTTTGCGGCCGGATGTGGACATAAGGGCCAACGGTGACGCCGTTTCCGATCCGGCAGTCGTGCGCATAACTGAAATGGATGGTCGTGTCGTCGCCTACGGCCGAGTCCGCGATCCGCGTGTTCGGCCCAATGGCGCAGCGGGACCCGACGCTGGTTTGCCCCTCCAGCCAGGTAAAGGGATAAACGACGGTATCCGTCCCAATGGTCACTTCAGCGTCAATAAAGGTGGAATCGGGATCCATGATCGTGACCCCGGCGTCCATGAGGGCCATGTTCTTTCGGGCTCGCAGTATTTTTTCCGCTTCGGCCAGCTGCCGGCGGGAATTGATTCCCAGGGTATCCTGATAATCATCGGCCGCCACGGCCCATACCTTGGTCCCTGCCTTGACCAGAAGGCCGACCACATCAGGGAGGTAGTACTCGCATTGCTGGTTGTCGCAGGTTATCCGCCCCAGGGCCTCGAAGAGTGCCGGGGCTTCGAAGCAGTATATCCCCGCATTGACCTCATTTACCGCCAGTTCGGCCGGACTGGCGTCCTTTTGCTCGACGATCTTGACGACCCGCCCCTCGCTGTCGCGGATTACCCGGCCATAGCCCGTCGTGTCGGGCATGAGGCCGGTGAGCACCGTAGCCGCAGCGGCTTCGCGGCGGTGAGCTTCGAACAGGCGGGCGAGCAATTCGGGCTGCAGCAGCGGCGTGTCGCCGCTCAGCACCATAACGGTGCCGGTGTAGCCGGCCAATCGGTCCCTGGTTTGCAGAACGGCGTGACCGGTGCCGAGCTGTTCCCGCTGAACGACGAATTCCGCTTCCGGCCCGATCGTCTCCTGCACCACGTCGGCGCCAAAGCCGATCACGACGATATTCCGTCCCGCTCCTGCAGCGTTCGCGGCCGACAGTACATGCCCCAGCATCGGTTTGCCGCCAACCTTGTGCAGAACCTTGGGCAGGGTCGATTTCATCCGGGTGCCCTTGCCTGCGGCCATAATAACGGTTACAAAATCAGACATCCCTAAGCCTCCTCATCTCAAACGAAGAAAAATTCGACATCCGGCGGCAATTTCCTCTTATAGTGTCTCGACATTGTAGCCGTCTTGCCGAAGGGTGGCGAGGATATCTTCCGTATGCATGGTATCCCGGGTTTCCAGGCAAACCTCGACATACGACCTGCCAATCGGGACATGACGCTCCACCCGGTTGTGGTGGACGTGAAGAATATTCGCCCGGAGCTTGGCGATAACCGCCAGAAAATGCTCCAGTGCCCCGGGCTGGTCCAGGAGCGTGGTGGCCAGCCTGACCCGCCGCCCCGACTTTACCAGACCGCGTTCGATAATCCGGGCGACTGCATTTATATCGATATTGCCACCGGAGACGATGCCGACGACCTTTCCCTCCTGCGGGATCTTGCCGCTCAAAATCGCAGCCAGGCTGATCGCTCCCGCCCCCTCGACCATCAGCTTGGCTCTTTCCAGGAGAAGGAGAATGGTTCCGGCGATCGCCTCGTCATCGACGGTTACGATTTCATCAACATATTTCTCCACGATCGGGAAGGTAAGATCGCCGGGAACTTTAACCGCGATGCCATCGGCAATCGTTTGGGCATCCACAGTAGTCTTCAGACTGTGGGCACCCTTCGAGAGATACATCGCGGCCGCCCCCTCGGCCTGAACGCCATAGATTTTGACCTGCGGGGCTTTCGCCTTTACGGCGGTCGCAAGGCCTGAAATAAGTCCGCCGCCGCCGACAGGGGCTACAATCGCCGTTACGCCTTGCAAGTCTTCCAGGATTTCCAGCCCGATGGTTCCCTGGCCGGCCATAACCGCAGCGTCATTGAAGGCGTGGACAAAGGTCTGCCGGCTCTCCTGCTGGATCTTCAACGCCCGCTCATAGGCATCGTCGTAACCCGCCCCGTGAAGGACGACTTCCGCGCCGTAGCCCCTTGTTGCAATAATCTTGGCCAAGGGAGCGCCTTCCGGCATGACGATGGTGGATTTTATCCCGGCCAGACTCGCCGCATAGGCCACCCCCTGGGCATGGTTGCCCGCTGACGCGGCAATGACTCCGCTGGCCTTCTCCCGCCCGGTCAGGCTTTGAATTTTATTATATGCGCCGCGGATTTTGAACGATCCTGTTTTTTGCAGATTGTCCAGTTTCAGATACACGTCGCAGCCGGTCATCCCGCTAAACGTCCGGCTGTGGTCGAGCGGCGTTCTGTGAAGCACGCCGCTTAACCGGGCATAGGCTTCTTCTACATCGGCCAGTGTCAGTTCGCGCGCCAAGACTGTTCCCCCTATTCATTATATCGCTGGTCGGATATCCGTCTTTTTATTATTCTCATCTACGCCGTGTAAGATAAGCAGCGACAGATATCCCTCGATGAGTTTTTGTTCCGGCTCGGCGGTGGCTACCAGTACCCCCGTTCCGACTACGGTCGCCCCGACTTCCTGAGCCAGGTCGAGCATCCCCCGCGCCGTGCCGCCGGCCTTCATGAAATCATCGATGATCAGAACCCGCGCCCCCTGTGGAATGGCCCGCCGGGGCAGCGACATGGTTTGGATGCGGCGGGACGAGCCGGTTACGTAGTTGATGCTGACCGACGAGCCCTCCGTTACCCGGCTGCCGCGCCGCGCGATGACGAGCGGCAGATTGAAGGCCCTGGCCGTCGCAAACGCCAGGGGGATGCCCTTGGTCTCCACCGTCATGATACAGTCCGGGCCGGCGTCCGCAAAGCGGCTCAGGAATATCTCGCCCACCCGGGTCATCAGGTGCGGCATAAAGAGAATATCCGACATATAAAGAAACCCTCCCGGAATGATCCGCTCAGGGGCCGACAGTTTATCCGCCACTTCAGCCAGCAGTCCATGGGCGGAATCAGCCGACCGCCAGGGCAGGAACTTGACCCCGCCCGCCGCGCCCGACACCGTCTCCAGGCGCCCCAGATCAAGTTCTTCCAGCAGTTGCCGAATAGCCTCCATGTCTTCACAGATGGTTGATTTAGCGGTATCGAACATCCCGCTGAAATAGCTCAAGGGGAACAGCTGGTTCGGGTTATCCGCCAATATCTTGGTCAGCGCGATCCGCCGCTCCTGCCTTCTTGCTTTATTCATGCTACTCCTCCGTCCTCGAAAATCCGAACATTTCCGTGGAAAAAAATATTTTTATTCACATTCTCTGTCGATGCGGCAAATCCTGCCGGATCGGTCAAAAAAGAAAAAGCGAATAGAAAAGCGCGACCTTCGTCGCGCTTAGTAATTCTATAATTTGGCACTTTTTATACCCGCAGGGAAAAAGTGGCTCTGACCAGTTCCAGGTCGCTCGGCTTGTCGACATCGATGCCCAGTTCGGGATAGGGCGACTGGATGACGGCGCCCGAGACCCCGAGGAGGTTGGCGACCCGGCGTTCCACGTCCCGCAGCCGGAGCGTCCCCAAAAGAAAGCGGATGACAAAGGACCAGCCCAGCATTTGACAAAGCTTCAGGGGATTCTTGCGGTTGGCGATAATCTTCTCCGCCACCTGGGCGCACTGATCGACAATTGCCGGGCAGACCAGGAATAAATTGCCGCCGGTAAAGACGCCCTCCCGCAGCCGCACATAGGTCCGCTTGTTTCCGGGATAAAGCCGCTCGTTCACATCCTTGGGAACGATGGGATAGTAAAGCTCCGCCTCCACGTTGGCGCACTGGGAAAGAAAATGATTGACCGCCTCCGCTGTGAGCAAGGGAATATCCGCAGTGGCCACCAGAACCTTTCGGACGTGCCCCAGCGCCGCCATCCCCCGCCGGATGGTGTCGATGATGGTTGCGCCGCCATCCAGGATAATGGTGTTGGGCGGAAACTCGCATCGTCTGAGCTGATCGGACGGCCCAAGCACAAAAATGCGGTCCACTTGCTTGCTTTCGGCAAGGGCCCGCGCTACGAACGTCACCATCGGCCTGCCCGCTATTTCAATAAGGGCTTCAAAATTCTCGGTTGTGCAATTGCTCAATTTCTTGCTGTTTTCGCCCCCAGCCAGGATAATGGCGTCAAACATCCGGCGCGTACCCCCTTACCTTTCCCTATGTTTTGTGTCGGCGTTCATTCAAATCGATGAGTAATGTTTGTTCGGCGTTTTCCATATGCTCCCTGGCACACCGCTGAGCCGTTTCCGGGTCATGGGAAGCAATCGCCTCCATCAGTTGACGGTGCTCCTCCAGGGTGTTTTTCAGCCGTCCGGGATAAGCCATGGAAATCGACCGGAATCTTGTAAATTGTTCACGAAGATTGTTGATGATGCCAACCAGACGGTCATTGCGACTGGCCTGATAGAGAATATCATGGAACTGGCTGTCGGCCTCGACAATCTTCTCCACGTCTCCGCTATCAATATATTCACCAATCTGGACCAGCAGACGTTCGAGTTGCTCCAGTTCCTCCTCCGTGATCCGCTCGGCCGCGAGGCCGGCAGCCAAAACATCGAGAGCTGTCCGGATTTCAAATACTTCATTGAGGTCCTTGATCGACAGATCAGAGACATAGGTGCCCCGGCGCGGCACCATGACCAGGAAACCTTCCATTTCCAGCCGGCGAATGGCTTCCCGCACCGGCGTCCGGCTGACCCCCAGGTCTTCGGCCAGTTGAATTTCCATCAGCCGCTCCCCGGGCGTGAGCGTTCCATTCATAATGGCTTCCCGGAGCGCCTCGCAGACGACTTCCCGAAGCGGTTTATAACTATCCAGCCTTACCGGCGGCAAACGTCGATCCATCATGATTTCTCTCCCAATTCACGTATAGTTTCCGTTACAGCGACCCAGCCTACCCCGCTATGTTCAAGAACCGCCGCAATTTCTTCGGCTTTTTCCCGGGTAGCCGCCAGGCCAAACACCGTCGGGCCGCTGCCGGACATCAGGCTTGCCATGGCGCCATGCTTCAGCATGAGTTGTTTGATTGCGGCTATTTCTGGGTAAACCGGTATCGTAACTGTTTCAAGGACATTGCATAACCGGCCGGCTACGCCCGGCAAATCGCCGCGGCGCAGGCTCTCTGCCATGCCTTCCAGGTCGGGACGGACGGCAACCGCCTCCGGGCGGAACTGGCCATACACCCAAGCGGTCGACACAGCAACCGGCGGCTTGGCCAACACCAGCCAGGCGTGGGGCAGCGCCGGCAAAGGCGCCAGACTTTCGCCCCGTCCGGTGGCCAGCATCGTGCCGCCTTCCAGGCAAAAAGGCACGTCAGAGCCCAGCAGGGCGCCAAGCTCCACCAGTTCATCCTCGGGCAGCTCAAGCTCCCACAGGCGATTCAGACCTTGCAGAACGGCGGCGGCGTCGGCGCTGCCGCCGGCCAGACCCGCTGCCAGGGGAATGTGTTTCGCCAAAACGATTTCCACGCCACGCCGGATGGCGAACTGCTTTTGAAGCAGTTCGGCGGCGCGGTAAGCCAGATTAGCCGGCCCGCAATCCAGACCGGCCAGATCGGTTGACACGCGGATTCCCTCCGGTCGCTCCGAAAGGGCGACGCGGTCCGCCAGCCCCACCGACTGCATAACCATAGCCACTTCGTGATATCCGTCTTCCCGTTTTCCAAGCACATCCAGGGCCAGGTTTATTTTGGCGTGGGCGGCAACAACGATGGGTTGCTCCATTATCGGTTGATCTGCTTCAGCGCAATTTCTTCCTGGCTGGTCAGAATATTATCGATCTCCAGCAAGATAAGCAGCCTGTCGTCTAGCTTCCCGACGCCCTGGATGTACCGGGCGTCCAGGATGAAGGCCGGCGGGGGAGGCTCGACGCTGGCCTGCGGCAGTCTTACCACCTCAGTCACAGCATCCACCACCACGCCGACGGTTTGACCATTCACTTCGACGATGATGACGCGGGTGTCTTCGTCATGGTTGGATATAGCAAGCTGAAATCTTTTTCGCAAGTCGATGATGGGGATGATCCTGCTGCGAAGATTGATAATGCCTTCCATAAACGAGGGCGTTTGGGGCAGCTTGGTAATGGGTACCATGCGGATGATTTCCTGAACCTTGGTAATCGGCAGGCCGAATTCTTCTTTGGCCAGGCGAAAAATTACCAATTGCAGTTCATGGCTGACTTGCACGTTGTCCATAAAATAACCCCCACACGTAGTATTTATGGTATTTTATTCTACATATAAGGGTATTTGCCTGCTGCTGTCAAGAGACATTTTTTCTAAAAATCCGACCTACAGGGTATGAACGCCGGCAATCCGCGGCGAAAAATCGACGAACGAACTCTCCGGGCGTTCCCGCCATTCATGGCGGAAAGCGTCGATGACTCCCATCACCCTGTCGTATTTTTCATAAAATATGACGATGAGATCGCCGGGCTGAGCTGCAACCAGCGCGGTCCGAACCGCCTCATCCTCGGCCAGCACCACTTCGACGCTGGCCTCCGGCAGACCGACCTGCAATACGCCCTGCCGTAGCAGGGCCGCTATCTGCCCCGGCTCCCGCCCGCGAAGATCACTGTCTTCTTTTACATAAATATAATCAAATCCCTGTCCCGCAATCCGCCCGACATTGACGGTCACATCATCCCTCCGGTCTCCGGGGGCGCCGATCACGCCGACCAGCCTTTTGGCGCCCAGCCGCTTGGCGGTATGAATAAGCGCCTTATAGCCGGCCGGATTATGCCCATAATCCACGCAAACCCTGAAATCGCCAACCGTCATCAGATTCAACCGCCCCGGGTTGACCTCGAAGGTCGAGAGGCCTTTGCGAATGTAGCTCAGCGGAACTTTGAGGCAATAACAGGACGCCGCCGCGATCACCGCGTTCTGAATATTATGGATGGCGATTCCCCCCAAGGTTACCGGCACATCGCTCACTCTGACAATCGACCGCCCCAGACTCCCGCAGGCGGCGTAAATCGTCCCGTCCCGCACGAAAAAGGCCTTGCCCCCCACGCTCAAATGCCTCCGGATGATGATATTGTCCGGCTCGGTACTGAATAATACTACTTCGCCCCGGGCCCGGGCCAGCATCGCCATGACACACGGGTCATCGGCGTTCAGAAGCGCAACCCCGCCCGGCCGGAGCGCCTCGACAATCAATGATTTGACATAGATCAAATCTTCGAGATCCTCGATTCCGTCCTGGCCAAAATGATCTTCACTGATATTGGTCACCACGCCGACATCGCAGGCGTCAAACCCGAGACCGCCCCGCATGATGCCGCCCCGCGCCGTTTCCAGGACGGCCACTTCGGTAAGCGGGTCGGTCAGAACGGTTCTCGCGCTTGTCGGACCGGTGGTATCTCCTGCTAGAATCTTTCGCCCGCCGATGTAAATCCCGTCGGTAGTGGTCATGCCGGCCGCATAACCCGCCGTCTGCCAGATATGGCTGATCATCCGCGTAACCGTTGTTTTTCCGTTGGTCCCGGTCACGGCAATAATCGGGATCCGCCCTTCGCCTTCAGGAAAGAGATAATCAATGACGCGGGCGGCGACATCCCGGGATTTTCCGGCTGAAGGGTAGTGGTGCATCCGGATGCCGGGCGCGGCGTTGACTTCGATAATGGCTCCGTTTCCCGCGGTAATCGGTTTCGTAATATCCGCAGCCACCAAATCCACTCCCGCGATATCCAAGCCGATCAGTCGGGCGGCCCGTTCCGCCAGCAGGGCGTTGTCCGGATGGACGATATCCGTCACATCCACCGCCGTTCCTCCGGTGCTCAGGTTGGCGTTATCCCGGATGTATACCACTTTCCCTTTACCGGGAACGCCGTCAGGCGCCAGGCCCTGTCTGGCCAGCACCGTAACCGCCACTGCGTCGATCCTTATTTTGGTAAGCGGTTTCTCATGGCCTTCTCCCCGCAAGGGGTCCAGGTTAGCCATCGCCACCAGTTGTTCCACGGAGTGGCTGCCGTCGCCGATGACATAGGCCGGAATGCGTTCGGCGGCGGCCTCCAGCTTGCCGTTCACCACGCACAGCCGGTATTGCCGGCCGGTGACATATTCCTCAACTACTACCCTCCGGTCGTACTGGGCGGCGATGTGATAAGCCCGCTCGGCCGCCGCGGGAGCGGAAATATTAAGGGTCACCCCTTTGCCCTGGTTGCCGTTGACCGGTTTTATCGCCACAGGCCCCCCCAGCAGGCTGACTGCCCTGGCCGCCTCCGCCGCATCCTCCGCCACCAGTCCGTCAGGGACCGGGAGGCCCCCTTCAGCCAAGACCCGCTTGGTAAGCTCCTTGTCGCCTGCAAGATCGGCGCCCAACGCGCCTGTCCGGCCGGTTACCGTGGCCCATAAGCGCTGCTGCTTGCGCCCGTACCCCAGGATCAAAAGGTCTTCGCCTTCCACCCGGGTCACCGGAATCCGCCGCCGCCGGGCCGCGTCGTAAAGCGCCTCCGTGCTGGGCCCCAGCCGGCTGCGTTCCCCCTCGGACCTGACTCTCCTTACGGCCTCCGCACAGTCGTAGGCCTGTCCGTTAAGCACCGCGAGCAGCAACTGCTCGGCCGCCAGAACCGAGGCGACCGCCGCCGCCGCTGTCCGATAGCCGATTACCACATCATAGACGCCGCGTTTTCCCGAACCGCGGGTTTTGCCAAATCCCACCTGATAGCCCGCCTGGCACTGCAGTTCGATCGCCACGTGCTCGAAAACATGGGCCAGATAGGTGCCTTCCTTCAGCCGTTCCACGAAGCCGCCGGGATACCCCCGTGAGCAGCTGTGGCTCTTCAAGCCGGGCAGGATCTCCACCAGACTGGCGCAGAAGCCCGGCAGCTCACTGCTGGCCACGTCCTCATAGTCGCCAATATCCAGCCTGATTCTCAGCACGGGATTATGACTGTAAATATTGGCGTTTGGCAGAACCTGCGTAGAAAGAACACGCATCAAAAAGCCTCCTCATGGTTCCCGTAAATTCGTCAAGCTTATTTGGTCTTGCTGGTGTGTGGCACCCGCCGTTTGAGGTCGTAGCCGAACCCGCTGGGCAGGATGTGCAGGATGACATTGGTCAGCGCCAGTGGATCGAAGGGCTTGGACTCGGATATATTCGTCTGGATAATGGACTTGCCATCGACAATAGTAACGGTTTGCGAACCTACTATTTCCACCATTCCCTCCGGCGATACGCTGAGAGCCGTATCCTCGTCAATGCCCACTCCTAAAATGTGCGGATTCTGGGCAACTGCCGCCAGCAGCCGGTTGATCCGCCCCCGCTGGGCAAAATGCTGGTCGATGACCACTTCCTCCAGCAAACCCATGCCGTGAGCCATGCTGAGCATCGATTTGGTGGGAGTGTCGCTGGAACTGCCGTCCACAATCATGGTGTCGCTCATCACCGATGCGCCGGCGCTCGTACCGGCGATAACCGTCCCCTGCCGGAACGAACGCCGGATGGCGGCATCCACGCCCGAGCCCCCCAGGATGCTGGTAAGGCGCAGTTGATCGCCACCGGTAAAAAAAATGCCGCTGGACTGCTCGATTTCGGAGATATTATGCCGGTCATTGGCGGCTTCGCGATTGGCGATAAACAGTATATTCGAACTTTCGGCCCCGAACTCGGTAAACAGGCTTCGGTATTCGTCGCCAACCTCCCGGGGAAATTCCGTGGCTGTGGTAACGACGGCGATCCGCGATTCCCGTCCGCCAGCCATGGCAATGAATTTGCGAAGAATGATGCATTCTCCCTGCTTGTCCTCATTGCCGCCGATAATCAGCAGATTGCCTCCGCAACTTTCGCCCATGCTGCCTCCTTTGCCGCTTGTGCGTCCAGGCGAGAAACGCGCATAGTTTATTCATAGGTATTTTTACCAGACTGTGAGTCCTATATACAAAAATTTCCGGCAGGCATTGAAAATACCACCGGCATATAATGGTTTAGCAGTTTAATCTGTCCGCATCAGTATCAAGGAGGTCGAGAAGATGAAAGTCCGGATTATCCACTTGCCTCACTGCCCGGGGCAGGCCCGTTTCGCCGAAGGCGATCATCATCCTCTCATAGCCGTCATCCAAAAGCTCTTAACCGACTACAACCTCTACGAGGGCTCGGCCCATGGCATTTACGATACCCGCACTGCGGAGGCGATCAGCCGCTTCCAGGAATTCCGGGGATTGAAGCCAACGGGCGCGGTGGACCCCATTACCTATTGCCGGCTTCAGGCCGCCGCCGAAAGCGAAGTGGAGCCTTTGAACAAACCCCGGGCCAAGGTAGGCCTTGTCAAAGGCAACATCCTCATCAGCAAATCCGTCCGCCAGTTAACCTTATTTGACAGCAACAAACCGCTGCGGCAATACCCCATCGCCATCGGAAAACCCTCGACGCCCACTCCCGAAGGCAACTATGCGATCGCCACCAAGATCCTAAATCCCGGCGGCGTACTGGGAAGCCGCTGGATGGGACTCAATTTCGACGCCTATGGAATCCACGGAACCAGTTCCCCCTGGCTGATCGGCCAAATGGTTTCCAACGGCTGCATCCGGATGCACAACGCCCATGCGGAAGAATTATTTTATCATGTGAATGTCGGAACCCCGGTGTTTATTCGGAATTAAGGCGCGAAGACAGACAGCGATTTCCTCGATCATATCCCGCCGGGTTATCAGATACCGTTCCAGGGCCTGCCGTTCACTATCCTGGGGCAGCCACTCCTGCGGTATGCCGGCGACCAGTCCGGCCAGCTCCGAGTCGGGAATCGCCTGAATCCTTTCCAAGTACGGCGCAAAATCGCCAGGCGTGAGATAATGCTTCAGCAACCAGCCGTAGGCCCAGTGCCGGTTGAGCTTGATCGTCGGCGCCAGCTTCTCCAGCCATTCAACCGTCCACCGGCCCCGCCTGAATAAATGCGAGTTGTCGATCGCGTATATCTTCAGCCCTTCCCGCTCCTGCCTGACGAGCAGGTTGCGCCGGTTGAAGGTCCGGTCCAGGTTATGGAACATGTGATCAAACAGCATCACTCCCGCCATCTGTCCCCGATTCGCCGCTTTTCCCAGATTGCTGCGGGTTATATATCCCGTATGGCTCAGATACTCGCAGGCGTAGTGACGGCCGGGCGTTACCCTCGCTGCGAGCAAAATCCGGCTGCGCTTGATGACCTGTTCCTCCAATTTTATTACTCCGCCCCGCGGAAAAGAAAGCCCCAGTATTTCCCCCATCTTACTGCCCAAAAGCTCGTTGGCCAGAACCTTGGGCCCCAGGCGGTTATTCTGGAGCTTTACCACATATACCTTGCCGTCGCTGGCCCGGAAGAGCTGGGGGGTGGTCGCCCCAAGCCCGACCCGGCCCATATGCACACTTGCGGTCAACATCAGTAGCCCTCCTCTCGGCAGAAAATATGCCGCCCCGCTGAGCGCTTCTCAGCCTCTTGGCCGGCTAAGCGCTACAGTATATGACAGCGGCCCCCGAAAAAGGACAAAAAAATCCCAGGCCGGCAAGAAAGGCCCGCCTGCGGCGCACCCGCAAGAGGTAGGCTGCGGTCTAAACATTCGCGCTAAGAACTTGCGCACTTGGCTCTCAGGGCATTTGCCTGTGTACGACCAGTACGCGCTTCCGGTGCGGCCCGCACACGGTTCGTGGAGTCTACTTACATATAAGCAATGGACGCTGAAAGAACTCACAAAATCAGAGCGTGCATCTGGACCTTTTTTGGCAGCCTGAGTTTGTCTTTGAAAAAATCCCGGACCCAAAGGTCCGGGATTTCGGCTATTCTCTTTTTGTCGTTTCCCGCCCGTAGGGGACCGGGATATATTGAACCGACGGCCGGCGCTGCGCCGGTTGCGGATATAATTCCATCAGATCGTATATTTCGGTGGGAAGTTCCGGATTAATCGGCAATCCCATATCTTTCAGCCTGTCGCAGGTAATGGGATAATCGTGGGTCCAGCGTCCCTCGCTGAGCGTTTTGGCGAGCGCCTGCGCCTGTTCCGGCGGCAGCTTGTCGGACAACAGCCGCGTCAAAAATTCTTCGACCTGCCGCATGGCCTTCTCCGCCATATCCGCCATGATCAGCGTATTATCTTCGACCCGGTTGACGTTTTTACGCTTGACGGCGTTCAGGATGGAGGCGGCCGGATACTGGCCCAGCTGCGGGTCGACTGGTCCCAGCACCGAGTTACAATCCATCACAATCTCATCGGCGGCCAGCGCAATCATCGTACCGCCACTCATGGCGTAATGGGGGACAAAAACCGTCACTTTGGCCGGATGGCGCATGAGGGCGTGGGCAATCTGCTCCGAAGCCAGCACCAGCCCGCCGGGGGTGTGCAGCACCAGATCAATGGGCATATCGTCAGGCGTCAGCCGAATGGCGCGCAGCACTTGCTCGGAATCCTCAATGTTGATATAGCGGCTGATGGGCATCCCCAGAATGCTGATGGCTTCCTGGCGGTGGATCATCGTGATCAGGCGGGACTTATGACGTTCCTCGATCGACCGGATAAGACCGATCCGAGCCCGTTCCATCCGCTGGTGCTTAAACATCGGCCAAATGGTGAATACCAGAAAAAACAACCATAGTATTTGGGTAAAGTCTATATGCGCTCCCTCCATAAATAGCCTCCCATCAAGATTTAGGATAACTATTGCAATTCCCCATGGCTTGGACAAAATCCTTTTTTGCTTTCCACAAGGAGGCCGAGGCTCACCGGCAGGGGCCAAACGGAAAGACCACGGCTGATAACCGTGGCCTCGCGTCTAGCCCATTGGGGTCCCGCCGCCGCTGAGCAGCCAGCCGGCGATCCATCCGGTGGTGTTGCCGTCGCCCAGCACAACCCGGTACCAGCCAAAGGCCTGATCTTTAAGCGTAACTGTATCGCCCCGATTAACCTGGGTGACCACCGGAAAATTGGTGCCGGGACCGGTACGGACATTGACCCTGTTCGCGGTGACAGTGGAAGTGCCGGTTACCGTCAGGGGAACGCCCGCCGTCTGTTCAAGCCCCGGGCCGGTGACAAACACGTTGCCGGTTGAGGCGACGATAGCGCTGCCGGAGATCAGGTCGTCGGTCGAGCTGGCGCTGGTTACCTCGACCATCCCCACCTGGTCGATGGGCGAAAGGGCGTAGACATCCATTTCCGTAGTAGTAACCACCCGGACCCAGACTTTAAGTACAATGGTGATATGCACCCGGCGGGGATGATGGTGCCGGTGAAAATCATAATTAACATATTCCACCACTACATCGGCGGTCGCCTTCATATCCGGCATGGCGCCGTCGATTTCGATATCCCGCGTCCACCGCACATGATCCTTCTCGAAAGCTTGCACCGGCTGGTCGGGCCGTTCGGCTACATACAGCACCTTTGCTTCCAGTTCGCCTCGGACGATAACCTTATTGGGTATTACATCGACACTTCTGATGCAAACATCTTTTACAAAAACGTCGATAACCTGCTCGATATCAGGCCGCGGGTCGGGAACCTCCATGTCGAACTCTACGACCCGCTGTTTCATATCGGCGCCTAGCACCTGCTCAACCTGGATTGTTTCCGGACCAGGCTCGGGGCAGCCGCAAATCATTTCGGCACTGTCGATTGTACCCGTGCCGGTACTTACCATCACGGTTTCCGAGGTAGCGGTGGTAGCGCCGGAGCTCTGTCTCTTTTGGTCAGCCATTGTTTCCCCCCCTTTTATTGGAGTATTGCTAACCGATCAGCCCTTCGGCGTCGTCGGCATCGTCGGCATCGCCCCGATTTGCACCTCGCGGTCGGCCAGCACCTTGGCGGTAATCTTCAAAACCACTGATACATCGAATTCGCGGCAGATGTGGTGGTGGTGGTGATGGTGATGATGATCGCAGTCGTCGTCGTCGTCGCAGTCGTCGTCGCAATCGTGGTCATAATCGTCGTCGCAGTCGTCGTCATGCCACTTCATATCGCCGTATTTGTGCCGGTGAGCGTGGGTATGCTCATTGACGTCATAGTCAACGAATTCCACCACAACGCTGGCCTCGGCATCCATGCCCTTACGGGCGCCGGCGATGGCAATATCCTGGGTCCACTTAACATGCCGCAGTTCGACTGCGTGCACCGCCTGGTCCGGCGTGTCAGCGACATAAATAGCCTTGATCTCCAGGTCGCCGCGGACAATAATCTTGTCAGTGATGACGTCGACGCTGTTTATGTCCACATCTTTTACGAATACATCGATAATTTGCTCAATGGGCGGCTTCTCGTCCGGTACCCGAATGTTGATGTCAAGCACCTTCTGCTGCTCCTGCTCGCCGATTACCTGACGTACGATGATCGGCCCCGTCTGCGCCCCGAGCGTGCATTGGTTCCAAGAATTCATCGATGTTCCAACTAACGAAGCGCTTACCGTCTGACGCGTCTTTTTATCGTCCACACATATTCCCCCCTTTGTATGTTCTAGTTATATATATGCCTTCATTTTGGCTTCTGTGACAAAAAAATAGCGAAATAGCGGCGTGTTCCCGGGTGTTTCCGGGGACACGCGCAACGCGGCCTTTTCCCAAAATCGCCTTAGATGGTTTTGCCGTTCACAGTTCTCCTCACCGGCGAGCTCCTTCCCTATAACGTTTTCTTTTCTATTTACATAGTATGTAATGTAGGGTTGGTAGACCTTAATTTTTAAACCATCAGGAGGTATGCATATGAAACATTATGGCCATATGTGCGATGAATGCTCCAGCATGGAGTGGGGCCATCACGATCATGGCGGTTATCCGGACAAATGCACCTGCGGACACGAATACGATTGCCATCCCAAACTCTATTGCAAACCGGTCAAAGAATGCGTTAAAACCTATAAGACCTACTACAAACTTTACCGCTACTGCTACTACCGGCTGTACAAAATATGCTCGCGCTGCGGGCATGAATTTGATCATTACGAACACCGCGGCTGCTGCCCCAAATGCCGCTGATCGGCCTCCCGGTCGAAGAAAAATGTGAATTCTTCAGCGGTAATGCCCCACCCGTTCGATAACCTGAAAGGAAACAGCGAGGAGGCTGCCCAAAAGGAAAACGGGCAGCCTCCTCGCTTTATCAGCGGAACAAATCTCATATGAGCCCTCCATTGGCTGGCTTTAACTCCCAAATCCATTGCCTCTCTCTTCCACTTCTCATCAACCGTCCTGGACGAGATACGGCATGGGCCGCTCCGCCGGGGCTGCAGCGAACCTCAAAAGAAAGCTACGCTGCTTGCGGCCGCGGGAGCGTTTGCCGTACTTTAGGGATTGCCGCCCGGCGCCGAAGCGTGGCCATGCTTAGCCTGCTGCAGCTCCTTTATAGAGCTGAGCCGGGGCCAATGAATACCTGCACCATATAAACTTCCCCATCGCTTCCTTCCCGGACGCCGATACCCACCTCGGTGTAGCGGGGGCTCAGGATATTGGCCCGGTGGGCAAGGCTGCGCATCAATGCGGCCTCCGCGGCCTCCACCGTAGCGTCCATCGCCAGGTTCTCGCCGACATAGCCAAAGGAAGCGCCGCTCCGGCTGACCCGGTCTTTCGGGGATTCCCCCGCCGGATTGGTATGGGAAAAGAACTTATGATCGATCATATCCTGGGCATGGCGGCCGGCAACGGCTGCCAGCGCAGGGTTTACGGCGAGGGGCTCAAGGCCGTGGGCGGCCCGGTCGGCGTTCAAAAGCTTGACTGCCCGCTCTTCCTCGGCGCTCAGGCTATAGGCCGAAGCCAAAAGAAAATGGCTGTTGAGGCTTCCGCCATTGACCGTCTGCCCTGTTTCGCCGGTCAGCGGCCCCCTTCCCCAGGAACTGCCGCCAGCCGAAAATATGGCGATTATCGTCACCACTGCGATAGCGAACAACTTGGGAAGCACCATGTTGATCACCGCCTCCTTAACACAAGGCTATTCCTGTTTAAAAAGGTTCGTCTTTTCAGGAGAAAAACCCTACTCCCGAATGGAACTAGGGCAAAAAAAGCAGCGCGAAATTCGCGCTGCTGCACCGCAGATATGTAAACTTCCGCTTACAACCGGCTTTTAGTAAGGCGACTTTGGCATCCCCAGGCGAAACTTTCCTCTTGTCTCGACGCCTCCGACTCCTTCAACGCCGGTAACCGACGCAGTAATGGCGTCATTGATATCGACCGTCTTGCTGATGGGAGTGAAGGCTACCTTTTCGGCGATAAATACCGGGTCATAGGCATGAATAAAGATCCGGGTCGGAGAACTGGCAAAATTGGCGCCGGCCGCCAGAATCGCTTCAAAGTACGACTGACAGGCCCCGGCAAAGACGACTAGGTCATCGCGCGAGGGCTGATAGTCGCGCGCGATCTGGACAGACCGGACGAAATACTTGGATGTCCGGTAGTTATCCATGTCGCGAAAGCCTTTTTTCCCCCCGCCGATCAGCGCGTCATGCCCGGTCACCACCACAATATCCGGCCGGTGTTCCTTGATTAGAGCCAATAGACTGTCCGGCTGCTTCTCTTCTTCGATAAACCGGCCAACCGCTTCAATATTGAGCTGGCTGTACGTCTTCATGCACATTTTCAAATAGTCTTCGTCGCCGTCAATATGCAATACCTTGCCAGGTATATCAAAAAAAGCAAACTTTTTACTGGATTCGGCCCGGGTCATTTCCCGTTGCTCCAGTTCCTGGCTCCGCCGGAGCATAACCCGCCGGAGCGAGTCGCTGTACATGGCCTCCAGGCGGACTATCTCCTGCTTGAGATGCTCGGCGTCCACCCGCTCCAGATCGTCGATCGGCGAATCCGCAAGCAGCCGCATATGAAGCCCTTTAAGCGTGCAATAATCCCGTCCCGTCTCGTTCGTACCGATTTCCGTCACCTTGAAAACAATATCGCCGCCGTGGGACTTTCGGATAACTAGATCGCCTACGGAAATGGTTGACACGATCATCCCTCCCTTGACTATTACATTGTATGAGGCCGGGAGCGGTTTTGTCACCGCCGGCGCCTTGTCTGCCCGGGCGGATAAATTCCTTGCCGGGACAAGTCGCAAACAAATTTGTCCACCAATATACTGTAGTAAAGCCCTCTAGGGCTCTGCCGCACTAGTCCCACCGAGGTGATGGCGCTTGATAACCGTGGTTGTTCCCGCAAGAAACGAGGCAGGCCGAATCGCAACCGTTCTGCAGAACCTGGGGACTTTGCCGGTTGACCACATAATTGTCGTCGCAAACGGCTCCAAAGATGCAACGATGCGAGAAATACTTCAGCTTCGCCTTCCCAAGCTTCAGATCATCTATTTTAACGATTGTCTCGGTATTGATGTTCCGCGGGCCATTGGCGCAAAGGTGGCGGTGTCGCTCGGCAGTGACGTTATCGCTTTTGTCGATGGCGATATGGTGGGGACGTTCAACGAAAATTTAATGGAGTTGATCGACGGCGTTCTGCTGAAGCATATCGACGTCGCCCTAACCAACTGCTATCCTTCTCCTCCCCGGCATATCGAGCGGTATAATCCCACTTTTCAGTGGCGCCTCAATCTCAACAAGGAACTAGGCCTGGAGAAAAAAGTGGGTCTGGCGACTCCGGCGCATGGTCCCCATGCCGTTTCCCGGCGCCTCCTGGAGACCATTCCGTTTCGCGAGTTGGCCATTCCTCCAGTCGTTCTCGCTCTGGCCCGCGTCCACAAGCTAAAGATCGATGTAGCGACAACCATTCCCCATTACCGCTTAGGCTCTTCCATCAAGAACCAAATCCATACCAACAAAATTATCGACACGATTGTCGGCGACTGCCTTGAGGCAATTGCCTTGTTTCACAACCAGCCTCGCACCCGGCAGTGGCAAAACACCACTTATACGGGCTACCACAGTGACCGCCGCTTTGATTTGCTGGAGCTTTTTCTGAACGAAGACGGCCCCTCATAAAAACACCGCCTGGCAAAACCGTTCTCCTGAGCAGCCGGCCGTGGCTTCCAGCGAACTCCGAACACCTTACTCCCGCGAGCCGCCAGGCTTCTACTCAGCCGGCAAAGCCTTTTTCAGCGGTCCGGGAGATTTTTAGGAAAATAGCTGATACGCACTATTCCCACCCCTTTCAGCATAAGGCGTCCGGTTTCGTCCACCGCGCGGAAGGAAGCGAATTCGGCGCCGGGCCTGTAAGAATACCGTTGCTTGCAGGCCGAAAAGCCCCTGCGGAATAAACACCGCAGGGGCTTTTCTTGACCCGGTTATCGTTTCTTGTCATCCCAGGCGTCGGCAATGGCGGCAAATTCGGCCAGCGCCAGCGTTTCGCCCCGCCTCGTTCCGTCGATGCCGGCGGCCGCCAGGATTTCCGGCAGGTCCTGCGCAGGGATTCCGCCGGCCTTCAACGCATTCGCCAGGGTTTTTCTCCGCTGCGCAAAGGCGGCCTTTACCACCCGGAAAAAGGTCTTTTCGCTCCGGATAGTTACCGGGGGCTCCTTCCTCACCATACAGCGGATAACCGCCGATTCCACGGCCGGCGGGGGAAGAAAGGCGCCGGAAGGAACCAAGAAGGCGACCTCGGGCCGAGTATAGTACTGGACGGCCACGGATAACGCGCCATAGTCCTTTCCGCCCGGCGGGGCCACCATCCGTTCGGCCACCTCTTTCTGCACCATGGTGACCAGGCGCTCGACAGGCAGCCGTTGCTCCAAGAGGCCCATAACGATCGGAGTGGTAATGTAATAAGGAAGGTTGGCGACGACTTTAAAGGACGGAGCAGTTACTTCTTCCCGGATATTGAGCTTTAAAATGTCGCCGTGAACGACCTTTACATTCTCATATCCCGCCAGCGTCTTGGCCAGCACCTCGACCAGACGCCGGTCCAGTTCGACCGCCACCACTCTCGCTCCGGTTTCCGCCAGCGCCTGGGTCAGGGTGCCGATACCCGGCCCGATCTCGAGTACAGTATCAGCAGCACCCACTTCAGCGGCGCCGACAATACGGTCGACCACCTGCTCGTCGATGAGGAAATTCTGCCCCAGCCGTTTATTCGTGTGAATGCCGAAGGTTTTTAAAATGTGAAGCGTAACTTCGCGCTTGGCTATGCGGGGGTTAATCATCATTGCCCTCCAGGGCCGCCACAGCGGCTGTAAACTCCTCCCGTGTCACACCGTAGTGATTCAAACGCCGCAAAAACGTCTTGGCGTTGGCGTAGCCAATCCCCAGAGCATCTCCCAGGACGGCCCGCCGGGAAGCCGCGTCCGGGGTTCCCGCAAGCTTGGCGGCGTTCATATCCCGAAGGGTAAATTCAGGATGAGGCTGCCATTCCTGGCAGCGCGCTTTGCTTAAGGCTGTCCGGATCGCCTCCGGGGACGCCTGCTCAATTCCGATATCGTCGTTGGCCGTGGCCGCCTCCTTCGGCACAAAGGCATGCCTGGCCTGGGGAAAGCGCTCGGTCAGCACTTTACGGATTCTCTCACCGGCGCTGTCGGGGTCTGTTAGGACGATAATCCCGGTCCGGCGGTAGGCGGCCGCGATTTGATCCATCAGATGCCGGGACAAGCTAAAGCCTCCGGTCGCAAGGCACTCGGCGTCCACTGCCCGCTTAACGGCGGCAATATCGTTCTTTCCTTCTACCACAACTACTTCCCTCAGCACATATCTCACCTCCGGACCGGATCGCGGGCTCTTGTCAGTCTTCGCCCGTCATTTGCAAAAGAATAGGTAAATCCTGCTCTCAAGCAGGATTTACCTAACGCGCCACACCTTAGTCGATCAAATACACCTTTACCCCGCGGCGGCCAAAACCCCAAGCTTCATTGGAGTTTTCCATACAGAGGTCGATGCGGTTCCCGATAATCGCCCCGCCCGTATCAGCGGCCAGCGCCAGGCCATAGCCGGGGACGTAGACCCGGCTCCCCAGGGGAATGACCTCCGGGTCCACGGCGACAATTCCCCGCCGGGCCGGAATACCGCTCGCGGTAATGCCATGGGTTGATCCGTCAAAGGGCAGATAGGCCGTAGCCTCCATCCAATATACCCGCTTAAAGCGCATGGTCCCGCGGGAAGTCTCTACGACATCGCGGTTTCCGACGCGAACAATCTGCGGTTTGGGCGGCACGATGACCTTTTCGTCCAGTACTTCGGCGCCCGCTTCCTGCCCGTCTTCCAGGCGGAGCTTCACGGTAGCCTCTTGGACCCCGTCTTCTCCATCCTGCTCGCTTGCTTCTTCCCCCAGTTCCAGCGAAGGGTCGGGCTTGCGAACGATCGGGGCAGGCAATGTTTCTTTACGAACAACGGTATTGTAGGTTACATGGATGACGCGAATTTCCATTCCCGGCTTGATCTTGGTCGATCCATCGGGCACCAGTCTGGAATTCTGCGAAGAAAACCCCAGGCTTTCCGCCAATTCGCCGACTGTCGGTTTGCCGGTAATGATGGTTTCGGGTTGATTGTTGCGGATGATACTTACCGGAACGGCGCGGTATACTTCAATGATACTGCCGTTCGTCAACCGGGGCGTGGAGACCCGGTATTCGTCGTTGGGTCCAAGCTTGATGTTCGCCTGGGCGAGAACGGCTTCCGGCTGATTGTAGACCGTACTCATCCTGACGGATTGCCCGTCGGCGATAATATTCACTTCTTTATGCGCCCAAACAAACCCGGTGATCACCAGTGAGGTTGCGACAAGCGCGGCGATAAGAACTGCTTTGCGTCTGTCAACAGCTGCTCTCAGCTTATGTAAATAACTTGGCTGAGCACCACTCATGGAGTACCCCCTTTCTAGGCTCAAAAATTATACCACAGATAGTCTGGCGGTGTCAAATCAGGCATTCTTTTCCAGCAATACTAAAATTATACCCATTTGCCGGACTTTTTATTCGCCGGCGCAAACTGCCCGGAGGAGGCAGGCGTTCCGGCAGACTCCGCCGCCCCGTTCCAGACAAAAAAACGGACCGGCAAGGCCGGCCCGTTAGCATAACGACCCAGGCCGGCATTGCCGGCCCGTTCGCGCTGCTTATTGATCCTGATCGGTAAGTTGGTACATTTCCTTCGCTACTTCCGAGAGGTGCCCCGCCATTACGGCAAGGGCCTGACTGGCCCGCGCCATCTCGTCAATGCCGGACGCCTGCCCGCCGACACTGTTGTCAATCCCTTTAATTTCCTGCGACAGGGTATCGATGGTATCCTGGATGCTCTTCAGCGATCCGGCGATCCGTTTCACCGACTCGCCGCTCACTTCCGCCAGCTTGCGGACTTCCTCGGCGACGACGCCAAAACCGCGTCCGGCTTCGCCGACCCGGGCGGCCTCAATCGCCGCATTCAGGCCCAGCAGGTTGGTCTGCCCGGCAACATTGCGGATAAACCCAACGATTTCGTCAGTCTGTTTAGCCGCTGAAAGCAAATTTTTCCCCAGGCTGTCCAGATTGCGGCAAGCGTTGGCTACCTCTGACGCCCGGCTGGCAAGCTCCTCCATGCCGGCGGTAAGTTCCTCGGACGATGCCGCCAGTTCTCCGGCGGTCGTACTCACTTTATCGATCGCCCCGGTGCTTTGCGTGGTTGTAATGCACCCGACCACGCGGGCGCCGTCTTTGAACGGCAGGGCGTTGGCCACATAACCTATCCCATACACCGACTTGTCCTTCGGGATGAGCTTGACGACCTGATGCCCGGTCTCAAGCGCCTCTTTAGTGGCGCCGGCCTGAACCAGATCGCCGGCCTTAATTCTCAAGTCCAAATCATTGGCGGGAATATACAGAACGTATTTCCCGTCCCGAACGATGGCAACGCCGATGTCTGCCGCAATAACATCATTAAGATAGGGAGCCAGCTTAATAAACATCTCCAAGGCCTGGCTGCCGGCAAGCTCTTCGCTCATTTCGAAAATCCCTCCCACTTCCCAAATCATGGAAAAATCGCTAATCAAACATTATCTTAATTCTACATTTTTTAATATTTTTCGTCAACACAAGGGTTGTTTTTGCGGACAAACGTATTCCTTAAAGCAGGCAAAAAATCTGCCAAAGGGAATTCCCCCTACGGATTTCCCTTCATATTTCCGGGATAGCGTTGTCACCCCGTCGCGCAAATGGTGGGAGGTAATGCCATAAGCGATGGACAGGGACGCCTCGATATAGGCCGCGAGATGGTCGCAGGCTTTGATGATTTCGCCGTCGATCGGCTCAAAGCGGTTCTCGTTGTACCGGGCGCTGATGGCCCCTGATTCGACAACCATCACCTGGCCGTCAACCTGGACCTTGTTAGCGAATTCATTTTCGACATAATACCGGATTTCCTTGTGCCAGGCCGACGGGAGGAGCGGAAACAGCTTTTCCTCCAATTGCCGGGTCTCAATGTTCTTAATCAAGTTGTCCAGCCCTGCGACGGAGGATTTCACCGGAGAAATAATGTCGCGGGTCAGAACCTCCGGCAAATCATGGAATAGTCCGGCGAAGTAATTGTTGCAGAGGCGCCGGTCGCAGGCCGCAAGCTCCACGGAGCACAAATACGCCATGATCGCGACAATCAGCATATGTCCCATCACCGATGTTTCCGGCACGCGGGGCGATTGCGCCCAGCGCTGCTGAAACCTAAGCTGCCCCACCAGGTCGAGGAAATTCCGGGTTTTCTTGCCAAGGCCGAGCTTTTGAACACCGGCAAGATCAATATGTTCTTCCAGTTCATTTTCAATCCGGGTTTTGGTTTCTTCCACTCCGAAAATATGGGAGTTCAAATGGTAAATAATCTGAAATTCCCAGTCAGTCGCCAGATAGTGGGCCGCCCGCAAAATTTTCTTTTCCAGTTTCCGCTCTTCCGGGTCCCGCCAGTAACAGGCAAAATCGTCGTAAAAGCCGGGCCGGACGTCAATCCCCCGATCCTTTAAACGGCCGAACACCCAGTCAGTCAGCTGTTCGCCGTGGCGGGCCATCAGTTCATGGAATATCGGCGGCTTGATATCGGTCAACACAATCCGGTGCAAGAACTCAAACAAGCCTCCCTCAATGAGGCCTCGCCAGTCAATGACGGCCCCCCGGTCGCTTGCCTCATACTTGGCCAGAACAAAGGCAATAATCATCTTGTGAGCCTGCTTGTCCAGCTCAGTAAACCCTTTGGGCCGGATGTGATCATTCCACCGCTGAATGTGGGCGCTCTCGAAAAGCAGCTCCAGTAAAGCCTTATTGATCACCCTCATCTTCCCTTCACCACATAATACCGGTAATATTCCCGGGACGGATTCGGTTATCCTGCCGCTTCAGCCGTCCCGCCGCGGCCTTCCTTGACTTTCCCCGTCATTTTCGTATTATGAAATAAACAGGCTGGTGAGAAAGTTTTAGATTCACGTCCTGATTTCGCGAATTCTTTCAGCGTCCGTTGCTTATACGCAAGTAAATTCACGAGCAGTGTGCGGGCCGCACCGGAAGAGCGTACTAGCCGGAAGATGTTTATTAAGCTGCGGGAAGCGTCAGCGTCGGAGCGTTCATAAACATCTTCCGCGTTTAGGCAAGAAGCCGCATACTTCGGGCGTACGCAAGCAAGTCTTAAAGCCAAGTGCGCAATTTCTTAGCGCGCACGCTTAGAGGCGCGGCCTACCTCTTGCGGGTACGCCGCAGATGGGCGTTTCTCGCCAGCCCGGCATAAAGATATGATATTCAGGAGGGCAACAACTTGCGCAGACCAATTCTCGCGACGATCACCGTACTCCTTCTCGCCGGGCTGGCGGCTGCCTGGTGGAAGTCCCTTCCCCCGCCGCCCGTCACCATTGTCCCGGCTGAAGTTTCCCGCGGCAACGGTGTTTTGACTTATCCCAAAATAAGCGGGACGCGGACGATGGGCGACGCCATGACGCAAACCATCGCCACCGAAATCGACCGCTTTGCCCAGGTATTCGCCCAGCCTGACATCAGCGGAAAGGTAACCTATCAGGTCGAGTTCAACCAGAAGGGGCTCCTCAGTGTAACGCTTCAGGAAATGTACTATCAGCACCGGGCCGCTCACCCGATGACCTACTTGCGGGCCTTTACCTTTTCCACCCAAGCGGGCCGGGTGCTGCGGCTGGAAGACCTCTTCCGACCCGGCAGCGACTTCCGTTCCGTATTGGATCAGCACATGAAGCGCCAGCTCGCCGAGCGGGATGTCCCGTTGCTCACGCCCTTCACCGGCGTGCAGGACGGCCAGGAATTTTACCTGACGGCGGACGGCTTGGTTCTGTACTATCAATTATACGAATTCACCCCTTATGTTTGGGGCTTCCTGCGGTTTACCGTTCCCTACGGGGATTTGGCGGACCTGCTCCGGCCCGAATACCGCCCCTGACTTTCCTTGCCGGCGCCGGGCAAGGGCCGGATGGGACGCTAACGAGAAAAACCGCCTTTTAAGGCGGTTATTGAATCCCAAACAAACGCTTGGTATTCTCGGTTGTAATCCTTGCCAGCTGCTCCGGCTCGATATTCCGCAGGCCGGCTATGGTTTCAGCCACCAACCGGACATAAGCCGGCTCGTTTCGCCGGCCCCGATGGGGCTCGGGCGTCAGATAAGGCGAATCGGTCTCCACCAGCAGCCTGTCCAGCGGAATTGTTTTGGCTACTTCTTTTAATTTATGGGCATTGGCAAACGTAACCGGGCCGGCGAAGGACAAGTAAAGGCCCATCGCCAGAACCTCCCGGGCCATCTCCAGGCTGCCGGAAAAGCAGTGGAAGACGCCGGACAGCCCTGCTCCCTCCTTCTTCATAACCGCCAGCAGATCGGCGTGGGCCTCGCGGTCATGGATAATGACCGGCTTGCCAAGCTGCCTCGCCAGGTCAAGCTGCCGGATAAAGACGGCTTTTTGCACGTCCCGGGGGGAAAAGTCGTAATGATAATCCAGCCCGATTTCGCCAATCGCGACAACCTTCGGGCGGACCGCCCATTCGGCCAGCTTGGGATAATCGGTCTCCCGCGCGTCCTTGGCGTCGTGGGGATGAATGCCGACCGCGGCGTACACCGGCTCGTACTGTTCGGCGAGGTCTACCGCCCGCGCCGAGGAAAACATATCGGCGCCGGCGTTCAGGATTCCGCCGATTCCATTTTCCAGCGCCCTGGCTATCGTCGCCTCCCGGTCCTCGTTGAATTTTTTGTCATCAATATGGGCATGGGAATCAAAAAGCATGATTTTCTCCATCATGTAAAAGCCTCCAACCAGAACCTAAAACGCGAGCCGGCTTCCACCCGCCGGTCAGCCGGGGAGCCGCGCAGGCTCCCGCCCGACCGCCATAAGTGATGCCGCCGGCCCGTGATTTTGCAATATTTTACTTGACCTTGCTGCCGGGAGGCAATCCCTCACCTGACACCAGCGTCAATTTCTCGCCGCTGGATGCGGCCAGCAGCATGCCTTGGGACTCCAGCCCGCGGATCTTGGCCGGTTTCAAGTTGGCTATCACCACGATTTCTTTGCCGATCAGTTCCTCCGGCTTGTAGTGAAGGGCGATTCCGGACACGATGGTCCGTTCCTCGAAGCCCAGATCCACCCTCAGTTTGAGCAGCTTATCCGCTTTTTCCACCTTCTCGGCCGCCACGATTTTGGCCGTGCGGAGATCGATCTTGGCAAAATCTTCAATCGAAATTTCCGGCAAAACAGACGCTGCCGCGGCCGGCGCAACAGAAGGCGCTTCAGGCTCGGCGGCGCCCGGAGCTTCTTTCTCTTCGATCCGCGGGAAGATGGCTTCCGGCACCGCGACCTTGGTTCCGGCCGGGAAAAGCCCCCAGCGCTGCGCGTCGTTGAGCCGGATTCCGGTCAGCGTCTCACCGAGGCCGAGCTGCTGCCAGATCCGGGGCGAGGTCTGCGGCATAAAGGGCGAAATGAGAATGGCGACAATCCGAAGCGCCTCCACCAGGGTATAAAGGACAGTATCCAGACGGTCCTTTTTGGCGGGATCCTTCGCCAGCGCCCAAGGGCCGGTCTCGTCGATGTACTTGTTGGCCCGGCCGATAAAGGTCCATATTTCTTTAAGTGCCGCATTGATTTCATTTTTCTCCATGGCCTGCTCGTAAGCCGCGGCCGTTTCCTGGGCCAGGCGGATGATGTTGTCGTCGGCCGGGGCCTTCTCTTTTGGCGCCGCGACCACGCCGCCGTTGAAGCGGTTGACCATCGTCAGCGTCCGATGCAGCAGATTGCCGAGATCGTTCGCCAGGTCAGCGTTAATCCGGTTGATGAGCGCGTCCCGCGAGAAGTTGCCGTCACTGCCCAGCATGATTTCCCGGAGCAGGAAATAGCGGATGGCGTCGGCGCCGAATTCTTCGATCAGGCCAAGCGGATCAACGACATTTCCTTTGGATTTGGACATCTTGTCGCCCTCGATCACCAGCCAGCCATGTCCGTAGACCTGTTTCGGCAGCTCAATCCCGAGGGCCATCAGAATAATCGGCCAGATGATGGAATGGAATCGGACGATTTCCTTGCCGACCAAATGGATATCCGCCGGCCAATACTTGGAAAATTTGGAACGGTCGTGCAAAAATCCGGCAGCAGTGATATAATTGGTAAGAGCGTCGAACCATACATAAACGACGTGCTTCGTGTCGAAGGGGACCGGGATGCCCCAGTCGAACGTTGTACGGGACACGCACAGGTCTTCCAGTCCGCTCTTGATGAAGTTTATCATCTCGTTGCGGCGCGAGGTCGGCTGGATAAAGTCCGGATTTTCCTCAATATAGGCCAGTAAACGGTCCTGGTATTTCGACATCCGGAAAAAGTAGCTTTCCTCTTTGAGGAGTTCCACCGCCCGGCCGCAGTCGGGGCATTTGCCGTCGGCCAGCTGGCGCTCCAGCCAGAAGGTCTCGCAGGGCGTGCAGTACCACCCTGAGTACTCGGCCTTATAGATGTCGCCCTGGTCGTAAATCTTCTGGAAAATGGTCTGCACCACTTCGCGGTGCCGCTGTTCGGTGGTCCGGATAAAATCATCGTTGGAAATGGCAAGCTTCTCCCAGAGAAGCTTGAACGAAGCGACAATTCGATCTACATAGGCCAGCGGCGTAACCCCATTTTCCGCAGCTTTCCGTTGAATCTTCTGGCCGTGTTCATCCGAACCGGTCAAAAAGAACACATCATAGTCCGCCAACCGCCTGTACCGTGCTATGGCGTCGGCAATCGTGGTACAATAGGCGTGGCCGATATGAAGCTTATCGCTGGGGTAATAAATGGGGGTAGAGATATAAAAAGTTCTTTTATCCATATAAGCTCCTCCTTATGTCTATGAATTATTTTCCATTACATATTCATTCAATTATAGATAATTCCTAGGTTTCTTGTCAATTCTTCTTCCAGTTTTCCAGAAAGTTACACCGTTCGAATATTTATACACCCTATTTTTTAGTGGTTGACAAGCTTTGTAATTTTTGGTATTATTTAGGTAGACAAAAATTGTCGAACATTGTTGAAAAGGGAGCTGAGTCAATGAAATCAACTGGCATTGTACGCAAGGTGGATGAATTAGGAAGAGTCGTAATCCCGATCGAACTACGGCGCACCCTGGACATCGAGGAAAAAGATGCGCTTGAAATTTATGTCGATAATGACCGCATTATTCTCCGCAAATATGAACCAGCTTGTGTGTTCTGCGGCAACGCCGATGAAGTCACCAACTTCAAAGGCAAGAATGTATGTAAGGAATGCCTTACCAGCATGGGACAAAAGGCTGTATAATACGGGTTGAACAAGAGGCTGTCTTCGGGCAGCCTCTTGTTTTTGCGTCCGGCCCAAGGCCCCCCATGAGGCTTGTGTCTATTCCTCCGCGGCCAGCACAGCCTGGTAGACCGCCCGCCGGGGCAGGCCGCGCTCGACAGCCACGCGCCGGATGGCTTCCTTTTTAGCCAAGCCGCCGGCCACCAGCGCGGCCACGGCTTCGACCGGCGGGAGCGGGTTGTCCCGGGCAGCCGGAGCCTCTCCGGCCGCCCCCCCCACAACCAGGGTAAACTCGCCGCGGGGCGGAACGGCTTTAAACCGTTCGGCCAGCGACAACAGCGTACCGCGCACGAACTCTTCGAACTTTTTCGTCAGTTCCCGTCCGGCGACAGCCGGGCGGTCGCCCAGATGTTCCGCCAGCTCGGCCAGAGTCGATTCGATCCGGTGCGGCGCCTCATAAAACAAGAGCGTATGAGGCTCGCGGGCGAGACCGGCGAGAACTTCCCGCCGGCGCTTGGCGGTCTTGGGGAGAAAGCCGGCAAAAAGAAAAGTCCTCGTGTCAAGCCCTGAACAGACGAGCGCGGACAATGCGGCGCTGGGTCCGGGGACCGGTGAAACCGTGATCCCGGCCGCTATAGCCTGACCGACCAAGTCCGTACCGGGATCGGAGATGCCGGGCAAGCCGGCGTCGCTCACCACCGCCAGACTCTCGCCCGCCAGCAGCCGGGCGATGAGTTCAGGTCCCCGGTCGGCTTTGTTATGCTCATGATAACTGACGAGCGGCGTCTTTATAGCGAAATGGCTCAGGAGCTTTCGGGTGTGCCGGGTGTCCTCGGCGGCAATCGCCGCCACTTCCTGAAGCACCCGGACCGCCCGGTAGGTCATGTCTTCCAGGTTGCCGATCGGCGTGGCGCATAAGTATAGTGTGCCAGGTCTGTCCATCCTGCTATTCACCTGCCTGGTAATAGGCCATTATTTCATTGCTATAGGTTCCCTCGGGATGATAAACAAATAGTGGCGGCAGCACAGACAGTCCTGGTCGGCCTGCCCGCACCCCTTCCACCAATAATAGCTTCGCCTTTTTATCCGCCATCGGATGAACCAGCCGCAACCGTTTCGGCTCAATGCCGGCCTTGTTCATGACCGCCATGATCTCCGTCAGCCGTTCGGCAAGATGCACCATGGCAAATCGCCCGCCCTGCCGGATAACGCTCCGGGCCGCGGCAACGAAGTCCGTCAAGGTTCCGGCCGTTTCATGCCTCGCAGCCGCCACTCCGGGCAGCGGGCTGATCTTGCCGCCGCCGAGCGGCCGGTAAGGCGGATTCGTCACAACCAGATCCCACTGGTCGCAGGGCAGCAGTGCCTTGTCAAGCTCCCGTACGTCCCCGCGGACCACCGACACCCGTTCCGCCAGCTTGTTGAGCCGAATGCTCCGCTCAGCCATCTGGGCCATCCTCGGATTGATTTCCACCCCGCAGGCAACGGAAACGCCCCTGGCGGCAAGCAGCAACCCGAGCACCCCGGTTCCGGCCCCCAGGTCCAGGGCCTTGTCCCCGGGGCGGACGGTGGCGAAATGGGCCAAGAGCACCGAATCCAGCGAAAAGCGGAATTCCTGCCCTTGCTGGATTATTTTCAAGCCGTTGATCAGAAGGTCATCCACCCGTTCGCCCGGGAGCAGGCTCTCACTGTCCATTATCCTCTTTTTCCACCACTTCTTCCCAGGCGATCTCCAGCATTCGGCCGTCGCCAAGCTGAATGGCCGCCGTCCGCTTGCTCTGGTTGACCGACACGATTTTGCCTTCGCCCTCAATGGTTACGGCTTCACGCCCGACTACCGGAGCCGCGACTTTTTTGCAGCAGGATCCGTAGCAGTCGCTCTCGTATTTCAGGCAGCACATCAGCCTGCCGCAAATTCCGGAGATTTTGGTAGGATTGAGGGATAAATTCTGGTCTTTGGCCATGCGGATGGATACGGGCTCGAAGTCTCCGAGAAAGGTGGAGCAGCATAACGGCCGGCCGCAGCAGCCGATTCCTCCGACCATTTTAGCCTCATCCCGCACGCCGATCTGCCTCAGCTCGATGCGGGTCCGGAATACGGCCGCCAGGTCCTTCACCAGTTCGCGAAAGTCGATGCGACCTTCGGCGGTGAAATAAAAAATAATCTTGTTAACATCAAAGGTATATTCCACATCCACCAGGTTCATCGGCAGGCCATGCGCCTGGATTTTTTGCTCGCAGATCCGGAAGGCTTCCTGCTCTTTGGCCTGGTTCTCCCGCACCTTGGCCTCATCCGCGGGTGAGGCTTTGCGCTGCACCGGCTTGAGCGGAGCGACAATATCCTCTTCCTTGACTTGGCGCGGGCCAATGACCACTTCGCCGTATTCGAGCCCCCGCGCCGTCTCGACAATGACATGCTCCCCGGCTTCGATAACGAGTTGACCGGGATCAAAATAATATATTTTACCGGCTTTCTTAAACCGTATACCGACAACTGTCTGCAACCTAGTATCCCTCCTTGGCCGCCTCAAGTAATTTTATAAACATCGCTTCGCAGGCAAGCCGGGTATTGGCATTGGTGCCAAGCGCCCGCTGCGTTTCCGCAACCGCCGCGATCGCCCGGCAGAGCCGCTCCTCATCCCACTCCGCGGTCATCGGCCTAAGCCGATCGGAAAGATCGGGATTGAGCAGCAATTCTTCCTGCCCGGACAGCAGTACGAACAAGTCCCGTAGAATCAGACTGATATGAGACAGGCACTCCGCCAAATCCTTTGCTTCCAGCTTGTCCAGCGCCGCCGGGGCCTCCCAAGCAATTTCCGGGCCACCCGCAGTCAGCGCCGCCACGATCGTCGCCGCCCGGTCCCGCAGGGCAAGGCCCTCCGGGGCCAGCAGCGCCAATGCCTTTCCAACCCGTCCGCCGCTTAAGCGCGCTGCCACTGTTGCCTCCGACGCTCCCCAGCCCTTGGCGGCGAGAAATTCAGTAAGCACTTTAGGGGTCAGCGGTCTGAACGAAAGCACCCGGCACCGGGAAACCACCGTCGAAAGCAGGATGTGGGGCGAGGATGCCGTAAGGATAAATACCGTCTCCGTCGGCGGCTCCTCCAGCACTTTAAGCAGGCTGTTCGCCGCCTGGGTCGTAAGCCGTTCCGACTCTTCCAGAATAACGACGCGCCGAAACCCGTGATAAGGGGCCAGCGCCGCCTCATGCTGCAGCGCCCGGATCTGGTCTATTTTTAAGCTGGCCCCGTCGCTCGCCAACTCAAGCAGATCGGGATGGGTGCCCTGCGTGATCTGGCGGCAGGCCGCACAACCGCCGCAGGGTTTTTCCCCCTGTCCGCCGGTGCACAGCAAGCCGGCGGCAAACACCCGGGCCGTGAGCATCTTTCCCAGTCCGGAAGGGCCGGCGAAGAGCACGGCATGGGGAACCTGCCCGGACCTCAGCATGGTTCGGAGCATGGATACTACGCCGGAATGTCCGGCGATCTCTTCCCAGCGCATAGGCACCTCAACTGTACAGATCGACCAACATTCCGCGAATGGCGTCCAATCTGTCCATAATCGCCAATTGCCGTTCCTGGCCTGCACGAACGTCTTCAGCCAGCCCGGTCAATTGGTTATCGATCTCTTTGATGGTTGCATACATTTTTTGCCGCCCATGGCGATCCCAGCCGGTTTGCGATTGCAAGGTGTAGGCCCGGCCGACCACCTCGGCGAGAAAGCTGCGGACAAGCTCCCGGTAGCTCTTCAGTTCCGCGTAAGTCGGAGCATAGCCCAGACGGTTGCCTTGGGCGGTAATCTGCTCCAGTAAGCTGTTGAGGCGTTCCAGCGACACATCGTCCTGAACCTTGCGAAGGTCTGCCGCGAATTGGCCGCTGGATCTTTCCGCCCTGCCGGGCGTCTCCCGCTCCGGGATGACTTGCGGGTTGGTTGAGCGCATGTTATTGATCTTCACGCTTGCCCCTCCTGCGCAAAAATTCTTCTACTAGCTTGACGATCGCGTTATGCACGTCAGTCACACTTCCCTCCGCCGCAACCAGTTTAATGCGCTCCGGTTCGGCCGCCGCCAGGTCCAAAAAGCCCTGGCGGACATTGTCGTGAAAGGCTTCCGCCTCGCGCTCGATTCGATCCTGCCCCCCCCGGCTTTTCCGCCGGCCGGTCAGCCGAACCGCATCGCAGTCCAGCAGAATCGTCAGGTCGGGGATTAAGCCGCCGGTGGCGAACCGGTTAATCGCAAGCAGTTCCTGCTTTGCCAAACGGCGGGCCGCCCCTTGGTATACTACGGTCGAATCGGCGAATCGGTCGCAGAGGATAACTTCTCCCCGGGCCAGCCCCGGCCCGATCACTTCCGCCACATGCTGGGCCCGGGAGGCCATATAGAGCAGCGCCTCGGTACGGGCATCCATCTCGGAGTGGCTCGGGTCGAGAAGCAGGCTTCGGATCTTGTCGCTAAGCGGTGTCCCGCCCGGCTCGCGGGTCAGACGCACCGCGTGCCCCCGCCGGCGAAGATGCTCGGCGAGGAGCGTCAGTTGAGTGGTCTTGCCCGCGCCGTCCGGGCCCTCAAACGTGATAAAGCTTCCTGTCATTATTCCACCACTTTTACCGTTTCCATGGTATAGTCTTCCGGCCCGGAAATATGCAAGCCGGCGGCCTGCAGGCTCAGACAGTGCTCAATCATATCCTGGGAGATCCGCTCGCCCGGGCAGAGAATCGGGATACCGGGGGGGTAAAACGTGATGATCTCAGCGCATATCTTCCCCGCCGATTCCCGGAAGGGTATCTTACGAGTGTGGCCAAATAAAGCCTGACGGGGTGAAAAGACTTGCTCGGGCATGATCGGGTAGCTGACCGTGCTGTAAATGTCGGTGGCCGCCGGAAGCGTCCCTTCCCGGGTATGATTGGCCGCCATCCCGCGGAGAGCTTCAACCAGGGTCCGGGCTTCCCGCTCCCCGTCGCCCAGCGTAATCAGGAACAGTACATTATACATATCGGATAATTCGGCTTGGATATTAAACTTATACCGCAAAATCCGCTCCGCCTCAGCCCCGTTCAGGCCGAGGTCCTTGACGGTGACGGTCACCTTCGTCGGGTCGAAATCAAACACCCCGGGGTTGCCGATTTTCTCCCGGCCGAAACAGTACAGGCCGGGTATCTGGTTAATCTCGGCCCTGACCCATTCCGCCAGTTCGACCGCCCGGTTAATGAGCCGGCAGCCCTCGGTGGCCATCTGCATTCGGGCCACGTCCAGCGAAGCCATCAGAATATAGTTGGGGCTGGTGGACTGGACGAGCTGCAGCATGGCTTTAAGCCGCGGCACATTGATCCGGCCTTCCCGGCAATGCACCATCGAGCACTGGGTCATGGCCCCAATGATTTTATGGGTGCTTTGGGCGCAGATATCCGCCCCGGCGTCAAGCGCCTGCAGCGGGAGTTGCGCGCCGAAATGCAGATGCGGGCCGTGGGCTTCGTCCACCACCACCGGCATGTTGCGGGAATGAGCGATTTCCACGATCTGCTTCAAGTCGGTGGCCACTCCATAATAGGTAGGATTGATGACCAGAACCCCCTTGGCGTCCGGGTGCTGGCGGATGGCCTCCTCCACGGTTCCGGGGGTAACGCCCATGGTCAGGCCGAGGTCGAGATCGACTTCCGGATTCATGAACACCGGCACGGCCCCGCTCAGAATAATCCCGCCGATAATCGAGCGGTGCGCGTTCCGTGGCACGATTATTTTGTCGCCGGGTCCGGCGATTGTAAGGATCATCGCATAAATGCCGCCGGTAGTCCCATTGACTACGAAAAAGCTATGATCAGCCCCATACAGCTCCGCCGCCAGGTCTTGGGCCGCCTTAATCGGGCCGTGGGGCTCGTGCAGATCATCAAGGTCCGGCATAAGAGCCAGATCAAGGGCCAGCGTATCCCGCCCCAAAAGGCTCTCCAGGCGAGGATGCATTCCTTTTCCCAGTTTGTGGCCCGGAGTATGATAGGGCATAGTCTCATCGGTTACATATTTTCGCATCGCTGCAAGCAACGGTGTATCTTTCTGCGAATAAACGGGCAAATCGCCACCTCCCGGTAGAAAAAAGAGCAAAAATTTTCCTGCAGGCAATATTATAACCTGATTTAGTTAATTCATTAAAATTTGATCTAGCCTTTATTGTATCACAGCGCCCTCCTCTGTACAACAAAGGAAAGCAGGCGGCGAAAAACTGCGACGGTCCGGTAATAAATCTTTCCTTATTATATTCCCCATTATAATTTTACCCGAAAAGGCCCGCCCCCCAGGGAGGCTGTCGGCTCAATTGCGGCACTCGCGCCGTTGGCGGCAGCCCGCCGCAAAGCTATCCGCTCAGGGGCCCATTGTCCCAAAGCACCGCGTCACTTCCGCAGCAAGCAAAGCCTCCGGNNCCGGAGGCTTTGCTTGCTGCGGATTCCTCGACCCTTTCGGTTATGAGACAGTTCAGCTAGGAGGTTCTAGCGGGAACCTTGATGAATACCTTCGTCCCTTTTCCCTTGTGCGAGGTGATGGAAAACTCCCCGCTCAATAGCGCTACCCGCTCCCGCATCCCCATGATGCCGAAGCTTTCCTCGCCAATGAGTTCGGGATCGGTGTCAAAGCCCTTCCCGTCGTCCTCAACCGAAGCACTGACTATGGTTGTGCGAAAGTCGATCCGGACGAGCACCGACTTTGCCTTGGCGTGTTTTTCCACATTGTTGAGGGCCTCCTGAATCGTGCGGAACAGCCCGATCTCGATATGGGAGTCAAGCCGTTTTTCTTCGCCGGTGACCCGGATTTCCGCAATAATGTCCGTCCTGTCCTTCAGCGTATCGAGAATCTTCCGCAGAGTCGGCACCAATCCCAAATCATCCAGGGTCATAGGCCGCAGGCCGAAAATTATTTTCCGGATTTCCTTCAGCACCATCCGTATTTGGCTCTGAAGATCCTTTATCTCCGTTCTGGAGCGCGTCAGATCGGTCTCCAGGAGACGCTCGCACACTTCGGCCCGGAATACGATGTTGGCCATCGCCTGCGCCGGTCCGTCGTGAATTTCCCGGGCCACCCGCCGGCGTTCCTCTTCCTGCGCTTTGATGATCTTAGACGCAAAGGCTTGGCGTTGCTGCATCGATTCAATCTGGTTAAGAACATTTTCCATATGATCGCCTAAGAAGCCTAAAGCAGCGCCTACCTGCCCGACGAGTCCCTCCGCGCGCTGCAGCGTTTCCTTCAGGTTTCGCAGACGAATCTCCAGTTCGTTGCGCTGCCGGCGGAGACTCCGTTCTTGCTCGCGGGCCACGGCAAGCTCAATGCGGACTTTTTCCGCCTCTTCATAGGCTTCGCGCATGTCTTCTTCCTGATAGACCCGAAAATTACGGTGCACTTCCGCCAGCCGGAGCCGGGAGCGGCGCTCGCGCTTTTCGAGTTCGTCCACCCGAAAAATAATGGTGGTGGTTTCCTGTTTGACCCGCTCCAGGTCTTTTTTCACATTCTCCATCTCACTGCGGGCGGCTTCGTAAATCTCGTAGATCTGAACCTTGCCCTTTTCCACTGCGGCGATCGTCTGTTTTACTATTTTATCGAGAATTTTGGCGTCAATCTTTGCCATAGGGGCCCACCTTAACCGTTTTTTGCTTCATTTCGCCAAGCAATCCGCTATCCCTGCCGCCAGACGACAAAAGTAGGCTAAATCCATTTTTGCCGCCGGAAAAACAGCAGCATCCCCAGCACAAGACTCAGCATAAGGACAAGGACGGCAGGGTAGCCCCACTCGCACTCCAATTCGGGCATATACTTGAAGTTCATGCCATAGAGGCCGGTGATAAAAGTAAGAGGAATAAAGATCGTCGAAATAATTGTCAGTACTTTCATGATTTGGTTCATCCGGTTGCTTACGCTCGAAAGGTAGATATCCAGCATGCCGGAGACGATATCCCGGTAAGTTTCAAGGGTATCGATGGCCTGAATGACATGATCGTATACATCCCGGATATAGACCAGCGTGGTTTGCTGGATAAGTTCCGAGTCGCTCCGGCTGAAGACTCCCACAACCTCGCGAAGCGGCCACAGCGCTTTACGGAAGTAAATCATCTCCCGCTTGAGCACATGCAGTTCCTTGAGGGCGTTCCGGCTCGGATCGGCGACCAGCCCTTCCTCCAGATCCTCCAGCCTTTCGCCCAACTGCTCCAGGACGACATAGTAGTTGTCGACCACCACGTCGATCAGGGCATTGGCGAGATAGTCCGCGCCTTCTTTTCGGATTTTTCCCTTTCCGTTGTTGATCCGGTCCCGGATCGGCTTGAACAGGTCCTGGTCGGTCTCCTGGAAGGTAATTACATAGTCGACCCCGATGATCAGGCTGATCTGCTCGCTTTCCAGCTCATCCGCGGTCAATCCGCGAAAGGCTTTGAGGACGATATATAAATAATCGCCGTAGTCTTCCAATTTGGGGCGTTGATCGGTATTGAGGATATCCTCCAGGACGAGGGGATGGATGCGGAACGCGTTTCCGACCTTTTCGATCAGCCCGGTCTCGTGGATTCCGCTGATACTGATCCAGGAAACGGCGGCCTCGGCGCGTTGGGAGGTCAACTCTTCCACCTTGCGCACGATTTTTTCCTGGAGAGACTCCGAATCATAGCAGACCATTCTGACTTCGGCAGAATGGGTATAGGTATTTCCCACATGCAGCAAGGAGCCGGGAGGCAATCCTACTTTCCCGGCCAAATTGCCCCGTCTTCTGGCCAATTGACACCCTCCTTCCGGCTGAAACCGACCTGCTGTTCCCCAGGATTAAATATTCGGTTTTGCCTTTCATTGTCCTCTATACCGCCGCCAAAAAGCGGAATAGCCGCCCAACGGCGGCTAAGCTTTACTTAAAGACGGTAAATATGCTGTGTTCCGGGTGCCAGCCGCGCCGGCCGACGTAGATCTCCCGCGGGTCGATCCGGTGGCCGTCGATGAACAGGTCAAAGGCGAGGCGTTTGCCTTCCTTTATCCGGAAGTCCACCCCATCGACGCCGTCTGTGGTGCGAAACCGGAAGGTTATATCATCCCGGTCCCGGTTTACCCGGGAAAAATCGCCGGCTTCCTGCCGCACGCCGCGAACATTATAAAATTGGCCGTCGGTGCGGATTACTCCGCTGAAAACATGGCCGCGGCCGGCCGTTGTCGTCCGGACGTGGATGCCGTCCCTATCCTGCCAGATAAAGTATCCCCTCGAGTTCCCCGGGCGGTACTCCTGGGGCACTCCGTTGAGCTCCGGCGCTGCGGCCAGAGCGCTTCCCGCCAGGGTTACCCAGACCAGCAGCATCAGCATCGCCAGAATGATCCGTTTCATTGCCAAAATTCCTCCTCTACTCAATGTAGCTTAAGTATGAATGAAAGATATGACAAAGCTGTGACACGCTGGCAGCTAAGGGAAAAAAAGAAAAGCGGGAAAACCCGCTTTTCTGTCGATACATTTTTTATCAATATCATTAGCCCACCGCGGCCAATTCGACGGCTGCCGGCATTTCAGCCCGCGCTTCTTCCCAAACGATGATCGGGGCCTTGCCAAAACCGTTGAAGGTGGTCGCCGAAGCCGAGGTATAGGCGCCGCAGTTCGGAACAAGAATCAAGTCGTCGACTGCCAGGGGAACAGTCATTTTGTCGCGGAACATAATGTCCAGCGAATCGCAGCTCGGGCCGGCAAAAGTAGCCGGAATGAACTGCCCCTGCCGGAAGGTTTCGAGATGGAAATCCCAGTGGTCAAAGATAACCCCGGAGAACGTTCCGTAGAGTCCTTCGTCCAGGAAGTACCACTGCTGGTTATTGCGGATCTGGGTGCCAATGACCCGGGTGATGAGGTTGGTGGTGGTTCCGCAAATAAACCGGCCCGGCTCAGCCCATAGTTCGGTATGGGGAAAGTTTTGCGCCAGGGCTTTGCTGATCTTGCCGGTCATGGCGACGACATCGATATTTTCCTGAGGCGTGGGAATCGGGAAACCGCCCCCGATGTCGAGAACCCGCAGGGCGAAGCCCTCGGCCGCGGCAGCTTCAAACAACCGGCGGAAAACCTGGATCGCCTCGAGATAAGCATCCGCGCTGGGCGACTGACTGCCCACATGGAAGCACAGTCCCGCGACATCCAGTCCGTGCTGGCGGGCGACCTGCAAGAGATGCAGCGCTTCGTCGGGATGAGCGCCGAACTTTTTGTTCAAATCGACCAGCGCCCTAGGATTGTCTACGCGGACCCGCAGCAGCACCGTTCCGCCGGGAATCGCCTGAGCGATGCGGCTGATTTCATGCTCGCTGTCAAAGGTAAACTTATGCACGCCGGTGCGGCGGGCAACCGCCAAGCCGCTGGCGGTTTTCACAGGATTGGCGTAAATAATGCGTTCAGGATCGACGCCCATTGAAGCCAGATCCATCATTTCTCCGTCAGAGGCAACATCGAAGCAGGAGCCCATATCGGCAAGGGCCTTCACAAGACGCCTGTCGGGGTTCGCCTTTACAGCGTAATGCAGCTTAACGCCAGGCAGGTGCTCGGTAAGAAATCGGTAATTGGACTGAACCTGTTCCAGAGATAAAACCAATAGAGGCGTACCGTAGCGTTCGGCCAACCATTCCATAGCCGGCCGGGTGAGTTTGAAATAATTTTGCATCGCCAGCCACCTGCCTTTCTATCCCCAAAAGATACGATATGATTTTACCATAAATGCGCGAAAGTGCAAGGAAAAAATTGTTCCGCCGGACGAAAACAAAGCCAACCGTTTCCGGTTGGCTTTAAAAGCAAATTATTATAATTTTTCAGCAAATTCCCGGCCATAACGGACACAAGCGTCAAGCGCCTGCTCATCCGGGCTCCAAAGCTCCCTGAGGCCGTCGTCCATGACGGCGAAACCGCTTTCCCGCAGCATCCCGGCAATGACTTTGGCGGATTCGCCGCTCCAGCCATAGGCGCCAAAGGCCGCCGCCTTTTTATTTTTGAAGCTCAGTCCCTTGATCTCTTCCATAATCCCGGCAGTCGACGACAGCACACCGCGGTTGACGGTCGGAGACCCTACGAGAATGCCCTTGGATTTGAAGACTTCGGCAATGATTTCCGTCTTGTCGGAACGGGCGGAATTATACAGCTTGACGGTCACCGTCCCGTCCTGCTGCCGGATACCGTCGGCGATCGCTTCGGCCATGCGGCGGGTGCCGTTCCACATCGTGTCGTAGATGATGGTAATCTGGTTCTCCTGATAATCGGCGGCCCACTTGGTATAGGCCTCGACAATCTGCAGCGGGTTGTCGCGCCAGATGATGCCATGGCTGGGACAAATCATGGTCAGCGGCAGATTCAGGCCGAGGATTTCCTTGATCTTCTTGTCGACCAGCTTGCTGAAGGGATTGAGGATATTGGCGTAATATTTGGTTGCCTCCTGGTAAAGCTCGCTCTGATCGACCGCGTCATTGAACGGCCTTTCCGAGGCAAAATGCTGGCCGAAAGCGTCATTGCTGAATAAAATGCTGTCGCCGGTCAGGTAGGCCATCATATTGTCCGGCCAATGAAGCATCGCCGCTTCGATAAATATCAGCTCACGCGCCCCCAGGCTCAGGCGGTCGCCGGTCTTGACCGGGCGGAAATCCCAGTCCTGATGATATTGTCCTTTTATGGATTTGACGGCGTTGGCCGTGCAGTAAATCGGCGTATTGGGGATTTCCCGCATCAGTTCGGGCAACGCCCCGCTGTGATCGACTTCGCCGTGCAGGGCGACGATATAGTCGATCTTGTTCAGATCGATTTCTTCCTTCAGCTTGGCGACAAACTCTTTGGCAAAGGGCGCCCAGACGGTATCGATGAGCACCGTCTTCTCGTCCCGGACCAGATACGCATTGTAGCTGGAGCCGCGCCGGGTGGAGTACTCCTCGCCGTGGAAATGCCTGAGTTCCCAGTCGATTTTGCCGACCCAGGTAATGGTATCCTTTATCTCGAAGCTCATAACTTCTCCTCCTTTTATCCGACTAAATCAACTAATTAATAATTATTTTCGCCAACTAATTATTTTTTCCTCCTTGCTAAAGATAATTTTTCCATCATGGGGATGGGCTTGGTCCAAAATCTTTAGCCGCTTACGGCCAGCCGGCAAGCAGACCGCTGATATTCTCCCGGGCGGCCCGTTCGTAGCGTTCGTGGAAATAAGCGGTATAATATATGGAAGATCGTGCCAAGAAAGCTTCCAGAACGGTCCGCCGTTGCCGCCGGTAGGCCGGCTGCGGCAAAAAGGAGAATTCCTGGCGGATGCCGTCCTCGTAGGCGGCAAAAGCCTCCGGCGGATACCCCAGAACCGCCAGGTCGATATCCAGCAAAAAGGCGGCATCCCGGTCCGTTGGCGCGTCAGAGTGCGTGGTCGCCAAGATAAGCGCAGCGATCGAAGCGGCAAAATCACTTGATCCCCTGAGCTGCAGCGCATAGCTGCGGGCGGCGGCGGCGCTGATTGCTTCATTGGCGGCCGATCCCGGCTCGTATACCAGGTCGTGCAGCCACAGCGCCAATTCGACAGCGGCGGCGTCCTGCAGTTGATCCCGGACTCCGGCCAATTCGTTCAGGACCTGGATGAGATGCCTGCCGCCATGGTAGTGGCGGCCCGGATGCTCATACCCGCCGAGGATCGTCGCGTAAATGCCCGGAGCGGCCTGTCCGCAGCCCAGCCGCGTCAGCAGGCTGTCCCAGCGTTTTTTCAGGTCCTCATATTCCTGCCCTGAAATAGCCATCTTCACTCGCTCCCCGCAGTGGCCGGGTCAGCGGGAGTTTCCTCCTCCCCGATGACAAACCCGAAAGCGCTGTCCCGTCCGGCGGCCCGCTCGACAACCGACACGCGGCCGGTGTCGGCGACCGTGAGGACGGTGGACGCCCGCGTGCCGTAATCGGTTCCTGCAATATAGATCGGCGCCAGCATCCGCTCCCGCTCCAGACCCACCCCCGTATCCGGCAGCGCTTCGTCCGGCGGAGCGGACCGGTCGGCCAGGATGGCCAGGAGCGGTTCCGGAGCAACCGCGGCGGTCCCGGCAAGATACTCCGTAAACTCTGCCTTAGCCTTACTGACTTTGGGCCAGGGGGTGTCCAGGAGATGATTGCTGAGGCCGTAAACGCCGGGCTCAATCCGGACGGGCCGGCCTGTCCTGTTGGAATAGTACCAGAGGCTGCCGCCATCTCCCACCAGCAGGTTGAACCCGTTATACGCCGAATCCTTCCGGCTGATATCCCGGAGATACTGCTCCGGCTCTGCCGTCCCCTGCAAAAAAGCGCCGACCAGCTCGCCCCTCGACCGGCGACCGGCCTTCATCCGGGACGGATCGCGAAAATTGGTGAGCGCCGCAAACCGGCCGGTCCGGGTTATTCCCAGCCAGGTCCCCATTTCCTGCAGGTCGCGTCCGGCAAGGATAGCGGGAGCATCCCGCCAAAACGAGGCCGCCGCGGTCGGACGCCCGTAATATTCATCGCGGTTGGCGGCGACGATCAGCCGGTACCCCGGCTGATGGCAATAGGCAAATACGATCAAGCACACTGCGGTTTCTCCATTCTGACATTGATAACCTGGGATGCCTGCCTTACAGTTCCTTCTTAATTCTTTCCATCTTAATTCTTTCCATCCCTGCAGCTTATTTTCCTCTCCCCAGGCGAGGTCTATCGGCATTGGCTCCCCGCAGCCAGGAAGCGGCTGTGCCGGCTAGCATAAAATGGATTGACAGAGCGTCCGGTCTGCGTTATCATTAAAACAAACGTTTAAATCAATCGTTTATTTCGGAGGTATGCCATGGAACAGGATATGCGCACCAAATTAATTGAAGCTGCAACCCCGTTGTTCGCCAAGAGGGGCTTTGCCGCCGTATCCATCCGCGAACTGGCCAAGGCGGCGGATGTCAATGTGGCCGCTATTTCCTATTATTTCGGCGGTAAAGAGGGGCTCTATACGGCGGTGCTTGAGCACCAGTTCGCGCCAATTGCCGAGAAACAGGCTTGGCTTGCCCAAAATTCACCCCAGTCGGGAGAAGAACGCCTCCTCCTATATGCCCAGGCGGTTCCCGCCGTCCATGGCCAACGCCCCTTTCTCATCCGGTTTATGCATGCCGAGATGATCAACCCGACCATCTGCTTTGAAGCCGTCGTGAAAAAATACATTACCGGCTTATTTTTGTTCCTCTCCCGGGCGATAGCCGACGGCGTCGCCGCCGGCGAGTTCAAGCCCGGCATCAATCCGGGCCAGGCGGCCCTCAGCCTTGCCGGAATCCTCAACTTTTACTTTATCGCCAAGCCGCTCGCCCAAAGCCTCTTGGCCGGCTGCTCGGACCAAGAATTCGTCGAACAATCCTTTCGCATCTATCTAGACGGCATTAGGAGGGATGACCATGCGTAAAAGGCTTATTGCCGGAATAGTCGTCTTTGCCCTGATGGCGGGAGCGGCGGGCTACAAGCTGTATTTCAGCCAGCCGCGGGGAATCACCGCCACCGGTACGGTCGAGGTAACCCGCGCCGATATCATGCCCAAGGTCAACGGCTATCTCGGCCAGCTCACCGTCCAGGCCGGCGATGCCGTAAAAGCCGGCCAGGTGATCGCCCGGATTTCCCGTCCCGACCTCGATGCGCAGCTTCTCCGGGACGAAGCGGCCTTAGTCAAGGCCAAGGTCCAGCTCAGCGACCTGGAAAAGGGAGCCCGCAGCCAGGAACTCCGGGAAGCCGCCGCCGGTTTTGCCTCTGCCGAGGCAGTCTTCCAAAAAGCCCGGACCGATCTGGAACGGTACAGCGCCCTGTACCGGACCGGGGCCATAGCCGCCCAGCAGTTGGACTCGGCTCAGTCGAGCTATGATGTGGCCTACAACGCTCTCGTCGCCGCCCAGTCCAAGCAAAGCCTGCTGGAAGAAGGCAACCGTCCGGACGAGATCGAAGCGCAGCGCCTGGAAGTCAAACGCTCCCAAGCCATCGTCGACGCCAGCCGGGCGCTGGTGGCCGATACCGTTGTCACCAGCCCGCTCGACGGCGTCGTGCTGACCAAGAACTTTGAGAACGGCGAGTACATCAACCCCGGGTCTGCTTTGGCCACCGTGGGAGACATGAACGATTGCTGGGTGAAAATATATGTCTCCTCCGCTCAGCTGGGCCTTCTCCATTTGGGCCAGCCGGCAGCCGTCAGAATCGATTCCTTTCCTGACAGGGCCTTCGCCGGAACGATCAAGGAAATCAGCCAGAACGCCGAATTCACCCCGCGCCAGAGCATTACGCAACGGGAACGGGCCAACCTGGTATTCGCCGTAAAAGTCAAAATCGACAATGCCGAAGGCATTCTCAAGCCCGGAATGCCCGCGGACGTGGTCCTTCAATGATTACGCTCAGCCGGGTCACCAAAAAATTCGGCCCTGTTACGGCGGCGGCGGAGGTCTCTCTGAAGGTCGCTCCCGGTGAGATCTTCGGCCTTGTCGGCCCCGACGGCGCCGGCAAGACGACCGTCATCCGCATGCTGACCGGAGTGCTGGCTCCCTCGTCCGGAACGCTGAGCATTCTCGGAGCCGACGAACCGGAAAAGGTAAAAGACCAGCTTGGCTATGTGCCGCAAAAATTCAGCCTGTACGGCGACCTGACGGTCATGGAAAACATCCGGGTGATCGGCATGTTATACGGCCGGAAGCAACCGGAAATCGACGCTCTGGCGTCCGAAATCTTAGGGTTTACCAAACTCCTGCCCTTCAAAGACCGCCTGGCCGATAACCTGTCCGGAGGCATGAAACAAAAACTGGCGCTCGCCGCCGGGCTGATGCACCGTCCCCGGATTTATTTTCTCGATGAACCGACCACCGGCGTCGATCCCGTGTCCCGCCGGGAGTTCTGGCAAATGCTCTATCGTCTCAACAAAGCGGGGACTACCGTCTTTGTCTCCACGCCCTACATGGATGAAGCCGAGCTTTGCACCCGCGTCGCCTTCATGCACGGCGGGCGCATTGTATCCTGCGATACCCCTGAAGGCTTGCGCCGTTCCTATCCTTACAAAGTCCTCGAACTGGCGGCGGCGGCGCGGAACATAAAAGCGCTTCTGGCCGGCTGCCGGCTCAGGGACGTCAATATTTTCGGCGAAAAATATCATCTGGTTGTCGACGACGCTGCTGCGGCGAAAGAAGCAGTGCTGGAAGCGCTCGCCGCCGCCGCGGTCCCGGTCGCCTCCCTGACGGAAGTCGCCCCCACCCTGGAAGACGTATTTGTCGCCCTGGCAAGCGAGGTGGTCTAATTTGTATGCTGTGGAATTAAATAAACTCACCCGCCGGTTTGGCTCCTTCACCGCCGTCAACAATATTACCCTTAGGATCCGGAAGGGAATCATCTACGGCTTTCTCGGCCCCAACGGCTCCGGCAAGTCCACCACCATCCGGATGCTGTGCGGTCTGCTGGAGCCGACTGCCGGCAGCGGCGCCGTTCTGGGGTTGGACATCGCCCGAAATAGCGAAGACATTAAGCGGCATATCGGCTATATGTCGCAAAAATTCAGCCTCTATGACGATCTGACGGTTATCGAAAACCTCCGGTTTTACGCCGGACTCTACAGCCTCCCCCCGGAAGAAGGAGCTCCGCGTATCCAGGAAATGCTGGAGCTGGCCGGTCTGCAAACAAGGCGCAACGAACTGGCGGCCAACCTCTCCGGCGGCTGGAAGCAGCGCCTCGCCCTCGGCTGCGCCATTCTCCACAATCCCCCCATCCTGTTCCTCGATGAACCGACCGGCGGGGTTGACCCCAAGTCGCGCCGCATGTTCTGGGATATAATCCACCAGTTGTCGCTCGGCGGCACCACTGTCATGGTAACTACCCACTTTATGGATGAGGCCGAGCATTGCGACGAAATCGGCTTTATTTTTGAAGGCAATCTCATCGCCAGCGATTCACCGGCCGGCTTAAAGGGCCGGATTCCCGGAACCCTGCTGGCCAAGCCGGCTTCCGAACCGATGGAGTTGTTGGAGGAACTGGAGTCCGGTCCCATCCCCCTCCTCGACGCCTATCCTTTCGGCGCCAGTATCCGCGTCCTGGTCGACCCGGAACAGGCCGTCCAATTTGCGGCCAAGGGCTACCAGGTAGTCGCCCCGTCGCTCGAGGACGTATTCGTGTTTCTCGTCAAATCTCACCGCGAGGAGGTAGTGGCATGATTCGCCTGCGGGCTTTACTTTATAAAGAATTCATCCAGATGCGCCGCGACCGCCTGACTTTCGGCATGATGATCATTTTACCGGTTGTCCAACTGCTGCTGTTCGGCTTTGCCATCAACACCGACGTCAAACACCTCTCCACGGTGGTGTTCGACCAATCCCTGCAGCAGGAAGGGCGGGATCTCCTTTCCGCCCTGGTCGCCAGCGAATATTTCGATATCAACTATGTCGCCGGCAGCTATCAGGAAGTCACCGCCCATATCGAGCAGGGAAAAACCAAAGTGGGAATCATCATCCCGCCGGACTTTTCCGAGAACATCAAACACGGTCGGAGCGCATCGGTCCAAGTCATTGTCGACGCCTCCGACACGATGGCGGCTTCCTCCGCCATAAGCGCCGCCCAACTGGTCGGCCAGCTGAAATCCCAGGAAATAATGGTGGAACGCCTGCAGGGCATGTCCGGCAAGGCCGTCTCGCCGCCCTATGATATCCGGATCCGTCCCTGGTACAACCCGGATTTCGTTTCCGCCTTCTATATGGTCCCCGGCATTCTCGGCGTCATCCTGACCATGACCATGGTGATGATCACCTCGATGGCCATCGTCCGGGAGCGGGAACGCGGCACTCTCGAACAGCTCATCGTCACCCCCATGAAAACCTGGGAACTGATGCTGGGCAAAATTATCCCCTATGTCCTGGTGGGTTATGTCCAGGCAACGATTGCGCTGCTGGTCGGAATTCTCGTTTTCGATCTTCCCGTGCGGGGCAGCCTCAGCCTGCTGTATGGCCTGACTTCCTTCTTCATTTTAGCCTCGCTCGCCCTGGGAATCCTGATCTCCACCGTGGCCAAAACGCAAATGCAAGCCATGCAGATGTCCTTTTTCATCTTTCTGCCCAGTGTTTTATTATCCGGCTTTATGTTCCCCCGGGAAGCGATGCCGCTCTTGTTCAACCTGCTCGGCAACCTGTTTCCACTGACCTTCTACCTGGAAATTCTGCGCGGAATTATCCTGAAGGGAGTCGGTTTTAGCGTGCTGTGGAGCCAAGTCCTGGCCCTCACCGTCTTTATCATGGGGACGCTGTTCATCAGCATCAAGAAATTTAAAAAGACCATTGCCTGACCAACTAAAATAACGGCCAATCCCTTGCGGGTCGGCCGTTTTCACTGATGACGCACCAAGAAGGATGGGACATGCCGAAACAGCGGCAGCATTGCCTGCGTAAACCGCTCTTAATACTCGGCGAAGCGGCTTTGTTCCAGCTCCATAAGCAGCATTTCTTCGAGCGCCGCTTCCAGGGTGAGAGGAGTCGCTTCCACTTCGCTCGGTATGAACGTATACATGTATACCATCCTCCTTAAATACACTAGTACTTGGGTACATTTTATCACTTTGTCTATAAAAAATCCATAGATTTTTTGCAATATTCTTTTCCTTGTAAATATTTTTTGTTTGGTCTCTTGGTAATATACTGTCGTCTTCGCGAAGTGATCTTTTTTGTAAAAAAGAACGGAAATAACCCTTTTTCCCCTTTTGCGGACTTGTTCCCAAGCCCCGATTTGTAATAAAATAAACATGGTCAGTATTGTTATAGGAGGATGCAGAATGACCAAGGAATCCGAATTTAGTTCCAGCCATGATTCTTCTTTACGCAACAAGGTATTCAGATATATTAAGTCCCATATCATAAGCGGCGCTTACCACCCCGGGGAAACCTTGCTTGAATCCAAGCTGGCCGAGGAACTGGGAGTAAGCCGCACACCCATTCGCGAGGCGATCCGGCTGCTTGAACTGGAAGGACTGGTGGAAGTCACCACCAAGAAGGGCGCCGTCATTCTCGGTATTTCCCAGAAGGACGTGCAGGATATTTACGCCATCCGCCAATTGGTGGAAGGCCTGGCCGGCCGGTGGGCCGCCGAGCGAATCAGCGACTCCGAATTCAAGGACCTTCAGAAGACCTTTGAGCTGATGGAATTTTACGGTCAAAAACAGGATCTCGAGGAAGTGGCCGAGCTGGATAACAAATTCCATCAGGCTATTTATGAAGCCTCGGGGAGCCGTATCCTCTATTTGACCCTGCGGAATCTCCATGAATACGCCCAGATAGCCAGAATCCGCTCATTGGCCTTCCAAAACCGCCTGCCGCAGACGCTGACCGAGCATCGGGCCATTCTGGACGCGCTCCGGGCCAAGGATGCCGATGCGGCGGAAAAAGCGTTGTCCGAGCATGTGCACAATGTCCATCAAAATATCCTGTGCCAGCAAACCCGCAGCAGCGAAACCGAATAGGGGATACAAAGGCCGTCATCCTGGGATGACGGCCTTTCAGCATGTCGATAAACTCCGGCTGTTCAAAAAAACGAGCATAGTAGTTTCGATTATCCGGCGCCGGGCGAAGTTTTTCAGCAGCCTGAGTTATCGTCGGGCAGCTTAGCCCGTTTGTCCCGGTACATGTTATCATCGGCCAGTTGAAAAACCGCCATGATATCGGCGTCGGGATCGTGGTTGACGGCGTAGCCCACCGCCATGCCCAGGGAACAGGCCGACTGGCTCCGGTTATAAGCAGCCACCGCCTTCTTGATCCGCTGATAAGCCTCCTGCAGGACCGCTTCCGTGCAAGGAGCCAATAAAACCGCAAATTCGTCGCCGCCGATCCGGGCGATCATATCTTCTTCCCGGAAACACTCCTTCAGGGTATTGGCGGCGGCCACAAGCAGCGCATCGCCGGCGATATGGCCCAGATCGTCGTTGGCGGCCTTCAGATCATTGACGTCGCAGATAATAACGCCTACCCCGGCCGCCCCCTGCTTCTTGATCCGGGCGATCCGGGTCTCGAACGTCCTCCGGTTGTAGAGCCCGGTTAAGGCATCCCGGCTGCTGAGGTACAACATCCGGTCTTCCCATTCCCGCCGGAGGGTAAAATCCCTCACAATAACCAGAATGTGGCCATTGTCGCAGGGAACAATCCTGGCTTCGGTAAAGCGTTGCTCGCCCAGGATCTCGATCCGGAGCTCCGCGCTTTCCGGCTGGCCGGTAAGATGCACGCGGCCGATACGCTCAAGCAATTGGCGGCCCGGCTCGGGCGAAAGGGGGTCGGCGATATTCCGTCCCCGCTGCGACGCCTCGTCTGAAGGGATATGGGGATTGTTGCCGCCCCACACGTCGAGAATGAGCCCTTGCTCATCCACCTCGAAGACCAGGTCGGGAAAGGTGTTGAAGAGGGCTCTGATCTTCGCCTCATTATGGGCAAGCGCCAAGTTCTTGCGTTCCAACTGCTGGATATGTTCCCGGATCGTCCCGGCGGTCTGGTCGAAAGCCGTATAGAGTTCACGCAGCTCGGCCGGCGCGGCGTCCAGGGCGGCCATGCCGGTCGCTTCCCGGTAGTCCTCCTGCCGGATCCTGCGGGCTTGCTCGATAAGAAACTCAATCGGCGCCCTTATCCGCCTGGCGTAGACGAAAGCCAGCGGCGAAACCGCCAAGACCATGAAAATGAACCCGCCCCCCATGACCGCCAGGATCCGGTAGACCGGACGGAATATTTCCGAGGTTGCGGCCTCGCCCATGATAATCCATTTACCGTTGTTGAGCCGGCGGTGGGTGCCCAGCACTTCGCGGCCCAGATAACCGGTATATATGGCGGGGCCGTCATGATGGGCCAAAGCGCGTTGAAACCCCTCGGTCCCGACTTTAAGCGTCAGTCGCGCGGTGCTGTCCACCATCCCCCCGCGGATGAGTTCAGGCGCAAACCGCGACTCCGTCAGCATTGTCCCCCGGCTGTCGACCAGATAAGTTTCGCCGGTCAGCCCCAAGCGGGCCTTCTCCACCAGCTTGCTGATGCTCTCCAGTCGCACGCCGCCGATCATAACACCCTTAATTTTATTGTCATAGTCATAAACCGGGACAGAAAATACGACGACCGGCTGGCCGGAAACCCGCCCCTGGATAATGTCCGATGTGGAGGATTCGCCCACAATGGAATACTGGAAATAATCCCGGTCAGCCACGCTCGTGCCTGTTGCCACGCTGGACGTGGCTTCTATCACTCCCTTGCGGTTGGCGTAACCCAGCTCGACAAAATCGCCCTGACCGGGTGAAAAATTGTTTAACACCCGGGCTATCTCGGTCGGACTGCCCCGCCGGACATCCGGCAGCGCCGCAATATTCCTCAGTTGCAGCATCTGGTTGCTGAACCAATCGTTAATCATCGCCTGCTGGAGGTCCAGGATCTGTTCGAATTGAGCGGTTATATCCTGTTTGACGATCCGCTCAAGCCCCATACCCGATACGACCATCAGAAAAGCTCCGGCGGCAATCACCAGAGAAAGGCCGTATTCCCGAATCTGCCGTTCGAGGGTATTGCCGCCGCGAAACCATCGCCACCCGTATGCTGCTATTTTTGTAAATAGTGTTTTCATTTTATTGCCTCTGTATTAGCTATTTCAGCGATTATACCATACGGGGATAATAGGGGTAAGTCAATATTCGTCAGCTTCTCTTGTTTACCTGCTGATATTTGCCTGGAAAAAATAAGCTGCCAACCATAATGGTTGGCAGCTTAGCGGTGATTTTAGTAAGCGGCGATGACCTCGATTTCGACCCCGACATCCCGCGGCAGGCGGGCGACCTGGACGCAGGCCCGGGCCGGAGGCTCGCTGGTAAAATATTCGGCGTAAATTTTGTTTACTTCGGCGAAATCATTCATGTCATGCAAGAACACGGAGGTTTTCACCACATCGGCAAACGTCAGCCCTTCTTTATTCAAGATGGCCTTAATGTTTTTGAGGACTTGGTGGGTTTGCGCCCCGATTCCGCCGTACACCAGCTGGCCGGTAACCGGGTCCAGGGGAATCTGGCCGGAGGCGAACAAAAAGCCGTTAGCCTTGATGGCCTGGGAATATGGTCCAATGGCCTGAGGCGCCTGATCCGTTGCAATTACAGTTTTCACGATTCTTCAGCTCCTTTTCGATGTGTATCCAGCATAAGTCTTCTACATATATACGGTGAATTCCTACGCTCGGGCGCACCTGTCCGGAAAAAATTCCCTGGATCAGACACCGTTCCGCCGACTGCTCCTTCTCCACTTTTGGTATTGTCGCATTTATGGATAATAATTATTTTAAAATATTCATTGTTAAATCATCCCAATAGTGGTATAGTAAGGTTAAAGGCTGGGGATGGGATACATGACCCGGCAAGTTCGGCAGAACATCGCTTATACCTTCCCCCAATTTTCTACCCGTATGGCCTTCAGCAGCCGCAGCGTCCGCTCTACCTGGCAGCATAACCACAAGGATATTCCCTCCAGTTTTGTCCATCTCCGCCTTTTTTTACATCATGTAAACCCAAGGAAGCGACAGCGATGAAATGGACGCTGTTGCGTCCGGTCGCCTACTGTAAAGAAGGTTGCGATTGTCCCGGGTATGACCGACGGTAATTTGCCTGCCAAAAAAGCGCTCGTGCCGAGCGCTTTTTTGGTTGGGACCGGCGATTCAACAACGAAAAACGCAATCTTTAATCCGGCTCTCCCTGTATTCTGGTGACAACCGGCCGGCGCGGCGGATATTTTTCATCAGCCGGCGGCAGGGTACGGCCACGGCTCACCGCATAAGCCGTCCGTACAACAGCCGCAGGCTCAATACTGCTCATGCAATCTATTTTCCCCGCCCGGCACCGTTGTTTATGGCAATGCGAGCAGGCCTGCCGCTTCACGAGAAAGGCGTGCTGTCGCCCTTCCGGATTGAACAGCGCAGGGTCGGTAGGGCCAAAGAGCGCTACCGTGGGAACGCCGAGAGCCGCCGCAATATGAAGCGGGCCTGTGTCGCCCGTGATTACCACCGCCGCCCGGTTAAGAAGCGCCGACATTTCGAGAAGCGAGGTTTCCCCCACGGCGTTGACGACCGGCACCCCAGAGGCCGCCGCGATTCGCGCAGCCGCATCGGCCTCACTCTTACCACCGCATAGTACGACCGTGAAATCCCGGGCCAGCATGCGGGCAGTCGTGGCGAAGAAACCCGGCGGCCAGTTTTTGCTCGGCCAGGTTGTCCCGACAACGAGAACAGCCAGCCGGTCATGATCCAAGGGCCCCGCTTCGCGCAGATAGCCTTCGGCCCACAAGGCGGCTTCTTCCGGCACGACCATCCTCATGCGCCGCACGGCAGGCACAATACCCAACGGTTTCAGCACTCCCAAGTATCGGTCCACAATCTTCGTCCCAGTCGGGGCAGCCGTTTCCGTCATAAATAGGGGATTTAATTCGCGCGCTCCCTGAAGGCCAATGCGCCGGGGAGTTTTTACCCTTCGCGCGATCAGTCCGGTCAGCAGCAATCCATGAATGTCAAGCACGGCGTCGAAACGGCGCGTGGACAGCTGCGCACCCAGACTGCGCCACATTTGAGCGGCTTTCTTCCACTCCCGCCGCCGCAAATATCCTTCGAAGCGCTCCCGGGACCATATCCATATTTCGTCGATATCCGGATTAAAACGAATGACATCGGCCGAGACCTCGCTCACCAGCCAGGTCACTTTGGCATCCGGCCACGCGGTTTTGATCGACGCCGCAACCGGCGTGCAGTGGACGACATCGCCGATTGAGCTTAACCGGATAATCAGTATTTGTTTGCCCATCTTCCATCCTGCCTTTAGCGGTTGACGATTATCGGAACCAGCCGTCCATCACCAGGTTTTGTACAGAAAGATTATAACACAAGTAGGCCGCAACGGCGAATACCAGGTAAAATAGCGCCGCGTAGGATAAACGCCCGGCGGAAAACCGCCCGCGCTTCAACGTCAGCCATAAGAACGAGATCGAGAGCATGGTAACCGCCACTGACAGGATGAGATATTCGTCAAAACGCCAAGGCGTGAAATAGATGCCGAGGGCACTGGGGATCGTGGCCTGGACCATCATGGAGCCGCTGATATTGCTGAGCGCCAGCCCCACCTTCCCTTGACGCACCCAGATGACCGCGTTCAGCGTCTCGGGCAGCTCTGTCGCCAAAGGGCTCAGCAATAACGAGATCATGTGGGGCGCGATCCCGAACGAGGCGCTTATCAGCTCCAGCCGGTTGACAAACAATTGCGATCCGATGAAGATCAGCCCCAGAGCCGCGAAGGTCTGGCCCAGCACCCAGCCGGTTTCCGGCACTCGCTGCCTGGGCCGGAATTTCAGCGGTTCGAGCATTTTCTCACCCGCAGCGGCGGTTGATCGCATCTCTCTCAGACAATACCAGGCATAAGCCGCCACAAATACTATAGCGGCAAATTTTTTTCCCGGAAAGGCCACCAAGCCGAGCAGTGCATTGGCAGCGAAGATGCTCAAGAACCAGAGCTGATCCCGGGCCAGTTTACCGCCGTCTACAGCCAGACCGCCCTTCGCAGGCCCTTCCGGCTGCGAGGCCTTTATGCTCCACCCCACCACGGCATAGGCCACGGTGCTCAAAATGAGCGGTCCGCCCAAGGCGGCTCCCACGCCGATATCCTTCTGGTGGGCGGATGCGCCGAAAGCCACCGCCATGAAAGTCACCACACTTTCCGGCAGGGCCGTCCCGAAGGCGGCAAGCACCGTCCCCACGGCGCTATCCGCAATATTGAATTTACGTCCGACCCATTCGATGCCGTTTACAAATAACTCGCAGCTGATATAAATAAGAACAGCGGCCAGAATTAAAGTTGCCAAGCTAAGCAGCATGATCTTCCCTCCGGCACTAGTATTAACCGTTCGGAGTTAAAGCTTGCAGTTGCCGCCGGTACCGCAACTTGCCATCGCGACCGCTTTGACCGCTGAAAACGGGGGAAACTATGCCGGAGCGGCAAAAAACCGGCAGTATCCTGCCGGTTTTTCTTTACCCGCTTCTTTGGGCATTCACTTCTACACCAGGTCGTTTTTTCTCTTACGCGACATAGTTTGAGCCATGATCCATCCTTATGGTATACTGTATAGCGTACGCTCATTCAGCGAGGAGTGCTGTTGGGTGTTATCTTCCATTACGCGCCTCCCGCGAGGCGTCTTTTTTTACGCAAAAAAGCCTCTAAGCAATCCTCAGAGGCTGATTTGCGCTATATCCGATTGGGCGGCAACGCCCGGAACCGAGCGCCTATTGGGTCTTAAGCTTTCGGACGCTTCCCCGGCTTTTCGCCGGAGCTTCGTGCCGCAGTTCGGTCCGAATATGTGTAAGCATGGCCATTAATTTTTGCGGATCATAAGGCTTGGCCAAAAAGGATTTGGCCCCTGCCTGGATGGCTTTTTTAATGCTAAGCTCGTCGTCCATCGCGGACACCATGATGACTTTGGCATCGCTGTTGATTTCGCGAAGCTTTTTCAGGGTGGCTAGTCCGTCCATTCCGGGCATTACAATATCCAGCAGTGTTATGTCCGGCTTAGCGGTGCGGTATTTCTTGATTGCCTCCAAGCCGTTGGCGGCCTCCGCCACCACTGCGAAGCCCATCTTCCCGATATAATTGATAAGGATTTTGCGAGAAGTCTGTGAGTCGTCCACTACTAGAACTCTGACCATGATTCTGCCTAAACTCCAATCTGTGTTCAGTTATGGTTGCGCATACATTCACAGTATATATCGTAACTTTGCCGACTTCCTTAAGCGCTCCGGCCCAAAAATATCGAAAAACACCGCCGCAGCCCGATTGCTCGGCACCCGGCTCATTCAGCCGCTACCGTTTGAACCGCTTGGCTATTTTGGCGACTTCCTTGCCCCAGCGCTTATTTTCCTGCCGCAGCCGCCCGTCCTTTTTAGCCTCCAAATGGGCCAGTTCGCGTTGAAGCTTAAGCCAGCTCTGCCAGCGGTCTACGGGAAGCGATCCGTTCCCGAGAGCTTCTCTTACGGCACACCCGGGCTCATTGCTGTGGCCGCAGTCCCGGAACCGGCAAGCGTCAATTAATTGCTCAATATCCCCAAACACCTCGCTGATGCCTGTCGCCGCCTCCCACATCGACAGCATCCGCATTCCGGGGGTATCCAAAATGAGCCCGCCTTCCGGCAGCAATACAAGCTCGCGATGGGTGGTAGTATGACGGCCCCGGCCGTCATTTTCCCGGATGGCCTGGGTCGCCAGCGCCTCCCTCCCACAGAGGGTGTTGACCAGCGTGGATTTCCCGACTCCGGATGAGCCTAGCAAAGCTACCGTAGCCCCGGGCTGCAGATACCGGCGCAATTCCTCCATCCCTTCGCCCGTTGCGGCGCTCACCGCATGAACATCCACGCCCGGCGCCACCTCCCGGACCCTGGCAATATACTCCAGGGCGTCGTCACAACAATCCGCCTTGGTCAAAACCACCACCGGCAAAGCGCCGCTTTCCCAGCCGATGATCAGGTAGCGCTCCAGCCGCCGCAGGTTAAAGTCGCGATTGAGCGACTGCACTAAAAAAACCGTGTCGACATTGGCCGCCACCACCTGCTCCCTGACTTCCGGTCCGGCCGCCGCCCGGGAAAACTTGGTCCGGCGGGGCAGTACCGCGGTCACATACGGCATATCAAGGCCTGCTTCGCTCAATAGCACAACCCAATCGCCAACCGCGGGGAAAAGCGGCTGGCTCATCAACTTTTTCGCCGCTTTACCGGCGACGATTTCTCCCTCTTTCGTCATGATTCTCATTTGCTCGCCGAAATCGGCGATAACCCGGCCAACCTGCTCCGGCCCGGCCCCGATTCCGGAAAGTCCGGCCGCAAACGTTTCGTTCCAGCCATATTGCAGTAAGTTCAAGTGAATCGTCCTCCGTTTCAAAAAATGGGCATAAAAAGCCCGCAGATGCCGACCACCTGCGGGCTTTGATCAAAGGCAACAAAAAAACACGCCCCTAATGCGTGCTCAAGTTTGGCCTACACATCATTCAGGTTGCTCGAAAGAAGCTGTACAGACAGCTTAAAGAAAGCCCCGAGGCTGGCTTCAGGCTTGCTGTACCGGTATGCGATTAGACGACAATCCCCTCTCCATATACTGCCGACATTAACAACAACTCCTTTCACCATAGAACTCGCAGCGCGCCTGCGCAATCTCATTGTATGAAAAATCCCCGGCGCTGTCAACCGGCCGGCTGCTGCCGGCCAATCGCCGCCGGCAGGGCAGCCCAAAAAGGACTTACGGAATTCCCGTAAGTCCTTTTCCGCTATTTAGTTCGGGGCGACGATCCGGCTGATCACCGCACTGCCGTGCTGAGAAAGGTCTACGATCTTGTTGTCGGCGGTTCTCACCACCGGCAGGCAGGAGCCGGTGGGATGGAAATAGATAACCTCGGCCTCCTGGCCGTTTTTCAGGAGAATTTTATTTCTCAGCAGACTGTCCCGTATCCGGTTGATAAAAACGTGACACACGGCCGGGTCGAGTTTGCCGAACATCTCATGGGCCAGCAGGTCAAGAACGGGAAACGGATTGGCGTATTCGGCGGTATACGCCTGGGTGTGGAAGGTATCGGCAACCGCGATAATCTTCGCATAGGGATGAATCTTCAACCCATTGACGCCCATAGGGTGCCCGCTGCCGTCAATATACTCCCGGTGCTGAATGACCCCCAGAATGACCTGGCTGGAAAGCCCCTTGACTTCCTTCAGCAACGCAGCCGCTTCCGCTATATTGGTTTGACGGGATTCGGCGGTTCGCCCGGCCGCCACGTTTCCCACGTCATGCAGCAGCCCCGCCAGGGCGACTCCCCGCACATCCTCATCGCTCCATTTCATCTGGCAGGCGATAATCGCCGCAAAGTAGCCCACCATTGCCGAGTGGCGGGAAATAAAATCCGCCACCTTATGGTCGCTCACCAGCAGGTAGTTGGTTATCACGGAACTGTTGTCCGTGACCGATGTCCGGATATGGCCGGCAGTATCTTTCAAGAGCGGCAACGGAATAATCTTCTGCTTGCGGATAAAATCAAAAGCCTGCATGGTGTTGGTGACAATCGAGTCATACTCCTGATAGAATTTATCCGTCCGCGACGAAGCGGGTTTGACTTCTTTGGCCGGCTCCTCGGCCGGCGTTTCCGCCACCGCGGCATTAACATAGACGCACTTGACGTCCCAGGCGTTTAACAGGGCTATATTCCGCTGGGTTAATACCACGTCCTTGCCTAGCAGAATCTTGCCGTTGGCCGAAAGGACCGAATCGCCGAGCACGCTTCCGGGCATTAAGTCTTTCACGGCTACCATCTGTACTGCCATAACCAGTTTTCCCCCTTGATCACCCTTAAGCATATTTGCCGCATCCGGCAGAAGCCTTCGCCGAGGCTTTTCTTTTAATTGTACATGCCCGCCGGCAATAAATTAATCAGCGAAAAGTCCTAGTATTCTTAGCGCAAAAGTCCCGATTGACGGCCGCAGGCGACGACGCCAGCCCAAACGACCTCCCTCCCCTGCCGTATATATCGCGATATCCGGCTATTTTATTAAGTCCCGGGCGGGACGAAAAAAGGCTCAATCCCCTTCAAACGGGGTTGAGCCTTGCCTTATTTTCCGGCCTAGCGTTTTTTGCTTTCCAGATATTCGTCATAGGTCACGCGCCGGTCAATCAATCCGGTGTCGGTTATTTCGATAATCCGGTTGGCGATTGTCTGCACGAACTGATGGTCGTGGGACACGAACAGGATTGTGCCGTCGAAATGAATCAAGCCGTTATTCAACGCGGTGATCGACTCCAGGTCCAGGTGGTTGGTCGGCTCATCCAGCAGTAGCACGTTCGCGCCGCTCAGCATCATCTTCGCCAGCATGCAGCGAACCTTCTCGCCCCCGGACAATACATTGGCGGCTTTCAGGCTTTCCTCGCCGGAGAACAGCATGCGCCCCAGGAAACCCCGGACAAAAGTCTCGTCCGGGTCGCGGGAAAACTGCCGGAGCCAATCGACCAGCGGCAAATCCGTCTCAAAGTACCCGGAGTTATCCTTGGGGAAATAGGCCTGAGAGGTGGTGACCCCCCACTTGAATTCGCCGTCATCCGCTTCGAGCTCGCCCGTCAAAATCCGGAACAGGGTGGTTTTCGCCAAGCCATTCGGCCCGACGAAGGCTATTTTATCCCCCTTTTCAACCCGGAAGCTGATGCGATCGAGAACTTTTTCGCCTTCGATGGTTTTGACGATATTTTCGACGGCCAGGAGCTGATCGCCGGCCTCGCGGTCGGATTTAAAGGCAATATAGGGATATTTGCGCGAGGAAGGCCGGATATCTTCCAGGGTCAGCTTTTCCAACAGCTTCTTCCGCGAGGTCGCCTGGCGGGACTTGGAAGCGTTGGCGCTAAACCGCTGAATGAAGACCTGGAGCTCTTTCATCTTTTCCTCGGTCTTCTTATTGGCTTCTTTAGCCAGCTTGAGCGCCAGCTCGCTGGACTGCTGCCAGAAATCGTAGTTTCCGACATACAGCTGGATTTTTCCAAAGTCAATGTCGGCGATATGGGTACAGACCTTGTTCAGGAAATGACGGTCGTGGGACACCACGATGACGGTATTCTCAAAATCATAAAGGAAATCTTCCAGCCAGCGAATCGAATCCACGTCAAGATGGTTGGTCGGTTCGTCCAGAAGAAGAATATCCGGGTTGCCAAACAGGGCCTGGGCCAGCAAGACCCGGACTTTCTCATTGCCGCTGAGATCCTTCATCGGCTTGCCGTGTAGCTCTTCGCCGATTCCAAGGCCCATGAGCAGCCGGGCCGCCTCGGTATCGGCGTCCCAGCCGTTCATCTCCGCGAACTCGCCTTCCAGCTCGGCGACTTTAATGCCGTCTTCATCCGAAAAATCGTCTTTGGCATAGAGCGCGTCTTTCTCCTCCATGACCCGGTACAATCTGGCATGTCCCATAATAACGGTCTTGAGGACTTCAAACTCGTCGAATTCGTAGTGATTCTGCTTAAGAATGGCCATACGCTCGCCCGGAGTGACGGCTACTTCCCCGTCGCTCGGCTCGATTTCCCCCGACAGGATTTTCAGAAAAGTCGACTTGCCGGTCCCATTGGCCCCAATCAGGCCATAGCAATTGCCGGGGGTGAATTTTATATTCACATTCTCAAACAATGCCCGCTTGCCAAAACGCAGCGTCAAATTACTGGTACTAATCATGTGCCGTTCATCCTTCCAAAAGCTTATTCGGTCATCTATCAGAAAGAAAACCCGGCTTGCGCCGGGCCTTATGGCGAAGCGCAAGCCGCGGTTGCTCTTACTTCAGGGAAGCCGGGCTGTCCGCATAGGGAAACTAAAAGCCGTCCGATACCGGCGGCTCGTCAGTCCATGCATACTTATTAACCATAGCACATCTCGGCCGGCCCGTCAAACCCCCGGCACAGTCCGGCCGGGCGGTCCTGCCTCTATCGCATAACACCAGCCTGGAAAAACCGGAGAAGGCTCTCAGTCGGGTTGACTGAGAAGCCCTCTAATATGGCTTACCATAATGGCATTCGCATCGTTGTCAGGATCAGAGTCAGCCGCGGCGGCGGCCAGCGGCGGCGCGGCCGGGAGCTGCGCTTCGCCTTGGTCCTGGATGGTGGCAATCCCACTCTTCTGTTCCAGCTCATATTGACAGGCTTCCTGGTCTTGTCTGCGGATTTCCGCGAGGACATACACAACATTGACGATGTATAGGACAATCAGAAGTACCCGCATCATTCGCATTCACCTCTCCGTTCGCACTACAAGCTGTTCACCCGCACCGGGACTCGCCCGAGCCGGTCCTACGGCTTCTTTATTATATTTACCCCAAAATTCGCCATAATCCTGCCGCCCGCCAATATGTTCAGGCTTTTTTTCAGAAACCGGCTGACGGCTCTCTTGGGCCGAGCGCCGAAGAGCCGGCGATTTTTCCGGACGCTTGCGGGCAATTCCTGTTCACTATTTCAAACGAAATATTTATAAAAATCAAAAGAATTTCCAATAAAACTCGGCGATATATCAAAAAACACCGGAAAGAATCGAAAACTGACAAAGGGGTGCAAAAAATGCCCATTCCATCCGTCGGTACGAGTTCCGCGCTGACCAGCCAAAACAATCAGGTATATGAGATTCAGATTAAAAACCTGGAAAAGCAGAAAGAGCAGTTGGAAGAAAAAATCAACCAACTGCGGCAACAAAGCGGCCAAACCGGTTCCAGGCAAATCCAGCAGGAAATTCCGGCCTACGAAGTGCAGCTTCAATCCATCGAAGCCCAGCTCGAACATCTCGCGCAAAAGCAGGCCACCCTGAAAACCCCCGTCAAGAAGCAACCCGCTATGCAGGAAGCTGCGGCCGCCAACGGCAAACAAGCAAAAAAACCGCCGCCGGCCGGTTCTCCGGTGGATATGAAAGGTTGAAATGCAGCCGGCCCTTGGACCGGCGTCCGGGCTATCCGGAAGCTATTTAGCCTTCCTTAGCGCCTCGCCGGCAAGCTTGTCCGCCAATTCATTGCCCTCCACACCGGAATGGCCGGTCACCTTATGGAAGCTTACCCAGTCCAGATAAGGGCGTACAAAACTGGCGTAAGCCTGGGTAAACCGATTATTGGTCTTCCACTTTCCAACCGCCCATTCCGAAATGCCGATGTAGTCGTGATGGATCGTGACCGGTTTGATGCCTTCTTTCTCCGCCCATCGGATGGCTTGCACGGTGGCCTCCAACTCGCCGGCGACATTATGGATAACCGCAGCTTCGTTATCGGTCCCCACCCCGGCGCCCGCGTGGATTTGCTCGGCGCCGTCATACACCACGAACGCCCAACCGTATCGCTGATTGGCGTAGCTCCCATCCACAAAAATATTGTAGCGGGCCGGCGGAAGCCCGGCATTCTCACCGCCGGCTTGTCCGGCGGCTCCCGTCACATATTCCCGGGCTTCTTCCTCGCTGGGAAAGCTCTTGAACAGCGCTCCCGGGTATCCGCTGACTTGCTTTTGGCATTCGCTCCAGGTCTTATATACTCCAGGTACCTCTCCAACTTTGACACCATAAAATTTGCTTTTGGCCATAAATCCTCCCCCAATAATTCTTGCCTGTTATTTTTTCGCCAGGCCTGGCCGATTCTCTTGCCGCCAGTTTTTTCTGATGGTCGGCGCCGGCAGAGCGCTGGATCAACGGAGCCAACCCAATAAGCCCGCCGTAAGGGGGCTTATTGGGTTGGCGGTAAAGGCCGGTCTAGCGGATTCTCCGCGCGGCTTGCTTTTTTAACCGCGCCAGACAATAAAGGAACTATTCAGGGCTGCTGGCCAGCAGTAAAGGAAGCTCTCCCTCCCTGGCCATGACTAACCGATTTTCGACTTCAACCCAATTAATCAGCTTCATCCATTCCCGCACATAATCCTCGCGGTTGTTTTGATAATCGAGATAATACGCGTGCTCCCAAACATCGATAACCAGTATGGGTATCACTCCCCACTGGGTGAGATTCTGGTGTTTCTCCGCGGTAAGTATCTCCAGGCGGTCCCAGGCGGGATTCCATGCGAGTATTCCCCAACCGGACGCCTCTACTTTTACGGCCGCGTTGACAAACTGTTCGCAGAAAGCTTCGCCGCGGCCAAAGTACTTGTTGACTTCCTTGACCGTGCAGGGCCCGGGGTCGCCGCCGCAATCCCGCGGCGCCATAATCGTCCAATAAATGCTGTGAAGAATATGCCCGGACCCGTTGAACGCCAGTTCATTTTCCCAATACTTCACGTATGTGAAATCATCGCGTTTTCTGGCTTCCACCAAGGCTGTTTCCGCTTTGTTCAATCCATCCACATAGGCCTTGTGATGGCGGTCATGATGAATTCTGAGCGTATCGGCGCCGATAACCGGCTCCAGCGCGTCATAGGGATAAGGCAATGGCGGCAAGCGATGTTTACCGGCAGGAACATAGCGCCTTAAATCTTCTTCCACTATTTTGGCTCCTTCCCTTTCGAGTTGTCTCCGTCATAATATAGTATTCAGCCGGCCGGGCGTTGTTGACGGGAACCGCGGTCCGATATTCCCGGCCCCCGGCTTCGGAATGGGCCGACTATATCCTATAACGGGACAACTCAAAAGCCGCCTGAATCATCGATAATCCCTGTTTCGCAGGAATCGAAGATGCCAGTTTAGGAAGGCGAATACGAGGAAGTAGATCGGGGCGGAATAAAAGAGGCTCCAGCCCTTGGCGATATGCTCGAAGCCGAAAAATACCGCAAGCCCTTCAATGCCTATGGAGCCCAGCGTCCATAAAAGCATGTACCGCCGGATCTTTTTGCCGCTATCCGGAAGATAGTTCAAATAAATGATCCCCAAGGCAGGAGGAAACAGCGCGTCCACCAAGAGATCGTACCCTTGCAGGCCGCTTGCGCCGAAGTCGTATAGGTCCAGAATTTCCCCCAAAAACAGGTCGGAGTTTATGGCAACCGCCGCCAATATCCCCCAAGTCACGTAAATTTCCTGAAGCTTCAGCCGTTTCGGCATAAAGGCGATTATAGCCAGACTGATAAGGGTGGCAATAACGATATACGTCATACGGTTGCCCTTCGTGTGCCGAAATTCTCTTAAAGGTAATCCTATTTTGTATCGGATCAAGGGAATTGATACCGTCATTTCATCACTTTTAGCCAGGAAGAACCCCCCGGTCCGGCTCTTCCCGCAAATCGGAGGCGTCCGCTTCCGGACAAAACCGCCCGGCCGCTCTCCGCCCTATAAGGACTCCGGATTCCGCATAATTTCAGCCTGTTTGTTTTGGAGCATCTCCGCGAGGTGCATGACCGGTATCTGGCCATACCGGTTGTTTTCATCAAAGTATTTTACTACCTGATTGTTAACGGCTGACACAGTCCAGATCTTTCGCGAGCCGCCGGCGGAAATTAACAGCTTGTCGCCACTCGCCAGGTTCATGGTCTCACACTCCCTACAACAAATTCGCCTCTGCTGCCGAAGCCGCATCCAACAATTCCTACCGGTAGTATTATCCAAAGTCCGGCCAAGTCCTGCTTCAGCAAAGGGACAGCCGCCACAGCCTGCGGCCGCTGTCCCTTTTGCACTGCAATTCTTGCGGTCGTGAGCAGTCTATGGCCTTAGCCGTCTGCCGACAGGCACGGATTTTCTCCGGGCTTGGCGGCGGCCTTTTCCGCCATAGTCCGCTGCTGACGGATCAGCCGGATGGACAGGAACAAGGCGCCGATCGCCAGGCCGACGATAAGGCCAATCCAGTAGCCATAGGCGCCGTAGGACGAATAGTTGGCCAGCGCATACCCGGTCGGCAGGCCGATGACCCAGTACGAAATCATGGCCAGCACGAAGGCGACGGTCACATCCTTATAACCCCGCAGTATCCCCTGGATCGGCGTCGCGATCGCGTCGGACAGTTGAAAACAGGCGGCGTACAGCAAGAAAGCCTCCGTCAGCTCCAGCACGTCGCTATCCCTGGTGTAAAGTCCGGCCACAGCATCCTTATACAGAAAAAGTCCGGCGGCGAAAACCACGGCGGCGGCCACCGCAGTACCCAGTCCCAGCAGGCTGTATTGCCTGGCGTCCCGGAACCTGCGCGCGCCGGCCTCGAAGCCCACGGCAATCGTGAGGGCCATGGAAATGCTCAGCGGAATCATATACAGCAGAGAGGCGAAGTTGATGGCCGCCTGGTGGGCGGCAATCGTAGCCGTATTGAACCGCGCCATAAATAGCGCGACTACGCCGAAAATACTCGTCTCGCAAAAGATGGCAATACCGATCGGCACCCCGATGGATAGCTGCTCTTTCCAGGCGGCCAGAGAAAAGCGGTGCAGGCGATCGAAAACGCCGTAATGGCAGAAGGGACGCACGCGCAGCACGATAACAAGGGCGGCGATCGTGATGCACCAGTAAGTGATGGCCGTCGCATACCCCGCCCCGGCCCCGCCCAGGCAGGGAAACCCCCATTTGCCAAAAATCAGCGCATAGTTCAGGGCGGTATTGACAGGCAGCGCCACCCAAAAAAGGCCCATCGTCACCCGGGTATAACCCAGCGTGTCAATAAAACAGCGCAAAACCGTAAAAATGAAAAGAGGACCGACCCCGAACGCAATAGCGGTCAGGTAGCGGCGGGCTATGCCCTGGACCGCCGCGTCCAGCCCCATCGCGCCGAGCAGGGGATCGAGGAGAAAAAATCCTGCGAGAAGGACAACCCCGGCTATGGCGGCCGCCAGATATAGCCCCTGGATGACCACGAAGGGTATATCCGCCTTGCGGAGGCCACCGAGGAGATGAGCGACCAGCGGCGTCACCGCCAGCAAAATTCCCATCAAGCCCGTATAGACAGGCATCCAGATGTTGACGCCGATCGCGACTCCGGCCAAATCCTCGGCGCTCGCATGTCCGGCCATCATCGCGCCGAAAAGGCTCATGGCGTATTGCAACACCTGGGTAACAAGAATCGGCAGTAAAACGGCCATGAATTGCTTCGTCTTCTGCCGCAATGAATACGTTTGGTTCATAAAGGCTGCACCTCCTTTGCCGAGTAGTCCCGTCAGCGATCTGAACCGTGTGGCGGCGTCACTTTCCCCAGCCGGTGCTGTAAAGGCTGAAGTCGGGATGAATTTCTGACATTCGTATCGTCCATTATACTACACTTCTTTTCCTCCGAGAACGGCGCCGTTTTTTTTGTTGCTTGAAATCGCATAATTTTCGGCAGGCTATTCTTTTTCGTTGTTGGAAAATATTATATAATACATATGACAGACGGGTATACGGAGGAATTCAATGATTAATGAGATTGCCGAAAAAATTGCTGCCCTCAGAAAGCAAAAAGATTTCACCTTAAAAGAACTTAGCGAAAAAAGCGGCTTGTCTATCAGCTTTTTGTCGCAACTGGAAAACGGATCGTCGTCCATGGCGATCACTTCCCTGAAAAAAATCGCCGACGCGCTGGAAGTCCCGATCAACTACTTTTTTTCCACGATGGAAGACCATAATTTTCATGTGTCCAAAGACGAACAAAAAACCTTCCGGATTGAAGGCTCGGGAGCGGAATACATTCGTCTGAGCGGCGCGTTTCCCGACCGGTCCATCGAAGCCATGGTGGTGACGCTGCTGCCGGAACAGGACCTGGGAAAAAAGTTCGCCCACAACGGCGAAGAGTTTGTCTATGTCCTCGAAGGGCTGCTGGTTGTCGATCTGGACGGCAAGCAGTATATCGTGAAAGCCGGCGAATCGATGCACTACCCTTCCACCATGCCGCACTACTGGTTCAATCCGCTGAAAGAATCCACCAGGCTGCTGTCGATCATCACCCCGGCCCTCTTCTAAATAAGGGAAAAGCTTGACGCTGATGCGCCAAGCTTTTTTTCGTTTTTAATCGATGATCCGCAGGTCCTTCGGGTATTGGTTGAGCACCCGGCAACCGTCGGCGGTGACGACGACCAGGTCTTCGATGCGGACGCCACCTTTGCCCGGCAGATAGATACCCGGCTCTATCGAAAAGATCATGCCGGGCTGGAGAAGATCGTGGTTCGCACTGGAGACATCGCCGAAGTCATGACATTCCAGCCCGATGGAATGCCCCGTGCGGTGCACGAAGTATTGGCCATAGCCGGCTGCCGTGATGTGGTCACGGGCGGCGGCGTCCACTTCGGCGAAGGATACGCCGGGTTTCACCTTGCGGATGGCTTTTAGGTTGGCTTCCAGAACGGTATTGTAGATGGTTTTCATTTCGTCGGACACGCTCTTATAGAACACGGTGCGGGTCATGTCGGAACAGTAGTTGTCCTTCACGCAGCCGATGTCGAGAATGACCGCATCGCCCGGTTTGACGCGTCCGTCGTCGTTCAGATGGTGCGGGTCGGCCGAATTGGCGCCGTAGCAGATGATCGGCTCGAAGGAAAAGCCCTCCGCCCCCAGGCCGTCATAGATCTCCGCCAGCTTTTTAGCCATTTGTTTTTCCGTCAGATTTGCCGGAATGAGCTTTATCATCTGATCGACCGCCAGGTCGTTCAGCCGGGAGGCCTCAGCCATCCGGGCGATTTCCTCCTCGTCCTTGCACATGCGGACGCGGTCGACGACCGGCGAGCCGTTTACAATCGCGGCCCCGGACTTCTGCGCCTGGAGTTTCAGGAGAAAGCGGGCCGGCCAGTTCTTGTCCACGCCGATCGTGGTCTCGCTGCCCAGGTGGCTGGCGAGAAGGGCGACCGGGTCCTCGGTGTCGCTGAAGGTGAATACTTCAGCGCCAATATCCTCGCTGAAGGCGAACAGGCTGCCGAGGAAGATCTTGGCGGTGCCGTTACTGTCAATAGAAAGGACGAGCATTCTCTCACCCGGATGAATCCATTTGCCGGTAAGATAGAATATCGCCGTCGGATCGGAGACCAGCAGTTGAGGAATCTTTTGGGCCGCCATCTCCTTTAGCACGCGGGCTAGTCTTTGCTGATTCATTTTTGTCCCCCCTGTAGCTTTTTATCGAAATGCCGCTTCGGCCTCTCTGGGGAAAATCCGGTTCTTCCCTGAACGGCCATGGGCGGCAATCCAGATTTTGGTGGATAATTTTATATTAGACCAAAACAATTGTAGTGTCAATGTAATCGTTACAGTATATATTAAAAATTTTTAATATAATAAAAAAATCACAAGTATTTCATTGCCCTTTCCACATACAGCTTATAGACAAACCCAAACTGACGAAAAAGGTCCGGATGCATGTTCTTTCAACGTCCGTTGCTTGTCTGCCAATAACTTCATAACCGTGTACGTACGGGCCGCACCGAAAAAGCGTACTAGCCGGAAGATATTTATGATAAGCGAAGGGAAGCGCTAGCGTCGGAGCGTTCATAAATATCTTCCGCGTTTCAGGCAGGAAGCCGCGTACTGTGGGGCGTACACAAGCGAGCGCTCTTAAAGCCAAGTGCGCAAGTTCTTAGCAGGTATGCTTAGAGGCGGTGGCCTACCTCTTGCGGGTACGCCGCAGATGGGCCTTTATCGCCAGCCTGAAAGCTTCTCGGCCTTGGGCCGAGAAGCTTTAGACGGTCCGCTAGTTTCCCAGCCAGCGCAGGGCAATCACCGCCGCCAGCCCCAGCGCCATGGTCAGCGCGACATTGCGGAACCGATAGGCGATCAGGGCGGACAGAAGGCCGGCCAGCAAATAATCGTTATGCAGCGTCAAATCGAGCCGGCCCTGAGGCATCAGAACAGACGGCACGATCAGCGCCGTCAGGATGCCGGTAGGCACGTGCCTCAGCCAGCGGTCAAACCACGTCGGCACACCCACCTGCCGGAACAGCGCCTGCGCGCCGAAGCGGGTAAAAAAGGTCACTACGCCCATCCCCAAGATGATGAGTACCATATCAGGCCGCATCTTCGCCGCCTCCCTCCAGCAGGCCGCCCGCGAGGCTGGCGGCCAGGCAGGCCACGATAATATACCATTTACCCGGCAAATACAGGGCCGACGCCACCGCGATCACCGCCGCCGTCAGGCAGACGGCAACACTCGTCCGGCTGACCAGGCGGGGAACGAGCATCGCCAGGAAGGTCGCCGGCATGGCGAAATCGAGGCCCCAAGCCAGTGGATCGGGAATATATTCTCCCATGGCCACCCCCAGGATGGTGGAGGTCGCCCAGGTCACATACAGCGCCGTATTGGTCCCCAATTGATAGCTTTCGTCATAGCCCCGCGCCCGGATGCGGTTGATCATAATGGCGTAGCTTTCGTCCACCAGGACGAAAGCCAGGACGGCCTGCCGCCCAAGCGGCACCTTTGTCAGGTAGGGGGCGAGCGAGGCGCCCATCAGCAAATGACGCAAATTAATCAGCAAAGTGGTGAATACAATCAGCGAAAAATCGACTACGCCCATCCCGATCATCGTGACGCTGATAAACTGCGCCGCTCCGGCGCATACCACCAGCGACATCAGGATGGCTTCCGCCGGAGTCAGGCCGAGGGATACCCCCACAACCCCATAAGTAATGCCAAAAGGAAGCACCCCCAGCATAACAGGGGCGCTGTCGCCCACTGCCCGCCAGAACTCAGCGTTGACCGCCCGTTTTACAGGCAACGGCTTTTCCGCAAACATACCGGATTCAACTCCCGCCACTTGATTTTATTATTAATCATACGCGGCAGGAAAAACATCGTAAATATCCAATTTATATTTTATCCCGAATATTGGATATCGAAAGGGAAAATACGCAAAATGGACGCATCCATTATTGGTCCAATTTCTTTTGACGCTACCGCCACGGCGCCGATGTACCTGCAAATCGCCGAACACATCGCCGCCAAGATTCGCGGACGCCTCCTGCCCGCCGGGACGAAACTGCCGCCGGAGCGGCAGCTTGCCGCCCTCTTCGGCGTCAGCCGCACCACCGCCATCAATGCCTATCGCCAACTGGAAGAACTGGGGCTGGTCAGGACCAAGGTCGGCAGCGGCACCTACGTGAACGAAGCGCCGGCCGAGGCCGGCCCCCAGCCCGTGCCATGGCACCAGACCATGGTGCCCCACCTGCCCAGCCCGCTGGCCGGCATCCTGCGCGACCTGGTCTCGGTCGATATCGCCGGAGACACCATATCCCTGGGGACCGGACTGCCCGATCCGGCGCTCTATCCGACAGCGGCTTTTACCAGCCTGTTCGAACGGCACTTCGCCCGGCTCAATAACGCCGACCTGGGCCACATACCCACGGAAGGGTACCTGCCGCTCCGGACACTCCTGGCCGCCGGCCATTCCCGCTCAGGCATTCCGGCGACCGCCGCCAACATTGCCGTCGTATCGGGCTCGATGCAGGGACTTTATCTACTGGCCAAGATATTCATCAATCCCGGCGACTATGTAATCGTCGAAGCTCCTACCTACCTCGGCGCCCTGCCGATTTTCCGGACGTCGGGCGCGCGCGTCCTCACCCTGCCGGCGCCGGGGCCGCTGCAGCTCGACCTGCTGGAAGACTATCTCGTCCGCTACCGGCCTAAGCTGCTCTACATCATGCCCACCTTTCAGAACCCCAGCGGCCGGGTGCTGCCGCTCGCCGAACGCCGGGCCCTGCTGGCGCTGGCCGCCCGGCACAGGCTGATCATCATCGAGGATGACCCCTACGGCGATCTGCACTACGACCAGCAGCCTCCGCCGCCGCTAAAAGCGCTGGACCCTTACGGCGGCGTCGTCTATCTCCGGACCTTTTCCAAAGCCCTCTTCCCCGGCCTCCGGGTCGGCTGGGTCGTCGCCCCGGAGCCGGTCATCGACCGGCTGGCCATGGAGAAACAGTACATTGACCTGCACAGCGCCAACCTGTCCCAGTGGCTGTTAAGCAAGTTTCTCGGCGAAGGGCTCCTTAGCGGCCATGTGGAAAGGCTCCGCGCCGAATACAAAAAGCGCCGCGACATCGCTGCCGCCGCGCTCCAACGCCACTGCAGCAGCCTCAGCTTCGCCCCGCCCTCCGGCGGCTTCTACTTCTGGTGCAGACTGGCCCGCAGTTCGTCCGCCGGCACCCGGCTGCTGCTGCACGAGGCGGCCAGGCAGGGCGTGGCCTTTGTTCCGGGCGAGGCCTTCTATCCCGATTCGGGCGGCGAACAGGAGTTCCGCCTATGTTTCGCTACCAACTCCGAACCGGTCCTGCAGGAAGGCATTAAGCGTCTGGGCAAAGCCCTGTCCCACCTGGACAAAATCGCCCACGCCGACAGCCGCCCCCTCATCCACGCCTCGCAGCCCATCATCTAAAGCCAGGATTCCAAGCTTTCAGGCCGGGGCGGACGGCAAAGGACACCGGCAAACTTTGAAAACTAAAAACCAGACCCGGCCTTGCGCCGGGTCTTCTGATCTATACAATCTCCGCTATCCGTTCCACATCGGTTGCCGTAGACGCCAACTGCTCCATGGATGCCGATATCTCCTCAGTGGCCGCCGCTTGGCGCTCACCCAGTTCCGCCGTAGAAACGAGCGTCGCGACTACCCCGCTGGTATCCTCCTGGATGGCATTCAGGATCTTTTTGATATCCTTCACCGCCTCGGCGCTATTAACAGCCATCTTTCGTATCTCGTCGGCGACAACCGCGAAGCCTCTCCCGTGCTCTCCGGCCCGGGCGGCCTCAATGGCGGCATTCAGACCCAGAAGATTGGAGTTTGCGGCGACATCACTGACAAACCGCAGAATATCATCGGTTTTCTTCAATTCGCCAAGGACCCGGGTTCCTCGCAGCCTCATGCCGTCGAGGTCTTGCGCCAGCTGAGTAGCCGTGGCGGCGAGTTCTTCCGTTGTGGCGGTCATCTCCTGCGAAGTCGCCGCAATGGTTTGGGCCGCCTCATGCAAAGTCTGTTGCGCGGCGAGGCTGACACCGGTTGCCATTGCGCCAACCAAATGTCCGTCTTCGTAAATGGGGACACTGATGGCCTTGACCACCACCCCGTAGAGTTCCTTGGGAAGGACCCGGTGTATTTCCTTCTGGGTTTTCAGGCATTCATCGAGCGTGCCTCCCGAGGCGGCGGGCTCGCCTTCTCTCACCGCCATCTGGAACGTCTTTGCCGGAACATACTTGACGACAATGCCCCGTATGTCGCAGATCATGATGCAACAATCCAAAGGGTTTATCTTTTGGTACTCGGCCGCAACATCGATAGTGCTCTGTAGTTTTGTCATCAATATTCCCTCCATATTTTTTCGAGTTGAAGTTATATTCTATTTTTATATAACAACTCCTTCTTAAAAACTAATATTTATAANNTTATAAATATTAGTTTTTAAGAATTTTCTTTTTCTGTCCCCCAAAACGCCGGTTTTAGCCGGAATTCAACATTTACCAGCGCCATTTTCTAGAATAACCCCGCTCAAACCTCACATCCTATCCATATAGCCAATACGCCGAAGGAGGTCAAGCTGCCATGGAGGACCGATTGACCAGAGGATTTATCGCCGGAGTCATTAGCGGAATTGTGACGAATGCTTTCAATATACTGCTGGGCGCGGCAGGATTGTCCGAATTGCGCTTTCTGGACTGGACAGGCATCGTCATGTACGATCATATTCCTCCCTTTACCCTTGGCGAAATGATTTTTGCCCTCGTTGGCCAACTCATTTTCACCGGCGGCTTAGGAGTGCTCTTCATCTACTTAATCCCGCTGATAACCAGCAAGAACCTCCTGTTTAAAAGCTGGCTCTGGGGAGCGTCCATCTGGTTTGTAATTGACGGACTCACAACTCTGTACAAAATGGAAGGAATATCACCGACGTCGCTTGGGACCTCAGTGGGGAATTATCTGTCGGCTTCCCTCTACGGATTGGTTCTGGCCCCCCTCTTAGCAAGACTCGCGCCGATGGGCGAGGCCGGTTTTTCCCTGATGCCGGCGCCGGCGGCAGCCAAACACCTGGCCGAGAACGACAATCCGCCGGCAAAGGAAAACAGCCGTCAGGAAAAATAACCGGGTAACCTCAACCAAGCCCCCGGCGCCAGGGTTTGGTTGACAAGCCGGGCCATCAGCTTGTTAGGAATCCGCCCAGGGCCGCCTGGATGAGTTTTTTAATGAGTACGCGCCCTTTAACAAATCAATATCGCCTGTTTTCAGCAAGACGGGAAGAAAAGCAACGCTCAGCAGATGATCATATCTGCTGAGCGTTGCTTGCGCTGATGCCGGGTTCCCTCTCCTGGCGCCGGCCAGACGGAGGGTGTTGTTACTCCTTCAAGGAATAACCGTCACTGTTTTATCATGATATAAAATATCGACCCGCTCCAAACAACCTTGGCGGTAATGAAGGACGTTAATTACTGCCTTTTCCGGCGATCCGGCGCAAACGACGAACGACGTCTCCCAGTCCGGCGCCTGCCCACCATATTCCTCGACCTCCCCGTCGCGTACATACCAAAGCCTCAACAAGATGCATCCCTCCTTGTCTTCGCCAGTGCGCTATGATGATCCAAAGCAATAACCCGGATATCTATTTCGATTCCTAAAGATCGTTCAATTTTTTGGAGAGTTCCTAGTGTCGGTTCGACCTTGCCGTTCTCAATATTGCAGATTTGTTTGACACTTACCCCGCTAAGTCTGGATAAATCCTTCATCGTCTGTCCCCGGCGGATTCTCTCATTCCGCAAAGCATCCACAATACTTTTCAGCAATGGCTTCACCTCCCTCTTTAATAATACATTTATAGCTTAACCTAGTCAATATTTTAATCAACTTATAACTTAATTATTTTTTCTGTAAGCTGCTCTTCTTGACGCTATAATTAACTTATAGGTTAATGGCAAGGAGATGATCCCGCTGATTGATGTTGGAAGCCGCATTCGACGACTGCGCTTGGAACGCGGCATTAGCGCAAAAGAAGTGGCGATTTCCTTAGGGGTTTCGCCAAGTTTTATATCCGGCATTGAAAAGAATACCAATAAATGCTCGCTGGAAAACCTCGACCGCATTTGCACTGTTCTAGGTGTTACCCTCGGCGATTTCTTCGCCGAAGACAGGGAGGAACTATCCCCAGAACTCCACCGGCTCTTGGCGTCAGCTCAAAAACTAACGCCCGAACAGCTTGAGTCCGTTCAGCGGCTACTGGAAACGATCGGCAAAGAATAAAGCATCAAGCTCGCCCGACGATAGGCTATGCCGCGCTGTAATAATACTACAAAACGAAAGCTTCCCGGCTGTTTGCCGGGAAGCTTTCGTTTTTTCACTCAGAAATAACGCCAATAAAGATAAATGTGCGAAATGATGATCGAGACCACCATCAGGGGAAAAGCGATCAGCATATATTGCCGGAACGATAAGGGAATCCCGTTCTTTTCGGCAATACCGGCGACAATAACATTGGCCGAGGCTCCGATCAGGGTTCCGTTTCCGCCAAGGCAGGCGCCAAGGGCAAGAGCCCACCACGCCGGTTCCAGGTTGAGACCGGACAATTGGCCCATTTCCTGCAGCAGGGGAATCATGGTCGCGACAAAAGGAATATTGTCAATGAAGGCGGATGCAATCGCCGACACCCACAGAATGAGCAATGAGGTCTCCAGCACATTACCCTGGGTCAGGGTCAGACTCCAGCTTGCCAGTTTGCCAATTACGCCGGTCGCCTTCAAGCCGCCTACGAGAACAAATAATCCGGTAAAGAAGAAAATGGTGGGCCACTCCACATGAAGCAGAATGTCTTCCGGCTCCTCGCCGCTTAGGAGCATCAGAGCCATCGCCCCCACCAGGGCTATTGTGGCCGATTCAAGCTGCAAGACCCCATGCAGGGCGAATCCGGCGATGGTCAACCCCAGAACCGCCACCGATTTATAAAGCAGCTTCCAGTCTTTTATTTCATCTTTGAAATTCAATTCCAAGAGGGCCTTGCGGCTTTCCTCATCGGCTTGCAGGTCTTTCCGGTATATCAGGAGCAATAGGACGACCGTTGCCAGCAAAATCAGAAAAGCAACGGGGGCCAGATGAATGAGAAAATCGTTAAAACTAAGTCCCGCCGCGCTGCCGATCATAATATTGGGCGGATCGCCGATCAGGGTTGCGGTGCCGCCTATATTGGATGCGACAATTTCCGAAGTTAAATAGGGAACCGGGTTGACCTTGAGTTTATCCGTCAGGGTCAGCGTCACGGGAACAATCAATAAAACGGTTGTTACATTATCCAGCAACGCCGATGCCAGGGCGGTTATGAAGGACAGCAAGGCCAACAGCCGCAGCGGCTCCCCTTTGGTAAGCGCTGCAGCCCATACGGCGACGGCTTCAAAAATGCCGCTCCGGCGGGTGATGGTCACCAGTATCATCATCCCGATCAGCAGCCCCAGGGTATTGAAGTCGATATCGTCTCTGACAGCCGTTTCCTGGCTTAAAAAGCCCAATAAAAGCATGGCCAGTCCGCCGGTCATAGCGACGACCATACGGTGGATTTTTTCCGAGATGATTACAGCATAGGTAATAAGAAACACTACGACAGATCCCCAAAACGCGAAATCGCCCAAAGCCGGATCTCCTCCTAAAAATAGGCGAGAGGGAGCCTGTTTGACAGTCTCCTCCTCGCCCAGTCCGCTATGCACATTATCATGGACTATAGTATATCTCATCTTCCCTGCCGGGTCAACTTATGAACCGGTTGGCATTTCCGCAATTATCGTGTTATAATGATAATAATAATCATTATCATTATAAGCGTTGAATCAGCCCGAAAGGAAGTGCCCTGTATTGAAACAGCGTTTAACGGGAGTCTCCGAAACCTTGTTGATTCCGCTGTGGGCCAGAGCGACGGAAACCATGCGCTCCGATGCGATTATCAAGGACTATCAGGCAGTCCGCATGATGGACCAGATCGAATATGATTTTACCAAGTTCGCAAAGACATGGTTATCACAGACAGGTATCGTTATCCGGACGGAATTATTGGATAAGGCTGCAGCGAATTTTATCAGCCGACATCCGGACGCGACCGTGGTCAATCTTGGCTGCGGGTTAGACACGCGATTCTTCCGGCTAGATAACGGGCGTATCCGTTGGTACGACCTGGATCTTCCGGAGCCCGTCCGCATACGCCGCTCCTTTTTTGCCGAAACGGAGCGGTACCGGATAATTGGGAAATCGATATTTGACGATACCTGGCTGAAGGATGTTGACGGACGGGATAAGCCTGTTCTTTTCATTGCCGAGGGATTATTCATGTATTTTACCGAAGGGGAGGTCAAGGGTTTATTCGCCAAGTTGATTGATCATTTTCCGGGAGCGGAGATGCTGCTGGAAATTTTGGCGCCACTATTGGTGAAAAATAAAAAAAGACATGATACGGTCGGCAAAATGGATGCAGCCTTCCGGTGGGGCGCCATCGACGGCGCAGCGGTGGAAAAGTTGCATTCTGACATCCGGCTTGTGCAGGAATGGAACTATTTCGATTCGCATCGGGAACGCTGGCGCTGGTATCGGTGGCTGGCCGTTGTCCCGGCTCTCAAAAAAGCGTTTAATAATAAAATTGTTCATTTAAAGTTTGCATAATTAAGGCCGCCGCTCCCGCGGCGATGATTGAGGCTGTTCAGGCTCTTTCCGCCGGGATTTCCGCTTCGCCGGCCAATCGGGGCACAGGATTGATCGTGCAAAAACCCGCTTTCCCGCCTTGCGGCTTGAAAGCGGGTTTTGTCGTTTCGGCAGCCCCTTCCGTCTTGACCCTATATACCTGTCCGGCTAACTGTTGGGCCGTTTCAGTCTGGTCAGTTCTCCCCGTTTGACGCGCAGGAACAACTGCGACGGAATCTTGGCGGTCTGGGCTACCTCCTCCAGCGGGAGGTTGAGTTCCCGGGCCACGATCTGGCGGACGCGCGGACCGCAGAAAGCTCCCTGGCAGCTTCCCATGCCTGATCGCGTTCTCCGGTTGACCGCGTTGACAGAGGTTACGGGTATGCCGCGGCGGAGGCTGTCGATAATTTCCGCTTCCGTGACCTTTTCACAGCGGCAGATGATGCGGGTAGCCGGATCAGGCGATTCGGTGCTGCCGGCAAAATTATCCGTTTTCTTTTGAACGATCGGCCTGCGGCAGGGCTGGAAATGAGTCTTTCGGGCAAGGTCCAGGCCCGCCTGGCGGAGTATGTCGACCACCTTTAACGCGATGGCCGGCGATGAAGTCAATCCCGGCGAGTCGATTCCGATCAGGTTGATGAATTGCTTGACCCGGCTTTCTTCAATAATAAAATCGCTGCTGTTGGCGATAGGCCGGTTGCCGGAAAAGGAGGTCAGCGCTTTCCGCATATCGAAATCCGGGATCGACAGGCCGGCCGTATTGACGATATATTCCAGAGCTTTTTCGTCAGTGCCCACATCATCCTTGTCGCCAATCTCCTCGGCGTTGGGCCCGATCATGAGATTGCCGTGGTAGGTTGTGGTGACCAGGATGCCCTTCCCCAGCTTGGTCGGCACCTGAAAAATGACCGACTTGACCAAATAGTTCTGGTCCTTATCCAGCACCACATACTGCCCCCGCCGCGGAACAATCCGGTAGTCGGTAATGCCGACCATTCTGGCGACTTCGTCGCTGTGGATACCGGCGCTGTTGACGACATACCTGGCGGCAACCGTTCCGGCAGCCGTCGTTAGAATGAAATGGCCTTCCTGCTTGGCAATTCCCAGGACTTCGGTCTTCAGGCGCAGTTTTACGCCGTTTTCCACGGCGTTCTCCGCCAGAGCGATCACAAATTCATAGGGCGAGGTCACACCGGCGTTCTCGCAGTACAGCGCGCCGACGGCCTGCTTGCTGACATACGGCTCCAGTTGCCGCACTTCGTCGCCGTCCATTAACGCCAAGCCCGCCACGCCATTCGCCTTTCCCTGCTGATAGAGCTCATCCAGCTTGCTTCGGTCCTCTCCGGAAAATGCCAGTACGAAAGACCCTGTTTTCCGGTAGCCGAAACTCAATTCGCGGTTGAGTTCTTCATACATCCGGTTTCCTTTTACGCACAACTCGGCCTTCAGCGTTCCCGGCTCATCAGAATAGCCACCATGAACAATCCCGCTGTTGGCCTTCGAACATCCGGAGCTGACATCCTCGCCCTTGTCCAGTACACAGACCGCCAGCTCGTATTTTGCCAGTTCTCTGGCAATGTTCATTCCCACGACGCCTGCTCCGATGATACAAACATCGTACATGGCTTCTCCCCTCCACTATTTTGTTTATGCTTAACACTTCTTCATTAATAATTATTTTCCTGCAGAAGAAAAAAATGGGTCTGGGCTGCCGGATAAAGCCCAATATACAAAAAAGCCTTGACAGTCTGGCTTAAAAACAATAAAGTAATAGTATTAGACTGATTGAAATCCAGGGGCTTTCTTGATAAAGAACGCGGGTTCAGCCCTTCGCCCTCTCCGGATGAAACGCGGCTAGAAATAGTCGCCTCTTGTATTTGGAAGGAACAAAGAACAAATACAAGGGGGCGGTTCTGTTGTATCGTTGAAACCAAAAATGATACGCAGGAACCGTCCCTTTGCCTCTTTCAGCCACTTGAGCCTTGCTGTGAAAAATTTCATGAAAATATAACAAACACATACGGCCTTTTTGTTGTATAATTGGCAGAGCGCCACAGTTTCGCCAAACGGCTTTTGCAAGGAGGTCTTTCTATGACCATGCGCACGGAATCCCTTTGGCCGCCTCTTCCCGGCGCAGCATGATCGGGTTGCCGGAAAGAGCGGTCTGAATATAATACGCGTGACCGGATATCGCTTCCAACGCGAAGCCGAGCAATCCTATTTTATCTGTTCCAGCCGGAGGCCTTGCGCCTTTAGCCATCGCAGCAGCATCCCGAGTAAATCATCCTTTTATTGGTATTGTCCAGATAAGGCTCGGCAACGAATTCCCTCTGCCGGGCATTTTCTTTTCTGAAATTTTCTGAAATCGCCGGTAGGCACACCGGGAAAATCAAGCGAAACGGAGGATAACCATGAAAACCACCACTATTCTGCAATATTTGATTGTCGCGGTAGGCTGCGTGATTTCAAGCGTCGCCATCAACCTTTTTTTCGTGCCGCATCATCTGTTAAACGGCGGCGTCAGTGGAATCGCGATGATTTTTTATTTCTTGCTGAACTTTCCCATCGGCCTGCAAGTTTTCCTGATGAATGTGCCGCTCCTTTTCGCCGCCTATAAATTTATCGGCAAGGAATTTACGATTGCCACCATTTACGGCACGATTCTCTTCTCGGTCAGCATCGACGCAACGCAATTTTTGGTCCCGCTAAACCCCATCGACGACCCGATATTGGCCGCAATCGCCGGCGGGCTGCTGAACGGGATCGGCTGCGGCCTCGTTTTCCGGGTGAATGGCTGCGCCGGCGGCACCGACATTGTAGCTGTGATCGTTAAGAAATACTTTTCGTTGAATGTCGGCGCCGTCGGCTTTTCGGTGAACTTCGTCATTATGCTGGTCGCAGCCGCGCTGTTCGGGTTCAAGCTGGCGATTCTCACCCTCATCGCCATGTATATCGGCGCGTTCGTTACCGACCAGGTTGTAGAAGGCTTTAACAAGAAAAAGACCATCTTTATCGTTTCCTACAAAAGCGATGAAATCGCCAAAACCATTTTGCAGGAAGTGGGCCGCGGCGCTACCCTCCTCCACGGCGAAGGCGCCTATACGCGCCAGGAGAAGCAGGTTATCTTTGTCGTGGTCAGCCTCATCCAGATATCCAAGATTAAATACCTGGTCCACAGGGCCGATCCCCATGCCTTCATGATCGTCAGCGATGTGACGGAAGTGCTGGGACGGGGCTTTACGCTGCCGGAATTACGCATACCGGAACAGCCGCCGGCTTAGTCCGGACGGTGCCGGGCGCCAACGGGGCGGCGGCGCCCCGGAAGGTTCGGTCTGCGATTAAAGCGGGACGGATCCTGTGTATCGTTGGAAACCAAAACGATGCACAAGACCCGTCCTTTTTACCTTCGTTGACTTGGGAAAAAATCCTGATATCATTATTAATATCAGGATAAAACTGCATTCCCGGAAAGTTCGGCGTGGGAAAAAATCCCTTATTACGGCCATTGAGGGAGCTGGGGCATAAAGGCCGGAAGACAGGCCTGCCCCCCTGCGGCGGACCGGTGACAAAGCTAATTCCGCAGCACGGTAACGAATCCGTCGAGAATCTGGTGACTTATTTTGAAGCCTTTGTCCAGATAGAATTTTAGCCCGTTGTCATTTCCGTTGGATACGAAGATAAACCGGTCGTCGACAGATTTAAACGAGTTCAGCCACTCCATAGACCTTTCGAACAAGACGGTTCCTATGCCCCTGTTGCGGTAACCTTCTTGGATATAAAACTGGGAAAGACAGCCTACGTCCTCCTTTTCTACCGAATCAAGATCGAAAAAAATGGCAAATTGATTGGCATACGCCACTTTTGGCGAAATATTGCTGTATACATAACCGACAATTTCCTGATCAGCTCTGGCTACCAGGAAATAGTTGGCTTTGGCGCTTTGGACCGACGGAATCATTCTCGTTTCAAAGCACATGCCGTCAAACAATTCCGGGCGGATACGGGCCAGCGCTTTCTGGTAAGCCATTAGCTCATTGCATAAATCCTTAAGGCAGGTAATATCCTCTTCCCCAATAACTTCATACCGGATATTCATATTCAGCTTCCTTTCCCAATGAATTGAAATAACCGATCGGGATTCGCTATCATTCTATCAGTTGCGCCGGTTATGGCAAGTATGCAGGTTTTTCTGCCTAAGGAAGCAAAAACTGAGTATTGGAGTGGGTTTATGACTGATCAGGCCCTCTACAAGAACAGCTTTGACGGCTGTCCCTTGACCTTTGCTTTAACCCTCATCGGCGGCAAGTGGCGGTTGCCGATTATCTGGGCATTGCACAAAAACGGGCCGCTGCGTTATAACGAATTAAAAAGGCGGATTGACGGAATCACCCACATGATGCTGACTCAGTCGCTAAAGGAATTGGAACTCTATGGCCTTATCCGCCGGCGGCAGTTTATGGAGGTGCCGCCCCGGGTGGAATATTCGCTGACGGCCAACGGGGAAAATCTCATTCCGGCGCTTAAAGCGCTGGCTGATTGGGGCAAACAGATGAAGACCGCGATACCGCAGGATAATAACTTGGCGCCGGAGCCCGGGGAAATAGCCGGCGAGCCGTTGGACCGGACGCAGGCGGACGGGTTCTGCGATCATGGAAAGGAATGAGGAGGATACTGTTATGCCCAAGGTAACGATTCGCGAAGTCCGGCCCGGTGATCTGGACCGGGTGGCGGAAATAGAGGCGGCGTGTTTTCCGGCGGCGGAGGCGGCCCCGCGCGAAGCGATCCGGCAGAGGATCGCGGCTTTTCCGGAGTCCTTTCTGGTGGCGGAAACCGACGGAAAAATGATTGGGTTCATCAACGGCTGCGTCACCGACAGCCCGGTAATTTATGACGAGCTCTTCCACGATACCGGCCTCCATCTGCCCGCCGGCGAGAATCAGACGGTTTTCGGCCTGGATGTAATTCCGGAATACCGCCGGCAAGGAATCGCCGCCCGGTTGATGAACCAGTTCATCCAAAACGCCAGGGCCGGCGGCAGAAAAAGAGTCCTGCTGACCTGCAAAGACCGGCTGGTCCCTTACTATGAGGCTTTTGGCTATGTCAATAACGGCCTTTCCGGTTCAACCCACGGCGGAGCGCAATGGTTCGACATGACGCTGGCGCTTTGACGGGTTTCCGGGCGGGTTTGTAAAAAACCAGTATAGCCTAATGTGCTCCAAAGGCGCCTATTCCGGCGGACATCCGGAATAGGCGCCTTTTCTCTTCCCCGTGTTTTTAGCCGGCGGCGCGGATGTTCTATAACAGCCTGTGCCTGTTTTTAGCCGGCGGCGATAATTTTCCCTACGGAAGACATCAAGCGGCCAAACCTTTCCGGCTTCAGGGACTGGGGGCCGTCGCAAAGCGCCTGGTCCGGGTCAGGATGCACTTCGATCATCAGCCCGTCGGCGCCGGCGGCGATCGCCGCTTTGGCCAGGGGCTCGACCAGCGACCATTTGCCGCAGGCGTGGCTGGGATCGGCGATAACGGGCAGATGGCTCAGTTCCTTTATGGCCGGGATGACGCTAAGATCCAGCGTGCTTCTGGTATAGGTCTCAAAGGTGCGTATTCCCCGCTCGCAGAGAATGACGCTGGGATTGCCGCCGGCCATAATATATTCGGCGGCCAGCAGAAATTCCTCCAGCGTTGCGCTCAAGCCCCGCTTCAGCAAAATGGGCTTGGCGCTTTTTCCCGCTCTTTGGAGCAGGGGAAAATTCTGCATGTTTCTGGCGCCGATTTGAATGACGTCGGCGCTGTCTTCCACGGCGGCGAAAGCATCAACGCTTGTTACTTCGGTCACAAAAGGCAGGCCCGTAACCTCCCGGGCCTTCTCCAGCAGTTTAAGGCCCTGTTCCCCCAGGCCCTGGAAGCTGTAGGGGGACGTACGCGGTTTGTAGGCTCCCCCCCTCAGCATAGCCGCGCCGTAGCTTTTGACGAGGCAGGCGGTGCGGACCATTTGCTCCTCATTTTCGACCGAGCAGGGACCGGCAATGACCGCGATGTTGCCGCCGCCGATTTTGCAGTTGCCGGACGACACCACCGTGTCGTCCGGGCGGAAGGCGCGGCTGGTCAATTGATAGGGCTGCTGAACCTGGACGATTCTTTCGACGCAGCGAAGTGACCGGACGGACGCCAGGTCAGACCCGGCGACGTCCCCCGCCACGGCAAAAACACTTTGCCGCGCCCCTTCAATCCAGGTAACGCCCGGCGCCATCTGCTCCAGCCGCCGGTGCGCCTCAGCCACTTCCCCCCGGGAAGCGCCGGTGCCCATAACCACTAGCATAAGCTTTCCTCCGTCCGTGTCCCCGCCTTACCGGGGGTTGTCACGCCAACGGTTTGCGGTATTTTGCAGCCCTGTCCGTTTATGGCTGCGACAAAATTGCCCAGTATCCGCTTTCCATCCGGCGTCAAGATCGACTCCGGATGGAACTGCAGCCCCTCTACCGCGTAGTCGCGGTGGCTGAGCCCCATAATCACCCCGTCAGGCGTGGTCGCGGTAATCTCCAGGCAAGCGGGAAGGCGGGTCCGGTCCACGATCAGTGAATGATACCGCCCTGCGGAAAAAGGATCGCTCACCTTTTGAAAGAGCCCCGTTCCCCGGTGGCTGACGAGCGATACCTTGCCGTGAACAGGTTCGGGCGCCCGGATTACCCGGCCGCCGAAAACCTCGCCGATAACCTGATGCCCCAGGCATATGCCCAGAATGGGAATCTGTCCGGCAAACCGGCGCACCGCCGCTTTGCTGATGCCGGCGTCGTCCGGCGTTCCCGGCCCCGGCGAAATAACCATCGCCTTAGGGCGCATCGCCGCGATTTCTTCCAGGGTCACCTGATCGTTGCGGAGGATGCGCACGTTTTCCCCCATGCCCGCCAGCGCCTGGAAAACGTTATAAGTAAAAGAATCGTAGTTGTCCAGCAGCAGGATCATCTCTACACCCCTTCCAGCACGGCGAACAGCGCCGCCGCCTTGTCAATGACTTCCCGGTACTCCTTCGCCGGCACCGAATCAGCCACAATGCCGGCTCCGGCCTGAACCGCAAGCCGGCCGTCCTCCACCGCGATCGTCCGGATGGTTATGCAGGTATCCATGTTGCCCCTGAAATCCAGATAGCCGACAGCGCCCGCATAGCTGCCCCGGCTGCCCCCCTCCAGCTCCTGGATGATCTCCATCGCCCGCACCTTGGGCGCTCCGCTGACCGTTCCGGCCGGGAAGCAGGCCGCCAGCGCGTCGACGGCGCCGAGCCCGGGGGCCATCTTGCCCGCTACTTCGGAAACCAGGTGCATCACATGGGAAAAGGCTTCCGCCTCCATGTAGCGCGTGACCTCGACCGTCCCCGGCAGACTGATCCGCCCTAAATCATTGCGCCCCAGATCGACCAGCATGGCATGCTCCGCCCGTTCCTTCTCATCCGCCAGCAGTTCTGCCGCGAGTCTTTCATCAGCGGCTTTGTCCTTCCCCCGCGGGCGGGTTCCGGCGATCGGGCAGGTGAATACCCGGCCGCCGTCGATTTTGACCAGCATCTCGGGCGATGCGCCGATCAGTTGGCGTTCTCCGAAATTGAGAAAAAACATATAGGGCGACGGATTGACGCGACGCAGCCTGCGGTACAGCGAAAAGGGGGAGGTTCCGTCCGACAGGTTGGTCTCAAACCGCCGGGACAGGACTACCTGAAAAATATCCCCGGCGTCAATGTATTCCTTGGCCTTGGCAACCATTCGCACATATTCCGCTTCATCGGCGGCCGCAGCCAGGCCGGCCGGCCCGGCCCCGCAGCCCGCCGGCGCCTGGATCGGGGACAGCGGCTGCCTTATCTTGCCGGCGATGTCCGCCAAGCGTCCGACCGCCGCTTCGTACCGGCGCGCCGGGTCTGCGCCGGGTTCGGCCGGCACCAGCTCGATCAGGGTGGTGGAATGGGTCAGATGGTCCATGACGACAATCGTTTGGCAGAACAGCAGCTCCGCCAGCAGCAGGTCTTCGGGCAGGGGCTTCCCCCGGACCCGCTCCCAGGTGGCGACAGCGTCATAACTGAAATAGCCGACTCCGCCGCCGGCGAACGGCGGCATAACCGGCAAAGCGGGACAGGTGAAGCGGCCCATGAAGGCCTTGAGGGCAGCCAGCGGCGGCTCTTCCAGGGTGGCCGTCCCGTTCTCCAGGGTCACCACTGTTTGGTTTGCTCGGGCGGTCAAGCGGGCAAAGGGCCGCACCCCTATAAAAGAGTACCGTCCGAAAGACTTGTTGCTTGCGGCGCTTTCCAGCAGAAATCCCGCTTCTTCTCCCGCCAGCTTGTAGTACAGCGAAACCGGCGTCTCCAGATCGGTGTCCAGCACGGTATATACGGGGACAAGGGTGTATTCGCCCGCCAGTCGGCAAAAATCGGCTTTGGCCGGGAAACTTTCCATCCCGCTCACGCCCCCTCGTCCAGGCCCCGGCGTATTTCCGCGACGAGCCGGCTCATCCCGTCCAGGCCCTCGGTCATCAGTTTATCCATAACCGCGCTGCCGACAATGACCGCGTCGGCGTATTGAGCCGCCGCCTGCGCCGCCCGCGCATCGCCGATGCCGAAGCCGAGGGCCAGCGGCACCGGTGTGTGCCGGCGGGCGCTGTCCAGCAGCCGGCCGATTTCGCGGTAGTCGACTTCGCGGACCCCGGTGACCCCGGTGTTTGAAATGCAATAAATGAAGCCCGAGGCGAGCCGGCAATTGGCCGCGATCCGTTCCGGCGCGGTCGTCGGGGCGATGAACTGAATGACGTCGATTCCGGCCTGGCGGTAACCCTCGAGGATATCGGCCTCTTCGGCCGGCAGGTCCGGGACAATGACCCCGTCCATTCCGGCGGCGCCGAAATCCCTGGCGAAGCCGGCCACGCCGTACTGCAATATCGTGTTGACATAGGTCATGGCCAGGACGGGGATGTCGGTTTCCCGGCGGATCAGGCCGACCAGCTCCAGTACCTTCCGGCTGGTGGCCCCGGCTTGGAGCGCCAGCACGGCCGCCTTCTGAATCACCGGTCCGTCGGCCATCGGATCGGAAAAGGGGATGCCCAGTTCGATGATGTCGGCCCCCATGGCTTCCGCCGCCCGGACGGCCCGAAGGGTTGTCGCGAAATCAGGGCACCCGGCCGTTATATAAACGATCAGGCCCTTGCGGTTTTCTTCCTTCAACCGGGAAAATCGGCTGGTTAAGCGTGACATTGCAATCCCTCCATTATGCCGGATACCATTTGCACATCCTTGTCGCCGCGTCCCGACAAACAAACGACGATTACGTCGTCCGCCTTGGTGCCGGGCATCAGCTCCTCCAGATAAGCCAGCGCATGGGCGCTCTCGAGAGCCGGAATGATGCCTTCGGTCCGGGCCAGCCGCCGGAAGGCGGCCAGGGCTTCGTCATCGGTCACGGCGGTATAGGTAACAATCCCTTTATCTTTGAAAAACGAGTGTTCAGGCCCCACGCCGGGGTAATCCAGCCCCGCGGAGACCGAATAGGGCGGCGTGACCTGCCCGTCGTCGTCCTGAAGCAGATAACTGTAGGCGCCGTGCAGCACCCCCGGCCTGCCATGGGTCAGCGTCGCGGCATGCTCCGGGGTATCCAGCCCTTTACCGGCCGCCTCCACGCCGATCATCTTCACCCCCGGCTGATCGCGGAACGGATGGAATATCCCCATGGCGTTGCTTCCGCCGCCTACGCAGGCGACGATATAGTCGGGCCGGCAGCCGCACAGCTCCTGTAGCTGGCGGCGGACTTCGCCGCCAATGACCGATTGGAAGTCCCGGACAATCATCGGATAGGGATGGGGCCCGACCACCGAACCGATGATATAGTGCGTATCGCGGATATGGGTCACCCAGTCCCGGATCGCCTCGCTGGTCGCATCCTTCAGCGTGCCGCAGCCGCTGGTGACCGGGACCACTTCCGCGCCCAGCAGCTTCATGCGGAAAACATTCAGCGCCTGGCGCTCCACGTCTTCCCTCCCCATATAGACGACGCACGGAAACCCGAACAAGGCCGCCACCGTCGCGCTGGCCACCCCGTGCTGCCCGGCGCCGGTTTCCGCGACAATCCTCGTTTTCCCCATATGTTTGGCCAGCAGGATCTGCCCGATGGCATTATTGATCTTGTGGGCCCCGGTATGAAGCAGGTCTTCCCGTTTCAAAAAGATTTTGCCGCGGCCGTAAAACCGGGTGAGATTGGCGGCATAATACAACCGGCTCGGGCGGCCGACGTATTCTGTCATGTACCTGGCCAACTCCTGCTGAAAGGCGGCGGTTTCCCGCAGCCGCAAATATTCGGTTTCCAGTTCCATTAACGACGGCATGACCGTTTCCGGTACAAACTGCCCGCCATATTGACCAAAACGCCCTTTTTTCATCGACATATCCCTTCCTCCTGTTCTAAATGCTTCAGCAAGGCAAGCTCCCGGGTTTTTGCGGCAATGTCGCCGGCGGTGACCAGATGTTCGCCCACCAGGATGCCCCGCGCGCCCGCGGCCTTCAACCGCAAGGCGTCCGCCCGGCCGCGGATGCCGCTCTCGCTGATCACCAGGCGGCCTGATCCGCAATGCGGCAAAAGCTCCAGCGAGACCTTCACGGCGGTTGAAAAAGTCGCCAAATCGCGGTTGTTGATCCCGATCAACCTGGCCGGCGTCGCCAGCACCCTCTGCAGTTCGCTTTCGCTATGAACCTCGACCAGGCAGTCCAGGCCGATTTGCTCAGCCTCCGCCAAAAACTCCTGCAGCTCGGAATCCGTCAGAATGGCGGCAATCAGCAGCACGGCGTCGGCGCCGAAGGCCCGCGCCTCATAAATTTGATAGCTGTCCACGATAAAATCCTTGCGGAGTATCGGCAGGCCGGTCGCGGCCCGGACCGCCGGCAGGTCGTCGATCGACCCGTCGAAATGCCGGTCGGTGAGAACCGAAACGGCGGTCGCGCCGTTCTGGCCATAAATCCCGGCAAGCCGGGAAACCGAATGTCCGCCGCCAAGCCGTCCCTTGGACGGCGAGGCCAGCTTGCATTCCGCGATCAGCGCCCAGTCGGCCTCGCTGATCGCCTTGCTCAGGCGGAAGCTGCCGGAAACCCGTTCCTGCTTCAGGCGCGCCAGCGGCTGCTCCTGTTTGGCTCTGGCCACTTCCTGCCGTTTGCTCTCGACTATGCGTTTGAGCATGTTATGCCACCTCCTGCCTGCCGGGCCTCGGCAATGAACCGGTAAATCTTCTCGCTGTCTTTGGCCCCGTCCGTTTCCACCCCGCCGGACACATCCACGCCTTGGGGCGTGAGGACGGCAATCGCCTCACCGACATTTTCCGGCGTAAGGCCGCCCGCCACAATCACCGGAGCGTTCAGTCCGCCGAGCCTCCCCCTGGCCGCCGCCCAGTCGAAGGTCTTTCCCGTACCGCCATACCGGCCCGGGACAAAGCTGTCCACCAGCAGCCAATCCACCGGGTACCGGGCTACCGCAGCCACATCCAGGACCTGGTCCATCCTTACCGCCTTGATGACCGGATACCCGACCTGACGGCAATATTCCGGAGACTCATCCCCGTGCAGCTGGACATAATCCAGCCGGCAACTGCGGGCGATGTCCCTCAGTTCCGCCAGCGGAGCGTTGACAAACACCCCGACTTTGGCGAGCCCTTTGGCGGCGGCGGCAAGCCGGCGCGCCGTTTCCGCCGTTACCCTGCGCCGGCTGTCCGCGAAGACCAGTCCCAAAAAATCCGCCCCGGCGTCCCTGGCGGCTTGCGCCGCGGACAAGGTGGCGATACCGCAGATCTTGACGATCATGCCTCCCCCTCCCTTGCCGAAATGCTCCGCAATTCTTCCAGCTTGGCCAGCGCCGCTCCCTGATCAATGCTGGCCGCCGCCAGCGCCACCCCGTCGCGCAGCGTTGGGGCCTTTTCCGCCACCAGCAGGGCCGCCGCCGCGTTGATCAGCACGATGTCGCGCTTGGGCCCGCGTTTTCCCTCCAAAATTCCGGTGATGACCGCGGCGTTTTCGGCCGGCGACCCTCCGCGGTAATCCTCCAGGTCCGCCGGGGCGAACCCATATTCGCCGGGACTGATGACATAGGACTTGATCTCGCCGTTCACTACTTCGGCTACTTCCGTCGGCGCCGCGGTGGATATTTCATCCAGGCCGTCCAGGCTATGCACAACCATGGCGCGTTTGACCCCGAGCCCCGGCAGGGCGCCGGCAACCTTGCGGATAACCGAGCGGTCGTATACGCCGATCAGTTGGCGACTGACACCGGCCGGATTGGTCAGCGGGCCCAGCAAATTGAATACCGTGCGGAAGCCCAGTTCCTGCCGCGGTTTCGCCACCTGTTTCATGGCCTGGTGAAAAATAGGGGCGTAGAGAAAACCTATGCCGATTTCATTGATGGCTCTGGCGGTCGTCCCGGGCGGCACATCCACCTTGACGCCCAGCGCCGTTAATACATCGGAGCTGCCGCAGGAACTGGATACGCCCCGGTTGCCGTGCTTCGCCACCATCGCACCGGCGCCGGCCAGCACAAATGCAACGGTTGTCGACACATTAAAGGTGCCCTTGAGATCGCCGCCGGTCCCGCAGGTGTCGATCAGGTCGGCCTTCCCGGGGGAAATGCGGCTGGAGCGGGCCCGCATGGCTTCAGCGAAGCCGGTTATTTCCCCATCGGTCTCTTCCTTGACCTTCAGGGCCGTCAGGAAGGCCCCGACCTGAGCGTCGCTGGCTTCGCCGGCCATGATCAGCCGCATGGCCTCTCTCGCTTCCTCGCGGCTTAAATGCTGTCCGCCCACAACCCGGGCGAGAATCTCTTTAAACATCGTAAAACCTCCTTCGTCTGAATAAAAAGAACCATTTCACCCTGCAAGGGGCGAAATGGTTCGCGGTACCACCCTAATTCGGAAGACAAGTCTTCCCTTTTTCGGGTACGGGGCCGAGGGCCTGATACCCTAGCCGGATAACGGCGGCAGCCGGTCTAGCCTACTCATTCTTCGGTAGACAGCTCGCAGGTCCATTCGGTATGGCTTTGGGCCGGTCATCACACCTCCGGTCGCCCGGTCACCGGCTCGCTGGGGCCAAAGTTCGCATACTTACTCGTCCTGTTCACAGCTTTTCAATAATATTGTTCCGGTTTGGCGAAATCCGCCCGGGTGAGCCGCCCAAATAAAAGAACCATTCCACCCTGAAAGGGGCGAAATGGTTCGCGGTACCACCCTAATTCGGAAGACAAGTCTTCCCTTTTTCGGGTACGGGGCCAAGGGCCTGATACCCTAGCCGGATAACGGCGGCAGCCGGTCTAGCCTACTCATTCTTCGGTAGACAGCTCGCAGGTCCATTCGGTATGGCTTTGGGCCGGTCATCACACCTCCGGTCGCCCGGTCACCGGCTCGCTGGGGCCAAAGTTCGCATACTTACTCGTCCTGTTCACAGCTTTTCAATAATATTGTTCTGAGCTTAGCACATAATCAGATCGGTGTCAAGATGCCGGGCGGCAAAAATCGCCCTCGCAGCCGGCCGCTTCCCGGCAAAGCTTCTACAGCTTTTCGGATACCGCCTTGGCCTGGAGGAAGAAGCCCAGGTAATCGGCTCCTCCGGCTTTCGAGTCGGTGCCGGACAGGTTGAAGCCGCCGAAAGGCTGAGCGCCCACCAGCGCTCCCGTGCATTTGCGGTTGAAATACAGGTTCCCGACGTGGAAGGAGCGCCGCGCTTCTTCCAGATGCCTGCGGTTGCGAGAAAATACCGCGCCGGTCAGGCCATATTCGGTATCGTTGGCAAACTCGATGGCCTGGGCGAAGTCTTCCGCCTTGATTATGGCCAGAACCGGACCAAAAATCTCTTCCTGCGAAATCCGCGCTTTCACGTCGACATCGGCAAACACCGTGGGCTGGATGAAGTACCCGGCAGCGTCGCCTTTCCCGCCGCCGGTCACGAGCCGTCCTTCCTGCCTGCCGATCTCGATGTATTTCAGGATCGTGCCATAGGCCGTGCTGTCGACGACCGGTCCGACATCGGCGGACGGGTCTTTGGCCGCGCCCACTTTGAGCGACGCCGCTTTTTCGGCCACCTTGGCCACAACCGCATCATAGACTTCCTTGACAACGATGGCTCTGGAGCAGGCCGAGCACTTCTGCCCCTGAAAGCCGAAAGCGGAAGCCGCGATGACACTGGCGGCTTCATCGACATCAGCGTCATTGTCCACAATGATGGAGTCTTTGCCCCCCATTTCGGCGACCACCCGCTTGATCCACTTCTGGCCGGGCGCGATTTCGGCCGCCAGCTTGTTGATTCTCAGTCCCACTTCCTTGGAGCCGGTGAAATTGATGAAGCGGGTTTTGGGATGGCTCACCAGATAGTCGCCGATAACGCCGCCGCTGCCCGGCAGAAAATTGACGACGCCCGGCGGAAGGCTGACTTCCTCCAGCAGCTCGATAAACTTGGCGGCGATGACCGGCGTTGTGCTGGCCGGCTTCATGACTACCGTGTTGCCGGTTACCACCGCGGCGGTGGTCATGCCCGCCATAATGGCCAGGGGAAAATTCCAGGGCGGTATTACGATGCCGACCCCCAGCGGGATATAGAAACACTCGTTCTCTTCGCCCGGTATGGCGGTGAGCGGCATTCCTTCGGCATACTTCAGCATCTGGCGGCCGTAATATTCCAGAAAGTCGATGGCTTCGGCGGTATCGCCATCCGCCTCGGCCCACGTCTTCCCTGCCTCCTCCACCAGCCAGGCGGAAAATTCGAATTTGCGCCGGCGCATGATGGCCGCCGCTTTAAAAAGATACCGGGCCCGTTCTTTGGGGCAGACATGCCGCCAGGAGGAAAACGCCCGGTCAGCGGCCTGGATGGCCTTATCCGCCAGCGCCGCGTCGGCCTTGGCCACCGTTCCTATGATTTCGCTGGTCCGGGACGGATTGAGCGAGGTGATCCGCTCCTGGGTGTCGATTCTTTCCCCGGCGATGACCAGCGGATAATACCGGCCCTTCTGGCTCGCCACCAAGGCCAGCGCTTCTTCCATTTTGGCCCTGTTGTCCGGGATGGAGAAATTGGTGAACGGTTCATTGGCATACTCTACACGCATGGTTGTCCCCCCTCGATATTGTTAAAGGATCAGTATGATTCAGTTTCCCCCTGCCGTCAGGACAGTCGGGGGAAAAACTGAGCCTATCATTTTCCGGCGCTAAACCGAGTATCATTTTACCCGTATATTATCACTGTCTGCCCGCTCTGTGAAACAAGATTTTCTAATGGCAGCCCTCAAAAATTTTGAAGTGGCCGCCTGTCCGGAAATCCGGCCTGACGAACCCCAACGTGCTCTTGCGGCCGGTCGCCCCTTGCCTAAGGCAAAAGTTTGTGAAGGACGCCAATTTCCTATACTTTGACATAGGAACCAGGGTATAATAAAAGCCTGATACCAGCCCTATCGCAACAGAAAAATAAGGAGCCAACCGAAAATATGAATGAAAAGTCTGTGGGTATTTTAGGACTGGGTTCCTATCTGCCGGAAAAGGTTGTCACCAATCAGGACCTGGAACAACTGGTCGATACATCCGACGAATGGATTGTCGAACGCACCGGCATCCGCGAGCGCCGCTTCGCCGGCGAAGACGAGGCGACGTCCGACCTGGCCACCAAAGCGGCCGAGCGGGCCCTGGCGGACGCCGGGGTCGGGGCCGAGGAAATCGACCTCATCATTGTCGCGACTGTCACCCCGGATATGTTCTTCCCGTCCGTGGCCTGCCTGGTGCAGGCCAACCTGAAAGCGGCGAACGCCGCCGCCTTCGATCTTACGGCGGTCTGCTCCGGCTTTGCCTACGGCCTCGTCGTCGGCAGCCAGCTTATCCGGACCGGCATGTACCGCAAGGTCCTGGTGATCGGCGCGGAAACCTTATCGAAGATAACCGACCGGACCGACCGCAACACCGCCGTAGTATTCGCCGACGGGGCGGGAGCCGCTGTCCTGGGCGAAACTTCCCCGGGCTTTGGCCTGATCGGCGCGGACCTGGGCGCGGACGGCACCGGCGGCGATCTTCTGAAGGTGCCGGGCGGCGGTTCGCGGCGGCCCGCCTCGGCGGAGACAATAGCCGAGCGCCTGCATTTCATCCGCATGAACGGCCAGGAAGTATTCAAGTTCGCCGTTAAAATCATGGGGGAGTCCGCCCTCAAAGCCCTCGCCCGCGCGAAGCTTGCGCCGGCTGATATAACCTATCTTGTGCCGCACCAGGCCAACATCCGGATTATTCAGACCGCGGCCAAACGTCTTGGCCTGCCGCTGGATAAAGTTGTCGTGAATATAGACAAGTATGGCAATACTTCGGCGGCCTCCATTCCGATCGCGCTGGACGAGGCCGCCCGGAGCGGCAAATTCAAGAACGGCGATGTAATCGTGATGGTAGGGTTCGGCGCCGGCCTTACCTGGGCGTCCAGCGTCATCAAATGGTACAGGAAATAAAGCGCAAGAGGCTTCCCGTCCGTCAGGCCGGGAAGCCTCTTGCTTCCGGATTGCTATTCCGCTTCTTCCAGGCGAATCATTTCCTCCATAAGCTCGCTCCACTTTCGATTATCCGAATCTTCATGGCAATACTGCAAAAACAGGTCGGCCACCGCCAAAGCGGCCTGCTGTTCACGGATGGTCAAGCCGCTTTTGACGATGGCAAACGCCGCCTCCCGGCCCGCGGCCGAGACTAACGCCCGCCGCTTGGCCGGCAGCAGCCCGACGATCGCCGGAACGGAATAAGCAAGTTCGACTTGCTTTTGCGTTATTTCCATGCGGATTACCTCCCCCGAAGCTTTCCCCTATAGCCTTTCACTTTTATTATAGGGTACGAGTCTTTATTTTCGCTTTGAGCGGCGCTTTCGCCGGCCGTGGAAACAAGCCTTTCTTCCCGATCCCGCATGCTGCAAAGGACTTTGGGGGCCCAGGGCGAGTCAATCCATTCGCGCCTTGACATATTTCTTGTACATTTAAAAATCAGGTTATAAGTGCTAAAATTAGGATGGAAATTTGAGGCGAGCGCCGACGGAGGAAAGCGTATGAAAAGCCGGCCCGGAAAAATCATGCTGATAGCATCCATAGCCCTTCTCGTGGGTTTGCAGGGCTGCAGCCTGCCGGGCGGATCCGGAACAAAGCCGCCCGAAAAAAGGAATGCGGTGCAGAAAGAGGAGAGCCCTCAGCCGTCGCCGGCCGCTCCCGCCGCCGACCCGGTTAAGGCGGCGGAGTCCGAAGAATTTTTCGCCCAGGGCCTGAAGCTTTACGAGCAATATTATTACCGGGAAGCGATCACCAGCTTCGATAAGGCTATCGCCGCCGATCCCGGCAATTTTAAAGTCTACGCCGCCAAGGGGATTGCCCTTTGTTTCGAAGGCGATTATCAGGGCGGCATGGCCCTGATCCAAAAGACCCTCGACATCAACCCGGGTTATGTGCCGGCTTTTTATGATATGGCCATGGCCTACAAATTGCAGGATAATTATGATCAATCCCTGTATTGGTTTGAAAAAACCATCCAGGGCGACCCGGGGAATACCTGGAGCTATTACGGCATTGCCACAATCCACGCCGACCGGGGAAATACCGGGGAGTCGCTGAAATATTTAAAGAAAGCCGTCGAACTGGACCAGGCCGTAAAAGCGGTGGCTGACCAGCAGGCTCATTTTGACCGGATGCGCAACCTGCCGGAATTTCAGGCCCTGGTGCGCTAGCCGCTGCTTCTTCGTCTGCTTATAGCCGCGCATCTTTACGCGGTCTTATTGTTTTCAGCTATCCTTGGGAAAACGTTCCATGGTTAATTTAACTAGGTTCGGCTAATACTCCGCATAAAAGATAGGTGGAGGATTTCAATGCCAGAATCCAATATCCGACTTACTTCCGGAGAAATTGGCTACCTGTGGTTGCAATACATGAATAACGATGTGGTTCAATGTATTTTAACCCACCTGGGAAGCGTAGCGAAGGACACGGAAATTATCCATGTCCTTCAGCACGGACTCATCCTGATGAAAAATCACAACCGGCAAATCGAAAGCTTCTTCGCTACGGATGATATCCCTGTTCCCCTGGGATATAAAGAGTTAAATGCGGCGGCGCCGCAGCTCTTTTCCGAACCGTTTCCCCTATTCTATCTGCGGAAGTTGTGCCGGGTATCTCTGCAAGCCTATGGTACAGCCCTTTCCATGTCCGCCAGAAAGGATGTGCGCGATTACTTCAGCAGTATTCTCAGGGATTATGTCGAGTTGAACGAGAAAGTGGCCTTGGCGCTTCTGGCGAAAGGTATCTTTGTCCGGTCGCCGTTTATCACTGTCGCCAGAAATCCTCAGTTCGCGGCCAAGCACACCTTTGTCGGACGCTTCCTGGGAAAGGGTCAAAGACCGCTCACGGCCATTGAAATCGGGCACGTCTATACCAATATTCAAAATATCCAGGTAGCCCAAACCATAGCGATTGCCTTCAGTCAGGTTTCCCGGCTTGCGGAGCTCCGAAAACACTTTAACCGCGGGAAAGACCTCTGCGAAAAACATATTGACGTTCTCACGACCCTGTTGCGGGAAAACGACACTTCCGCCCCGATGCATTGGGATTCGGATATTACCGCATCCACAACCCCGCCCTTTTCCGACAATATGATGCTCTTCCATGTCCAGCTCCTTTGCTCGGCCGCGCTGGCCAACTACGGCGCGTCCTTGTCTACCAGCCTTCGGAGCGACCTGACGGCCTGCTATACGCGGCTGGGCATCGAGGTGATGGAGTACATGGAGGACGGCCTGCAGATCATGTTGAGCCATGGCTGGGTGGAGGAGCCTCCCCAGTCGATTGACCGCGACGCCCTGGCCTTGAGCAGATAACTGCCAGCCAAGAAAGCGACAAAAAAAAACCGCCCGCTCGGCGGTTTATGACAAGGCCCAGCGGAGCAGCGCAAGCTGCTCTTTTCTTTTGGCTGGCTACAGGCCGGAGCGCCTTTGAAGGCCGCAGAATCCGTCGCAGGATATGCCTGGTTTCCTCTTATATCGGCTGCTCTTACGAGGGCTACATCCAGTAGTTCCTTCTGCGCCCAAATGTAAACCCCCATGTTATAATGAAATAAAGCAACCCATCCAGCCCGAAGGGGGAGTTTTTTTATGGAAAACAGACACCCTATCGCTATTCTGAACGGCGCCATCATTACCGCAGACGGAGAATATTCCTGCCGGACAATCAGCATGGAAGAGGCGAAGGAACTGGTCCGGTCCGCGCCCCGGATTATTTCCGCAGTGGGGCATCAGGCCACGGCGGAAATACTGACCGATCTTTTGAAAACGCAAATTGCTTTTAACCGCATCAACTTCCACCAGCAGAGGGGGCAGCAGGCCCTGGTGTTCAAGCTCAATTCCCGCCCTCCCGAGGGAATCATCCTCTCCCGCGCTGAAATCGAAGCATTCGGCTACCACTTCCAGCTGCTATCCAGGCATGGGTAATTCTTGCTTCTGGATGGACGCTGTTTCCTGCCAGCCAATCGCTTCCTCCCAATAAAAGACCGCCCGAAGGCGGTTAACAATCCTTACTCTTCTTCGTCCTGCCGCGGTTTGAGGGCGGCGGGCTGGATTATCCCGGCCGGTATCTCCCGATGATAAACCCACGCGGCAACAGAATACCAGACGAAAAAAATGGGGACGGCCCAATACCTCTGGGCTCCGATATATTCAAACAAGCCGTAAGACTCCATTACCAGCCCCACCACGTAACTCAAGGCGGTGAAGGCGCAGAGGTAAGGAATCAAAAACGACAGCCGCTTCGGCATCAGGTAGAAAAATACGCCGAAAGCAAACATCCAGGTAACCGGAACCCAGACGGGAAACATCCCGAACAGGCCAAAATGGCCCATATTCGAAAACCTGATCTGCTGCAGGGGCGCGAGCGTCACAAGACTAATGACGTCGGCAATCCCCCCGAATATCAGGCCATAAAGAAGATGCCGCTTATATTGCGCCTTAGGCACGATGATAAAAAAGGCAGCTGCGGCCGCGATTGCAAAAATCAGGTAAATATAGCTTTTGTCCAAATTCAAGCACCTCTTTTGTTTTAGTATTGGCGCTGTTAAAAAGCCGTATTCAAATTGGGCCTTTGAATTTCGAAAGCTTATTATGGATAGACTTCCCGAAAACAAAAAAACCCGGCCGACGGCCGGGCGAAAAACTCAGGAATATTGGAGGAGGACTGGTACGGGTTCGCTTTCAATGATAAAAGAAAGGTTTGACAGGAGTATGACAGTCCTTCGTAATGTCTTTAAACCTAACTAGGCGGCCCCTCGCTTCTGCCGGGGCCCCTTTCCGCCAATAAGAGCGCTTATAATCTCTGGCCGTCTGTTCTATTTTGTTTTTTTATATACTTAATAGAAATTATCTATTAGATATACTGACAATCCCTTGCAATTAGTATATAATATACACGGAATTTCCAACGTAACAGGAGGAATGGTCGTGAAAAAACGGATAGCGCTGCTAATTGCACTTGTTATGACTACCACATTATTGATCGTTGCCGGATGCCAGCCCCAGCAACAGTCGAACGCCCCCCAAGCTCCCAAAACGATCAGCACCCAGGAACTGAAGGACAATATGGGTAAATCGGGTTGGCTGATTGTCGATGCGAGGCAGAACGACGCTTTCAATGGCTGGAAGCTGGACGGCGTGACGCGAGGCGGACATATTAAAGGCGCCGCCGACTTTGCCGCCAACTGGCTGAAAGCCACCGTAAAGGATAAAGACATCAATCAGGTCCTGGCGAACCTTATAAAACAAAAGGGAATCGATAAGGCCGAAAACGTTGTCGTATATGACGCTAATGGCCAAGATGCTAAAGCGGTAGCTGAATTTTTCCTCAAGAACGGCGTCAAGAATGTTTATCTTTACGATGTCAAGGAATGGGCCAAGGACAGTTCTTTGCCGATGGAGTCCTACGCTAATTACCAAATGATCGTGCCGGCCCAATGGATAAAGGATGTCATCGACGGCAAAAAGCCGGAAACCTTTGCCGGCGGCTCTTACAAGATCTTCGAAGTATCCTGGGGTGACGAATCAACCTCTTATGCCAAAGGTCATATTCCCGGCAGCGTACATATCAATACCGATGAGATTGAGTCACCGCCACTGTGGAGTATCAACCCGGACAAGGATTTGGAAAAGTTCGCTTTAGCGAATGGCCTTACGAAGGATGATACGGTTATTTTGGCCGGCGATAATCCTATGGCTTCTTATCGTCTCGCCGCTATCCTCAAATATCTGGGAGTCAAGGATGTGCGGGTGCTGAACGGCGGTTTCGCCGCTTGGAAGAATGCCGGCTATCAAGTGGAAACGGCCTCCCATCCCAAACAGCCCGGCACCTCGTTCGGCGCGGCAATCCCCGTCAATAAAGGCTATATTGTCGACATCGACAAAGCCAAGGCCGCTTTGGCCGACAAACAAAACAGCATTCTCGTTGATATCCGGAGTTGGGACGAGTATATTGGAAAAACCTCCGGCTACAAAGATTTGGCCTTTAAAGGGCGTCCCGCAGGCAGTGTGTGGGGGCATGCCGGCTCCGATCCCAATCATCTTGAAGACTTCCGCAATGTCGACGATACCATGCGCAACGCCGATGAAATACTGGCGATGTGGAAGGAACAAGGCATCACTCCTGATAAGAACTTAAGCTTCTTCTGCGGATCCGGCTGGCGGGCGGCGGAAGTGCTGACTTTTGCGGATGTAATGGGATTGAAAAACATCTCGCTTTACAGCAACGGCTGGTATGAGTGGAGCTCCAATCCCGCCAATCCGGTGGAAACAGGCGAACCCCAAAAATAGACTGCCGAATGACAAAGGATTACTCCTTTGTCATTCATTTTGTTGGAGGATTTGATGAAGAGGCAAATTCAAGCCACCATTTTGACCGGTCACCTGTTAAAGATCCTGCTTATGGCAGCGCCGTTTATTCTCGAATATTTCGGCGGAGCCAAGATGGGCGTCCACCGCTACTTGCTGTATATCCGCTACAACTATCCCGACTCGCTGCTTCAGTTGCCCGGGCCCGGAGCCTGGCTTCTTTTAGGCTTGACGTGCGCCGGCTGTTTAGTGACCGCGAAGATGATAAAGACGTTCCCATCCTCCCCGGGAGTAAAAGCAGCCTATTTTGCTGAGGGGGCTTTACTCCTCGGTCTCGTTGCCGGTTTCATCGGGTACGATCTTTTTAGGACTTACAAGGCCTATCCGTTTTTTGCGGTAGCTCTTGGAAGCGCAGGGATTGTCCATATCGCCGAAACCTGGTTAACCATCCGCCTCTCCCGCATCCGGTAGCAATCACAACACTCCTTCCTTTTCCCGGGCAGATAAAGAAAAAGCACCGTCCTCGGTGCTTTTTCTAACTCACGGACCTAAAGGAGACAAATCCCTTAATCCATTACTGATCTTCCCCCGCCGTTGCCTTGGGAAAAAGGAGCTCCGGCCGGAGATTTACCGTTATGCTCACCTGATCAGCCAATTCATGGCGTGTATTTGGGGGAGAGGCGGCCCATAGCTGCCGCTCCTCCTTTCCGATATGATAATAGGTCGTTTGGCCAGCGAAGATTTTTTTCTGCACGCGCCATTCTCCGGCGGCGTCGGCCCTCAGTTCGACTTGCTCAGGTCTGACTACGGCCTGATACGGCCCGTCGGCCCGATCTCCGGCCCTGTATTCGCCCATCCAGGAAAGAAAGGTTTGGTTGCGGACAGCGCCGTCAATATAGTTGACACTCGTTCCAAAAAGCTGAGCGACTTTGAGGCTGGCCGGATTCCGGTATACTCTCTCCGGTATATCCACCTGCTGCACGACGCCATTGTCCAGAACAGCCATCCGGTCAGAGAACATAAGCGCTTCTGCCCAATCATGAGTAACAAGTATAGTAGTAATCTTCAGTTTGCGCTGTATGGCAAAGACCAGTTCCTGCATCGAATGGCGCAGCAGGACATCCAGGTTGGAAAAAGGCTCGTCCAGGAGCAATACCCTGGGTTCAATCGCTAACGCCCTGGCCAAAGCCACCCGTTGCTTCTGTCCGCCGGACAGTTCCCGCGGATATTTGTTCTCGCTTCCCGAGAGCTGAACCAGTTGGAGCATCTCGCTTACCCGGGTCCTGACCGCTGAAGCCGATTGCTTCGCCATTTTCAGGCCAAACCCGACATTTTCCCCTACAGTCAGGTGAGGAAACAGAAGATAGTCCTGAAATACCAAAACAGCTTTGCGTTTTTCGGGGGGCAACCTCCGCACGGATTGTCCGTCAAACAGTATATCCCCGGCATCCGCATCTTCCAGTCCCGCAAGGATTTTCAGCAGCGTCGTTTTACCTGTGCCGGAAGGGCCAAGCAGCGAAAGAAGCTCGCCTGCTTCCACCGTCAGGCTGATCCGGCTGAGAACAGTTTTCCTGTCATATTGTTTGCTAATCCGGTCCAAAGCGATCTTGATCATAATAATCCCCTAACCTTACAAGTGAAAGAATCTCCCCTGGCCGGTATAGCGCCGGGCCAGCAGCTCCAGAACCAAAATCCACAATAGGATAACCAGGAGAAATATTATACTCAGCACGGAACTGATATTACGGTCACCGCCCTGCAAATACGGAAAAATGAGCAAGGAAAAGGTCACAATTTTCCCGCCGCCGATAATGAAGGTGAGGATATACTCGCTGAAGGAGACAATGAACACCATAACCGAAGCCGCGACAAGCCCCGGTGCCAGGAGCGGCAAAACAATATACCGGGCAGCCTGCCACCGGCTGGCCCCCAATACCTTGGCCTGGTCTTCCCACTGGCTGCCTACCGCGAGGAGCGCATCCCGCAGGATCAGTATCCCATAAGGCAAGCAGGAAAAAAGGTGGATCAGCATGACCCCGGGCAGTGTGTCCGCCAAGCCCAGGCGAATGAATTGCATGTGCACTCCCATCGCAATCGACATAACCGGAGCAAGCAGCGGCGAGATGAAAAATATCTCGATCAGCCGCTTGCCGGCAAACTGGTAATAGGCCAAAGCCCGGGCGGCAGGCAAACTCACCAGCAGGCATAGCAGGGTAACGGCACTTGAAAGCAGTCCACTGGTAACTATCGCTTCCAAGAATTTTTCAGCCATGGCGGCAAAGGCCGTCCAGCCCCGGAAGGAGACAGTGGCCGGCACAAGCTGCGGCCAAGGCCACTCGCCAGCCAGCGACCATAAGAGAAGCCCGGCAAAAGGAAGCGCCAGCAAGGCCAGCGCCAGGACCAGAAAAGCTTTGCTCCAGAATTTCACTTAGCTCCCCTCCTTGCTCTCGTTTTGCCAGCAGCGTTGGAAAAACCAGATAGGGAAGAGACTAAACAGAAGAAGCAAGGAGTTGATGGCCATAGCATAGGCCCTCGCCTCGCTGTCCGGATTGAGGAAATAAGTATAGGCCAGAACCGGCAAGGCCTTGGGGTAAGTCGGGCCAATCAGGAAAGGGACTTCGAAAGCGGTAAAGTTGTAGGCGAAAATCAAGATAAAGCAGCCCCCGAGGGCCGGTTTTAAGAGCGGCACCAAGACGTGCCAAAAAGCGCGCCAGGGTGACGCCCCCAGATTGCGGGCCGTAGCGATCAGCCTGGGGTCGGTGTTGCGAAGAAAGGTATAAAGGATAAAGGCCGCATAGGGTGCCGACTTCCAGATATAGGTCAAAATAATCCCCAGGCCCCATGGGTCCATCGTCAGATTCGGCAATCTGACACCCGGTCCCCAAGCGAAATGCAAGAGGCGGTCAACAAGCCCCGCGTTGCCGAGGGTAACCATAATTAAAAATACGGCCACTAAGTGAGGCACGATAATCGGCAGCTTGAACCACTGCTGGGCGGAAAAACGGGCCGGGAAGTTCGCCGCCATCAGCCCGGCCAGTCCCAGGCCAAGGCCTACCGAAAGGCCGGAGGAGAAGAGCGCGGTGTAGAGGGAAAAAAGCAGACTCCGCCAAAAGGTCGGATCGGCCAAAAGCTCCCTGTAATAGTCCCGGCTAATCTCCGTCAGCCCGGCCGTAGGAATATACCCCAGGCTTTGTTCAATTGAAGAAAAAATCCCGGTAAACATGATCCATAACTGGATCAGCGTAGCGGGTAACAGCAACAGGCATATCGTTATTGATTTTCGCAACCCTATTTCCCTTCTCTGACCACTCGCTGAAGCCAAATTTCATCGATTACAGGCACCAACGCGGCATACGGTTCGGAAATCCGATGTCCTTGCAGATATTCTCCGGAAATAGCGGCATCACCGCGGTTTGCCTTACCGAACAAGCTCTGTTCCTCGGCTGAAAGCTTGTGCATGTCAATAGCCGGAAGGTCTCCCCAGTTTTCCGCCGCATATTTTGACGCCTGCATTTCCGGGCTCAGGAGAAAGTTAATCGCCACCATGGCTCCGGCTTTGTTCGGTGAATTGAATGGAACAGCCAGGTAGTGCGTATTGCCCAGGGTTCCTTTATCGAATACCAAGGTCTTTACCGTGGACGGGAACTGACCGTCCCGGACTTTTCCCATGGCGGAGTATGGCGCATAATCCATCGCCAAAATAATCTCGCCATCGGCAAACATGTTGTGGAGCTGGGCCAGCGTCGCGGGGTAGGTTTCGCCCTTTCGCCAGAGATAGGGCTTCAGCCCGGCCAGGAATTCCACGCCGGGCCGTATTGCGGCTTCCACCGCAGCTTTGTCCCTCGGATTGAGATTGTCGAGTTTATCCCGGCCCACAACATCGCAGATCACATTCCGGACAAAGGCGCTGCCGGTAAAATCAGGCGGGGCCGGATACGTAATTTTGCCAGGATATTTTTGGGCCAAAGCCATAAGCGCCTGGGCGCTCCGAGGCAACTCATCCTCTTTAATTTTGGCGCTGTCATAGATCATCACAAGCTGGGCTTTGCCAAAGGGCGCTTCATACCCTTCGATCGGCTGACCGAAGTCCAACTGAGATTCCGGGTCCCGCCCGTCAATATACTGCTTTACCGCCTGAAGGTCCTGCGCAAAGGGGCCGTGAAGCAGGTCGTTCTTCTTAGCGGTATAAAAGTTTTCGCCGTTTATCCATACGATGTCGATCGAGCCGCTTTCACGCCCGGCCTGCTTTTCACTAATCAGTTTGGTTAGTATCTCGTTGATGTTCATGCCGACTCGGACCAGCTTAATGCCGTATTTTTCCCGCAGTCCGGGCGCTACGGTTTCGTCCAGCCACCGGTTTATCCGCTGATCGCCGCCCCACCCGTAGAAATATACCGTAGAGCCCTTAGCCTGGGCGACGATCGCCGCCCAGTCCTTTCCCGTTACGGGGGGTTGGCCCTGAGTCGATTCCTGCTTGCCGCCGCACCCTCCGGAAAAAATCAGCGACGCTATCAGCGCCAAAGCGAATAAACCCTTTACAATTCTAACTTTCATCCAAAATCCACCACCTAGTCATTCCGTGTGAAAATAACGATAAACCTCATAGAATCGCTGCCCGCCGGTAAACACGATCATTGCGGTAAAAAGGTTCAGCAGCAAGGTTGTAAACTCCGGAAAAACCATAATACCCGAAAAAATCAGAAAGGTCTCGGTCCGTTCCGCCAGCCCGGCCTGATAATAAAAGGCTTTCTCACTTCGCTTGCCGATGAGGGCGCCGGACGCCAAAAAAATCGAAAAGCTGAAGATGATGGAGCATAACAGATAAACGGCCGGCACGGCGAACTCCGGAGCCGGAATAACGATAGCCAAAATATAGCACATCTCTACGACTCTGTCGAATATAAGATCCATAAAAGCGCCGAAAGGCGACGATTCTCCCGTCAGTCTGGCGACCGTGCCGTCAAGAACATCGGCCAGGCCGGACAACCAAAGCAACGTCAATGCCAAAACAGGCAACTGCTGATATAGCGCGAAAGCTCCCCCCAATCCCGCCGCCAGGGCAAGAAGAGTCACCGTGTTTGGACGGAGGCCCAGCGGCACAAGGCCTTGGGCTAGCCGGGAAAGCCAAGGCTGACAATATTTCCGGACGTGTGTGTCTAACATATAGATACCTCGGTCATGATAAATCCATCGCTTTGCCGTGTTTTTTCTTGAGCCAGCCGGGAAGGAGCGAGATGAACACAAAAAACACTCCGGCAATGCCCAAATACAACAGCATCACCCTGATATCGCCCCCGCTGGCCATTGAGCCGCCGGCGAAAGAAAAGGCGACGGTTGCCGGCAACATACAGACCAGCGAAACCAGAAAGTAGGTCGATAAGGGAATATCGGTCAATCCATAGGCGTAATTCTGAAGATTGTAGGGAAACAGCGGCACAAGCCGCGTGATCACCAGCATCCGCCAGCCATGTCTGCGCACCCCTTGGTCCAGATTGCTGAGCCGCTTATTCTTTAGAATCCATCCCTCCACCATTTCACGAGCCGCGTAGCGGGCAATCAAAAAAGCCGCCACAGCCCCTAGAGTACCCCCAATAGCGGCACAGACCGCTCCCTTAATCGGCCCGAATACGACGCCGGCCAGTATTCCCAGTGGCAGCCCCGGCAAGAAAAAAACTGCGGCTACGATGAATAACGCAATATAAATAACCGGTCCAAGCAGGCCGTAGCCATCGATCCACCCCTTGAGTTTCGCCAGATTTTCCAAGGTAATGTACGCTGCCAATCCGAACTCTTGCACCAGCGCCGCGGCAAGCAGCAAGGCGCCCAATACGACAACAAGCCTGATTCTAAGTCTGCGGTTATTATCAACACACGGTTCCCCGTTGCTGCGCAATAAAACTCCTCCTTTGACCCGGCGGCTTTAGCGGGCCGTTAGCCACCCAGCGACGCTATAATCACCGGCAACGCGACGCCGGTCCGTTTACCGCCTGATCCCATCCTGGCTTTCGCGCGTCAGTTCCCGGGCGACCTTGGCCAGGATGCGCTTCGTCTTCCACCGGTTGAACCAGCCGGTCAGCGGGCCGGTCACTTCGGATAGCGCCCGGTCCTGCAAACTTTCACGGAACAGGAGATCGACAATGTGCATGCCTGTCTTGCCGCCCAAAACCGCCGAAGCCCTGCAGGCGGCACAATAGGTCACAATTGGCTCAACCTGGCTCTCCGCCGCCCGCTGCATCACCCGCCTTGCCAGCACCGGATTTACAGGGGCAATCATCCCCCCCTGGCCGCAACATCGCGTCCGGCTCCCGCTATTCGGCAGTTCCTCGACCGCATACCCGAGACGGCTCACTATGTTACGCACCGCATGGTGAATGCCGTCTTCATCCCTCGTAACACAGGAATCGTGGATGGCAACAAGCTTGTTGGCGCCTGCAGGTTCAGGGCTGGCTGGCTGGGGAAGCCCGATTGCATCCAGCACAACCCACAGGGACTTGACGCTTAGCCCCGGAATAGCCTCCGGCGCATAGTCGGACAGTATTTTGTAGCAGCTTTGACAGGCAGTAATCACTTCCGTGGCCCCGAGGCGCCTAATTTCATTGAGTACTGTTCCGAGTTTCTGTCTGAACAACGCCTGCTGGCCAATAGCTCCGGTCGGCTTCCCACAGCAGGCCAGAAGCGCGCCAACTCCGTCCAGATTTTCCCCTAGATGGCGGTATAGCTTGCCGACCGCCTCGGGATAATACGCGGAAAGGCTGCAGCCGGGAAAAAATATAATCGGGGCCTTTCCGGCCCTGGCCGGAAAACTTCCGGTGAAAATCGGATTATAGCTGAATTTCTGATGCATTAAAATAGGACCATGCTGTTTTAGCGGCCCGCAATTATTTGTTACCAGTTCGTTACGAATCTCCTGAAATATTTCCGCCAGAGGAAAGCCCTGCGGGCAAACTTTGCTACACTTTCCACAGAGATTACAGGAGTAGGGGACCAGGGAATCTATTTGACCCGTTTGATTCACCCCGGTAAAGAACCGGCCCGGAGTTACTCCCAGGTCTTCCAGCATTAAGCATTCCCGGACGCATGCTTTACATGGTTCTCCCAGGCATCCTTGGGAAACAATTTGTAATTTTTTTTGCAACTCGGTTGAAAACAGCGGCATCACCTCCCCGGAGTTCCAGAGGACCCTCCATATAGTTCGATATATTTTGCATATCTCCTATAGAATCCTTCTATTTTTTTTGTCACAGAGCTATAGAATGCCCGCCCCAATCTGTTTGCCGAGCAATCGTTCCGCGCTTCCGGTCCGAGGGCCGCCACTATTTTCAGCTTTTCCGGATCGGGGTGTGCAACTTAAGTCAGCTTATGGTCAGACTTGACTTATTTTCTGATAACCACCGGCTATTAAGGATTAGCTTGCAGCCTTCCGGCCTTGTCTTGTTTTCGCTAAACGCCGCCAAAATAAACGCGGCAATAAGCCAAATTTATCTTTATGCCCAGCCTGATCCTATTGACGCCTATTGGAAATGCCCAGCCAGGTGCGACGCTATAGTCGTTATGCGCACCAGGCTGGGCATTTCATATAAATATGGATACTATTGACTGAGCTTTCTCAGGCCGCAGCCTGAAACTCACCGGCATTATTTTGTGCCCACAAGTATACAGGCCATACCGATGGCAATAAGCCCGCTTTCAGCATGACAGCAAGGGTTGGCAGGCGGTCCTTGCGTTCGGTCCGTAGCCGTCGTCAATAGCCGGACTGTACGTTATTTGCCTTTCAGCCTGCCGACGAGTTCCTGGGCGTACTCCAGCCGGACCTTGCGTTCCTTGACCATGGCGGCCACCACTTGGTCGACGATGTCGGGGGTGGCGCCGGCGGTGACGGCGATGTTGCGGGCGTGCAGCGACATGTGGCCGCGCTGGATGCCTTCGGTGGCCAGCGCCCTCAGCGCGGCAAGATTCTGGGCCAGGCCGGTGGCGGCGATTACCTCGGCCAGTTCGACGGCCGACTTCACGCCAAGGATTTTGACAGCGATTTTGGCGACCGGATGAATCTTGGTCGCGCCGCCTACCAGGCCCACGGCCATGGGCACTTCGATCGAGCCGGCCAAATCGCCGTCGCTGTTCTTTTCCCAGGTGGTCAGCGACGTATATTGGCCGTTCCTGGCCGCGTAGGCGTGGGCTCCCGCTTCGATCGCCCGGGTGTCGTTGCCGGTGGCCGTAACGACCGGCGTGATGCCATTCATGATGCCCTTGTTATGGGTCGCGGCCCGGTACGGGTCGATGGCCGCGAAGGTGTAGGCCGCGACAATGCCGTCGACTACGCCTTCGCCGCCGAGCGCCTCCTTATCCACGACGGCGCGGACCCTCACCAGCCTTTTGTCGGCGAGATTGGACAAAATACGAAGTTGCACCCGGCCTCCCGTAATTCGTTCGACATGGGGGGCGAGCGCTTCCGCCATGGTATTGACGGTATTGGCCCCCATGGCGTCCCTGGTGTCGACGATCAGCTGGACGACGACCATCGTGCCGATGGGCGACGGGAAAATATGTACTTCCATATCCTGCATGCCGCCGCCAAGGCTGATCAGCATCGGATCCTGGGCGTTGGCGATCGCCATGATCTCGTCGCGGGCCTCGAACAGCCTGAGGCGGGCGGCGTAGGGGTCGACGACGTTCATCACCTGGATCTGGGCCCGCATGACCGGGCCGGTGTTGCTGGCGAAAAAGCCGCCCTTGACGCGGGCCATGCGGGCGGCGTTGCTGGCGGCCGCCACGACCGACGGCTCTTCCACCGCCATCGGGACGAGATAATCGCGTCCGTTGATCAAAAAGTTGACGGCCACCCCCATCGGCAGTTGCATGGTGGCGAACACGTTCTCGATCATGTGGTCGGCCAATTCCATATCGAGGGCCCCGGTTTTGGCCAGCAGAGCCGCCTCTTCCGTGGTCAGGCCGCTGAACTCGGCCACTTCCTTCAGCCGCTGGGCGGGCGACAGTTTGTAGAAGCCTTTGAACTCACTTGTTTTCATCGCGAAGCCTCCTCTTTCTCGATTTTCATCCGCAACAGCGCCGACGCCATCGTCTTGCCCAGGGTATCGAGGCGGATCGACTGGGTGGCCCCGCCGCCCAGCGCCTCCTTGAGCACGAAGTTGAACCCGCCCAGGGTGGGCAGCTCGTAGCGGGTGACCTCGCCCAGCACCACGCCGCGGAAGTGCTCCTTGACCCGTTCGGCCGTCACCTGCCGCCTGAGCAGCTCATAGTCCTTGGGGTCGCGGGCGTAAAGGCAGATATTGCTGATGTTGCCTTTGTCGCCCGAGCGGGCGTGGGCGACATCCTTGAGAAGATACTTAGCCATCATTTCACCTCCAAAACACTTGGCGTGAGCTTGACCGCGTCCCGGGGGACCAATGTCGGCCAGAGGGCGATCATTTCGCTGACCTTGGGCCGGCCGCCGAAGAAGCAGGACCCGGGCGGTCCGTTGAGCTGCAGCGGGGCGATCTCGGGCGCCAGCTTGGCCGCTTCCTTCTTGTCGCGGGTCCGCAGAGCGATCCGCAGGACCACCTCGTTCGGCTTGCAGGCCGGTTCGCCGGCCAGCGGCCCGTGGAGAGCGTTGACGCCGAGGAAATCGACGCGGACCTCTTCGGCCTTCAGGCCCTTCCGGGCCAGCCGCTTCAGGATGATATCGGCGGCGCACTGGGCCTTGTCGAGGGCGTCGGGCCAGGCGAACGGCAGGTAGCCCTCGATTTTGTAGCCGGCCAGATAGCCGATGCACAGCTTCAGCATATCCGGGCGGGGCTTGCCGCACACGCCGTCGAGGCGGACGCGGTCTTTGCCGGCGCCGGTGAGGCGGGCCTGGCTGATGTCGGCGACGACATCGGGGGTGATATAGTTGGCCGGATCGTGGATTTCGTAGAGCAGCTGCTCCTTGCAGGTCTGCTCGGACACCAGGCCGCCGCAGTCGGGCGCTTTGGTGACGACGATCCCGCCGTTCTCGCCGACTTCCGCTATCGGGTAGCCCAGATCGTCGAGCGCCGGAACGCTCCGCCAGTCGTAGTCGAAGTTGCCGCCGCTGCCCTGGCCGCCGCACTCCAGCAGATGCCCGACGATGATCCCCCTGGCCAATTTGTCCCATTCCTGCGGCTTCCAGCCAAACTCATAGGCCAGCGGCGCCAGGAACAGGCTGGAGTCGGTGGCCCGGCCGGTAATCACGACGTTGGCTCCCATATCGAGGCAATCGACGATCGGCTCATGGCCGAAGTACACGTTGGCGTTGACGATCTTGTCCCTGATCTCCGACAAGTCCCGCCCGTCGTCGAGGTTTTTCATGGTAATGCCCTGAGCCTGCAGGTCGGCCAGCTTATCCAGCAGATCGTCGCCCAGAATATAGCCGATTTTGAGCTTTTTTATATTCAAAGTGTCGGCAAGCTTCCGCGCCTCGTCGACCGCGCCGGCGACATTCATGCCGCCGGCGTTCGACAGCACTTTGATATTCTTCTCCATGCAGACCGGCAGGATCTCCCGCAACATGGCGATGAAATCCTGGGCGAACCCTTTTTCCGGGTTGCGCTGGCGCTGGCGCTGCATGATCGAAAGCGTCAGCTCGGCCAGATAGTCGCAGGCCAGATACTGCAAATCCCCCTTCTTCACCATATGGATGGCGGCATCGTTGATATCGCCCCAGAACCCCTGCCCACCGCCAATGCGTATCGTCTTCAAATAACCCATCTCCTTTGCGGCATAAAGTGACTAAAATACGCGGACCTCGCCCGTCGACCCGTTCACGCCGACAATATCACCGGTCTTAATTGCCGTTACGGGGTTCTCGGTCAGCCGGTCCACCATCGGTATGTCCTTGTTATAGAATTTTTTGGCCATTAAGCCTCCGGCCGCCGTTATTGTCTCGATCTTCGCATTTACGATCGCCGCCGGAGCGCATCCCGTACGGGTGAGCTCGAGGATGATGGCCGCCCCCACGGTGGAACCCCTTCCCTCCGGATAAACAAATACTTTTCCCTTAATGCTCTGACCATACAATTCGTGCCGTTTATCGATCACGATGCCCGTAGCCGGGTCCACGCCTCCAAAGAAGCCGAAAGGCTGCGACGATACAATGGCTTCCGCCTTTACATTTCCTTCAATCAGACCTCTTCCCGAGATTTTTTTCATGGTTCCACTCCCCATCCGTTATTTGGGCAGCCTGCCTAAAACAGCAGCTTCCACGCATTCTTCCACGCTGGCGAAAATAATGTCGGTTCCGCATTCGGCCGGCCCGTAATAGGAACATTTCCCCGAATCGGTCATTAAGGTTTTAAAGCCCCAGCTGGCAACCGGCGAAATAATCATGCAGGTCTCCGCCCGTATCACTACACCCGCCTCTTCCAGATCCCGGCGCAGTCCCATCTTCTCAGCCAGTTTAATGGCATAACTGTTGGCATAAATCCAAAAAGACGTACCCGGGTTGATCTTTCTTCCCTTCAGCAGATTATGAACCTGCTTGATTTCATTGATGGTGTAATGGGGGCAGCCTAAGGCGACAAAATCTACTTTGTCATCTTTAGTCGTGCACATGGCATCTCTCGTATCTTGCAGGTCCTTCAAGGTAACTTCAGATTCTTCAAGGGGTTTGTTCCCGCCAAAGGCTTCCTGCAAGTTTCGCGCTTCAGGGGTGACGCCGACGATATGCAGCAAGGTCACGGAACCCGAAGCGGCCGCTGCTGCGCATAAAGATTTGAGATCTTCATGGCGCGGATCGCCTTTCATCCCTTCGACAACCCCGATACGGCTCCCCAGTTTTTTCCCCAGCAGATAGCCGAGGGCAGGATATTCCCACGACTTTAATTCTCTGTCAGCCTTAAGACGGACAAGCACTTCCCCGTATCTGTTCTGTTGAAGATGCAGCCCGGTTTCCGGCGTTTTTCCCAGTATGCCGCAGCAAATGTCGACGATCGCCGTCTGCCGGTTGGTCCGCGCCCCGATCACCGTATTTGCATAGGCAACCGCCGATGATTCGGACCAGGCGACGTTATCGCCGAACCGCGGAAGATTGAAGCCGTAATAGGGCGTACAGGTCCATACCGGCACCACCCCCATTTTCATAACCGCGTTTTCCAGCCTGATTTGCTGTGCGGCGTAATGGTCCGGCGTCCTTGCCCCCTTCCAGTCTTCCGCATCCATTCCATAAGGGTCGATGGTCGTCGGGACAATAAATTGTCCCCCCATTTCAGCGATTTTCTCGGCAGTGTCAACGCCGGCATCAAAGGCGCTTTTATAGGCATGCAGCACGAGATGCACGCTGCTTATGGGAATTAATCGGTCCGCCTCGTTTATTTCGCCGATTTTTGCCAGTATTTCCATCGCCAGCTGAGGGGCTTTCCCCTGAGCGCCGTCCAAGATTGCTTTTTCCTGATCGGTTAAATACATCTGAACGCTTCCTTTCTATAGCGATATGGTTTCAATCTTTGGTTTTTTCCTAAGCTTCTTCCCCTCTTAGCCCGGTAATTTCCCTCGGGGAAACTACTTCGAGGCGCTACGCCCGGGAACCCGACCGGGCCATATTGTGCCGGATCACGTCCGCTAAAAGCGGAGCTGCTCTCCTGGCCTTAGCCGATGACCAGGGAAGGGTTAACGTTGGTGAAGTTTCGAAAACGGTTAAACGCCGTGTTGATTTTGCCGTATGCGTTGTCCTGCAGCGTCGGGCTATTTGCTTCCAGAAGGATATTGTTTCTTATGTTGTGATGGTCCAGGTACTTTATCAAAACGAAATATCTGGTCCGATCCTTGGCAAATAGCGATATCATCGGCCCGAACACCGCCACGCTTTTCGTCCGCAAGTCCGCTTTCTGGCAGACGGCGAATTTCTCGACTTTGGTCCACCGGCTTATCGCTATGGCGCCGCTCTTCCCCAGATCATCGAAAAGGAGCAGGTTTTCGCCGGTAACTGCTACATTGAGATAGATGAGTTTAGGCATTTCGGGGAACCCGCCCTGATAGGCCATCCTCCCCAAAAACTCAACATTTCGGTGCTCATCCATGATCCTTTGGCGCAGTTTTTCGACCTCGCGCAAATGTCGGCGGCCACGGCGGTATAAGAAACCGGAAACGAGAAAGCCGGCAATGATCCCCATTATCCAAAGATCCATCATATCGTCGTTCCTTCGCCCTTTTTATTATTAATACCGATATTGGGGGGAGGGAGACGCTTTCGCCCCCCTTCCGTCCATCCATACACCGATAAGCCGGTTTACGCTACTTTGCTTCGAGGCGTTGATAACTGTTCAAGAGGTAGCACAAGGACCCTACCATCGTCAGCCCGCACATGACCAATAAGGCTCCGTCATAGCCAAGCGACGTGCTTACCAGATACCCGGTAAGCAGCGGCCCCAAAAGCGAGCCGAAGTTGCCGAGGCCAAAGTACACGCCGGTCACGCCCCCCGCCTGGCCATAGGGCGCCAAATCCGCGGGAACCGCCGATACGTTGGAGGCCCCGAACGAGAAGATACCCATGGACGCCGATAACCATATCACACAATCGACAGGCGTCGCGCTCTGGACGGCGAGATACAGGGAAGCCGCGCCGCCGATCATCCCGATCGCCATTCCGGTCCTTCTGAGCTGGGTAATCGTCGCGCCCTTCCGGTACCATTGGTCGAATATATATCCTCCGAGCAGTTCAAATACGATTCCGGAGATATAGGGAAACATGGCGGCAATGCCCATGGTCTTGAGATCGAAGCCTTTTGCGTTCACCAAATACGCCGGTATCCACATGTTGAACGTTGTCCAGAAATACATGTACCACAGAAAGCCGAAGCCGGCCAGAAGCATGCGCGGATAAGTAAACAGCTTTATGATCGGAATGGGTTTCGAAACAATTTTTCCGGTATCGTCAATCACTTCGTTCTGGCGGATGTAAGCCAGCTCCGATTCCGTAATGCGCGGATGCTGATCCGGATCGCGATAAAAGAAATACCACACCAGGCTATAGAGAACCGCCAGCCCCCCGGTTATTACGAAGGATGCTTTCCAGCCCCACGCGACGATGATATAGGCGACGATCGGCGGAGCGATCGCGTTGCCGATCCTGGCCGAGCCGTCAACCATGGCTGTGGACAGCGTTCTCTCCCGTTCCGGAAGCCACAGCTGAAGCACTCTCACATTTCCCGGCATTACGCCGGCTTCCGTTACCCCCAGCAGCACCCGGACCAGGAAGAACGACTTGTAGCCTTGGACAAAAGCCGTGCACATGGTCACCAGGCCCCAGCCAAGGCAGGACCAGAACATTACAATCCTTGAGCCGTATTTATTCAATATGCCGCCGATAGGAAACAGCGTTACCACATAAGCCCAGAAGAAGGCGGACATCAGGATGCCCATCTGCGCCGGCGAAAGATCGAATTCTTTCATGAGCGTTGGCGCAGCCACCCCGATATTAACCCGATCGACATAGTTGATAATCAAGAGTCCACACGCCAGCAGCACCATTGTCCAGCGATAATTCGACTGCGGCTTGAGGATGCTCGAAGGCGGCGTTTTAAGTCCGGTCTCCATCATACTTAACCAAAGTCTCCTTTCTTACCGTCTTGGTCGGAATATTGCCGTTTTGTTCTTATTCCACCCCTCCCCATCAGATTGCCCGAGCGAATACCTATAATGCAATGCCCGTGCCACAACGTAAAAAGGAAAATAAAAAAACGGGATGCAGGCCAAAAAGCCTGTAAACATCCCGTTTCACCAGCGTCTTATAGGAATATCTTTTTAGTATTTATCGTCCAGTTCGCCAAGCTTGATACAGGCCTGCATCGAAGTTTAATGAAAATAGCGTAAATTCAGAATATACCTCGATACCGCCATGAATCAATTAATTCACCGGCGCATCAATGGTTTTGTATTTATTCACCTTTCTAACCACCGTAGGCTGGCTGACCCCCAGGGCTTCCGCCACCTTGTAAGTATTGCGGTACCGGTCGTAGGCCCGCAAAAACAGGAGCCGCTCGACCTCTTCCTGAGCCTGCCTGAGCGGAATGATCCCCGCAATGCTTATATGGTACTTATTGATCTTCGCCGTAATATTGAGCGGCAGATGCTCCGGCCTGATAATATCTTCCTTCGTAACGACCACAAGCCGCTCGATGCAGTTTTCCAGCTCCCGCACGTTGCCCGGCCAGGAGTAACCCTGCAACAACTCCTGAACCTCGGCGCTCAGCTCTTTATGAGCGCCGTATTTCTGGTTGAACCGCATCAAAAAAATGTGCGCCAAGGGCAAAATATCCTCGTAGCGTTCCCTAATGGGCGGAAGATAAACCGGCACCACATTCAAACGATAATACAGATCTTCCCGGAATTTCCCCTGCTCCACAAGACTCTTCAAATCCCGGTTCGTAGCCGCTATGATCCGGATATCGACCTCTTTGGCTTTGGTCCCCCCGACCTTGATAAACGCTTTATCCTGGAGCACCTGCAATAGCTTTCCCTGCAAAATCAGCGGCATCTCGCCGATCTCGTCCAGAAACAGCGTTCCCTTGTCCACCGACTCGATAAGCCCCTTTTTCCCGCCCTTCTTGGCCCCGGTGAAAGCTCCGTCCTCGTAGCCGAACAGCTCCGACTCCAGCAAATGCTCCGGTATGGCGGCGCAATTTATTTTAAGGAACTGCGCCTTTTCCCGATAACTTTCGCGATAAATGAAGCGCGCGATCACCTCCTTGCCGACGCCCGACTCGCCCGTTATCAAAACGGTGGAGTCGGTTTTGGCCACCTGGGCGGCCAATTCGACTACCGCGCACATTTTCTTGGAATAAGCGGCGACTGTGTTTTGCAGTTTATTGGCCTTCTTCATGGACATTAGCTCGGAATAATATTTATCGTTCAAACGGCGCTCTTCTTCCAACTGCTTCTTGAGTTCGATAAGCTCGGTAATGTCCCGCGTGCTGGCAATAACCCTTCGCAGCGCCCCCTGTCCATCGAACCGCGGTATGCCCGTTACCATAACCGTCTTGCCGTTGGGCGTCTTTTGCAATACGCTGGCCGGCTTTTGGGTCTTCAGCACCTGGACTACCGATGAGCCGATGACCAGGCCGTCCGAAATCATTTCGTAAATCGTCCGGCCGATTACCTGGGCCTCGGTCAAGCCGGTTATTTGATAATCGGCATTATTCATATACAGCCCGGTGCCCCTGGCATCGGTTATATAAACGCCGTCGGCCAAGCCCTCGGTAATATCATTCAGTATTTCCTTGCACTCCTGAAGATTGTCCCGGAATACGATAAGTGCTCCTTTATAATAAGTATTTTGGATAATAGGGACCAGTGACAATTGGTATTTATTCTTCTTATAGCTGGCTTCCAAATGGATCGGCTGCTGCGTATTGAATAATTCCCGCAATTCCTCCCAATCGGGAAACAACGCGAATACCGGCTGCCCAAGCATCTCCTCCCTGCTCTTTCCAAGCAGGCAGGCTCCTTCACGACTGACGCTTATAACGATCCCCAGCTCGTTTACAGCCAAAACCGCGGCGCAAACCGCCTCGGAGATTGTCTCAATCAGCAGGCTATTGGTAATTATGCAATGATCCTTCCGCACGAATTTCCCTCCTAAATTTCAACCCGTCGCACAATATCTGCAAAAGAGCTCAGAATATTATCACTATTATAAGCATATCATCAAGCCCTGCGTCATTACAATTGTCTTTTCCCACAGGATTGCCGGGCTGGTTTGTGCGTATGCTCACTCAATCCGGCCGCCCGGATGTAACGGGCTCAACACCTGCCAGACATTGTAACCGTCGATCCAATATTAAAACAAGGCCTCCGAGGCAAAAGCCTCGGAAGCCTTGTTTCTGCAGTGGGAGTGCGCAGGAGCCCAACCCGCCGCGATGAGGCCGGCACCAAGCAAACGGTTTTGAAAAGTGATTTGCTATATTGCCCGCCCATTTAAAGGTCACAAGCTCGGAAGAAGCAGGGAAGGGCCAAAAAGGGTTAGGGTAGATATCGCTTAGTTGATTAAAAGGCTTTAGTCATGCCGCCGTCGACAAGTACCGTCTGCCCCGTAATATAGGTATTGGTTTCCGAGCAGAGAAATACGGTTAGTTTGGCATACTCCTCGGGAGTTCCGTAACGGCCGAGGGGAATGCCTTTGATGGTATTTTCATATACCTGATCGACAGAAATGCCGGCTTTGTCGGCGCGCACCTTGTCGAGGTAAGCAATACGCGCGGTTCCGATTCGGCCCGGCCCCATGACATTCACCAGTATATTGTCCCTGCCGAGTTCCTGGGACAGCGTCTTCGACAAGCCCATGACCCCCATGCGGAAAGTATTGGACAGAATTAAATTTTCCAGCACCTGTTTGACGGAGGAAGAAGTATAGTTGACGATCCGTCCTTTGCCAAGCCGGCGCATATGCGGAAGGACTTCGCGGATGCTGCGTATATAGGAAAGAAGATTGAGCTCATAGGCTTTTTGCCAGGCGTCGTCCGCAAAGCTGTCGAAGGTGCCCGCCGGAGGGCCGCCCGCATTGTTCACCAGGGCGAAAATAGGCCCGAACGCTTCAACCGTATTTTTTACCACGGCGGCAATATCGTTGCTTTTGGTGATATCCCCTACCGTATAGGCGGGCTCCAACCCGGTAGCCGCTTTGATTTCGGCCTGCGCTTCCTTAAGCTCCTGTTCGAACGGGCTGAAAAGCATGACCCGGGCTCCTTCCCGGGAAAACTCCAAGGCTGCCGCCTTGCCAAGCCCGGCGCTGGAGGCCATGACAAGCACTGATTTGTCTTTCAATCCCAGATCCAAGATGAATCCACTCCTTTACGATTTGTTTCGAAGTTTTAGATCAATTACCGGATTCTTCAGACTCTCAAAGCCGTCGATGCGGCACTCGGCCACATCGCCGTGCTGGATGTGCACCGCCCTGGGCGTTCCTGTGCTGCAAATATCGCCGGGCAGCATGGTGGCGACTTTAGTATGGAAAGATACCAGATACGAAGGCGGAAAAGTCATATTCGAAATTACATTCTGGGCGTAAACTTCGCCGTTGAGAACGGTGGCGACCTTAAGCTTCATGACGTCTTCAATCTCATCAGGCGTGACAAGCTCCGGCCCAAAGCTGAAAAAGGTGTCGAAGTTTTTGACATGGGTGAGATAGCGGGGATTGATCCGCAGGATATCTTCGGCAGTCATATCGATAATGGTGGTAAAACCCGCTACAACACTCAGCCAATCCTTTTCCTCCACATCCTTGCATTTTTTGCCGAAGATAACCCCGAGCTCGCCTTCGGCGGTGGTTTTCTGGGATTGCACGGGAATTTTAACGGTATCGCCGGGACCGATGATCGTGGTATCGAATTTCGCAAAATTGCCGGGATATACGGTAGGCGCTTTTTCCGCCAGGTCGCCGGCGTGATCGACATAATTCAGGCCAATGCCCCAGATTTTACGGGGATGCCGGTAAAGAGGAGCATACTGGGCCCCGCTCTTTTCGATCGCATATCGGGCCAATCCCTCAAGCTCCCCTTTTCCGCCGGCGCGGTACCATGCGTTCAGTTCTTCCAGCTGCCCGGTCCAGATCAGTTCGAATACGTCCGTATGCCAGGCCATGCCAAGCCTTTCATTGATTGCCGAGACCGGAAGAAGTCCATTGTTTACGACAACTGCCGCCGTTTCTTTGGCCTGGAACCGGATAGTCGCTAGTCTCATTTTCAGCGCCCCCTCCTGCTTATTTTCCCGTTTCTAGTCATGCCGGAGAAGCTTCGATCACATGGCAAGCTCCACCCCTTTCCGGGCAGCGATGCCCAGCAATTCATCAACGACCTCCTGCGACAGCTGCAAACCGTCTTTTCTTTGCTGTTGCTCCAGGATCCACTCGCGTTCTCCCGGCAGCATGACGGCTTCCACGCCCGGCATCGCCGGCACGGCCTTGATCTTGTAAATCCACTCTTCCGTCCGCTGCGCGTATCGGGCGGCATCGCCAAAGGCTTCCGGCTTGATCAGGATGATAAAGTGGCCGACATTGGCCTCTGCCCGTATTCCGGAGTACTGGTTGATAATCTGGGGTCCGTAGGCGGCCCCTTGCAGCACTCCCGCCAGATGGTCCACGATCATGCTGAGCGCGTAGCCCTTGGGCCCCGCCATCGGCAGCAGCACCCCCTTCAGGGCGGCCTGGGGATCGGTGGTCGGATTGCCGTCCGGGTCGAGGGCCCAGCTGTCGGGAATGGCTTTACCGGCTTTGGCCGCCGCTATAATTTTGCCGCGAGCCACCATGCTGGTGGCCATGTCGACAATAATATGCGGCCGCTTTTGGCGGGGAACGCCGAAAGCGATCGGGTTGGTGCCGAAAAACGCCTCACTGCCTCCCCAGGGAGGCATCGCCGGCGGAGCATTGGTAAAAATGATCGAAATGTACCCTCTGTCAGCCGCCAGCCTGCAGTAATACCCGGCAGCGCCAAAATGATTGCTCCGCCTGACTCCCACGGCGCAAATACCGTAGTTTTCCACGGCTTCCATGCCTGCCGCCAAGGCTCTCGCCGCCACCACGGTGCCCAGACCGTTGTCGCCGTCCACGCTAAGCACGGCCGGCACCGTCCGGGTAATTTGAATGGAGGGCCGCGCCTTGACGAAGCCCTCTTCCACCCGTTTCAAATAAATGGCGAAGCGGGTCAAGCCGTGGCTCCGGATGCCCTGCAGCTCGGAGTAGAGAAGATTGTCGGCCACGGCCGCGGCGTCTTCAGACGGCAAGCCCGCCGACGCCAGGCATTTTTCCATGAAGCAGCGCAACGCAGGCACCGTAAAGACTGACCTTTTATCCATAATGTATTATCCTTTCAGGTTGCCTATATCTTATTGAGGCAAGTATTTCTTCAGCAGCTCCTCGGCCCGTTCAGGGTTATAGATACCGCATACGCAGGGCTGCCCGATCAGGACGGCGGCTTCTTTCGGCGTCTTTTTCCCTTTCTTCACGTCTTCAATGACCTTTTTCACCAAATGCTGCGATATCAGTCCATGTCCGCACATGGTCACAAACTCCAGGATTTCTTCCGGCGGCAATTCGTCCTTTTTGCCCCAGATATCCAGCGACAAATTGACGGAATGAGGCTGAATGCCGAATTCCCTGCACATTTCCAGAATATCCGCCGTCGGGCCTTGTACGGTGACGGACATGCCCAAATCCAATTCCTTCAAGCGCTTGATCACGGCATGCATTTTCTCCCTGCTGGCAAAAGAACAGCGGACTCGCGGAACCTCATTCAAGGAGTTTTTAATCTCTTCCAGGCTGTATCCCTGCAGAACAGTCCCCAGATGCTGGGAGCCGATATTGGCGGGCCCCATCTCCCAGACGACCTCCAACACCCGCTGCAGTTTCGCCTTGGAGCCCTGGTGGTTTATGCCGGCCGCGGCCGTTACCAGCAGTACGTAGTCATTTTTGAGCGATTCTTCCGAACCGCGGCGATGTAATGTATGCGTCATGCGATCCCGTCCTCCTTAGTTTATTGCCTGATGATCCTATAAGGGCGCCCCATCCCCAGATTGACTTTGGAGTTCACCCGCGGCTTCAATCCTATCGCCTCCAGCATCGGCAAAACGGGCAGCGACCCGTCTTCTTCGAAGCAGCCGATCAGGTCTAAAGAGAACACCGTATTCAAGCTTTTCGCGACTTCCGTCACCGTCGCCATAATCAGCGGCATTTGATCGATAGGGGCCGTGAACTCAATAATGGCCGAAACAAGTTTTTCATTCTTGTATTTGGGATCGATTACCCCTGTTGACTTATCGGCCAACAGCTGGGTTAAGGGATTCGCCTCCTCAAACACCACGCCGATCTTGGCCAAGGCCATCGTCATTTTTTCAAATTCGGCCATATCCGTGCCCATGCAGGGACGCCCCATTTCCACCGCCACGCCGATTTCTCCCCGGCAAACCCGGCCTGTCACATCATTGGTTTTTACCTCTTCCGTCCCGCGGCCGGGCACTTGCGTAACGGCGTGAGTAGTCGTCGGATCGCTGAAAAAACGTCTTATGCCGCGTGGCTCTTCGTAAATTCCCTCTTTTTCGTAAAAAGCGCCTGTCGGGCAGGGCACCACATCCCGGCGGAGACAATTGCCGCATTCCAGGCACTCCGCCTGGTCGATGGCCGCCTTCCTGCCCGTGATCGAAATGGCCTGGGCCGGACAATACGGTATACAAATCCCGCAGCCGATACACTTTTCCTGATTGACAAGCATATTTCTTCCTCCGTGCCTTCAATTTATCATGTACGATATCATACAAGTTTCTTTATTTTTTTACACTGTCCCATTACGGCCTTTCCTGTCCACCGTTTTGTTCCAGTGCGTCGATAACTGCCGGCCATTCTTTAGGCGGTTTGCCGCCGAATCTTTCTTTGAGGCCCTTGGCTGCCAGCCATACCAATTTATCGTGCGTCGCTCGCGACATGGTCGGGGTAACGCCTATGCTCTCCAGCATTTCAATGGAGCTCTTCATTTCGTACGATCTTCGCTCGGCATGAACGGCGTTGGCCGTTACCAGGCGGTTCAGCGTTTGTTCAAACGGAGTGGCGTTCATGGTGCTGGCTAATGACTCAATCACCAGTTGCTCCACCTTCATGACCGAAGCTGCCTGCAGAACCTCGGTAAGCAGCGCGGGCAATCCCTTCATGAAGATACTGCGCACCAGCTTTATAGCCGTGGCATCGCCCGGAACATCGCTGATTTTTTCCAGATCCATGCCGTACGGAGCCATGATCTGCAGCAGGCGGTCGCTGCCGTTGCCGCTGATCAAGGTAGGAACCCGGTGCTGGTGGACCGGCAATGAACCCAGCATGGCCGCATCGACGAACAAAACCGCCGCGGCTTTCATTTCTTCCCCAATCGCTTTCTTGACCTCCGGCGCAGAAGCGGAAACATCGACATACAACATGCCCCTGCTCAGATAAGAGCTGATCCCCTTGGCCGTCTCCAGCGCCTTGGAGCCTGGAACCGCCGCCATAACAACATCGACCCGGCCCAGCATTTCCGCAGGAGAGGCAACCAGCGTCACCCCGGCCGCCGCCGCCCGCTCCGCGACCAGCTCGCCGTAAACGGGCTTGGCCTGCATTACGTCATAGGCCAAAATGGCTTCCACGCCTGCGCCCTTGAACCCCTTGGACATTTCAAAACCAACCTCGCCAAAGCCGATAAACCCCAGTTTCATACAATCCCTCCCAACCAGTTTACTGTATTCTTCGAATGTTGCGACATTTTCGCAGGGATGAATTGCAAGGCATTTCCCTATTCAATTATAACTCGCCTGAAGGCTCTACAGGGCTTCTGTCCGGGGCCCCTTCCTGTTCCTTGCGGTCCCCTGGATGGTGTCTTCCACGGCTTTCAGGTGAGCGCCCATCGCCCTTATGGCCCGCTCTTCATCCCCGTTTCGCACGGCTTCGAGAATTTCCTTGTGTTCGGACACCGACACCAGATAGCGGCCCGGCAGCTGCAGGGTGATTTCCCGGCTTTCCCTCAGGATGTCGATCAGACTGTTCATAATATGCTTCAACGTATTATTATTGGTAATCTCCAGCAGAACCCCGTGAAAAGCGGCGTTAAACTCATTCAGCTTAACATAGCCCGTATCCGGCTGGCGCGCCGCTTTTTCAGCAGCGTCGATGATCTTCTCAAGCTTGCGGATATCCGCCGGCGTGGCTCTTTTGGCTGCTTGCCTGACCACTTCTTCTTCCAAAATGCGCCGGACCTGGAATAACTCCAATAATCGCTCTTTATGCCGGTAAAGGGTATCTTCCAGAACGGTCAGATGCTTATCGTCGGGGGTCACGGCCGTGACAAAAGCGCCCACGCCTCTCCGGATATCGACAATGCCCCTCCCGGCCAAGCTTTGCATCGCTTCCCTGACTACGGTACGGCTTACACTGAACTGTTCCGCCAGTTGATGCTCGGAAGGAAGTTTATCGCCCGGCTTATACCTGCCTTCCTCAATGGCTTGGGTGATTTGGGCCGTAATACGGACAAATAATTTAGTCCTCTCATTAACTGGCGAGAACAGTTTCATGGATCCTCATTACCTCTCAGTCCATCAGCTTTCCGGACGCAATCCTTACTGGTAACCATCCGCACTTCCTATATCATTGATCATAATATCATAGGAAGGCAGTTGTGTAAAGAAGCGCTCCTCGCCGCCGCCGTTTGTAAACCTGCCGTCGCGTCGCGCCTGCCCGCGCGGCGGATGACTAGGATTCCGTGAGCGCAGCCGCGTCCTTCCGGGCCCCTCGGACCGCTTTGTAAACAATCCAGGCGATCGACGACAGTGCGCCGACCATCAGGATGCAGGATACCGGCCGGGCAAAAAATATGCCCATGCTGCCGCTGGAAAGAATCAACGACTGCCGCAGCGAGTTTTCCAGGGTATTCCCGAGCACCAAGGCCAAAATCAGCGGCGGCGCCGGATAATCCATCTTTCTGAGGCAATAGCCGATCAGTCCAAAGGCCAGCACCATCCCGACGTCGAACAGGTTGTTCCCCAGACTGAACCCGCCGACAATAATGATGGACATTACGACTGAGTTGAGAACAGGAAACGGCACTTCCAGCATGCGGACAAAAATAGGAATACACACCGTCGACAAGATGAGCAGCATCGCATTCCCCACATACATGCTGCCGATAAGGCCCCAGATAAAATCGGGGTTGTTTTCCCACAGCAGCGGTCCCGGCTGCAAGCCGAACATGAGCAGCGCCCCCATCATGACGGCCGTGCTGCCGGAGCCTGGCACTCCCAAGGTCAAAAGCGGCACAAAAGCAGCCACGGAAGCGGCATTGTTGGCGGTTTCCGGCGCGGTTACCCCTTCGATGGCGCCTTTGCCGAACAAAGCTCTCCGTTCGGGAGGAGCCGCGTTTTTCGCATAAGCGTAAGATATAAACGTACAGATGGTGGCGCCCGATCCCGGCAGCATGCCGACCGTAAAGCCCAGGAACGTGCTGCGGAGGATATGCCATTTGGTCAGGGCCCAGTCCTGCATGGTCGGCAACAGCTTTCGCCAGGACAGCGCCTTCTTGTCGAACTTGAAGGACAGCGCATCGTCTTCCATCGCCAGGAGAATCTCGGTTATGCCGTACAGTCCCAGCGCTACGACGATAAAATCGATTCCTTCGTATAGCTTAGGCTGATTGAAGGTAAACCGGGAAGCGCCGGTAACCAGGTCCAGCCCGATCGTGGAGATGAACAAGCCCATCAGCGCCGCGGTATACGCCTTGATCGGCGTTTTCTCGGCAAAGCTGGCAACCAGGGTAAGTCCCAGCACCATCAGGGAAAAATACTCCGGCGGGCCGAAGGTAAGGGCGATCTTCGCCAGGGACGGTCCCAGAATGGTAAATAAAATCACGCATATCGTTCCGCCGATAAAAGAGCCGATGGCGCACATGCCCAGCGCCGCTCCGCCTCGTCCCTGCTGGGCCATCGGGTAGCCGTCGGCGACCGTCATGACCGACGCCGGGTCCCCGGGCACTCCCAGCAATACCGACGTGATGGAGCCGCCATACATGGCCCCGTAATAGATGCCGGCCATGAGAATGATGCCGGCGGTGGGATCGCCCACGCTGACCGTGATCGGCAGCAGGATCGCGAGACCGGCCGACGGCCCCAGGCCGGGCAGCGCTCCGATCAGCATTCCCGCCACGACTCCGATAAAACAGAATAAAAGATGCAGCGGGGTCAGCGCTACGGAAAGGCCTTGCAATAGATTTCCAACAATCTCCACAGAATCACCTCCTAAAAGCCGAATATGCCCTGTATAAACTGAACTTCCAGGAAAACCGAGAATACGGCCCAGAAAATCAACGGGATACAGATCGCGAGGGCAACATCCACTTTCCAGTTTTTCATGCCCAGCATCCAGGACAGATAGCCTACGAGCAGCCCCAGGCACACCAGCATTCCCAAGAGATGCGACAACAGCATGGCGACGGCTGAAGAACCGATCAACACCAATGCATTGCGGACGCTTTCCTTGCTAAAACAGCTTTTTCCCCCGGGCTCGGCTTTTTTCCTGAGGCTGAGGATGAGTTGCAGCAGCATGCAAAAAAATATCAGCGAAGAGATCCAGATCGGCAAAAACCCTGGTCCGGGGACTCCGTCTTCCAGCATATATTGCAAGTCCAGCGCGCTGTAGAATATATAGGCGCAGCCCATCATCACGATTATGCTGGTATAAATATCCGCCTTTCTCATTTGCGCACTCCTTTATTTTATTCGGGATTCCCCCTGCCGGAGGGGCTTCTCTGCTCAGAAGGATAGAAGGCGGCGCGAACCGCCTTCATCCCCCTTATTATTATTTTTTGTTTATCTTGCCGGCCAAGGTTAAGAATTCTTCATACATCTTAGTGGTTTCCGCCATTGAATCGCCGAATTCTTTCGCGCTCATGAAACGGCCTTCAACGGAATTCTTCTTGAGATAGCCGTCTGTCCAGTCCGGCTGCTCCGATGCTTTTTTAAATACTTCACCCAAATATTGGACCGCTTCCGGAGAAATATCCTTGGGCCCTACAATGCCGCGGAACTGAGCCAGCACCAAATTGACTCCCTGCTCGGTCAAGGTGGGCACCTGCTGCATTTCTTTCAATCTCTCCTTGCTGGCCACGGCGATGGCGCGGGCTTTTTTGGCTTCCAGCTGTCCGAGAGCTTCTCCCGGATTCACCCAGGCCATATCGACATGCCCGCCCAAGATGGCTGTCATCACCTCGCCGCCGGAGTTGAACGGCACATACTTCATTTCCGTACCCGTGCGCTCTTGAAAAGCGAAGAACATGACCGCGTCATCCGAAGTACCCGATGTGCCGCCTACCGAGATCGATTTCGGATTGGCTTTGGCGTCGGCGATGATCTCTTTCACGTTCTGATACTTCGAATCTTCCCGCACGACTAACAGCAGCGTGTCCATCGCAAAACCGCAGATCGGCGTAAAATCCTTGTAAGATACCGGTGATTGCCCTAAAAGCGGGGCGGTGTAGAAGCTGGAGCTAACCGTGGCGATAACGTACGGATCGCCCTTTTTATCGGCGGTGTACGCATAGCCGATGGAACCGCTGCCGCCCGGTTTGTTGGAGATGAGAATAGGCTGGCTGGACAACTTCTTATCCATCACGACTTTGACCAGGCTTCTGGCCATGATATCGCTGCCGCCGCCGGCAGCGAAAGGCACTACCATTTCAATGCTCTTTGTCGGATAACTCGCGGCTTTCTTGTCCCCGCCGCAGCCGGCGACAAATGCTCCCATCATTGCCACAACGATGATTGCCGTCAGCCACTGAATACATTTTTTGTTCATGCTTGGTCCGCCTCCTACCGATTAGTTACGGAATCCCCCCACCAGAACGCTCTTGCCTTTGCTCCGAAGAGCTCCTCTTCATTCAGTACTAGTCAGTGCCGGAATTGGGCGGCACATCGGATCAACCCCCTCTAACTGCCCGATTTCCCGACTTGTCTTTATCGCTAAGCCTTCGTATGGGCCGTGATGATTTCGGCGCACCGCACTTGATTAAATATACCGCAATAGCAGAAGTTCGCCAGCTGGATCGCTCCGTCCTCCGGCGTCATCCGGCCTTTTTCGACCTGCCGCATGATATGCCGGACAAACTTGGGCGGAATCATATGGTGCCCGCACATGGTCGTAATCGAAAGCGTCGTCTCGTCCGGCAGCTTGTCTTTTTTCCCCCAGACGCCCAGCGAATAATTGATCGAATGCGGTATCACGCCGGCTTCCTCACAAGCGGGCAGGACCTCGTCCAAAACTCCGGTGATCACCACGGACATCCCCAGCTCGCGTTCCTTGATGCGCGTCAAAAACTGCCTGACCTGCTCCCGTTTCGTAAAAACGCCCCGTATCCGGGATTTATCCGTGATTTTGGCTTTAATTGCCTCCGAACTGTACCGGGTGATCGGGCCGGTTTTGACATCGCCCCAGTTTTCCGAGCCGACCGCCTCGGCCGCCGCGATGAATTCAAGCGCCTTATCCCTTATGTTTACGTCGTTGATCCCCTTGGTCTGGTACATAAACCAGTTGAAATCCTTTTTTTGCGATTCGATATCGCCGCTGCGGTGCAATGAATGCGTCATGCGTATCTCCCCCTCATTCCAGGCATAGCGGCCTGCCAAGGCCGACATTGACCTTGCCGCGATGCGGCTGGGGGATTCCCAGCTCGTCGAGACAGGCCAGCGTGGGATTTTTCCCCTTTTCATCCATCCGTAAGATCAAGCCGAGCGAAAATACCGTGTCGATCTCCTTTTCCACCTGCTGCAACGCTTTAAGAACCCCGGCCAATTGGTCTTCGCGGCAGGTTCCTTCCACAATGACCGACAGCAGGTGATAGTGAAGACATTCCTCCGCCAGTTTTCCCGTCGTCCGGTCCGGCATCAGCGCGGCCAGCGGCGTATGCTCCGCCGGAGCCAGCCTGACGCCCGCCGCGGCGCACGCCATTGCGACCTTTTCGGCGTCGCGGAGATAAACGCCGTAGCCGGGCCGCCCCATATCGATGCAGATTCCTACCTGTCCCCTTTTGACCCGTCCGGAAACATCGTTGGTTTTTACTTCCTCCGTGCCTCGGCCCGTCACGCCGGTAACCCCGTGATTCTCCACGGGATCGCTCATCACATGCTGGAACTGCTTGTAAAAACCGTCCAAAGCCACCGGCTCGATCGCATTCCGCGGGCAAACCTTCTGCCGCAGACACACGTAACACTCCGTACATCGGTCCTGATCGATTGCGCACTTGTTCCCCTGGGCATAAATCGCGTCGACCGTGCAGTAAATCTGGCAGATCTTACAGCCGACGCACTTCTCCGGATTGATGGCCGCCATCGGATTCCCCTCCCTTTCCCGGACCGCTTAATATGTGAAAATTCTTTCATATCAGACATCATACAACTTACTTTTAATTATAAATCATTGTTTTTTCTTTTACAATGATTGTTTAGAATTTATAAAATATTTTGATTAGTGTTAACATCCGGAAGTATATTTGGCCAGCAAATCTTCGGCCCGGTCCGGATTGAAAATCCCGCAGACGCAAGGCTTGCCGATCATGGCGGCGGCCTGCCGCGGCGTTTTTCTGCCCTGCCTTACCTCGGCGATCGCCTTTTCCACAAGGTACGGCGAGATCAACCCATGCCCGCACATGGTGGTGAATTCCAGGATTTCCTCCTTCGGCAGCTCTTCCCTTTTACCCCATATATCCAGGGAAAGATTGACCGAATGCGGCTGAATGCCCATCTCCCGGCACATTTCTTCGATATCCTCCGTCGGTCCCTCCACGGTCACCGACATGCCCAGCTTCAACGCATGAATCCGCCGCACCGCCTCCTTGATCTTCGCCTGGCTGGAAAAACTGCAGCGCACCCTTGGCACCTCGTTCAGCGCCGCTTTAATATCGCCGATATCATAACCCGCCAAAATGGTGCCCGCGTCATAGGAGCCAATATTGGCCGGTCCCACGTCCCAAACGATATCCAATACCTTCAGCAACTTTTCCCTGGCGCCCTGATGGTTGATATTCGTTGCCGCGGTCACCAGCAGCACATAGTCGTTCTTCAGCGATTCCGGCGTTCCTCTCCGGTGCAGGGAATGTGTCATCGGACAACCCTCCTTTTCTCCCGCTCTTCCTTCTCAATGACGTAAGGGACGCCTAGCCCGAGATTGACCTTGGCATTTACGCGCGGGGCGATCCCGAGCGCTTTCAGCCGGGCTTTGAGCGGGAGGACGCCGTTCCCATCATAGCAGCCGATGACATCCAGGGAAAACACGGTATGGATTTGCGGCGCGACTTCTTGTAATACCCTCAGGATCTTTTCCAGATCCGCTTCCTCCGCCGAGAATTCGATGATGGCCGAGGCGACGCGTTCCTTCCTGTAATAAGGATCGAACAGGCCCTTGCCCCGGTCCGCCATGATCAGGGTCAGCGGATTGCATTCCTCAAACGTTACGCCCAACGGGGCCAGCGCGGTGGTCACCTTCTCGACGTCTTCCATGGAGGTTCCCAGGCAAGGCCGCCCCATTTCCACCGCGATCCCCACTTCGCCACGGCATACCCTGCCGGTGACATCGTTGGTTTTGACCTCCTCCGTCCCCCTTCCCGGCACCTTGGTGATACTGTGCGTCGTGGTCGGGTCGCTGAGAACGCGGCGGATGGCCCGGGGCGTCTCGTAGATCCCCGCAGGCTCATAGATCGCTTCCCCCGGGCAGTTTACCACCTTCAGCCGGATACAGTTGCCGCATTCCAGGCAACGGTCGGGATCGATACCCGCCTTGCCCCGGACAAGGGATATGGCCTTGACCGGGCAATAAGCCAGGCAAAGCCCGCACCCTATGCATTTTTTCGGGTCGATTAACATTTCTCACCCCTCCTGTTGGCTGTTGCCAATTCTGTTGATTTCGAAGCATCAAATAAGCTGCATATCTTACATCAAATTCTACGCCTAAGTTTCAGGCCGAAGGAAATACATATTTTTTATCTGAATTGATAGAATTTTTCTAATTCAAAAAAATTATCGCGCTCCCAGTTTTGCCGATATCCCCCCGGCAAACCGCGCTTTTCACCGGCTAGGCCGGACATCTCAGGCCGCTTGGAATCTTTACATCCGCCAAAACCGGAAATATAATAAAGACAACTCCTCTTCACCCTATCACAGAACGAAAGACCGCCGTCCGTCTCATTATCGATATCCATTCCGAAGAACCGCTTGCGCTATCTTGGGCCAGGCATGTTTTGAGGGGAGCGAAGCATCGTGATAGAATCCGACTGGAATATCCTGAAAGTCATCCGGGAAGAAAAAAGCATTCGCAAGGCGGCGGAAAGGCTGTATATTTCCCAGCCGTCGCTGACCTATCGCCTGAACCAGCTGGAGAAACAGTTTGAGACCCAGCTTTTTGCCCGCACCAGCAAGGGCGTGGAGATTACGCCGCAAGGCGAAATGCTCTACCAGCACACCAAGCTGATGGTGCAGAAACTCCAGGAAATCAAGGACACCATTAAAAGTGCGAACGGCAAAATACAGGGCGTATTGAGGATCGGCGCGTTTCCGCTCGTGTCCAACTACTCCCTGCCTTATCTGCTGAAAGATTTCATGGCGCGCTATCCCGACGTCCAGTTCCAAGTGACGACCGGCTTGAGCTACAAGCTCATCCAACTGCTGTTTTCCGAAGAAATCCATTTGGCCATTGTCCGGGGAGATTATCAGGAGGCGGCGCAGAGCATCCTGCTGAAGGAGGAGCCCATCTGCCTCGTATCCGCCACGCCGATCGACCTGGATCAATTGCCGCAGCTCCCTTACGTGAGCTACAGCACCAAATCTTCCCTGTCTTCCCTTCTCAAGGACTGGTGGTACGAACGGTTTTCCCAGCCGCCCAAAATCGCCGTTGAATCCGACAATGTCAATACCTGCGTCAAAATGGTGGAAGCCGGGCTCGGCTATGCGCTGCTGCCTGCGGAATGCCTGGACGATCTGACCATGCACATCCAGCAACTCTATAAACTGGACGGCCGGCCAGTCACCCGGAAAACCTGGCTGCTTTTCCGCGCCCCGGCTTTGAGCCTGGCGGCGGCTCAAGTGTTTATCGAGTTCCTGAAAACCGCCTTTTCTTCTCCTGGCCCAGCAGCCTGCCAGCTAAACGAATCACCCCCGGCCACCCGTCCCGTCGATCGCTGACCTGAATGTTTACCTTGGCAGGGCGCCTGAATACTGCCGCCCCTCTCTCACCGGAGCGGGGTGGTTTTGCCCCAGCACGGCACGATTTAAAGCCAGGCTTGATTAAGCCTGGCTCTTCATGTCTTATAGATACAGATTGTTATTTGAAGAATTCGCAGCTATATTCCTCTTTTTCCCAAGGCGGACCGATTTAGTCGCCGCCGCGGACGAGTTCGCCTTTTCCGGTCAGCACTTCCATCAGGATCATTGCCCCGAGCTTAAACCCGTAGATGAATGCCGCCGTGGCTTCCATCGAAACCGATTGGCACTGCCAGTTCAGCAGCTCTTCCAACTGCCGGTAATCGTCCTCGGAAAGCTTCTCTTTCCATATTTGCCTGGCGTCGGATATTTTCCGGTTCAGCGGCCGGTATTCCGGATCTTGGGGGAGTATCTGCTCGAACGGATATATATTGCCACTATAGAGCTCTTCCAAAATCGGTCGCATTTTTGTCTTCCCTTTATTTTTAATTTAAGGTTAAAACCTTGTAAATACAATTATAATTCAAAGAAGTATCCGGTATTGAATTTTAGCGAGAATATCACTAAAGCAAATGATAATAAAGTGATAACTTGTCCGTTCCTATCCTAGTACACTCAGAGGCAGAGCGACCTCTTGAATGTGAATCTGACAGGGGCGTCTAGTCTACGTTTTATTATGCAAAATCAAAGTGGATGCCCTTTAAACACTGAGTTTTTTGAGCGGCTACAACGCATGGTACGGAAGTGACTTTGCTGTTTTTATCAGTTTTTTGCGCCTTGTATCTCCCGGTAAGACGCAAAACTAGGCGCAATGTTAATACTGATAATTACTGCGTAATGGTAGGTTGCCCAGGATACCTCACTTCTCTTTGGCATGAAACAGTAGGTTAGGTAAAGTTTCTTTTTGCTTATGATTCAGCGATAATACCCTGTAAAGTGTTTTTGATTTTTTCTTTTTTCAAGGTCGTCAAAGATTGGGTCAATTTCTCGATCTCGCCGCTGCCTTCCGTAGGAAATCCCAAAAGCGGAAGGTTTATTTCCGCCAGCATGCTATCTTTCAGTCTGTCGCGAAGCTGTTGCTCTTCCTTATTACGACGGTATGAGAACTCATCCACTTCCACAACCAATACGGGTTCTTTATCTAGATTGTTAAACAAGAGAAAGCCCACATGTGTCCACGGATTCTGGGCAAAAGCGTCTTCTTCGGAGCTAAGTGTGGAAAAATCCTTCACAATCCGGTTCAGCGGAATATGGATAACGCACTTGAATGACTCAAACTCCGCCGTTTTCAACAATTTATTGATTACCGAGTACATAATATTTTCCGATGGGTATTATGAAACTTCCGCTCCTATTTTCCACATCTTGCAAAGTCTGTCGGAGTGCTCACTGTAAAAAAGGTCGAACACCCGAAAATTTTTGGCTTTCAATAACATTCTTCTCCGGCGAGTTGTACAGGATATAACAGACAAGGTCCCCCCCAGGTTTGTCCCATGGGTCCGGATGAGTTTGTTTCCTGTTACGACGATAAGTTCCATGACCGCTCGGGACACGGCGACGTTTATTGATGCCGTATTTCCCGCTTCTATTTACTTGATTCACAGTGGCTCCTTTAGAGAGTGGATAATTTGCCCTCCGTTTCGAAGGGCAAAAAGAAAATTCCCCACACTTCCAAATGGACAGCGAGAGGAGAAAATCCGTAGTGAAAATCATTGACCAATGGAAACTAGCTAGTTCATCTGGATAATACAGTACAGATCAGTCAGCAAATTTCTTGAAGTTCTCTGCCTGCTCCAGAACCTTTTCAAACACTTCCTCATCCCACTCGGGCGGGTATCCGTTTTTATAGAGCAACACCGTTAAATCCATATTCAATTGGTTCTTAATGTCGGCACGGGTCAACCAGTCGGCGAATTGTGCTTTGTCATCTACCAGTTTTTTTATTTCCTTGGCAAGCACAAGACATTTCTCGTCGGCATACGGAAATCCATGATCGTCACGTACTTTGACGAGAATGTCATAGAATGACTTCTCCTCATAGGTGATGCCCAATGCTTCGAAAGAGGTCTTATCCGCTTGAAGGTCAGAGAAAATTTTAATCAGCTCGTTTGACAACCCATTGATGAAGTCAGCAACAACCACGCTCGTGAAAACCAACTTATCGCGATTGTTGTAATTATCAATGACAGCTTTCAGCCGTTTGTCAAACTCAATCGCCATGACCTTGTTGACCTTACCGTAGCCAGATATTGCCTTGCGGAGCAGTTTTAATAGAGCATTGAATTTTGAAATTGGCAGGTTAATCTCATCAAGTTGCTTCATAAACTCGTCACTGAACAAGTCTTCCGGCTTGCCTGCGTTAACGATGTTTTCAATGCCCGTACAAGTGATGGCATCCTGCACCATTTTCTCGACCACGCGGTTCATCACTTCGGCATCGGGTGCATCGCCTTTTGTCTGCTTATAGATGATGGAACGAATCGCAAGATAAAACTGCGCCTTTGCCGTTTCAGTTTCAGTCAATTCTCCGGACGGGAAGCAAATCTCATACGCCGCTTTCAACTTACGCGAGAGGTTCATAAAACGGCTTTCCACTTCTTTGCTGATCTGCACATACTCTGCAGCGGCATCCAGGCAAAGCATGCGTTCCAACGGCGCACCCGAATAAAAGCTCGTAGCATCGAAGGCATGGAGCAATTCGTCAATAAGAGCCAGATGGTTTCGGAAGACTGCTAACGAAATAGCAATTTCGTCCACAGGACTCTCCAGGGGGCTGCCGTATTTCTTTATGGCTTCGAGCATATCATGCTTGATGCCGATATAATCGACCACCAAGCCCATATCCTTGCCGTCAAAAACGCGGTTGACGCGAGAAATCGTCTGAATCAGTGTATGCTTCTGCAACGGTTTATCAATGTACATTACCGCCAAAGAAGGCACGTCAAAGCCCGTGATCCACATATCGACGACGATCGCAATTCTGAAGTTGGAGTTGTTGTTCTTGAACTGTCTATCAAGCATCTGCCGGTAATCCTTCGTACCGCAAAGATCGTAAAGTTCTTTCTCATCGTTGTCGCCTTGGGTTGCAACGAGTTTAACTCTCTCAAGCGGTATCAGTTTTTCTAACTGAGGCTTTGAAAGAGCTGCTTCGTTTTCAGATTTGCGAGGTTTGTTCCAGTCAGGGCGAAGTGCAATTATCTCTTTCAACAGACGGAAAGCGAGCGTCCTGTCTGCGCATACAATCATCGCCTTCTGCACGATCTCGGGCTTCTGGGCAGTCAATGCTTCGTAGTGGGTAATGATGTCCACCGCAAGTCGTTTCAAGCGGTCGGGATGACCAAGGACACGACGCATTTCGCTCATAGCCTTTTTGCTCTCCTCGACCTGGTCGGGGTTGGAACCCTCCTCCGTGCACTTGTCGTAGTATTTTTGGATCTCATGTGCCTGTTCATCAGAGAGGATAACTCTTGCCAAGCGTGGTTCATAAGCAATGCGGACAGTGATACCGTCATCGCTCGATTCTTTCATTGTGTAGCTGTCTACAACCTTGCCGAACACCGCAATAGTTTCGTCAATCGGCGTACCCGTGAAGCCACAGTAGGTTGCGTTCGGGAAGCTGTCACGCAGATACTTGGCAAACCCAAAACTCGTGAATATACCCTTGTCGGTCTTTTTCAGTTTCGAGCCCACGCCCGTTTGCGTTCGGTGTGCTTCGTCAGAAATGCAGATAATGTTAGAGCGGTTGGACAGCACCCCTGTCGATTCGCAGAATTTCTGTATGGTTGTCAAGAACACGCCGCCGCTCTCGGCACCGGTTACATTGTATGGCGCGCGTTCCTCCGCTACCTCTTGGAGAGCTGATGTCTCAGTACCCAATGCGTCCTGCAAGTCTTTTCTCGTTTCAATGCTCCGCACGTTGTTGTCGTGCAGATAACGTTTGGAGTAAACAAACAATTCCGATGTTTGTCTGTCTAAATCCTCGCGGTCGGTGATAATAACTATGGTCGGATTTCGAAAAGCATCCCTGTCGCGCAAGCCAAGCAAGCGGGAGAGGAAAAGCATTGTATAGGTCTTGCCGCAACCAGTCGCACCGAAATATGTACCGCCTTTGCCATCACCATCTGGTTTTAAATGCGCCTTAATACTTTCGAACATTCTCCGTGCAGCAAAAAACTGCGGATAGCGGGCGACGATGGCAGTTTCCTTCGTGCTGTCGTCAGGATAGTAAACAAAGTCTCGGAGGATAGCGACAATACGGTCTTTGGCAAAAGCGCCCTTAATCATAGTGAGCAGCGCTGCAATGCCGTTGCTGACCTTCTCTTCGTCGTTAATTTTATTCCAGGCGTAGTAGTATTCATATGGAGTAAAGACGCTGCCCATTCGGGTATTGGCACCATCGCTGATGACGGACAGGAAGCAATATTTCATCAGCTTGGGGATGTCGCGGCAGTAACGAATGGTTATCTGCTCCCAAGCGTCATGTATGGTGGTATTCTCCTTAATTGCTGACTTGAACTCGAAAACTGCCATGGGGATACCATTGATGAACAGAATCAAATCAGGGCGGCGCAGACGATCGCCTTGCACCGAATACTGGTTGACCACCTTGAAGACGTTATTTTCCGGTACATCGAAATCTATGAAATTGATGTGCAAGGCAAGTTTCGTGGGGTCGTCACGCAGCAGGTCAAAGCCCTCGTTCACAAGCAGAAAAGCCTCACGATTGCACTGATACAGCGGTGCAGAAGGAATATTCTCAAGGCGTCCAATGACCTTTTCTACTTCGGCTGCCGTAAGGCCAGGATAGTGCACCGAGAGAAAGGAACGCAGGTCGTCTCGAAGTAATATTTCCTCAAACCCACGATGAATCGTCTCGCCGAGGATGTAATCATATTCCTGCTCGCTGAATAGGCTGATAATCGCCGACTCCAGTTCAGCTTCGGTGAATTGACCTCTGACAAAGTTTAATTCCACAACGTCCCCTCCATTCAGCCTAGGTATTGAAGTGCAGAGGCAATCAACGACATACAGCGGTTGAATATGTAGTCGAAGTGTCTGCTGTCTGTTATATCGACTTTATTGGTTTCATGATGGCGAATCCTGAAACCATTACCAATAGCTGTTAACGCCCTGAATTCGTCCTCGAACAGTTTGACAAATTCTGTCTGTCCGCCACTCATATCTGTAACGATTTTCGCCACAGACCCTTTCTTGTCCAGTGTCGTGTAATAGGTCTTCAAACGCTCAAATGCATCCCACAGCTTTTCCACGGCAGCGTTCCTCGCTGCTGGGTTTGGCTGCCTGAACATGAAGATGGCTTCATTAAGCAAAGTCCTAATGCCCGGCTCTTTTACCGCCGCTACATTCTTTTCGATTTGCGGCGACAATACGTCGTAATCAGTCACACGCTCAACTGTCATCTTGTCAGTCAGGGTAAACAGCAGCCCGGTTTTCTTAAAAATGCCGTTTATATCATTACGGAATGCATCAGCTACGCCGCCCGTGTCTAAGAGCCGGATATGATTATGCCCGAAGTAACTGTGGAAACTGCCGACTGCTATATCTCTACAGTTCTGCCCGATAAATTCAATCAAATCCAACAGGGCGAACTGGTCATATTCATCTGGATCTCCATAGTAGCCGCTGTTCGGCTTTGCGATGCGTCCCTGCGAATTCCGATAGAGCGTTGGGATGTCAAACTTTATATGAGTGCTGAACTGCTGAAAGTCCAGTCCGCAGCAACCTTGCCCGTCGGGGCATTGTTCAGGGAACTTCCATGCAATGTTATCATAATATTTTTCACAGCAATCGAATAGCAAGCCGTACATTTCGACAGTTATAGTCGAAGTACGCTCAACCGGCATTCTCATCCCATGTCTTTCGGTATAAAGTGCCATCCTCAGCACCTCCCCCAAAAGTGCAAACACTGGCTGCACTTTTCAATTTCTCGCAAAGTGTTGCGAGTTTTACGCGCTCGCTTCCTCAAGCGAACCTTTTATCAGTATCGGGCAGATGTCTTTGATCTGCGCTTTCATTTTTTCGTTTATCTCCCGCCGCATGATATAGGCGTTGTAGATGTTTATAATCGACTGTTGGACCTCGATGTCAGGGATTGGAATTTTCACCTCGAGCATATCGTCCCAACTAAAGGTCTCCCGTGCGCTGCCCCACGAATGGAAGCGGGTGTAGCGGTCAAACTCAGATCTACTAAAAAACATCATCAGGTAAGCAGGCAGCAATTTATCAACTTTTGTTCCAAATACCGTGGAGATGGACGATACCAAGTAAGTGTGATCGGTAGTGTTGAAACCGAGCGAGATTTTCTCTCCACGCCGTGAGGTGTCAGGTACATAGGCAATTTGCTCAGGCTTCAAAGTCTTATAGCTGCCAAGCCCGACACCGTCCAAATCTGCCTTTGTTGAGATAATCGCCTTGCTAGTCGAAAGCCCGCGAACCGAATCAGCGTCAAGACCGAGCGTGTTACGCTCATCACTTTGCTCGATATACTTCCCAATCGCTGTGTGCGGTAATTCGCGCCGTAGCCGTTCGATATAAGCGTCGCAGGTCAGTTTCAAATTCTCAAGCCCGCTCTCATACGCCCGCTGGTTAGCAAGCATGGAGTTATAGACATCAACATATTTTTGTTGAACAGGGAGCGGCGGGAGGGTAATTGGTACATCGCACATTTCTTCCCAGTTAAAGAACTCTGTCGCACTCCCCCATGAATCCCATCGAGCATAGCGGTCAAATTCTGGGCGGCGAAAAAAGACATTCAAATAGTCGGGCAATAGTATGCTTTCATCAGCCACACGGAAAACTACATAATCTTCTGTAACAATAAACACTTCGCCAACATTGTTGTAACCAAGACCAAGTTTCTCGCCCATTCGTGTTGTTCGACGGTTGAACACAAACTCATGCGCTTCAACTATTTGAAAACGGCTAAATGAGCGGTCAGATATATCGGCTTTGGTAGACTGTATTTCTTTTGTGTTTGAAATTCCGCGAACGTCATCAATGCCGTATTTCAAATCAGAATTACGACGTTCGACTCGTTCGATGAACTTACCCAGCTTTTGCTTAGTTAATCCCATACTCAATCCCCCTGAAAGCCGCTTCTAACATTGCCTGCGATTGTTTCTCCGCTTTAAGCACTTCGCGCATCTCATTCTGAATTCTCGTCATTTCAGCGGCGTAGTTAATCTCCAGGTCGTGGTCGATGAACTCGATGTACTTGCTCGGTGCAAGCGAGTAGTTCTGCGCTACGATTTCCGCTTTCGTCGCCGAGCGGCACAGTTCCGGTACATTGGTATAACCTTCGCCTGTCTGCCAGTTGGTGTAAATCTTCTTAACGGCGGCTATCTGCTCGTCCGAAAACTGGACATACTTTTTCTCGTAGATGTTCTCGTTCCATCGACGCAGGTCGATAAAGAGAACTTCGTCTTGGCGGTTGCGTAGCGCACGCCCATTCAGAGAGCGGGCTTTCTTGTTGTTGTTCAGAATCCACAGCGTGACGGAGATGTCCGTAGAATAGAACATCTCTCGAGGCAGAACGATAATCGCCTCCACTTTATCATTTTCAATCAAACCCTTGCGGATTTCGCCCTCTACGCCGTCAGCGTTTAACGCGCCGTTTGCGAGCAAGAAGCCAGCGATGCCGTTCGTCACGTCGAGTTTTGAGAGCATATGCAGAATCCACGCATAGTTGGCGTTGGACACGGGCGGGGTGGGATAGCCGTCCCAACGGGAGTCGCCGTTGAGTTTGTCTTGAGTCACACCCTGTGCATTCAGCTTCAGGTTGAACGGCGGATTTGCCATGATAAAGTCTACCTTTTTTTCCTTATGCAAATCCTCGGCAAATGTGGATTCAGGTCGCTCGCCAAGGTTGTGGGCAATACCGCGTATGGCGAGGTTCATTTTGGCAAGTCGCCAAGTGTCTGGGTTGCGCTCCTGCCCAACTACTGAAACTTTCAAACGGTCGCCGTTATGACGTTCCACGAACTTGATAGAGGAAACAAACATACCAGCTGAACCGCAACAAGGATCGTACACGATGCCTGAGTACGGTTCTATGATTTCGGCGATAAGCTCGACTATGCTTGCGGGTGTATAGAATTCGCCTTTTTCGTTGCTTGTACCAGAATCAATGGCGAACACTTGCAGGAAGTATTCGTAAACGCGTCCGATTAAATCACGATCATGGAAACGCTTCTCATCGATTTTGTTGACCTCGTCAATGAGAGCCTTCATCTGTTCTGGACGTGTACCAAGCGTGGTATAGAAGTTCTGGGGCAGTGCGCCTTTCAACGGCGGGTTGCTGTCCTCGATGTCCTTCATTGCCGTGTCTATGATAACCGCGATGTCGTCAGCACTCGCATTTTTGACAATAAAACTCCACCGCGAGGTTTCATTCAGATAGTACACGCTCTTAGCCGCGTAAAAGGACTTCTTTTCCAGGAATGCCGGAACGTCGCCATACTCTGCGTTTATCTCTGCGCGACGTTTGTCGAACTTGTCCCCAGCAAATTTCAGAAATACCAATCCCATAACGGCGTCACGATTCTTTTCATTACCGCCGACAGTCCCACGCAGGGCGTTGCGGCAGTTCCACATGATTGCTTCGAGAGATTGCACGGTTGTAACACTTTTCTTTGCCATATACTGACCCCTTATTTTTCTACTCTGCTTTTTCCTTAATTTACCTACACGCACCCATTCGTCTACCTCAGAGATTTTGAACTTATATCGCTTGCCCGCTCGGTAGCATGGGAGCTTGCCCTCTTTAACCCACGGCCCAAATAAGGAATATCCCCTTTTGTCCCATACTAATACGATAAACGTCGTCGGCTATGCCCCCAATGAATGAAACAATCTTGTTGTGAGTTGCTTGGTCCATCGATTCTGTCCACACCTTTTCCCACATAAATATGCTGTTTTCGATAAAAGAGATGTAATATCCTGTAAACCCACAAACAAACATTGTCTGTCCAGACAATAACCGTAGAACAAGAATGGCAGAATACCTGAATCAATCCAGTTTTTTGGCAGGTGATAGTAAAAAAAGGGGAAAAGTGTATCTAAATTGAGTTAGTAAGGGGGCATACTTTATGGATGATCGCGACAGAGCATCGATAATTTTTCAGGCAAAGGAAGGCAAGCCAATATCAAGGATCGCCGAAGAAATGGATATTGACTACTGGGAGGTATACTGCGCCGCTTACGGCGCAGGAGAGCGAAGTGCCCGCGGCGTAAAAACGATGATATACAACCGTCTAAAACTAGGAACAGTCAAAAAAACCGAAGAAAAGGAACGCTTACTTTCGGAAGTAAATGACTTGGTACGGCACTTATACGACAGGTATCAGGATAACCAACAGAAGCTCGACCAGTTACGCAAGGTTTTAGCTAAATAAGATTAGCCCCATTCGAGCAACAAGAGCGATTATGCATAGTCATCGCTCTTGTTTTGTATTCAGTCACTTTAAACCTCCCAATCATTACTCTTATGTGCTTTTTCGGCTAATTGAGAAGTATAAATTATGTTTCGCAATAATTATGACGCTAACAGGCACATGACTAAGCGCAGCGTCATTTGTCGTCCGAAGCTGCATCGCCGTAAACGCACGTGTTCTCTAGCCAAAGCGATTATACCCAAATCCACGCCCTCTTGACTGTGAATCCAGCCATATAAACGTTCGATCAAGTCATCGGTAGTTGTTATTCGGATCTTTTGAAACAGCCAAACACCAGCAAACGTTGATAACTATTAGTTTAAAACTCAGACCGTTGTCAGAAAAATGTCGTGGACTAGTAAACTGGACGGGTTTGCCGTTCACCGTGTAATGGAATTCCAGATTGCCAATTCCAGAAAGCTCAAGGGTCAGGCTTAGACTTTATTTAAGTCTAAGCCCGACCCTGCTACATTCCCATGGCGAAGGCGTGGCTTTACGCCATTGCCCTTCTATTTGATAAGCTTTTTTCCGCCCATATACATTCGGAGCGGTTGCGGGATGGTGACGGTGCCGTCCTCGCTCAGGTTGTTTTCGGGGAAAGCGATCAGCATTCGCGGCGGGGCCACCACGGTGTTGTTGAGGGTATGTGCGAGTCGGATCTTATAATGAATTTCGGGTTCCCGCCGCTCAAGCCAGGCCGGTGTAGCCCTGCCGGCAACCGAGAAGCCTTTTCTTTCACTATGGCCGGTGCGTGTGGAATCTCGGGCGGAGCAGTATTGATTTCCTCCTGGCGGACATGCTAAATAGCATCCATAATAAAAAGAGGAGGATTTGTTTATGACCGTGATTGATCGCATGAATGCTGCCGCTCACACTGCCGTACAGGCAGTAACGGATAAAGAAACGGTTAATTATATAGAAGCTGGGGCTCTATATGGAATTATTCTTCAGGGACGGCACAACGTAAGTACGCTAAGTGTGCTATTTAATCAAACGCAAGACCCTGAGTTAAAAAAACTGATCAAAAAAGCAATTGATGATCTAACAGAAAAAACCATTAAAAAATGTGAAGATTCATTAAGTGCAGGAGGTGGTCAAGTCCCGACTACGAATTACGACAGTCACCCTTTAGAGGGTCACATAGAAATACCGGTCTCCGTCCGATTCACCGATGAAGAAATTGCGATGATGCTGGCTAATATGGCCAAAACTTCTCAATTTGGACTGTTTACCGCCCTGCAAAACTGCTACCAGCCTGAAATTGCAGCAGCATTATATACTCTATTGGATGAAGGCTTAGATTGGAGCTATCAGCTCACGCAGCTAATGCTCAAACGAGGGTGGCTCCCCCAAATTGCCAAGGTGAAGCACTGACCAACAAAAAAGCCGCACGTCGTCAATCACCCGGTCAATCTCATTTACCTGCAGCTGTAATTTATAAGTAAAGTACTCATGGACTCTGAAAAGAAATGATAAAAAAATAAAAAGAGAAGGGGTTCCCCTTCTCTTTTTTTAAGCGAGCGTCCTTGCAGCCATTCTCACTTAACAGAGTGATCCATTAACAGAATGGAATAAACTTTCTTTTCGGACAATCGAACTCGGTCAACTCACGTTAACAAAAAGCGACTACCGTCTGAACCGGTTAACAACTTGCAAGACCTCAGAAACCTGAATTCCTAACATTTTGCGAGACTGAAAAACCCGTAGTTGCTGTAAGGACGCTCGCTTAAGCCATATATTAACATGATGCCGGACCATTGTCAAATGACCGCATCAAATTCTTGTGACAAACAAAAAAGGCCCCTCAGCCGCCATCAGGCAGCCAAGGGGCCTTTCAGGCCGAGCTCATCCGGAGACCGGAAATCACCGGCACTTCCACGGACGAGTTGACCTGGCTGGTCTGGATCAGTCTCAGCATAGTTTATCGAACACAGTAATGGAACTCCAGATTGCCGATTTCAGGAATGTAACAGGGTCAGGCTTAGACTTTATTCAAGTCAAGCCCGACCCTGCTACATTCCTATGGCGGAGGCGCGGCTTGCGCGCCATTGCCCTTCTATTTGATGAGCTCTTTTCCGCCCATATACATTCGGAGCGGTTGCGGGATGGTGACTGTGCCGTCCTCGTTCAGATTGTTTTCGAGGAAGGCGATCAGCATTCGCGGCGGGGCCACCACGGTGTTGTTGAGGGTATGGGCGAAGTAGTTGCCGCTTTCCTTGTTCCGGACGCGGATGCCGAGGCGGCGCGCCTGGGCGTCGCCCAGATTGGAGCAGCTGCCGACTTCAAAGTATTTTTGCTGGCGGGGCGACCAGGCTTCCACGTCGATGCTCTTGACTTTCAGGTCCGCCAGATCGCCTGAGCAGCATTCCAGCGTGCGCACGGGGATATCCAGCGAGCGGAAGAAGTCGACGGTGTTTTCGTAGAGTATTTTGAACCACCGGGGGCTTTCCTCGGGCTTGCACACCACGATCATTTCCTGTTTTTCGAATTGGTGGATGCGGTACACGCCGCGTTCGTCAATGCCATGGGCGCCGACCTCCTTGCGGAAGCAGGGCGAATAGCTGGTCAGGGTTTGCGGCAGCTGTTCCTCATCCAGGATGGTGTCGACGAATTTGCCGATCATGGAATGCTCGCTGGTGCCGATCAGGTATAGGTCTTCGCCTTCGATTTTGTACATCATGTTTTCCATTTCGGTAAAGCTCATCACCCCGGTCACGACCTTGCTGCGGATCATAAAGGGCGGAATGTAGTAGGTGAAGCCCCGGTCGATCATAAAGTCCCGCGCGTAGGAGAGGATGGCCGAATGCAGCCGGGCAATGTCGCCACAAAGATAGTAAAACCCGTTGCCGCTGGTTTTCCGCGCGCTGTCCAGGTCCACCCCCCGCAGATTTTCCATGATGGCGATATGATGGGGCACCTCGAAAGGGGGCGCGGCCGGTTCGCCGAACCGCTCCAGTTCGACGTTTTCGCTGTCGTCCTTGCCGATGGGCACCGAGGGATCGATGATGTTGGGGATGACCAGCATTCTTTCCCGGATCTGGGCGGTCAGTTGGGTTTCGAGGCTTTCCAGGCGGGCCAGTTCTTCGGCGATGGCCGCGACCTTCCCCTTGTTTTGTTCGCCTTCCTCTTTTTGTCCTTTGGCCAGCAATGCGCCGATCTCTTTGCTGATGGAGTTCCGCTGGTTCCGGAGAACGTCGCAGCGGGCTTTCGCTTCGCGGGCTTTGCGGTCCAGTTCGATCACTTCGTCCACCAGCGCCAGCTTGCTGTCCTGGAATTTTCTCCGGATATTGTCTTTTACCGCCTCAGGGTCGTTCCGCAATAATCTGATGTCTAACATGGTCTTCCTCCTCCTCAGATCCTTTTTGCACCTTTGGTGTATCCGTCCGGGAAAATAAAAAACCCTCCGAACCCATACACCCGTATGGGACGGAAGGTATCCGCGTTGCCACCCAAATTGCCGGCCCGCAGGCCGACCCCTCGAACGCGCTGTACAGGGCGCGCCCCTCCGGCTCATCGCCTCGGCTCCAAAAGTGGAAAGGCTTAACCTCTCGCCGGTTCGCACCCGCCACCGGCTCTCTGCGGAGATTGATAAGCCGTAGCTTTCCTCATCGCCGTTCTTGTTCGCTCTTTAAGTTTTCCCAATAAAAGGGATGGTTGTGTTTATATATTATATACAGTTTGTCGGAATTTTACAATGAAAAAAACAGATGAAGCCGCTGTTTCGCGGCTTCATCCCAGAGTGTAGATAAACCAGGCTGCCGAGAAAGGTCCAGATGCTAGGCGCACCGGAAGAGCGCGCCGCGCCGCGTACTGTGGGACGTACGCAAGCAAGCGCTCTGAGGAGCAACGACGCAGATGGGCCTTTCTCGACAGCCTGAGATGAAGCCGCTGTTTCGCGGCTTCATCCGGTTTACCGGCTCAGGACCCTCCCTGAGCATACTTCCCCTTGGCAGCCCTTTTCCAGGGCGATCTGCCCGTTGACGATTACAGCCCCGATGCCTTCCGAGTATTGCTTGGGATCTGTGTAGGTCGCCTTGTCGCTTACTTCATCCGGATCGAATATTACGATATCGGCGTAATAGTCTTCCCTGATAAGGCCCCGGGCTTTGAGCCCCAGCTTCTGCGCAGGCAGGCCGGTCATCTTTTGGACCGCCTCTTCCCAGGAAAGGACGCCCATTTCCCGTACGTACCGGCCCAATAAGCGCGTCGGGGTCCCGAAAGCACGCGGGTGGGGTTTGCCGAAGGACAGGACCCCTTCTGCCGACAGGCTCATCGCGTCCGATCCGATCATGGCGCGCGGCTGGCGCAGGAAGGTGATCACGTCTTCTTCCTGCATGGCGTAATAGTTCATTTGAACCCGGCCGTTTTCCGCAATGAGCAGGTCAAAGGCCGCGTCATAGGGGTCCTTGCCCTGCAGTTCGCCGATCTCGGTGATGAACTTGCCTTCCAGGTGCTTATTTTCTTCGCTTCGCACGGAGGAAACGAAGAATTTCTGCCAGCCGCCCGCCGATTTCACGAAGTTCTGCCAGCCCGGCAGCCCTTCCGCGATTTCTCGGCGTATTCGGCTGCGAACCGCCTGGTCCTGCAGCCGGTCGATCATTTTGCCGACGCCGCCCTCGAAGATCCAGGGCGGCAGACAGGCGGAGAGGGACGTCAGCCCGGCCGTATAGGGATAAATGTCGTAGGATACCTCGATGCCCGAGCGCTCCGCTCTCGCCAGGCGCTCCAGCACGAGTTCGGTTTTGCCCAGCATGTTTTGGCTCAATAGTTTCAAATGGGATATCTGGACCGGCACGCCTGCGGTTCCGCCTATCCGGAGGGCTTCGTCGATCGCCTCCAGAATGCCGTCGCTCTCTGTCCGCATATGGGTGCAGTAAATGCCCCGGTAAGGTTTCATCACTTTGCACAGCTCGGCGATTTCCTCAGCGGAGGAATATTCGCCGGGAAGGTACACCAGACCAGTGCTTAGCCCCAGGGCGCCTTCCGCGAATGCGGCGTCGGTTATCCGCTGCATGTCCTTCAGCTCGGCCGCGTCCGGCATCCCTTTGGCGAAGCCCATCGCGGCGATCCGGACAACGCCCTGCCCCAGAAGCGGCGCTATATTCAGCGTCGGGGGATTAGCGGCAAACCAGTTCAGATATTCGCGAAAGCTCGTCCAGGGCAGCTCCAGCTTGACAGGTATCGAGCCGATCAGGCGGGTCCCGAGGTAATCGATCAAAAGCTTCCGGTTCTCTTCCCGGACCGGCGCGACCCCGATCCCGCAATTGCCGACCACCTCCGTGGTCACTCCGCTGTGGAGCTTGCCGTTCGCCTTACGGTCATACACGAAGGACAAGTCCGAATGGGTGTGCATATCGATGAACCCGGGAGCTACGATGCACCCGGCGGCGTCGATCGTCCTGGCGCTTTCCCGGCCGCTCAGATCGCCGATTGCCGCGATCTTGTCCCTGCGGATCCCGACGTCGCCGGCATACGCTTTCTTGCCGGTTCCGTCAATGATACGGCCGTTGACGATCTTGAGATCAAGCATTCGTCCCGCTTCCTTTCGCCTCGCTCTTGTACAGAATCCTGGCGATCAGAATGCCGGCGCCGATGATGGCTATGTTCAGCACCCAGCCGGGCACGCCCAGCTGAGGGGCCAGGAAAGCCATGACCAGTCCCGTCACGATCGTCGCCGCGCCCAGTTTCAGGTGCTTGCTCGCCAGCTCCACATAAACGGCTCCGAATACCGCCGGCAGGATTACCGCGAAGGATTTTTTTATGAATACCGGCAAGATATTGATTATATTTGCGCCGATAACCGTAAACACCGCCATCATGGTCAGGGATACAAATACCGTTCCGGTAATGCCGATCGTCGATATGACATCGCCTTCCGGCGTTCCCGGTTCATAGCCGGTGACTTTCTGCGCCATCGTAACGGCGGGGCATCGCAGGTCGGCAACGCTTCCGGCCAGCCAGCCGATATACGATCCGCTCAACCCCAGCATGCTGAAGAAGGTGAGCGGCTGGACGACCCAGGAGACGCCGAAGGTCACAAGGGCCACGGTCCAGATCTTCAGGATGTCCTGAATTGGCGGTATCGCGCCGTGAGCCAGCCATAGGTACAGAACGGGGACGAAATTGGCGATAATGCCGGCAATAAGGGTCACGGTGCCGATCCTGATCAATCGCGCGTTGAAATCCAATTTATCATTCATCACAAATCCCCCTTCGCCTATTATGAGATTGCGGTCGCCAGCATCATTCCGGCCAGCATGGCTATGCCGAGCGACAGTTCCTGCAGCTTTTGCTGGTTTTTAAAAATCTTCGATATGCCGAACATAACGGCGGCCGAGATAACGGCGGCATACCAGTTCGCCGATTTTGCGCCGATCAATTGTCCGGACAGCAGAAACGCGAACAGTCCCACGGTAGCGCCCGCCATCAGGTATTTCATCCATTTGGGATCGTACTTTTGGTTCAGCTTGCTGACCATGCCGGTCATTTTGGGCGTAAACAGCAGGGCCACCAGCATCCAGCCCAGGTTATTGAGCGCCATTCCCCATAACGAATAGGCGAACGCTTTCAGATTGAAGGCCGCGGATTGCGGGTCAACGCCAATCACTTTTGAGGATAAGGTCACCATGGCCAGTTCGGTCCGGGCCGCCCCGATATCGCTCAGTCTCATCCAGGCCGTAGGCGCTCCCAGGACAGCAATCAAGGCAAGCAGGATAATAACGGGGGCGAACGCGGGGCCGATCGACGTGATCATGGCCGACCGCATTCCGGCATAACAGCGTTCCCGGGGCATATTAAGTTTTTCGGCGGTCTTGAAGGCCTCCCGCAAAAACAGGATGCTTTGCACAAGGATGACAAGGATCATAATGCTGGAAGCAATCCACAATCCAGAGCTGTTCATGACCATTTTTAGCTCCATAGCCAAACCTCCTCATTATTTACAGCGCTTTATTCCGCTGTGGCAATAGCTGCTTGAGCCTAGGGTCCGATCGCTCGTGACGCCTACCGCGTACACACAGCCCGGTTCATTGGCATAACCCCCTTCGCTTATTTTGCTCGGCCCGGCGAATTTTTCGCACCGGCGCTATTGTTCCATCTCCCCGCTTTCCCCGCCGGCAAGTCAGCCAAGCCTATTTCCCAGTCTGGCGGCCGCTTCCGCGCCCTTGCGGTAAAACTCGTCCATTTCTTGTTTGGGAACCATATTTCCCCCGGTTGCCCAAAGGATGTGCGTGGCCTTGTGCATTTTGGAGCCGAGGTCTCGGTCCTGGAGGAATTTTTGCCCGGCCGGAGTCGCAAGCAAGCGGATCGGGCCGGGAAAACCCGCCAATGCCGATGGCTCCAAGAACTTTTTCTCGGAGTCCGCCAGCAGCTTCAGCAACCGATAGAGCTGTTCGTCCTGTTCGGTAAACACGCCGGCAATGTCCCGTTCCAAGGTTTTCCCGACAAAGCCCGAAGGTCTGCCGACCGCCAGGCCGTCTGCGGCAGTCCGGTTGTCGATGCCGAAATCCTGAACGGCTATTTTTTTGTGCAGCCCGGTCATCAGCCCGAGCAGCATCGCCGGGGAGTGGGTGGGTTCGGCGAAGAAGCAGTGGACATGCTCTTGGAATATCGACTTCAGGCCGAAGGTGACGCCCCCCGGGCCTCCGCCTACGCCGCACGGCAAGTAGACAAATAGGGGGTGCTCTTCGTCGACGGCGATGTTCAGCCTGTCCAGTTGCTGCCGCACCCGCGCGGCGGCAACCGCGTACCCCAGAAAGAGCCGCTTGGAGTTCTCGTCGTCGATGAAATAGCTCTTCGCATCCCGTTCCGCTTCCTGGCGGCCGGCCTCGACTGCCCTGGAGTAGTCCGAGGCGTGTTCGACCACGGTCACGCCCTTGCTTCTCAGCATGTCCTTTTTCCATTGCTTCGCATCCGCCGACATGTGCACGACTGCCCGGAACCCCAGCGCCGCTCCCATGATGCCGATGCTGAGGCCGAGATTTCCCGTGGAGCCTACGACAATGGTGTATTGGGCAAAGAGGCTGCGAAATTCGTCGCTTTTCAAGACGGAATAGTCATCGTTCCAGGAAAATGCCGTGTGTTCCATCGCAATGCTTTCCGCGACGCACAGCACCTCATAGACGCCGCCCCGGGCTTTGATCGAGCCGGAAATAGGGAGATGGCTGTCGAATTTGCCGTACAGCGTTCCGGGAATCGGGATTCCATATAGCTCGTCCAGGCGCTTCTGCATATGGGGAATGGCTTCGAGAGGCGACTCGATAATGCCGCCGGCGGCGCTCGTTTCCGGAAAAGCCTTTTGGATAAACGGCGCAAATCTTGTAAGCCTGGCCTCCGCATCTTGAATATCCGTTTCCGTCAGGGCGGCGGGTGTTTTTTCCTGCCCGGCCCCGTAAAGCGGATTGACCCAGAATGCCTCACGCATATCGATCAGCTCTTCCAGCAGCGGATAGTCCGCTTTCCATTCGGCGATTCCTTTTCCCAGGAAAGTCGGTTTCATCATACCCCTCCTATCAATCAGGGCTCTCGCGGTTCAGCGCGGAGTAGCACTAAGGCCTACTCAGGAAACATGGCTCAGCAGCCGCATGAGTAGGCCCCTATTTCTTGCAACCAAGGGTGGAAATGTAGAATCAGCGAGGGCTGGCCTCCGGTCAGACGGCGTCGATCGATAAGGCAAGCAGCTTGGCCCGCTTGACCAGACTGTCGAGATAGATGTATTCGCGGTCGCTGTGATTAAATTGACCGATGGCCCCCATCGCGCAAATACTCGGCGCTCCGGCGCGGACCGTCCAGCCGGCGTCCGACGCCCCGCCGCCGACCTTGCCCTCGATGTCAAGCCCCAGCTTTTGGCCCTGGGCCCGAACTACTTCGAACAGTTTCTTGTTCGCGTCGCGGGCTTCCATCGGCGTGAATTTCTCCCAGACGTTGGCCAGCTCGGTCGTCGTCCCGGGTATATATTGCCGGTTGGCAATGGCCTGGAGACTGTCGACAGCCTTGAGCCGGTCGTCGTTTTTCAGATAGCGGACGTCGATCTTGACAACGGCGCGGTCCGGCACGGCGTTCGCTACGGTGCCGCCTTCCACCACTCCGGCGTTGAAGGTCAGCCCTTGAGCGAAATCGGTCAGTTTCCCGATTTCGATTATTTTATGAGCCAGCTCGGTCACCGCGTTGGCGCCCTTGTCGAGGTCGGCGCCGGCATGGGCCGAAATCCCCTTAACGACCATTTCCGCGTAAAGATTTCCCTTGCGGCCGATGAGCACCGCGTCCCCCACGCTTGCCGTCTCCATGTTGAAGACCGCCTTTTTGCCCCGTGCTTCTTTTTCAAAGAGCTCGGCGGCGTTGGTTTTCGGGTGTGCGGTCTCCTCGTCGCCGGCAAATAAAACGGTTACGCTTTTCTCGTTTTTCCCGGCCGCGGCCAGGGCCTCCAAGGCAAACAGGGCTATCGTGACGCCGCCTTTCATGTCCAGGACGCCGGGACCGTACGCCTTGCCGTCTTTGACCGTAAACGGCCGCTTGGCGACCGTTCCTTTGGGGAACAGCGTATCCATATGGCCGATGATCATGACTTCCTCTGCCGTCGTCCCTTTTTTGGTGGCCTTGAGATGAGTACAGATGTCCGGGTAATCGAGATAGTCCACCGCGAATCCGATTGCCTGCAGCTTGGCGCCGACGATCCGCGCGACCTGGGCGATGCCTTCCGGGTTGTCGCTGCCGGAGTCGATACTCACCAGACGCCGCAAAAAGTCAGTCATTTCCTGTTCTTTGTCCGCAATAAACCGAAGCATGTTGTCCACTTTTGTTCCTCTCCTCACTGTTATTTACCGGCTCCCGATTATAAGAGGCCCTTGCCGCCATGCTTGTGCCGGCCACGCCCAGGATCGGCGGCAGCCGCCGCGCAACCGGAAGCTCTCCGGCGGCGAGATCGGCCGCCGGCGCTAAAAGAATCGCCCGGCTTTGCCGAATACACAATTTTTGTACTTTTCAAACCTTTTTGTTAGTGTTATTATACTTTTAAAGCCATCGACCGATATAGGACTTTAATTTGTCCGTAATTAAGCAATTTAGGGAGGTCGCGACATGAAGGTCGGTATCGTTGGTCCGGCTGGTCTTGTTGATAAAATCAACCGGACGATTAAAGCGGAATTCCCTGATATTGTTCCGGTAAACTGCATCTATAAGGTATATACCGAGACGCCCACCATCATCAAGTATCAGCAGCCGCACTTGGAGGCGCTCCTGTTCGCGGGAACGACCCCCTTCATTCTGGCCAAAAAAACCGTAAATCCCACCATCCCTTGGGAATGCGTGCCGAGAAACGGCAGTTCCCTGCTGCGGGTCCTCCTGGAAGCCGTGCTGGTAAAGAAACTGGACATTGACAAGGTGAGTTTCGATACCTATAATATCCCGGCGCTTTATGAAGCCTGCGAGGAGATCGGCATCAGCAAGGAGAAAATACGCTACTATCTCGCGGAGCAGACCCTGGAAGACCCCGCCTATCTCGATCGGGTGCTGGCCTTTCATCTCGACAACTTCAGGCGGAACAACGTTACCTGTTGCATGACCGCCCTTGAAAGCGTATTCGAAAAACTTTCGGCCCATAATGTGCCCTGCCTGATGATTGAACCAACTGCGAACATCATTCGGGAAACCTTGAAAAAGCTGATTTTAAGCTACACGGTCCAGCTCAGCAAGCAAAGCCAGATTGTCGCCCTGTGTGTTCAGGTCGACGACCCCAACGAATATTCGCTGCTCAATGACGACGAGTATCAAAGCGTTATTGATAAAATGAAGATTTCCAAGCAAGTTTACCTGTTCGCCCAAAAGATTCAGGCCGCGGTCATCGAAGTCGGCCCCAAGGAATACCTCCTATTTTCCACCCGGCAAAGCCTCGAAAGCGAAACAAGCGGACTGGAGACCATCAGCCTGCTTGAAGATATAAAAAGCCACTCCTCCAGCACAATCAGCCTGGGAATAGGATTTGGCGTGACCGCGAAGGAAGCCAAGCAAAACGCCGGGATCGCCATGACAAGAGCCAGCAAAAAAGGGGGCAATATGGCCTTCATCGTTTCCGACGGCAAAACCGTCGTCGGCCCCATCAGGAATGCCAAGCCGCCCGAGAGCAATGCCGAGCCCAAAATCGACGAAAAATTCCTCCGGATTTCCGATCAGATTGGCGTGAGCATCAATACGGTGTTCCGGTTGCACAGCCTCGTGGAGCAATACGGCCAAAACACCTTCACGGCGGTCGAGCTGGCCAAGCTGTTCGGAATAAAGCTGCGCAGCATGAATCGCGTGATCGAAAAACTGGAAGGCGGCGGTTACTGCTCCATAATCGGAAAAAAAGCGGTTGCCAAAGCCGGCCGGCCCAGGCGCATCATCCAAATCAACTTCTGACAGCAAACGACGAGCATGCGGCAGCGCACCCGGCCCGCAAACACAAAGAAAGGCTTCTGAGGATAAATCCTCGGAAGCCTTTTAAAGGATTCCGGTAAAACTTCATTTTTGTCTGACTTTCGACAACTGGTATATAATGATAGTAGTACTTATCGACTTTTAGGAGCTAAAAACATGCCTGCTCTTTCTTCCCACAAATGGACTAAACGCAGAATCCGGCTTCAACGGGTTTTGGTTTCATCTTTCGGTGGATTTGTCACTATTGGCGCCATATCCTATCTTTCCAGACTTTCAGGCTATAGTTTCCTTATCCCCAGCTTCGGGGCATCCTGCTTTATCGCCTTTGTTATTCCAGACAGCGCCTTCGCCCATCCGAAGAACATTATCGGCGGCCACATCCTGTCCGCAGTAATAGGCCTGGTGTGCCTGACTGCGTTTGGCAGTACTTGGTGGGGCTCCGCCATTGCCGTAAGTATTGCAATCGGTGCTATGCAGTTAGCTCGCGTATTACATCCGCCCGCGGCAGCGGATCCTCTGTTGATTATGGCGCAAGCGGGCGTAAGCTGGACCTTTCTTCTTTCGCCGGTGCTAAGTGGGAGCATCCTTCTCGTGGCAATCGCCTCCGTGTACAACTACTTCCGAATTAAACGGCACCAGGAAACCAACCATTTCTACGACTATTTCGGGCTCACCCCTAAACCGGAAAAGTCGAAGCATGCGTGAGAATGTTGAGGCCATTTTCTGTTCTTTTGAAAAGGCTCAACGAAGTATAACCTATATAAGAAGCTGCAGATTAGATGCAACGAATTCGAGATGATGCAAGGCGGCTACACCACACCTAAGATGAAAAGAAGCAACAGGCATTCGAAGTATTTCGAATGCCTGTTGCTTCTTTCGCTCTGCGAAACGCCCCTGAAGATTTCTCCCGACCAAACTATATATGGCGATTATTTTCAGCTTTCGCTTCTACCACCAATACAACGGGTATTTACGCTTAACTGCAAAATTATTTATTAGAATAGCGATGACGATAAGAATTGAAATTCCTATTCCCACCGGCGCTATCGGGAAAAGCCAATCCTGTTTGGTGCTCACGGCGATCAGCGCGGTTGCGCCCGCCGGCGGATGAATGGTTCTTGTCGCTACCATGGCGGTGACTGCCAAACCGACACTCAGCGCCGCAGTGAACCAGCCGAACCCCAGGAACTGGTAGCACGCGACGCCGATAAGAGCGGATAATACATGTCCGGAAATCGCGTTTCGAGGCTGGGCGAACGGAACAGCGGGAGCCCCGTACAGTAAGCACGCCGATGCTCCTAGCGACGCGACCAGAACCGGAATGTCTTTCTGAAAGGCAAGAAAAGTGACGAAGCCAATACCCGTGAAACAACCGACAAAAGTCCATGCCCACTCGGATACCGGGGGTTTGGCTACGGTGCTGCACCCTCCGGTACGGATTTTTTTCATATATTCGTTCCAGGAGCAAATCGTCCTTGTATTATCATTCGTATTATCCGCACGAGTTTTAGGATCGACATTCATAATGCCCGCCTCCTATAGCTAAAGGTTACGGAAGCACTCATCCGCCCTCGCCTTGATTTCCATGATATATCCCTCGGCAGCCGATACATACAAATAATCGCCGACCGCCAATTCAATATCGTCTTGAAGTACTATCTCTTGCTCGCCGCGTCTGATATAAATCAATAGACAGTTGGACGGCCATTCTATATTTCCGAGTTTCTGACCGGCGAGCATAGACCCCATGCCCACTACTAGTTCAACAACTGCTCCTGCTGTTTCACCGCCTTCACTCCGGGCAGGCGGCTTTCTTTGTTGTAAGGAGCGGTCAAGCAAAAGGTCATAAACCGGCTTCGATTTGGCAATATCGACTACCACGTAGGCAATCATGCAAATAAAAATCATCTCAGGCAAGTGCCGAAAAGAGCCAGTCATTTCTGTTATTAAAATGCTTCCTGTTATCGGGGCTTTAACGATAGCGGTAAAATAAGCGGCCATGGCCAGAACCACAAATGTGGCGTGATAACTATGTTGAATGCCTAAAAGGAAAACGGCCTTGCTAAATGCGCCGCCAATTAATGCCCCGATTACCAGCATAGGTAAAAATATTCCTCCGGGAACCCCTGAACCATAACTCAACATGGTAAATGAGAACTTGGCGCCGAGTAAAACAAGAAGAATTACAACTCCAAAGCGATCAGCGGCAATCGTATCGATCAGCGTGTTTCCGCCCCCGAGGACTTCCGGCAGAACAACTCCTACCAAGCCACCGACCAATAACGGTATTGCCGCTTGATACACTTTAGGCACAATTCTCTGCCGGGCGTAAGCATCGAGCGCTTTGATGAGCAGCTGATTAAACGCCACGCCCAAAAGGCCCGCAACCCCGCCTAGAACAATCAGTAAATCGTAATATTGTAAAGGCAGAACAGGTATGCCGGTCAGGTTCCAGAATGGCTCCCGACCGTAACAGTATCGAACTACAAGGTCTGCAGTAAGCGACGCAGCAATGGCCGATGACAGCACCGCCGGAGAAAAATTTTTGTGAAGTTCTTCCAAGGAGAAGATGACTCCCGCCAAGGGAGCATTGAACGCCGCCGCCAAGCCTGCACTCGCCCCGCTTGTCAGTAAATACTGCTCTTCCAGATTGGCCCTGCGGAGTATCCGGCTGATGCCTTGACCGACGACAGCGCCAATCTGGATAGACGGCCCCTCCCGTCCCAGGGACAGCCCCGCCCCGATCGCTAGCACCCCGCCAATAAATTTTGTCACAAGTATTTTTGACCAATTCATCTTTACTAGGCCTAAAATAGCCCCTTTAACCTGAGGAATACCACTGCCTGCAGACATAGGCTCAACTGTCAAAATAAGACCTAAAAGCCAGGCGACACCCAGCAAAGTCAAGAACCAAGCAGCAACAATAGTCAAGCTCCCGTCGTGCATATAACCATATAGGATACTACGGAGTTCCTCAGCTCTTTCTAAGAAGAATCGGAATAGCACGACGATCACTCCGGCAACCAGCCCGACAAGGCTGCCTTCCATGAAAAGTCTAAGCCGGAACTCGCGCCAATTTCTCAGCGCTTCTTGGACTTCACCGATTACCTCATCCATTTGCCGATCTCCTCTAGGAATGCTGGCAAAACTCCTTACCTGCATGAACTGAATATACTCATTACCACCAGAATCGTGGGTATTGCCGCCTGGCAAGATGGTTAACGAAAAAAGCAACAATAAGCAATATAATAACTCCGATGCTAATTAATAAAGGGAAAAGCAAGCCTTGCTCGGTAAAAAAGGGTAATGAGACAGTCGCTACCGCCGGAGGATGCATGGAATCCGTCAGCATCATTGCCGCTATAACCAAGCCCAGGCTCAAACTCTCAGCATACCAAGTGGCGCCGAGAAGCCGATAGAAGGCCAGCCCCATAATCGCCGCAATCAGATTTCCTAAAAAGGCGCGCCGAGGTTGTGCAATGGACCCCGTCGGATCGGCATATATAAAGCAAGCCGACATGCTTAGCGGGGCAGCTAAGAGCGGATTGCCAATAAAGCACGCCAAAAACGTAATAATTCCAATTCCTAAAATACACCCAATAAAAGTCCATAACCATTCTTCCAGCGACGGAGGTGCCAATCCGCCCGATCGGCCGCTTATCAGGTTGCCGAAGTATTCTCCGACTGAAGCTTTCTTACTTTGCATGCGAGTGCCCTTTCCTTCGATCTTGCTTTTTTATTGGGAGCATTGACAAAGGTCCTTTAGGTAAAGCTTCCTTCAGTCTTATCATACAAGTTTTTCTGACCATAATTGCAATTTTAATATATTTAAAGTATCTTTGTATTTTCATTATTTACAAAAATTGGATTCCCCCGCAGGAGAAAAGAAATGAGATGACTTAACCATGTTTAACGACTACCGTGATATCGTAACTGTCGATCGATTATGCGAGATGCTCTCCATTGGTAAGAACTCTGCATAAACACTTCTAGCTTCCGGCCAAAGTAAAGCTTATAGAAACAACCGGGTATGGAAGATCCCTGAAGTTGCTGTTTCAAACTATATTACGCAGTGGCAGTATAGAAAAATAAGCAGGTGATTAATCACCTGCTTACTATCCGCTTATCAGGATCATTTGCTATTAAAATGCAATAATCTACACCGGTCTTTTTACGCTCTTCGCGTAATCGTTACGCAACAGGATTTCCAAACAATAAAGGCTTCCGGTCGAATGACCGAGAAGCCTTTATTGTTTCCTATGGCGGGAGCGTGTAGGAATCGAACCCACCCGCGATGGGACTACCACCGCGCAAACGGTTTTGAAGAGCGATTTTGACAATTTCTGAAGTCCACAACCATTGATATTACTGAATTTCTCATTTTATAAAATGTGCAAAACTGTTCAAAAAAGGCCAAAAAAGTATATTATTGCACACCAATTGCACACCATTTTCGCCGGGGTAGCGCAGGCTACTCTTTTTTGTTTCCATATGTACTTATATAAATCGCCGCCGCCTCCCCTATTGCATCCGGTATGGTTTCAGCGTCAGTCTTTATAATCCTGGCCGGCTTTTCAGCATCCCAAATGGCACAATGCTGCGGATTCCCCGACTCTCGATACAGAGATATCACGCAGCCTCGTTCAACCATCGCCTCGTAAAGTTCCAGTGCCGCCAGCCGGTCAGTGGTGTACTTCCCGGGGCGGTTCATGATATTCTGCTCAATCCATACATCCCTTTCGGTCGGGGACATAGCTTTCCACTTGGCCCTCATGGATATTTCATTTTCTCTTGCTGTTTCGGTCGATCTCATTATTTATTATCCTTCTTTCGCCAGATAATTTCACATCCCAGGGCCTCAAGTAGTCCGGCGACCTCTAAATACCTGAGCGTGCCGGATTTTAATTTTGCGCTGAAATTCTGTTGGCTCATGCCGGCCAGCTTTGCAGCCTGCGTCTCCGACATGTTTCCTTCGACCAAAAGCAGTTTGCGTATCTCAAGCGCCAATTGTTCGGTGGTCATTGCATCCCCTCCTATTTAATTGTATATTACCATATTATTTTTTAAAGCACAATAAAATGATGTTGACAACAAGGATTAACAGGGATATAATGTAATCAACAACTAAGGATGGTAAATAACAAATTAATCAGGAAGGTATTCGGCGATGCAAATATATGACGTGAATATACCAATCCATGAGACGGCAGAAGGATTGCCGTCAATGCACGATCTAATCGAAAAATTGGCCGAAATGCTGGATCAGTACCGAGTTAGTTATTACGTAGCACTCCCAAGCGCGGAAGACCAAGAAAAGGACAAAAATCTCCTTTATAAACTCTATTACCTTTCGGAACAAAACACAGAATTAACCTTAATTGTGGCTCTATTTACGCGCTTGTACTTAAAAAGAGACAAACAAAAAATACTCGAAGCAATCGTAAAGTCATTTGGTCATAGATAGCGCAGGTGGCAGCCCTTCGGGGCTGAAATGCGGCAGGTCGGTCCATAGCCCGGCCACCGACTAAAAGGAGGGCGTAAAATGAAACAACAAGAAATGCTGCACGTTGATTGGAACGACAGGGAATCCGCCACCTATTACGTCGATAAAGACAAATATTCGAAAGCCCATCGTATCACGCCAAGCAGAATAACGCTTTCAGCCTATGAGGGAACATGCACCTTTGACGAAGAAACCGGTGGGGTAACGCTGGATACTGGGGCGGCAATAAAGATCGTAAAGGTAAAACGCTGGAAAGCCTATTTCACGCCTGAACCATAAGCGCAGAGCATAGCCCCGCCTGACGATGGCCTGCTGGGACCAGGCCGAAACCGATGAGCCGGTATAACGCCGGGGAGGTCGCGGGAACCCGCTTCGAGGTTGGCCGGCCGGCTGGCCCTTGACATAGATTGTTCTTTTAAAAAAAAATCCGCCCAGGTCTCCCCGAGCGAATCTGCCTATTATCTTCTTTTCCGCGGTTCTCTCTGCCGTAACACTGAACAATCGACTATTTCATTTCTGGGGAAAATGTACTCGACTTCTTTATCTGACCTATCTATGTCTTTAACAACATTCCTGAATTTGATCTGAGTTCTTGATTCTTCAACATCATAAGCCATATATTTAGTCCCGTTAATATGAGTGATGTTATGGGTACACTGCTTTTCTTGCATAAAGTTCTCCTCCTCAACGCTATTTATATAGATTATAACATAATCGGTTAAAATAAAAAAAAGCCGCTCACCCCCGAAGGATGAGCGGCTTTTTTGATGCATTAGAAATGATGGATCCCGAGCAAATAAAACCTCTGCTCCGTTGTCGCCCCGACAGCCACAGCGTTGTCCCGGTTCATCCAACCGGCGCCGACGCCTACCTCAGGACGCTTGCCTCCACCGGCCAGCACCAAGGCACTGGCACCCCATCGGGCGTGCTCAGTGGTCACGCGGTAGACATCGACCGTCTGCTGCTGGGTGTTTGGCACTACCAGCGTCTGCTGCCCAGGTACCTGTAACGCCATCGAGTTGCCCTGCTTAACGTCCTGTATAACCTTGTCAGCGGCCGCCTGGGCAGTCGGAGCCTGTACTTGGTACGTTATTGCCGGCGGCTGGTTTTGGGCGGCGGAAATAGCCTGCATGAGCTTGTCGATCTGGGCCTGTTGCACCCCAATGATCTGCTGCAGGGCGGCCGGATCGGCGAGCTGCTGCGGAGTGATTTCGGCGACTGCCGGCGGAGCCGGAGGCTGGCCGGCGTGGTACCCGGCGTAAGCGGCACCGGCCAGTACGATGAGGATGATGACAAAAGGAACAATGTATTTCGTCTGAATCGTCATACTCCCACCCCCGCAAAATAATCCGTGACCCCTCTGGCCAGAGCCCGGGCAAACTCATCTCGCCATCGCGGGTCGCCCAGTTTGACCGCGTCATCCGGATTGCTTATAAACCCAAGTTCCGCCAAGGCCGCCACCGCCGCCGCGTGGCCGGTAACATAGAGCGGGTTGTCCTTGACCCCGCGATCGACCATGCTCAGGCCAGCCAGTTGCGCCTGGATGCATCGCGCTAGGCGCCGGCCGTTTGTGCTGGCGGCGTAACAATAGGTCTCCGCCCCTAGCGCTGCAGGATTTCCCGCAGCATTGCAATGGATTGATATAAAAACATCGGCACCAAAGCGGTCTGAAATATCGCAACGGGCTTGCAACTCCGCCGTGGCCGATGCTCCCCGGTAGGCGACGTCGACGTCTGTTTCCCGAGTCATGACCACCTCATATCCGACAGCCTCCAGATACCCGCGGACTTTGTTGGAGACGACTAAAGCGACGTCGCACTCGCGGAGGCCGTTCCCGCAAGCGCCCGGATCGCTGCCGCCATGGCCAGGATCAATGCATATTCTAGGCATGACTGCCACCTCCTGTCAGCCACCGCCATGCGGCGACCATCTTATTTTTTGCCCACCAATAGCCGTATATAAGGGGCATCATCAATAACTCGCGCGTCGTAAATGGAGCACTCATTTTGCGTCATCCTCCTTATGCAGGTCCGGGCAACTTGTCGCTGCCTGCATCCGGCGTATGGCCGCCACCTCGGCATCGATCACCCAGCCCAAAAGATAGGTTAGAATAGATCGCGGGATAAGTATTTTTATTTTCCAATTGATAAGCTCAATTGCGGCAGTTATGGCGGCGGCACGCTTTTGAGCATTTTCCATGTTATCGGCGGCCCGATCAAGCTCGTAGATGATGCTGCGAATACCCTCCCTCAGCCGGCCGTTCGGTAGCCGGGCAAATAGCACGAACAGCAGCATGGCCAAAACATTGGCCGCCAGGATGATCCCGGCGGCCGCAAGTGCGATCTGTATTTCGTTGATAGGTATTGTCATCTTACACCCCTCACTTTACCAGTTTTTCGAGCAGAACGACCAGCACCGCCGTAATAACCCCGCTGGCCCCGGCGGCCTTCCAGACTGCCATCTCCAGCTCGCGAAGCCGCTTAAAAATATCACTGTCGTTTCGCTCGCACTGAGTTATCCGGGCGTCACAACCGCTATGTTCCATGCATACCTCTCTTTCACCCACGATGCCTCCCGCTCCTCTCATAAAAATAACCGCCCAATGCTATTTAGCCGGCGGTTTGTATCTGATACAATCCGGATTGGTGCAAGCCCTGGTATTGGGGTCGTTGACTGCCCCGCATACAGGACAAAAGGGGCGGTCAAGTCCTAACGGTTGCACATTAGCCATTGAGTATCGCCTCCATTTCTGCCAAGTATTGCAACTTGGCCGCTTCCTTATCTGCCTTTCTCGCGGCGGCTATGGTGTCGTTACCGTCCATAGCTGCAATCGCCCAGGCGAGGGTTAGGGCATCGAAAATCGCGGCGTATTTTTCGTCCAGGGCGTCAAGGGATGCCTGCTGGAGCTCCTCGGGCGTCGGCTGCGGTATCGGTTTTCGCATCGGCTGCCCTGTCTCCATGTCCCGGATATACTCGCCGGTGACGTACAGCGCCTGCTCCTCCTCGGTGATTGGGATCGCCTCGGCAGGGATATCGGCGTGTAGCCCCTCGACGTAAGTCGTCAGGCGGTTGCCTTGATCGTCAAATATGGCTTTATACATTTTGCGCCTCCTTACTTGCCTATCGCAATCCACATCTGTGTAGCGCTGGCACTCCGGTTATCATCGTATCGGACTGTCATGCCTGTGTTACTTATGGCGTGAATATTGACTCCATAAGTATCTACTGTCGTGCCGTCGCGAGGATTGGTAGTGGCCGCAAAAACAGTGTTAAATGCGATATTAAAAGTTATAGTTGCCAGAGCATCACTGCCCAAAGCAGCCCACGTCGCTACAGAGTTTCCCCATTGCAGTATTAACCCGCCCGGTAGCTTCTGCCATCCGTTACCTGTCAAACTTTGATTCGCGCCGATGAAGTCGGCTAGGTTGACTTTCCCCGCCATCTCATTCGCGAGCTCGGTGATGTCGATCAGGCCCTGATTCACCGGCGCGTCGAAGGCTTTGACGCAAAAGAGAAAGCGGATTGTTTTGGGTCGTGCTTCATCGCCGCCGCTAAGCTTGAGCGCATCAGATACAACAGGTCCAACCGGAGCGTTTGAATCCCACTTACGCAATAAAGCGATGGACGATCCACCAGTCGTACTTGTCATTAAATTTTGTACATCGTGTCCATGAGATAGGTTTTGGTCCCCTTGCCACGTCCCTACATCAGCCGCCAGGCCACCCCGGAGATAGTCCACAATCCTCGGCAGCCGGAACGTCGTACTGCCGTCTCCGCTGCTGTATGCGCCTACGGATGACTGCGCCGCCGCCTGGGCTTGCCATGCAGCCTCTGTGATCAGCGGGGCATTGACTTGCACCCAAGCCCAAAGCTGCGGATAGGTGTCCCGGCTGACCTCTGCGCCGATATCGAGCGCCAGCCAGCCGGGAGGCGCGGCATTCGCCAGCCAGGGCTTGATCGTGCCGATTTGTTCGCCCGTGCGGATGTCACGCACGACCCAGGTTATCGTGCCATCAGTCACGGTCTGCCCTACTGCGGGCCAGGTCGGCTCCGTGGCGGCCGTCGTTCCGGCTACAGTGCATTGCATGTATTTATAGCTGGTCGCATTTTTGCTATATACTACATCGCCCACGGCGTAAGCTCGGCTGGCCCGCCAAAGGTTGATGCCGCCGTTTTCATCGGCGTATTTTTTTGTGGCCGCCTGCATGTTGGCGCTCGGATCAGCGGCCAGCACCAGCGGGCCGGTCATGGTGCCGCCAGTGAGTTTCAGGAATCGGCTTCCATGTGCGTTGGGGTCGTCGTTATGCTCGGTGAGATCCAGGATAGTCGCGTAGGTCGCGCTGCCGTCGATGACGATCGACACATTCGATGCGTTGCCGATTAATACAAAAACATCAAAAATCTGTGCATCCATCGGCGTGTTGAGATCGGGTACCCAGTCCACCTTATTGCCGCCGTTCGCGTAGGCGTAAAGTCTTTCCGTCCCGGATTCATCCAATTTTGCATATATACCGACCTCGCGGGCGAAAAAGCCCTGATTGACTGGCACGCCGCTGTTGTCGACCAAGTACCGCAGCCGCACCTGGCCATTGCCCTGGTTGACCAATCCCTGGATCGGAATATCCAGTTTCGGGCTTTTCAGAGCCGTTAGCGTCGATATGCTCTCGCCGGTCCCCAACATCCCGTCACCGATTTTTAGTTTGGTGAAAATGAGGCTGCGGCCTGTCTGTGACTCCGCAATCATGTCCAGACCCGCATTGGTAAGTACGATTGCAGGATACTCCGCCATTTCATCCACTCCTTATTACGATATGGGCCACTTTACGAATAGCCCCGGTTGACGCCATGTTCAGCGGTATTTCTGCTGGGCCAAACGTTATGCTTGGCCGCAATTCCACCCGTTTACCCACGCGGATATAGCCGCCGCCGCGCAGTGTCAGCCTGAGCGTCTGGGTGTTGGATATTCCAATGCTCATATTGGCTGGCACGATGGCCCGACAAAAAGTTCGCATCTCCGGCGTCCGCGTTAGAACGCTGCCCAGCGCATCCAGCCAGAGCGCATAGTCGCCGTAATCGATGGATACCTTTGTCTTCCCGGCCCCGTAGGTTGCATCCAGCATGGCCTGTAGCTGCCGGTGGGTATACGGCAGCTGCGCGTTGATTTTGGCCAGGATGCGGCGTTGTCGCGCCGCTAAATCGTCGGAGACCTTTGGTTTGAGCTTCAGCATGCTCTCCCAGCGCGCCGCCCCGGTTTCGTCAAGGTAATAGACAAAGGTGTTGCAAAACAGTTGCCACGCTCGCTGCCAAAGTACATTCAGTTCGGGGTTCACAGCATTGGCAATCGCCTTAAATTCCTTTGCCGGCGCCAGGACGGCCGGGTAATACCTCTCTACATGGACGTCACGCACTAACTTATCCATTGGCGACCTCACCCCGCACGGCCAGCTCATCGACGCCTAGGGTCAGGTTTTCCTCGACCCCGTTCAGCGTGGTGTGCTGAATGTCTTCGATTCCCTCGACATTCAATAGCCGGCTCTCGATCTGGGATATTCGCACCACCAGACCGGTATTGCTGTACCGATCAATTTCGGCAACCTGCGTCGATTGCCAGTCCTTATTGAGCTCGGCAAAATAATCGTCGATGGTCGCTTCAATGTCGGCCTTATAGTCGTCGTAAGTTCCGGCGACGAAGGATAAATGCAGCCCGATGTTCACCTGCGAATCGGTCACACCTTCGACAGTGACGGTATGGCCGATGGGAGCGATGCCCAGGCCTTCGCCGTGATTGGTGACCGGATCCACCAGAGTCTGTACTTCATCCACAAATTCAGCCGTAGGTACTTTGTGTTCGGAAGTCATAAAAGAAAGCCGGACAGTACCGCCCCCTTGCCATACCGGGTAGACCTTTACGCCGCCAACTCCCTGAATTTTGTTGACTTTCTCGCGGTAATCCGCAATATTGCCGCCATAGGCCTGGGAATTGAAGCTGGCTAGATACCGCTGCCGGAATACCTCCGTTTCTTCCTCGGCTTCGCCCGGGACCGTGACTTCCGCCAGCATGGCCGTCTGCAGCCCGGGCACGTAGTCAATCGGCACCATGGTTCCCGCCGGCTTGTTCCCTCCGGCGCCGGCTGCCTCGCAGACCAAAAAATATACGCCGCTACTAATTTTCTCAGTAACCGCGTAGTTGACGTCATCATAGGAAAAACGAGTGCCGATTGGAACATCGAGTATTGCCGGCGTAAATACCCCTTTGACCTTGGCCGGCGTGGCCGGCTCCGGCGATAGGCCGCGTTCCTTGGCCCGCTCGACGAGGTATTGCCGCTCGGCTGTGTCGCCAAAGGTGTTTTGCAAGTAATAGTCGCACATGACATACAGCAGCATGACCTCGATCGCTGTCGGCATACAGCCATCATAGATGATGGAGCCTTCCCGCTTATCCAGGCTTGCCGGGACCGATTTCATCATCCGGTCGAAAATGACCTGTTCCGTCTGATTTTCGTACATTACAGGATCCTCACCCCTTTCTGCATTTCGATCACGCCGTTGGAGGTAACGACTTTAAACTTGGCCAGTACGTCCCCCCTGTTATGGCTGAGGTCAAAATCCGTGACATCCTTAACGCGGTCATCCTGGGCCAGCGCCTCCCGGATCCGCCGCGGCAGATCCGAAAAAACATAAGGGATCGGCTTGCCAAACAGGTCTTGCAGCTCGATGCCGTAATTCCAGCTGTAAATCACATATTGGTACCGCTCCGTATTGAGGATCTTGTAGCAGGCCTGCTCAACCGCATCCAGATCATCAACCGTCCCTTGCACCTTTTCATCATCGATCAGCATTTTATAGGATTTATTCGGCTGGACCCCTATTGCCAGTGTCGTGCTTGTGTTGGCCGCTTCCGGAAGCAATGCCATCGTATCACCCCCATTGCCCGGTCAAGTTCGTATGGTTGAAGACACGGCTGAGCACCACGTACTCCTGGCCCCCCGCCTGCCGGATCAGGATAACCTGCTCGCCTTCGTGCAGCGCGTTATATATCCGGATTTTCTTCCGGCCGGAGTACTCATGGTTGTGGCTGGCAAAAGCGGCATCGCCCCCGCCGCCGGCCCGATCTTCCGTCGTATGCAGGACCTCGATATCTACGTCAAAATCCCGCACGGCATCGGTGAGGATCAAAAATTCCTCGGTGATGGTTTCCTTCTGCTCGATCCGGATCGCAAGCGGCGATTCCATTTCGACCACACCCAGGATATAGTCGGACAGCTTGCCGGCTTGCATGGTCTGGTCCATGAGCGCCTGTAAGGTTTGCAGCAGCCCCGCACTCACCCGATCAATCCTCCCCGCAAGGTTAAATCCATGGTGTGTATGTTATTCGAGTACCGGTGCTTGGCCGTTTCGACCAGCATCCATTTTCCGTCCATGCTTATATCCCCTAGATTTAAGTTGACCATGACGCCGGATCCGGCGCGCACCCGGTTATCTCCGACAGCATTAGTAATGGACAAGGACCGTCGTACCCGATTGTATAAGCTTAAAAGTGTGTCCGCCTTGTGTACCGGATTCAAGGCTTTTTTCAGATTAATGGATTCACATAGCTGCAATATGCCCCAGGCTGCCTGTGTAGAGCTATCCTGAGAGATATAGACGTCGCGTTTCCCCTCATCCTTGTTATCATAATAGAGCTTTATTTTATTGTACGTTTCTTTATCGATGCTCGACTCATAGTCAAAATCCTCGGCCGTCTCCGCGTCCAATAAAATTTCAACATGCAAGTTGTCAATGTCCTTAAGCATCAACTTGCCAAAGTCATCATATAGTACATACATTTTTTTCTTATTTTGCAGCGTATGATCCAGGGCGCTTTGAATGATGTCAAAAAGCGTTTCATTACTTCCCCGGTATTTGGGAATGACATAACCGGTATCCTCGACTTCTCCCACCTGCAGTTGAAAGTCGGCCGCCAGGTTGGTAACGACGTCACTGGCTTTCAGGTTTGTATAACAATAAATATCCTTATTTTTAAGATACCGCAGCTGGTCATAGGCCGTAACCGTAATAACATCGTCCTTATTGCGCTTTTTGGTAAACACAAACCCTTTGAACACGGCATTTTCACCGTGCCACATGCGCACCGGATTGCCCTCCTGGAAATCCAGCAGGTCATCTTTCACGACCTGAAAGGTGAGCTTCCCCGGAGCTCCTTTCCGGGTAGTCTCCCAGGTAACGCCATCCAGCACGGCCGGCTCCAGCATTTTCTGATTGCTGTTTTCAATAACCAGCCTCACGTCAGCCAAGGTGCAACACCGTTCCTTTTACCATGCCGCCGATCGGATTCGACAAGCCATTCAGCCCGGCGACCGTCCGCCAGTTCAAGCTGCCGCCCGATACCCGTTTACAGGCTTCCCAGATGGACTGTTCATTCCGGATCTGATAGGCCGCGGGGACTTCTTTGGTAGCCAGTCGGTTTTCCTTTACGGTATAGACTTCCTCACCGCTTGCGTTCGTCGTTTTCACCAGTTCCTTCGTGCCAAAAGGGCGATACTGCTTGAACCGTAAAGGCACAACCACATCAAAACCGTTTTTCGCGTCTTCATTGTTGTTGTATTCCTCTAAGGTGACTAACAGATTGGTATCGCTGAGCATCTGAAACTGCGGCGACATGCGGGCAATGATGAGCCGAAAGGGGAGTTGCCCCGTTTTCATTTCCCGGAAGGACGATATAAAATAATCGGCTTTTTTAAAGCTGAAACTATTACCGACCAGGCTGGATCCCAGCGAATCGGAAAATGATGCATCGTAATTTGCAAAGGGATAACTGGCATTCGGCAGCCTGGCGTCAAAGCTGATCTCCGTAAGGCCTGGCGTTTTAATGATATTGGCTTCACCCTCGTTGATCAGGTTGATCGTTTTATTTTTATTGTTGATTTTCAGTGTCATCTTTTCCGGGGGAACCGGAAGCATCATATCATTGAGAAAAAAGTAATACGCCATTAAGGATGCACCGCCTCTGCTCCGGAAACCATGGCCTCAAACAGGTTATCGTTAATATACCGAACCACTCCATCAAGGTCCATATCGCTGCTGACGCTGTTGTGGATGCCGCCCATTTCGATTTTGACCTCTGCCGTGGTGTACCGGTTAATGACTTCCTGTTCGGCAATGTCCCGCATATATTTGATATCCTCGTCGGTAATTTCCATGGCGTCCTTTATTTTTTTGGTGTTGTCGGCCGTAGCGGCGCCGGCACTAGCGATTTCTGGAACATAGTCATTCGCGCCCGGCATTTCCGGCAACTGAAACAGCCCTTTGATCTCACCGGTCAAATGATCCATGAAGGTGCCTTCGCGAAGATATCCGGACCATTTTTTTGCCCCCTGAAAATCAACCGTGCCGACATGATCCACTGATCCTATGTTCGTGCCGAATAAAGCATTCAGCCCGGTCGCGGCCTTGTTAATGATATCAACTAAGCCATTGATCATCCGGGCCATCATATTAACGCCCGTTTCGCAAGCGTCAATCATAAAGTCCATAGCCCCCGCGAAAGCATCCCGCAGGTTTATAGATGCCAACCCCCAGACGGCCAGGGCAGCCACCATGACGCCTACAATAACTGCAGCGATGATATATAGATTTCCTGTAACAAGCGCAATCGCAAAAGCCAAAAACATCTGGGCGCTGACGACCCCCATTGTGATAGCCGCCCAGGCGGCTTTTGCCGATGACGAAGCCCAAACAGCAGCCGTTTGCAGCCACATCCAGGCTGTCGTAATCGCATGTCGTGCTGCCGCAATAGCCTCTAACGCCGCATTCGCGAAAACCTGATAATTTAGTATCGCCCATGCCGCAGCGAGCCCCAAAATTGCTCCAATCACGACCGGCACAGCTGCGGTGATTCCCTGAAAGGCGATGGTTGCGATGGCTGAGGCCCAGCCGAAGGCGTACCCGAGCACGTTGCTTACAACCGAAGCCAGCCGTTCAATCATATGGATAGCGCCCACAAGGATGGCGCCGGTATAGGCGATTCCTGTCGCAATTCGATTGACAAAGGTTTGTACCCCGGAGTTATTGGCCAGCAAGCTGATCTCTTCGAACAGCGGCTGCAGCCCCCTGACGGCTGTATTTTGAAAACTGGTCCAAATGTCGCCCCAGGTCTTGGGGATGGTCTCGAACGTTTGATTGATCTCGCCGGCGGCCGCAATCATGGCGTTTTTGACAATGCCGGCTGTCAATTGGCCTTCCTGGGCCATTTCCCGGATTTTACCAATATCTACGCCAAGATAATCGGCAATTTTCCGGATCATCATCGGTGCCGCTTCAAACACGGCGTTCAATTCTTCGCCGCGGAGCACTCCTGACGCCAGCGCTTGCGTCAGTTGCAGCGTGGCCGACGCCTGCTCTTGCGCGTTCGTTCCGGATATTTTGAATATCTTGTTGATCGTTTCCGCCACGCCGATGAGCTCGGAGTTGGAAGTAAATATTTTTCCGGCCATCATGCCGATTTTAGCCACAAAATCAGCCGTCGCCTGATACTCGCTGCGCGACCGCTGGGCTGACGCAAAAATCATGGCCTGCAGCTGCGCCGTCGTCTGCAGGCCGTCGTTCATCAGGTTTAATCGGGCTGTCGTTTGGGATAGCTCGTCCGATAACCGGAAAGAGCCGCTGATTGAGTGAAAGGCTGCCATGATTAGCCCCATAAGCGCCAAGAAACCGCCATACACGGTTGCTATCGTTACGCCCAGGCTTACTATGCCCGCCCGGGCGGCTGCAGATGCGGTGCCGATCATGCCAACGCTGCCGGCCGTTGATTCGGCGGCAACGGATGCGGCGCCGAAAGCCGGTTCCAGCGATCGAGCGGCGGAGGCGACCGCTTCAACCTTCTGACTTGTCGATCCGGAAACTGATGTTTCAATTTTGTTGGCAGCCGCTGAAGCAGCTTCAAATCGACCGGTAGTCACTTCCGCTGCTTTGGCCATGCGCTGAAGCGGAGCCGTCACCCCATCGGTTATAGCGATTGAATTTTGTATGGTTGCCATAAGTTCGCCTCCCACGTCCAAATAGAAATAAAAAACCGCCCTTCTATAGAGCGATTTTTACCGGATAATAAGCGATGCAGTCAATAAATACTAACAATAGGATAAAGCTAACAACGTTTTATATGTCTCATTGTCGATATTCGCAACAAATTTTTCCCCGGTTTTTAATTCACAGGCAACACTTATTTCTTTACTCTTTCCAGTAAGCCATAATCCAGCAGCGATGCCCACAGGACCAAACACTAAGCCACCAATAGTACCCCAGCCTGCCTTCTTTAAAATGCTACTTTTATTTTCTTCTGTTAATTGCTCAAAGGAAGCGATGTTCTCAGTCAGCATTACTTTCTGAGTCTGCAAAAAACCTGTCGAACGCTCAAGAAAAACACCATCTTTTTTATTTGATTTTAGCTTAAACTGTTTGTCAATTCCAGCAATCACTTCAAATTTCATACCCATTACGCCCCCGATCCATGATATATTTACCCAAATTATACCACAGGTCAGCGGCGCTTGCGCGCTTTGGACGCTCGTTTTGCCTTTTCCGCCTCTTTCTTGTCTGCCTCGATTTTCAGCGATACGGCGGCAAAAACGAACGCCCGTTCATTTTCCGGGAGCTCAAGCACTTCATGAGGAAACTTGTGAAATCTGAGGAGGCAATAATACGCTACATTCGCGTATATATCGCCTCCTCTGATTAGTTTTTTGCTTGTTTGATCTTCTTGTCGTCCATGCCGACTTCAAAGCCGTTGGCCTGCGATACCATGAGATACAGGTCCGTATACTCCCCGGGCGTCAGCATTTTCCGGACCAGTTGTCCGGCGCCCACTGCGCCGTAGGAGTCCTGCAGAGCGGCATCGTGCAGATTCGGATATACAACGCAGGCGCAGATCATTTCTTCAGCATATTTTTCGCTGTCCAGTTCGATTTTGGCGTCCCGCGTACCAGGCGTGAAAACCTTCTTTTTGCAGGTTTTCTTGATCGCCTCATCCTCTTCGCTGGTAAGCACGCGGATTTCCCATTCCAGCGGCTCCCTATCGGCTCCGACGAACCGTTTGGACGCCACATACTTGATGTTTTCCGTCTTGATCGCGTTTTCGGCCAAGAAGGCCAAAAGATTGTTCTCCATATATCGGATCCTCCTTAATGGTTATCGCATGCCGTCCAACTGATTAAATTCTTCCGGCATCTCGAAATCTTCAAACGTAAAATCGACATCCTGCTCAAGCCAGTCCCCGTCGGCATCGAATGCAGCAATGATGCCGCTGTCTAGGTTGCAGTCTTTGAGGATAATGGTCTGCCGGCCGGCCGCAGAAGTAGTATCTTCATTGGTAATTTGGATATCGAAATAAAAATCCTGACCGGTATCTTTGTACGTTTTCAGCAGCTTCGTAAACAGCGAGGTATTGGCGTAAATCGTCATACTGCCCGTTCCATTCCAGCTGACCGTTTTATGACCCTTGCCGGTCCGGCCCAGGATCGGGACTTCCTGCTTATCCTTTTCGATTTTGGCTTCCAGGCTTTTGGCCTGCATCAAAAGATAGCGGTTGCCGTCGATCGTAATATAGCAGCTGGCCAGTTTGGCGGCAATGACATCCTTGGCATGCATCGTCCGGATAGCGTCGCCCATGTTTCACCCCTCCTTACGCGACCACGACGGTCATATATAATTTTTCCATGCACATGGTCGGCTGCACCTGGTATTCGCTCAGCACGGCCTCTTTCGATTCGCCTTGGGTCGGGATCGGCACGTCATCCGGCACGAAGTTCTGAATAGCCCTAACCCTTTGCATTTCCTTGTGGTAGGCGACCAGGTCTCCCCAGAAGGCGATGCGGCCGTCGGCGTCGTTGGGTTCTTTCCCGAGGTAAGTTAAGTTGAAAAGCCTGGCCACATCGATGGCGATCTGATCCAGCACCCGAATCACCTGGTTGCTGGAGAAATCCTCATTTTTCTGCTTGCTGAAGGACGTGAAAGTGTTGATATCCCGCAGGATATTGACGTCGCCCGTAATATCGCCGTCCACGGCGTCGGCTACCCGGTGGAAAATCAGCATGCCGGCCGTAATCGCTCTCTCCAGCTCCGACTGCTTGTAGTTGGTGTCGACGGTAAAATCGCCTTCGTAGGTTTTATTCGTGCAGGAAGCATTGACCGCGCAGGCCGCCTCCGCGCCGGTCAGCCAATAGACCAGGCTGGCCAAAGACGCCCCCGCGTCCGTGACTTTGTTCTGAATGGAAATGACGCCTTCATAGTCCACGTTTTCCTTCCCATAGACCACGGTCTGGAATTTGGCGCCCACATCGTCGCGCATGCGCTTGGTGAACTGGATGTAGAGATCCTGAACCGTCGCTTCCGTGGACAGGCAGCCGAGCGTATTAAAATAATACGGCTCAATCTTATCCAGGAATTCCTGGTATTGAAGCCCGGAGATCGTCTCACCGTTAGAACCTCCGGTCAGCGGCGTCCCCGCCGTGGCCGCCAGCGTCATATCCTCCTTCCAGGTCACATAATCGTTATTCGTCAGAGCCGCCTTACTGGCGACGGTCTGCTTATCCACGGCGGTTTTCGCGCCGTCCGTCGTCAGATAGGTAATGACGTCGTACAGATCCTCGTCATCAATATTCGCCTGGATGGCAATGGTCAGGTCGTTGCCCCGGACCCCGCCATACTTGGCCGTAGCCAGCGCGCAGGCCGCTTTTATGGCCCCATTGTTCAGACGATAGAAATAACCGGTTTTCAGGTTTTTGAACAAGTCCCGCAGACCGGTTATTTTGTCACTGGTATAGTCATAGCCAAAATATTTGGTAGAGGATTTCTGGAAGTCGTCGACTTCGACTTTAAAAACCTCCCCCTCCGGACCCCAGTCCAGTTCCAGGGCCATGGCGCCGTAGCCCCGGTCGGCAAAATCCGTGGTAGGACGAACCTTGCTGACAAAATTAATGTAAGCGCCGGGGAGCTTTTTGTTTTGAAATAGCCATCCGCCTCCGCCTAAGGCCATCGGTCATTACCCCTTTCCATTGATTTTTTCCGTGATCGGCTTTTGGAGAAAATCGTCAATTTTCTGCTGGATCTCTGCCGCAGTGTAGGACTGCCCCTCTTTCAGGACGATACCGGCAATATCGCGATAAGGCCGGTATTTTACCGACTGCAGCACCTGCTCGCGGGTATAGGTCGCCGGCAGGTTCGCTTCCGCGGCCGGCGCATTTTTCGCTTTATCCGCCACCTTGCTATCCCTCCTTTACTTTTTGCGATTGGTGGAGCTCCATCATCAGCGGAACTTCCTCCGGCACCTTTCGGACAAAGAAATCGTAGTGGATGAAAAAATGCAAGACTTCTTCCTGCATTTCATAATTCATTTTGGTGCCCCGGATCGGCCCCGAATCCAGATTGACATACTCCAGGTCCATCATAAGCCTGACCGCCACGGCCTGAAGTTCCTGCACAGGGCTCGCCGCCGACTGCGGGAAATAGTGAATGTCAAAGCTATGCTCCCGGAAGTAGCGGTTGCCGCGGACCTGCTCTTGCCGACCGTTCAGCAGGCAAATAAAAAAACAAGGCGCCTGAAAGCCCTGCTCCAGTTTTTCCATATAAAATTCATGGCCGGAGCCAAACGCCTCTTCGAGTTTTTGCGAAATGGCGGCTGTAACTTCGTTGATCATTTGCCTTTCAGGACCTCCTTCAAAAAGTCCGCGAACCGCTTTTCCAGTATTCCAGGAGCTTCACTCTGGAGCTCATCGGCCGAAATGGTCATCATAAAATGACCTTTCACCCATCCCGCCTTCAGCTTTTTACCGATAGCCGGCACATACCGCCCCGGCGTCTGCCGGTGGCCGTATTCCACATAACTGGCGTATGATACCGGATTAATAATGGTGATTTCGTAGGTTTTGCCGGTTTTTTGGACCAGCATGGTCTGCGCATACGCCGCCGGGTTTTTGCCGCCGCTAGACAGGGCCTCGGCTTCCGTCCGGGCTGTCCAGCCCCGGCGCAAAGTGCCGCCGGCGGAAACGCGCTGAAATCTCGTCTTCCCCTTTTTATCGGTTTTAGCCTCAAAGGTTCCGACCCCGACCGGCGTCCGCTTAATGACCTTGGCGAGAAATCTGGCCGCCAGTTCCCGGGCGCATTCCTGGTAAAACTTCTCCTGTTCCGCTCCGGTCGCCAAGCGCTGCAGCTTTTGGGTGAATTCTTTCATCTGGGAAAAATCCGACTTCGCCATTACGCCTTATCCTCGTACAGCTCCAGATTGATTTCCTGGTGAGTGGCATAGATCGCCGGCTGGCCGGAGCGCGCGTAATTCTCGGTCCGGCCGGCCTGCGTCACCGTGATTTTACTGCCGGCGCTTATAACGACTTCCGGAGCGATAAACAGTTTAATGCTTTGTGCGATGTCGGTCACCGTATTCGACTGGTCCGCCGCCGGCAAGGCCGAATACGACAGTCGGCAGGGCTGATCGGCCAACACTTCAACCGGCTTGGTGGATGTAAGTTTGGTTTCCGGATCCTTGACCTTCTGAAACTCCGTTACGCTGCATAAGCCGTCATAAAGCTTCTCCTGCGCTTTCCTGGCGGCCTGCCTGGCCGATTCAATGGCGTTCATGATTTCCACCTCTCCCCCGCGCTCACCATTTGACGCATCGGAATGCGGCAAAATCGGTCTCACCATGCTGGAGATAGGCGATCAGCGCGTCGTATTTGGCCTCTGCGCTGTTTTTGGAGTCAAAGACAATGGTTGTATCGCCTTCGGTGATTTGCTTGACCACCGCCTCAAACTCAATGCCCACGCTCTGATCGCTCTGCTTCTTGCCAAACAAAAACTCGCCGCAGGCCATATCGACAGCAACAAGCCGCAGCCCTTCCGGTACCGCGGCCACGTTGCAGCTATTTTTGATATGGCCCTCCACCTTTTCAATACAGAAATTGAGCAGCCAGTCATCAGCAGCCGTTGCTGTATAGCCGAGCGAAGCCAGCCGGGCTTTCACATCGTCCAGCATGGCCATTACCCCTTGGAGACGATGCGGGCAATTGGGATAGCCTTGTGATCGATGTACTTGCGGGCCGCGCCCTGGCCGCCGTCATGGACCAGCGTCCAGTTGGCGCCGTTTTCGAGCTCGGCGGCGGTCGGCGACAGCGTGGCCTGGCTGGTTTTGGTATAGCTGATGCCGTAGGGAGCGAAGCATTTGCGCTGCCGGCTGTACAGGGTGTCCTGGCCGCCGTTGGTTTTGGGGTCGCGGCTCATTTCATAGGGCACCTCGGCGCCGATGTTTTCATAGTCGAACGCGCCCTCGCCGAGGACATAGGTGGTGTATTTGGTATAGGCCGGGACATACCCGGGTTGGCCTTCGGTACCGCTGGCCGGCACTTCCTCGACCGGCATGGAGTCGTCGATCAGCACGATCCGGCCGTTCCAGGTGGCCAGGCCCAACTCGCGCTCAATGCCGTTGGCATCGGTCTGCTTCATGTAAGCCAGGAGCTTCAGGTTTTCCAGGTTCGTGGCCAGCACCGAGTGCATGATGCCGATCTTGAATTTAGATTTGTTGTCGCCGCTGGCCTGCTGGATGGCGCTGTTGAGCGTGGCGGGACCGACGAAAGCGGCTTCGCCTTCGCTGGCCGTGATATCGTAGGTATGACCGTTGACGAACTTCAGATTGTTGGCGCCGGTCATGCTGAAGATGCCCTTGAGGATGCTTAGGAGCGTTGCCTGGTCCACCTGGTCCCAGTATTCGGCTACCTGCACGGCCACATTATCCATGAAGCCGGCGCCGCCGGTGATATCCTCGGCGAAATCGCCCTCCGTCCAGGCCTTGGCCCGGCCGATGACAACGACGCTGCGCTCGAAGGTGGTCGTGCTGGTGGCGGTGATGTCGGTAACGCCGTCATAGTTGAGCGGATCGCCGTCCAGGAGGCCGTACATCGGCAACGTGGCGTAGGCGGTGCCGGTCTGGTTGCTGAAGGCGTTGCGGATCTCGCTGTTGGCTTTCAGCGCCCGGGACTTGATTAATTCATTTTTCTTGGTCTGGGGGATCCGGATGACGTATTTGCCGAATACCTCGGGGTTAAAGGTCTTGGAATTGAATTTGGCCATTCGTCATACTCCTTCTTTCTATTTATTAGATTTCCGCGCCGGGATTGGCTTCCAGATAGGCGCACAGTTCGGTATAGGTCATTTCACTGGGCTTCTTGTCGGCCGGGTAATTCTTGTCGCCGCCTTCCGCCGGCTTGACGCCTTTCATTTTCGCTTGCCCGGGAGTTTCGAACAGGAATTTGGTATCTTCGGCTTCCTGCAGCTTTTTGACCTGGTCCGCCAGTCCCTTCACCGTCTCGCCGTCCAGTTCGGCTTTCTCCAGATCGAGCAGAGCGCGGACTGCCTTCAGGTTTTTGGCCTTGGCGCCGGTCAGAGCGGCGGTAACAGCGCTGTCGATCTGCATCTGCCTGATTTTGGCCTCGTACTCGGTTTTGGTGGTTTTGTTGGCGGTCTGCAGTTCCTCGATCTTCTGTTGCAGGCCGGCGGCGTCGACTTTCTTCAGTTCCTCCAGCTGCTTGTCGCGGGTTTTGAGGTCAGTTTCCAGCTGTTTCTTGGCTTCCACCTCCTTGGCGTGGTCGGATTGGGGCACATAGCCCTTGAGTTCTTCGGCGCTGGCGGCGGCGACTTTGGTAGCAGCGGCTTCATCCAGGCCCAGGGCCAGCAGTTGCTCTTTGGTCATGGTGGCGTCCTCCTTTGATTTTTGGGCGTAGAAAAGCACCTACACTGTTTCGCGTAGGTGCTTTAGTCGTTGATCGGCAGTTCGATCAGTTCGCTTTCGTAGGGGAGCGTTATGCCGTCCTTGGCGGCTTTGTCGTGGCGCTGGATGATCCGGTTGATCATTTCATCCGAAAATCCGAGCTCCTTGGCCTTTTTTATGAATTCTGTTTTTTCCAATCGGCATACCTCCTTTCAATCTCTTCGCCGATCGCCTTGGCCATCGTCCGCGGCTGCGGGTTGTTGCTGTATTCCGCCCAGGCTTCAGCAATAAACTCGCTATATTGGTTGGGATTTTTATTGTCCCAGGCGTAGCGAGACAGTTCTTCGGTGATCTGTTCCCGCGTTCTCGCGTCGAACAGTTTTCGGATGGCGTCATTCCCGGACAGGTTGAGCATCGTATCCAACTGATGACCGATCTCATGGTCCAGGATGGATTTGACGGTGTCACAGCCTACCGGATGGAATTTATTCGCCACATCGGCCTTGAGGCTGTTTAGCAGTTTGCCTAAATCCTTGCCCTGCACCGAATTGAACGTAATTCCGGCGAATTGCCGGAACGGCTCTTTACGCGGCGCCCAGCTAGATGCATAGGCGTTGGAGGGAACACGTAATCGATACATGGCGTCGTTGACGGCATCATCTGCATGTACTTCCAGGATTTTTTCAGGAACATGCGGATTAAGCCGCTTATAATCATCCAGGTAATGTTGCCGCAAAACCGGCTTTAAAGCAGCATTGCGGGCGTGGGACTCGCCGACAAACCCGAATTGCTCGTTAAGCTCAGGGAATCGGTTAAAATTGTCCGCCAGCCCCGCGTTCCAGGCATTGGCCACTTCAATATGCAAACCGGTATAGTCGGCATGCGGAATACCCAATGTCTCGATGGCATACTGGCCAGCCTCTTTAACGGTTTTCGCTGGCGTGAATTCTACCTTCAATGTAGCAGATTTGCCGACTGCTTGCAAGCCGTCTTTTGCGCCGCCGGCGACAAAGGTTTTCTTCCACTCCGGATACTTCATGCTGTCCGGCACGTAATAGGTCTTTCCTTTGGCATTTCGGGCCGCCCTGGATCCGGCATTACCCTCGAAAAACGGTACCGTAACCGTCCGGCACCAGCAATGAAAGGGCGGAGCAGTCACGCCCGGCCGATAATCTTTCATTTCGAAGACTTTACCGTCCAAGCTTTGGCAGATCGCTGAAGTATGGCTGTCCAAGGTGGCCACGATCTCATAGCGCTCCACATCCAGCTCGCTGAAGCAGTCCCGCTGCGCGGCCGACGCGAAAAACGCCGCTTCGGTCATTACCAGCCGGCCGGCATTGTTCTGCGCGGTATTCATTTTTTTCGCCAGGGTCCTGATCATCGTGTCCGGCGGATCGCCGCGGATAATGACCTGGGTCAGCTCGGTATGCAGCGTGCTGACCAGTTGGTCTTTATTGCCCCATATCCGCTCGGAAAAGGTCTTGCCGTCCGCCGCCCAGGGCTTGGCCAGCACGGCGGCGATCTGCTTGTCGTTAATGCGCTGCAGATCCCAGCCGATGTTGATGCCGCGCTGGATCTCATAAGCCGTGCGGTAGTAGCCTTCCGCATAGATCCCGCGCATGGTCCTGTCCAGGCCGTCGAGCTGATTGCCATAAAGAACCTCAACCTGCTGCTGAATTTGTAGCTGTAGCGCCTCCAGGCGGGAAATGTGCACCCGGGCGGAGGCGTTCTCCAGCTGCTTCAGCCACTGGCCGTTGACGGCGTTCTCCTTGCCGTACTTGATGTACTCCTCGACCGACCAGCGCAATTCGGCCAATTCCTTGCTATTCAACAGCTGCTTGGCCTCGGCGAAGCTGACCTGGTTGTTGGCGGCGAACCGGCTATACCAGGCGGAAATCTGCTGCTCGATGGCGGCGGCCGCCCGTTTGTACTCGCGTTCCAGGTCGTCGTAATAGGCCAGGCCTTTTTTAAGCTGTGCCTCTTCGAGCTGTTCAAAGCGCCGGCGCCAGTAGTCCCTACTCTTCATTACCGCCACCGCCGGCCTTGCCGAACGCCTCCCGGTATTCGTCCATCTCGGCCTGCTCCTGCGCTTTTTCGTCAGCAATGCGCTGCAGCTCCATCTTTACATTGGTCGTCCAGGGATGTTGACCGACGATGGTTTCCTTGGAGATGACGCCGATCGATTTGCTACAGTTCTCGATGCTTTCGGATTCGTTGATCAAGATGTCGCGGTTAAAGATGACGTTGACCGTCTGGCCGCCGTAATCGCCTTGTCCAGCATTGGTCAGGTGCGTATTGACGAACCATAAAAGTTCTTCGAAGGCGGCCTGAAATTCGGTTTCCATGCCGTTGGCGTCCAGATCGATGTCCGAATACATGGACTGGATGTTCATCTGGTTGGGATTGCCGCCCATACGCTCGTCCTTGGCGTCGTAGCCGCGGCCGTTTTCAATGATGGCTTTTTTCAATAATTCCAGGATGACCTTATAATTTTCGGCGTTGACCGTGATTTCGAGGGTTTCGACTCCGCCTTTGGCCTCACCGTCATAGCGCACCTTGACCACGCCGTACTGGGCCAGATTCCTGCGGAATTCGCCCAGGTTGGTGCCGTCGTAGTTTTTGAGCACCAAAATGGTGTTGCGGGCGTCCTCCTGCATGTTGTTTTTGAAGTCGCTTAAAAGGTCGTTGATGCCGTCCTGGAGAGATTTTACCCGCCTGATCAGCGGGATCTCCTTATTGTTGAACTTGAAGGCAATCAGCGGAATGCGCTCCCAGTTGTAGCCTTGAACATTACCGTCGGCGTCTTCGATAAGCATATGTGTTCCGGACGGATGATCCGGATCCGGCACCAGGCTGGTGCCCTTGATCTCAAAGCGGTGAATGCCCTGCTTATCGTAGATTTCGACTTTGGTGAGGGTGACCTCGGTCGTGCCTTCGTAGGCTTCCACCTGGTATACCCGGACGGCGCAATCCAGGATGGTATGGTCGGCATCGGCCCAGAACGGCAGTATCTCATAGGCCGGAAATCGCTGGAACACCAGCTCGCCCCGGTCGTTGTAATAAGGATGCAGCCAGGCGAGGCCGCCGTTCAAGGCGTCTTCACCGAGGTTGCGGAGCGTCCGCATGAATCGCTTGTTGAAAATGGTCTGCAGCAGCTCGCCGTATTGGTCGCCCTCGGTTTCGAACGTCACAGGCTTGGCCATAAGGTAGTTGACCTTCTGATCCACCAGTTTGGCGTATTGGTTGTCGACGACCTTGTTATTCGGCAGGTTTTTGACCTCTTCCAGCTCGCCTTTTTCGCCGATGACCATGCGCTTGCGGCGCAGGATGTCATGCTCGCCCCGGTAATATTTCTCGCCGGCGATCATCTGGCTGTATACCGGGGATTGCAAGAATTTAACCAGTTCCAGCTCGATAAACTTCAGATCGGAGATCCTGCTGGCGGCACCGCGCTGGATGATCTGGAGAAGCGGCCCGGTGTTATCCGTCCATAGCAAATGAAATCACCTCCATCATAGGCAGCCGGTATCCTGCATGACTTTAGCCATCTTGGGAATCTGAGCGGCCAGAAAGTCTACCAGTGTTTCGTTTTCGCAATAGCCGATCAACCCGCTTTCAAAGAAAAAGGCATGCACGATTTCATGCCGCAGAATTTTGGCTTTATACAGTTCGGGCTGCTTGACCAGCATTTTACATGGTTTAATCATCTCGCTATCCAGGATGATTTCCTTGCTGTATATTTCGCACAGGCCGTTCGCGTCGTCGAGCTTGGGGTTATCCTCGGCGGTCTGCTCTACAATGGCGTAGTCGGTCCCCAGGATATTAACCGTTTTCATAGCTGCCTCCTTTAATCAAAACTGAACGCCGATCCCTGGCCGATCTTCTCAGCAATGCCCGTGGTGGCGTCCGGCGCGTCGTCGTTTTTGTTCTTTCCTTCCTTCTGGTACTTGACCATGGCCTCGTAGTACTCTGTCCAGCGATCGCGCCAGTTGACCGGGAAATAGATATGATCCATTACCCATGTGCTGTTGGATAGGATCCGGGCTTTCTTGTTTTTCGACTGGTGGAAGGTATTGATCTGCGTCCGGTTGCTGCGATACCGCGTCCGCAATTCCCGCTCTACGGCCCGGCCGAAGCCCCGGCCGCCGCTGTTGGATTCGATGTCCGCGATGTTAACTTGGTCATCGTGCAGCATCTTGGCAGTGGCCGGCTCGGTTTCTTCCATTGGCGCCTTGGTGTACAGAACGCTCAAGATATAGGCCTCACCGTTATAAACGCCGTAGTCGATGCTGCAGAGGTAATCGTCGCCGGTGTCGGCGGTGTCGGTGTAGTTGCGGATAGCTGTAAACAGCGGATTGCCGTTCTCGTCCGCCGGAATGCGCTCATAGGTTTTGAATTTGGTGTACAGCCGGCCGCGGATGTCGATCGGCTCTTGCTGGTAGTTGGCGCTGGCGATGTCTGCGCCCATGGCCCTCTTTTTAGCCTCGTATGAGGAACGGGAGAGGATCTCCTCGCAAAGCATGCTGCCGTCATCCTGCAGGGCCTTCATTGAGATGTGCCGGACCTTGGCCCCCTGCTCCCGATAGTGCTGCAGCGCTCTGCCGGCAAGATCGTCACTGGCCCAGCGGGTCATGATGATGATGATTTTGCCGCTCTCTTCCAGGCGAGACAGCATGGTGTTGGTGAACCAATCCCAATGCTTCTGTTTTACATCCTCGTTATAGGCCTCTTCAGCGTTTTTGATGAGGTCGTCGATAATCATCAGCGTGCAGCCGAAACCGGTGGCGGTCCCGGTGGGCGAAGTAGCCAGATAGTTGTTGTAACCGCCTTCCAGGCTCCAGAGGTTCATGGCGCCGTCGCCCTGCTTGATCCGGGTACCCGGGAACACGTCGGAATAGACCGGCTTGTAGATATCCGCCTTGATCTCCTGGATGCTGTTGCGAACGTTTTTACTAAACATGGTTGACAGGGTTTCGTTGTAGCTGCCAGTCATGACTTTTTCCTGATTGTCTTTGCCCAGCACCCACTCGACGAACAGGCTGGCAGTGCGCGACTTGCCATGCCGCGGTGGTTCGTTGATGATCAAAACCTCGTCGTCGCCCGCGTAGAAGGCCTGTAGCTCATGGCAAAGGTCGACCAGGTACCGGCGATCCGGCTTGTAGAAGTCCGGGGCTTTAAGCCGGCAATAAAAAAAGAACTCGCGTTTGGCAAGTTCGATCTTGGCGCCCAGCTGAATGAGTTTCTTATCCACTGTTTTCACGGGCAAGCTGCAGCAGTTGCTCCCTGGTCAGGCCTTCGTAGGGGTTGGGGACGTTCGTATTAACATCAATACTGGTCCGATACTTCCCTTTTAGTTCAAAATACAGCTTGATGGCGGCTGTGTCACCTAACCTGCACTTGCGCAACAGTGCTTTCCAAATTTCTGCCAGTTCGCCATCTGTGTACTTGTCAATTTGGCTATTCATGTAAGCGAGGAAGTTCTCATTTTTCATCCAATCGTAAAACGTTGATCTCCGTACACCGGCTTCTTTCAGCTTATCCGTTTTGGTGCGGTTATCTTCAGGATTTATGAGCAATTCAACGACTTTTCGCTGTCTTGCGTCCGGCTGCCATTCTGTCCGATTTTGTACGCTTTTCTTTTTCATCCCCACCACCTGCCAATATATCCGGTACGTCATTACCAAATGCATTCCACCGCAAGCCGTACCGGGTAAGGATATTCTCAAAATCCTCTATGTCGTGAGGTTCCATCCGTAAGCCCTTGGGACCGATGCCAGCATGTTTCAGCTCATGCAGCATAAGAACCTTCTTCTGGTTATCCGTCATATAGGCCATGTTCGGCTCATAGAACGTGACAATAAAATCAAACGGAAGGTAGGCCTTATAAGGGCCGGTCACTTTCCGACAATCGGCCATGATGATCTTGCCGTTTTTTATTTTGGATTCGTAGCTCAAGATAAAGCCAATCCGGATATCATACGCTTGGATATATGCCAATTCAGGCATTCCTGCAATGACTGCTTTACCCAATTGCTGCAACTCCGGGGACACCTCACATTCAATTACGCCAATCTCTCTGGCATACTCGCGAATCAACGCTTCTTTGGCCGCCCGATCCTGCTCCTCACCGATTTTATACAAAGCATTCAGTGCCTTGCAAGGTATTTTTTGCTTCTTACAGGCTTTGTAATTTATACATCCTTCGCATATCGGGTTCACTTGATCACTACCCCTGTAAGGCCTTTCTTACCCTTAGGCTTAACCGGCGGATGGACGATCGACGTATGTAATGACTGCGGTTTCGGTTTCTGCTTATCTGTTGACACAACCGGTCACCTCCAAATAGGCATAAAGAAAAAAACGCCCCGAAAGGCGTTTATCTGTTCTCAAATTAAAATATTACTTCAATTTATCCTCGTAAATTAACTCTTTAATTTTTCTATATAATGGAGTAGGATAGCCATCTCCGGTTTCACCACCTATATAATTGACTTGTTCATAAAGTCTTGAACGAGATAATCTAATCAAAAAATCTTTTATTACTTCTCTGGGTATCAAAAATTCTTTTTCAAGCTGATTATCAAGTTCTTTACGAAAAATTTTTATAGCGGCTCTTTCTTGTTCATGGGAGTCGTTCGATTTAGGCAAAGGAATTGAACCGGTATATTCCTCTTTAGGTTCTATATTAACTTGTGAGAGATATTTTTCAAAATAATTATCAATTAAAAACAACACTAATATTTCACGATAACTTAAATCTGTTAATATTTTCAAGTATTCTTCATAATTTTCGATTGAATAATCTATATCATCATCATTAACACTGTTTTTTAAAAGTCTTGCAAAAAATTTAATCTTTTCCATATTGTAAGTCTCTAATACAGCTTTATATGTAATCATAAATTTATGAATGAATGCTTCAGAATTAAGTAATCCTTCATGCAATTTTTCTGGATTGTTTTTTAATTCATTAAAAAAAATGACCGTTTTTTGTTTTTGTATATTACTCCATGTTTTTATAACTGTATCAAATAATATTCCTGAAATAATTGGAATACCAGTAACAAATTCGAAAAGAACTTTTAAAACTGGATGATCAATTATATCTAAGAATTCAATATTAATAGATGATTTTTTTAAGCTTGTTTCAATTGTTTTAGGTAAGTTATTCATAATTTCCCTCTTTCATCTTTTTTACAAAATTCGATTAAAGGAAATAATTTCCTCCCTTTAAAAAGAGAATAAATTAAACCGCCCGAGCATTCGAGCGGCACAAGTTAACATAATATTGTTTTTAAGTTGCAGACCTATTAATATAATAATAACCGATATGTCAAACATTTGTCAACGACTTTCATAATCAGAAGCCTTTCCAGTTAGACCAGCGTTAATCTGGGACAACGTCTTTTTTTTCATTTCCTGTTTACGATTTCGCCCTTTGCTTTTGCTTCCGCCATATCCAGCCGGATAAGGATTAATAGGTAAAGGTTCTTTTTGGGGCAAATGAGTTTTATACATATCTCGCATCAGACTACGGACTTCATCATTAAGATAATCGTCTTTATCGTCCGCATGGTAGACTCTAACCTTGCATTTCGGGCAAATATGGAAATCTTCTTTTTTATTATACAGCATGACTAAACGGCAATCTTGACAAAACCAAGGTTCCCTTTGCAATGTATCCCCTCCTCACATTCGCGTCACGATCTCGCCGGCGTCATGCCTTCGCCGCAGCTCCCCGAGAAGTACAATTAACACATGTGTATAGTCCCTGGGCAATATGAGACATTGCTTCTCTTGATTGTAGTGCTCCTGTGACTTCCATCCTCGAAAACCGGTAGGGTCAATAATTGGTTGGATCATGAAGCCAAACTGGTTGTGCGGTACCAACCTGGCCCCCACATTCCGGATATAGGCAAGCATACTGGCCATTTCGTTATAACTGCTGCTGCAAAGGCAGAACAGCTCCATCCATAAAAAGCTGTCATCCGGCGAGTATGGGTATAAATCGCGGTACACGGTACCAAAGGAGTTAATTGCATTGGAATGGTGCTCCGGGGGTACCGTCCTCGATTGGTTTATATAATCGTAAATTTCCATTTTTATGTTTACCTCCTTTTAAAAGGTTGCGTCAGTTGCGTCATGGTTGCATCATTGGTTGCGTCAGTAAAAACCCTTATATTTATTGACTTTATGGCTATTTTTGATAACTGACGCAACTGACGCAACCTAAAATCACGTGTTTTATAGGGATATACCTATACCTTTGTGAAATACAGTACAAAGGTGGTGGTATATTTACTCTGCTTATGTATTTACGGTTGCATCAGTTGCATCAATATATATAAAGCCAGATAAATCAAGGCTTTGCGCTGACGCAACCACTGACGCAACTTTGACGCAACTTGATGCAACCAAGCGATATTTAGATGCAAATTCGGATTAGCCATGGCTGAACACCATTCATTCGTTTACCTCTGACTCCTAAAACTCGCTTACCCCCTTGTATGGTAACTGGTATCTTCCCGCTATCAGCCCACTGTTTAAAAATTTTATCCGCATTAAATCCTTCGGCTTTCATGGCTTTTGCGATCTCTGATTTTATGATGAAAAAATAGTCATCTTCCGTGTATCCCCAAACTTCATGACCATTTTTGCTATATAGCCCGAACCGCGATTCGTTCGCCGCCAGCCAATCCGGCAGCCAGTCCCAGGCCCGTTCCGCCTCGGAGGCCTCGGTCTTCGTGATGATCTCCTGGATGATCGCCTCGGCCATGGCGATGGCCTCCACCTTGGCCTGGGCATCGGGTATGCCAAATATCCAATAGCTGGCCAGGTACTCCGCGACCACGATGCAAGCGATGGCATCCATGTGGGATTCGATCTTGTCCGTATACTTGCCCCGTAGCGCGACCCGGGTCTTATGGTACACGTCCCGTAGCCAGTCGTGATTCGTGGCCAGCAGTTGCTCGACGAACAGCTTACCAGCGTGGCCGTAATGCCTGGCCGTCAGCGGGTACAGGGAGGAGGCGAAGATATCGTCATCGGCGAGTGGGCCCCCTTTCACTTCGATCAACCGGGTGAACACTCCGCCTCGAGTATTTTGACGGGTGATCTGTGTTTCGCCGGTCATGAGGGCGATAGTTCGCCAGCGAACCGTCGTCTGTAGTCCGTCGCGGGTAGCGCGGCCTTTCCCTTTGCCCTCGCTGATTTGATAGATCTTCGACTCCACTTCGCCCTTCTGCTTGTCGTTAAGAATTTCGTATTCATTAATGCCCAGGGGTAAATCGGTAAACAGCGCGGCCGTCCGCTCAGTATTGGTCCTTGAATCCTCGAAGGACTTGGATAGTTCCTCCGGATTTCCCCACACGCTGAGCGCGGCCATCAGCGTGGCCGACTTACCGCCGCGCGTGGTGTCCCAATTGTGGATCAGGAATGATCGCTGACCGACGATTTTTAACAGCGGCGCCGCAAACGACGCGGCCATGATAAACCGGGCCTTGGTCCGGGTCCGGAGCTGCCGCATAGTCTCTAACCACACGGCGAAGTCGCCGGCCTGGCCCAGCCCGGCCACCGCCGATTCGGCGGCCGCCTCCCCGATGTCGATTTTATAGTCACTGGAGATCCCCGGCAGGATGAATACCTGATCCTGATTGCGCCACCCCATTTTGCCAACGCCTTGGGACAGCGGGATAATGTCCATATTGGCCGCTTCGAGTGCGGTCAGCCATTTAGTCAGATTCTTCGCCATTTCGCCGTTGATGGTTAACATGGCGTCCGACAGGCACATGATCCGCCTGGCGTCGAATATCGTGGATTTCGGCAGCGTCGCCGATCGCCAGCCTCCCCGAGGCCCGCGGAACACGACGACGGCCTTTTCCTGTTGGGTGTCGATGTTATAAATTCGTTCCGCGATAATCACCGGCACGTAGCTGGCCAGCTGGTACGACTCGCCGAAATTAGTCACCCGCTTGAGATTGATTCCGTTCTGCCGGACCACCCAGGCAGCCGACGATCCGCTGCCGGGTACGCGCAGGTTGAGCGGGATATCCGGGATGATCGACTGCAGCCAGATTGACCCGTCTGCCGCTGGCGCCGGCGCATCCGGGGCACCGCCATCGATGACGGTCAGGCCGGATTGCTCCCGTTTGAATTTGGCCAGTTCCTTCCGGAACGTGTTTTTGTTGACCGGCAGCCGCTGATACAGCATGTCGTATTCCGCCGGCAGCTCCTTTTCAAGGATGGCCGCATCGGCCAGGAATTCCTGTGTATAGACGATTTCCGGTGTCAATATGGTGTGAGATTTGACCCGAGCCCGAATCTGCGGCAGCTTACCCAGGGACCAGCCGCAGGGGGCCTGCATCCCGCAGCCGCCCGGCGGGCACCCCTGGAAGCCCAGGGCAGTGCGGATATAATCGCAGGAATACGGTCCTTTGAAATCCTCCATGATATGGCGGATTTTTTTCATGGTTTTATCAGCGTCAAATTTTTCACCCAACCAGGTGCGGATCAGTTCAACGGAAAATTCTTCCCCGCCTACTCCCCGGACGGCATTGGCTATTGCCGCTACCCATTCCGGCTCGGGCATGGTTTTATAATTCAGCTGCCAGTTCTGCAGGAATATGCAGTTTCTGAGCATGTATTCTACCGGGCCGTCTGTCGGGCGCCGCTCGAAGGCCGCCTGGCGCTGCCTGGTCGCCGCCGCCTGCTCCATGGCCGGCAGCAGCTCATCGATCTCGGCCGGATCATATCGGATGTCGCATTGCTCGATAACCTGGGCCAACACCGGTTCCGTTGGTATTTTTACATTCAGAGTGCCGGGCAGACGCATGACCCGGCAAAGGTCCTGCACCGAATCCACTTTCCAGCCGTTGGCCTGGCCCCTTTGGAGCAGCCACTTCTGCAGCCGCGTCAGGATGCCCTGGGCGCGCTGTTTTTCTTCCGGGGTATCGAACATCCATGGTTCCTTTAGCAGCCACCAAAACTGTAGCCCGTGCCCCGAGTGGACGACGATCGACGGCGGCAGGCAGTCCGGCACCAGCGTCATGGCCTCCTGGACGGTCCGCGGCAGGTTGGGCGCCGCATGGGCGGGGCTGAAGATATCCACGTCCGCCCACAGCGCCGGAATGCCGATGATGTCGGGGTCGGATAGTTTACTGTTTTTCGCCTGGCCGGAGATCCCCGGGGAAAAATAGATATCCTGTTGTCCCGCGGCGGCGATCGCCGCCGGTACCGCCGAAAAGTCGCTGACCGGTATCGCTCGGGCGGCGGCCGACGGCAGGGCGAAAACTTGCGTATATCCTGTTTCGGCATATTGGAAAATCGTCGATAAAAACTGTATTATATCCATCAAGGCTCCCCTTTCCCGGGCGGGAAATCACGGCCGGTCCATTTGGCACTATGCCTCCACTCAATCGGAAAACTTTCTTTTCTGCCAATCTCGCCTATAACTTTTCCGGCCAAGTTCGAAGAAGAAAATTATCCCAAAAGCAATTAACTGTCCCATAAACCAGTCCATTACTACGACCCTCCCATCACGGCTGCATAGCGGCAGCCGTCAGCGTGTCCCCGCAAATACCGTTTATCGCCTGCGAGCTTTAACCGATCGTATTCATCGGGCTTGACCCCGCCGCACTGCAGGCAACAATAGACTTGAACTTCCCCAGGACCACGATAGACAAGCTTTGAATATTCATAGCACTGAAGCATTTCCCGGAGGTCGGTATTTTTCATGAGTAGGTCATGATTCTTATCTTCAAGCTCACAACGTAGGTCGCAGTATTCGGCTACTCCTTGTCCTAGATTGGTACCGCAGTTTTTACACTCGCTCACTCTTGTTTGCCTCCCTTGATGGCCACGAACGGCGCCTTTTTCGAAAGTTACTCCTCCTCACCCGAATCGTCGCGCACATATAGTTCATGCGTTCCATCCCGCAGGGCACGCTCTTCGGCAGATATTTCGTAGCCCAGCCTCTTCAGGGCATCATAAAGGGCATCGAGCACCTCACTACCCTTAAACCTGCACTGCCAGTCGTGATATTTTGCTCGCTCATCCTCCAGGCCGCAATAGGCCGTGGCGAGAAGCACCTTCTCCGGTGATGCCTCAAACGCGTCAAAAATTGCCGCCTCGGCCATGATCTCTTCGTCGTTGCAGTCGTCCTCATCCTCGGGCTCGGAGATCTCAATGTCTAGCACATTGCAGATTTCGTCATTCAGGTTGCAATAGGCCAACTCGCCCATTAACACCGCCTTCAACGTAAACGCCATGATGTTGCGAGCGTCCTTCTGGCGGCCGGCATAGTTTTTGACGAACTCGCCCCGCAGCTCGTAGGCCCGTTTGTGAAGCTCGTCGAGCTGCTGGCGCTGCTCTTGCAGCTGCCGCTGTTTTTCCAGGGATGGTCCGGCGAAGACACTAGGACCATTCTCTGACGACTCTTTATACAACACGATGCTGTATGAAGAATCGGTGAAAAAATACTTAATCTCGCCGGCGTCGGCTGGCTTTGTGACTTTTGTTCCGGAATGAAAGTTGTACCACTGCACTTGATGCAGCCCGTCCGTTTTTTGGACTTGGGTTGCGAACGTTTCAAGCTCCGCGATTATAGCGGCTTTGAACTTTTCCTGCTTTTCCTGTTCAATAGCCTGTTTGACCTTCCATTGGAAATCTTTAGTACCGATGGAGTCTAGGACTATATTCTTCAGTTTAACGTCACTAATTTTATCCAGTTCCGCATAATCGGCCAACGTCGCCCCACGGGCCACCGACTCCTGGAACTTGTCCCCGTCCAGCTCCAGCAGCTTCATCCGGCGCCTGATGGTGTTTTGAGAAAAACCGGTCTGCTGCGAAATATCACCAATTGTTTCGCCGAAATCCAACATCATCTGGAAGCCTTGCGCCTGCTCCCATATGGTCAGGTCGCTGCGCTGCATGTTTTCAAGCAGCATGGTTGATACCTGGGTCTTGGGATCCATGTCAGCTATTACGCACGGCACTCCCTCCAGGCCGGCCAGCTTCGCAGCCGCCAGCCGGCGGTGGCCGATGACGACGCGGTAATTACCTCTGCTCTCCCAGTGGGAGCAGGGCGGCTTTGTCCCTTTATCATGACCTTCTTTGCATTTCCCGACACCGCTGTTGTAAAGACGGCACGACGGGCAATAACCAGAGTTATCCGGCACCACCGTCAAATTTTGCAATATCCCGTTCGACTTGATGCTGGCCGCCAGCTCGGTCAGGTCTCCTAAGTCTTTCCGGGGATTATCGGGATGCGGGAATATTTTATTGATTTCAATATTGGTAATCATGGTTTTGCTTTCTCCTTTCTCTTCCAGCCACCCGCAGCGGCTGTTGCAGCCGTAATCCGGGCCTTCAGGGCAATTGCGGCAGCAACCGACATTGTCCTGAAGGCTATAGCCGCATGGCGGGCAGGTTATCCGTCCAAGCCAATTGGAGTCGGCTTTATATGGGCTTGTGCAAACTAATCTGACTGTCATTGGATCACCTCTTTTTCTTTCGTTATCGCAGCCAAACCAGTCGCTTCGCCGCCCTGGTCACCCCGGTATAGCGCCACCGGGCCTGAAACAGGGGATCGTTCGGGTCGTGCCAGCTGTCGTCGTAGAGGAGCACATTATCCCACTCACTGCCCTGGGCGGCGTGGCAGGTAATGCAGTACCCAAACTGGAAGATAACACCCTTCATGTCGCCCCGGGCCTGCTTGTTCTCCCAGAGGGCCCGCGGGTTGAATTTCAGCTCCGTGAATTCGGCTGTATCTTCCCACAGCGGCCGCAGGTTCAGCAGATGTTCGGTGACGGCAACCGGCTGTGATCGCCAAGGAACTGACTCCCGGCGCTCCCGCTGCTCGACATGGGTGCAATATCCGATCAGACCATTGACCAGGGCGGTCGGGAATTTTCCGTCGAATAAAATCGTGTCCCAGGCGTTACGCTTGCAGATGAGCTTTTCGCCCACAGCCGGCAGTTCGCCCTCAAAGCCCCGCCATTGCCTGGCCTGCTGGTTGACCTTGCAGGCCGTCGCATTGCGGCCGGCAATGATCTGGTCGGCCCAAGCGAACATGTCTTTCTGATACTCATCCCGGATAATTTCCTTCGGCATCTGCCAGATGCAGCCGATTGCGCTTTCATCTTCCCGGAGCGGCTTCCCCTTCCGAATGCGTTCCGCCAGGTAGGCGATCGCGGATCCTTCATCCTGGCGCATGATTTCCTCCAGGGTAACGTCCGGATCAGTCAGCAGGTCGGTTTCGTCGCCGTTGACCGGCGGCAGTTGAAATGGATCGCCGACGGTGATGATCGGGATGTCAAAGCTCAGTAAATCATACAGAAGCTTCTGGCTCAGCATGCTGACCTCGTCCACCAGAATAACTCCCGGCTTCGGGTCCAGGCGTTCCTTCCGCTCGGTAATCAGCCGGCGCTTGAATCGTCGATTACCATCATCATCATAGTACGGTACCAGTTTGACCTCAGAATTGTAAATCAGCTGGTGAATGGTCGTCGCCGGCATACCCCGCTGCTGCATAACCAAAGCTGCCTTGCCTGTGAAGGCGCAGTATGCGATTCGATCCTCGGCCAGTTCATTTGCAATGACGGAAGACAGGTATGTTTTTCCGGTGCCGGCATATCCGGCAACCTTGAATATTTGCTCATTGCCGTCGGACCACCATCGCTTGGCGCGCTCAAGGCCGACCTGCTGCATCCGGTTAAGCATGGGTTTCACCTCCCTCGGCTTCGGAGTCAACTCTCTGCCATTCGTCCAGAAATTCAGGAAGGGTACTGCTGACAAAATGCAGGGCTACATATCCAGCGTAAATGCCTTTTATCCGCTTTCCCCACTGCAATCCGAATCCACAATATTGGTTGTCAACCTCTAAAATGACCACCATCCGCAATCAACTCCGTAATATCTGAATCGCTTCATCGGGGGACCGGGCTACGCCGGCGCGGGCCCCGATGTGTTGCATGTTTTGGATAAACGTTTTTTGCTCCGGACTGGACTTTCCGTTTTCCGCCTTGACTTCGACCGTGGTTAGCACCGGCACTTGCCGGCCAACCAGTTCCGGGGTAATCTCCAGCGGCGAGGCGCCGATCAGGTCGGAAAAGCCGGGCGGCGCCCCGGTGTTGAAAGTCCGGGCATTTTTTATCAGAACATCGCCGGGCTCGACGATAATCTCCTGCCGGCGACTGAAGTGCTTGGCGTTGCCGGTCCAGCCCTGCCCGACGTTGATCCGCCAGAAAGGCACCAATCCGTAGAGTGGGAATAAATATCGGGATACGGCCATCCGTATGGCGTTTTGGACGTCACGTTCCTGTTGCATCGGATTCCTCCGCAGCACCCCGGCAGATTTTCAGGTCCGTCCGAATCCGCGGCCGGTAGTGCCGACTTCGCTGCTGTTCGATGGTTTTTTCCATGGCGCCGATAACCTTGTATAAATCGATCGTCAGCGTTTTATGCTTGTCTAACCACTGTTTAAGCGGCCCCAATATCTCTTGTTCGTCTTTGGCCGCCCGGCGCCGCTTCCGGACCGCCTGGAATTTGCTCGCAATATCATAGCCCTCGTAGGCGCTGAATTTGGTCAGTTCCACCTCATGAAGAAAGTCCTGTGTTTCCAGGTCGGTCTGCCCGATATCGTCATACAACCGGGACCAGTGTTCCTCCAGCTCGTTCAGAGCGGCTAAGAAACGGGCGACCGCGGTAAAGGTATCCTGTGCATTCATTTACGGCTACCGCCGATAACGATCGCCATGAACAAGCATCCCAGGCTGCCGCTTGCTATTGCCGTGACCGGCAGCCAGTACCATTCCACCATGTTATTGACCTCCATCAATGCCTGCAGTCTGGGCAGTCATCATAGCTGTCGCTGTGCGGGCAAAGTATTTTAAGTTTAGGTACATGCGGTTTTTGGGGAGAAATTGCAACATATAACACTATCAACCAACCAATCAGCATCAACCCTCTTGCAATATAGTCGCAAACCATTTCTTCAGGGGATTGCGGTTTGAGATTCCAGCCGAAGTACCACGTTTCGCCGAAATTAAAGATAAACCCGATCAATATTGTCGCTGCTCCTATAAAAAACGATTTCAACCTACTCATTCGTTTTTACGAACCTCCAAGAGGTATATTTTTTAATTCACATTGCTTAAGTATCCACCCTGGGCGATAGCCCCGCTGCATGGCGATCTGCTCCAGCGTGACCACGTCCCGGGCCCGGCCGATTTCCTGGCGAAGCCGCTTTTTCTCCAGCTCCAGTATTTCGGCCAGTTCGCCGGCGCGCTGCTCGGGCTCGGCCCGCTCCTCGCCCGGGTAGCGGTAGCCGCAGATCTCGCACACCGGTCCGGGCTTATGGGCGCCGTAACATTGCGGGCAAACCTTGAGCGGGATCTCCGGCTTGACGCCGGATTTTTTCTTTTTGCTTTCCAGGCTCCACTCGCGGTCATCATCCGGGAGGCCATGCCGGTACACGTTGCCGACGGCGTCGATGATGACGGCCACCTTCTCAGGGTTGTCGGGATCCTGCCGCATGGCCCGCATGGCCTGCTGGATGTAGAGAGTCAGCGATTGCGTGGGCCTGGCCAGAATCACCGCGTCCATATCGGCGATGTCGTATCCCTCGGATATGAGGTCTACATTGCACAACACACGGATCCGGCCGGTCTTAAAATCTTCGGTTGCTGCTTCCCGGGCTACCCGGTGGGTGTCGCCGTCAATATGCAGCGCCGGGATCCCGGCCTGGCGAAACATCTCCGCCGTGTGTTGGCTCTGTGCAATACTGGCGCAATAGCAGATTGCCTTCGCCCCGGGGGCCAGCTTTTGATACTGCTCGATCTGGTCGCCGATAATTTCGGACCGGTCCATCCTCATGGCGACTTCCTTCTGGTCGTAATCGCCATATCGGAGTACCTTCAAGTCGGCCAGGTCAGCGCGCACCGGCGGCGCGAAGTATTTATAGGGTGCCAGGTTGCCCCAGGCAATGAGCTGCTTCGCAGTCGGTCCCATGATCAGCGATTCGAAGATATCCCCCAGGCCCTGACCGCCCATCCTGGCCGGCGTCGCCGTCAGGCCAACGACAAAGGCGTCCGGATAGGCTTCCATCAACTTGCGCCATGTGGCGGCCGTGCTATGGTGGGCCTCGTCAATAATGATAATTGTCGGGGCATGGACCCGATTGACGCGCCGGACGACGGTCTGAATACTGGCGACTTGTATGTATTCGTCCGGCATCATGGGGTAGTCGGCGGCGACGATGCCATGAGATATGCCGAGGCGGGAAAAGGTTTTGGATGATTGGCGGATCAGTTCCTGACGATGGACCACGAAGAGGGTCCGGTTACCCATGACCCGGGCCTTAGAGGCCATGTCGGCCATGATGACCGTCTTGCCGGCGCCGCAGGGCGCCACTATGCAGGTGCGCCGAATGCCGCGCTGGAATTCCATTCGCGCGCCGTCAACCATGATTTCCTGATATGGTCTAAGCTGTAGCATAAAGTCCTCCCGGGGAAAAGATAGCCCGTCCCAGCAAGCCAGAACGGGCTATATCCAATTTAGAACGGGGTTCCGGACGGGAGCGGCAGGGGCAGGCCTTGCTGCTGCGGAGGAGCTGCAGCCGTCTGCTGAAATTGCGCCGGCGGAGGCGCCGCCTGCCCGGCGCGTTGCGTCATCTGCCATTGGCCGTTGATAAATTGATATTGGTTGCCGTATTGATCATACTGGACGGCCGGGGGCTGAGGCGCTGGCAGGGGCGCGGCCGGCGGATAACCCGCTCCGGCCGGCGGCGGGGGCGCTCCCCACGCCGGTTGCGGCGCCGGTGCGGCCACAGGAGCCGGTTGCTGTTCCCTGGGCGTTGTCTGCGAAGCGGTCCAGTCGATCATGGAGATGGATGCGCTGAGCACCTGACGCTTCTGGCCGTCGTTGGCGGTATATTCACGTAGCTGGAATGAGGCCGGTCCAACGAAAACGTTGCCTTTTTTGAAATGCTCCGCGACCAGCTCGCCGGTCTTAGCGTTGGCGGTGCAGTCGACAAAGGTTACTTGCTCGACGTTGTCCTTTTTTCCGTGATTAACGGCGACCCCAAAGGTCGTAAAATTTCCATTTTGACCCTGCCGTACCACGGGGTCGGCGGTGAGGCGTCCGGAAAGCGTACCTGTAATCATGCGTTATTTCCTCCGTTTTTCTGCGCCGCATAGGCGGCAAATTCGTTTTTCAGGGCATAGCACTCTTCGACCGTGAGCTGCGCCGGCAGCCTCCCCGAAAAATCTGGTCGACGCTGAATATATCCCGCAATATCAAAATTGGCCAAGTTGCCCCACACCGTGGTCATGTAGTAGACTATTTCGGTTTCGTGGGCGGGAAAGCCGTAAACGGGCGCGGCCTGAACCGGTTCCGCAGGGGCCGAATAGCACGGCGCAGCTGCCGGCTGCTGATAGAACTGCTGCTGGTATTGCGGCTGGTAATACTGGGGCTGCGCCTCGATGCCGGTCTCCAGCCATTGCATCAGGGTTGTGCCGGTAGTTTCGTCCGGAACGAAGCATTTGCCGTCAAACATGCCGGTGCGGTCCTTACCGGAGGTAGCCGTGTGTCGGGCGTTGTCCATGTCGAGCACGACGGTAAATTCATACTCCAGACCGGCCCGCTGGACGGGCTCCATGCCTTTTTTGACCGGCACCGTCTTGCCCTTGTCGTCCTTTTCCAGCTCGTAGGCTGTCTTTGCCCGCATGGTGACGATAATGTGAAGCGGCGATTGAAGAATAGCGTCGACAAATCGGTCGTGCATCGGAGTTGCCTCGCGCCAGCCGGATGTAAAGGCGTTCCTGCCGCCGCGTTTGTCCACTTCGTCCAGGATGCCGCCTTGTTTTGCCCAGGCGTGGGACAGGCTGTCGATGATCAGGATGTTATAGCCGGCTTCCTCGGCCGCTTTGATGGCCGAAATGTACTTCTCAACCGCGAACGGCGGGCCGATCTCGGCGACGTCGTAATCGGCGACGTGGGCATATAGCTGACCGCTGCCGTTTTCGGTATCAATGAAGGCGATTTTACCGCCCATCCCCTTGGCGATCTTTAGCGCGGAATAGGTCTTGCCCGATCCGGATGGACCGCAGAGCGCCAGTTTGAGCTTGGCTTTGCGGCGTTGCGCTTTCTGGAATACGCTCATGAGTTATCCTCCCAGTCAGCCAATGATTCAAGGAGCTCTAGAATTTCATTGCCGCTGTCTTCAGACGAGAGGTTGTCCAACAGTTCCATGAGGTCGTCGTCATCGGCGAGTTCTGGATGGATCATACCAACCTGGATATCAAAACCCGGCCTGTTGCCTTTCCACCCGAAGGGGGTCGGCAGCATTGAAAACCAACAGGTTTTATCCCTAAAAGTAAGCTCTACTCTCTCGATGTTGTTCTCAAAGGTTTTGACGAGTTTTGCCATTATTGCCCTCCTTATTCACACCTTCCGGTACACGTTCAGGCCGATTTTAACATCTGCGGTACCTGGCACTGACTGGTTCCCCTCGCTGCTGGCCACGATGATGGTTTTACCGCTGTGTGACGGCCCAAATTCTTCGTTTAAATCCACGGTAATGGTCAATATGTTGCCGTTGACATGAAGGTCAACGTTTTTCATGATACCCCTCCTCCGATTGATGAATTTATGCCGTTCCTAGCGGCATCCCAGCCTTGATGTAGCAATCAGTACAATAGAATTGGCCAGTTTCCGGGTTATATGTCCCATCATCCTGGCGAACTACGTCGTTGGCGCCTTTGAAATATTTCTTTTCGGTTACCGCCCGATAAACATATTCATCGATTTGTTCAGGCGTTCGACCGCAGCCCTTGCACCGGGGCTGCATCGATTTATTTGTCATTGCTTCCATTTTCTAAGGCTCCTTTAACTTATAGATTGCGGGGGCCGGATTCGAACCGGCCGTCATTCTCGTCTTATCCCGTGTGCCAGCGTGTTCCCACCACGCCGCCCCGCAGTTATTATACCGTTATGCCTAAACCCTCTGGTGCCCGGTAATGTTGTACTGGATGCCTATGGACTGCATGCGAGCTTTCAGTTGCTCCATTTGGGCGACCGTGACTGCGTAGATATGGAGGTCGCAGTCCCAGCGTTCTACGGCTGCGGCCGGGGGCAGGGGCGGATTCAGCGGCCGGGCCGGCGGTGGCATCGGGATGGGTTCAACCGGCCAATCGGGAACATAATCCGGAGCATATTCAATGCCTGGCCGATAATCCGGCTCCTCAGGTTCGCTGAGCAGAGGTTCGCCGACCAGTACTGCCCGGATATCCCGGGCGGCCGCCGCGGCCTTCGCCTCCAGTTCCTTCCGCCGGGCCACTTCGCCCTCAATGTAGGCCTTGACGGCCAGGATGTCGTTCATGGCCTCGATCCTAGGCTCCACCTCTTCGTAGGTCAGCGGCGTGGCCAGGCCGGCACTGAGCGATTGGCACAGCAGCTTGGCCATTTCGGCCTTCTGCGCCCGGAAAAACTCCGCCTGGTGCTCCTGGTTCTGGATATCCAAAAACCAGGCGACCCGCATCTGGATCTCATCGGTGATTTCTTTTTTGGCGGTGCCGCGGTTCAGCCACTTGTCAGCAATAACGATCTGGCTGGTGTATTTGGCCTCCAGCCCCACCTGGTTGGCGATCTCGTCAATGATCGCCTGAACCTCTGAGGACTTTGCATCACGGCGCTTGTTCTCGTAAACCTCTAACTGGTCTTTGAGGGGCCGCTCTACATCCTCGACCAGACCGACAAGCTCCTTGATCTGCAGTTCGAATTTTTCATACGGTTTTTCCAACTCCCGCTTGATCTGCAGGCGGAATTTTCCGATTTTGACCCGTAAGGACGCAATTTCCCGTTGGGCCTTTTCCATGTCAGTCAGGTTGTCCTCGGTCACGACAAGCCCGGCGTAACGTTCGACCTTGCCGGCAAGGGCCGTTTTAATCTCTGCAAAATTCCAGTCAAATTCTTGGACCAGCTTCAGCATTTTTGGTTCCAGATCAATGGCAAGAGGGAGCTTTTCAGGTACGGTTTCTGCGGTTTCGGTCACGATTTCAGCCGTTTTGGCAACAGGTTCCGGCGTATCGATCACGGTTTCGGGCATTGGGGGCACGTCCAGCCCGGCGGCGATCGCGCTGTCGGTCATGGCCTGGACCGTGGCCGTCAGTTCAGCCGTTTTTGTTCTTTTAGCCATGAGTAACCTCCTCTGCATAAGCGGTTTTGTTTTGGAGTAACCTAGATTGCGGAGTCTGCAGCTCTGCGGACCGTGAAATAAAGCAGGACTCACAAACCAGGTTGCTTCCGATCATTCGGAACGGTTTCGCCGAGGTGAGGGTCCGGCCGCAATGCCGGCAATGGATCAGCCAGATGCGGGGTCTCATTGCAGCGTACCGGTCCATGTGTCAGACTCGTCCCAATCTCCGACATAGCGCGCCGGCAAGGCGATTTTTGCCCCTTGCAGCTCACGAACCAGGCCGGCGAGGCTGAGCGCCCCGCGGGCACTATTGGATCCGCTCGGCCGGAATATCTTCAGCCCGCTGCCGTTTCGGTTGCGTACCAGCTTCAAGGTGCGGCCGTCGCGGCTGATACCGATATCCACAGTGCCAACCAATATTTTGCCATTGATCGCCGCGCTGATTTCGATCCGGCCATTTTTCCGGACAACGATGCCGGTGTTTGCGATGCTGGCGGCCCGGGTGCTCTGATCAAACCAGATAATTTCCGAGGCGGGGTCCGGCAGTGCGGCCGGCGGCGCCGGTGCGGGCTCATCGGCCGCAGGCACTGTGGCTGCAACCTCCTGTGCAGGTGCGGTCGGCTGGGCGGCAATGGCGGAAGGAACCTTCGTATTGACGCCGAGGCGTTTGAAAATGAGGGCAATACTGCCCAACGGGGTGTTGTATTGCTGAGCGATTTCCTTTTGCGTCACGCCATACGCCAGCATCAGCTCGATGCCGCGGGGATCGGTCTTCTTCAGGTCGGCCTTTGTCATCAATTTTGCTTTGGTGATGTCCACTGGCATACCGAGGTTGTATTTTATCCAGCACCGGATATAGGCCACTGGATCAATCCGCTCGGGAGTTTTGGGCGAGGTCGGCGCTGCTTCGCGCTCGGCCCTGGGCTTGCCGTAAGGCAGCTTATACGACCCAACAGATTTACCCATTATGTTCACCTCTTTACAGATTATGGAGGATTATGGTATTCTGTAGGTGCTAAGGGTTCTTCCATCCCTTAGCCTCCGAACGTCGAACGTTGTTCTATTTTTCGTCACCGCTCTTTAATGAGCGGCTTTTTTTGTTTTGCTCTCCAGATATGGGATGACTAATTTAATAGCATCCTTCGGGGCCCGGATGGTCACTTTGGTTTTCCGCCGATCCGATAGCAGTATGTAAATATCCCGCCTTTGACACTGGCTGTCAACACGTCGCGGCCTGCCTCCTTTCGAAGAAAATTTCCCGGGTACTTGATCGGATTTTTCGGAGAGACCGATAGAATTGTTTCCAAGAAATATCCATGTTTTGAAGAACCTCTTTGCGCTTCCATGGAACATCCATTCCCGTGGCAAATGCTTGCAGGATGTCTTTCTCCCTGGGCCCCAACTGTGCGGCAAGGCTGTCCACCCTGATGGCAAGCAGAACGTCGTCGTATGCGGCATTGGCACTATCATCTGCCACAAGGTCCAGATAGGTGGCGCTAGTATCGTAGGTCAGCCGCCTGTCCAGCGAGTAAGCCAACAGGTCGTTTTTCCGCTGAAGTGCGTTGAGTTTGCGGACTTGCATCAATAGCTCGCTAATAATGCAAGTCATAGCAATTGTCTGGAATGTTCCGCGTTCCGGATCGTAAGCCTTTACCGCGGAAAGTAACCCGATAGACCCGATTTGGTAAGCATCGTCATACTCGACTCGAAATGCAGCCAATAAGCGGCGGTATTTAGGCATTCGCAATACCGCGTCGACCAGGTACAGGTATTCCTCCGGGTTTACTCGCCCTTCAATCACGTCGATCTCTCCTTCCTAGCCATATAAGGCCAGCAATACACTGCCTAACCCAAGCAGCGTAACGCTCACCAGGACAACCACCCTGCCCGGGCCTGGCCCAACCGGTTCATAGCCGACAGTCCTGACCGGAAGGCTGGTGTAGCTGACCGTCATCGGCGGCATCGGCTTGACACGAAATACGGGGGTAATAGGATTGATTCGCATGGGTGCTACCTCCTTTCAATTTTTTGCTGAGCGACGGATAAGATCATCAACGCTTCACCGGGCTGAAAAAACTCCAGCAGGAAGCTGGCAATCCACGTCGCTGCGCGATCCATTGTTGTCATGGGCCTGTCCCTTCCTCTCTTGGGTCTGTTCTGCACAAACAAACCATCTCGATACCGGCGAACGTCTTCGATGCCTGGAACGGGTTAAGCAGAGACTTGCACTTTTCTACGGTCAATTCTCCGGGTAACTGTAACAGTTGATTGAGCTCATAAAGCTGAATTTCTGTCCCATTGCTCTCACGGAAGGTTATCGTGATTGCCGAATGCCGCTGCAGTTCTTCCGTTGCGGCCTGAAAAACCAGAATTGCCTGTTCTAACGTCATGGGTTCATCCTCCTTTCAGTTATTTCTGACCTAATCGAATCGAATCAGGTGGCCGGCCTTTCGATTTTGGTTTGTCTAAACCAGGTGGTTTAGGCTGCGCTTGCCGGACGAACGGTATAGGCATATTAGCACCAGCTTTTTCTGCCGTGAGTTCGGCCTGTAGCCGAAGCGCTACCAGTGCTGCATCAACGTGTATTAAAATGTGGCATTTTCCAGTCTTTATATGGGGAAGCATCCCTTTGCGAGCGTATTGCCTTACATGTCGTTCAGGCAGGCCTGTCCTTTTCGCGAAAGCAGCAGGGGGTTCGAGAATGTTGCACATTGGGGAGGTCACTTCCTATTCATGATTGTCTGTCTTGCAGGTATGACCGAAAGGATAGCTTGCTTTATACAAAATATGATACTGAAAAGCGATTAGGATGGAATGCAAAAAAGTGCCACAATTTTTTTCGCATTTTTTTTGCATAAAATGCAGGCTTTTTGCTAAATTTACTTTGCTTTTACCTTGCTTACTAATGAATTAATAAACCTGATCTCGATACCAAGTGCTTGACAAGCTTCATTTATGGTGTCTTCATTCCAACGTCTGTTTTCGGCAATTAAGTCATTAACATAAACATGGCTACGATTCATTCTACGAGCCAATTCACGGACGCTAATATTTTCGTTTTCAATTTTCTTCTTAATGACTTCAGTAAAATTCACGTAATTGCAACCTCCTTTTGTACTCATATTGATTACATTGTAAGCAATATGCATTATATTAACAAACGTATAAATTACCAAATTGTAAGCAAATTGATTTATATATGCCATTTATCTTAAAAATCCTTCAATTTGCTTACAATTTTAATTATTTTTTCTAGATGTTGACATGAAATTGATTACAAAATATAATGATGTTATCAATTAGCTTACAAGAAGGTGCTTTGATGAATAACCTTTTAGCTTTAAGAAAAAAACATAACAAAAAAGCCATTGACCTTGCAAAGGCAATGGGCATAAGTCGAAATCATTATTATGAGCTAGAAAGAGGTTCACGTCGCTTAAATGCTGATCATATAAAATCGCTTATACAAATATATAACGTTACTGCTGATGAGATTTTAGGGGGATATCCTGAAGAAGACCTCGATTTAAGATATGTATTTAGTTCACAGCCTGAAATATTGAATATACTTCAAACACACGATATTGAACTACTTAAATATATTAAAAACAGATATAATCACAATTCTTTAGTTAAGGCTATAGTTTTACAATTTAAAATTACAGAAAAAGATGCATGGAATATAATACATTCAATAGATAAATTTGGAGATTTATCTATTGATGAACAGTCACGCGTGGCAAATTGCATTCAAACTGCAGCATTTATCGTCGATGCATCTCTTGCAAAAATAATCAAAGACATTCCCCCTGAGAAATCACGTGATTCAACAGGTTTAAGCTTTACTCAATACATCGATCAACAATTAAATGAACTTCTCCATAGTGAAAACCCGGCTTCTCCTTACGTTCCCATAAACGCGACATATATTGAAGGTTTTATCAATATCCCAGTCATTGGCCGTATTCCTGCCGGCAGTCCCCTGATTGCAGCAGAATATATCGAAGCCTACGAAGATATTCCTCGCAGTTGGTTGAACGGCGATCCGGAAAACTATTTTATTCTCAAAGTTGAAGGCGATTCCATGGAAGGCGCCAAAATTTTCGACGGCGACTTTGCCTTAATAAAAAAAAGCCCCACCTGCGACAATGGCCAGATATGTGCCGTTGGCATCACAGGAGAGACTCCCGATCTTTACGCCACACTGAAGCGTGTCTATGAACTTGATGAGGAATATCTTGAATTGGTTCCTGAAAATAGCAAATACCCCAGACGCAAGGTTAAGCGGTCTGAGGTAAATATATTTGGAGTCCTTAGAATGGTACATAGGAAGTATTAGCAAAAGCAGGTGATTCTCATGGCCAAGCAGCGATCCAAAGGCGAAGGAACCTTTTACTTTGACGAAATTAAACAGCTTTACCGGGCCATGATTACTACCCCTGCTGGGAATCGTTTAACCAAATCATCCAAAAATGAAGAAATTGTCTCCGACTGGCTAAATGAGCAGCGGCTCCTAGTCGGTCGGAGGCAACATATAGAGCCTCACAATATTACGCTGGGGGACTGGATTGATGAGTGGCTAGAAACTTATGCAAAACCCTCTGTTCGGCCACGCACCTATGACCGGTATAAAAGCCTGCTGGCGCATACCTCCACTCTACAGAAGACCCGTCTTACCAGTCTGATCCCTGCCCACTTTCAAAAGCTCTATAACAGCCTCTCCACGCTTTCCGGAACGACTCGGAAACATATCCACTACTGCCTATCCGGATGCCTGGAGCAAGCGGTCATAAACCGGCTTCTCTATTCCAATCCCATCAAGGCTGTGGAGGCTCCAAAAGCCACAACGAAGGAAATAGAGACGTTTACCGCGGAAGAGCTGGACGCTATTCGAAAGGCGGCCGAATCGGATGTTCATGGCTTAGTTATCTTCATTGCTACTAATACCGGTATGCGCCTATCCGAAATATTGGCCCTTACATGGAAAGATATCGACCTCAAGAAAAATACAATTTCGATAAAGAACACCGTCCACTACAGCATTTCTGCCGGCACACGCATCGAAGATCCGAAAAACCAATACTCAAAGCGCACCATTTCGATCGACAAAGCCCTTGCCTTAAAGATAAAGGAGCACAAACTAAAATACGCTTCTCAGACCTATCTTTTTATGTCACAAGCCGGAAATAACGTCACTCCACATAACTTCCTGCGCTGGCACTATGACAAAATCCGAACCAAAGCCGGAGTAACCAAAGGATTTCACGCTCTGCGGCATACGCACGCTACCGAGCTGATCGCTGCCGGGGTACCGCTCCCTGACGTGTCGCGAAGGCTGGGCCATTCCAGAATCTCAACTACAATGGATATTTACGCTCATGTTATCCCGAAGAACGATGAAAAAATGATCAATACCATTGATATAATATTTAATAAAAAGCCCGCCCCGGCAGAATCTACCGACACAGCGGAAACACAAAGAGACGCCCCGAATTAACGAGGCGTCTCTTCTTTTGTGGTAGCAACTGCACACCAACCGCACACCACCTATATCGGTTTTGCTGCACACCTTAGTCTGGCTAACTGGCCGGACCATTGTTTTCACTATGGCGGGAGCGTGTAGGAATCGAACCCACCCACGATGGGACTACCACCGCGCAAACGGTTTTGAAGACCGCAGGAGCCACCAGGCCCCCTCCGCCCCCGTATTCGGGTTTTACCTCTACTATTATACAATATTTTTCACAATTCGCCACTGGTTTATTACGTCAACAGTAAAGTTCTTTTCGCCGCTCCAGGGCGTAGAACCGGCGGCACATGCCCTGGGGCGTGGTGCGGGCGGCGGCGGTGCGGGAAAGGTCGATATCGGCGGCGATCAGGGTTTCTTCCCCGGAGAAGTCCTCGGCCAGCACTTCGCCGGACGGGCCGACCAGCATCGCGCCGCCGTGGTAGACGGTGCCTTGCCCGTTGCCGCCCGCCTGATTGGCGGCCAGCACATAGACACAGTTGTCATAAGCCCGGGCCCGCAGCGAAATGTGCCAGCTTTCCCGGCGGTCGTCCGCCGCGAGGCGCGGGGTGGCGTGGGGGCAGAGAATAAGCTGGGCGCCTTTTAACGCCAGGGTCTGAGTGATCTCGGGGAAATGCTGCTCGAGGCAAAGCTGCAGCCCTGCCTTAAGCCCAGGCAGCGGAAAAACGGGCAGCACGTCGCCGGCGGCGTATTCGCGCCGTTCCCGCTGCCCGAGGTGGGTCTTGCGGTAGAGGAAGAACTCCCCGGACGGCAGCCAGAGACCGTGGGCCAGGTATTCAGGCGTCCCGGGGCCATCCTGCCAGGCCATGCCGGCGGCCAGGGTCAGGCTGAGCCGCCTGGCCAGCGCGGCCATCTCCCGGCAGGCGGCATGGTCCGGCCCCAGCGGCCTTGGGGCTTCCCCCCGGGTACCGTAGCCCGTCAGGCTGAGCTCGGGAAACAGCAGGAGGCCGACCCGGCCGGCGGCGGCCTTTTCCGCCCACCGGGCCGCCGCAGCCAGGTTGTCCTCCACGGCGTTGACCACGGCCCGGCACGCCACAGCCCCCACCCGCACGATGTCACCCATGGCAATCTCTCCTCTATCCCTAGCATCTATTATGCCAGTAGTATGGCAGACCGGCCCCCAAAAGTCAACCGAGGCTCCTCGCGAAGGGCCTTCCCGGCCGCGCCGCCGGTCCTTTAGCAAGGGACCGCGCTAAAGTTCCAATTTTCAGACGGGATAAACATATTGACATACGCTTCCGCGGCTGATATATTGATAAACAATAAAAATAAAAAGGCAACGGCGCCTTCGTAGAGCTTTTCTACGAGGGCGTTTTTGTCACCAGACAACGGCGTCCGGGTTATTCCGGGCGCATTCTGTTTATTTGCGGGAGAATGGGAAATTCAGTTGTGAGGTGTTTTGCTATGAAAAAGGTGAGGCTATCTGTCTGGTTGGGTCTGCTCTTTATGACCCTGTGGATTCCCGTCGCTTTTGCCGACGAGGCGGCCGTTCCCGCGGCGGCCGAAGCCTTGGCGGTCGACCCGGGGGACACGGCTTTCGTTCTGCTGTCCGCCGCCCTGGTCATGCTGATGACTCCCGGTCTCGCCCTTTTCTACGGCGGCATGGTCCGGACCAAGAATGCGCTAAGTACCATCATGCAGAGTTTTTTCATCGTCGGACTTATTTCGGTGCAATGGGTCCTGTGGGGCTATTCGCTGGCGTTCGCGCCCGACACGGGCCACCTTATCGGAGGCTTCGACTGGCTGGGTCTCCGGGGGGTCGGCCAGTCGCCCAATGCCGATTATGCCGCGACCATTCCCCATATGGCCTTCGTGATTTTCCAGGGGATGTTCGCCGTCATCACCCCGGCGCTCATTACCGGCTCTTTTGCCGAACGGATGAAGTTTCCCGCCTTCGTGGTGTTCACGCTGGCCTGGGCGACGCTGGTCTATGATCCGGTGGCCCACTGGGTGTGGGGCGTGGGCGGTTGGCTGCGGGAGCTGGGGGTCCTTGACTTCGCGGGCGGCACGGTGGTGCACATCCTGTCCGGAGTATCCGGCCTGGTAGTGGCTCTGGTGCTCGGCAAGCGCAAGGGCTACGGCAGCGACGTCATGCTGCCCCACCACCTGCCGATGACGGTGCTCGGCGCAGCCTTGCTGTGGTTCGGCTGGTTCGGCTTCAACGCCGGCAGCGCTCTCGGCGCCAACGGGCTGGCCGCCAGCGCCTTTGTGGTGACCAACACGGCGGCAAGCGCCGCTGCGGTGGCCTGGGTGTCGGCGGAATGGTACCACCGCGGCAAACCGACCATCCTCGGCGCGGCCAGCGGCTGCATTGCCGGGCTGGTCGCCATCACCCCCGGCGCCGGGTTCGTCGGCCCGCTCTCCTCGGTTATCATCGGCTTGGTCGCCGGCGGTGGCTGCTATCTCGCCGTCGGCATCCTGAAGGCCAAGTTGGGCTACGACGACTCGCTGGATGCCTTCGGCGTCCACGGCATCGGCGGCACCTGGGGAGCCGTCGCCACCGGTCTTTTCGCTTCGAAGGACATCAACCCGGCGGGAGCCGACGGCCTGTTCTTCGGCAATGCCGGCCAATTGGCGACCCAGTTGGCGGGCGTCGCCGCCAGCTGGATCTTCGCCGCCGCCATGACCTTCCTGATCCTGAAAGCCATCGGCCTTATCCTGCCCCTGCGCGCCAACGCCGAGCAGGAGGTGCGGGGCCTCGACATCACCGAGCACGGCGAGCGGGGCTACGCCTATCAGGACTTTCTCACCGGCTCGCCCATCCTTCACCGCGGGCTGTCTCCGGAAAAACCCGTTTCCGCCACCCAGGCCAGTCTGACCAATTCGTAGGAGGCAAGCATCATGCGTAAAATTACGAAGATCGACATCATCACCCGGCCGGAAAAGCTGGAGGAACTCAAGGAAGCGCTGAACGCCATCGCCGTGACCGGGATGACGGTCACCCAGGTGTTCGGCTGCGGGCTGCAAAAAGGCCATACGGAAGTGTACCGGGGGCAGGAAGTCCATGTCACCCTGCTGCCGATGGTCAAGATCGAGGTCGTCGTCTGCGAGGTGCCGGTGGAAAAGGTGGTCGACACCGCCAAGCGGGTATGCCGGACCGGCAAGGTCGGCGACGGCAAAATCTTCGTCTACCCGCTGGAAAACGCCGTGCGGATCCGGACCGGCGAAGAGGGCGATATCGCCATCATGGATCCCAAAAGCTAGCCATTCTCCCAGCCGGCCTTCGCGCCGGCTTTTTTTATGGCGCTACGCGCCGGCCCGAAAAAGAAAAGGAAGCAGCTCGGCTGCTTCCTTGATTGTTGACAGACCAGGCTGGCGAGAAAGGTCCAGATGCAAGGCGCACCGGAAGAGCGCGCGGCGCCGCGTACTTCGGGCGTACGCAAGCAAGCGCTCTGAGGAGCAAGTGCGCAAGTTCTTAGCGCGCATGCGCTTAGAACTGCGGCCTACCTCTTGCGGGTGCGCCGCAGATGGGCCTTTCTCGCCAGCCTGAGGAAGCAGCGGGGCTGCTTCCTTGATTCGGCCGGCGCCGCCGCGTGTTTGGCAACGGCGGTCCTAGCCGCATTTTCCTTTTTCTTTACATTGGCTGCAGTTCCCGTTGCAGGGCGCGAGCAGCAGTTTATAGCAGCGCGGGCAGCGGATTTCCGCCTGTGTCAGCCGATAGCCGCACTGCGGACAGATTTTTTGGCTCCCCACAGCAATCACTCCCTTTAGAGAACGAGCCGGGCGACCAGCCCGCCGACCACGAAGGCCGCGATCCAGGAGCCGACCCAGATGGCGATCCCTTCCCGGGTCCCCCGCTCCTTCAGCATGATCATGACCGAGGCGATGCAGGGCACGAACAGGGTGATGACGACGAGCGAGATGAGGGTCTGCTCCGGGCTGAGCGCCATGTCGGTGAGCCCGGCGGCGCCGAAGTCGCGGCGGATCATGCCCATGATGAATACGTTGGCGGCTTCCTTCGGCAGAAACAGCATTCCCGTGGTGACCGGCGCCAGCCAGATCTGGATGTCCTCCAGCAGGCCGGTAAGGTCCAGCACCGTGATGAGCAGCGCGCCGAGCATGAAGAGCGGCGCCGCCTCCCGCAAAAAGGCGTAGGATTTGGTGACCGTCTTCTTCAGGACGTTCTCGCCCCGGGGCAGTCGGATCGGCGGCAGGTCGATGAGGAGATCGGTCGACTCCCCGGGCAGCACGCGGTTCAGCACCTTGCCGACAAGGCCGAGAACCAGGACCAGCACTCCGATATAGATGGCGATATATTTCGTTCCCAGTCCGGCCAGCATGCCGGCGATCACGCCGAGCTGCGCCGAGCAGGGAATCGCCAGGCCGAGGACGGCGGTGGCAATGGTCCGCTCCCGCGAGGAGCCAAGAATCCGGGTGGTGATGGTGGCCATGGTCACGCAGCCGAAACCGAGGATCATGGGGATGATCGCCCGCCCGTTGAGGCCGATGGTGTTCATCAGGCGATCGACCAGGGCCGCCACGCGGGGCAGGTAGCCCGAGTCCTCCATGAGCGAGAGGATGAAATAGAAGCCCACCACGAGCGGCAACAGCAGGCCGACCAGATAGGTGACCGTCATGGTTGCCAGGCCGAACTCGCCGGTAAGGATGGTGCCGACCGCCGAGTCCGGGCTGACGAAGCGCCCTACGAAGTCGCGGACCGCGGGCTCGTAGAGGCCCTGCATCAGCGTTTCCTCGGTAAAGCCGACGATGTCCTGGGCGACTACCACGCCGATGATATAGTACATGGCATACAGCGCCGCCATAAAAATCGGCACGCCGGTAACCGGGCGCAGCATCCAGCGGCCGAGGCGGGTGGAAAAATTCGCGCCCTCGCTCGACTCGGAAACCACATGCCCGAGAATATCGTTGACCCGGTTGCGGCGTTCCTGGTAGATGCCTTCCCGGCCGGAGCCGGGGGCGACGCCGTGGGTGGCCGCCACTTCCTCGTCGCCCTCCAGCACCAGCAGCGCTTCCGGCGACGAGCCAATACATCGGATCATTTCCTGAATTTCAGTCTTGAGCTTCGGCGGGACGAGGCCCGGCCGGGCTTCAGGCAGCCGCTTCCTGAGTTCTTTCATTCCCTGGCCTTTGACCGCCACCGCCGGGACGACCGGCACGCCAAGGAGGTGCTCCAGGAGGTCCAGATCGATTTTAACGCCCTGGGCCTCAGCCTCGTCCATCATGTTGAGGGCGACGATCACCGGCAGCCCGGTATCGATAATCTGCAGGGTCAGGAACAAATCGCGTTCGAGGTGCACGGCGTCCACCACGTTGACCACCAGGTCGGCGGAGAGCACTACATCCCGGGCGACCCGCTCCTCGTCATTAAAGGAGGATATGCCGTAAATCCCCGGGGTGTCGATCACGACGTCGCCGCCGCACCGGCCGTGGGATATGTCGACGGTCGTGCCGGGAAAGTTGGATACGTCCACATACATGCCGGTGAGGGCGTTGAAAAATACCGATTTGCCGACATTGGGATTGCCTACGAGGACGATCTTCTTTGCTCCGTCCGGTATCTGAATCTTGGCAAGACAGTTGTGACAATGCATACGAGGTCCCTCCCTACGCCGGCTTCACTTCAATATTTTCGGCAAGGCGGCGACCAATGGCGATTTCCTGACGGCCCTTGGCTACGATCACCGGGCCGGCCGGAAGCTTTTCGGCACATTCGATGCGGGCTCCCACCGCGATCCCAAAGCGGATGGCCTGGGCGCGGACGGTATCATTGGCGATGGCTACGACTTCAACATTCTGACCGCGTTTGGCTTGGGCCAGTGTCATGATGATCACCTCCTGTATGATGCGTATTCTCAATAAACCGGAAAATAATGGCCTTTGAAATTTATTCTCAATTACAGTGTAATAATTCCGACCTTATTTGTCAAGATTCATTCGGCGTCCCTCCCTGACCAGAAGCAGGCCAAAGGAAGACAAAAGCGGACTAAAGCCGAAAAAAACGCCGGAAAACAAAAATCTCTATCTCCGCAGCGGAAATAGAGATTATGGTTATTAAGCGCCGGTTTCGCAACCAGGGCCCGCAGGGTTCATTAAGCTTTTATCACGTCTACTCCCATGTAGGGACGGAGCACTTCCGGGATCACGACCGAGCCGTCGGGCTGCTGGCAGTTCTCCAGGATGGCGGCCACCGTCCGGCCGATGGCGACGCCCGAGCCGTTGAGGGTATGAACATATTCGGGCTTGGCCTTGGGGTCCCGGCGGAACTTGATGTCGGCGCGGCGGGCCTGATACTCCTCGAAGTTCGAGCAGGAAGAGATCTCCCGGTACCGGTTGAAGCTCGGCAGCCAGACTTCCAGGTCATAGGTTTTCGCGGACGCCGCTCCCATATCGCCGGTGCAAAGGAGCATGACCCGGTAAGGCAGCCCCAGCAGTTGAAGCACCCGTTCGGCGTTGTTGGTCAGCTTCTCGAGCTCGTCGTAGGAGTTCTCCGGCAGGCTGAACTTGACCAGTTCGACCTTGTTGAACTCGTGCTGGCGAATGAGGCCGCGGGTATCGCGGCCCGCCGCCCCGGCCTCGGCCCGGAAGCAGGCGCTGTAGGCGGCGTAGTAAAAGGGCAGGCTGGCTCCGTCGAGGATTTCCTGGCGGTGATAGTTGGTCACCGGCACTTCGGCGGTGGGAATGAGATAATAGTCCAGCCCCTCCAGTTTGAACATATCCTGGGCGAACTTCGGCAGCTGGCCGGTGCCGACCATGCTGTCGCGGTTGACGATGAACGGCGGGAAAAATTCGGTAAAACCGTGCTCGCGGGTATGCAGATCGAGCATGAAGTTGATCAGCGACCGCTCAAGGCGCGAGCCCAGGCCGCGATAGAAGGTGAACCGCGCCCCGGTGACTTTGCCGCCCCGTTCGAAGTCCAGGATGCCAAGCCGCTCGCCGATATCCCAGTGGGGCAGCGGCTCAAATTCAAAGGCCGCAGGAGTCCCCCAGCGGCGGACTTCGACGTTGGCCTCCTCGTCCCGGCCTACCGGCACGGTATGGTGGGGAATATTGGGAATGCCCAGAACAAAGGCCTGAAGGTCATTTTCGATTTCCTTGAGCTTGGCGTCGAGTTCGGCAATGCGGTCCCCGACCTCGCGCATTTCGAGGATCATGGCGTCGGCTTGCTGGCCGGCCTTTTTCAGGCGGCTAATCTCCTGGGACACGGTATTGCGTTTATTTTTAAGGGATTCGACTTCCGTCAGGAGCTCGCGCCGCTGCCTTTCCAGAGCGAGGAAGTCCTCCAGCCCCAGCTCCAGACCGCGGTTTTTCAGCGCCTGAACGACCTTCTCGGGATTGTCGCGAACAAATTTAATATCAAGCATATCGGGAAACCTCCTTAGATTTGCGGAAAGCTCTGCTCCGCCCTATACATGGTTATATACGGTCTATCAGGAGCGCGGATTCCTGACAGACGAAAACCCCCGCCGCGAAGGTCGGGAGCTATTTCCTTCCGTCAGCGCCTTTCCGCCGGATGCGGCCGGCGAGTTCGGCCCGGGCCCCGGAATTACATCCCGCTTTGATTTTGTCGGTTAGTCTATGCGGTTTACCCGCCGGCTATTCAGCCGGCCGGCCGGCTCCATGGCCGTGGGCACCCTGATATTTCCGGGAAAGGTTCTTGTGAATGCTGACAAATGACAGGAAGCTGCAGCAGACCACCGGGTCAAACTGGGTTCCGGAGCAGCGCCGTATTTCCTCCAGCGTATTTTCCACGCTGAGGGGAGAACGGTAGCAGCGGTTGCTGGTCATGGCGTCGTAGGAATCGCAAAGCGCCAGCATCCGGCTGAGGAAAGGAATGTCTTCTCCCGCCAGGCCGGAAGGATACCCGCTGCCGTCATACCGCTCATGGTGGTGCTTTACCACTTCGGAGATGGTGGCAAACCCGTCGATCTCCTGCAGTATTTCAGCCCCGATCAAGGGATGGCGCCGCATAATGTCAAATTCTTCTTTGGTCAGCCGCCCGGGCTTATTCAGGATATGCTCGGGAATTCCGATTTTGCCGATGTCATGAATAACGCCCACCAGATAGGCAAGGGCCGTCTGCTCGGCGGAACAGTGAAGGTGCTCCGCCAGGCCGACCATCAGGGCCGATACATTTTCCACATGGCGCTTGGTGTTTGTATCCCGAGCGCCAATCGCCTTGGCGAAAGCCTTGATAATATGGAGATTGATGGAACTTAACTCTTTTTCCATGGATTTGAATTTTTCGATGGGCACGTAGTTGGCGGTAACAAACCCCGGCCGACCGTCATCATCCAGGTGCAGATACGTATTGGCAAGACACCACACGGAGGAACGCCCGGCCCGCCCCGGCAGCGCCACCTCGCTTTCGCGAAATTCCGTGCCTGTCTCCAGGGTCTCGACGGCAGGGCACAGGTAGTTTCCGGCGATATCTTTTTTTCTGCCGTTGTGCAGGACGTCCGGCAGCGACTTGTATAAGATATCTTCCGGCTTTTTGGCCCATAATTCCAGCACGGACTGGTTGGCGTAGACGACACGGCAGTTCCTGTCGATCACCATCCAACCACGTGGTGTGCGGGACGAGACGATGTCCAGAATAATTCGCTCGATATCCGGAAGGTGCATTTGCCGCTTCCCCCAAAAATAACTCCGCCCGCAAGCCCACACGCGCGTATATACTTATTGTACCCTTCCGGCCGGACAGGCGTCAATAATCGGCGGCAAATATGGCTGGTTATTCCAGCCGCATCCAGCGCAGGATTTCCGCCGTCAAACACGAATAACGTTTTGAGGTGATCTTATGTCTTTTCCAAGCCACTCCGACCTGGAAAACGCCCTGTTCCATTGCGAGCTTTGTCCGCTCCGCAAAGATGCCATCGGCCCCACTTCCTACAACGGCGCCCCGGACAGTCCCCTGGCCATCGTCGGCGAAGGACCCGGAGGCGTGGAGGATGATTACGGCGTCCCGCTGGTGGGCCCGTCCGGGCAATTATTGGACAAGGCCCTGGGCAGCGTGGACATTACCAGAGATAAGGTATATACGACCAATGTCATAAAGTGCCGGCCTAAAAACAACCGCACGCCGACCGTGGAGGAAGGCGTCTTTTGCGCCGAACGCTGGCTGGATGAAGAAATGGCGCTTGTCAAGCCCAAGGTGATCATTGCCCTGGGCAGCGTGGCCTTGAAATACTTGCTCGCGCCCGACGCCCGGATTACCAAGGATCGCGGCCGGTGGTTCGAGACCAAGTACGGCATACCGGCTATCGCCACCTATCATCCGGCTTATCTGCTGCGGCTGACCGGCAAGGATCTGGTCAAGGCCAAGTGGGAGGTATTCTATGATCTCAAGGCGGCGGTGGAAAAATGCCGGGAAGCCGCCCCGGACTACGAGCTGAAGTCTCCTGAGCCGCCCGATCTTCTGACCCTTTTCTCCTCCCGCCGGGAGGAGCGGAAGCAGAAGCGGCGGATGCCTTAGCGGGCTTTTTGCCGGAAGCATATCCCAAACCTAAGGAGCGCCCCCCGCGGGGCGCTCTTTTGTTCCAAAAAAATCCACGTCAGAAACCGCTCTTCCCGTCATACATTGTAGCAATAGCTTCAGGGGATGGGAGGGTGGGAAATGAAACCGGAATCCCAGGTTGGGCCCCTCCGGATCGCCGCCACCTTCGCCGGGACGATCATCGGGGCCGGCTTCGCGTCCGGCCAGGAAATCGTCCAGTTCTTCGTCAGTTTCGGCTTTCCCGGCTTGGGCGGGGTATTATTGGCCAGCCTGCTGTTCGGCTGGCTCGGCGGCCGCTTGCTGGAGCTTGGCCGCAAGCTAAAAGCAACCACCCACTCGCAGGCGATCTATTATTTGTGCGGCCGCCGCTTTGGGCTGCTGCTGGACTGGGCAACGAGCTTCTTTCTGTTCGGCACGTTGTCCATCATGCTGGCCGGAGCGGCCACGGTAGGCCGCGATTACTTTGACCTTCCGTACCTTGCCAGCATGACAGCCGCCAGCCTCGCCGTCGCCGCCACCGTCCTTTGCGGCGTAAGGGGCATTTCCGCCGCCAACATGATTATCACGCCCCTGCTGACCTTGTCGATTGTGGGGATTTCTTTTTATTCCTTTGTTTATCATCCGCCCGACCCTTCCCTGCTAGTCGTCCCGTCGGTTCCGGAACAGCAGGCCGCCCCGCACTGGCTGCTGGCCAGCATGCTGTATGTCAGCTACAATCTGATGATTAGTTCTACCGTTCTTGTCCCCCTCGGCGGAACGCTGCGAACCCGCCGGGCGGGTTTCTGGGGCGGAGCTGTCGGCGGCCTTGTGCTGGGGGCCTTGGCGGCCTTGCTGGCCTCGGTGGTGATGCTGCACCACCCGGAGATCCTCAGCTACGAAGTACCCATCCTGGAGGTTGCCAGCCGCCAGCATGACGTCAATAGTTCGGTCTACGCCGTTACCCTGCTGGCGGCGATGTACACCACCGCCATCGCCACCCTGTTCGGCTGCGCCACCAAATTGAAAACGACGACGGGTCTTCCTCCCGCCGTCGCTGTTCCGCTCCTTGTTCTAGCGGCGCTCGGCTGCGGCCAGTTGGGCTTTGCCAACCTCATCCGCCTGCTGTTTCCGCTGTTCGGCGCCACCGCCTTCTGGTTTACGGTCCGCCTTGCCTGCCTTGCGATTCGAGGAAGGTGATGGCGCTTAGAACCGCCACCAAGCCTTCGCCGGTCGCCTTGGCGATCTGCCAGGGCTTGCCGGTGCAATCCCCGGCGGCGAACACGCCGGAAACGCTTGTCGACATGTCCCGGCTGACTTTGATGACTTCTCCCTCCAGTTCAATTCCGGGCAGGAGGTTTTCCACCGGGTCGGACTGCCGCAAAATGAACACCCCGTCCACCGAAAGCTCCCTCTGGTCGGTGACGAGCCGGTCGACCTGCTCTTTTCCGGTAATGGCGCGCGGCTTGCCCTGAAGCACGGTGACATTATCCCGGAATAAAAAGGGTTCCTCGGATTTGTACTGCGGCAGGTAATAGACGTCCCGGCAGATTTCACCCAGATATTTGGCCTCATGGGCGCCTTCCCGGGTATAGGAAATAACCGCCACGGTTTTGTCCCGGTACAGAAGCCCGTCGCAGGTCGCGCAGTAGCTTACCCCGCGGCCGAGAAAGTCCCTCTCGCCGTCAAACAGCGCCGTATTGACGACACCGGTGGCCAGGATGACCGACCGCGCCTCATAAGTCTCAGCCGGCGTCAAGAGGGTAAAGACATCCCCCGGGAAGATATTGAGCACCTTTTCCCGGACAACGACCGGGTTATGGGCCAGGCAATGCTCGGCCAGCAGCCGCATGAGGTCTTTGCCGGTCACCTGCGGCAGACCGGGATAGTTTTCCACCAGGTGCGCCTTCTGAAGCTTGGGACTAAAATCCAGATGCTCGAACAGCAAAACATCCTTGTTCCGAATCCGCCCGGTGAGGGCTGCCGACAACCCGGCCGGGCCGCCGCCGACAATGGCGATATCGTATACCTTTTCAGCCATTCGCAATCCTCCTTATGCTGTCAGGGGGTGAATTACTTGCCTAATTTCGTGCTGATGCGACTGTCCTGCTCCAGCGTGTTCAAATTTTGCTTTTGCGCCGGGGCCTGCCTCGCCGGGGCCGGCGGCATCTTAGTGGGGTTGCTGGAACAAAGCTCGGTAGGCGTTCTCGGCGGCGCCTTCTTTGGATTGGCGATTGGTTTGATTTCCGGAGTTATCGGCGCCGGCTACACCGCCGTGTTCAATCTATTGGCGCCGCTCGCCGGCGGCATCGCCATCCGCCTTGAACCGCTTCAGGCTGCTGAAGACAGCCTCCATCCGCCGGCCGAACCTTTGGACCCTGCTTCCCCCAATCCCGGCGTCAGCCGAGATCTTCAGCCACCTTCTTGAGCCGCTCCCGAATGGGCAGATCGTAGGGACAGCGCTGTTCACAGACTCCGCAGCCGCTGCAATCCGACGCCTTCACCGGCAGGCCGGCGTACCGCTGAGGTATGGCGGCCTTCATGTTGTAGCGGGTGTATTGCAGATGGAAGATAAACATCGTCGGGATATCGATGCCCTTGGTGCAAGGCAGACAATAGCCGCAGCGACGGCAAAAATTGGCGCCGACCGCCTCGGCCTCGCGGCGGAGCTCGTCCCGCTCGTCCGGACTCAACGGCCGGTACTGCTTGAGGGCCGCCAGATTTTCCTCCACATGCCGGACCTCGTCCATCCCCGGAATAATCGTACTTACATCATGCTCCAGGATAAAGCGCAGCGCCAGGTCGACGGTCGACAGCTGTCCGCCGCCGAGCGGCTTCATGACAATCGTCCCGATGTTCATTTTCCGCGCCAGCGGAAAAAGCTCATCGCGCGCTTTGGTTTCGACACAGTTGAAAGGGACTTGCACGGTGCTGAACTGATCGGTCCTAACCGCTTCAAGCAACAGCTCCAGGTTGTGCCCGGTAACTCCGATGAAGCCGATCTTGCCGGCCTTCTGAGCCTCCTGGAGAGCCTCCAGCGCCCCACCTGGCGCAAGAACCGCATCCAGGTCCTTCCCGGCTTTGATATTATGAATCTGATATAAATCGATATAATCGGTCCGCATGGCAGCCAGGCTTATATCAATATCCTTCGCCATCCCGGCCTTGTCGCGGGCCATGCTCTTAGTGGCGAGATAATATTCCCGGCGACGCGGCGCGATATGGGTGCCGATCTTGGTTTCGCTGTCCGTATAGGCCCGGGCCGTGTCGACAAAATTGATTCCGGCGTCAAGGGCGGCGTGGAGGACCGGACCAGCCTCGTCCACTGTGCAGCGCTGCATCGGCAGCCCGCCGAAACTGATAGCCGTTACCGCAAGACCGGTCCGGCCAAGCATTCTTTTTTCCATCGAGATCCCTCCCTGTTGTATGGTTCGCGCAGCGGACAACCCAATCCTTCCCTCGGTCCATAGGTTTTGTTTATCGGCAGGATTGCAGGAGGAAAACGAGAATATCTGGGGTATATTACTTCCATTAGCTTATACCGGATCGCCACATCTATGTGAGGAGGGTATTCATGGAGTTTACATTTCGTTGTCCCGCCTGCAAAAATGTTTTTACCGCCAATCATGCCGATCTCGCCGCCGATCCCCGGGTGCTGAAGTGCTGCTTATGCGGCAATGCCCCGGCGCCGGATATCCAGACCGCGTATCAGAATATCGGCAAAACCATCACCGAACTGCATGGCTGCTGCAGTTGCGACCAGGACAAGAGCTGGCTGCCGCTGTCTGTCAAGCATCCCGAGTAAAGAAAACCGGCCTCCAAGGCCGGTTTTTTCTTTACTACCCCATAATCTCGGCGAAAATGTCCACAAGCCGCGGATCGAACTGGGTGCCGGAACAACGTTTGAGTTCCGCGATAGCCGCCTCGTGAGGCATGGCTTTCCGGTAGGGCCGGTCATTGGTCATAGCGTCATAGGCATCGACGATGGATACAATGCGGCAGGCGAGCGGGATATCTTCCCCCGCGGCTCCGGTGGGATATCCCTTTCCATTCCACCATTCCTGATGTTTCAGAATCCAGTCGGCGATCGGCGCCAATTCCGGCGAGGCCAGCGCAATCCGGTAGCCGATTTCCGAATGCCGCTTCATAATCTCGAACTCTTCCGCGGTGAGCCGTCCCGGCTTAAACAAAATCTGGTCGGGAATCCCTACCTTTCCGATGTCGTGGAACCGTCCCAACAGCCGCAGGTCTGGAAGCTGGCTTTCGGCAAGACCGCAGGCGACCGCCAGTTTTTCCGCCAAATCCTGCAGGCGGTCGGCGTGGCCGTCGGTCACAAAATCCCGGGCCTCCAAGGCCTTGGCCAGGGTATTGACAATGGCGCTGCGGACGCTTTGGTTGCGATGAAGCTTCTCCCGGTACATATTATTATCCGCGATTTTAAAGGCGTCACTCAAACTTTCCTGTGGGAGCATCCGGGCGGCAAGGCCGACGGATATGCTGAGCGGTATATCCGCGGTTTCGCTGTAGGCCGCCGCTGTGTCGCGAATCGCTTTATTGACCTGTTCAAGGCGGGGCACATCCGCTCCCGGCAGCAAAGCGGCAAACTCGTCGCCGCCGATCCGGGCGACGATAGCGGCTTCCGGCAGGGTGTCCCGGATAATCTTCGCCGCGCCTGTCAGGAGCCTGTCCCCGGCCTCCAGCCCAAGGGTATCGTTCACCAGTTTCAGCCCGTCGATGTCGCATACGATAACGCCGACCGGCGCTTCTCCTTCGGCGCTCAGGCCTTGAAGCGCCTCTTCGAAATAGGCGCGGTTGAAGAGGCCGGTGGTGGCATCATGAATATTCACGTAAATCAGCTCTTCTTCGACCCGCCGGTGCTGGGTCATGTCCCGGACGATGCCAATGGCTTCATTCCCGCCGCTGGCCACGATCCGCAGTTCCCGGTGCCGCATCACCCCGGCAATCTCCACATGATATTCGAACTGCTGGGTCGTCTTGGTCTGAAGGGCTTGATGAACGGCAAGCCGGATTTTCTCCGCCAGTAGCGGCGGCGTAAACTCATCAATATTTTCGCCGACATGCTCGGCAAAATTGGCCGACATCTCAAAATCCACCGTTTCTTTATATTGCAGCAAAATGCCTTCCTTATCCACATGGAAGATAAAATCCGGCAAAGCGTCAACCAGCGCCTTCGAGCGTTGCTGGTTTTCGCGCCAGGCCGCTTCAATCCGCCGGCGCTCCTCCAACTCCTCGCTCAGGCGGCTGTGCAGGCGGGCATTGGACAAGGCAATGGCGGCCAGTTCGGCAAAATTGCCGAACAGCTCAAAATCCTCCTCCGGAACTTCCCGTATCGTCAGGTAGCTCAACCCAAAGACGCCGAAAACTTCTCCGCCCGAGCTGAGAGGAAGGGCGAGCACGGTCTCGATCGAGTCGTTCTCAGGTTCCGGCGTTCGGCCTTCCCAAGTGTTGTAGTGATGGATCAACTGAGGACTGCCGCTTTCCCAGACCCTTCCGACAATCCCCTCGTCCCGTTTTTGCCGGAGGCCTTTTTTAAACTTCTCGCCCACCCGGATTCTGAGCTCCATTTCCGTTCCATCCGGCGACAACAGGTAAATAAACCCGTTTTCGGATTCCCCGATGGCCATCGCCTTTTGGAGGATAACCTCGAGCATGTCTTCGACATTGAGATGATTCATCAGCGCGAGGGCCGTCTCGTGCAGGGCGGTGAGACATTCGTTCTGCCGGCGGATTCTGGCCTCGGTTACCAGCAGGTCTTCGAAGCGCTGACGCAGTTCCTCCTCGGTGGCGATCAGTTCTTCATTCGTAACCGTAAGAGCTTCGTTGCTCTGACGGAGACGTTCCTCGGACTGCCCAAGCGTCCTGAGACTGCGGGAAACCATTCCGAACAATATCAGGGCCGTCAGGGTGACAAAACCCCAGCCTTTGGCTGTCTGCCAGGCGGTAAGGTCCGCCGGGTCACCCACAAAGTAGGATAAAATCTTGTCGGAAAATAAAATCCATAATCCGGCCACCACAAAATAAACGGTTGCAACCATGGTTGCTGAGGCAGTTTCTGGCCGCTTCGACATTCTTGCCCCTCCCGGAATCGATATCCTACGAACACCGTACATTTTGTCAACTACCTTCGACAAAATCCGCTCATTTTCCTGCCTTCTTTTCCAACAAATGGGCGAAAGGCGGCCGCTTGGCCGCCTCCTTGCCTTTTCTCCGCTCTTTGTCCGCGTTGTGACCGCTGATCGCAAATACATTTGCCTTTCTGGAAGAACTAAGGTTACGTCAACTAGCCGATCGCTTTTAACCGGCGTTGAAGTTAACCAGTTTGATCCCCAGAATACCCTCCAGTGCTTTCAGTTTGAGCATCACAGGAGTAGGGACATCCGCCTCGACCGCCACCGCCATAATATTGGTGCCCGCCGTTTCGGTGCGGCCTACCTGCATGCCGGCAATATTGATGTCATATTCGCCGAGAATGGTTCCCACTTTGCCGATCATCCCCGGTTTGTCGGTATGGGGCCCTAGCAGGAGCCAGCCTTGCGGGGCGACGTCTACCCGGTATCCGTCGATCATGACGATCCGGCCTTCCTCCTTGCCGAACAGCGTTCCCGCAACCAGATGCCGCCCCTTGTCGGTGCGGACCCGGACCGTGATCAGATTGGCGAAGTTCGCCGGCTCTTTGCTTTTAACCTCTCTGGCCCGGATGCCGCGAGCCTTCGCCACCCCAGGAGCATTGACATAATTGACCGGCTCCTGCAGAATGGGATTGAAAATCCCCTTCAGCACCGCAGTGGTCAGCATCCGGGTTTCCACCTCACTGATCTCGCCGTTATACTCCACCTCTACCTCCGTCAGGCGGCCGTCGGCGAGGTGGATGGCCAGGCACCCCATTTTTTCGGCGACATCGAGATACGGCTTGATGACTTTGAGAACATGCCCCGGCACCGGGGCGATATTGACCGCCGTCAGAACCGGCTCGTCGCGGAGAGCCAGCAGGATGCCTTCCGCCACATCGACCGCCACGCCGATCTGGGCCTCGGCGGTGGAGGCGCCCAGGTGCGGCGTGAGCACCACCCGGTCAAGCTTTAACAGCGGGTTGTCCGGGCGGACCGGCTCGGTTTCGAATACATCGATCGCCGCTCCTGCAACTTGCCCTGCTTCGATCGCCCGGGCCAAGGCCGCCTCGTCGATGATCCCTCCCCGGGCGCAGTTGACAATCCGGATGCCGGGTTTGACCTTCTGAAAGGCTTCCGCGTTCAATAGTTGCCTGGTCTCCGCCGTCAGCGGCAGATGGAGGGTCAGAAAATCGGCCTGCGCCAGGATTTCTTCCAGTTCGGTCAATTCAATCCCCAAGGTCTTGGCCTGTTCTTCGCTGATGAACGGATCGTACGCCAGGATCCGCATTTCCATGGCTGCGCCCCGCCTGGCGACCCCGGTTCCGATGCGTCCCAGCCCCAAAATGCCCAGCGTTTTGCCCCGGACTTCCACGCCGGTGAATTTGCCGCGCTGCCATTCTCCCTGCGCGAGGGAATGATGGGCCTGCGGAATATTGCGGGCCAGCGCCAGCATCATTGCCAGGGTGTGCTCGGTAGCGGCCACCGTGTTGCCCTCCGGGGCGTTGAGCACAATGATTCCCCGCCTGGTCGCGGCTTCCACATCGATGTTGTCGACCCCGACGCCCGCGCGGCCGATAACTTTGAGGCAATCCGCCGCCTCAATCACGGCTTTGGTCACTTTGGTCTCGCTCCGGACCACCAATGCCCCATAGGCTGGAATAAGCCGGATGAGTTCCTCCGCCGGAAGCTTGAGCTTGACATCCACTTTATGTTCCTGCCTGAGCAGGGCAACCCCTGCTTCGGATACAGGGTCAGCTACCAGTATCTTCATCGTTTTATCCCTCCGCGATTACTTGTCCGGCGGCCTTCACGGCCGATCCCAGTTCGACGTTGGCCCCCAGCAAGGACAGGGTAATTTCGAGGGCCGCCAGCGTAACCAGAATGTCGGTTTCCACCACATACCCCAGATGCCCGACCCGGAAGATTTTATTTTCGAGTTGCTTTTGGCCTCCGGCAAGCGTAATGCCGAAGCGTTCCCGCATCACCTTCTGAATCTTTTTCGCTTCCACCCCGTCCGGCGGAAACACCGCCGTCACTCCGGGCGAGGCCGCCGCGTCTTCGGCCAGAAGCTTCAGGCCAAGAGCTTTAAAGCCGGCCCGCAGAGCTTCCGCCAACCTTTTATGCCGGATAATGCTATTGTCCAGGCCTTCTTCAGCCAGCATCTTGAGGGCTTCTTCGAGGCCAAACAATAAGCTCACCGCCGGAGTGTAGGGGTTTTGCCCCTTCGCGGCAGCCTTTTTCGCCGCCTGCGCATCCCAATAAAATTTCGGCATCGTGCTCTGCGCGTTGGCTGTCCAGGCCCGTTCGCTCATAGCCATAAACCCCAAGCCCGGGGGAGTCATCAGCGCCTTCTGTGAACCTGTGACGACCACATCCAGCCGCCAGTCGTCAGTAGCCAAGTCCGCCGCCCCCAGCGAGCTGACGGCATCCACGATCAGCAGGGCCGGGTGGTCGCCCCGGGCCTTGGCCAGGGCGGCCAGGTCATTGACAACGCCGGTGGAAGTTTCATTATGGGTAACGAGAATGGCTTTTATCCGGTGGTCTTTATCGGCGGCGACCCGTTCGGCCACTCGTTCCGGCTCGGCCGCCCGCCCCCAGGGAAAAGCCATCACCTCTACATCGGCGCCGAATCGGGCCGCGATTTCCGCGAACCGGTCGCCAAATACGCCGATACTGACCGCCAGAACCTTGTCGCCGGGCGAAAGCGTATTGACCACCGCCGCCTCCAGCATTCCCGTCCCTGCCGCCGGAAAAACCAGAACATCCTGGCGGGTCCGGAAGACCGTCTTAAGTCCGGCCGTTATCCGGGAAAACATCTCCTCGTACAGCGCTCCGCGATGGTTGACCAGCGGCCGGTGCGTCGCCTGCAGCACCCGCTCCGGTACCGCAGTGGGTCCTGGAACCATTAAGTATGCCTTGTTCATTCTCCGAAGCCTCCCTTAAATTAAGTAAGATGACTATTTCCCCGGCTCTTTCAGGGAAATAAAAAAATCCCGCCCCATTGGGGCGAGATCCTCTCGCGGTGCCACCCAGTTTAGCCGCAAAGATCAAAGGAGCCGGCAAACAAAAAACTCCCCTCCCTACCAGGGACGAGAGTTTACCCGCGTTGCCACCCATTTTGCCTTGCAGCCATCTTTGTCCGCGCTATCGGGCGGAACCCGTCTTGATTCATCATCAGCCGCTCCAGGGCGGAACCGCCTGCCCGATCACCGGCTCGCACCAGCCGCCGGCTCTCTGAAGACCTTGCGCATTAGGCTTCCCTATCGTCGCGTTCTCGGTTATAGGATTATGTTCGATTATAGATTATCCCCTTCATAAAGTCAAGCATCCTTTTCCGCCAAACATCATTTACACTTTTAACAAACGCAGGCGCGTAGAAGGAAAAACCTCCGGCGAGGGGAAATATTCCTTTTAGTGAAAGGGAGGATGACGGTGAAGAGCGAAGACATGCGTCAATACGGGGAGCTTTATGCCGCCAAGGCCAAACAGCTGTGGGCGGAGCTTGGCGAAGAACTCAAGCTGGCCAAGGATATTGCCGAACTCCGCATTCAACTGGAATTTCTCGAGATAAAACAAAACCGCCTCTTTATGGAATACGGGAAAGCAGTCTTCCTGGCCGGCGGCTGCGATGGTCCGGGGCCGGATTTGCTGCGGCGCGAAATCGAGGCCCTGGAACAGGAACTGCGCAAAAAATACCTGGACCTGGAAAAACTCAGGGCGTCTTGCTGATGCCAGGTCACTTTACACCGACATGGACGGCCACAATGCCGCCCGTCAGCTCCTGGTAAGCAGCCTGGTTCAGGCCGGCCGCCGCGAACATCTCCCGGATGTCGGCCTGGTGAGGAAACTGGCGAAGGGATTCAGGCAGCCAGCGGTAAGGACCGTCAGCTCCGACCCCCAGTTTGCCGACCAAGGGTACAAGACGCTCGAAATATAGGTAATAAAGCTGTTTGAACCCCGGTGTTTCCGGTTTGGCCAGGTCGAGCGACACCACGCGTCCGCCCGGGCGGACAACCCGTCTCAGCTCGGCCAACGTCGCGGTGATGTCAGGCACATTGCGCAGAGCAAAGCCGATCGTGGCGCAGTCGAAAGAGTCGTCGGCATAGGGTAAAGACAGGACATTGGCCTCAACCAGTTCGACGACCGGCTGATAAGCTGTTCCGGCAAGCTTCGCGGCGGCCCGGTCAAGCATCGGGCGGCAGAAGTCGGCTCCCACCACCTTGCCAGCCGATCCGGCCAGTTTGGCCAGCTCCAGCGTCAGCATCCCGGTGCCGCAACAGGCGTCGAGAGCTCTGCCCCCTTTCCCCAGGCCGGTGCGGACCGCGGCGTACCGTCGCCAATATCTGTCCAGGTTTAGGCTCAACAAGGTATTTAAGAGATCATAGCGATGGGCGATGGCTGTAAACACGCCATGTACGTATTTTTCCTTGTCATTGGACAAAACGGACATTTCCCCTTCCCCTCTCACCGCCGGAATACCTTTATTATATCACCCGGCCAAAGTTGTCTACCGGACTGACCGCTCTTTTATGCATATTCCGGCCTGCGCCGCCATATACTGGTGACGCAGCCAGGCCGTCCGGGAGCAGGTGGCCGGCACGCATCCAACAAGCTAAGGAGGAAAAAAATGCTGAAAGAAGCGCAAGTGGAAAAAGCCCTCGATATCCTGTCGCGTGGCGCATTTCTCACCACCGGCAAGGACGGCAAGTATAACACCATGACCATCGGGTGGGGAAACATCGGCGTTGTCTGGGGAAAGCCCACCTTCACCGTCCTCGTCCGGTCCTCCCGCCATACCTACGGCCTGATCGAAAGCAGCGGCGAGTTCACGGTAAGCCTGCCGCTCACCGACATGAAGGATGCGCTTAATCTATGCGGTTCCAAGTCGGGCAGGGATATCGACAAATTTCAGGCTGCCGACCTCAGGCTCCAGCCGGGCCGGACCGTCAACACTCCCGTCATTGCCGGCGGCGGCCTGCACTATGAATGCAAGGTGGTCTACAAGCAGGCGATGCAGCCCGAGCTTATGTCCGATGCTATGAAAAAACAGTGGTATCCCCAGGAGGATTATCACACCTTGTATTTCGGCGAAATCACGGCCGTCTATAGCGATTAGCATAAATTCAAAGGGACGCCGCACGGCGTCCCTTTCTTTTGTCCAACACAGGTATTTTTATTTGGAAAGCTCGCCCGCCGCGGCGCAGGCCCGGATTTTCCTTTGCTTCCAGTAGCCCATCCCGACGACGCCGACGGTAATGAGGGCGGGCAGCACGATGTGAGGCACATACGTGAGGATATAAGCTCCCACATGGGGGTCATCGACCAGCATCTCACCGGCGGTCCAGGCGATAAGGCCCGCCCCGGCGTAAGTAATGATCGGGAAACGGTGCATAATCGCGACAAGAACCTGGCTGCCGAAAATGATGAGCGGAATGCTGAGGGCCAAACCGACGATGAGCAGGGACAGATCGCCCTTGGCCGCGCCGGCGATGGCCATGACATTGTCGAGGCTCATGACCAGGTCAGCCATGATAATGGTTTTTACCGCTGGCCAAAGGGAATCGGCGGCCGAAATCTCGTCACAGTCGCCGCCATCTTCCAGAAGCAGCTTGGCGGCGATCCAGACGAGCAGAACGCCCCCAGCGAATTGAAGATACGGGATGGCGAGCAGTTTAATGGCCACCAGGGTAAGAAGAATCCTCAGCACGATCGCCCCGGCGCTGCCCCAGAGAATGGCTAGTTTCTGCTGCTTGGGCGGCAGACATCGGCTGGCCATGGCAATGACTACGGCATTATCGCCGCTCAGCACAATGTTGATTCCGATAATCTTCCCGAGCGCTACTATATATTCCATACCCTACAACCCCTTACGTCTTCCGAATATTGCGCAAACAGAAACGCGTCTGGGTATATCCGTATACATTTTATTATCTAGTTTATGGTAGCACTTATGACCCGATATGTCAATAATTAAGACCGCGTTATCCGGTTTCTATAACTATATGTATACAATATCCAATCTATGCACAACTAAACAAGCAGCCCCCTTTAAAGGGGGCTGCCGCATCATTCTTCCGTTTCCTGCTTATCCTTGCCGAGCCACTCGATCAGCGCGGCTTCCCGCTTATCGCGGACCTTGGCCAGCCTTTCCGGCGTCCATTGGTATAAACCCTGCCCGGTTTTAGCCCCCAGCGCCCCTTTATGCATTGCTTCTTCCAGCAGCCGCGGCGCCTTATGGCTGTCGCAGAGTTCGGGAAACAGGGTCTCCGCTATATGATAGAAAATATCCAGCCCGCCCATGTCGGCGCTTTCCAGCGGACCGGCGACGCCCCAGCGCCGTCCCAGGCTATACTTGACCGCGGTGTCGACCGCCTCCGCGCTGGCGATACCGGACTCGACGATATGAAACGCTTCCCGCAGCGTGGCCATCTGCAGGCGATTACCGATAAAGCCAGGGGTTTCCTTATTGATTGCGACAGGTTTTTTGCCGATTTTCTCCAGCAACTGCCAGGTAATATCCACCGTCGTTCGGCTGGTGCCGCGGCCGGGCATCACCTCAACCAACGGCAGGAGATGCGGCGGGTTCCAGAAATTCGCGGCAACGAACTTGTCTTTGCGGTCAAGGGCTTCGGCTATCGCGGAGGGACTCAGCCCCGATGTATTGGTGGCAAAAATCGTGTGCCGGGGACAGAGGCGGTCCAGCTTGGCGAAAACTTCCCGTTTCACGGCCAAATCCTCGGCTATGGATTCAATCACGAAGTCCGCCCCGTCAGCAGCGGCTTCCAGAGTCGTCACCCCGGCAATCCGCCGGCGAGCGGCCTCTCCGTCTTCCCCGGCGATCAGCTTGTGGGCGCGATAGGTGGCCAAAGCCGCGTCGATGCTTTGGTAGCCACGCTCCAGGCTGGCCGCCGTCCGGCCGTACAGCCGCACTTGATAGCCGGCCAGTGCAAACATCAGGGCCGTCGCGTGTCCCATCGTCCCGGTCCCCAGGTTGCAAATCGTTCTGATGTCTTCAACCCGCATACGACCACTCCTCATCCCGATCCGCCCTCCGGCGGCCGGAAATACGCTTCACGCTATTATTGTGGGATATATCCCCCGACAAATATTCGTCAGCTATCTATTCTCCGGGCCGGCTTCGGCCGACCCCTGCTTTTTTTCGGCCCGAGCCGTGTTCCAGGCCTCCCTGGCCAGTTCCAGAATCCGTTTTTCCTTTTTGGCCTGCGGATTGACCACCACTTTCCCCAGGTAATTGAGAGCCTCCGGCAGCTTGCCGGTCCGCCGGAACAATTCCCCCACCAGATATTCCAGTGCCAGCTGAGTCATATTGCCTACCGGCATTCTCTCGCGCAGAAACGCCCCTTCATAATTTTCCCGCGCCTTGTCCAAGGCAACCATTTCTTCCTCGGTTTTTCCAGCCTCCCGGTATAGCCAGGCCAGTTTCAGATACAGCCCTCCTAGCCGGCTGGGCAGAGTTCCCGCCATTTCCGCGAAAAAGATGGCCAGCTTATAGGTGGCCACAGCCTGCTCCCAATCCCGCATTCCCGAAAAGTCGACCCGAACCTCTCGGTCGCGCAGGAAGTCTTCGATCTGCTGCAAAGAGTTCGGCGTTTCCTCAAAATAGGCGTCCTGAGCGGCGTAGCCGCAGTGGGGGCAAACCCAAACGGCATAGTAATTCGGATTGATCTCTCCGTAATAGGTGCAAAAATCACTGTCCTGCTTGAGCATCGTCAGCCGGTTGCGTACCCGGGTGACGTTGAATTCATGATCGCAGACCGAGCATTTCTTTTGCGTGGTATACAGAATGTCAGCCATTATGCTTCTCCTTTGGGGCATATTGGTCGAGCTCGCGGACCAGTTCCCTGGCCGCCTGGCCCAGCAGCATGGTATCGCTGCCGACGGCCAGCATTCTCGCACCCAAGCCCTGCCAGCGTTTGGCGTCGTCCGCTCCCGTGCAGAACATTCCGGCGAATTTATCCGAGCCGGCGATCTTTCCAATTACGTCGGCAAAGATACGGTTGACCTCGGGATGGTCGAACTGCCCGGTCCGGCCCAACGACTGGGACAGATCGGCAGGCCCCACAAATACGCCGTCCACGCCCTCCACCGCCAGTATGGCCTCCAGGTTTTCCACCGCGCGCCTGTCTTCGGCCTGGACAATCACCAGCGTCCGGCGATTGGCCGACGACACATAGTCGCTCAGCGGCGAAAATCCGTAGCGAGCCGCGCGGACTATACCGGCCAGGCCCCGGCCGCCCAGAGGGGCATACCGGGCGGCCTGCACCGCCTGTTCGGCCTCAGTCGCACTGTTGACCTGAGGCACCAGAATTCCGCAGGCTCCTGAGTCCAGAGCCCGCAGGATTAGAGCCGGATCGTTTTTGCTGACGCGAACGATCGGCGCAATGCCGCCAATCTCCGCAGCCCGTATCAAGTGCTCGACCTCACCGCTGCCGGTGGAGGCGTGCTCCATATCAAGGATTACGAAGTCCAAACCGGCGTAGCCCAGAATTTCCACATTGGCCGGAGTGCCGGTGACGACAAATACCCCGCGCACGGTATCACCCCGCGCAATTTTGTCTCTCATTGGCTTCCCACTTCCTTCGCGCATTATGTTATTCCTTACTTTTCCCCCGGCCGGCTAAATACCTGCAAATAGCGGGCAGATAGGAAAAAAGTCCTAGCTTTCCAGGACTTTTTCTGCGGGCGGCATCCGCGTCAATCGGCCTTCCGCCGGTCCGCCCACGTTTTGAGGGCCAGCACATACTCATTGGCCAGCTCTTCCAGGGCGGTGCCGTTCGCGATGGCATCCTGCGGCGTCAGGGTGATAACCGGCCGGGTATCATATAATACGGTTATGTATGTCCCGTCACTGTCAAGGATAAAGTAGTCGCCGCTGAACTCGGGGATTTTGGCGAGCTGGTACAGCGTCCCGGCCGCGAGGCAGGCCCGGTAATAAGGTTTATTGCCCCGGTAGGTGGCGTACAGCGGCGGCAGCTTGAGCCCGTCGTCCGCAATCTCGGCCGACTTTTCCCCTCTGATGACCCGGGGCTGAATTCCGGCCTCGCGCATCTGCGCCTCGATGGCGTCGACCCGGGACTGCGAATCGGGGTGGGAGGAAAATATATCCGATTCTCCCGTGGGATCCAGTTGATTTAATTTTTGCAGCCCCATCAGCATGCCGTAAGGATTGTACCCGGCCCGGAGCGAGTAAATAAAACCGAGCTGGTCGGCCTCCCGCTCGTCCTCACGGCTATAGCCCTGCATGATCGCCATCTCGATCAAGTTCCCGAAGATGCCCAGCCGCTCGGCATGCAGCAGAATAGCGGCCACCTGCATATTCATCGCCTTCTCGACTTGCTTGGCGATGTGCCGTTTGGCGACGTGGCCGACCTCGTGGGCGAGGATGCCCGCCAGCTCCTCGTCGGACGGCATGTAGTCGATGAGGCCTTTGAATACGTAAATATAGCCGCCCGGCAGGGCCATGGCGTTGACATCCTTGCCATTTAACACCTTGAAGGTATAAGGCACATCCTTGCGGTCGCTGACTGCGGCGATGCGGTCGCCGATGCGGGCCACCCGCTCCTGCAGCTCAAGGTCTTGAACCAAGCCGAACTTTTTTTCCAACTGCCTGGCATAATTTTTGCCATTTTTAATCTCATCCTTGGTGCTCATGGTAAATATGCCGGCTTCAGCCGGCCCGGCCTGAACGGCGACTCCGGCCAGGACGAGAAAGCAGCACAGCAGCAGCCTGCCCTTAAGCAAATACTTTTTCACGCCAAATCTGCCTCCATCTTCCGTTTCTGAGAAAATTTTACCGGCATTGGTTGCAAGATGCAATGACTTTTCCCGCAGATTTTGCAGTGCAAGAATTTCCATATGACAAATCCGCGGCAAGGAAGGTATTTTTCCATAATCGGAGTATAAAGTATAACATAGTTAAAAAATTGCCCAAAAAGTATAGCACATTTCGAAAGCGCAGGTGAGGCGATATCGAACTGTCCAAACGCCAAGAAGCGATTTTGGCGATCGTAAAAACGCATGGCCCCATTACCGGCGAACAGATCGCCGACAAGCTCAACCTCAGCCGGGCCGCCCTGCGGCCTGACCTGGCCATTCTGACGATGTCGGGCCTCCTCGGAGCCCGCCCGCGGGTAGGATACTACCTGACCGGAAAAGAGCCTTCGGATATTATCGCCGGAGTGCTGGGAACCATCCGGGTGGCGGAGATCCTGTCCCAGCCCATCGCCGTGCGGGAAAAATGCTCGGTCTACGACGCCATTGTCACGATGTTCGTGGAGGATGTCGGGACCATTGTCGTTGTTTCCGAGGGCGGTTTTCTGGAAGGGGTGGCATCCCGCAAAGACATGCTTAAAGCGGCGCTGGGCGGAAAAAATATCAATAAATTGCCGATCAGCGTGGCGATGACCCGGATGCCCAACATCATCGTGACCTATCCGGAGGAATCGGCTCTCCGGGCGGCGCAGAAGCTCCTCAGCCATCAGGTGGATGCCTTGCCGGTTGTGAATAGTGTTGTCGCCGACGGCAGCGAAAAGTTGCAAGTTATCGGACGGTTTACCAAGACCAATATCACCCGGCTCTTCGTCCAGCTGGCCGGCAAATAGGAGGTGCTTGCTATCAACCTGAAATTAGATTGTCCGGTTATTTATGTTCTTTCCGACTCGATCGGCGAAACAGGCGAATTAGTTGTCCGGGCGGCCGCCAGCCAGTTCGACGGCGGCAAGCTCGACGTCAGGCGCATACCGTATCTGAATACGGCCGCGGAGGTGGATGAGGCGCTGCAGGAAGCCGCCGGATGCCAGGCAGCGGTGGCCTATACGCTTGTCCGGCCCGACCTGAAACATTTTTTGGAGGGCAAAGCCAGTAAGCTCGGCCTGGTCTGCGTCGATATCATGGGCCCGATCCTCGGCGCCATCGCCAGTGTCACCAATCTTCCGCCCCGCCTGGAACCGGGCCTGATCCGCAAAATGGATGAAGCTTACTTCAACAAGGTGGAGGCGGTGGAGTTCGCGGTAAAGTACGACGACGGCAAACAGCCCTGGGGGCTGACCAAGGCCGACCTGGTCATCGTCGGCGTCTCCCGGACTTCCAAAACCCCGCTGTGCATGTATCTGGCCCATAAAGGGATTAAAGCCGCCAACGTTCCCCTGGTGCCGGAGGTAAATCCGCCCCAGGAACTTTTCTCCCTCCCGCCCCACAAGGTGGTCGGGCTGACCATCGATCCTTCGCTGCTCAATGAAATCCGCAAAGAACGGCTGAAGACGCTGGGCCTTTCCGCCAGCGTGGAATACGCCAATCCCGAGCGGATCACCGGCGAGCTGGAATACGCCGAGGCCGTCATGCGCAAGATCGGTTGCCTGATCATCAACGTGACCAATAAAGCGGTTGAAGAAACTGCAGCCAAAGTCCTTGAATACTATCGCAAGGGAGTCGAATAATATGGCAAAATATGTATACCTGTTCCAGGAAGGCAAGGCCGACATGCGGGCCCTGCTTGGCGGCAAGGGGGCCAATCTGGCCGAGATGAGCAACATCGGCCTGCCCGTCCCGCCAGGCATGACGATCACCACGGAAGCTTGCCGGGAGTATTACCGCCAGAGTCGCCAGATCCCCTCCGGCTTGATGGAGGAAGTATACGCCAGCCTGGCCTTCGTAGAAAAGAAGGCCGGCAAGAAATTCGGCGATCCGGCCAATCCCCTGCTGGTTTCCGTCCGGTCCGGGGCCATGTTCTCCATGCCGGGAATGATGGATACCATCTTGAACCTCGGCCTCAATGAAGAAACGGCGAAAGGGGTGGCGGCCAATACCGGCAACCTCCGCTTCGCCTATGATGCTTACCGCCGGTTTATCCAGATGTTCAGCGATGTCGTGCTGGAAATCCCCAAGCACGAATTCGAAGATATCCTCGAAAGTCAGAAGCACCGTCAGAAGGTGACTTACGACCAGGAGTTATCCCCCGAGTCGCTGCGCACTGTTATCGACAGGTATAAAGACCTTGTCCGGACCAAGCTCGGCCGCTCTTTCCCGGAAGATCCCCGCGAACAGCTCCAGATGGCCGTGGAAGCGGTGTTCCGTTCCTGGAACAACGACCGGGCGATTATCTACCGGAACCTCAACAAGATTTCCCATGATATCGGCACCGCCGTCAATATCCAATCCATGGTCTTCGGCAATATGGGCAACGATTCCGGAACCGGGGTGGCCTTCACCCGCAACCCGTCCACCGGGGAAAAGGCCCTGTACGGCGAATATCTCATCAATGCCCAGGGCGAAGACGTGGTGGCCGGCATTCGCACGCCCCAGCCGATCGCCAAACTGGCCGAAGAAATGCCGGAAGTATATAAGCAATTTGTCGCCACGGCCCAGCGCCTCGAAACCCACTATAAAAACATGCAGGACATCGAATTTACCATCGAACGGGGCACCCTTTATCTGCTGCAGACCCGCAACGGCAAGCGCACAGCCCAGGCCGGCATCAAGATCGCCTATGACATGGTGCAGGAGGGGCTGATCGGCAAGCGGGAAGCCACTCTGATGGTGGAGCCGGCCCAGTTGGATAAGCTGCTGCACCGGCAGATCGACAGCCAGGCCAAGATGAACGTCATTGCCAAGGGGCTTCCCGCCTCCCCGGGCGCCGCCTCCGGCAAGGCGGTCTTCGACGCCGACGACGCCGAGCGGCTCGCCAAGGCCGGCCAGAAAGTCCTCCTCATCCGGACCGAAACCACCCCGGACGATATCCACGGAATGGTGGCCGCTCAAGGGGTCCTGACCAGCCGCGGCGGCATGACCAGCCATGCTGCGGTGGTGGCCCGGGGCATGGGCAAACCCTGCGTCTGTGGCTGCGAGGCAATCAAAGTCGACTATGCGAAAAAAGAATTTTCCGTCGGCCAACTGGTGGTTCAAGAAGGCGAGCTCGTTTCCATCGACGGCTCCACCGGGAACGTCATCCTGGGCGACGTTCCGATGGTTGAGCCTACGCTTTCCGCCGAATTCCTCACCTTTCTCGCCTGGGCCGACGAACTCAAACGGCTGGGCGTCCGCGCCAATGCCGATACGCCGGAGGATGCCCGCAAAGCAAGGGACTTCGGCGCCCAAGGCATTGGCCTCTGCCGTACCGAGCACATGTTCATGGGCCAGGACCGGCTGCCCCATGTTCAGGCCATGATTTTGGCCGAGACGCTGGAAGAGCGGAAAGAAGCGCTGAAGGCCCTCCTCCCGATGCAGGAAGGGGATTTTTACGGCATCCTCAAAGCCATGGCGGGCTACCCGGTCTGCATCCGCCTCCTCGATCCCCCGCTTCACGAATTCCTGCCCGACCTCACCGAACTCATGGTGGAAATCGCCGAGCTGCGGCTGACGGGCGGCACCCCGTCCGTGCTGGCTCCCAAGGAAGCCCTGCTCAAGAAGGTAAAAACGCTGCATGAATTCAATCCGATGCTGGGGCATCGGGGCTGCCGCCTCGGCATTACCTTCCCGGAAGTTTATGAAATGCAAATGTGGGCCATCTTCAACGCCACCGCCCGGCTGACCAAGGAGGGCCTGTCCGTCCATCCGGAAGTCGAAATCCCGCTTACGATCGACGCCGGCGAAATGAAATTCTTTAAGGAGCGGATCGACGCCATCGCCAAAGAAGTCATGGAGCGGGAGGCCGTAACCTTCCACTACACCTCCGGCACGATGATCGAGCTGCCCCGGGCGGCGCTCCTGGCCGACGAACTGGCCGAAGTATCCGATTTCTTCAGCTTCGGCACCAACGACCTCACTCAGACAACACTTGGCTTTAGCCGGGATGATGCGGAAGGCAAATTCCTCACTCACTACCTGGAGAAAAAACTGCTCAAGGAAAACCCCTTTATTGTCCTCGACCGGAAAGGTGTCGGCCAGTTGATGCAGATGGCGGTGGAAAAAGGCCGCAAGATAAAACCCGACCTCCTCATCGGCATTTGCGGCGAACACGGCGGCGAACCCAGCTCCGTCGAGTTTTGCCACCAGATCGGGCTCGATTTCGTCAGTTGCTCTCCCTACCGGGTTCCCATCGCCCGCCTGGCTGCCGCTCAGGCCGCCGCCAGTACGGGAGAGATCCTCGGAACGCGCTAAAGAGCCTCCCGGCCTGCGCCGGGCAGCGCCAAAAAAGAACCCGCTTCAGCAAGAGGCGGGTTCTTTTTCTATTGCGCAAAATCCTTTAGCCCTGTACGGAACGCCTTGACCACCTCGTCATTTTCGTCGATCAGGTAGACCCGCCCGGGCCGGCCCTCCCGGTCATAGTCCACCCCGCTCCACCAGACCGCCACTTTGATCCGGTCCAGTTCTTTAAGCTGCCTGAACATCTGCCCAATCCAGGCCGCCTTGTCGCCGCCCGCCGAATTCGAGGCGAATTCGGTGATCATCAGGGGCTTGTCAAAAAGCCTGACGGATTCGTTATACAGGGGCGGATAGATTTCCGCAAATTCCCGCCAGGTTTCCCCTGGGAAGTAATTGCCGGTATTATAACCGGTGAGGCCGATGACATCGACGCATTCATCGCCGGGGTAATACATGAGATAGTTGTTCCATTTAAAATCCGGCAGGGAGCGGTCGTGGGGATTCCATACCCAGATGACGTTGTCCACCCCGTTGCGTTCGAAGACCGCTTGGACATAGCGCCACAGGGCCTTATACAGCTCGGTGTCCTTGCCGGTATAGTAGGCCGAATACCAGCACCAGTCCCCGTTCATCTCATTGTTGAGCCTGAACAGCACCGGGTGGCCAAATTCTTTCAGTTTCCGGGCATAGTCTGAAAAATAGTCGTCGTACTTCCCGTCCAGGATATCGTAGACCATCGTCAGGTTGCGGCTGCTGTTCTGCCAGAGGGCGTTTACCTCTCCGGCGTAAGTCGTCTGGAGGGTCAGCTCGACATAGCGTCCGTTTTCATAGGCGTTCTGCAAGCCGTATACCGGGAAATAGTCGTCAAACATCTGATAATGCAGCAAGACCGCGAACCGGTGCTCAAGCTGGTCCTCCAGCTCCCCAAGCCGGTTCATGCTCTGGGGGGCGGACGGCTCGAAGATGCCCCACCGTTGCGGAGCGCCGACGCCAAAATACTGGTGGTAAAAACTGCGGGTTTCCTCGCTGAATGCGGTGGCGGAAGGCCGCAGGTCCTTATCGTTCCGGGCGGCTCCCTGCCGGGGGACGATTCGCAGGCTGGCGATGATTTCGCCGGCGTTGGCCAGCGGTTCCCGGGATTTGATAAATACCGTGTACACTTCGCGGCTGTTCTTCACAATTTCCGCGCAGACATAATTGGGCCGGTCGTCCGGTACGCGGGCCAACGGCTGCCGGGCCCATTTCAGCACATGGGTGCTGTAGCCGGACACCTCGGTCCAATAATCAGCGGTCACGGCATGCCGCGGCGAGGCTTTGACGAACTTGTTGCCATACTGGATATAATCGTCGGCGGTGGTACTGGCGCCGCTGAACTGATCATAGTAAACCTCTATCCGGGTCTGCTCGTCGCTGAAAACGGTGCGCACCGCGGAAAGGGCGGCGTCCACCGTCATATGGGCCGGGTACCGGATGCTGTAGCCGTTGGCGGGGTCGGTATATAAGTTCATCCCTGCCCCCGACGGCTCGATGCTCTTTACGTCATCGCCGGGCTCGGCCGCAGCGCCGGCGGCCAGCCGGCCGTTCACGATATACTGCCGTTCGTTGGCCTGAGCTGCGGCGCCGCCCTCCAGCGCGGCCGCAAGACAAACAATGACCGCAAGCGATAGCAAACGTCGTATCAAGCTTTTCTCTCCCTACTGTAAGAACTTCCTGACGGAAACTTTATTTTATATTCGCCACCCGGCGGTCATTCTCCTAGTCGGATGCGCGCCCTTCCCCGCCGAAGGGCCGGAACGGCTGCCTGCGCCCAACCAAAAAGCCAGGACTTGTCCTGGCTTTTGGCGATCAATCCGGCTATTCCGGCTGGGGCTTCTCCTCCAGCCTTCCCCGGCTTCTGCTACACCGGGCAACAAGGTATATGGCGGCCAGCACCAGCCCCAGTCCGGCCAGCACCGTCGGCGGAGTAAGCAGATAGGCGGGAAACGCTTCATAGACGCCGGCCAGGCCGAAGCCGATGAAAATCAGCGCCGCCACCCACTTGACAACGCGCTCCGGGATCTTCTTGCCCAGCACAATCCCGAACACAATCCCGATTCCGTCGGCGATCAGCATGCCGGTCGTCGTGCCGAGCCACACCGGAAGGATGGCGGCATACTGGGCCGCCAGAGCGACGGTCGCCAGTTGGGTTTTATCCCCCATCTCAGCCATGAAAAAGGCGATGGCGACTGTCCAAAAGGGGCTGCGTCCCCTTTTTTCATCCTCGCCGTCCAGTTCATCCCCCCAGATGGTCCACAGCCCGAACAGGATAAAAGACGCCGCTGCCGCCAGCCGGATATAAGCCAGCGGAATGATACTGGTCAGATAGCTTCCCACAAGGACGGCGAAAAGATGATTAAGAATCGTGGCGGCAAATACGCCCCACATAACCGTCTGCCAACGGTAACGGGTCGCAAAGGCCATGGCCAGAAGCTGGGTCTTGTCCCCCATCTCGGCCAGCACGACAAAAGCAAGTGAAGCCAAAAACGCAGTCATAAGTCTCCTCCTTAAGGAAAATAAAAACGAGACCAATTAATGCGGCCATAAATAAATGGCCACACTAAAGGTCTCGCTAATCGACATTCGTCAACGGCAGGGCCAGGTGTCTCCACACCAGTATGTTGACCTTGCCTGTCTAGCTACTCCCCTTCAGGGCGCTGGTTATTTACACCCAGTGTACAAGCCCGGGCCGGATTTGTCAAGCCCTCCGGCGCGCTCCGGAGCAGCAGCTTCGGAATATATCCCCCGGTAAATTCCGAGGCCAGGACATCCATGTAAATAATATCGAAAACTTTCCCCGCGATGTGTTTGGCTTCCCGCCGCTTGCCGATGAACTTGAAGCCGCACTTTTCATAGCAGCGGACGGCCCGGCTGTTGTAGTCATATACGCAAAGCCGTATATTATGAAGGTTCAGGATGTGAAAGGCATAGTCCAGCAGCAGCCGCGTCGCTTCCTCGCCGTAGCCGGCGCCCCAGTGGCGCTTGTCGCCGATAAAGATGCCGAAATCGGCGGTCCGGTTCACCCAATCGAGGTCAAACAGCCCGCAGTTGCCGATCAGCGCTTCCTCTTTCCGGTCAACGATTCCGAAAAGGTATTGCCCCTCTTTCTCGGCTGAAGCCAGAAACTCTTTCTCCCACTCCAGGGTGATTTGCTGCGCGGCCATCGTGAGATGGACCGCCACCTCAAGGTCGTTGAGCCAGCCGGCGTAAAGGGCCGCATCCGCCGTATCAATCGGGGCCAGGCAGCACCGCTCGCCTTTCAGCTTGGGATAGTATTTCATGAGGACCGCTCCTTCCCGCCACTAACCAGCTGCATTTATCTACTCTATATTGCGGGTCCGCGCAATAAATTCCTGCCCCTGGCGCGCAGCCTTTACAAAAAAGCAATCCGCAGGAAGAGTCTCCGCGCGGATTGGGGTTATCAATCAGTCCATAATGCGCTTTTCTCCGGTTATGGCCTGAAGCGGGCCGATATCCTGCGTCACTTCCAGCGTCCCGAGGTACTCCCCGGCTTCATTGCGCACGGCGAAATACCGGATATGCACATACTTGCCGCCCAGACGAAGCCAGAACGCTTCTTCATCCTTTGTCCCGGCCTTGAATTCGTTGACCAGTTTCTCAACGATATGGACACTGGCCGGAGGGTGGCAGTTCTCCACCTTCCGCCCGATAATGGTGCGGGTCCGGGCGAAAATACGGTCTTTGGTGGCTGAAAAGTATTTCACCGTGTCATCCTTATCCACAAAGGTGATGTCTACCGGCAGGTGCCGGAAAATCAGTTCCAGCTCCGCAGGAGTCAGGATTCCGGTCGTGAACCGGATCGCCCCTTTTGTCCGGCTGTCGGCCAGAAGCTCCGCCTCATCCGCCACGCTCGCCCGGGCCGGCCGCCACTCGTCGGCGGGCTCAATCAGGCAAAACCCCAGTTCGTCGCTGTCGCGCCATATCTGATGCCATTCTTCCTCGGTCAGCGTCTCGGCCGCCATGGGGAACAGGATTTTTTCCTCTTTGAAAATCATCTCCGCCACTTTGCCGAGCAGCTCCTCGGCGGCGGAAAGCAGGTCCTGCCTGGCCGCGTCCCGGTAGTCAACGGCGCGTTTTTTCAGTTCTTTCAGCGCCGAGCGGATTTCATCATCTACGCCCCACATGACCTTGGGCGGCGCCGTAATCCCATAGTGCTCCAGATAAGGAAACAGCAGGTTTTCTTTCCGGCTGTAATGTTTCTCCACATCCCACAGGAGATTGAGCTTATCGGCCAGGCTGGCGGCAAGGGCCGCCGCTTTTCCTGTCTCGGCGGTTTTCAGTTCGGCCAGCAACGGCCCTATCTGCCCATTGATCAAGCTTTCCAGAGCCCTGTTCTCTTCCATGAAGGTGTGGAGCGGATGGCCGGGGACGGCTTCCAGCGCCTGGTTTTTGTCCAATGCATCCCGGAATACGGCGGAATGGACATCACACAGCCGTTGAACTTCCCCGACCGGCAGCCCCTCATCGATCAGCGACTGCTCAATGAGGGACAGCTCGCCGGCATCCAGCCCGCCGACCGTTGCGTCAAATTTGGCTTTGACTTCATGAACCGGCTTGCCGGCGTGAAGTTCCCGAATAATCTCCTTAAGAATGTGTTTGCGATGTTCCCGGTTGTTGATGAGTTCGCTCATGCGGCCTTCCTCCTGCACTCGGTCGTTACTCTTCTAGTGTGTCCCGAACGACCGGATGTTACGCCTTAGCGCAGGTTCGCCTTTCTGGCTACTGATCCATATAGACTTGCTTCTTGTTTTTATCATATTCGAAAATTTCCGCGTAACGTCCCCAATTCAGCAAGGTGTCAATTTGCTGTGCGGCAGCCTCTTCGCCAACCGACCGGCGGATGATTTCCGCGAAGAACTCCGTATTCATACGCTTGTTGGACTTCGACGCAATGATGCTGAGCATCTGTCCGGCGAAGGGGACGTTGGCGAGCAATTGCTTCTTAAACAAGGCCTTCCTCTCCGTCACCGACGCCCGGGCAAAATCAACGCCCGCGGGAGTTAACTCGATATCGCCCTCGATCACTTTGGCAAACCCCAGTAACGCCGCCGCTTCTACGATGGGGAGAAAATCCTCGACATCCATGACAAATCGCTCACCCAGCCGATAGAGGTCTGTTCTCTCGTTCAGGTCTTCCAATAGCTCCAAAAACCCGGTCAATGCGCCGGCCGTTACCTGCGGCACGGCAACCGCCTTTTTATTCTGAACCTCTGCTGCCTCGGCCCGCATTTCCTTGTGCGTCATCAGGGAATAGATACGGTCGACAATATCAGTAAACTCGCTTGCCTTTTTATCCCGCCACCGCGGCATATCGATGGCTATATCCTGAATAATCCTGGCGGGGCCGGCGGACAGAACCACCGCCCGGTCGGCCATATAGACCGCTTCTTCGATGCCGTGCGTCACAAGGATGATTGCTTGGGTGGATATCTTCCCGTCCAGCCACAATTCCAGGAGGTCGCGCCGCAGGTTCTCGGCGGTCAGCACGTCCAATGCGGAAAATGGCTCATCCATCAGCAGCACGTCCGGATCGCTAACCAAAGCGCGGCCTATCCCCACCCGCTGGCGCATGCCGCCGGAAAGCTCCTTCGGGTATGCGTTCTCGAAACCGTCGAGGCCGATGATGTCGATAATTCGCAAAGCCTTTTCCCGTTTTTCCTTTTCGGAAATCTTTTGGACTTCAAGTCCTAGCATGACATTTTCCAGAACAGTCAGCCAGGGAAACAGGGCAAAGGATTGAAAAACCATCGCTACGCCCGGATTTACGCCTTTTATTGCCTCTCCCAAGTAGGTTACGGTACCAGACGAAGCTGGAATCAGTCCCGCAATAATACGCAGCAAGGTAGATTTGCCGGAACCCGAGGGACCGAGAATGGCGAGAAATTCTCCTTCTTTCAGGGAAAGATTAATGTCTTCCAAGATGGTGGCACCCATCGACCCTTTAATATCAAAGGTTTTATATACATTTTTTGCTTCAATGAGCTTTTTCATTGCTTTAACCTCCTCAGCCCAGGTGATATTTGGCTTCGGCCAGTTGATAAAGCCGCCGCCAAAGCAGTCGGTTCAGCGCTACGACAAAAATGCACATTACGGTGATTCCCCAGATAATCCCGGCCCAATCGCCCTGCGCCGTGACCTGGCTGATATATGCCCCCAGGCCCGTGGCTACAAGCTGCTGCTCATGCCAACCGACAATTTCGGAAACGATACTGGCGTTCCAGGCTCCACCCGAAGCGGTAACGGCTCCTGTAACCAGATACGGGAAGATGCTAGGGAGGATGAGCGACTTCCACTTCCGCCAGCCTGTCAGTTTGTAGACGGCGGACGCCTCGCGCAGGTCGTTCGGAATGGCCGTCGCCCCGGCGATCACATTAAACAGGATATACCATTGGGTGCCCATCATCATGAGCAGAATCGAGCCCCATTCGAAATTTACCCGGTATTGCAAAAACAGTACCGTGATAAAGGGAAACAGCATATTGGCGGGAAAAGAAGCGGCAATCTGCACGACCGGTTGCAATAGCTTGGACAACCTTGGGTTTAATCCAATGCGCACCCCGACGGGAATCGCCCACAGCGCGCCAAGGCAAACAGCGATTAATACCCGTCCCAAGGTGTAAAGACCCTGTTGAAATACGGCAATTAATTGTCCCCCGTTCATTCCCGCGACCAAAGCAAAGGCTTGCCGCGCCGGCTCGCTGATCCAGTAAAGCAGGATTGCTCCACCCACGATTTTAAAAGCCATAGCCGGCAACTGAGCACGAAAAACACGCTTAACCTCTTCCGCCGCAGTTTTCGACATTCCGGCGAAGCCGTCCAGAATAAGACCGAGCAGCCGGACAAAAGGCTTCAGAACAACCCTTTTCACGAAATTAACCGCAACAGACCGCTGTAACAGGTCATAAACCCAAGAAGACGGCAGATCCGCCGCTTCGGACAGTTCGATCTTAAATTTTTGGCTCCATACGACCAGGGGGCGCCAGAAGAGTTGGTCTACCAGGAGGATCATCAGGACCATCGTCAGGATCGAATACAATATCGCCTGCAGATCGCCGGCTTCCACGGCCAGGGCCAGGTAAGAGCCTACGCCCGGCAGGCGGATACGTTCGCCGAGAACACTGATGGCTTCGCTGGCGGCGAGGAAAAACCAACCGCCGCCGAAGGACATCATGCTGTTCCAAACAAGACCAATCCCGGAAAAAGGCAGCTCCAGGCGAATGAACCTTTGCCACCAATTGAGCCTCAAAACGGCGGCGGCTTCTTCTAAGTCCTTGGGTATCGTTTTCAGCGAATTGTAAAAACTGAAGGTCATATTCCACGCCTGACCGGTGAAGATCGCAAAAATCGAGGCAAGCTCGACGCCCAGCAGGCTGCCTGGAAAGAGGGCCATAAAGGCGGAGATGGTTGCGGAAAGAAAGCCGAGAACCGGCACCGATTGCAGAATATCAAGCAAGGGGACCAGCACCTTTTCCGCCGGCTTGCTTTTTGCGGCAATATAACCGTAAACAAGGGTAAAGCCCAAGGATGCTCCGAAGGCGGCAAACATCCGCAGCAAAGAGCGGCCCGCATAGTGCGGCAGCATCGCCGGGTCGAGGGAAATATCGACCCGGTCTTCCGGTGAAAAGGGGACGCTCATACCGGCGCCTAAATGCAGCGCGGCATAAAGCAGCACAAAAATAAAGGCTATTATGACGATATCGATTGCGCCAAAACGACGTTTGGGCATGTTGGTTACAAAGACGGACATGGGATATCCCTCCTTCTGGCAAGAATGCAGTCGAGTTAAAGGATCTGCCTTGATAAATGCTTAAGCCGCTACTATCACAATCCATTCTTACCACCCCCTTCCCAGCAAAAAAGACCTTCCACCGGAAGGTCTCAAAAGACAAATAGAAATAGACGAGCAACCCTCCAGTCGTTCCAGTTTTAGCACTGCATAACGTAGAGTACAAACCTATTACTCAGCCACCTTAAGTAAGACCTTATTTCGATCATACCTGCTCTACCCATTGGCATCTCTCGACGTTTCCGGGCAGTGGCCTGTGTTTATGCAGGAACCTCACCTAACGGAATTATTCTTTTTGCAACATCCTTATATTAGCACTGCCCTATGGAAAAATCAACTCTATTCGCGTGAAAAGCGGACTTTTTAACCTAATTTTCATATAAACTTAACCTATGACGCATTTACGCCATATTGGTCATCGTGGCTCGTTGTTGCATCATCTTTCTTGACGGATTACCGTGGGCAGTTCATGAAGTGCACTTTTTCTGGCTGCATAAGCCATGTTGCTTGAAACGGGGCTACCCTTGGCAGGAATTGAGGCGGCAGCCTTTGCCGGGCAGTATATAGTGCGAATGAAAACAGCTCAAATATCTTCGGCAATCATTCACACAAAAAATTTGACATTTTATTAAGGTACCTGTATTATATAGATAAGGTACCTTAATAATTTCAAGGAGACGATGATCATGGAAAACGTAAATAGGAGTTTGACCGAAAGGTTCATCATGCTTAGCCGCTTGCTCATGCAAAAGCACCACCAGATGGGAGCGAACCATCATCATGACCCTTATCGCGGGCAAGGCCGAATTTTATCTTTGCTTAAAATGCAACCGGAAATGAGTCAAAGAGAACTCTCGTATTTGCTGGGCATACGCCCGCAATCCATGGGGGAATTATTGACCAAGCTGGAGCAAAGCGGTTATATCACCCGTACACCCTCTGCCGACGACCGGCGGGCCATGGATATTCAATTGACAGCTGAAGGCGCGGCGGCAGCCGCTTCGATGGGGCAGCGCCGCGCGCAGGAACTTGCGGCAGATGAAATGTTTCAATGCTTAAATAAAGAGGAGCAGGAAGTTTTAGCCGGTTATCTGGACCGTATCATTGATACGCTAAAAGAAACCCTTGCCGGTGAACCAATGGATTGCCCCGAACATAGGCCGCATCCGCATTGCTTCGGTGACCGTCACATGGGATTCGGCGGACGACGAGGCGAAAGATTTTAAGTAAGCAAAAATTTAGACGCGGGACGCCGTTATCCATTCGGGATCAAGGCGCTCCCGCGTCTGCCTTTACCAAAACTTTCTTCCTTATCACCCCGCTGGCATCGCAGGCGTCTTGTCTGCTCTGACGATGTACTGATAGGCCCTGTAGCGGTATGCCAGTTGAGGATCTCCGCCAAAGGCTACCAAGGTCTGAATGAAGTTCTTGTCGCTTTCGGTTTCATTTAGCGTTGTTTGCCAGCATACATTCAATTTGTAACCAGCATTTTTAAACATAAAATCTATTTCATTTAAGGTAAAAAACCGCATATGCGTTCTATCCAAGATACCGGCGTCTTCATATCGCCAGTTTCCCTGCAGCAGACTGCGTATTACGCTGAAATGCATAACATTGGGGATACTTGCCAGGATTTGGCCGTCCGGTTTCAAATAAGGCCGCATATTTTCCAGCGCCTGCCAGGGATTCACCAGATGTTCAAGAACATCAGCAAAAATTATATAATCAAAATGCTCTACCGGAAAAGGCAGCATTGTGTTTTCAATATCAGCAGCGATTACTTCGGCAAACAGTTTGGCGCTTAAAGCAGCTTCTTCATTCAATTCAATGCCGGCTATTTCAGCTTTCGGATAAATGTTTTTAATCTGCAATAGCGTGCCGCCGCAGGCACAGCCTACTTCCAGCACATTAAACGGCCGGTCTTTCGATTTGTCTATTAAATTAATTATTTCATGCCTGATAAAGGTTGAGTATACCGGGTCAAAGCCCCATTTGGCGATGAATTTGCCGCGATTATCGATTTGATGCGCCGTATTGCCGGAATTATGAACAAAAGTATCCTTGCACAGAATAAGCTTGTAGCCGGCAAGTCTTATGCGGAGCGAATAATCTTCATCTTCCAGTCCGCCGGGTGTAAACTGCTCATCCAATTGGCCGACCTTATCCAGGACTTCCTTCTTAATCAGCGTACAATGGCCAACCAGCTTTAGCCGTTCTTCCCAAAACTCGGGATGGGGCTGATTCACCCGCGCTGCATATTCCTGCATCTCTTCCAGGGTTTGATAATGAACCGCGATACTCTGGTAATAACCGCAAATGTTTGTCGTAGGGCTGACGGCGCCAATCGTATCATTGCTGTAAAGGCAGTGAAGCAGGTTGCTCAGCCAGCCTGACGTAACGACAACATCATTTCTCAGCAGCAGGACATTATCTCCCGCCGCTATCGCCAGCCCCTGGTTATAGCCTTGCGGATGCCCCGCGTTCCGGTCGTTATAAATTACTTTCAAATCATCTTGCGTCTTCAGCCAGTCAACGGTCCCGTCAGTCGACTGATTATCGACTATAATAAGCTCATATTGTTCCGGCTCAGTATATTTGCGGATATTTTCGATGCAAGTTCGCGTGCGGTCCCGTTCATTCTGGGTCAAAATAATGATGCTTGTTTTCATACGCGGCAATTCTCTCCTCGTGTTCATACTCTAAAGCCGGCATTCGTCAGCCGTTCTTTCTCCCGCCAAATATTACGGGATTAAATGCTGATAAATTTTTTTGCATATATTCACCCAATAAAAATTATCATAAGCGAAATCCTGAATCGTGTTACAGACGCGCGCCAGCCTTACCTCATTCTGGCAGTTTTTAATGAGAATATCTGCGAGCTGAACGGTATAATCTTTTCGGAAAATATCACCATATTTGCCATTACCGGTAACATCTTTCGCCGAAACAACATCAGAGGTGATAATAAAGCAGCCCTGGCTTGCCGCTTCCGCAAAAACCAGACCAAAGCTTTCCAGACGGGAAGTCAGGCAGAAGATCTTAGCTTTCTGATATTCGGCGCTTAAGGCTTCCTTATCTGATATTTTTCCTGTAAAAATAACCTTTTCCGCAAGCTGGGGGTATTTCTCAAAATATTGTTCTATATAGGACTCAAATTGTTTTTCCACCGGCCCGATAATTTTTAGCTTCCAATCAGGAATGCCGGGGGAAGCTATGGCGAACGCTTCCAGCAATACTTCATTGGCTTTAAGATACAGACCAATGCGTCCAACGGTGCAAATGATATTTTCTTTCTCAGCAAAGTTAATTTGCTTCCTTGTGCCGAAATCATAAAAACCGTTTGGCAGATATTCGACAGTTACAGGCCATTGTTTATTTAAATATTCATAGAGCTCTGTCGTCTCCACACTGATAAGCGCGCACTCTTTTAAGATGCTGTGGCTGGCTTCAATATTATTTTCATTAATATCGAATTGTTTGATAAACCACTCGTTTGCATCCAGTTTTAAAAAGATTTTGCCTTGGGGATTTAAGGATTTGTATAGTCTCGCCCATTCCAAGGTTCTGTCCAAGAAATGATATAAATTTAAGATATCAATATTCTTTGCATTTGCCTTAAGGTATTCGGAAGCGTCAAGCAGCCCATTTTCTTTATTCCGCGGAATAAAATCAAGCTTTAAGCCTTCCAACAAACTTGAAATATAGGGATATTCACCATTCTCATAGCAGGCAACCCTGGCATCGAGCCCATACTGTTTGTGAAGAAGATACGGTATCATGCCAATATCCTTGCCTAGGTGGACATTTTCCGTTTCAGGGAAAAGAGTGACAAAGGTCATTGGCCGCTTTTCCTTATTTAAGATGCCTTCCAGATATTGTTTATTGTGCAGAACTTTCGCGTCATTGGGAATATATACGCGGGCCCTTTCATTGTGCTGATAAGCCAGCTCGGGTTTATCGAGTTTATCATAGCAAATGCATAACTGGAGATGCGGGAGCCAGGTCCAGCAAGCCGGAGATAAACCGTAGTTGTCTAAAGGCTTCTCCAGTTCGGTGGCAAGTTTATACCAATAAGCCGCATGGTGATAGTTTTTTTCATTGAGAAAAAGAAAAGCCAGGCGGCAGCAAACCTCCGCTCTCATGGTATCGTATTCAAGAGACTTATAAATATATTTAAGTTCGTTTTCCCGGTCGTTAAGGCAGGCATAACTGTCTGCAATCCTGTTGCAGGCTAAAATATTATCTTCAATCCAGCCCCGTCCTGTAGCCAGAAATTTTTTATAGATGCTGATAGCTTTTTTACGTCGGCCCTCTTCCAGCAATCGGGTGGCGTGCTCGAACAATTCCTGCGGAAACAGGGGGTTATCCAGCGTCCGGTTTGTGCCGGCTGCACCTGTCGACGTAATAACGATATCGCTTTTGGCGACTTTTCCGCCTGCTGCCAGATACTCGGTCTCAGCCTGAAACCAGGTAAAGCGTTTTATCCTTTTTACCAGCCGGTAATTGCCAATACCCAGGTGATTGTTCATCGCAACCGCGTCAATTGTTTGCCCGAGGTCCTTCTTCAGTTTGAATAGCTTTTCCCGGTCTTCCTCCAGCAGTATTTCATCGGCATCCAGCCAAAAAATATATTCCATGGTAGCCTTGCTAAAAGCAAAATTCCGGGCGCTTGCCCGATCTTCGCCAAACGGAAAATCATACACCTTTTCAGTGAACCGGCTGGCTATTTCTTTCGTAGCGTCTGTTGAAGCCCGATCAACAATAATAATTTCATCGACAAGATTCTTCATTGAATTTAAACAATGCGGTAAGGTGTCCTCCGCATTTTGCACAATCATACAAAGGCTTATGGTAATAGGGGGATTTGTATTCACCAGGTAGGCGGCAATGTCAAATCCCCACTTCGCCACAGCGATTTGCTTGTTCTCCATAAGTAAATTCCTGGTTCTGGTGTCCTCACAATGGCTAAAAGTGACACTGCCAATATGATGAATATAGGAATCGAGGGCGATCATCAGTTGCCATCCCTTATTTGCCGCACGCAGACAAAGGTCGTCATCTTCAAAATTGCCGAATCCGAATCGTTCGTCAAATACGCCGATGTCTTCCAAAACCGTTCTTTTTACCAACAGGCAGAAGCCGACCAGCCGCAAAACGCTTCTATAGCCCTGCGCGTTCCATTTGCAATGGACCTTCGCGAAAGCATCCAAAACGGAAATGTCTGAATAGGAAACGGGAATTTGCTGCGGTCCGCTGACATTATTGGTGACCGGCCCCACGAGCCCAATTTTATCGTTGCTGTACAGGAGGCGCAGCATATTGCCCAGCCAATTCTCAGTAACAATTGTGTCATTGTTTAAAAATAGAACGGCGTCACCGGTTGAAATTTCATATCCCTGGTTGCAGCCCCGGGCAAAACCCAGGTTTTTTTCATTTAAAACCGTCTTGATATCAGGCCGTGATTTTAAGTACGCCACCGTACCGTCAGTTGAGCCGTTATCTACAACAATTAATTCAAAAGGCTCGAGGGTGTGTTTAAAGATGCTTGACAAACATTGAATTGTTATTTCCAGTTTGTTATGCGTGAGAATGATGATGCTGGTGAGCATGCTTTACCTCCTGGATTATATTGGGCAACGGGAGTGTAGGACGAAGACCGCAATACCGGGAAGCGCCGGCTCAAATTCTATTAAGAACGCTTAAACTGCCGATTGCACCATATACTATCTATATGTCAAATACTTGGCATAAGTGCAAGCAAAGCTCCTGACCGCCGCGAGGCCGGGCATAGGGGAAGACGCGTCGTAAGGCCGAGTGTGCCGCTTCCTGCAGGAGTCCTGAGAGAGAGGACTGCCAAATAAAAGGCAGCTTCCTTTCTTCGGAAAAGAAGCTGCCTTCCGGTTTATTTATTTTTTCACGATAGGCGGTGCGGCAGGACTGTCAATGATCCCCGGTTCCGGCAATATTACCCGTATCGCTTATGGACGCCGGCCGCGAAGATAGGGTTCGGGCCAGGCAACTTCCTGGCCCAAAAGGGCGCCGGCCGCCAGCGGCCAGTAGGGATTGCGCAGAAGCTCCCGGCCGAGAAACACCAGGTCGCAGCCGGACTTTACAACCTGCTCGGCCTGGAAGGGGTCGGTGACAAGGCCGCCGCCGATAACCGGCAGGCCGGTTTTTTCCCTGATCGCCAGGGCAAAGGGAATCTGGTAGCCGGGGTACGCGCGCGGTGCGGCGGGTGTAACCGCCCCGGAGCTGACATGAATAGCGTCGATGCCTCGGTCTTTGACGCTATTCAGCATGGCGGACATGCTGTCCGGAGTATTGCCGCCCTCCTCATAATCGTGGGCCGATACCCGGACAAGCAGCGCCAATTCAGCGGGTACGGCGCTGCGGACAGCGGACACGATTTCACCCAGCAGCCTGGCGCGCTGCTCGGGTCCGCCTCCGTATTCGTCGGTGCGCCGGTTGGTCAGCGGCGACAGAAATTGGTTGATGAGATAACCGTGGGCCGCGTGGATTTCCACGGCGTCATAACCGGCTGCCGCCGCCCGCCTGGCGGCGGCGGCGAATCTTTCGGCAATGGCGCTGATTTCCCCTTTTGTCAGTTCCCGGGGAACGCGGTGCTTTTCACTAAAAGCAATCGGCGAGGGAGCCACCGGCTCGAGGTAGTCGACCTCGCTTTTTCGCCCGGCATGGTTGAGCTGGATGCCCAGCTTTGCCCCGTATGTATGAACAATGTCGACGATCCGCCTGAGGGAGTCCCGCTGGCGGTCGTTCCAAAGACCCAGATCCCGGGCGCTGATACGCCCACCATCCTCGACGCCAGTCGCCTCCTGAATGATGAAGCCGACTCCGCCCAGCGCCCGCGAGGCATAATGGACGAAGTGCCAATCATTGGGGATTCCCTCCCGGTCTGAAGTGTAGTTGCACATCGGCGGCATGACAATCCGGTTCTTCAGCGTCAGGTTCCCAAGGATATACGAATCAAACAGCATCTTCCATCTCCCCTTTCGGTAACTCCTAAAATAGTTTTCCGGCCTTGATGGATTTATCCTTTATTTTTATCCCCCAATCCCGCTACAAATTCTATAATATAAGTAACCGGCTAAGCGGCCGGCTGATGAAGCAAACTAAGAATACTACGAACTCAGGAGCTGATGAAATGAAGAAGATCAGCGCCGGATTACTGATGTATCGGTATAGGGGCCAATTGGAAGTGTTTCTGGCTCATCCAGGCGGACCCTACCTGAAAAACAAGGACGTCGGCTACTGGGGCATCCCCAAAGGCGCGGTGGAAGCCGATGAGACGCTTATCGACGCCGCAATCCGCGAGTTCCATGAAGAAACCGGCATCGTGCCTCGCGGAGCTTATATCCCGCTCGGGTCGGTTATGCTGATAAGCGGAAAAATTGTCCACGCCTGGGCGTTCGAAGGCGACTGGGACGAGAAGGTCCCGCTGGACAGCAACCTCTTCAGCCTGGAGTGGCCGCCCCATTCCGGCCAAGAACAGTGGTTCCCGGAAATCGACAAGGCGGCTTTCTTTAGCGTGGCTGCTGCCCATGAAAAGATCAATCCGGCGCAGGCCGAGTTTATCAACCGGCTGGAAAAGCTTCTCGCGAGCGGGCAGCCGGGCGGCGATGCAACATAGGCCCGGGTTTTCGGGCCCTGCCTGCCGCAACGGTCTTTGAGCAGGTAATCCCGCCAAGCCGGAGAATCTTATCTTCAAGCGGCTCGACCAGGGACCGGACAGGCTCCCGGCGGGCACAATGGAGGAGGCATAAACAGTGACGAAGCAAAAAGTTCTTATTCCGGCCTTGCGGGATATGAAGACCGAGGGCCGAAAAATCCGGATGGTCACCGCCTATGATTATCCGACGGGGCTACTGGTTGATCAAACTGATATTGAAATGATTCTGGTGGGCGACTCCTTGGGGATGGTGGTCCTGGGCTATGACGGCACCGTGCCGGTGACGATGGAAGAAATGCTCCACCACCTAAAAGCAGTGGCCCGGGGGGCCAAGCACACCCTGATCGTCGGCGACCTGCCGTTTATGTCCTACAACATCAGCATCGAGGAAGCCATTCGCAACGCCGGCCGCTTGATGAAAGAGGGCGGAGCGGACTGTGTCAAGCTGGAAGGCGGATTTGCGGTAGCGGAAACCATAAGGGCCATTGTCCGGGCCGGAATTCCTGTTATGGCCCATATCGGCCTTACCCCCCAGACCGCTTCCCAGCTTGGCGGCTTCAAGGTCCAGGGTAAGGATGAGACGGCGGCCGAGCGGCTGGTGGCCGAGGCCGCCGCGCTCCAGGAAGCGGGAGCCTTTGCGCTGGTTCTGGAGGCCATACCGGCGCCGCTGGCCGAGCTCATTACCAGGAAGCTGGCGATTCCGACCATCGGCATTGGCGCCGGCGTTCACTGCGATGGTCAGGTCCTCGTTTTCCACGACATGATGGGGTTATTCGACCGTTTCGTGCCCAAATTCGTCAAACGCTTCGCCAATACCGGCGAAATCATCCGCGAAGCGCTCAACACCTACGCCGCGGAAGTGTCGAGCGGCGCGTTTCCCGGCCCGGAGCACAGCTTTGCCATGAAAGATAGCGCCGTATTAAAAAAACTGGATGGAGCGGAGAAATAACGTGAAAATTGCCATCATCGGCGCCGGCGCGATGGGCGGTCTGTTCGGCGCCCGCCTGACTTCGGCGGGAGAAGAGGTCTGGCTGGTGGACACAGCCGAGGAAACCATCCGGGCGATTTCCCAAAACGGCCTTACCCTCGACGACGCCGCCGGGGTTGCCGTCACCCGCCCGCAGGCCGTGACACAGGCTTCAAGCGTTGGTCCCGCCGACCTCATCATCGTTTTCGTCAAGGCCTGGGCCACTCCGGCAGCGGCGAAGGCGGCCAGGGACTTGCTCAAAGCGGATACGGCCGTCCTGACGCTGCAAAACGGCTGCGGCAATGCGGAAATACTGGCAGCCGAACTCGGCTCGGAGCGGATTATTGCCGGCACCACCTCCCAGGGAGCTTCCCTCCTCAGGCCGGGTCATGTTCTGCATGGCGGAAGCGGCGATACGCAAATCGGCGAAGTAACCGGCCATATGAGCCCCCGCCTGGCCCAAATCGCCGGCGTCCTTACCGGAGCCGGCATCCCTACCCGGCCTGTCGGGGATATTTCCCCCTTCATCTGGGGAAAGCTGCTGGTAAACGCGGGTATTAACGCGGTGACGGCGCTGACCCGGCTCGCTAACGGCCAGTTGGCCGAGTTTGCCGAAACCCGCGAACTGGTTGCCGCAGCGGTGCAAGAAGCGGCGGCCGTCGCCGGGGCCGCGGGAGTCACTCTCCCCTACCCCGATCCGGTCGCTGCCGTTTTTTCCGTCGCTAAGGCCACGGCCCGCAACCGCTCATCGATGCTGCAGGATGTGCTCGCCGGGCGGCCGACGGAAGTAGCCGCGATCAACGGGGTAATCGTCCGGGAAGGAGAAAGGTTGGGCGTCCCCACTCCGGCCAACCGGCTCCTCACTTCCCTGGTCCTGGCTCTCAGCAAAGGGCAACGAGCCGAACCATAGCCCCATTCCGGACCCCAAGCCTGCCATCCGGCATTTTTCCATAATCCTGCTACACCTGAAACGCTCCGGGCAATCCCGGCCCAGTGTCACAGCCCCTCCCCCGATCATACCCTAGTAGCAATAACGGGGAAGGAGGCGTAACCCATGTTTCTGAGTTCGATCCGGATGCCTCAGCTGTGCCTGGGGGCGGTCACCATCGTCTTCGTAATAATCTGGCTTACGGCCTGGACTTTGAATGCGTTGAAGAACACCCATTTTGACCTCAACAGCCTAAAAGACATGTACATTTGGCTCATGACCCAGATGAACGCGACCCATGCCATCAATTCTATCTGGAACAGCCCCAGAGGCAATCTGCCGCTCGAAGGCGGCGGGCGGTAGCCGGTTAACCCTTAATTCTGGCGGCTATCCTATGGCTACGCGAACATGTCGCCAATCCAAGATGAGGGATGATAGGTATGCGAATTGATAAACATTCCGATTTTGATCGCGACAGGCTGACCTTCGATGAAATGGATGAGGGCTTTACCGTTCGGGAAGCCATCAACGAAGCCAAGCGCTGCCTTAATTGCGCCAAGCCGCAGTGCCGGGCGGGCTGCCCTATTGAAAACGAAATTCCGGCCTTCATTCAGGCTCTGGCCCGCGGCAATATCGGCGAAGCCAGCGAGATCATCGCCAGAAACAGCAACCTCCCGGCAGTCTGCGGCCGGGTCTGCCCCCATGAAAAGCAATGCGAAGGGGCCTGTGTGCTGAATAAACGCAACTGCGGCATTCAAATCGGCAAGCTGGAACGCTTTATCGCCGATTTCGACGCCGAGATGGAAATCTACCGGACTCCTCACGCCCGGGAAAAAAAAGGCGAAGTGGCCGTTATCGGCGCAGGTCCGGCGGGACTGACGGTGGCCGGGGATCTCGCCAAGCAAGGTTTTGCGGTTACGGTCTTCGAAGCCCAGTCCGAACCGGGCGGGGTGCTGATGTACGGCATCCCCGAATTTCGCCTCAGCAAGGAGATCATCCGCCGGGAAACCCGGCGGATTGAGCAGCTTGGAGTGACTTTTCGGACAAATGTGCTGGTCGGTCCGGACCTCACGATCGACGACTTATTCACCCAAGGCTTTGACGCTGTTTTTATCGGTACCGGGACAGCCTTGCCGAAGACTCTCGGCCTTCCCGGCGAAGGCCTGCCCGGTGTCGTTCAGGCGATCTATTTTTTGAGTATTGTCTCGCTCGCCCGGGCCGGGAAAGTCAGTCACCACGAAATCCCCATCCATCCCGGCGACCGGGTCGCGGTGATCGGCGCCGGCAACGTGGCGATGGATGCGGCCCGTACCGCCCTAAGGCTGGGCGCAGCCAGAGTGACGGTTCTCTACCGCCGCACCGCCGACGAAATGACGGCGCTCCAGTCCGAATACCAGGAAGCGCAGGCGGAGGGCGTTAATTTTCTCTGGCTGGCCAGTCCCACCCGGTTCCTGGAGAAAAGACAAAAGCTTTCCGGTCTGGAGTATGAGCAGCAGTTGATCGACGCGGCCGGTAAGCCAAGCGGCAGCGGCGAAAAAAGGGAGTTGCCTGTCGACAAGGCGCTTCTGGCCATCGGGCAGCGCCCGGCGGCCCGCATCATCTCCACCACCGAAGGCATCGAGGTCAATCCCCGGGGTTATGTCATCACCCGGGAAAAGCCCTATGGCATGACGACGCGCCGCGGCGTCTTCGCCGGCGGCGACGTGGTCCATGAACCGGCCACCGTCGTCCTGGCGATGAAAGAGGCCAAAAAGGTTGCCGCCGGCATCGCGCTGTACGTGGAGGCCAAGAAATTGCTGGAGGCCTGTGAAAAATAGCCGGCCCTCCAAACTAAAAACAAACCGCCGCGGTCCGGCTGTCTAACGCCGGTCGTGGCGGTTTATGCTTGAGTTCGGCAATTCCGGCTAAAACCCAGCTATCCCCGCCGCCCTACCAGGCGGGCGCTGAGCAGGGACCCCAGGTAACGGGACATCAGGTTAAACCCGAGCACGGCCAACACCAGTACCGCCGAAGCGCCATCGGCAATTTCCCGGGCGTCCGGAACCAGTCCTTCGGAGTTGACCTTCCAGATGTATACCGCCAGGGTCGAGCCCGGCCGGAAGGGATTGAGCGGCGACGAGTTGCTGAACGGGTTGAGGTCCGAGTAATCGAGAAGCGGGGTGCTCATGCCGGCGGTATACAATAGCGCCGCAGCCTCCCCGAAAGCCCGGCCGGCAGTCATGATAAACCCGGTGAGCAGTCCCGGCAAGGCTGCCGGCAGGACCGCCCGGGTAATGGTTTGCCACTGGGTCGCCCCCAGGCCATAGCTGGCTTCCCGGATGGATTGGGGGACGCTGCGGATGGCATCCTCACTGACCCGTGTCGCCACCGGCAGGTTCAATACCGCCACGGCCAGCGCGCCCCCGAAGAGCGTGTAGCCCCAGCCGGTCAGGTTGACGAAAATGATCAATCCAAAAAGGCCGATGACAATCGACGGCAGCGAAGCCAGGGTTTCGATACACAGCCGGATTGTGTCGGTCAGTTTTCCGGGCTTGGCGTATTCCGCCATATAAATTCCCGCCGCCAAGCCGACAGGAATGGTGATGGCCATAGCCATTACCAGCATATATACCGAGTCGAACAGTTGCGGGCCGATGCCGCCCCCGGCCTTGACGAATTCCGGCGGAGCGAGGAGAAAGTGGGGATTGAGCTTGCTCCAGCCATGAACCAGCAAGTAGCCTACAAAGACCACCAGCAAGGCGGCGGTGAAAAAGCCGACGGCATAGAAAGCGCCGGTTGCCAGCCGGTCCGCTGTTTTTGTTCCGATCATTTCACCATCGCCCCCTTAGCCCCTAGTCTGCGGATGAGCAGGATGAAACAGAAGGAAATAAGGAGCAGGAGAAGGGCCATGGACCACAGCGCGTTGTTCCACATGGTTCCCATTACGGTATTCCCCATATCCATCGTCATGATGCTGGTTAAATTGATCGTAGGCTTGAGAAGGGCGTCGGCTATTCTTACGCTGTTGCCGATGACCATCTGGACGGCGAGGGCCTCGCCAAAGGCGCGGGCAAGCCCCAGAACCACTCCGGTCAGAATGCCCGGAACAGCGCTCGGTAACAGAATCAGCCGGATGGTCTGCCATCTTGTGGCCCCCAGCCCCAGCGACGCTTCCTTGTAGTGGCCGGGCAGCGACCGCAAGGTGTCGGCTGCGATACTGGCAATCGTGGGAAAAATCATAAGAGCCAGCACCAGGCCTCCCGCCAGTACGCTGAAACCCATTCCGCCGATATAGTTTTTTATAAACGGCACAAGCACGCTTAGTCCCATCCATCCGTAAACAACCGAAGGAATGCCGACAAATATTTCAATAGCCGGCTGGAGGAATCGCTGCCCCAGGCCGGGTGATATCTCGGTCATAAAAATCGCCAGCGCCACGCTGATCGGCGTGCTGATCAGCAAGGCCAGCAGGGAAATGACAATCGAACCGACGATAAAGACCGCGGCTCCGACTTGAGGATTGTCGATCCGGTCCGGATGCCAGCTGGTCGATAGAAGAAATTCGGTCAAAGAAACTCCGTTGTCCCGGAACAGGGCGATGCCTTGAGAAGTAATAAACAACACCAAAAACAAAGTGAGAACGATAATCAGCAGCCCGCAAGCGGTAACCATGCTCCGGCCCAGCAGCTCGTTCCTGATATTCCGCCAATTAAACCTGTGAGCGCGCATACGTCCACCCATCCGCAATGCTAATAGCTTCTCCATCGTGTTCATCCTATCTATGCTCGGCAATTTATCGGTCATTCCGGCTCTGTCCGGCTCCTAAAAGCCCGGCCCGCCATCAGTCGGCAAGGGTTGGCCGGTATCAACAATACTGCTATACCGGCCAACCCTCCCTGATTGTAGAATCGGATCCTAACGGCTAACCTTCATTTCGCTGTTCGGAATATAGCCCAGTTGTTTAATGAGCGGTTTAACTTCGTCGCTGCCCATGTAATCCAGGAACGCTTTGGTCAGGCCGGTCGGCTGGCCTTTCGTGTACATATGTTCATAAGACCAGATGGGATATTTGCCGCTGGTGATATTATCAACCGTTGCTTCGACGCCGTCGAGTTTTACGGTTTTTACCGTATCATTGACATAAGACAACGCCAGGTAGGAAATCGCTCCCTCTGTGTCCGATACCGTCTTCAGCACCGTACCGGAGGCATCGCTTTGCAGGCCCAGGCCGGCAGCTTCTTCAGCGCCCTTGAGAGCGTATTTCTGGAAAGTAAACCGGGTACCGGAGCTGGCCGGACGGTTGACGATCACTACCTTGAGGTCGGGTCCGCCAACATCTTTCCAGTTGGTTATTTTACCAGTGAAAATATCGATGAGCTGTTGATGAGTCAGGTTGTCGACCGTGACTTTCTTGTTGGCGATCGTCGCAAATCCGACTACGCAAATCTTGTGGTCGACCAGTTCGGCTGCGTTGATGCCGGCTTTGTCCTCGGCAAAGATATCGGAGTTGCCGATCTGGACCGCGCCCTGAGCCACCTGAGTCAAACCAGTGCCGCTGCCTCCGCCCTGCACAATGACCTTGGCGTTAGGATTTTTTTGGCCAAACTGCTGAGCGGCTTTTTCAGCAAGCGGCTGCAGGGCTGTTGAGCCGGAAGCGGTGATCGATCCCGAAACTTGGGCCGGTTGCTTGTTTTCCTCCGCCTTTTTGTCTCCGCCGCCACAGCCTGCCGCGATGAACGGCAGCGCCACAAGCAAAGTGGTCGCTATTACCTTCTTGAGCCTCATGATTGCCCTCCCTGTTCTTGTGTCCTTTTCTTTCAATTGGCCCGCCCGGAGGCAGGCCGTCTTCTAAATCTTACTATAGCGCATCGCCAGAGCCGATATGTTATCGGATTGTTAAGTGTTTGTTAAGTCCCGTTCTTGTCAAAACAAAAACCCGGCGCGGTTGCGCTGGGTTTGGCGGCCAAAGGCCTGGCAGAAGCCGGGGAGGCTTGATGGAATTAGTATGGGTGCGGATTCCGAAGAGCCGCAACTATGCCTGGCCGCTGGCCATCGCGATAAAATACCTGTGCAGCCGGTCGTCTTCGGTAAGCTCGGGATGAAAGGCGCTTGCCAGCAGTTTTCCTTGCCGGGCGATGACGATATGTTCGCCTACCGCCGCCATTACGGAAACGTCCGGGCCGGCGGCTTCAATATAAGGGGCCCGGATGAAAATCGCCTTAACCGGGCCGGCGCCCAATTCCTTTACATGGAGGTCGGCCTCGAAGCTTTCCCGCTGGCGGCCGAAGGCATTGCGCCGGACCCGGGCGTCCATCAGGCCGAGGCGCGGCTGGTCGCTGTCCGCAATCTCCCTGGCGAGAAGAATCATCCCGGCGCAGGTGCCATAAACAGCCATGCCTTCAGCGGCCCGGCTCTTTACTTTTTCCATCAGGCCCCACTCCACCATAAGCTTGCCGATCGTGGTGCTTTCGCCGCCGGGAATAATCAGGCCGGCCACGGCATCGAGCTCTTCCGGACGGCGGATTTCCGGCGCTCCTACGCCGCATTTTTCCAGCATCAGCCGATGTTCGCGGAACGCTCCCTGAAGGGCCAATACGCCGATATTCACCTTACCATCCCCGTTCCTGCATGCGCTCGTGGGGAGCGATGCTGGCTATTTCAATCCCGACCATGGCTTCTCCGAGATCCTTCGAGACCTCGGCCAGCACCTTCGGGTCGTTGTAGTAGGTGGTGGCGGCCACGATTGCCTTGGCCCGCCTGGCAGGGTCATTGGCTTTGAAGATACCCGATCCTACAAAAATGCCGTCGCAACCGAGCTGCATCATCAGAGCGGCGTCGGCGGGAGTCGCGATGCCTCCGGCCGCAAAATTGACCACCGGCAGCCGGCCGAGCTTTTTCGTCTCCCAAACCAGTTCAAGCGGAGCGCCGATATTTTTCGCGAAAGCAGGCACCTCGTCATCCGGCAGGTTATTGAGCAGGCGAAGCTCACTCATTACCAGCCGGATGTGCTTGACTGCTTCGACCACATTGCCGGTCCCCGGTTCCCCTTTGGTGCGGATCATCGCCGCTCCTTCGCCGATCCGCCGGAGCGCCTCGCCCAGATTGCGGGCGCCGCAGACAAACGGAACCTTGAAATCCTGTTTATTGATGTGGAACTTGTCATCAGCCGGAGTCAGCACTTCACTCTCGTCGATATAGTCCGCGCCAAGCTCCTCTAAAATTTGGGCCTCGACAAAATGGCCGATCCGCGCCTTGGCCATAACCGGGATGGATACGGCGTCCATAATTCTCAGGACGACGGAGGGGTCAGCCATCCGGGCCACACCGCCGGCGGCGCGGATATCGGCCGGGACCCGCTCCAGGGCCATTACCGCGCAGGCGCCTGCCTCTTCGGCAATTTTCGCTTGTTCAGGGGTGGTAACATCCATTATCACGCCGCCCTTCAGCATCTCTGCCAGGCCGGCTTTTACCCGGAAAGTACCTTGTTCCATTGTCATTCCTCCTGCTATTCTTTTCTTGTCTCCTAGATAACATGGGACGATACTCGGCTATTTATACCGGGCTCTCCGGCAGGCCATCCGTCGCCTGCGGCGGAGGCTATGTATAAAGCTGCCGCAGGGCCGCGCCCAGTCGCCGTATCCCTTCCTCGATTTCCGCTTCGTTGAGAGCGGAGATGGATAACCGGAGGTAGGTGTCGGCTGATCCTGAAAAGAAGAAACTGTTTCCGATCGCCACTTCTATGCCCCGCTCCCTGAAGAAGCCCTTCCAGTCGCCCGGCGCGCTGGCCGGGGCCTTTACTTTGAGCCAAATGATAAATCCGCCGCTCGGCGCCGTCCATTCGGCCCATTCCGGGGAAAGCTGCTGGCGGAGAGCCCGGATGGCGGCCTCCATCCGCTTTCGGTACACCCTGTGCATTCTGCCTACATGATGATCATAAAAGCCCCGTTGGCAAAAATAGTGAATCGCGGCCTGCAAAACCATGCTTGGCGACAACTCGCTAAACCCTTGGATCGCCGCCAGCCGCTCCAGGCATTCTTGCTCTGCCGCCAGCCAGCCGATCCGCACCCCGGGGAAGAGCACCTTGGAAAAAGTGCCGCAGTAAATAACCAGGCGATGCCTGTCCATGGATTTTATCGGCAGCACCACCCGCCCGCAGTACTTCATCTCTTCCTCGAAGCCATCCTCCAGGATGGGCACGCCATAGGTTTCGCACAGGGATAAGAGCCGTTCCCGGTGGGCCTGGCCGGTGCTGATGCCTGTGGGATTCTGAAAGGTCGGCATGGTATAGACGAGCGACGGGCGCTCCCTTTGAAGGGCGGCTTCCAGGACGGACAGATCCATTCCGTCCGGTCGAACCGGAATTTCCAGAGGGGTTAACCCATAAAATCGTAATAACGGGGGTACATAGTCATAAGTGGGCGCTTCAATGGCCACGACTTTCCCCGGCGCTGCGATCATCCGAAATACCAGATCAATGCCCTGTTGCGAGCCGTTGGTTATCAAAATTTCCTGGGGAGTTATCGAAATACCGTGACTTTGCAGCCGCCGGGCAATATATTCCCGGAGAGGAGGATAGCCGAATCGGGCGCCGTAGCCGAGAAGAACCGCCCCCTGCTCCTTCATCGCCCGGTCCAGGCACATACGGAAGCTGTCGATGGGAAACAGGCGACGGTCAATACTCAGGGTGCGAAAGCTGATTACCGGCTGACCGTCCGGCTGGCCGCCCTCCAGGTAATTCTGGCGGTACGTCCGCCACATCGCGGCGGCGGCCGGCGATACGATCTGCTGCCAATCAACGATTCCCGTTTCCAGACGGCCCTGGGCCGTGGCGATCCGGGTCCGGTCACGCACCCGCGGGAGAGCGCCGGGGCTGAGATCTAAAAAGCCCAGCGCCCAAAGCTCCTGATAGGCGGTAGCCACCGTCGAGCGATGAATGCCCAACTGATCGGCCAGGCGGCGGGTGGACGGCAGCTTTTCACCGGGAAAAAGCACCCGGCTTTCGATCTTAAGCCGGATTTGTTCTATAAGCTGCTGGTACATCGGTTTACTGCTCTTATCGTCGAGAGTGAGTAATAACATGGGGAACCCCCTGCAGGAAGATATCCTCTTAGAGCTAAAATACTCCACTCCCGGTCTGTCGTCAATTGCCACTTTTGCCTCTTTTTGATGCGACCAGTTCACTGGCGGCAGAATAAAAGGCCGGTCCCGCAGGACCAGCCTAAAAGTGAGGTCAAAAATAAAGTACCCGCTGAATTATTTTTTCAATTTGGCCCGGACCGCTCTTACGACCTGGCGGGCAAACGGACCGAGGTCCTGGTCGGCGTAAGCTTTAAGGATTCCGGCGGCTACCTGCCGGATAGCGCTTTTAATAATATCCGGATCGGTTATGCCTTGCTGCTTCAGTCCCTCTTCGATATTAACCGCGGCCTCAAGCGCTTTTTCCGCCGCGCTGTTGTTGATGTAGCTGACTACGTCGGCTTTCCCCACCATTACCTGTCCGACCGGCGCGAATATTTCCCTGACCATGTTGGTCAGTTCGGCCGGGCGCTCATTCACGATGATCACCGGGTTAAGCCCCAGCGCCATTTCTCCGGCATGGCCCACGAACTTTACGCCAATGCAGCGGACATGTTTGGCCGCCGCTTCTTCCAGAACATGCTGGGCGACGTTGGTAGCGATGTTGATAATAACCATCGGTGTTTTTAACTGATTAAAATCCTTAATACAGTTGATTACCTCCGGATCGGGGACCGCCAGAATAACCGCCCCGAGACCCGCCAGATCTTCCAGTCCTGCAGCCGTACGCACGCCGAGCTCCCGCTGGGCCGCAGCCATATTTGCGGAATCCCGGTCATAAATCGTCACTTCCACATGGTCCTTCAGCCGCCGGGCTAAAACCCGCCCCATCCGGCCGGTGCCAATCAATCCTACTTGCAAGATTGTCACTCCCGAAAACAAAGTACGATATTGATAGCCCGTCATTTGTTGCAATGCGTTTGCCGGTCGTCCCTTCCACAGCCGCATTGTATGCGACATATTCCCATTATACGTGTATGGTACTAATATTGCCACCGTTGCCGGCGATCATTCCGCTGTATTCCCATTTCTCCCGCGCCGTTTCCCTGCGAAGATACGTTCATAAACCAGCCTGGACACGGCATCCAGAATCTCACAGCTGTTTGCAAGCAAGATTGCTCCGGCGACCAGCAATTGCTCTCCCACGGCTTCCTGCCTCCTCTTCTTTGAATATTATACCATAGCCCAATGCACCCGGCTGCCGGTTAAGATTTGGTTAAGACCAGATAAATATAGTGCATAAGCAGCCTGCTTTCTATATAATAAGAATAGGGATAGCATTTTTTGTCTAACAAAGGGGGATTCAATTGGATAACGACCTGCTGTATTCTCCCCGTGCCGTCTTTGCGGTTATTCCAGAAGTCGTCAGCCGGTTCCACCAGGTCAGTAAAACCACTGCCACCCCTGCTAGTCTCGCGGAAGATACCGGGCCTGTTCTCAGTCTGTGCCCGCCCCTTTTGCCGCCAACCGCTTCAGGCTTATCCACCCGGCTACGGCCTCAGGCCCTTTTGCCAGGGAAAAGCTTGTACAGCCAGCCTATCGGAACCGTAATCCTTTCGGCGTTTCTCCGCTCAGCATCGGACAGGTTTTCCTGCAAGGGGGCCCGATGATCAATGCGGCTGAAGCGCCGCTTGTCATTATTGAAGGCCCGCAAGGGTACTCGACAACCGCCCGTCCAAGCAGCTAAAGATGACCTGCCTGTTTACCAAAATCAAATTCTAAGGGGGCGTCCCTGATGACGAAATGCTATGTTCTTGACACAAATGTTTTGCTGCATTCGCCTAATTCGCTGTTTGCATTCAACGAGCATTTGGTTATACTCCCGGAAGTGGTAATCGAAGAATTGGATAAGTTCAAGAAGGAAAGCAGCGAGCGAGGGGCCAACAGCCGTCAAGTCAGCCGAATCATCGATAAGCTCCGCCTGGAGGGCAATCTATTGGAAGGAGTTCGGTTGAACGACTTTGGCGGGTCCTTGCGGCTGGAATCCAACCATATGAATACGGAAATGCCGCCTCACTGGGCCATGGAAAAAGGCGACAACCGCATTCTCCAGGTATGCAAAGGGTTAATGGAGAGCGGATTCCAAACCATCTTAGTTACCCGTGATACCAATATGCGCGTTAAAGCGACGATATTGAACATTCCTGCGGAAGATTTCCGCAATGATAAGGTTGCAAGTATCGACGAGCAATATACGGGGCGTCAAGTCGTTTACACTACCAGCAGCGTGATCAATGCCTTTCACGGCGACGACGCCAACCACCTCGATCCGGAAAAGCTGTCCGCCTATGATGAAAACGCGGGAGTGCTGGCTCCTGCGGCCTTCGTGACCAACCAGTTTTTGCTGATAAAATCCACCGACAATGATCGCCACACCGCTCTCGGACGGTTTGACGGAGAAAAAGTCGTTCATCTCCGTTATCGCAGCCGCAATCCGTTTGGGGTGACTCCCCGGAATGTCGGCCAGATCTTCCTGCAGGAATGCCTCATGATGAGCGCTATAGAAGCGCCTCTCGTAATCATCAAAGGACCGGCCGGCACGGCTAAAACCTTCTACTCCCTGGCGGTGGGGCTGCACAATCTCATGGAGTGCCGCCCGCGCGAATATCACCACCTGCTCATCTGCCGCCCGCATTGCATGCTGGATGAAGGATTGGGCTTCCTTCCCGGCTCGGAAACGGAAAAGCTCGAACCCTATATGCGTTCGATAAAAGACAACTTGTTCACTTTAATGTCCGGCAGCGCGTTACATGATGAAAAGGAAGTCGCCCAGGTGGAAGACACGGTAAACATGCTTTTTGAAAAGCGTGTCATCCAAAGCGAGGCCCTAGCCTATCAAAGAGGTCGCTCCCTGCAGAAGTACTGGGTCATCTTTGACGAAATGCAAAACTCCACTCCCCGGCAGGCAAAAGCTGTTTTAACCCGCTCCGGCTACGGGACGAAAACCATTCTCCTCGGCGACCCCGCCCAGATTGACAATCCGCTACTGGATAGCCAGTCGAACGGACTGAGCTACGCCAGCGAAAAGATGATGGGCTCCAAATTGTGCTTCCAGGTGACCATGTTTTCCGACGAATGCGAAAGATCACCACTTGCCGCCGAAGCGGCGATCCGGCTGTAAATACCAGCCTCCTTGCTCCCCAGCCAAACCGCGGTTCAGACCGCGGTTTTTGCTTATGGAATCTTGACAGGCGCGGCCTTTTTACTGCCGCTTCTCTCCTCACCGGGCAAGCCGCGCGGCTTAATAGGTAATGAAGCTGTGGCAAGGCCGGGGAGTAACAAGTCCAGTTGCGCTGGAATTTCGCCTGGATTCATGGTAAATTTATCAAGATAGTAGTCTCTTGCGGAAAGGAGCAGTTGGCCAGAAACATGCTGAAGAAAAAAATAGCTAACCCTTGGAAAGATGTCAAGCTGGACGATTATGAAAATCATATGAAGTTGGCTTCCGTCAAACAGTTGCAGACAATGAACGAAATCATGCGCGATCAATTTTATCGTTATGAAATTTCATCGGTGATGGTATTGGGAGTGGCTGGAGGCAACGGTTTAAATCATATCGTGCCGGATAAGTTTCGTGTGGTTTATGGCGTAGACATCAATGCTGCTTATCTGGAAGAAGCCCAAAAACGCTATCCTCTGCTGCAAAGAATATTTAGGCCCATTCAAGCGGATTTGACAGATGGTTCCTTAATATTGCCTCAAGCGGATTTGGTGATTGCAAATTTGTTAATTGAATACATCGGATATGATAATTTTCAGAGGACTATTGGAAATACCAATCCTGAATATGTCTCTTGCATCATCCAAATCAATCTGGATGATGGTTTTGTGTCCGATTCACCTTATTTGCATGCTTTTGACCATTTGGGGGAAGTGCATCATCCCATAGCGGAAAGCAAACTGACCGAAAAGATGAATGAAATCGGCTATAAATCGGTCTTTCGTGAGCAAAGGCCGCTTCCCAACGGAAAAGAGTTTCTTCGCTTGGATTACATACGGTGAGTTTCCCTGTCTTATAACGAAAGAAAAACTGTAGCTATACAAAACCGGGCAGACAAAACGGATACCCTGCAGGGTATCCGTTTTGCTTCACTACCGTCTATTGGTCTGACTGTCCTATCTCCTTGTTTTCTGCCGTTTTCCCTTGCTTCGCTATGACCCCTGCCCCTTCGGACAGGGTGGCACGGGAGGCAGATCGCCGGTCGGGTGAATATGCTAAAACGGAGGTGATGAATGTGGCATATTCCATCCGAATTTCCCTTTCGGCCCGCCGGTTATCCCTTCTTAACAACGGCCGGACATTGAAGACTTTTCCTGTAGGGGTTGGCAAATCGGTCAGCCCAAGTCCTATCGGGGTATTTACCATCGCCAATAAGCGGCCCAATCCCGGCGGTCCCTTCGGCGTAATGTGGCTCGGACTCAGTATTGATCACTATGGCATTCACGGTACGAATAACGCCGCCTCGATCGGCGGTTATGTATCCCATGGCTGCATCCGGATGCACAACCATAATGTGTTGGAGCTGGCCCGGCTGGTGCCCATTGGGACCCCCGTCGTGATCAGCCCCTGAAAAGACTACAAAAACCAGGATCGAACCACGGGGACAACATAGGGATTATAAACATAACGCAAAAAAAGAAACAGCAACAGTCCTACGATTCCGCCGACCACCGAACCGTTGATCCGGATCCAGGCCAGGTCGTCCCCGGCCTTGTCCTCGATAAAGTCATTGAGTTCCGCATCGCCCAGGCGCCCCAACGCGTCCTGCACGACCATCGCCGCCAAGTCCTGTTCGCTGTCGATGAACCGGCCCAGCGCCGTTTTGAGCTGCTCCTCCGCCCACTCCCGCCACAAGCTGTCCGTGGCGAGCCGGGCCAGGAGACGTTTGGCCTGGGTTATTCCCCAGTCGGCCACCTCCTCCGAGGTAATCCCTCCTGCCAATAACCCGCTCGCGCCGGTCAGGGCCTCGTCCCATTCTACCCGGCCGGCCAGCCCCTTCTGCCATTTTGCAATACTCTCGGCCCAGGTCGGATCGTGTTCCAGATGGCCCGCCGAGATGGATAACCTGTCCCGAAACCACTGCCGGAGGGGATGTTGCCGGTCCGCCAAGTCGGCCAGCAGCGCCACCAGTTCCTTCTGCAATACCACTGCCGCCTCGGGAAAGTTAACCGTATTGGTGGCTTCGGCAGCGCTTAACGCGAACCGTTGCCACCACCCCTTGGCATTGTCCTGGCGATATTGTTCCAGGTGGGTCTGAATAGTCTTCCGTGTCCGCGGTTCCGCGACGCTACTGCTGAGTTCCGCCAGTAAATGTTCCACCAGTTCATCCGCTTTTCCGGTGGTAAGCGCCCAGCGCATGCCGCGCGCCAAATGGGGAGTAACAGTCTCTCTGGCCAGGACGACCCGCATTCCCCGGGCGGCATATCTGGCCAGCAGTCCGGGTTCCAGCTTAGCCCAGGCTATCTTGAGCTGCTGCGTGGCCCAGTCGACCAGGAATGCTGCGCGGCCGCTCTCGTCCAGCCAGCGGCTGATGGCGTCAATCAACTGAACACCAATCAGCTTATCTTTGATTGAATCCTTGTTGAGCAGTTCGTTTTGAACGGCTCCAGCTACCGCAGCCACCAATTTGTCGCGGTTTCGCGGAATCAGTGCGGTATGCCAGGGAAACCCGAACGGGCGCCGGAACAGCGCCGTAACGGCAAACCAGTCGGCGATTCCGCCGACTAGGCCGGCTTCGGTGACGGCAAAACTTATCTGAACGAGAAGGTTGTGCGGATACAGCCTTCCCAGAATGGCCGAGAGAATAAATGCGACAAAAACGCCGCCAAGCACCCGGTTGGCCAGTCTGACATGTTTTGAGCTATCCATGTTCACCACCTGTACATGAGCAAAAATATCGCAGCCCCGACAAGCCCGCCGACAACCGATCCATTGATGCGGATCATCTGCAAATCGTTTCCCACCCGCTGCTCAATAAACCCGACAAGCGACTCCGTGGAAAAACGCTGCAGCCGGTCGCGGACGATATAGCCGATCTGACCGTGATGCGCATCGATCAAGGAAGTCAACGCCTGCCTGACCATCCGTCCCAGCGCCTGCTGTTGACCGCTGTCCCGGTGGAACAGTGTCACCAAGCGATCAATCTGGCTTCCGACGAAGCGGCGTATCAGCGGCTGATTCGGTTCACCTGCAACCATATCCACCGCCGTGCGGACCAGTTCCCGGCAAAAATGCTCCAGTTCCGGCCGGCCGGACAACCAGCCGCTTTTCCATTCCTCGAATTGCTTCTGCAACTCACGGTCCTCGCGCAAGCGCTCTCCATATGCGAGCGCTCCGACGCGAAGTCTGCCCCGCAACGGATGTTCCTCTTTCATCAATTCGCCCAGATAAGCCACCGCTTGATATTGCACCAGCTCGGCCAGGGCCGCCTGGGTAATTCCCAGGCCGCTGACGAATTGGCCGGCCAGCCGGCGCCGCAACATATGCCGTTCATAGGCCACCCAGGCTTCGGCAATTAGATCGGCCAAAAGAGTCTTTACCTGCGGTTGACGCATCAGCGCCCTTATTTCACCAAGGATGAACTCAACGATCCGGTCGAAAAAACCATGCTCAACGGTCCAGGCTATAGCCTGCCCTGCCGGCACTGCCAAACGGATGGATGCCATGTTGGCTTGGGTGAACTGAGCCAAGAAAGCTCCCCATTTTTCAGGGTTGATATTTCTGAGCAGATCGCGGGTGATGCGGTGGGCGATTTCTTTAAGACGCTCCTTTCCGTCATACTCATCCAGGTAGCGCAAAATAAGCGCGGCGATATCGTAATGATTCAGCGTTTCTTTGATATTTTCCCGGGTAAACAGCTCCCCTTCCACCATATTAATCATGGACTCGGTAATCCGTTTACGGTTGCGGGCGATGATCTCGGTGCGAAAAGGAATGCCCAGCGGACGGCGAAACAGGGCCGAAACCGCAAACCAGTCCGCCAGCCCGCCAATCATGGCTGAACCGCAGCCGCTGGCGATCAGCCCTCCGAGAAAAGTATAGCCGAAGGGATAGCTTATGGCAAAACCAAGACTGACTGCGACAAGGGTAAGCGTAGCCGTATGCCGGTTGGTGGCTTGCACTCTTTGTCACCTCCGCTCGTTCTCTTATTAGTATGTTGTTCCCGCTCCCCCGAAATCCCTCCCGCCGGTTTCGCCGCTAATGAAAAAGAGTGCGGAATATCCGCAGCTCCGGTGACGGCCTCCGGGAGAACCTCATTAGCCCTGCTCCCCGGTTGCCCGATTTATCTCTTCGCTACAGGCTGGACAAAAGGCGCCGGCTTTGCTTTGCACCTCCCCTGCCGTTTTGGCGGGACGCATCAGACAAGCTCCGGAACAATGGCCAAGCCCCAACATATGCCCAACCTCATGACCGGCCTCCTTCACCAGGGCACCGGCATCCGGAAGCCGGGCGGCTGATACGACCGCCCGCCGGCCTTGGGCGGCTCCAAACAGCCCTCTATGCCTGGAGTCCCCCAAATCTCCTTCGACAAGCCATAATACTGCCGCAGACTCTTGGGGTTCTGCCATCAGACCAAGAATGCCGAAGGCGTCGTATTGGGCCAGAAACGTATCCCAAGCCGCCGCCGGTACGGCCCGTTCCCCCAAAAGCATGACGGTAAGCCGCGGAAACAGCTTGCAAAGTCCATCCGCCACGCCTTCCGCTTCCGACGCCAACTTCGGATCGGAATAAATGCCCAAGACCAGCCCCATGGCTAGCGGCCTCCGTTGGCCATAAGGCCGCTCTGGGGACGGCGACGGAGCGCATAAGTCAGCACAGGAGTTATCAACGCCCCGATCCCCAGTACGGCGAAAGCCGGGCCCCAGTTGGCGCTGGCCAGACCTGCCCCTCCGCCGGATTCAAGCACTTTTCCAAAGGCAACCGGAGCAAAAACCGTGGCCAAGAAGCCGGAGGCTGACTGCAGCCCCAGCGCCATGCCCCGTTTCTCCTGGGCCACCATCTCCGTGAGGCCGGCTTTAAAAATCGCCGAATCGGCGATACTCCAAAAGCCAATCCACAGCCCCCAGCCGATCACCATCCACAACGGCCGCCCGAGCAGATAGCCAAAGCCAAACTCCGCAAGTAAACTGGCGGTGGCACAGAGCAAAATTGTCCGAATTCGCCCCAGCCTGTCGGCCACCCGCCCCAGCAGCCAAACGGCAGGCGCGCCGGCCAGAGTAATCCAGGCGGCCCATAAGCCGCCCCAGCGGATGGCTTCGCTGGATGAAAAACCGGCTGCAGCTGCGCAGGCTACAAGAAACGGGCCCAGCCAACCCCAGAAAGCGTACAGTTCCCACATATGACCCATATAGGCCGCCGTAATGACCGCCGGGCCGCCCCATCCGCCGCCGGGAGCCGGCCGGGCGCCGTCGTAGGCAAGAGCAGGCAGGGGTTTCTCCTTCACCCATCGCCAGATGATCATAGCGGCAAGGAACGCCGGCAGTCCCGTGCAAAGCATGCCGAAGCGCCAGCCGTAAGCAGCCGAAAGAGGCCCGGCGATAAAGTATCCTCCCGCGGAGGCGACCGTCAGCGCGGCGGTATAACTCCCCAGGGCGTTCCCGCGCTCCCGGGGCGGAAACCAATTCGCAAGGAGTGCCATGCCGGGCGCGTAGATCGCCCCGGCGGCGCAGCCGGTCAGCAACCGTAAGAGCAATATAGAACTTTTGTCATAAGTAAAAAGAGCTGCCCCGGTAGAAAAAACGGCTGTGAGGACGGTCGCCCCAAGGACTACCTGCTTGGCTCCGGCCCGGTCGGCCAGCCATCCGGTTAGCGGCACGACAATAACGTATCCTGCCTGAAAGGCGGCGATAATGGCCCCCACATCGCCGGCCGTAAGAGCGAATTCGCGCGAGATGTCGTTTACGACCGCCGAGAAACTATACCACGGCAGATAGCTGAGGACCATGCACACCGACATCCAGGCCAACATTGTCTGGCGTTCCTGCATTCCTTACCTCCATCGCCTGCGACAAACTGCCCGCATTTTCTATATCCGGCTCAAGGCGCGGGTAAAATCGGCGATGATATCATGAATATCCTCTATTCCGACCGACACGCGAACAAGCCCGTCCCCCACCCCGTATTCCTCTCTTTCGGCCCGGGGAATGCTGCGGTGGGACGTTTTCCCGGGATGGGTGGTTGTCGTTGCCGTTCCGGCCAAGCTAGGCGCCAGTTCCGCCAGTTCCAAGGTGTCGATGACCGCCCGTGCTCCGGCGAGCCCGCCGGTCACAGTGAAACTGAGCATTCCGCCATAACCGCCGGAAAGCACATGCTGAGCCTGAAGAGCCGTAGTCGAACTCGCCAGCCCGGGATAGTGAACTGCGCTCACTTTGGGATGGCTTGCAAGATACCTGGCCAAAGCAAGCGCATTGCCGGAGTGCCGCTCCATCCGAATCGCCAATGTTCTGATACCCCGCAAAACCAGCCAGGCGTCAAAAGGACTCAGGGTCGGGCCAAGAGCCGTGCCAATTGCTTTAGCCTTTTTGATGAAATCGCTGTCGCCGACAATGATTCCGGCAGTAACATCGCTGTGCCCGCAGAGATATTTCGTGGCACTGTGCATGACAACATCGGCGCCGAGTTCGCGAGGGCGGCAATGCACCGGGCTGGCGAAGGTATTATCGACCAATACTCTGGCCCCTCTTCCATGAGCGATAGCCGCTATCTCCGGAATATCCGCCACTTCCATCAAGGGATTGCAAATCGTCTCAAGGTATACAACCTTGGTGTTGCTCTTCAGCGCCCCCAGAACAGCATTGAGGTCCGTACAATCAACAAAGCTCGTCGTGATACCCAGTTTGGCGAACTCATACCTGAGCAGCGCAAATATTCCGCCATAAAGGACCTGGTGCGCCACCACGTGGTCACCCGGGTTGAGGCCGGCCATCAGCGCCACCGCGATTGCCGCCGTACCCGAACCGTAGGCGGCGGCGCCATCCCCGCCCTCAAGCTGACAGACCGCCTGCTCCAGCTGTTGTACGGTAGGATTAGCCATCCGCGAATAAACAAAACCGGGTTCGCGGCCTTCCCACACTTCATCCAGCTGATTCAGACTGTCAAATGTCCATACCGAGGATGCGTAGATTGGCGCGACCTTTGCATCCGTGATGCTGGGGGGACTCTTACTTCCGGCATGAACCGCCAGTGTCGCAATACTCTTCCCTTCCACTCAACCCACCTCCCAAATTCTCTAGGTCCCTTCTCGTCCCATGCGCTCCGGCAGCAGCCTCCGCCGCGGGATGTGCCGGACAAATCCTCTTGCGCGTTTCCCTTGCGAAAACAAGCCTGCCCCAAAGATGGTGCAGGCTGCGACGACGCTCGATGGCTGAGTATGATCCGGCTAACCTGCCCAGCGGGAAGCGCATCTCCCAAAGGTGAATTACCCCTGGCTTTCCGTTAACTTTTGTATACATTATACCTATTCAAGCCCCAGCTAACGATTCCTTCTATTTACTTTATATTATCCAAGATATAACAATTATTCTAACTATTCCCCGTCTGCGTTACCGACCATCGCCTACCACCATCGAAACGGCCTCTCCTACCTTTGTAATCACGAGGAACAGGGACTCAATCCAAGCGACGCCAGTCGCCTCCTTCGTTCCCCCCGTACTCCCTCCGTCCCCCCACTCCCTCACTTCCCCCCGTACTCCCTCCGTCCCCCCCACTCCCACGCCTCCTCCGTATCCTCCGTCCCTCTCCACGCCTCCCTCACTTCCTCTCCACGCCCCCCACACAAACACACAAAAAAAGCACTTGCTTAAGCAAGTGCCTTTTTCCGCAATCAGCGACTACCTATCCTCC
>DLGF01000011.1 GCA_002482545.1 Sporomusaceae bacterium UBA7701
ATCTGGGCCTTTTTAGCCTTTTCTTATTCCCAGGCTAATTGGTCGCCTGAGCCACTTCCAGATTCGACTCCAATTCATACACGCTCCTTTGAGCTTTGGTAAAACCTCAGTTACATTATCCTACTTGTCGGCTGTCACATAATTCGCCGATTGTCGTCGATATTCCTTGCAATAGCAACGGTCATACCGGCGACAAGAATTTATTGGAATCAATTCCGGAAACAATAAAAAACGGCTCTGCCTCTTAAGAAGAGTGCAGAGCCGTAAAACTACTTTATATTTTATCCGCGGCTGGTTGTCCCCTCCCATGTACCGACTTTGGTTACCTTCTTTTCTTTCTCGTCCCACCAGCGGGAAGTGATGCATTTTGCTTCCGTGAAGAAGGACACTCCATCTCCATTGACGTGTAGGTCGCCAAAAAACGAGTCTTTGTGCCCCGAGAACGGGAATACGGAAATAGGCACCGGAATACCTACGTTGATGCCAACCATGCCGCCGTCTGTTCTTTTGGCGAATTCCCTGGCATAGTGCCCATTCTGGGTAAAGATAGACGAACCGTTGGCAAACGGGTTGGAATTCATAATTTTGAGCCCTTCTTCGAAATCCTTGACCCGTTTCACTGATACCACCGGGCCAAAGATCTCGCTTTCCCCCACAGTCATGCCGGGCTTGACATGATCAAAGATAGTGTGTCCGACGAAAAAGCCGCCTTCAAAGCCTTTGACCACGGTGTCGCGGCCGTCGAGAACCAGCTTGGCTCCTTCCTTGACACCGGTTGCGATCCAATCGGTGACGAATTTCCTGTGCTCGGCGGTGACTACCGGACCGAGGTCGGAAGTCGGATCGTAGGCGCAGCCGACCTTGCGCTGTTTGGCCTGATTGACGAGGTGATGAACGAATTCATCGGCCACCGATTCTTCCACGCACACGACCGGCAGAGCCATGCAGCGCATGCCGGCGCAACCGAAGCCAGAGTTGATTACGCCGGCGGCGACCCGTTCCAGCGGGGCGTCGGCGAGGATGAGGGCGTGATTTTTTGCTTCGCACTGAGCCTGAACCCGCTTGCCATGAGCGGCGGCGGTCATGTAGACGTGCTTGCCGATCGAAGTTGACCCGACAAAGCTGACGCCACGCACGTAGGGGTGGGTCAGCAGGATTTCGGCTTCGTTCCGGCTGCAGGTGACGAGGTTCACGACGCCCTTAGGCAGACCGGCTTCGATGAGCAGTTCCAGCATGCGGAAGGCGGTCAGCGGCGTGTAGCTCGCGGCTTTGAGAACGAAGGTGTTGCCAGCGGCGATGCAGAGCGGAATCATCCAGCCGAAAGGAATCATCGCCGGGAAGTTGAAGGGAGCGATGCCGGCGAAAACGCCGAGAGGCTCGCGGTACATCACGGTGTCGTGGCCTTCGGAGACGTTCATCAGGGATTGGCCCTTCATCAGGTGGGGGATGCCGCAGGCGAATTCGACGACTTCGATCGCCTTGAGAACGTCGCCCTTGGATTCTTCCATGTTCTTGCCGAGTTCCTTGGCAACCATCACTGTCAGTTCATCAAGGTGAGTGTCGAGGATTTCGCGAAACTTGAACATAAGTTGGGCCCTTTTGGTGACCGGGGTACCGGACCAGGCCGGGAAGGCGGCGCGAGCCGCCTGAACGGCCGCTTCCACCTCATCGGTGGTGCAGCACGGGACCTCGGCGATGACCGCGCCGGTGCTGGAATCGGTCACCGGCATATACCGCTTGGTTTTTGACTCTTTCCATTCGTTGTTCACGCAATACTTTTTTTTCATTGGCTTTCTCTTCTCCTCAAAATAAATTATTGGGGAATAGCTCTTTTATATCACTTCAGCTTTGACCTTATTGCCAGAGCCCTTGATAGATAGCCGCAATATCTGCTTTGGTGGGTTTTCGCATCGTATTATCCGGACTGCCGCTTGCCAGCGCATCGTTGGCCATCTTGTCGACATTTTTGAAGAATTCGTCCTTATTGATCCCATACTTCTCCGGCGTGGGAATGTTCAAATATTTGCAGAGCTGACCAATTTCTTTCACCAATTCTTGGGCGGCCTCTCGGCCGCTTTTCTGAATTCCTACGGCTTTGGCTATTTCGGCGAATCTTTCTACCGCGCCTTCCACGGCGAACTCGAGGCAATCCGTGATCAGCATGGCATTCGAAACACCGTGCGGAACGTGGAACAGGGCTCCGATCGGCCGGCTCATCCCGTGTACGATGGTAACCGAGGCGTTGTTGAAAGCAATGCCGGCTTCCAGGGCCGCCAGGGACATTTGGCTTCGGGCTTCCAGATTATTGCCGTCGGAATAGGCCTTCCTTATGTTGGAAAAAATCCTTTGGCAGGCGGAAATAGCAAAGGTGTCGGATAAGGGTTGGGCCTTGCGCGAAGTATAAGCCTCGACCGCGTGGGTCAGTGCGTCAATGCCAGTGGCCGCGGTTACGTTGGGCGGAGCACTCCGGGTTAATTCAGGATCAATGATCGCCAGGGTGGGAATCAGGACAGCCCCTTTCAAAAGCATCTTCACTTTATTCTTCGTGTCGGTTATGATGGTAAACTGCGTAGCTTCGGAACCCGTACCCGCGGTAGTTGGTATAGCCACCATGCCGGGAGGGAGCGTTTTGATCTCTTTTCCCATATAAGCGGTGATGGTGCCGGGATTGGTCGCCATTGCCCCAATAGCTTTCATCGTGTCGATGGGGCTTCCGCCGCCGAGAGCGATAAGAAAATCACAGCTGGATTTCTTGTAGATCGCTAATCCTTCCTCCACCATTTCATCGGTTGGTTCGCCGTTGACCCTTGGAAATAATTCAGCCTTGATACCATTTTGGCTCAGTATTTTGGTAAGCTGCTGAATTTTTCCAGTATCCACCATAATCTGGTCGGTAACAATCAGCGCCTTGGCCCCAAAATCTCTCAGATAGGGACCAGAAGCCTCCAACGCGCCTGTGCCCGAAAAAATCTTGGGGGGAGTTAAAAATAGACTCGCCATTACATTTGCCCTTCCTTCCTGCTTTTTATGGGAGAAGTCCCTGCTCGTGTGCGGATTCCACCGTAGAAATTTTTATTGACTATACTGATCTTCAGTCAAGACGTCCGCACAACTATTGAGCCGCTGAGCCAATGCATTCGCCTGCTGAACCGCCATCGCAACATGGGTAACTGCCTCCGTAATCTGCGAAATAATGCCGTCAATTTGCCGCATCTGTTTGATTGTTGCTTACTGTCGGTTTGCACTGCTCTGATTGATAACCGTCTCAATTTTTTTATGGATTCAGCACTATTTGCAGCTAAATTACGAATTCTCTGAGCGACTACGCTGTGTAAAATATCATCATTTTCCATACCCTTTCCTGACTTTCTTGGAAACGTCCCTTGTAAATCGCTTATTTCCCGCTGAAGTTCGGTTTGCGTTTTTCGATGAAGGCGGTCATGCCTTCCTTCTGGTCGGCGGTGGCGAAGCACAGGCCGAAGACCTCGGCTTCATAGGCCACGCCCGATTCGAGATCGACGTCGAGGCCTTCGTTGACGCAGGATTTGCAGACCTGTACCGCGATCGGCGCTCGCGACATGATCTTGTTAGCCATTGCTTTAGCGGCATTTATTAATTCTTCTGGCGCGACTACTTTATTAGCCAGTCCAATGCGATATGCTTCGGCGGCGTCGATCATGTCACCGGTGAACAGCAGCTCCTTGGCCCGCCCCTTGCCCACCAACCGCGGCAGGCGCTGGGTGCCGGCAAAGCCCGGCGGAATGCCGAGGGAAACTTCCGGCTGGCCGAATTTGGCGTTTTCGGAAGCGATGCGGATGTCGCAGGCCATGGCGATCTCATTCCCGCCACCCAGGGCGTAGCCGTTGACGGCGGCGATGACCGGTTTCGGCAGGTTCTCGATCTTGTTGAAAACAGCCTGGGCGAGTTTGGCCCAGTTGCGGCCGTCCATCGCCGTCATCGACTGCATGTAGGTAATGTCGGCCCCGGCGACGAAAGCCTTGTCGCCGGCTCCGGTGAGAATGACCACCTTGACCTCGTCGTCGGCGACCAGCTGGCTGGCTATTTTGTCCAGTTCGTTGATGGTAGCCGCGTTCAGGGCGTTCAGGGCTTTGGGGCGGTTGATGGTCACGACGGCGATGCCGCCCTCTTTTTCCAACAACAGGTTTTCATATCCGCTCATGTCTGTACCTCCTTGTTATTCTTCAATTTGCCTTAATTTTTTTGAACTCCTCGGTGAGAATGGGCAGCACCTCGGTCAGGTCGCCGACGATGCCGTAGTCGGCCATCTTGAAGATCGGCGCGTCCGGGTCCTTATTGATGGCGATGACGATGTCCGACGAGGACATCCCGGCCAAGTGCTGGATCGCCCCGGAGATGCCGCAGGCGAAGTAGATCCGCGGCCCTACCGTCTTGCCGGTCTGCCCTACCTGGTGCATGTGCGGCTTCCAGCCGGCGTCAACCGCCGCGCGCGACGCTCCCACCGCGCCGCCCAGGACGTTCGCCAGCTCCTCGACGTAGCAGAAGTTCTCCGGCTTGCCCAGGCCCCGCCCACCGGATACGATGATCTCGGCTTCTTCCAGGTTGCACGAGGCGGTGCATACTTTCATGATGTCGATCATCCTGGTCCGGATATCCTCGGCCTTGACCTTGCTCGCCACTTTGATAATCTCGCCGGTCTTCGTAGGGTTCGGCTCCGGCTTCTTGAAGACCGACGGCCGCACGGTCCCCATCTGAGGCCGGTGTTCCGGGCAGAGGATAGTCGCCATGATGTTGCCGCCGAAGGCCGGCCGCGTCCAGGCCACCAGCCCGGTGGCCTCGTCGATGCCAAGACCGGTGCAGTCCGCCGTCAGGCCGGTACCCACCCGGCAGGCGATGCGCGGTCCCAGATCTCGCCCGTCGTTGGTCGCGCCCAGCAGGATGACCGACGGTTTATAGGTCTCGATGAGATCGACGAAGGTCGCGGTGTATCCGTCGGTGTTGTAGTGGGCGAATTCCGGCGCTTCCACCAGGTACACTAGATCCGCTCCCGCGGCGAAGACGTTTTGGGCGACGGCTTCGACTTTGTCGCCGATGAGGACGCCGGCGAGTTTTTCGCCCTTGGCGTCGGCGAGCTTACGGCCTTCTCCCAGGAGTTCGAAGCCGACGTTCTTCGGCTTGCCTTCGACGACTTCGATATAAACCCACACGTTTTTGTAAGCGTCCTTGTCGATGGCTACTTCTTTGGCTTCTTCTTTCCCCCGCAGGATGGCGCCGACCGGGCAGGTGTCGATGCAGGCGCCGCACTGGGTGCAGGCGTCGGTGATATCGGCCTTGCCATCCCGCATTTCGATCGCCCCGAACGGACATATAGATACGCAGGCACCGCAGCCGATGCATTCCGGGGTTACTAATACAGCCACTTATCTTTGCCCCTTTCTAGACGATTTTTGCTTCCGTCAGTTTTTGCAGCAGTTCGGCTACCGCTTCCCGCGCGGTGTCCCTGGCGATGATCACGCCCTGCACCCTCCTCGGCGGGGTAAAGATATTGCGCACCTGGGTCGGCGAACCTTTAAGTCCCAGCCGCCCTTCTTCGACAGTCAGGTCGGCCGCCGTCCACACCGGGATTTCGGCCCGGTTGGCCTTCATCGTCCCCTTGACGCTCGGGTAACGCGGTTCGTAGTTTAAGGTCTTGATGACGGTGACTACCGCCGGCAGCTTGACTTCGATGATTTCGTAACCTTCTTCGCTCTCGCGCTCAATCCTGGCCACGTCGCCGCTGACCTCAATCCTGGAGGCGTAGGTGACCTGGGCGACGCCGAGGTGCTCGGCGGTTTCCGGCCCGACCTGGGCGGTATCGCCGTCAATAGCCTGCTTGCCGAAGAGGATGATATCGCAGTTGCCGAGTTTGCGGATGGCGGACGCCAGTGTGTAGCTGGTGGCCAGGGTGTCCGAACCGCCGAAGGCGCGGTCGCTGATGAGGATGGCGGCATCCGCCCCCATGGCCAGGCACTCTTTCAGGGCGTCCTTGGCCTGGGGCGGTCCCATCGACAGGACGGTGACCTTGCCGCCGTAGGCTTCCTTGAGCTGCAGAGCGGCTTCGAGGGCATTCTTGTCGAAGGGGTTGACGATGCTGGGCACACCCTGGCGGATGAGAGTGTTGGTTGCCGGGTCGATCTTGACTTCGGTGGTGTCAGGCACCTGCTTGACACAGACGACGATTTCCATTCGCTTGATCCTCCCTGTATGGTTTGGCGCACTTGTGCTCAGCGCAGGATGGAGCCGGAGACGACCATGCGCATGGCTTGGTTGGTTCCTTCGTAAATCTGGGTGATCTTGGCGTCGCGCATCAGGCGCTCCACCGGGTATTCGCGGCTGTAGCCGTAGCCGCCGAAGATTTGCACGGCGTCGGTGGTGATGGACATGGCGGCGTCCGAGGCAAACATCTTGGCCATGGCCGCTTCCTTGGAGTAGGACAGGTGATTCGACTTGTTGTAGGCGGCCCGATAGGTCAGAAGGCGGGCGGCATCGAGCTTAGTGGCCATGTCGGCGAGCATGAAGGAGATGGCCTGGTTGGCGGCGATGGGCTTGCCGAACTGGACCCGCTCCTTGGAATACTTGACAGCCGCGTCCAGCGCTGCCTGGGCGATGCCGACCGCCTGTGCGGCCACGCCGATGCGGCCGCCGTCGAGGGTGGTCATGGCGATCTTGAAGCCTTCGCCTTCTTTGCCAAGCAGGTTGGCAGCGGGAACGCGGCAGTTTTCAAAAATTAACTCGCGCTGCACCGAAGCGCGAATGCCCATTTTGATTTCCTTTTTGCCATACGTGAAACCGGGAGTGCCCTTCTCGACGATGAAGGCGCTCAGGCCTTTGAGTCCCGCAGCCTTGTCGGTGGCGGCGAAGATGACTTCGATTTCGGCTTCACCGCCGTTGGTGTTGAAAACTTTGCTGCCGTTGATGACATAGCTGTCGCCATCCTTGACGGCGATGGTCGAGCCGGCGGCGGCATCGGTGCCGGCGTTGGGCTCGGTCAGGCCGAAAGCCCCCAGTTGGGTGCCTTCCGCCAGGGGACGGAGATATTTTTGTTTTTGCTCCTCAGTGCCATACTTGAAAATCGGCCAGGCGCACAGCGATACATGCACCGACAGCCCAATCCCCGTGGAAGCGCATACCCGGGAAATCTCCTCCACGGCTATGGCGTAGCTCACGAAATCGCTACCGGCCCCGCCGTATTCTTCCGGGTACGGCAGACCGAAGATACCAAGTTCGCCGATCTGGTCCATAATCTCACGGGAAAACAATTCTTTTTCATCCCGTTCCGCCGCCGTCGGCGCCAGCGATTTCTCGGCAAACTCCCGCACCATCTTTCTGATGCTTTCTTGTTCCGGGGTCATTACAAAGTTCATTATTCAATCCTCCTTTATTTTTGGGGGTTTTGAAAATCGGCCCACTTCCGGGAATCCAGACTACCTGCCATGGTTGGCCAGCGCGCCGGCCAGGCCGATGGGCTGGTCACAGAAAATGCGCTCATCCATAATCTTGAGATCCTTGGCGACGATCGGCTTGAAGTCCATGAGCGCCAGGACGTCCTTCTCTATGTCCACGCCCGGGGCGATCTCGGTCAGCACCATCCCTTTGTCCGTCAGCTTGAAGACGGCCCGCTCGGTGATGTACATGACTGGCTGTTTGATCTTCCGGGCGTACTCGCCGCTGAAGGTGATCTGCTCGACCTGATCGAGGAATTTCTTGGACCTCCCTTCCTGGACAATGGTCAGCTTGCCGCCGTCGACCTTGACTTTCAGCCCGTTGGCGGTGAAAGTGCCGCAGAAGATGACCTGCTTGGCGTTCTGGGTGATGTTGATGAACCCGCCGCAGCCGGCCACCCGGCCCTTAAACTTGCTGACGTTGATGTTGCCGTACTTATCGGTCTCGGCCAAGCCGAGGTACGCTAGGTCAAGGCCACCTCCATCATAGAAATCAAACTGGTAGGGCTGATCCAAAATAGCCTCGGGGTTGATCGAAGCACCAAAACTTAGTCCGCCGGCGGGAATGCCGCCTACAGGACCCGCCTCGACGGTAAGCGTCATCAAGTCGCTCACCCCTTCTTCACTAGCTACCGCCGCCACGCCTTCCGGTACGCCAATGCCGAGATTGACCCTGGCATCAGGGATAAGTTCCATAGCCGCCCGCCGGGCGATAACCTTGCGCTCGCTTAACGGCATGGACTGTAAAGCCGATAGCGAAGCGCGGATTTTGCCCGAATAGGCCAAGTTGCATTGTTCGGCGAAAGTCTGCATATGCTTGCTGGGTTCTGCCAGCACAATGTAATCAACAATAATTCCCGGTATTTTTACAAGCATCGGATGAAGGCTGCCGGGCTGAACGATACCTTCCACCTGAACGATGACAATGCCGCCGGAGCTCTTCGCCGCTTGGGCGATTGACAGAATCTCCCCTGAAACAGCCTCATGCTCAATAGAAATATTACCTTTGCCGTCGGCGAAAGTTCCTCGGACGATTGCAACATCTACCGGGAAAGGTTTATACCAAAGCCATTCCTCACCACCCAATTGAAGAACTTCCACCAGGTCTTCCTTGGTTGTTTTGTTAATTTTACCTCCCTCAATCCTTGGATCAACGAAAGTATTTAACCCAACCTTGGTAATTACCCCGGGTTTTCTGCCTGCTACACTGCGAAACCAGTGGGTCAATGTTCCTTGAGGGAAGTTATACGCTTCGATTTTTTCATCGATAGCTAATTTGCTCAGCTTCGGCGCCATGTTCCAGTGGCCGCCAACAACTCTCTTTACCAGATTCTCATGTCCGAAATGGTTGGTGCCACACTCTTTGCCATCACCTTGGCCAGCACAGTGCACCAATGTTAAATGACGCGGGGTACCTTCGTTAATAAACCTTGTCTCCAGCGCGCTGGTCAGCGCTTCCGGATTTGCGCAGCCTACAAAACCACTGGTAGCCACAGTGGCATTATCCTTGATCAACTTAGCCGCTTCTGCTGCGGTGATCACTTTCGTCATCATTTTCACCCCCTGAATTGAGCTGCCTTTTGGGGAACACTCACGCCCCCCGCCTTGCATTAGGCACCTATTATACAATCCCGGTAAGCATATAGAGTCCCACAACTAAAAATGCCGTCACTATTTTTAGACAGGTTAGACCGAAGATATCGTTATAAGATTCTCGGTGCGTCAAGCCGCAAACGGCAAGCAATGTGATGATAGCGCCGTTATGCGGCAGAGTATCAAGACCGCCTGACGCCATGGATGCGACTCTATGCACAACTTCCGGCGGGATTCCCTGCGCCGCGGTCAACTCCAGCCAATGTTTCCCGAATATGTCCAGGGCAATGGCCATACCGCCGGACGCCGACCCGGTGATGCCGGCCAGGATATTAACCATCACGGCCTCATTGAACAGCGGCGCGCTCATGCCGACCCCCAGCAGTGACTGGGCAATAATTTTAAATCCGGGCAGCGACGCGATGACATTACCGTAGCCGACTTCCGATGCCGTATTCATAATCGCCAGCAAAGAACCAAGTGCGCCTAAGTTAAGAGCCTCCTTCAGGCTGCTGGTTTTCGGTATATATTTGTATCCGGTGATAGCTGCAAGCACAATTGCCGTTACCAAACCAATAATCAAGGCCCAAATGGTAATTGCATTTTTCACCGATGCTGCAACCAGCGGCAGTTTCATCTCATGGAAGGCGTTCAATAATGCCGGATCCCATTGATACACAAACGTCATGAGGGCGTTTACGACCAATACCGTCAAAAGAGGGAGCACCGATAACTGCCAGGGGGGTATTACGGCATTCTCGTCAATGATGGATTCATTGCGCGTATGATTTCCATACCCTTCGCTCGCAGCCATGGCAACATGGACCCGCCATTCAATAAACAAGTAGCCGACCACGATCAGGAAAATACCGCCGATCGTACCTAGAATTGGAGCCGAATAGAGTGACGTGCCTAAATAGGTACTGGGTATGATATTTTGAATCTGTGGGCTGCCGGGAAAAGCATCCATCGTCGAACAGAACACCCCGAGCACAATGCAGGACGGAAGCAGACGCTTGGGTATCTGCGCTTCTTTAAACATGGCGGAAGCAAAAGGATAAATGGCAAACACGCATACGAACATGCTGATTCCGCCGTAGGAAAGAATCATCCCGGCAACACATACTGCCAGAACCACTCTTTTTTTCCCCAGGCGCTGGATAACCTCATGAGCGATGCTCTGGGCCATTCCGGTTTGTTCCATTACCTTGCCAAAAACAGCACCCAGCATAAAGATAGGGAAAAACGACTTGACATACGTTACTCCTTTGGCCATAAAAAGCTCGGTGTAACTAGGCATCAAGGGCAAATTAGACATACTTGCCGCTATCAATGCAAAAATCGGAGCAAACAAAATTACTGAGAATCCCCGGTAAGCAAACGTAATCAATAAGATCAAGCTCAACAGAATACCCAATACCTCCATGAAAAAACCTCCTTTTTTTACTTTGTCTGGCAATACAAATTATTGCAAATATTGTGCCAATACAAAAATTCATTGCAATAACCGGATTGCAATGCGATGACGCCCCTTTTGAAACAGTATCGAACGCACTATTTTGTTGCACAAAAAATGGGCNNGCCCATTTTTTGTGCAACAAAATTTGTACGTTGCCCGCAAAAGCGTCAAGCTAGTTGGATAGCTTAAACTCATTCTCCTTAAATTTATTATAAAGGGTATTGCGGTGGATCCCCAGCAATTGTGCGGCCGCGACGTAATTATTATTAGTGTGTTTCAATGCGTTAATGATCGCTTCCCGCTCTACTTCCTTCAACGTTTTGATTTCATTTTGCTCCGTACCAGGCATGACCACCTTGGGGGAAGGGGGCGGCCCAAGCCGCAAATGATTGGTTGTTAAAGTGTCGGCCTCACCCGATACGATGAGCGCTCGCTCAATAACATTGCTAAGCTCTCGGACATTTCCCGGCCAATCATATCGCATCAGACAGGTGACAAATTCCTCAGAAAGCAGCTTCTTCCGCAAGCCTAGTCTTGAGCCAAGCATATTGGCAAGATAGTCAGCCAGTAAAGGAATATCCGCCTTCCGATTACGCAGGGGGGGAATATCAAGAATGATGGTATTGATTCGATAGTAAAAATCAAGCCTGATATGGCCCTGCCTAACAAGCTCTTCTAAATTCTTGCCGCTGGCCGCGATGATTCTTACGTTGGTCGGCATGACGACATTCCCGCCGATCCGCGTTATTTTATTTTCTTCCAGCACTCTTAACAATTTGATCTGCATCGCCTGCGGCATACTGTCTATTTCGTCGAGAAAAATCGTACCGCCCTCTGCCAGTTCGAACTTCCCCGGCATGCCACCTTTTTTCGCCCCTGAGAAGGCTCCTTCGTTGTAGCCGAAAATTTCACTTTCCATTAATTCCGATGGGATGGCGCTACAGTTAATGCCAATAAACGGGCCATTCCGCCGTTTACTCGCATTGTGGATGGCTTGGGCAAACAACTCCTTACCTGTACCGCTCTCACCCTGGATCAATACTCTGGCATTCGTTTCGGCCGCACTCCTGGCAAGTTCGATCACCTGGAGCAGTTTTTCATGACTGCCGAGAATATTATCAAAAGTAAAGCTGGCATAAGCCCCCACCATGCGGTTAACCAGGCGGTGCACATCTTTCTTTTCCTGGGTGACGATCAGCTTGCCGATCACTTGATTTTCATTATCGATGACCGATTTTGTATTAACTAAAAGAGTAACCCGCTTAGGGGCAGAATTTTTAATGACAATACTTTTCTCAAAAAATGTATTATCACTTTCCAGCAAATTACCCAGGGGCGGTTCGGAAACCAATACTTCGCCAATCGGTTTTTCCAGTTCGTCTGCCGTTATCATCCTATAGGGGAGCAGGTGCTTATTCATGTATTTGATATTATTTTTATTATCCAGAATAATCATGCCGTATTCCGAGCTGTTTATGCAGTTGTGCAGATAAGTATTGGTTAACTTCAGTCTGATGGCATGTTCTATTGCTTTGGCCAAAGAAATTACAATTCCGAGGGTATGTTTGTGAATCAACCGGTAGTTCCCGCTCAGATTTAAAACCCCAATTAAATCGCCATATTCGTCACAGATTGGCGCCGCAGAGCAAGTCCAATCGTGATAAAAGCAATGGTAGTGCTCTGCACTAAAAATCTGCACCGGTTGTCGGGTAGTCAGGCAAAGGGCAACAGCAGTGGTTCCTGCAAGCTTTTCCGTTCTTATCTCGCCGATTCTGACAAATCCATTTTCAGCTGATTTGATTAATACAGGATCACCAACAATATGCAAGATATAGCCTTCTTTACTTGCCAGGAAGCCGATAAAGCCAGTTTCATCCACTACCTGGGCAAGTATCTCCATATACGGCTTCGCTAAGTCAATCAAGAATTTATTGGAACTCAATACTTCCTCGAGCTTTTTATCATCTTCGATGACCGCATTTGGATTGCGAATCAACGGATTAAGACCGTAATCCCGGCACCTTGTCCAGGAATCCAAGGTTTGAGGACGAATAATTTTATCATTACAATAGCCTTTCTCAACAAAAGCCTTCCATTCACGATAATAAGCTTCCCGCATCACTTCATATGGGTCTCCCACTCCATATCCCTCCCCTTATAGACCACATAACAAAGCTTTATATCTATTCTACCTCTATCTCGTGTATTTCACTATAGATTACCGGCTTCCCTGCCTCCGGATAAGGTCCGAATGACCATTCGCCCTGTTACAAATCAACAGTGTGAATAGGAGAGGCAGTCCGATCGCTTCTAAAAAAAAACTCCGATACATATCCCTGGCAGTCCCAGGCTGCTTAAAGCTTCAAGAATCCTGTCAAACAAAATATCCCCTCCCCGGTCTTTTTAGGACTGAGAAGCGGATTAAACATCTGTTTGACTGACCTGTTTAAATGCATTGTATCAGCATATTTATTGTCAGCTATAAAATAATTAGCCCGCATCGCGCCGCCCATCAGGCCGAAATTAACCGACTGGGTCAAAGTAGCGATTGCAATTGCCGCAGACTATATATGCTTAGTGTCCGAGTGTGGGATGGCAACGCCGATGCAATTGATGGGCACCCGGTAGGATAGTTCTTTTCCCGCTCCTGCAGCGCTCCGATATAAGAAGCTTGCCTTAAAGCAACGGATTGCCGGATACTTTTAATTAATTCGCTTCAGCATTTACCTTTTTGACAATATTAACGACTTGCTGATTTGCGTCCGCCATTTCATCATT
>DLGF01000004.1 GCA_002482545.1 Sporomusaceae bacterium UBA7701
CCTTATTGATGCAATAACCATTGTCAATTTCACACATCGATGTATCGGGACTATACTTTAGTTTAACATCCGCTTCCGCTAAAAGTTGGTCAATTTCAATGCTCGGAGTACGTAGGCTACACCGATGCCGGCTGTAATACTGATCCCCTCTCCATTTTTTATTTCATTTCGTAGCCTGAGATTGACAAGACCCGGATAACAAGAGAGGAGAAAATAATGAGACACAACTTTGACGAAATCGTCGACCGCCGCGGCACCGATAGCAGGAAATGGGACACCTACGGCACTGACGTGGTTCCCATGTGGCTCGCCGACACCGACTTCAAATGTCCACAGCCGGTCATCGACGCCGTGGTCAAACGCGCCGAGCACGGCATCTACGGCTATCCCCCCGACGACAACAAAAACTTCGAACAATCGATCGTCAACTGGCAGAAAAAACGCTTCGGCTGGGACGTCGACATCGACTGGGCGGAACACACCCCCGCCGTCATACCGGCCATCATCTACGCCATGCGGGCCTTTACCCAGCCCGGCGACAATGTCGTCATGCAGATGCCGGTCTATCATCCCTTCCATGCCATCATCCCTAATAATGGCCGGCATATCCTGGGCAACCAGCTTGCCCCCAATAAAGAAGGCGGCTTCGACGTCGACTTCGCCAATCTCGAAGAACTGCTCAGCAAAAAGCGCACTACCATGTTTCTGTTGTGCAATCCTCACAATCCGGTCGGGAAATGCTTCACCCGCGAAGAACTGACCCGGATGGCAAAACTATGCCTGAAACACAACGTGTTCGTCGTCTCTGACGAAATCCACTCCGACATCGTCTACAAAGGCAACAGGCACATTCCGTTCGGGTCCTTGTCGGCCGAAGCCGCCGCCAACTGCGTGGTATGCGTCAACCCCAGTAAAACCTTCAACATCGCCGGCGTGCGGACAGGCGCCGCCATCATTCCCGACCGCCGCAACCACGACCTGTTCTACGCGCGAGTCGAAGACAACAAAGCCTATGGCCGGACGATATTCGGCACGCTGCCGGTCGAAGTCGCTTACAACGAATGCGACTACTATGCCGATCAACTGCTTGAATACCTGGAAGGCAACCTGGAATACCTCAATACCTTCGTCGCGGCGAAAATTCCCAAAATCAAAGTCACCAAAACCGAAGCCACCTATCTCGTCTGGCTCAACTGCCAGGCCCTGAACATGGCGCCCAAAGAACTGCAGAAATTCTTCCTGGAAGAGGCTAAAGTCGCCATGAACGAGGGCTCGAACTTTGGGCCCGGCGGCGCGGGTAACATGCGGATGAACATCGGCTGTCCCCGGTCCCAGCTGCAAGAGGCACTGAACCGGATTGAAGCGGCGGTAAAAAAACTATAAGAACAGGAGGTGTAATTATTGACCGCGCTGCTTGCAGTGAACGGAACCTTAATGCAAGGACTGGAGCTTAAGAAAAACCTGTTAGACGTAGGTGCGACATTTGTCAGGGAAAACAAGACCGCCGCCTTCTACCGACTTTGGAGTATTGGTGACAGGCACCCGGCCATGCTGCGTACTCCCGGCGAGGGTAGGAGCGTTGCCGTGGAAATTTGGTCAGTTCCCCTTGAAGGTTTAGCCAAGGTACTGATGAACGAGCCGGCCGGCCTGTCAGTTGGCAAAACACTGCTATTGGACGGAAGTATCGTCCTGGGCGTACTAGGGGAACCTTACTTGTGTCAAGGCCACCACGAAATAACCGAGTATGGTGGTTGGCATGCCTACATCGCAAGAAACAACAGACTAAAAGAATAAATTTAATAATGTAAAATTGCATTCTAAAAATTATTCTGTCATGCTAATATTAATGAAATCAATGATTGAGGAGATGTATTATATGGCGATTGTCTATTTCCCAAGCTGCAAATTTAAAGCCGGCTATCCGGAAACATCAAAAAAGTTAGCTGAATATATTAACAATCGCTACGGCATGATCATAACCGGCTGTTGTCGTGGGAATCTTGAACTCTTAACGGAAAAGGATATTGCAGTCTGTGTCTGTAATACTTGCTCCGCCTTTTGTGATGAATCATCGAAAGCGCGTGAGGTCGTTTCCATTTGGGAGATTCTTGTGAAGGATGAACAATTCCCATTTCCCGATTACAAGGGCGAGGAGATCACCTTGCAAGATTGTTGGCGCGCCTATGATAAACGGTCAGAACAGGATGCAATCCACGGACTTATGCGAAAGATGAATATTCGTGTGATCGAACTTGCTGAAAATTACGAGAAGACCCGTTTCTGTGGTACGAGCGTTTTGCAGATACCACCTGCTTATTATGGTGAGTTCGCGCCAAAACGTTTTGGCAAGGATGTCCCGAACGATTTCTTCCAACCCTACACGGATGAGGATAAGATCGAGCGCATGCGGAGCCATTGCGCCGATATTACGACGGAAAGAGTGGCCTGTTACTGCGTGGCTTGCGCCAATGGCATCAACCTCGGCGACAAACAATCCGTCCATGTGATGGAGCTTTTGTTCTCTACCACAAAATAACCTCCGAAAAAAAATTGGAGACAAGATATGATCTAATCTCAAAGGATTTTAGTTAAAATTACTAATACATCCAAATAGTCCAAAACATACTTATAACAAACGCCCGTTATCTATATACAGCGGGCGTTAAATGTTAATATTGTGTTATTGTGTGTTCTTAAGTTGCTGATGTTTTCTTCCTTTGTCTGAGGGAATATAAACCATATTTCCCCTCAGCCTTGAACCCAGGTCCCGCCTGCCTTTAAAGGCACAGAGTCGGAGGGTGAAACTCCACCGTCCCCCCTTGCGATATGGGAAACCATGACATTGTGTAACGATATTTGACAAAACGCCGGAGAAAGGATGAGTTGTAATGTCTAATCAACAAACAAAAGTTGGTATTGGTGTAATGATTTTTAAAGACGGCAAGGTTTTATTGGCATGCCGCAAAGGATCTCATGGCTCAGGAGAATACGCCTTCCCCGGCGGGCATCTGGAGTATATGGAAGGGTTTGAAGAGTGTGCCCGCAGAGAGGTTTTGGAAGAATGCGGTATAGAAATTGATGATATCAACTTCTTATTAGTAGCAAACGTACTTCAATACGCCCCTAAACATTATGTTCATATTACATTGACGGCAAAATGGACGGCCGGCGTACCGACAGTTCTAGAGCCCCAAAAAGCAGAATCCTGGAATTGGTATTCTCTTGAATCGTTGCCTGTTCCCCTTTTTGAAATGAGTAAACTTTCTATCGAAAGTTATAAGAACTGCATAAATTATTACGATAGGCTTTCATTGTAACTTCTGACAGCCCGATCAGAGCCGCCATAATTATTGAGTTAGATAAAAGAGTTATCAGAAGAACAACAAAAACGACCACTTCGTATAAAAAGTGGTCGTTTTTGTTGTTTTGGTATATACAGAAACTCAGCAAAATAATCGGTTTAACTTACGATGTTTTCTTCCTTTGCCTGCGGAAAGATATACCATATTTTTTCACAGCCAAACTATCGTCTCCACGTGCATCGAGATTACATAATAGCTTGATAGAAAACATTTTTCGTCCATTGTATGCGGATGCGGCGTAGCCCGCCGGATTTAGCTCCTCTTTTAGCCGCCGCAAGACGATTTTCCTTTTGGCCCCCTCACAACAAGGAGCGGTTCCCTTTAAAGAAAACGCCGGCCACATTATTGTTTGCCGGCATTTTCCCCGCGATTTTATCTCTTCATCATGATACCATCATTGAATATCCTTCTTTATCTGCTCAAATTCATCCCTGGTAATTTCGCCTTTGGCGTAGCGCTCTTTCAAAATTTCATAGGCTGGGCCAGACTCCATCGCCAGCCGGTCACAGTGACTCGACCGCGACAGCCTGCGTGCCAAAACCACGCCTCCCCAAATAATCAAAACCCAAAACAAAATCATCGACAACATCATGAAGATGCCACCACCAAACCAGCCTCCGGGGCCGCCAAACCAACCGCACATGTTATCACACCTCGCTTTTGCTGTTTTTGGTTATAGGAAACCTGACCGTAAATGTCGTTCCTTCGCCGCAGGCGCTGTCTACTTTGACAGTTGCGCCATGCAAGTCAATAATCTGCCGGGCGATGGCCAGACCCAGGCCGGCGCCGCCACTGGAACGAGATCTGTCCGCTTTGTAGAACCGCTCCCATATATGCGGCAAGTCTTCCACGGCAATGCCCGCGCCAGTGTCGGCGACGGATAAGGCAATGCCGCCGTTGGCGGCAGTCACTGTGGCGGTTATTTGTCCTCCTGCAGGCGTGAACTTCAAGGCATTGTCCATCAGAATGAGCACCATCTGCGTCAGGCGATCACCATCGCCTTGTATAGGGGGAACGACGGGCTCAATCTGCGTAAGCAGGGTTACCCCTTTTTCCTCACTTTTCTGCTTCAATAAAGTGCTGACGTTATCGACCACTTCCGCCAGGGATATTTCCTCTACTTCCAGGCCTGCGCCGCTGGCCTGGAGCTGGCTTAAATCCAATAGTTCGGCGATCAATTTCTCCAATCTCAGGATTTCGTCGCCCATGACGCGGTGATATTTCTTTACCTGGCCGGGATCAGTGACGGTGCCGTCCTGCAGCGCCTGGTTGTAGCCGCGCATGATGGTCAGCGGCGTCCGCAACTCATGGGAAACGTTGGCGACAAAATCCCGGCGCATCTTATCAGTTACCTCCATCCGCCGGACGTATTCGCCCAAGTCATTCGCCAGGGAATTTAGCGACTGGCCGAGATCGCCCACTTCGTCGCCGGTCGTTACCTTTACCCGCCGGTCGTATTTGCCCTGGGCGAGGGCGGCGGCCGTTTCCTGCATTGCTCTGAGCGGCCGTACAATCCCTCTTGCCATATAGGCGGCCAGGACGACGGCGACCAGGATGGCCACCACTCCGGCGTAACCAAGATACTTATAGATATTTTGCAGAAAGTTGTCTATTTCCTCAATCGGCGTGTTAATCATCACTGTCCCGCTCACCGTTCCATCCTGGCGTGCGAGCGGAACGGCTACGACAAGCATGCTTTCTTCGTAGTAAGGATGATAATATGTCTTGGCCCAGGTCTGGCCGGAATTGGCGCGCACGGCCTGGATGATCTCGTCCATCCCTTTTATATCAGCCAGGCTGATTTCGGGGACGGGCTTCTCCCCTTTTTGTGTTCCCTGGCCCAAATCCAGCGTGATCGATGGCTGCCCTTTGTCTAGCGAATTCTGCGTTGTTGATCCTTCGGCCGGGGCCTGCGCAATAGCTGTAGCAGCACCCCGTGATTGCTGTGCCGACTGACTGTTCCAGACTCCGGGACGTCCCATCATACTCTGCCCTCCCGACTGCCTTCCCATCATTCCGTGCTTACCGTCGCCGGGCGAATCGCAATCCAGGTCGTCGGAACGAGGCGGTGCAGCGTGTTGCCCTTCGACCGGGCCACTAGGGGACTGCTGCCTCGGCTGGCCCGCCGACTGCTGGTTTTGCCGCCCTCCGGGCGACATCATGCCACCGGGATTACCGGGTCTATCACAGTCCCATCCGTCATGATGCATAGGGCTGGGCTTGATCGAAGATGCCGGCCGGCGGCTGGCTTGGCCTGCATCCGGCCGTTCTTCGGATACGGTTATCAAATTCAGGTTGTTGTCCACTACCCAGACCCTGGCGTCTAAAAAACTGTCTACGCTGTTAACAAAATTGTTAAGCTGGCCATGGGTAATGCGCCCATCGTAGTAGGCGTTGACCATCCGCGCCATTTCGTAAGCTTTGTCCGTCAGTTCGTGCTGCTTGCGAGTGACAAAGTAGTCGCGGATGAGCATCGATCCGCCGGCGCCGATCCCGGCCAACCCCAGGATAACCAGAACCATGAACGCGGCCAATAGCTTATATTGCAGTGAGATTCTCATGTTCTCACCTCGAATTTATAGCCGATGCCCCAGACGGTTTTTATGTCCCAGGGCGTATCCGGTCCGGCGCCCAGCTTTTTGCGAAGCCGTTTGACGTGCGTGTCCACTGTGCGGGTATCGCCGGAATAGCTGTAATCCCACACCAGTTCCAGCAGCTGTTCACGGGACAATACTTTCCCCGGATGGGAAGCAAGCTGCCACAATACTTCAAGCTCCTTATGCGCCAGTGCCACAGGATGACCGAAGGCGGTTACGCTATGTTCGGCCATATTGATGGAAAGGCTAGGAAGATTGACAGTGTCGGCGGCAGCATATTGCTGCGGAGCGGCAGTTCGCCGGAGTACGGCTCTGGCGCGAGCCACAATTTCTTTTGGATTGAACGGCTTTGCCACATAATCGTCCGCACCGATTTCAAGCCCCAGGATACGGTCGTCGTCCTCGGTACGGGAAGTCAATATGATGATAGGCACATTGGAGACCTTACGGATTTGCCTGCATACCTCGATACCGTCAAGCACGGGCATCATGATATCCAATATGATGATGTCCGGCTTGACCCGCTGCATAGAAAGAAGCGCCGAAGCACCATCGGCGGCTTCGGCCACGGTAAACCCCTCCTGGATAAAGTAAAGGGAAAGCAATTCCCGGATTTGAGCCTCATCATCTACTATCAGCACGGTTTTGCCGTTCATTGTCAGATCACCTCTTGTCCGGGTTCTCCCTTTACTATACCACAGGCTTTTTCAGGATTGAAGCAAGTGGGCTGTTTCAACCCACTTGCTGGCGCTATCGACCTACCAGCAGCCCCGTCCGCCGCCGTGGTGGCTATGACCATGCACTCCATTGGCATTCTGGTCATCGGCTGGGCTATTGTAGTATTGGCCGTAATTGGGGCAATACCAGTTACCCTGCGATGGGGCCGCGCTTTGATCCGCCGCGGCCATGGCCACACCGCTGAAAGATACAACCAACAGAGCAACTACGACAAACAAACTTACTTTCTTCAACAATACCATCTCCTTTGGATTTCGCTTACCTGATTTCAAGTATAGATGGCATTTAAGGCATAAGTTTGGCAAAATTGGTAACAAAGTAGGAACTCGTGATTTTGCCGGGTTAAGTGACAACAGCTCCCGGTATACCGGGAGCTGTTGTATAAATGATGACAGTGGGGCATTTTATAACTCAACGCTAGGCTTAGAGAGGCCATGCCTTTCGCTCGGCCTCCAGTATAGCCATCTCCGTGCGCAACTCCTCCAGCCGCGGGTCAATCGCCGCCAAATTCACCGTACTGGTCTATCCATGAACAACTTCTCGATATTCTTCAGCATGCGTTCTCTTTATCCGTTATCAACGGCTTCGAAACTCGCACAAACTCCTCCTACAGTTTTTCTTCACCCACCTTATACCGAAATAATCCACGTAATATAAGATTAATAGGAACGGAAGACTTATTTCAGTTTTCTTAGAAACCCGCCATTATGATCTTTATAATCATACCGCTTGTTATTACTACACCGATGCCGACAAATGCCCCAAATATTTTAACAGAGTCTTTGTCGCCCTTTTCTTTTAGCAGATAATATCCGCCACCTGCAAGCAATGAGATTCCAATAAGTAAGCCAGCAGTTGAAAAAATTAAAGATTTCATCTTTCCTGCTCCTTCCATTTTGGAATAAGGTATTTCCACCGCACTATCGCCGCAGTAGCTATAGCCGGTTTCTCTCCGGTCCATCTGCAGCGTGACAGCTTCGCCCTTATTGCGGATATAGTCCAGGGCTTTCGGCGTAATGTCAAAGTTTATCTTCCGGCCATGTTCCCTTCCACTTTAAACTTCCGCATCAAGCGCATGCCGTTCAGCGTGACCAGGATCGACGCTCCCATGTCGGCGAACACCGCCAGCCAGAGGTTAACCACACCGAAGAAGGTCGCAACTACGAATATGGCCTTGACAATAATGGAGAAGCTTATATTCTGTTTGATAACCGCCACCGTCTTGCGGCTGAGTCTGATGACATAGGCCAGCTTGCCGAGGTCGTCGGCCATCAGGGCGATATCGGCGGTTTCCAGAGCAGTGTCGGAGCCGGCTACGCCCATAGCCACGCCCACGGTAGCGGCTGCCAAGGCTGGAGCGTCGTTCACGCCGTCGCCGACCATCACGACATTGCCGTATTCCCGGGCGATGTTCTTTACGGACGCAACCTTATCTTCCGGCAATAGCTCACTGTGGAAAGCGTCGAGATCGAGCCTTTCCGCGATAGCTCCCGCCACACGGTTGTTATCCCCCGTCAACATGGCGATGTGGCGCATGCCGGAAGACCGCAGCGATTTGATGGCGGCCCCGCTGTTGTCGCGTAGCGTGTCGGCCACGGCGATCATGCCGTAGACTTCATCCTTGGTACCTACGAGCATTACCGTCCTGCCTTGCCGCTCAAGTCCGGCCAGTCGGGGTTCATACGGGACGAGGCCATGACCGAGTTCCTCGAATAAGCGGAGATTACCGACATATATCGCCCGGCCGTCGATGTCGGCCTGGGCGCCACGCCCTACCAGGGCTTTGAAATTGGAAACTTGTTTTAGATTTACACCGGCCGCTTTGGCCACGATGGCCTGGGCCAGCGGATGTTCCGACCACTTTTCGACGGCCGCCGCTATGGCCAATAGCTCATTTTCGCTCATGCCGTTCTCCGGCAGGATGTCGGTGACGGCCGGCCGGCCGATAGTCAGCGTACCGGTTTTGTCGAAAGCAATCGCCCTGATGCCGCCCACCTGCTCAAGGTAGGCGCCCCCCTTGATCAGTACGCCTTGCCTTGACGCATTGCCAATGGCGGAAACGATGGAAACCGGCGTCGATATGACCAGTGCGCAGGGGCAGGATATAACGAGAAGCACCAGGCCTTTGTAGAACCAGGGGGCAAACGGCTGACTAAAGGCAAGCCAGGGTATGACCATGACGCCGACGGCGCCGAGCAGCACGGCTGGGGTATAGTATTTCGCGAACACGTCGACGAACTGCTGCGAAGGAGCCTTTTGGGCCTGTGCCTCTTCCACCAGGTGCATGATTTTCGCCAGCGTGGAGTCGGCGGCTACTTTCGTGACCTCGATTTCCAACACGCCGTGCTCGTTGACCGTACCGGCGTAGACGCTGTCGCCCGCCGTCTTCTCCACCGGCACGGACTCGCCGGTGATGGTGGCCTGATTGACCGCCGAAGCGCCGTTTTTCACCACGCCGTCCATGGCGATCCGCTCGCCTGGTTTCACGATGATGGTGTCTCCTAATACGATTTTCTCGACCGGCAGCCGCAATTCCTGGCCATCCCGCCGCACAAGAGCCTCGGGCGGCGCCAACTCCATCAAAGCCCTGATGGACTGGCGCGTTTTATCCATTGTATAGGTTTGCAACGTGTTGCCGAAAGAGAAGAGAAACGCCACCGTGGCAGCTTCTCCCCATTGACCGATGATCGCCGCACCGATTACGGCGACGGTCATGAGAAAATTCATGTCAAAGGTCCATGACCTGAGCCCATAGAGTCCGATCTTGGCCGAATTGTAGCCGCCGATAATGGCGGTCAGAGCAAATAGCGGTATTAGGGCCTGCTCGCTTATGCCAAACCATTCAAGAGCGGTCGCGACCACCAGCAATGCGCCTGACACCATGGTCGCAATGGAGCGGGGATTTTTCCACCAGGCCGCTTTGGCCTGCGGCGCATAGTCCGCCTTGTCCTCCCGTTCGGCTTTATAACCGGCCTGCTCTACAATTTGCATGATAGCTGCATCGGACAAAGTATGCTCGACAGTCATCTTGCCGGCGCCGAAGTTGACGGTAGCCAGCCGGACTCCCGGCGTAGCTGCCAATTTCTTTTCCAGTTTTGCGGCGCAGTCGCCGCAGTCGAGACCTGAGACACGATAGACAGTCCGCCGGAAACCATGATGGTTCTGGGCCGCCTTGATAAGCGTCGCCTGGTAGCCAAACCCGCCGACCGCCTTGACCAGATCGGCAGGCTGCACCACGGACCCGTCATAGGTTACTTTCATCTTGGCCGCGGCAAAGTTCACTTTTGCATCAATTACGCCTTTTATCCGGTTGATGCCTTTTTCCAGCTTCGCGGCGCAATCGCCGCAATCCAAACCATCCAGGTCGAACGTGTTGTCCACCTGATGCGCTCCGTCGACGGTTGCCGCCGTTTCCGCTGTTGCAATCGCCGTTTCGTCCGCACAGCAGCACCCGCAGCCGCAACTGGTTGTCGCCACCGGGGCGCTGGCAGCAGATACTGCCGCAGTGCAGCATTCGTCCTGGCAAGCTGAGACTAGTTGTTCTTTTGCCATGTCTTCACCTCTATCGATGTGCTATATGTTCGATACCTTGGGAAAGCAGCAGCGAGATATGGCCATCGTCAAGCGAGTACAAAACCATTTTCCCCTCCTTGCGGTATTTCACCAGCCTTGAACCGCGCAGCAGCCGGAGCTGGTGCGAAACCGCCGACTGGCCCATCTGGACTACGGCGGCGATATCGCACACGCAAAGCTCCCGTTTGGACAGCGCGTGCAAAATCTTTATCCGGGTGGGATCGCCCAGGATCTTGAAGGTTTCGGCCAATTGATGAACCGCGTCGTCGGCAAGCATCTCCGCTTTCGCCAGACAGATGTTCTGGGGATGTTCACACAGTTGCTCGCACACATCGCATTCTTGCTCTCTCACGCAATCACCACCAACATATGAATACATATTCACGTATTTATTATATGGCGCCCCTGCTATTCGGTCAATAACTTTCTATTGCTTTTTATCAAAAGGTTGGGCATAGGCCCGGTTTTCCTCTACCCGGACTATCTTGTACCACTGGCCATTCCCATTGAGGTACTCGTCGCCCACGCTGACAACGACTGTCGTGACATAGGTCAAGGTTTTTCCGCTGTTTTCATCGATTATGATGTAGAACGCGTAAGGCTTTTCAAGCTCTATCGGTTTGCGCTCCGGCGGTGAAGAGAAAACAAAGAAGCCTATAGCAAGTACAATAAGTATGAAAATAATGGCGCCAAACACCCAGTATCTTGAGCGACTGCCTTTAGATAACATGTAATATTCCTCCTAATCCGCACCGCTGCTCGTAGCTTCTCCGTATTACTGCGACTTTATAATGATGCGGCCGTTTATTTGAGAAGCCCTGGGGGGGCAGCCCACGAGTGGTCCTAATATGTCCGGGCTTTCCGAGTGATACTAAGCAGGTATAAGAAAGGAGTGGTTGCGTGGATGCGCTTTCCATCATTCCTCCCATAGCCGCGATAATAGGTGCGGCACTCACGAAACGGATCATTCCTTCATTGACAGTTGGCCTGCTGGCGGGAGCGTTCATCAAAGCCGGCGGCAATCCGATAACCGGTGTTGTGGGCGTAGGAGAATACCTGGCGAGCGTCGTGGCGGATGAAAACCATGCCTACATCATTCTGTTCTTGTTCGGGTTTGGAGCGCTGGCGGAAATGTTCAAGGTCGGCGGCGGCATCTCGGGATTCGCCAAAACCGTGGAGCCTTACATCCAAACGGAGAAAGGCGCTCTTTTAAGCGTGCTGCTCGTCACCCCCGTTACGTTTCTGGACTGCTGTTTTCATGTTATCTCCACCGGTACAATCAGCAAGCCCCTGCTTGAAAAAGCAGGCGGCTCCAAGGAAAAACTGGCGTTTATCATCAATACGACGTCATCACAGCTGATCGTTCTAATTCCATTTGCGACAACCTATTTGGGGTACGTTCTCGGGGTGACCGGCTCCGCGATGTCCCAGGCGGGCATCACCGGCAGCCCGTATGTGTATTACTTGGCCTCAATACCTTTCAATTTTTATTCCATCCTCATGGTACTGATCGGCCTAACCTCCATCTTCTGGAGTTTCAACTTCAGCTTCTTCAAGCTTGCCGAACCGTCTTTCAAAAAGGTCCCTCCGGAAGGCGACCATGATTCCCACGAAGCCCATGAAGAATGCGAATTCGCGGAGAAAGTACCGCCAAGAATCATAAACCTCCTGCTTCCGTTAGCCATATTGTTGCTGCTGATCGTTTACCTGTTCTGGTGGACCGGACAGGCCAAAGGACCGCTTTCTCTTTGGGATGCCATACTAAGCGCCGACTATGAGAAAGCCATCTTTGTGGCAACGTTGGCCACCATCGTCTTCACGGCCGCCAGTTACGTTATCCAGAAAATCCCGCTGAAAGAACTGCAAAGCCATTTTTTGAGCGGCGGCTCCGAAATGCTGCCCCCGATCGTCATCCTCATCTTTGCCTGGGCTATTGCCGGCGTTACCCAGGATCTGGGGTTCAACTCGTTCATCGGCAACCTTTTGGCCAATAGTTTTATATCCAGGCCGTTGGTGCCGCTGACGATTTTCGCTGTCGCCGGGTTGGCGTCCTATTTTATGGGTTCTTCCTGGGGAACGTGGGCTTTAGTTATGCCCATGGCTCTTTCGTTGGCGGCAATAACAGGCGCCAACATCGCATTGACCATAGGCGCCGTCCTGGCAGGCGGCTCGATCGGGGACAATCTGTCGCCGCTGGGAGAAACCCCGGTGCTCACCGCAGCCGTCACAGGCCTATCGGTAACCGCTCACGTGAACTATGTTTTATCGTACGGAATAGTTGCAATTGTTTTATCGGCAGTGCTCTATCTCATTGCCGGCTTCTCGTTGCCGTGACGCCGGCATTAACGATGCCCGGGCCAGCTACTGGCTTCGGGCATCGTTAATCTACTCTTCTTAAGTTTTGGGCATCGTTACCGCTTTTTTCTTATGCAGCAATACAGTATAATAGGCTATAAGTCCAATTCTGGAGTGATAAATAAATGCAGCGTCCCCGTATGCAAGGAAAAATCCCGATCACGTTAGTTTGTACAGTGTTTGGAATCATGCTGGCCGTCCAGTTCCGCACCACGTCGGAAATCAGTTCTACCGTGCGCTACCAACGGGCGGAAGATTTGGTGAAGCAGATCACCCAGGTGGAAAAAGAACGTGACGTCCTCTTGGACGAGATTCGACAGCTAAGGGAATCTACGATCGGCAGAGATGCTTCGGCACAGACGGCCAACATCAAGGCTGGCGCCGGGCTGACCCCGTTAGATGGTCCGGGGATCATTATAACGATGGACGAGAGTAAGGTCCCCAGCACCCTTGGGAAAAACCCCAATCTGTTTCTGATCAAGGATGAAGATATATTAAAAACCCTCAATGAACTGAGGGCAGCCGGTGCAGAGGCTATTTCCATCAACGACCAGCGGCTTATCGCCTCCTCAGAGGTCCGAACTGCCGGTAACACACTTTCCATCAATAATAAATCCACTGCTTCGCCCTATGAAATAAGGGCCATCGGCGAACCGGCAACCCTCGAAAAAGCCTTGAAGCTTCAGGGCGGCGTAATAGAAACATTGCAAGCCTGGGGAATCCAGATTTCAGTGAAGAGAGAAACCAGCGTCCGGATTCCGGCATATAAAGGCGTATTCAAGTTCGAGCACGCCAAACCGCAAGAAGAGAAGCAATAAAGCTAATCCTCCGTTTATTGCAGGCAATAACGTTAAGCAAGCTATGTACAGGCAAATCGGCAGCAACCGGTTGCCTGTTTATTTTTGTTCTTTCGGATTGCCCCATCACCTTCCTTAGCAAGGCTGAAAATGTCAACATCATAATCGCTCATATATTATGTATTGTAATTTGATTACGTAAGGGAGGAATTGAAAAATGCTTTTCAGAAAAAATGTCCAGGGTATTGGCCTGCCTGGTTAATAATGGTTTAGAGTCCGCCTACTTTTACCTTGCCACATCCGTTTACGTGGAAGCCGTTGAACTGGAAGGAACGGCTGTCTGGCTTAAAATCCAATATCAGGAAAGATTCAAGACACCTTAGAATTAGCAGACTATAGGGAACACCGTCATCCGGGGGGGAATTGGACGCTCCTCCCTCTTACTTTGGGACATCAATACAGCTTCTGACGGGAATAGTCGGGCATGAGAGCAATATGACTGCCTTATACAATATGGCATATGACAAATCGTTGTGTGATAACGACTACCGTACGCAGATTTTTCTCCAATCTCTCCTGCAAGCACGTACCGAGAGCGAAGCCCAGGCTAGGCGGGTATTGAAAAATTCAAGATGGCTGGCAACAACCCCGCAGCTATTTTGATGGCGGATCACGCAGTGCATGAAATGGTCGAACACGAACATGAAGGAAAAGGGGAAGGATAATCCCCCAAGGTGACCGACAGCCGAAAACCGCATATAAATTTCCGCATACTAGGAAAAAGCCATAGCCCGATAAGGGATATAGCTCTTTATATGGATCAAGAACGAAATGGAATTTAGGATAACTTGATAGGGGATTTAGAAAAACAGAATTGGTCGTAATATACAGGACGAAACCCGAAAGTCGCTATGAGACTTCCGGGTTTCGTCCTGCTTACCCTTTTTTACGGAATTTAATCATCTTTCCCTATCCTATTCTTTTGTGTTCCCGCACGATAGATCAACCACTGCCGAAACATTAACATACTTTTTTAGCACTTTATTACGGTATTTTTCACCGTTGTCCGTGAACGCCACATGCTTCACAAAGTGCCTAAATCTAAGGATTTCTACGTATCCGCTCTTTGTTCCCACGTTATCGTCTCTACATGCTTGAGCTGGCAAAACGGATTGAAAGAAAACACCACCTCAGACCACTTGAACCCAGCCGATAATAAATTTACGGATACACCGGGATAAGTAACCTGTCCCCCAGTCCCCCGACAAGATAGTTTTTTCCAGGACAACCGCGTCGGCCAGGCTCTGCTGGAACCTCGGTCAGTGAGTCAAAGGACCGTCCCCTGACTCCCGGCTTTCTTTTAGGAACTATTCTCAGTTTCAATATAGATTTATCTTCTTCACCTGTCAACGCTATCCAGGTATTTCTAACTATTTCTAGTCTTTCTAAATTTGTTTAAAAAATATGGTCTGCACAAAAAACGAAGATGGTAAATATCCACAAACATCCTTTATGCACCTAGCGATTATTTTTCTTTCCTGCGCTTTTCTCCCACAACATGAGGATCGATATACAAAACATTAACCACATAGTACCGCCAGTGTATCCGGCTAGGACATCGCTTGGATAATGAACTCCCAGATAAATTCGACTGATTCCTATCGCCATAATTAAAAGCACGGTCGCTATGACAAAAAAATAGCGCCAACGCCATGACGGTACAATACGGACCAGCAGAAAAGCTAACATGCCGTAGAAGCATAGCGAAACCATTGCATGCCCGCTAGGGAAACTATACCCATCTGCGGCTACCAAATAAAATGCGTCCGGCCTGGCCCGCTCAAACAGATTTTTCAACACATAGTTAAGCACTGCCCCACCGGCAAAACTAAGAGCCAAGCCCTTCACCTCCAGCCACCGACGATAAACAGCCAGGGTGGCGAAAACTGCTACGACAATAACTGCATACGAAAAACCGTAGCCAAGATCGCTAATAACAATCATAACTCGGTCTAGCATAGGAGTAGAAAAATATCGTACAAGCCAAATAATGGAGCCGTCAAATACCCCCATTGCATGGCGGAATATTGTTTCCCAGGCAAGTTCCATAAACACCACCAGCATGCTGCAGCTAAATCCCAAGGTTAGCAGAATATACAAAAGCGGCCAGCGGAGCTGAATATTTAACAACCAATCCCTCGCTGCTCGACAAGCGGGAAATCTTTGGCTTATGTGAAAAATCAGCCACACCAACAGCGGAAGGGCTATCAGACTCAATATAGTTAAAAAAAATAACAAACCGATCAGTACCTTCAGCATAGGAAAGCCTTGCGGAGGAATGTCAATCCAATACCCCTCTACCACTGACCCGACTTCGCGTTCCACCTGGCCCCCTAGCACTATAACGCTTTCCCTGATTTTAGCCGTGGGCGCGAGACGCAAATTACCGTCGACGATCACAATGCCCTCTTTGACAGTTCCCCGCACCGTAGCATCTGCGCCGGCAACCATCAGCCTCTCGATTACCTGATCCTCCGCAATATGAATATCCTCGTGGGAAAAAACGGCCGGAGCTTCAACGCTTTCAGCTCCGCAGGCAACTGCTAAATGTCCTGCTATCAGGACACATATTAAAATAATATGCCTCCACACCCGCTCCAATCATCCTACCCCCTGTTCTGTTATTCCTTGGGTAATCGCAGCCTGCAGTATTGTCATAGTAACTCCCTAGCTCCATAGTAGCTCTCTAGCTAATAAATTATTTATCGAGTTCCGGGATACTTTAGCAACATCTTTTTCCCTGATCTTTCAAGTATGACTAAAGACTGGCGTTCCTTTTCGTTTAGGCCAAAATAATCGGATTGTTGCACAATAAAAAACGCAGGCGTGTTTTCACGAATCACCTTTTTCAAGTCACCGGTAGATTTGATTTCACTGCCGTACACACCGCTGTAGAAAGTAAAACCCGGATGCAAGAACTTAATGACGTACACCGGCGCCTGATGATCATCATACGCCGTAAATTTTGTCGCGATGTCTCTTGAACTAAGACTACCCGCAACGGGCGGTAATACAATGGTGACTATTAAAACTGAGACAATAACCATTCCGATTGATTGCACCCAGAATGCCTTTGCAGTGTCTCTTTTCAGTAGGAAGCTCAAAACCAGCACAATCATGCTTGTCATCACTATCGCCAAGACTATCGCTCCATATTTTATTTCAGGGAAAGACTTTAGACCAATAAATGCTCCACCAATGATGCCCAGACCCAAAACAGTAAATAAGATCGGCCAAATAAGACTCCATCCCCTCAGCCGAAAGCTCTCCCAATGCCGGTCTAGGTACCAACCGACTAATATGGCTAGCGGAGGATACAGCGGAAGAATGTATGTAATAAGCTTAGTGCTGGAAATGGAGAAGAAAACGAAAATAAACGCCGCCCATATTATGAAAAATACCAGCATCGGATAATATTCAGCTTCCTTGTCTTTGAGCACAGTTCGCACGGCCTGCGGCAAAAGGCTTGTCCAAGGAAAGAACCCGGCAATCAGCACCGGGATGAAAGTTTGTCGTACCAGAAACCGCCGTATATCCGCGGCGAGACATAATCGTCATACTGGATCATTTCCTTCGGTGTTTCGGCATAAACAGGCTCGTCAGGGTCGAGAAGCGATATGCCGCCGAGATTGATAAATATTACGGCTATCGTAAGGAACGTCAACACCCAAAAGTTGACGGCTGAACGCATATCCTAACCCCCAGCTTAATTTCTATGCGCCCCGGACCACATAGACGACAACGATGAGTGCTGATAGAACCAATCTGTAAACTGCAAATATGGCGAAGTTGTGTCTTTGAAGATATTTAAGTAAAAAGCTGATGCTGATAAGACCAACTATAGCCGACGTGATGGTTCCGGCTAGAAATAAGGGATTAGCTATGTTATGAATAATGTCGGGAGTGTTCTTCAACGCGGCACCGGCGATGATCGGTGTAGCCAACAGGAAAGAAAACTTGGCTGCCGCCTCCCGCGAAAATCCTAACAACCGTCCTACGGTCATAGTGATGCCAGAACGGGATACGCCCGGAATTAACGCCAGCGCCTGAGCGAAACCAATCAAAATCGCCTGCGTAAAGGTTATTTTTTCAAAGCTGACGATTTGGGCTGCTTTCTTGTCAACATAGTAAAGAACAATACCCATAACGGCCAAACCCACGGCGATAATAAGAATCTGAGATCGAATAAAATGCTCAATCACCGATTCCAAAGCAAGTCCGGCTACCCCTCCGGGAAGGGTAGCCACCACGAGATACCAAAACATTTTCCCCTCTTGGGTTTTAATCCCCGTGGACAGACCATTGGTAAGTAGTTGAAGCCAATCTTGGAAAAAGTATATAAGCACGGCAAACAGTGTTCCTACGTGGAGAGCTACATCAAGGGCTATATCAATATTTCCTCCAGCTTGGTTGATAACGGGGTCCCAGTCAAAAAGCCACCGGGTAATAATTAAGTGCGCTGAACTGGATATGGGTAAGAATTCGCCAATGCCTTGCACAATCCCAAGAACGATCGCAATATACCACAACATACTGCATACCCCCTTTTGCGTAAATAGTTTTGAAATAAGATTGCCTCGTTTATCGGGTAATTAACTTCCCTTGCCCCGGCGCCACGAGTAACGCTCCCCAAGCGATCAAAGCAACTCCTACACCGCCCAGAGCGCTGATCTTTTCCCCTAGCAGAGCAACTGCAATAATCGTCGCGATTACAACACTCAGCTTGTCGATAGGCGCCACTTGCGACACATTGCCGAATTTAAAAGTGCCAGGAAGTAAAACAACCACGACATCGCACCGGCGATGCTGCTCAGGGCGATATATGATATCGCCTTTTTGTCGGCCAGAATTGCCGGGACTTCCTTCAGTATCCCCTGGAATACAACGACAAAGGATCAGAAACACGGCCATAATGACCGACCGAATCGCCGTCGCGGTATTGGCATCGACCGATTGCAGTCCGATCTTGCCGAACACCGTCACCAATGCCGCTGCAGCGGCAGATATATAGAGCGAATACTAACCAAAGATGTTCCAAGCGGATCCCTTCTAACGCTCTCTTAGTACGTCCCCGATAAAGGGAAGCCGCTCGATGTCCCGCCGGGTCAGGCCGCCGGCAGCAAACATCATCCCTACATAGGCGAAACCGCCGCACAGTGCAGTAAAGCCGAGCCCCAGCAATTCACTCCGCAACAGGATTGTTAGCGGAGTATAGCAGAAATATATGACCCCGCCCATTACTGCCGCCGCGCCAACGTTTTTGGTCAGATCGCCGCCGCTGAGAAAAAAACCGGTGTAACGATGGATGAAATATAAATTCAGGGCTGTGGCGATGCCGATGTCGGCTACGGTCGCCCAGGCGGCCCCCAGAATACCGAGAGTGGGGATGGCGGTGAGCGTCCAGTTAAGGGCAACCTTTACCACCGCCGATACCCCCATGTTTATCACTGGGATGGCCGTAAGTCCCAGACCCTGGAGGACTCCTGTGGTGACCTGGTGGATACCGAGTAAGAATACGCCGCCTGCCATTACCCTGGTGACAGCAGCCGCGCCGGGAGCGTGGTAGATCACGCTTACCACCGGTGTGGCCAGCAACCACAGCATCACGCCGAAGGGAATTGTCGCGATATTGGCAAGCCGCATGGCCCCCGCCGTGCGGTAAAAGACATCTTGCCTCTCCTTGAGCGAATAGGCCTGGGAAATTGCTGGCACAAGGCTGGTGGCCAAAGCAGCCGTCAGGATTGTCGCCAGATTGACGAGCGGTATGGCCATACCGGTCAAGTAGCCGAATAGCTCCGTCGCCTGTCCGACATTATATCCGGCGTCCTCCAGCCGTAACGGCACGACGAAGAGGTCTAGGTTGGCCACCAGCGGCAGCATGATACTTGAAAGAGACACTGGCAGTGCCAGTTTGGCAATGCGCCGGACAATAGCCTTCCTGCCTTCCTGTCGCGCCTGCGCGGCCTCTGCTTGCGACTTCGCTCGGCAATCCCTTTGTAATAGGAGGTAATAGTAGATTAGTACAAAAAGGGCAACGGCGGCGCCGACGCCCGCCCCTAAACTGGCTCCCCCCGCGGCGAATGCCAACCCCCTGGGCAGTAGGAGGCTGGCAAAGATTAGCATTGTCCCTACCCGAAAAAGCTGCTCGACAATTTGTGAAACAGCTGTTGGCGTCATAATCTGCCATCCCTGGAGATACCCGCGAAAACTCGAAAGAAGGGTTACCAAAAATATCGCCGGTGACAGAGCAATGAGCGAATAGTAGGCCCGCGGGTCGCGAATGATTCGCTGCTCGATCAGCCAGCCGGACCCGAAGTATAGCAGTACACTTAAGACGACTCCGGTTATCATGAGTAAAATAAAAGACAGGTTAAAAACGCGATTAGCTCCCTGATAATCCCGAAGAGCTATTTTCTCTGCCGTTATAATGGAAATAGCCACCGGTATGCCTGCAGACGAAATGCTTAAAGCCAATAAATACAGTGGAAAGGCCATCTGGTAAATGCCAATGCCTTCGCCGCCCAATATACGGGATAAAAAAATCCAGTTTAAGCTGCCGATCACTTTAACCACAATTCCGGCAGCCGCCAGAATCAAGGTTCCTTTAAAAAAATGACTGCTCGAACCTGCTGGCCGGGTATTATCTGTTACCTCTTTCATATTCTCAGCCCTTGTTCCGTTTCTTGGCGTATATTTACCTAGTGTCAAGTTCCCCTCTATTACGCCTAAACCACAGTATTCCTAACAGCACAAGGCCAACCCCTACCAGCAGAGCTGCGTTGTGTCCCATGGACTCAATTTCATGCCAATTCTCACCAAGAAGCATCCCGGCATAGATAAGGCCGATTGTCCAAGGTATTGACCCCAATACTGTATAGAATACAAATTTGCTGAAAGGAACACGAGCAAAACCGGCCGGCAAAGAGATGAAGGTCCTGACGACAGGCAGGAGTCGGGCAAAAAAGACGGCTTTGAGTCCGTAGCGGTCAAACCATTGTTGCGCAGAGTCAACATGCCGCCTTGACAGAAAAATGTACCTTCCGTATTTTTCCGCGAAAGGCCTCCCGCCATAGTAACCCGCCCAATAAGATGCTACCGAGCCCAGCAATCCTCCGATCACCCCGGCGATAACCGCTGTGGTGAAGTCCATGCGGCCCAGGAAGACCAGATAGCCGGCAAAACCAAAGATCAGTTCGCTCGGGACAGGCAGGCAGGCGCTCTCCATAGCCATGCCGACGATGATCGCAGCGTAACCCCAGACATCGATATATTGAATGATCCATGCATAAAATTGTTCCATTTTTTTCATCCTTTCAGGGGTCGCTATGTCAAAACGAACGGCCGGGCCAGAACATAGTTAAACCCGCCGTTCGTTATTGCATTTACAATGGACTGAATGCTTACTTAGTCATCATCATGCTCGCCGTCTTTGTCCGAAGCGGTCCGGGCATAAAGAACATTTCCCTGAAGGTTCTTCTGGATTTTCACTTTGTCGCCGATCTTAATATTGGTGATGTCTATCGGCGCTCCGGTGAGATCGACCGTTTGGGTCCTAAAGAAATTGGCTACGGTAATACTATTGTTGCTGACACCTGTAACTACCCCGCGCACTTGAAACATCGCATGCGCACCAGCGGCAAGCACGCCTATCATGGCACCCAGGACTACGATGCCATAAAGTTTCTTCTTGTGGGCCGCCATAATATTCTTAGCTAGAGCAATAAAAGTTTTTATCATGAGTTCCTCCTCGTGTTTATTGGTACAGGATTATAATACCCCGTTAACATTACAAGGCCATTAGACCAAGATTAGAATTGGATTAGAAATCACGGGCTACTCTGTCCTATATGTCGGAGAAGATGCTTTTCCTATAGTTGGAGCTACGCTTGAAATTAGGGGGGCGCCGTCCTATGCTGATGCCAATAGCGAAAGTTTTAATCGTGGAAGACGAGGTGAAAATAGCCCGTTTTCTTCAAATGGAGCTGGAACACGAGGGATTCGCCACAGCCACCGAAGCCAACGGCCGCCAAGCCCTCGACAGGATCATGCAGGAGGACTTTGCCCTGATCCTGCTTGATGTGATGCTGCCGAAGATGGATGGCGTCGAGGTCTGCCGGCGGGTTCGCACAATATCGGAAGTTCCGATCATCATGATAACCGCTAAGGGCGATATCGAAGACAAAGTAACTGGCCTGGATACCGGCGCCGATGACTATGTAACCAAACCCTTTGCCGTCCCCGAGTTGCTGGCCCGCATCCGGGCAACGCTTCGCAAACACAAAACCCCCGGCCAAAAATCGGCCGAGGGCAATCTATACGTAAAAAACCTGCTGTTATTGCCGGGCCGTTACGAAGTCCAGATCGATGGTCAGCCCGTGGATTTGACCAAGAAAGAATACGACCTCCTGGAGTATCTTGTGCGTAATAAAAACCTGGTGCTTGACCGCGAACGCATCCTGCAAGAAGTCTGGGGTTATGAATATATGGGCGATACCAATGTAGTGGATGTGTATATACGCTATCTACGTAGCAAACTTGACGAGCCGTTCGAACAAAAGTACATCCATACCGTCAGGGGAGTGGGCTATATGGTCAGGGATTAAACATAAAAGTGGATTGCCCAGTTCTTACATTGTCCGTTGCTTTGCCAATATTTTCTTGTCGCGGATATTTTTCTTGGCACTCTTCTCTTCCGAATTCCCTCGCTACGCGGGGGAGTTCGCTTATACAACAAGTCGACGGGATATATAATCCTTCGCTAATAACATGGATACTACAAAACTTTACTATTGACGTTAGCACCAAAATGAGGTTGCGGTCAGTTATCAAAATAGTTTGTACTTCCTGAGCAGTATTTTAGTCAGGATCAGCGCCTCTAGCTTTCTAGGCTATGATAGCAGGTGAACATGGCTAAATAAGATTAGAATCAAATTAGAAATATCGATAATGTCTTCCTATCTGTACAAAAAGATGCTTTTATATAATTGTCTAATTTGTCGCAATTAGGGCTAATCATGGGAGGTCATAAAATGCTAACGCAAGCTACAAAAATTTTGATTGTAGAAGACGAGGCTAAAATTGCTAGTTTTATTCAATTAGAGCTAGTGCATCAAGGCTTTACAACAGTCATCGAAACAAACGGACGGAAGGCTCTTGACCGGATCACTCAGGAAAACTTTGACTTGATTCTGCTAGATTTGATGCTGCCGGAGATGGATGGGATGGAAATTTGCAGAAGGGTACGCGAAGTATCTACCGTTCCGATCATCATGCTAACAGCTCGGGGCGACATCGAAGATAAGGTTACAGGGCTGGATATCGGAGCTGATGACTATATAACCAAACCCTTTGTTGTTCCGGAACTCCTCGCACGTATTCGAGCGGCGCTTCGCAAACATAATATTTTTGTACAACAACAGACCGAAGACGTACTTTCCGTAAAAAATATGGTGTTATTTCCAAGCCGGTATGAAGTGCAAATTGATGGGCAGCATGTGGAATTAACCAAGAAAGAATATGACCTCCTGGAGTATCTGGTACGCCACAAAAACTGGGTCCTTGCCCGTGAGCGCATCGTTCTGGAAGTATGGGGTTATGAATATATGGGCGATACCAATGTGGTAGATGTATATGTACGCTACCTGCGCAGCAAACTGGATGAACCGTTTGGACAAAAATACATCCACACTGTGAGAGGAGTAGGCTATGTGGTCAAAGATTAAACAACTTGCCATACCTGTATCGGTTAAACTTACAATTCTTTATGCAGCCATTCTGTTTTGTATCTTGCTCCTGACCAGCACGTTAACCGTGGCGGGCCTTTATTATATGCTATACAATCAGGTTAACGATGATATCAGCGCAAGCATAAACCGCGTGAATCAGTACTTAGTGGCGGGAAAGCCGTTGGATCAAAATATGTTGGAGACGAATCTTCTTGCGCCTAATGTAATACTGAAAGTCAGTGACCAACAGAACCGCCTGCTGATCGACAGCGCTCCTGCTGTCGGAAATCGGACGGATTTATCGGAAGAGATGGATGAGGACTATCGCATTATGAAGTTTATCCCGCTAAAGAAGCCCTTTTTAACTATTGTCCGAATGAACCGGAATTATTACTTTCTTACAAATCAAGTGGTTCAGCAGGGCGGTGGAACCTATCAATTACATTTCTTGAGACCGATAGCGGAAGAAGTACATTTCATCAAGGACCTTATTAAAAGTTTGTTTGTGACCAATGCATTGGGGCTTTTCGTCGCTATTGTATCTGGCATCTTTATAAGCCTCAGAATTTTGCGCCCCATTCGCAAAATTACTGAAACCGCCAAAGAAATTGAAATCAACCAGCTTGGTAAACGATTTGAAGTAACCGATAGTAACGATGAACTGCAAGAATTGGCCAGGACTTTCAATCACATGCTCAATCGGATTCAAACCGGTTTCGAACAGCAGCGGCGCTTCGTTGCCGACGCCTCTCATGAGTTGCGCACGCCAGTTACGGTAATTAGCGGATATGTCGATATTCTTGACCGTTGGGGTAAAGAGGACCCCGCTGCTCTTCAGGAAGGCATCAGCGCAATCAAATCGGAAGCGACGAATATACACGAACTCATTGAAAAACTACTGTTTCTGGCACGGGCTGACCAAAGTAAGCAAGTAATCAATAAAGTAACAGTAGCTATGGAATCCCTTATCGCCGATATTATTCAGGAAACCCGGCTTATTGCCCCAGGCCACAAAATTGAACTTCCCCTAAATGACGCAGCTACCATCCATGGCGACCCCACTTATATCAAAGAAATGCTGCGAATTTTTATCGATAACAGTATCAAGTACACCCCTGAAGGCGGAACGATTCGCATAACCTCCCAAAGGGTAGACCACCATTTAGACATCACAATTCAAGATACCGGCATAGGCATACCGGAGGAAGATCAGCCAAAAGTCTTTAACCGATTTTATCGAGTGGATAAATCCCGATCCAAAGCCACTGGGGGCACTGGTCTTGGTTTGTCCATCGCCCGTTGGATAGCTGACCAACACAATAGCACCATACGGCTATCCAGTTCTCCTGGGGAAGGTACTACTATCACCGTGCGAATACCGCTAATAGATCATCCATAAGCTCAGCATATTGAGCTTGAAATTAAAGGTCCCTTATAGGCTATGGTCCTGAAGGGGCCTTTAACGTCAGAAGAATGTTATCTTTATTTATGAGAGAAACAAAAAGGCGGGATTCCCCGCCTTTACAACTTAATTGCTATGTACTGCCCCGCCTTCACTGGCGCCTGAACCACACTGGTGTTCGGCAACAGGCCGGCATCCTTTAGAAACTTCTTGGCCCCGACATAAGCGCCCTTGTTAGTATGTCTGATAGCAAAAGCATTTAGTTCCTTGGCGTCAGTAGGTAAAATTCCAATCGATTTGTTTTCCTTGTCATAAGCCAGCATACAGTAAGGTTTACTCTCTAGTATTCTATGGTATACCGAAGGATATGATTGTATCATTCCAATAATCTTATGATTATATTCAGCAATAAGAACAATCTTATAAAAATTATATCTGTTTTCATCTTCAAGTCCATGGGTTAAAAGCTGTGTAACTGTCATTCCTGGAATAATACATTCCAAATCTATTGTATTGGAATATAAGGAAAAAATCGGTAGCCTCGGCTACCAAGGATCAAGGTGTATGCTTTTCCCGCGAGCTACAATGTCTAATGTATGTACCGAAATCAACTTATACTGTCAAAAAAGGCCCATGACCGGTAGCCACATATTTTACAGGCAAGGCGGCTAGTGTTTGCTGCAAGGTATGGCGGGCTTCGGGCGAGGCGACCTGCTGCGGCGTGATATCTCTTATCTCCTGGTGCCAATCAGCCTCAACCGGCGTTGCCGAAGCAACCCCCATCCGCAATAAGAGATCACTGCTGAAAAATATTTTCCTCTGTGCCTCGAATGCCAGCAGCCCTTCCCACAGATGCATTTCAGCCGGATAGGAGATAAAATCCAGCTTATATTCCGGAGTCTCCAGCCACTCTCCAGGCGCTTTCACAACAAAGTCATAATTAAACCCGAAACCGCGTAGCTGCCGTGCCGATACCTGGGAGCACACCGGCTTAGCCTGCGGGAACTGGCTGTGAATAATACCTAGTCCGCCGCATTCGTCAGCCTCAAAATGGGAGAAATAAATGTACGACAACTCTGCTTTACCCAGAATCGCCTTGATCTTCATTACAAGTTCCTCGGCTTGCTGCACATTGCCGGTATGAATAAGAACGGGCCGGGACCCGAGTAACAGATACTGATTGAAGGTAAGATTGATATCCTGGTTCATCGTTCTGAAAAGGTATAGGTCGTCTAATATTTTGATCTGCTCCATAATGACCTCCATCTTTTTAGTACAGTACCTCAATGGCAGTTTTTCCCCATCGAACTCAATTATATACAATAACGAACCTGAAATAAACTCTTTGTGGTAACCACTCAATGTACATACCACGAAGACACCGAACTAAAATTGGCAATTCCCTTCCTTGACAAAAATGAAAAACTATAAATTTGCTTTTTCCGGTAAGGAAAATAAATTAATGGGCTAATAAAAAGAAAGAGCCTATGAACCTTTATAAATCAAGAATTTATAAGCTCTTTCCGTTTTCATCCTTTTAAACAAAATTCACTAGTGCTTAATGAGTAAAACCCCACATCAAAAATCTGATGTTTTCTTCCCTTGTCTTCGGAAACATATTCCACACTTCTCCACAGCTCGTGAACCTAGGTTTCATCTGGCTTCAAGGGCTGTGTTTTCTTTTCAGCAGAACTGTGCAGCCCATGTGCATCTTGCAAAATTGCCGACAAGTAGTAGTCATGATCCTTTATTGGGCTTCTCCTTATAGACTCTTTACAACACAAGCATATCGTTCTCGTCGAACGACCAGTGTGGGTTATAGGCAACCTCCCAATAATAGCCATTCGGGTCGGTGAAATATCCGCTGTAACCGCCCCAGAAAACCTGCTGCGGTTCTTTGGCGATCAGTGCTCCGGCTTTTTTCGCAAGATCCATGACTTCATGTACTTCGGCTTCGCTTTTCACATTGTAGGCCAATGTGATTCCGGCAAATCCTGCGGCAATATGGGGCGGGGTTTTCTCGTTAATATCCTCTGCGAGCAGGGCCAGCGGATACAGTTCAAATTTGGTGCCGGTGGTATTAAAGAAAATTACCTTCGGGTTGTCTTCTTTCTCATCGGTGGCAAAGCCAAGCCCATCGCGGTAAAAACGGATGGACTGCGCCATATCCTTTACACCCAAACAAATAATGCTGATTCTGTTCATGATAAATTCTCCTTTTACCACAGAACTTCATAGCGCCTTTACCGTACTCTTCCGCGGTAGATAAGTAGCCTTGATATCCGTTAAATGTTCTCCCCCAAAAGATAAAATTATTAACCGCCTTATTTAATACATTTTCTCCAACAATTTCTGCTACCCTCCATCCAAATTCTCTGATGTTTTCTTCATTTGTCTGAGGGAACATAAACCATATTTTCCCACAGTCCTTGAAGCCTTGTTACACAAGGCTTCAAGGACTGTATATTCTTTTTGCAGCCAAACTACACACGCTACATGCATGGAGGGGTGTTAAAAGGTTAAAAGAAAACACTTGAATTTCTATTCACCTGTGTTGGATAGACTGTTTGTGATCTGATAAATCCTAAGTTGGTGACCTTTAGCTATTGAGCTACTCCAAACAAATATCCCGGCTAATTTCAATACTTGTTCACTCGTCACTTAATGCTATTGGTTTTAATAACTCTAAGCATTCCTGAGCACAACTTACTACCTGATCATTCTGACTTAATTGCAACTATTCGCGGCATTAGCAATCCGCATCTGGCTACTTTCGTTCTATCAACGCGACACACTCCACGTGAGCGGTGTGCGGGAACATGTCCACCGGCTGGATTTCCCGGACGGCGTAGCCGCGGTCGGCCAGGAAGGCCAGATCCCGGGCCAGGGAAGCCGGGTTGCAGGAGACATAGACAATGCGCTCGGGATTCATCCGGACAAAGGTGTCCAGCACCGCGGGGGCGCAGCCGGCCCGGGGCGGGTCGACCACCACGGCGTGGGGGCGGACGCCTTGGGTGTAAAGCCGCGGCATGACTTCAACGGCGTCGCCGACCAGGAACTCGGTGTTGGCGATGCCGTTGGCGGCGGCGTTGCGCCGGGCGTCGCGGATGGCGGACTCCACCACCTCGATGCCGTATACCTTGGCGGCTCTTTCCGCCAGGAAAAGCGTGATGGTCCCGGTGCCGCAGTAGGCGTCGATGACCGTCTCCTCGCCTGTAAGGCCGGCGTATTCCACCGCTTTGCCGTACAGCACCGCCGCCTGGGCGGTGTTGACCTGGAAAAAGGATAAGGCCGAAATCTCGAAGCTGAATTTTCCCAGACGGTCGGTGATGGTGTCCCGGCCCCAGAGGGTGACGGTGCGGTCGCCGAGGATGATGTTGGTCCTTTGCGGATTGATATTGTGCACGATGCTGACCAGCCCCGGGACTTTCTCCCGCAGGGCGGCGACGACCCGGTCCCGCTTCGGCAGAGTTGGCGTAGCAGTCACCAGCACCGCCATCGCCTCGCCGGTGGCGGTGCCGACGCGGCCCAGCACGTGGCGGATGACGCCCCGCCCGGTCGCCTCGTCGTAAGGCTCCAGGCCAAGGTCCTGGATCATCCGTCGGACTTGCCGGGCGATATCGTTGTTGGCGGCCTGCTGGATCAGGCAGTCGTCGGTATCCACGATGCGGTGGGTACCGGGCGCGAAGCAGCCGACGGCGATTTTGCCGTCGGCCATGCCTACCGGAAACTGCATTTTGTTGCGGTAATGCCAGGGATGAGCCGCGCCGAGGGTCGGGTGGACGACCACCCCGGAAAGCTTGCCGATCCGATGCACCGCGTCCACGACCTGCTGCCGCTTGACCGCCAGCTGGACCTCGTAGCTCAGGTGCTGCAGCTGACAGCCGCCGCACCGGTCATAGACGCCGCAGCGGGGCTCTGCCCGGTCCGCCGACGGCGCCAGCACCTTTTCCAGCCTGGCCTTGGCGTAGTTCTTCTTGACTTCGTGCACCGTCGCCCGGACCATCTCGCCCGGCAGGGCCGACGGAACGAACACCGTGAAGTCCCGGTACCGGCCGACGCCTTCGCCGCTGTGGCCCAGGCCGGCGATTTCGATGATATAGCTTTCGCCCTTTGTAACAGGTTGTTTCGGGCTCATACCCTGCCCCTTCCCATGTCATGAATCATGTGGCGTTTCAGCCGGCCGGAGCGGGCTAGTCCTTATGCCCGCCGGCATGTTCCTCGGCCGACTTGCCCAGTTCAATCAGCTTCTCGATGTAGGCTTGGAGTTTCCGGCTGACCCGGCCGTGCACGGTATCCTCGCGATAGACGCCGTCCGCTGCGGCCTCTCCCGCCGGCACGCCGGTCAGGATTTCGATACCCTCGTCGATGGTCCGCACCGGATAAATATGAAACTTGCCGGCCTGCACCGCCGCCACCACTTCCTCGTTCAAGGTAAGGTTTACGACGTTCTGGTGGGGAATCATGACCCCCTGGTGCCCGGTAAGACCTTTTAGCTTGCAAACGGCGAAAAAGCCTTCGATCTTTTCCGTCGCCCCGCCGATCGGCTGGATTTCTCCCTTTTGGTTGACCGATCCGGTCACGGCGATGTGCTGTCTGACGGGCAGCTCCGCCAGACTGGACAAGATTGCGTACAATTCGGTGCTGGACGCGCTGTCGCCGTCCACCCCGTCATACAGTTGCTCGAAGGTCAGGCTGGCGGACAGGGCGAGCGGATGCCGCTGGGCATATTTCTGCCCCAGGTAGCCGCTGAGAATCATGACCCCCTTGCTGTGGCTGGTCCCGCTCATCTTGGTCTCGCGCTCGATGTTGACGACGCCGCTTTTGCCCAAAAAGGTATTGGCCGTAATCCGCGACGGTTTGCCGAACATGTACTCGCCCACCGACAGCACGGCCAGCCCGTTCACCTGGCCGACCTTCGCGCCGTCGGTGTCCATGAGCAGTTGGCCTTCGGCGAACATCTCCTGAAGTTTTTCTTCGTATTTGTTGTAGCGGTACCGTTTTTCCGCCAGCGCCTTGTTGACGTGCCCGGCCGTGACCAGCCGGCTTCCGTCCATCGCGGCCCAGGAATCGGCCTCGCACAAAACCTCCACCACCTCGTTGAAGCGGGTGGTCAGTTTGTTCTGGCTGCCCGACAGGCGGGTGGCGTATTCGACCACCCGGCCCACCGCCGCCCGGTCGAAATGCTTGAGGTTTTCCTTCTGAACGGTGGAGGAGACGAACCGGGCCAGTTTTTCAATATTGTCCGGGTTATTCTCCATGACCATGTCAAAATCGGCGTAGATTTTGAAAAGCTTCCGGAAGTCTTCGTCATAGCTGAACATCAGGTGGTAAAGCTGGGGGTTGCCGATCAAGATGACCTTGACGCTGACCGGAATGGGCTGTGGCTTCAGCGAGGCCATGGCCAGCATGCCGTACTGCTCGGTTAAATTCTCGATATGGAGCTTCCGGGTTTTCAGGATGCGTTTCAGCGCCTCCCAGGAGCCCATATTGGTCAGCACATCCCGGACATTGAGGATCAGGTAGCCGCCGTTGGCCCGGTGCAGGGCCCCGGCCTTGACCATCGTGTAGTCGGTGTTTACGACCCCCATCCGGGCTTCGTATTCCACCCGGCCCACCAGGTTGTAATAGGTCGGGTTGACCTCCACAATGACCGGTGCCCCGTCCAGTTCGCGGTTGTCGACCAGCAGATTGACCTCATACTTTTCCTTGGCCGCTTCCTGCATGCTCTTTTTGAACATCAGGAAGGGATTGCTCTCGTCCTCGCCCGCCGACGGTTTAAAGTCGTTAATGTTCTTGACCACGTCTTTCTTTACGGCTTCGAGATAAGCCACCACCTTATCGTGGGCCTCATACTTGCCGATCAGTTCGTCAATCAGATGGCCGGCGGCGAAAAGCCCGACCTTCGCGTCGAGCCCTTTGAGCTCTTCCCGGGCTTCCCGCTCCAGTTGCTGAACCTGGCGCATGACCTCCATCGCCTTCTCGTGCACAGCCAGCATCCGTTTCTCGATCTCTTCCCGCTGTTCCCGGTCGAGCTTCTGGTACTCCTCGGGAGTAATGGGCTTTCCTTCCTGGATCGGCAGACCGGCGAAACCGGTGGTTGTCCACTGGGGCATGATGCCGATCTGCTCGGCCCGCTGACCGAAGCCCTCCATCAGGACGCCGCGGCTGTCCTGGAACTTTTTGACCACTGCGGCCTTGGCCTGCTCGTAGTCGTCGCTGCTGAAAACTTTGGGAATGTTGCTTTTCAGCGCTTCCACCAGTTCGCGCATATCCTGCCGGAACACGTCGCCCTGCCCGGCCGGCAGCGAAAGAGCCAGCGGCTGACTCGGATTCTCGAAATTATTGACATAGCACCAGTCGGGGGGCACCTCCTCGTCCAAGGCGACCTTCCGCACCGCGGCTTTAGCATACGTCATCTTGCCGGTTCCCACCAAGCCGGAAATATAGATGTTGTAACCGGTATTTTTGGTGGTTAAGCCGAATTCGATCGCTTTGACAGCCCGTTCCTGGCCCACCATGACTTCAAGCGGCGACAGCGACTCTGTCGTGTCGAAGGACAGAGCCTCTTCAGGACAGGTAAACCGCAGCTTTTCGGCTGAAAGCTCCTGCCATTTCGTCATTCCCTCAATCCCCTTTGCTATTTTTTATCTACCAGCCGCGCCATGCAGTATGTAGGCTTGTCGCTTTTACGGTGGGCGGCGATACACAGACAGCAGCGGCTGTGGTTTTCACAAGCGGTTTTGGGACATGGACAGACCAGTTTGATCTCCATTTCACGGGGACAGACCTGCGAATTCATAGCAGTTTCCTCCATTGTCTAGGCTAATGGAGTACATTTTCGAGATTCCAGGCCGTATCTCCTCTTCCGGCGAAACCTAATCCCAGTCTACATCCTGGCTCCCGCATTTCAGGCAAGTGTCGAAATACTCGCGGGGACGGGCCGCCGCCCTGGAGGCCTCCTTCCGGTCAGTGGTCATCTGGGTGATGGTGCCGAGCTCGCCGCCGGGCTGAAAATCAGCCATGATGCCGGTCATCGGACCGTTGGCGGTAGGAGCGGCGGGCGAAATCAGGCTTGAGCCGAATAGGCGGTTGTTGCCGCAGTTCCGGCAGACAGGCATAGGTCAATCCCCCTTTTATTCTTTGTTAAATCAGCCGGATGTTGAAAAACACCAGCATGACTTTGGCGGTGTTGACGAAAGAATGCGCTACAATGGGACTGACGAGGGACCCGGTCCGGTAATACAAAAGCGCCAGCCCTGCTCCGACCACCAGCATTTCCGCCAGCCAGTAGACGTTGAAGTGAAAGAGGGCGAATATCGCCGCGCTGCCGGCCACCCCGCCCCAAAGGCCGTAGCGGTCCCGCAGGGCGTTGAAGGTATAGAGCCTGTACAGCATTTCTTCCGCCACCGGCGCAGCCACTCCGGCTAAAAGAAGCGGTACGACGAGGCCGCGCCATTCCGCAGCGTTCTCCACCTGGATGAGCAGGGGATGCTGGGTGGGCGTCAGGAGGAAGACTGCGGTATAGAGCCGTTCACTGAACACGCTCACTCCAAGCAGTACGATTCCCGCCCCAAGCCCGGCGGCGGCGCTCGGCAGCCAGCGTCTGGCCGTCACGCCCCAGTCTGCGAGGCTGCTGCCGTGCCGCCGCACCGCAAACCAGACGAGGGCGACGACCACGATCCGGTCGGTTACTTCGACGACCGGCGGCGGAGCCTCAAAGAACAGGGGGTAAACAAACCGCACCGTCACATACCCGGCCAGGAGGCGCAGGAAATGAACCAGCAGCACGTCGGGAATGCCCCAGGGCGTCTTTGCGCGCAACACCTGCTTCGCCTCCTTCTTTTAGGCGCATCACTACCATTATGCGCGCGGTCCGCCGCTTTCATGCATTCGGGTGGAATTGGCAGCGGCCGCGAAACCCCGGGAAACTTCACCAGTCCGGCAAAAAACACCCTTCCGAAAACACAGAAAAGCAACACGGCGATTGCCGTGTTGCTCAGATTATTGAAGACAGACCCAGAGGTCCAGATGCACGTCCTGATCCCATGAGTTCTTTCAGCACTCGTTGCTTGTATGGAGACTCACGAACCGTGTGCGGACCGCACCGAAAGAGCGTTCTGGCCGGAATGCTTATGATAAGCGGAGGTAAGCGATAGCGTCGGAGCGTTCATAAACATCTTCCGCATTTAGGCAAGAAACCGCGTACTTCGGTCGTAGCGAGCAAACGCTCTTAGAGTCAAGTGCGCAAGTTCTTCGCGCACATGCTTGGAGCCGCGGCCTACCTCTTGCGGGTGCGCCGCAGATGGGCCTTTATCGCCAGCCGAGCGCTGGGAAAAGCCGGCTACATGTGTTCGCGCAGCAGGCGGTTGACCAGTTCGGGATTCGCCCGCCCCTTGGTTTCCTTCATGACCTGGCCCACCAGGAAGCCGATGGCCCGCTCCTTGCCGGCCCGGTAGTCGGCCACCGACTGCGGATTGGCGGCGATGACCCGCTCGACGATCGCGACCATCTCGCCGGCGTCCGAAATCTGGATGAGCCCCTGCTCCTGGACAATGGCGGCCGCGGTCTTGCCGCTCGTCCACATTTCTTCGAATACCGTCTTGGCGATCTTGCCGGAAATCGTCCCCTTATCCACCAGGGAAATGAGTTCGGCGAGGGCTTGCGCCGTCACCGGGCACTCCTCGACCGGCTGCCCCGAGGCGTTGAGGTGCTTGGCCACTTCGCCCATCAGCCAGTTGGCCGCCGCCTTGGCCTCGGCCCCGGCGGCCACCAGGCCGTCGAAGTAGTCGGCCATCGCCCGGCTGGCGGTAATGACCCCGGCGTCATAGCCCGAAAGGCCGTATTGCTCGACCAGTCTGCCCTGGCGGGCGTCCGGCAGTTCCGGCAGGTCGCGGCGGATGGCTTCGATCCACTGGGGATCGACGACGATCGGCACCAGGTCCGGCTCCGGGAAATAGCGGTAGTCATGGGCCTGTTCCTTGCTGCGGAGCGACACGGTAACTCCCCGGGAGTCGTCCCAGGAACGGGTTTCCTGGACGATCTTGCCGCCCTCGCCCAGCACCTGCTCCTGCCGCAGCGCCTCGTATTCGAGGCCCTTCTGCACCGCTTTGAAGGAGTTGAGGTTTTTCAGCTCGGCCTTGGTGCCGAACTTGCTTTCGCCCCGCGGCCGGAGCGAAATGTTGGCGTCGCAGCGCAGGCTGCCTTCCTCCATCTTGCAGTCGGACACATCGATATACTGCAGAATGGCTTTGAGTTTCTCCAGGTAGGCCTTGGCCTCTTCCGCCGAGCGGATGTCCGGCTCGGAGACGATTTCCAGCAGCGGCACGCCGGTGCGGTTATAATCCACCAACGCGTAATCCGATTTGGCAATCGTGCCGGCGTGAACCAGCTTGCCGGCGTCCTCCTCCATATGGACGCGGGTGATGCCGATCCGCCTGGCTTCTCCGTTCACCTCGATGTCGAGATGGCCGTCAACCGCGATGGGCAGATCATACTGGGAAGTCTGGAAGTTTTTCGGCAAATCGGGATAATAGTAATTCTTGCGGTCGAATTTGCTGAAGGGCAATATCCGGCAATTCAGCGCCAGGCCGGTGCGCACCGCGAATTCCAGCACCTTGGCGTTGAGCACCGGCAAAACCCCCGGCAGTCCGAGGCAGACGGGGCAGACATTGGTATTTTGCTCGGCGCCGAAAGTCGTACTGCAGCCGCAGAAAATCTTGGACCGGGTTTTCAGCTCGGTGTGAACCTCAAGGCCGATGACGATTTCATAATCCATGGGTTACACCTCCCCTACCGGCGCCAGGCGCCGGTGATAGTCGTTGGCCTGCTCAAAGGCGTAGGCCGCCCGGAGCAGCGCCTCCTCGCCGAGCGGGCGGCCGATGATCTGAAGGCCGACCGGCAGTCCGCCGGAAAAACCGCAGGGCAGGGAGATTGCCGGCACACCCGCCAGGTTGATGGGCACGGTGCAGACGTCCTGCAGATACATGGCCAGGGGATCTTCCACCTTCTCGCCGATCTTGAAGGCCGTCGTCGGCGAGATGGGCGCGACCAGCACGTCGACCTGGTCAAACGCCTTGTCGAAATCCTGCCGGATCAGCGTCCGCACCTTGAGGGCCTTCAGGTAATAGGCGTCGTAGTAGCCGGAGCTCAGGGCGTAGGTTCCCAGCATGATCCTCCGCCGGGCCTCTTCGCCGAAGCCTTCCGTCCGGGTTCTTTTATACATGGCGACAATATCGTTGCCCTGGCCCCGGTGGCCGTAGCCCACCCCGTCGTAGCGGGCGAGGTTGGAGCTGGCTTCCGAAGTCGCGATCAGGTAATAGGCCGCAAGGGCGTACTCGGTATGCGGCATGGAAACCTCCCGGCATTCGGCCCCGAGGCTCCTGAGCTGCTCGATGGCGCCCTGAATGGCTTTTTCCACCGCCGGGTCCAGCCCGGCGACAAAATACTCTTTAGGGATGCCGATCTTCATTCCCTTCAGGTCGGGAACAAGCGCCTTCGTGTAATCCGGCACCGGCGCCTCGACCGAGGTCGAGTCCAGCGGGTCGTGCCCGGCGATCGCTCCCATCACCAGGGCGCAGTCTCTGACGTCCCGGGTCAGGGGGCCGATCTGGTCGAGGGACGACCCATAGGCCACCAGCCCGTAGCGGGAGACCCGGCCATAGGTGGGCTTGAGCCCCACGATGCCGCAGAAGGCCGCGGGCAGGCGAACCGAGCCGCCGGTATCCGAGCCCAGGCCCCACAGGGCCATGGCGGCCGAAACGGCGGCGCCCGAGCCGCCGCTCGAACCGCCGGGCACGGCGCTCAGGTCCCAGGGGTTCCGCGAGGTGAAGAACGCCGAATTCTCGGTGGAGGAGCCCATGGCGAACTCGTCCAGGTTGGTCTTGCCCAAAATGACGGCGTCCTGGCCGGCCAGGCGCGCCGCCACCGTCGCGTCGTAAGGCGGCACGAAGTTTTCCAGGATTCGCGATCCGCAGGTGGTTTTCGTCCCTTTAACGCAGATGTTATCCTTCAGCACGCCGGGCAGGCCGGCCAGGGGAGCAAGCCTTTCGCCGCGGGCGATTTTCTCGTCCACCCGCCGGGCTTGGGCGAGAGCCGCCTCCGGCGTCCGGGTGATGAACGCCTGTACTTTGTCTTCCACCGCGTCGATGCGCTTCAGGAACGACTGGGCGATTTCCGTCGCCGATACTTCCTTCTTCCGCAGCTTGTCCTGCAGTTCATGAGCTTTTAGCGTATGTAGCTCCACGCCGGTTCCCTCCTAACCTTCCAGTATCTTCGGCACTTTAAAGAAGCCGTCTTCCCGGGCGGGAGCGTTGGCCAGCGCTTCCTCCCGCGGCAGCGAGGCCCGGACTTCGTCAGGCCGCATGACATTCTTCAGGGGCAGCACGTGGGCCGTGGGCTCCACGCCCTCGGTATCGACCTTGTTCAGCATATCGATATAGCCGAAAATGGCGTTGAGCTGACCGGTGAATTTTTCGGCTTCGCCGCCCGCAATCTCCAGGCGGGACAGCAGCGCAACCTGCTCTACATCCTGACGGGTTATCTTCAATTACAGTCACCATCCAATCGCGATCATGAAGTTTTAGCCACTTGATCCATATTATACCACGCCGCCGGCCTTTACCAAAGCGGCGAATTCGGCTTCTTCGAGCACCGGCACACCCAGTTCGCGGGCCTTGTCGAGCTTGCTGCCCGCCTCCGCGCCGGCGACTACATAATGCGTCTTTTTGCTGACCGAGCCGGTGACCTTTCCGCCCAGGCGCTCGATCAGCTCGGTCGCCTCGTTCCGGGTCAGGCCGCTTAAGGTTCCGGTCAGCACAAAGGTCTTGCCGGCCAGAGGCGCCGGGCCTTCCGCCGTCTTTTCCTCGGTAAGCTTGACGCCGGCCCGCCGAAGTTTTTCGATCAGTTCCAGGTTTTCGCCCATGGTGAAATACGCGACGACGCTCTCGGCGATTTTCGGGCCGATCTCCTCCAGTTCCGTCAATGCCTCGAAGCTGGCCTCCCTGATCTGGTCGATGTCGCCGTAGTGCCTGGCCAGCGTTCCGGCGGCCTTTACCCCGACGAAGCGGATGCCCAGGGCAAAGAGGAGCCTGGCCAGCCCCGCCTCCTTGCTGTTTTGGATGGCCGCCAGCAGATTTTGCGCCGATTTCTCGCCCATCCGCTCCATGGGCAGGAGCTCTTCCTTGCCGAGCGTGTAAAGATCGGCGGCATCCGTCACCAGGCCGGAGTCGAGGAGCGCGGTGATGACGGCGGGACCCAGTCCCTCGATATTCATCGCATCCCGGGAAACGAAGTGGATGAGGCCCTCCCGGGTTTGGGCGGGACAGCGCGGATTGACGCATTTATAGGCCGCTTCGCCGCTCTGCCGGACAATGGGCTCCCCGCACTCGGGGCAAAGCTCCGGCATGGCAAACTCCCGCTCCCGGCCGGTCCGCCGCTCCGCCAGCACCGACACGACTTCGGGGATAATCTCGCCCGCTTTGTGGATGGTGACCGCATCGCCGATCCGGATATCCTTGTCCCGGATATAGTCGGCATTATGAAGCGTCGCCCGGCTGACCGTCGAGCCGGCAATCCGCACGGGGCGCAGGATGGCGGTCGGAGTCAGCACCCCGGTCCGCCCCACCCGGAGAAAGATATCCTCCACCACGGTCACCGCCTGCTCGGCCGGGAATTTGTAGGCGATCGCCCAGCGCGGGTCCTTGGCGGTCGCTCCCAGCGCGGCCTGTCCGGCCAGGCTGTTGAGCTTGATGACCAAACCGTCGATCTCATAAGGCAGGTCCAGCCGTTTCTCCGCCCAGCTCTCGCAGTAGTCCGCCGCCGTCTCGATGTCCTGGAAAACCCGGAAGTTCGGATTGACCTTGAATCCCAGCCGGGTGAGATATTCCAGCGTCTGGGCGTGGCTGGCGAGCTCCGCGCCCGCCCGCGCCCCCAGGCCGTAAATGAATACCGAGAGAGCCCGCTCCGCCGTTACCCGGGGATCAAGCTGCCGCAGGGACCCGGCCGCGGCGTTGCGGGGGTTGGCGAACAGCGGCTCGCCGGCCGCCTCGCGTTTCTGGTTGAGCCGGTCCAGTTCCCGCCGGGGCAGATAGACCTCGCCCCTCACTTCGAGAAGCTGCGGCACCCCCTCATCCGCCCGGGCCAGGGCGAGGGGCACGGCCCGGATGGTCCGCACATTGGCCGTGACGTCCTCGCCGAAGGTCCCGTCGCCCCGGGTGGCGGCCCGGGCGAGGGAGCCGTTCTCATAAATCAGATTGATGGCCAGGCCGTCGACCTTGAGTTCGACGACATATTCCGCCGGCTCCCCGTTCAGCCCGCTCCGCACTCTGGCGTCAAAGGCCCGCAGCTCGTCCCGCGAAAAAGCGTTCCCCAGGCTGAGCATCGGGGTCGGATGGGCCAGCCGGCCGAACCCCTCCGCCGGAGCGCCGCCGACCCTCCGGGTCGGCGAATCGGCGGTCGCCAGCTCGGGATAGGCGGCCTCGATGGCCATCAGCCGCCGGAGCAGCCGGTCGAACTCGGCATCGGAAATTTCCGGCGCGTCCAGCACATAATACCGGTGATTATGGTAATGAATTTCTGTTCTTAGCTCGGCGGCGGCGCGGGCGGCTTCCTCCCGGTCCTTGGGCACCGTTTCCGGCATATCGATCACTCCCGAACGTATTCTTATTCCCTGGCCAGCGGCGCGAACTTGACCATCAACTGGCGGATGCCCATCCCGGGGAAAGCAACTTTGACCTCTTGATTATCCCCGTTGCCCCGGACCTCGACTACCGTCCCGACGCCCCACTTGGCGTGCCGGGCCTTGTCGCCGGCTTTCCAGTCGGCGCCGCCGGACGGTTTTTCCGTTCCCAAGGGCCTCTGCGCGCCAGCAGCCCTCAGGGGCGCAGGCGCCGGGCTGAGGGCGGCGCTGTAACGGTTCAAGGGCTCCTTACGGATCTTATAATCCTCCACCACTTCCTCCGGCAGTTCATTCAAGAACCGGGAGGGAGGATACATGACCGTGTTTCCGTATATTGTCCGCATTCGGGCGTTCGTAATATACAAGCGGCGTTGTGCGCGGGTGATGCCCACGTAGCAGATGCGCCGCTCCTCCTCGACTTCCGTCTCGTTCATGAGGGTCCGCGCATGGGGAAAGATTCCTTCCTCCAGTCCGGCGAGGAATACGGTCGGATACTCCAGGCCCTTGGCGGAATGCAAGGTCATCAGCGTCACCTTGTCCTGGGAGGTCTCGGCGGTGTCGATATCGGAAACCAGGGCCACATGGCTGAGGAAATTCTCCAGATTATCCTCGACGTCGCCGGCGGCAAATTCCTTAGCCACGCTCAGAAGCTCCCGCAGATTTTCGATGCGGGCTTCCGACTGCGAGGTTTGCTCGTTTTCCAGTTCGGCCAGATACCCGGAATCCTGCATCACCGCTTCGATCAACCGGGACACCGGCAGCGCGGCCGCCTTGGCGCTCAGCTTGAACAGCAGCTCGGAAAGTCCTTCCAGTTGCCCCCTGGCCCGGGCCGTCAGACCGGTCACGGCGTCGGGATTGGAAACGGCCTCGAACAGCGTCACCTGGTTGACCCCCGCGTACTCGGTCAGCTTCCCGATGCTCGTGTCGCCAATCCCCCGGCGGGGAACATTGATGATCCTGAGCAGGCTTACGGCGTCGGACGGATTGAAAATCACCCGGAGGTAAGCGAGGATATCCTTGATTTCTTTGCGGTCGTAAAACTTCAGGCCGCCGACGATGGTATAGCCGATCCCGGCCCGCATGAAGGCTTCCTCGATTACCCTGGACTGGGCGTTGGTGCGGTACAGCACCGCCATGTCCCGGTAGGGCACCCGGTATATGGTATTTTGTTTGATGATGGTGTCGCAAATAAAGCGGGCTTCATCCCGCTCATCCATGGCCAAGTAGCGGATGATCGGCTCGCCCGAGGGATTTTCCGTCCAGAGCGACTTGGGCTTGCGGTCCAGGTTATTTTCGATGAGCGCGTTGGCGGCGCTGAGGATATTCTGGGTCGAGCGGTAGTTCTGCTCCAGCTTGACCACCCGCGCTTCCGGGTAGTCGGCCTCGAAATCGAGGATGTTCCGGATGTCCGCTCCGCGCCAGGCGTAGATGCTTTGATCGACATCGCCCACCACAAAAAGATTGCGATGCCTGGCCGCCAGGAGCTGGGCCAGGAGATATTGGGCCCGGTTGGTATCCTGATACTCATCGATCAGGATATACCGGAACTTGTCCTGATATTTCGCCAAAACCTCGGGGCTGCTTTGCAGCAGCTGCACCGCCAGAAGCAACAGGTCGTCGAAATCCACCGCGTTATTGAGCCTGAGTTTCTGCTGATAAAGCTCGAAAACTTCGGCCACTTTCTGTTCATAGAAATTGCCGGCCTGCTGGGCGTAGGCGCGATAATCCAGCAGGGCGTTCTTGGCGTTTGAAATGCCGGCCTGGACGCCGGCGGGCGGAAAATGCTTGTCATCGAGATCAAGCTGCTTCAGGCAGTTCTTGATCAAAGCCTGGCTGTCGCCGGAGTCGTAGATGACGAAATTCCGGTTATACCCCGGGAGATGGTCGATCTCAAACCGCAGAAACTTGGCGCAGAAAGCATGGAAAGTACTCAGCCAGATGTCCTTCGCCCGGTCGCCGACCATGGCGTGAACGCGTTCTTTCATTTCCCCGGCGGCTTTGTTGGTGAACGTAATCGCCAGGATATTGTAAGGCGGCACCCCCTGCTGGAGCAGGTAGGCGATCCGGCAGGTGAGCACCCGGGTCTTGCCCGAACCCGCACCGGCGATAACCAGCAGCGGGCCGTTGACATGCGTTACGGCTTCCTGTTGAGCCGGATTCAATTTGTCGAATAAATTCCCCATCGTTTCCTCCATAAATGCTGGTTAAACATACATATTTTCTCCAAAAGGACGGCATTTCCTGTCAACGGTAAAAAATAAGAAGCAAAAGGAGCCTGCCGGCAAGCAGACTCCTTCAAGCGTCAGCGGGTGATCTTCACCCCTTCTTTGACCATCTGAACCCCATTTTCCCTCAGCACCGCCACCGCCCGGGCGACCTCCTCCCCTTCAAGGCGGGCGGCCAGTCCCTCGCAAGAGCCGGTCAGCTCCCGGGGGACGGCGATAAGCTTCGCCGGAATGCGGCTGGCGGCCAGAAGCTTTTCGCCCCGCAAAGCGTGGAAAATCGAGGGAAAGGTTATTACCCAGAATTCCTCCCGCATCTTATTTGCGGATCACAAGGGTGTATTCTCCGCTCTCCTCCTTGCATTCGGCCGAGTAGCCCTGGGCTTTCGCGAATTTGAGAATATTCTCCTTGGGAGCCGGCTCATCGACGATCACCGTTACACAAGCCTCCGCCGCCAGGGCATCCCTGGTCCGGATGAGCGGTATCGGGCAGCTCAGCCCTCTGAGATCAAGCGTCTTTTCCATGTTAACCTCCCACAGTCACCGCAGTTGTTTTTTCCCGGAAACTCCAGCCGATCGCTCCGGCCACCACGAGGCCGGCCAGAACCGCGACCTGGCCGTTGACCGCCACGCCGGCGGCGCTGCCGGCGGCGTTGAAGCCATGGGAAATGCCGGCCCCGGCCAGCATGCCCAGCACGCAGAACATAGCGTCGGTATTGCCCTCGCCGGACATGATGAGCTGACGGAGCGGGCAACCGCCGGCCAGAACCGCGGCCAGCCCGGTCAGGAACAGCCCGAGGAAATTCCAGAGATGCATGGTATGGGCCAGCGGCTGTCCGACAAAGCCCAGCTTGAAAGTGCCGAAGGCCAGATTGCCGGCCAGGGCGGCGAGGAACAGCACCCCGTAAATTTTGAGCAGATAGGTGTCACGGACCAGGATAAAATCCCGGATGCCGCCGCTCAGGCACATGCGGGTCCGCCAGGCGAAGGCTCCGGCCACCAGGCCAGCCACCAGGCTGGCGATAAGCGGCGCGTGCTGCGAGCCCGGTCCCTGGACGCTGAACCGCAGGAACGCGGCGTGGGTGCCCACGCCCACCAGCAGGATGAAGGCAACGGCCGCCGCCAGATACCCGGCCGAATTGCCGGCCCCGGCGTGGACACGGGCCCGTCCCAGATTATAGCCCCGTTTCAGGAAAGCGATACCGGCGACAATACCGGCGGCAAAGCCGACCAAACCGGTAATCCCGTTCAAGTCCCCGCCGGCCAGCCTAAGAATGCCCCTTAGCGGGCATCCTAAAAACACCAGCGCCCCGATAACCATAAGCGCCCCCAAAACAAACCGGATCAATGGATTCGATCCTCCGCGGGGCCGAAACTCTCCGCTCGTCTTAGCCAAAGCGAACGAGCCGAGAACAAATCCCAAGATTTCCGGACGGACGTACTGCAACGTCGCGACGCTGTGGATACCCAGCGCACCGGCGATATCCCGCAGATGGCAGGCGGCGCAAAAGCCGTAGTTCCCGGGATTGCCCATCTGCACCAGCAGCACTGCGCCAAGGCCAAAAACCACCCCGGTCCCGATAATAAGTCCCCAATACATAAAAAAACCTCCTCCAGTAAACATGTGCTTATATAAGTTTAATGAATCAAACAACAAAATTTATTCTATATCAAAGTAAAACATTCCTTCCCGGAAACAGGACTCACAGGAAATTTATCGTTGGCAGCGAAACAATAGCATTGAGGTGATAATCATGTCCCACTGGCAGTCGCTTTCCGTGTTTATCAGCGTCGCCGAGGAAGGAAGCTTCTCCGGAGCGGCCAAGCGTCTGGAACTGACCCAGCCCACCATCAGCTTTCATATCGACAGCCTGGAAAGAAAGTTCGGCTGCCCGCTCTTTCAACGGACGGCCAAGGGTGCGACCCTCACCGTATACGGGGAAACCCTCTATCAGAACACCCGGATCATCAACTCCCTGCTGGACGAGACTGAAAAGCAAATCAAGGCCATGCTGGAAGGGGCGGCAGGCAAGATTACCTTTGGCGCGAGCACCATTCCCGCCGAATATATCCTTCCGCCGATCATGGCCGATTTCTTGCGGACCTACCCCGACGTGCGGCTTACCCTCCGCACCGGCGACAGCCAGTCCATCCTGGCGGCCTTCAAGGCCGGGGATTTTCCCCTGGCGGTGATCGGTGCCCATCCCGGCGAAGAGTATGCCCCCACTCCGTTATGGCAGGACGAACTCGTCCTGGTCGCCCACCCCGGCTTCGCCGCCCGTTTGAGCGCCAAACCCACGCTGGACGAGCTGCTCGCCCTGCCCCTGGTTACCCGCAGCCTGACCTCGGGATCGACGCGTACGGTGATGAGCGCGCTGTCCGGTCACGGCATCAAGTCCGACGACCTCAGACTCGTTCTCCAGGTTGGCGGCAACGAAGCTCTCAAAGTGGCAATCATGAGCCAGGCGGGCATTGGGTTTATCTCCAAATGGGCAGTCAAGCCCGAACTGGCGTCCGGCCAACTGGTCCGGTTTGAAACTCCCGGGCTCAGCGTGACCCGTCAGTTTTACGCCATAAGCCGCCAGCCGCTGATTCCCACCTGCGTGAAGATGTTCTGGGATTATATCGTCGACAGCGCGGCAAAGCAGGACTAGCCGGGTTCAGGCTACGGTCGTTTTGCCGCCTCTTTTGCGGGAAGCGACATGGTTCCTCCTCGCGCAGCAAGCATATCTTTTCCTACCCTAGCAGCAAAATTACAACCGGGGAGGGCTGACGAGTGTCCATCATAAACTGCGGCTATTGCAAGGCGCTATGTCTTGACAATCCCCATAAGCTCTGCCCAAGCTGCCTCAAAAAAGCCCTGGACGCGGAAGAGACCGTCGCCGGTTATTTGCGGGACCATGAGAACGCCACTCTGGATGAGGTTCACGCCGCAACCAGGGTGGACAAGGACATCATCTTGAAAATGATCCGCGAAGGCCGCATCATCGAAGGCAAGCTCTCTTACGCCTGTGAAAGCTGCGGCGCCCCCATCACTTCCGGCCGCCTGTGCAGGTTCTGCCTGGAGGATGTCCTGGAAACCGCCAAGCCTCCGGAAAAAGAGAATCCTGAAGAAAAAAAGACTCGCGAGCATTTTTATACAAAAGATTGGTAGCTGAAGGGAGCCGGCATAAATCTGCCGGCTCCCTTTCCATTATTGCAATCGAAAAAGATTATTAGAATTGTATAGAACAAACGTTTGCCAAACTGGTGTTCGGGGCATTATAATAGTATCAGCAACACGCAAGGTGGTGAACTCCTTGGATCTGAGCGACAAACTAAAGCTTCTCGGCGAAGGGGCGAAATACGACATCTGCGCCTCGACCGCCACCCGTTCCGCCAAAGTAAAGAACGCCGCCATCGGCAACACTTTGCCGTCCGGCTGCTGCCACTCCTTCACGCCCGACGGGCGCTGCGTCTCGCTGTTCAAGGTGCTGATGACCAATTACTGTGAAAAGGACTGCGCCTACTGCCCCAACCAGGCCGGCCGGGACGTGCCCCGCACCCGGTTCGAGGCGGAGGAACTGGCGCGGCTGTTTATGGACTTCTACCGCCGCAACTATGTGGAGGGCCTCTTCCTGAGCTCGGGGGTGCGGCATTCCACGGCGGCGACCATGGCCGACATGCTCAGGGTGGCCGAGCTGTTGCGCAGCCGGTACCGGTTCGGCGGCTACATCCATCTGAAGATTCTTCCCGGTGCCAGCGACGCCGAGATTGAGGCCGCGGCGAACCTCGCCGACCGCCTATCGCTCAATATGGAAGCCCCTACGGCCGGACATCTTGCCAAGCTGAGCCGGACCAAGAAGTTCGGCAGCGAAATCCTCGGCAGCATGGCCAAAATCGGTGCCCACCTCCGCGCCCAGCGCGGCGTCACCCACACCACCCAGTACATCGTCGGCGCGGCGGCGGAAAGCGACCGGGACATCCTGTCCTCCACCGATACCCTTTATAAGGCCTATGGCCTGAAACGCGCCTATTTCAGCGCCTTTCAGCCGGTGGCCAAAACCCCGCTCGATCATCTGCCGGCAACGCCGCTGCTGCGGGAAAACCGCCTGTATCAGTCGGATTTCCTGATGCGCCTGTACGGTTTTGCCCTAAGCGACCTGGTATTTAACCCCGCCGGCGCCCTCGATCTCGAACTGGACCCGAAGCTGGCCTACGCCCTTCACCATCCCGAGCTTTTTCCGCTGGAGATCAATTGCGCTTCCTATGCTTCCCTGCTCCGCGTCCCGGGCATCGGTCCCCAGTCCGCCGCCCGCATCGTGGCGGTGCGCCGCAGTCACCGCTTCGCCGAATATGCCGAGCTGAAAAACGCCGGAGTGGTGCTGAAACGCGCCCTGTCGTTCATCACCGTGAACGGCAGGTACTACGGCCAGCGCCGCTTCCTGACCCGTCCGGAGCGCCGGGTCTTCCAGCAGCTCAGCCTATGGGGGGATGACCGTGATCTTGTGTTCGCCGACGCCGGCGGCCATCGTTAAGGCGGTGCTGCTGGCCCTGCTCGCCGATGACCTGCCCTGCCTGAAAGGCGCGGAAGGCGATTTGGGCCTGTTCGGCCACACCGCCGGGCAGGACGCCGACCAGGCGGCGATGCCGCCGCTGCTGGCCGGCCTGGCGGCCCGGAACATCCAGGCCCAGTGGCTTCAGGACACCCCCGGCAGGACGCTTCGCCGCCTGGTGGCCGCCAACCTGCGCTACTCCTCCCCCGACCGGGCGACGGTGGCCTTCGCGGCCATCGAGGAGGCTCTCCTGCACGGTCCCGCCTACGCCTTCAGCGGGATCGGCGACATCAGCCGCCTGTTCCTGTCCCGTTACCGGGCCGTCGGCCACGAGGTCCATAAGATGACCGGCTTTGTCCGCTTCCATCCGGCCGGGGAGGATACCCTGGTCGCCCGGCCCAAATTATTTCACGATACCGCCGACCTGATCTTGCGGGTGTTTGCTCCCCGGTACCCCCATTCCCGTCTGGTCTTCCTCCTGCCGGCCGGCGGGCTGGCCCTGGAGCGGGGGCAACTGTTCCCCGTCCCGTCCGCCGAATACCAGCGCTATGTGGATGAGGATCCTTTCGCCGCCACCTGGGAACAATACTATCGCTCGCAGTACATCGCCTCCCGCAAAAACCTCGCTCTCGCCCAGCGTTTTCTGCCGAAAAAATACTGGGATTCGCTCGCCGAAGGCAAAATACTGGCGGCCGAGGCCCAAAATTAGGGCTGGAAAAATTGCCTCCAGGCCTTATAATAGGTTCTGGGAAAGCATTTCTTTGCGAGGTGGACCATGCAGCACCATTTGCCGCAGCACTATTTCAGCCGCCTCTGGCGGGCGATCATTGAATTCGACCTCATCCAGGAAAACGACAAAATCCTGGTCGGCCTCTCCGGCGGCAAGGACAGCCTCTTTTTGACCTACGCCCTGTCGATCATCCGCCGGCATAGCCCGCGGCCCTTCGAAGTGGCGGCCATCACCCTCGATCCCATGTTCACCGCCGATTTCGATACCGCGCCTCTGGCCGGCTTCTGCGCCGGTCTGGGCGTCGCCTTCCACGCCACCCGGGCCAACATCGCCGCCGCCATCGAAAATAACAACGGCAAGGATCCCTGTTTCGTCTGCTCCTATTTTCGCCGCGCCGTCATCAATCATTTCGCCGTGGACCACGGCTTCAACAAAATCGCCTATGCCCACCACCACGACGACGCGGTGGAGACCTTTCTGATGGGACTCCTGTATACCGGACAGCTCAAGACTTTCCTCCCCAAAACCCATCTTGACCGGACCGGCCTTACCGTCATCCGCCCCCTCGTCTATTTCCGGGAAAAGGAACTGCGGATCACCCCCCGGCTTCACGGTTTTACCCCGCTGCCCAGCCCCTGTCCGCTGGACGGCAAAACCAAGCGGCAGGAAGCGAAGGACATGATCAGGGAATGGGGCCAAACCAACAAGCATGTCTTTTCCCATCTGGCGGCCGCCATGCGGGAAAGTCCGGCGACGGAGCTTTGGCCGGCGCCGCTGTCCCGCCCGTCGATGAAGGAAAAACACCATGAATTCTGGCGGAAGAAATAGCCAAAACCCCTGTTGCTCGCGGCAACAGGGGTTTTATCGTCATTCCGGCCCAGTTTCTTTATTTTGCCAGTTGGGATGCAAATACCAGCTTTATCCCGGCCGCTTCCAGCTCGGGGATCATCTCCCGGACGGCGGCGGCCGTGTTCATCCGCGCATGCCCGATGACCGTCACGCTGCCGTGCTTCAGGGCCATCTGCATGGCGGTGCGCAGCCGCCCTTTTATATACCCGACGTCGTTGCTGTTATCCAGAAACAGCTCGTTCTCGCCGGTCCGGAGCCCCATCTGGCGGGACAGGTCAAAGGCCACCGACTGGCTGCTGGTCCGGCTGTCGACAAAAAACAGATTATAGCTTTTCACAGTTCCCAGGACCGTCCGCATCACCCGTTTGTCGGCGGTCGCCTTGGACCCCTGATGATTATTCACGCCGATAATGCCGGGCACAGCCTGGATCGCCTTGGCCACCGTCTGCTGAATTTCCTGGTCGCTCATCGCCGTCGTCACCGTCGTCGGTTCCGATTGTTCCGCCGCCGTCACCGGCTCCAGGGGCAGGTGAAGAATGACCTGATGGCCGGAGCTAAGCCCCCGGGACGCCGCTTCATTGCTGAACTGGCGATAGGGGATGACCGCGAAGGTCAGCGGCCGCTGGATGGCGGCAAAGGCGTTGATGGGCGCGGAACTGTAGCCGAAGTCGTCGATAATGATCGCCATCTGGCCCGAGCCGGCCGGCGGCTTGGGTGCGGGCGGAGCGGCCCTGCTCTGTCGGGCGAGGTAAATGCGGTCGGTGATCAGGGTAAGGGCGTCGCCTTCCAGCGTATCGCGCACCCCCACGTCGATCCGCACCACCGGAGCGCCCTGAAAGGTGTCGGGCTGCGAGCCCAGGATATCCCCGCCGTTGTTTTTCACCGGACCGGCCAGGGCCTGTTCCACCGTTTCCTGCTTCACTTCCTCCGGCAAGGTGACGAGCAGTTGACGGGCATGCCAGCGAATCATCCCTTCCACTGCCTGGCGGGGCACCTCCCGGCTGGTCTCCTGAACGGTCTGGGCATTGAACTTGCCGCCGGACAAACCGCTGTCCACCGCGGCATGGAGCCGCCTGGCCGTCGCGGTGTAATCGGCGACCGCTCCGGCCCCGGTCTTTTCCAGGTCGTACAAATGCTGCGGGGCCTGGGTTTCCTTCGACGCCTTGTCCGATACGTTCCAGTAGAGCGCCAGGGCTGCCACGGCCACAAGCATGAATATGATCAGTTTGCCTTTTCCGGCTCCTCGTCCGCTGCGTTTGGCCATCAATTATCTCCTAAATGTATTGGGATGTCCCTGGTTCAATTATAACCCCAACGGCCCGCAGCGGCAACCGGCAATGACCGGCCGGGTCGACGGACCCTGCGCTCCGGATCAGAACCGGAGCAGCTCGCCGTCGGCCGGGATGTGCACCCGCCCCGCCAGGCCCTGTCCGGTCATGGCGTCGTGGAGCAGGCCGCGGGTCAGAAAGCAATGGTTGAAGACCTCCATATGCACGGCGACCACGCGGGCCTGCGGCGCTTTCCGGCATACCCGGGCCACGTCGTCGGCGGTCATGGTGATGGGATCGCCGGTCAAAAACTGCGCCGCCCCGGCAAAGAGGACGACCACCTCCGGCCGGTGGACGGCGAGGGCGGCCTCCACTTCCGGACACCAGACGGTATCGCCGGCCAGGTAAAGGACGGGCTCGCCCTGGCGCCGCAGGACGTATCCGGACACCGGGGCCATTTGCGCGCCGATCGCCCCGGTCCCATGCCGGCCGCCCGTCCGGGTCAGGGCAAGGCCCTGGAACATGGCCGTATCCGCCACGGCCGTCACTTGTTTGAACCCCAATCCGCGAAGCTTTTCCTCATCCTCGCTCTGGCAGAATACCGGCAGGTCTTTCGGCAGCCGCTCCGCCGCCGCCGCGTCGAAGTGATCCCGGTGGGTATGGGTCAGCAGCACGGCGTCGACCGAATATAACTGACTTTCGGCAACCGGCAGGTCGACGAGAGGATTCCGCCGGGGGTTTGCGGAATTGTCAATGGGAGCCATCGCTCCGGCGGGGCTCAGCATAGGATCGACCAGCAGCCTGACTCCTCCGAGGGTGAGGACGAGCGTCGCATGCCGAATTAGGCGCAGTTCCATAATGCGCAACCTCCTGAAAAATAATCTCACCACCATTGTAAACCAAACCGAGCGCGAAAGGCATGGCCCGGCGTAACTGTTTTTCCTGTCGGGATTCCATGATGAAAGGAAATTGCCCATGATCGACCACACCGACAAAGCCATTCTGGCTCTCCTGAAAGAAAACTCCCGCCGCCAGTGGAAGGAGATCGGCGAAACCGTCCATCTCACCGGCCAGGCGGTGGCCGCCAGGGTGCAGGCCATGCTCGACCGGGGCGTCATCGAGGCCTTCACCCTCCGCGTGGATTCCGGCAAACTGGGGAAACCTCTCCGGGCTTTTGTCACCGTGTTCATGGCCAGCTCCGACCACAGCGCCTTTCAGCGCTTCCTGGCCGGAGAGAGCCGGATCACCGAGGCTCACCGGATCGGCGGCGACGGCTGCTACTGGTTCAGCGCCGAGCTTGCCACCCAGGAAGACTTGAACCAGTTGTTGGAACAGGTTCTGCGGTTTGGCAATTACCGCATTCAGCTATCCATCGGGCGGATAAAATAAGGAGGAATTAGCATGGGCCATCTGGGAGCCGGCAAAAACGAGGTATTCCTGGCGCTCGCCGGACGCCTCGCCCAAAATCCGGTCGGCGCGCCGCTGAACACTACGCTGATCCGCATCCTGCAAATTCTTTACACCGAGAAGGAGGCGGCCATTGGAAGCCAGTTCCCGACCGGGTTCACGACCCTGGACAAGCTGGCCCGTCTGACCGGGTTGCCGGAGGCGGAGCTCTCCGCCGGCCTGGCCGCCATGGCGGGGAAGGGGCTGATCATCGACATTCCCCGCCGGGATAAGACGCTATATTCCCTCACCCCGCTGGTCATCGGCTTTTTTGAGTACACCTTCATGCGCGTCACCGATCAGCTTCCGCTCCCCGAACTGGCCGAACTTTTCGAGCTCTATCTCCACGAACGGGGCGTCGCCGGGGAATTCTTCGGCGCCGACACCAAACTGTTCCAGACCTGGGCTTACGAGAGCGCCATCCCCGGCGATGTCGTCACCGAGGTCCTGGACTACGAGAAAGCTTCCGCCATGATCCGCGACGCCGGCCAGGGGGCGCTCACCATGTGCTATTGCCGCCATCAGGCCCTGCACCGCGGCACAGCCTGCGACGCTCCGGTCGACGATGTCTGCACGTCGCTGGGGGCGGCGGCGGAATGGCTGATCCGCAAAGGCTTCGCCCGCCCGGCGTCCGCCGATGAACTGCTGCGGGTGCTTGACAGGACCGAGGCTCTGGGCCTCGTTCACCTGGCAGACAATGTCCGAAACGCCCCGGCCTTTGTCTGCCATTGCTGCGGCTGTTGCTGCGGCGCCCTCCGGGTCATCAACGAACAGGGCATCCCTGCGGTCCAGCCCAGCAATTTTCTGGCCCGCATAGCGCCGGACGCCTGCACGGGGTGCGGAGCCTGCGTCGGCCGCTGCCAGGTCCGGGCCATCACCCTTGCGGACGGTAAGGCCTCGCCGGATAAGGACCGCTGCCTGGGCTGCGGCGCCTGCGTGGGGGCCTGCCCCACGGCGGCCATCGCGCTGGCCCGCCGGGCAACGCTTCATACCCCGCCCCGGGATAAGACCGAACAATTGCTGCGGATTGCCCGGGAAAAAGGAAAAAGATAAAAGGTTGGTGATTGCTTGAACCAGTATCACAGCGGCGGCATTCTCGCCTTGCTCGCCGCCTGCGGCTTCGGCCTCATGCCGATTTTCGCCCTCGCCGTCTATCAGGAAGGCGTCAGCGTCGTCACGCTGCTCTTTCTGCGTTTTTTCCTGGCGGCGCTCGCCATGTTCGCCTATCTGGGCCTGCGGGGTTCTTTCCCCAGGGTGGACCGCCGGCAGCTTTCCTTTCTTTTCCTGCTGGGGGGGCTCATCTATTCCGCCCAGGCCTGGCTTTATTTTTCCGCGGTAAAATATATCCCCGCCTCGCTGGCCGTACTCATCCTATACGCCTGTCCCATCTTCGTCGCCCTTTTCGCCCTGATTTTCGATAAAGTCCGCCTCGAAGGCAAAGTCATCGCCGCGATACTCCTGTCCGCCGCCGGGCTGACCCTGGCGCTGGGCGCCTCTCCCGCCGGAGTCGACGCCACCGGTGTCGGGTTCGCGTTCGGGGCGGCGGTTCTCTACGCCGCCTACCTGGCGGCCAGCGGCCGGGCCATCCGGGAGATTTCCCCGGTTGTCGCCTTCGCCTTTATCGCCTTGTTCGCAGCGGCGGCCTTTTTGCTGGCGGGGCTGGCCGGAGGAGGCCTGGACCTCGTTCTGACGGCCAGGGCCTGGGGCTCGGTCATCGGCGTTTCGCTGTTTTCCACCCTCATGGCCATGGTCTTCCTGCTCAAAAGCATCGAACTGATCGGCTCCACCAAGGCTTCGGTGCTTTGCATGATCGAGCCGATCGTCACCATCGCCTTTTCCGCGCTGCTCTTCGCCGAACGCCTCTCCCCGGCGCAGCTGATCGGCGGCGCCGCCGTCCTGTCGGGCGCTTTGCTGGTCATCCTGGCCCGGCAAAAAGTCAGCGCGGCGGAATGAATAGGAAAACCCGGCGATGCGCCGGGTCTGCTTATATGGTTGCCGCCAGCAAGGCTATGAGCATCACCGCCTGGGTTACCGCGAAGCTGGCCAGCGCGACCTTGACCCCCAGCCGGCGGCCAAACACCCCGATCGTTCGCGGCAGGGACGACGCAAACAGATCATAGCAGTTATGCAGAATCGAAATCAAGAGCAGCAGCGGCACCACGCCGGACGGCGCCAGAGCGCCCTCCCGCGCCGCCGCCCCGACCGCCGCGACCCCGCCGACCATGCTGACCATGCCGGCCCCGGCCAGCGGTACGGCCGCCGCATCCAGGCCCAGGCGGGAAAG
>DLGF01000006.1 GCA_002482545.1 Sporomusaceae bacterium UBA7701
GTTGGCGCCTTCCGGCTCCAACCTGCTCATCTGGCTTTTCCTTACCTACATTGTTCAGTTTTCAGAGAACACTTGCCGCTGCTTTTTTTTAGCGACGGATGCTTATGTTACAACAGTCTTGCGATTGTTGTCAACTATCAGTTTCTGGCATTTGTCGCTTGGCTCGTGTTGGATGTTTCATCCAATTTCGCAACTGGCGACTTTGTTATATTACCACAGGGCTTAACCCCATGTCAATAGCCACTTTCTGGTTTTTTCTCTGCCGCTTTATTCCATGTGCGACGCAGTAAATATGATACCACAGCGACCGGTTGATGTCAAGGCAGCTTGAAAGGTGAAATGAGGGAGCGCGTGATCCACGCGCTCCCTCATTCCGGTTTCGATACCGCTAATCTTCTGATAGCGTAGTAACGGTGCCGCAATTACGAATATACAAGGAAAGGCACGGTGTGCCTACCTTCTTGCTTCTCGGTAGAAGCCAATTTCGAAAACATTGTTAGCCGGACACATCCACATGTCCGGCTTGCAACTTCGTATGCAAGGTCTAATTGAAGGAAACGGCAGTGCCGACTTTGGCTTCCAAGGCTTTATCCAAAATGCGTTTGGCGGTCATAATGTCGAACACGGCAAGGCCGACGGTTTTAAAAACCGTAATTTCCGCAGCATTTTGCCGCCCGGCGACCTGCCCCTGAAGGAGTTGGCCGATTTCTCCCGCTATGCGGCCTTCATTGATAATGCCCTTACGCAATGGAATGATGATATCTCCGGTTTCCTCCACCGCTGCTTCCTTAGCATCGACAAAGAACTTATCGGCATGAACCAGAATATACTCGTCCAGTTCCTGCATTTGGGGTGTATAGGAGCCAACGGCATTGATGTGGGCGCCTGGCTTTACAAGCCGGCCATCAAATGTCGGAGATTTCGCTGTAGTGACAGTCGTGATGATATCAGCCCCCGCAATGGCTTCAGCCGCGGTGCCGGCCAGACTGATCGCCGCCCCGTAACAGGCGAGTTCGATTTGCATTCTATCAACAAACTGTTTCCCGTGCTCGGCGTTTAAGCTAAACACTTTTACTGTTGTCAAATTTCTTACTGTAAGCATAGCTTCCAATTGGGCTGCCGCCTGCCCGCCCGTTCCAATGAGGGCTCCGGCGGAAGCATCCTTCCGGGCCAGCAGGTCGGTTGCCGCCCCGGCTACCGCGCCGGTCCGGAGTTGGGTGAGATAGGTTCCGTCTAAGATTGCCGCCACTTCACCGGTTTCCCCGCTCACCACCAGCATGGTGGCCGGGGTTGTCGGCCGGCCTTTCGCCGCGTTCCCGGGAAAAACCGATACAACCTTAAGGCCGGAGCAATTAATTTCTTCAATATAGCCCGGCATAAACAGGGTTTGGCCGTGATGCTTCGCAACATCCAGATTGATCCGGAGCGGAATATTTGCTTTTCCGGCCGAGTAAACAACAAATGCTTCTTTGGCGGCTTGCACGGCATCTTTCATGGAAAATACCGATTGCATTTCTTTTTTCGATAGCAAAAGCACGTCGATCTTCCTCCGTTCACGAAAACCTGGTTTCTTGTCCGTTACCCCTTATGAATGGCTTGGTTACTCCGTCTCTTTCTGAGCCAGGTCTTCGAGCTGATGGGCCATGCCGCTTATTTGCTGAATAGCGCCGGCCACGTTGGTAATGGCTTGGGCGATCTGGGCAATAACACTATCCACCTGGTTCATTTGGCTATGGATTTCAATACTTCCGGTCTGAACCCCTTTGATGATATCCTCAATTTTTTTGACGGAATCGGCGCTGTTGGCGGCCAGGTTGCGGATTTCCTCGGCTACTACGCCGAAACCGCGCCCTTGCTCGCCGACTCTGGCGGCCTCGATAGCGGCATTCAGACCCAAAAGGTTGGTCTGCGACGCCACGCTCTTGATCAACCCCAGAACCTGGTCGGTTTCTTGAATTTTCTTCTGGGAGTCCAGCGTCTTCTGGGCAAGCAGCCGGCTTACAGCGGCGGTTTCTTCGGTTTGGGCGGATATTTCCTCGGTGGTGCTGGCGACGACGCTGATGCTGTCCGCCAGCTTATCCGCCATTTCTTTCAGCATATCCTGCCGTTCCGTGGTGGAGTCCACACACAGGGCGCCGACGACTTCGCCCATGGCGTCGAAAAGCGGCATGGCTACGGCGATGAAGGCCTCCCCATAGACGGCTTTGTCCCCGCGAATTACAACGCGGTGCTTTTCCTGCATGGCCTGAACCATTGCCGTGCCGGATTTCAACGGATCGCCGGGCTTGATGTGGAGATCCTGCTTCTTGCTGGGGAGATAGGCCAAAAAGCATTTCTGATCCGCCAGCATAATACTTACATCATCGGTAAATAGTCCTTGGATGGTCGGCAAAGAATCCCGGTATCCATTCAAAATTGCGGATGCATCTTGGGTCATTCGTTTAATCCCCCTTTGACAATACAGTTATATGTATATCCGATCATATAATATAAACAATGATACAACTATGAAAATGGGCGACGTTAAATAACGCCGCCCATTTCAGCACCATCTTAAGCCTTTTCTACGACAGGTTTTGTATCAGGACTCTTCAGGCCGGCACGGAGCAGAGTGATGCCGGTGTAGATGCAAACAACTACGACAACCCATTTGAGAATATCCAGCGGCAGTTCTTTTACGATGTAGGCGGCGATGAATACGCCGATTGAACCGCCGATGGTGACGGCGATAGAGGCTTTGATATCATAGGCGAATTCTTTGACGAACTTCATGCTGGCTGCAGGCATCAGGAAGGCGCAGGAGGCCATCATGATCGGGAAAGCGACTTTCGGACTCATGCCGAGGGCATACACCATAGCCATGCAAGGAGCATAAAGACCGACGCCGATCGTCATCAGGGCGCCGAAAATAAGGTTGCCGACGACGCCAATCGCGAGAGCGGCGCCGTTAAGGGCAATCGCCTCGCCGCCAATCGGCATCCACTTCAGCAGACCGGCCACAAAGGTGAAGGCTACGATAATCAAGGCAACGCCCATGCCGATCCGAATCTTTTTCTCCGGCAGATGGGAGACAACGCCCGCGCCGAATACCGCGCCGACTATCGCGGCAGCGACCAAAGCAATCAGGGTGAAGGGATCGACTTGAATAACCGTCATAAAAATCAGAGCTTCGAATACGACGGGAATGGTCATGCTGACGTTCAGCGTGCCGGGAATCAGCCGGTCGGGAACCAGTTTGAAGGCCCGGAAAAGAGCGGTTGTAGGCGCAAAGCTGCCGATGCCGAGCGTATCGAAGAAGTTGGTGATGAAGCCGACTACCGACAAGGTTCCCCAACTGGCATCAGACATTTTGTCCTTGTTCTTGTTGGCATGGGAAAAGAACACTGCGGCAAACCAGAGGGTAAGCAGACTCAGCGCGCCTTGTACAGCCGTGATAATGGACATTGTCTCTCCTCCTGTTATGTTGTTTTTTTCACAATGTGGTTAAAAATTAACCGAGGGTAAATCCATGCTTTACGGGGTCGTTGGGGTCGATGACAAACTGATTGAAGCCGGTGATATACGCGCTGCCCGTGATCTCAGGCACTACAGCCGCGAATTCGCCAACTTTGGCTGTGTCAACAAGTTTGCCCCTGAACAAGGTCCCAATGATACTCTCATAGACAAATTCTTGATTAAGCGCCAATTTCCTCTTTGCATAAAGAGTCGCCATTTTAGCGCTTGTCCCGGTTCCGCACGGCGACCGGTCAGCCTGGCCGTCGCCGAAGATAACCACGTTTTTGTAGTGGGCTTCGGGATGAGTCGGCTGGTCATAGATCTCGACAAGGTCGATGGTCGTGATGTGCTTCAATTCGGGATGCTCGATGTGAATCTGTTCGTTCGCGGCGTCACGAATCGCCATACCGGCTTTAACTAATTGATCGACATTTGCCGGGCAAACCTTAAGTCCTAATTCTTTGACATCAACAAGAGCGAAGAAGCTGCCGCCGAAAGAAATGTCCATTTTGATTTTGCCAAGCCCGGGAACATCGACGGTGACATCTTCTTTGTACAGGAAGGCCGGGACATTGCGAATCGTAACTGACTTGACCACTCCTTTCTCCACTGCTGCTCTAGCTTTGATGAGGCCGGCCGGAGCATCAAAGGTAACATTGGTTTCAGGTTCAACCGCCGGCACGATTCCGGTCTCGATTGCAACCGTCACGGCGCCGATCGAACCATGTCCGCACATGTTGAGGTATCCGCCGCCATCCATGAACACGATGCCGAAATCCGCATCGTCATTGACGGGGCTGGTCAGAATGGAACCGAACATATCCCGGTGTCCGCGCGGTTCGTGCATGATGGCGGTGCGAACATGATCCATCTTTTCTTCCAGATAAGCCCGTTTATCCGCCATGGTTTTTCCGGGAACATGCGGCACCCCTCCGACAATAATGCGGGTGGGTTCACCCATTGTGTGGGAATCAATGGCCATAAGAGTACGTGTGAATCTCATAGTTACCGCCTCCGTTTCGTTGAAATTCTTGTTTTCAATACCTTGAGAGCCTTTACGACATCGACCGCGTTTGCCGCGTTTTGTTCCACCACTTCCGTCTCCATGGCCTGTCCGGCTTTATCCAGGTCAAAGACGTCATCCATGTATTCGTTTTCCACCACGAGTCCATTGGCCGTAAAGGTAAGACCAACCGCCGGAATTCCCCGCTTGCCCAGTTCTTCCATATGGGCAGCGAAATCGACGTGCTGATTGCCGAAACCTTCGGCATAAATCAGTACCCCGTCGACGCCGAGCGCTTCCGCCAGGACGCCAATCCGTCTGGCAACGTAATGCTTCTCGCTGTTATCCTGGGGGCTGCCCACTACGGCAACCCCCACGAAATCCAGACTGTCATCCTTGCGGGTTATTTCTACCATCGGGTCCCGAAAATGGTGAAGGGTGGTTTCCTTGGTCGACGGTCCGACACCCATGTTATCAACTCCTACGTTACGGAATGAATGGCTCCGTCTTTAATCTCGTTGGGTGACAGGATAACCGGCACGTTCCCCAAATCGATGATCGACCTCGCTCCGCGCACCCCGCCCGGCTCGGCAGGCAGCAGAAGCTTTTCGTGCATGGCTCCCTGTCCGCCCACTTCTTTGATTACCAATATCCGCGGCTTGCCAGGGCGCTTCACGTCCTCAAAAACATCGGTGCTGGTCGCCAGTTGTTCGGGCAAGCCAGCCAACGCTTCGCGGATGTGGTCGAGAATGAAATCACAGGCCTGATGGGCGGCCAGCGGACCTCTCCGCTCCATCCCGGTGCCTGCCTCGATGACTACGTCGATTCGAAGGATAATGTCTTTGGCGTCCGGGGTTCCGGGCATACCGAACTTGATCTTTTCATCCAGGATGCCGTGGGAGGAACCGAACTCCGCGATCTGCTTCCCCTTCTCGTCGGTGCCGGTCAGAATAACCACGATACCATTCAGATAATTGGTGATTCCTTCGCCAAGCCCCCCGTTGACCTTAGTGAGGATCGGCATGATGTCCATGATGGTATTGGTGGGAACATGACGTTGGTGCGGCTCAATAATGTCCATGGCGATTTTTTTGACCAGCGGGTTGACCTCAAGCGCCGCTTCCGCCAGTTGGGGATCAACCACCAGCGTATCGGCCGCAAATTCGGTTTTAGCGCCAAAAATCGCTTTTTTGGCCTGAAAGTTTCGAATTTTCAGTACCCTGAAGACAGATGATGTCTTGTCGGGAGACAACATCTTGACAGGCGGTGCGGCCTGCGGCTTCTTCATGGCTTCGATCAGCTTTTCCGGCACTTCAAGGGAAACACCCTTGGCTTGCGACACCGTCAGTTTAAACAAACGCTCACCCCACTGCAGAATACCCCGCCGCCGCACGCGGCGGCGGGGTATTCCTCACCAGTTTGTGTCCAGAATTAAACTTTCGCTTTGTATTCGTAAGGCAGCGGTACGATCTTGCCAAAGGAATCGATGGTCTCCAGCGCTTTGAGCGTATCTTTCAACACGCCGGTTTGCATGGCGACGTTATGCGGTTCGCCGACGTTGGCGCCCATCGGCACCAACGGTGCGGACACCCGGGGCGAACCTTGTTGCTTGGCTACCGGAGGCAACGCAGCGATAATGATCGTCGGAATTCCTGCGGCCTCAATTGCTCTCTGCACAATCACGGCAGAGCGGTGGCAAGTGCCTCAGCCAGCGGTAAGGAGAGCGATGTCTACCTTATCTTCCTTAAGAACTTTTGCAATATCGGGGCCGGTTTCGTCTTCGAACTTTTTGACGTTGCCGCCGCCGCCCATGAAGCCGATCAGGCGGGGAGACACCTCGCCGATGACTCCTTCCGCGGCGAGTTCGCGAAGCCGGTCGATCGGCATCATGGCGTTGATGTCCTTGTTTACGTCGCCGTTATCATAACCCCCGTGGGTAACCATGAGTTCGTCGGCGTGGGTGTCGCTCGGAATCTCGCGGAACGAGAAGTCGCCGGCAAGAGCAAACGGTTTCTGGGATTTGAGATGTACGCCACCGGCGGTCAGGAAGGCTACCCGGCACTCCTTGACCGGTTTGGACATTGCAGTCCAAACGGCGGGCGGCGTAATCGGAACGAAGATCTCGGACTGCAAGCCTTTAACTACCGAAAGCTTCATAATTACTACCTCCTTTGTGCTGATTATTCTTTGGGTTTATTTACGACTTGGATATAGCTGATATAGAGCTCCACGTCGTCGTCTACGGCCAGCGGTTTGTCGGTAAACACCATCCGCAGCGGGACGCTCAGCACGCCAAGCCGTCCGGAAAAGGTTATCTTAACGCCAACGTCGGTAACTTCGACAATCTTGCCCTTCATGAGGCGAGGCGTAAGATCGATTTCCATTACTTCGCAGCGTCAACCAGCTTCTGGTTGGCCTCGATTACAGATTGGTCCCATTTACGGCCGGGAGCTTTGATCTCTTCGCCGGCCATCTTGGTTTTCAGCATCCGGAGCGCGCGTTCGGCATCCCACGGGCAAAGCGTGTTATCGCCGAGAACCTCGGATTCGAAACCATTGGAGTCTTTATTGAGGTCAATCATGGCGTCCATGTACTTGTTGCCAACTACCAGGGCGCCCTGATAAGCGGAGTAGGTCACGCCGACGACCGATACGCCGCGCTTGCCGATTTGCTCGATGTGGCCGGCAAAATCGATGTGGTTGTTGCCGAAGCCTTCCGTCGTTACAATGGCACCGTCAACGCCAAGAGCTTCCACGATTGCGCCTACCCGGCCGCAAACATAGTTTTTTTCGTCATTGATCTGCGGGCTGCCTACGAACACTACACCCACCAGGTTGATCTCTTCGTCGTTAGCCATCAGGCTAACCAGCGGCTCCCGGAAGTAATGACGGGTGTTCTCCTTGGAGGCGGGTCCGATGCAAGTCAGGGCATGGATACCGCCGTCGCGGACTTCGTTCGGGGAAAGCACCACCGGCACGTTGCCCAGGTCGACGTTGGGACGGCCTCCAAATACGCCGGCCGGCTCGGTCGGCAGGATGACGTTGTCATGCATCGCGCCTTGACCCATAATTTCCTTGACCAGCACCACACGGGGCCGGCCCAGGCGGGTGACGTCCTTGTGCTCGATGGTGTTGACGGCCTGCTCAGCCGGGACTTTTTTGAGAACTTCGCGGACTTCCTGGAGGATAATGTCGCACACTTTATGGGCGGCGTATGGCCCGCGGCGTTCCATGCCGCAACCGGCGGCGATGGTGGTCATGACGCGAATCATGATGTCGCCTTCATCCGGGGTGCCGGGACGGCCATAGCGGATTTTCTCGTCCATGTGGCCTTCGCAGGAACCGAATTCGTGAACCTGCAGGCCGCTTTCATCGACACCGGTGAGAATTACGACTACGCCGGTCAGAGCGTGGGTGACGCCTTCGCCCAGCGAGCCTTCCACCTTGGCGGCGATCGGCATGCAGTCCATGATGGTGGGAGAGTACACGTGCTTGTTATCCGGGGTCACAAAGTCCATTTCAATCTTTTTGACCAGCGGATCGGCTTTGAGAGCTTCTTCGCACAGGGCCTTGCGGATGGTCAGCACGCCGTTTTCAAAGCTGGTAGTTTCGCCAAGTTCCACTTTCTTAACGGCAAACTCCCGGATGTTGAGCGTACGGCGGACCTTGTCCTCAACCTTGACAGCCGGAGCGGCTTCAACAGCGGCAACGGCACCAGCCGGCTGGGCGGCAGGCGCTTCAGCCTGGGCGGCCGCAGGAGCGCCGCCGCTCATGACAACGGTCGGGAACTCCAGGTTGATTCCTTTGGCTTCTTCGATGCGGATTTTTACCATTCCGCCGGCGACGACGGAAGGCTCGCCCACCTGAGCTACCGGCGCGGCAGTTGCAACCGGCGCGGCTTCCCGGACGCCCTCGTCGTCCACGGTGGCCTCAACAGCAGCTTCAGTTGCTTCTTCGATGGCCTGGATGCCTTCTACCACATCCGGTGTAATCGGCGTTAACGCATCAATGGTTTTGGTCAGTTTGGCGCCCAGGATCTGTCCGATCTTGAGCACATTAGCAGGCAGGTTCAGCAAGCCGGAGTCTTCAAGATCCGGAAAAATAGCCGGATCTTCCAAATCGGCAGGACTGATTACAGTGCCCGCTTCCGTCAGGCAGCACACTACCGCAGGATCATTCTTGTGATGAGCTGCTGTCTCTTGGGTAATCGACATGTATTTCGCCCCCTTCGATCTTTGAATTCCTTATTTTGTCGGCTTCAGCCGCCGCACCAGACGATGGCCCACGGTCCGCATGACATGGTCGGTGTGATGATAGACCGGGAGTTTCATCTTTGGCGCGACGCCCATTACCGTGTTGGTACAATCACTACAGTTGCTGACAAGCACGACTTCGGCGCCACTCTTTTTGAGTTTCATGATCTTTTCTGCTTGTCCCGGGCAATTCCCCGGATTTTCGCATTTGATGGCGTTTTTCACATCCACGACTTGCTTGCAGCGTTCCACGCCCACCACCGGGGCTCCCATTTTCTGAGCCAGTTCCCTCAGCCGTTCCTCATTTGCCCCGCAGGCGCAAACCAGGAGGCCCATTTTCCGTTTTTCGTTCGGCAGCGGCAAAGTTACCAGGATACCACCCGTCGTCTTGGTCACGACGCTGTCCAGCGATACGCTCTTGCCGGTGAACGGGCCGCCCATGATGATTTCGCCGTAAGCGCCGTCGATGCCGCCGGCCGCCTCAATCAAGTCCTTGATCGGCGTTCCAAGCGGCACATCCATGAACACAACCGACTCCCGGCCCGACTTGAGTTTTCCGGCCACGGTTACGTTTTTGGTCACAAATGGCTTCTTGCTCTCGACCGCTTCACAGATCCGCGACAAAGTCTCAACGTTGCTGATTACGGCCCCGGCGGCGGAAGGCAGCTGATCACAGGCCAGCAGTTTGCCGAGGACTTCCCGGACAATCGCCCGTTCTTCCCCCATGGGATAAATATCCGGCAGTTCGGCTATGGTAATGCTGGCATCGTTAATCGCCGCACGCACGGCTGCAATTGCTTTGGTGTTTTTGGCCTTGATCGCGACAATCCCCCGGGCGGCCTTGGTCGCCTGCATGGCGTACTTTAGCCCGCGAATGATCAGGGCCGGGTTTTCTTCCATCTCTTTGATGTTATGCTTCAGCAGGGGTTCACACTCTACTCCGTTGGCAATCACCACGCCGCCCTGAAGGTCGGTGTTCAGCTTGACATGGGTCGGAAAGCCGGCGCCCCCCATGCCGACAATACCTGCTTCTTTTACTGCGTCAATGATGCTGTCGGCCTGGATGGCGACCGTCGAGCCGTCTTGGTTTTCATCCGCTTCGACTACGATCTCGCGTTCGTTCACTTCTACGACAGAGCCGCTTACACTGGAGTGGATGTTGGCACCGAGTTTGGTGGGGACGGCAATCAGCGTTCCGCGTTCGACCCGGTCTCCCGTCTTGACTACCGGGCTGTCAGGAGCTCCAATGTGCTGCTGTAATAAAAACCGATATAGCTTCTTCATCTTTTCACCCCCCTTTTGTGATTTCAGTAACTTATAATGCAAGTACCATGCCAACACCCACTTCTAGTATTATATTTTCTGAATAAATTATATTAAGATATTTATGTTGTGGTTAGTCCATTGCAAAAGAACAAAAATCCGCTATGTTCTCCAGTGTCAGAATTAGTCATTTATTGTTTCTATTGCCCATCAATATATAGTGAATATCAGATATTTCCTAGGTTTGTGCCCGTTAGACAAAATCCGTCGGAATTCCGACACATTGGCCAGGCAGTACCTTCAAATCGCTCTGGACGGCCATTACTCCGCCCACATACAAAAGTGTCCAACATTCCGACGCATGTCGGAATGTTGGACACTTTTTATTGCGTATCCAGCAGCTTGAGTTTTTGCAGCTTGTAATAGAGGGTGCTCCGCGGGATATCCAGCAGTTTAGCGGTCTGGGCTTTGTTGTTTCCTGCGGCTTTGAGGGCGTTCAGGATGGTCTGCCGTTCAGCGGCGATCACCGCTTCTTCCAGACTGAGCAACGTCTGAAATTCGGTCGCCATCCGCCCCTCATCCGTCGCTGTCGCCCCGTTGCCGATGGTTTCGACAATCCTCGGCAGATGGCCGGTGGTGATGGCATTGTCCTCCGAGAGGATGACCAGCCTTTCTATAGCGTTTTTCAGTTCCCGCACATTGCCCGGCCAATGATAATGCAGCAGCATCGCCATGACCTCGGGCGCAATCCGGTCGATCAGCTTGTTATTGATTACCGAGTAGCGTTTGAGATAAAAGTCGATCAAAATCGGGATATCATCCCGGCGCTCCCGCAGGGGCGGGATATTCAGCGAAAACACGTTCAGGCGGTAAAACAAATCCTGGCGAAAACTCCCGTTCTTGAGCATCGCCCCCATATCCCGGTTGGTTGCGGCGATTATCCTTATGTCGACCTTGATGGGCTTGACGCCGCCGACCCGGTAAAACTCCCGGCCTTCCAGCACCCGGAGCAATTTCGATTGCATCTCCAGGGGAAGCTCGCCGATTTCATCGAGGAAAACCGTCCCACCGTCCGCTACTTCGAACTTTCCGGCCTTCCCTTTGCGTTGCGCGCCGGTAAAGGCTCCCGGTTCATAGCCGAAAAGCTCGCTTTCCATGAGACTCGGGGGAATGGCGCTGCAGTCAACGACCACATAGGGCCTGTCGCGGCGGGCGCTTTCCTGGTGGATGGCGTGGGCGAACAAATCCTTGCCGGTGCCGCTCTCGCCCATGATCATCACCGAGGCGTCACTTTCCGCCACCCGCTTGGCCAGCAAGATCAGGTCGTACATCTGCTTGCTTTTATAGACGATCTTTTCGAAGCCGCTCTCGCCGCTGCCGCTCTTCATCATCTCTTCAATATATTCGAGATATTTGATGCGGCTTTTCGCTTCCTGCAATTCGGAACTCATGCGCTTGACTTCGGTGATGTCCTGGTCAATGGATACCGCCCCGATCAGCCGGTCGCCCTCGCGAATCGGAATGGAACTGATCAGCACGAAGTTTCCCTCCCGGGGGCGATGTTCGACGTATTCATAGCTTTGGCCGGTTTTCAGGACCTGGAGGCACAGGGCGTTGGGGAAAAATTTTTCAATATGCTTGCCAAGTATGTCGCTGCGCTGGATGCCGTAAAGATCTTCGGCCCGCTTATTGCAATAGGTGACGATACCGTTTTCATCAACGACATAAATCGTCTCGTTGATGTTCTCCAGAATTTTTTCGTAGGATATTTTCCACCCCAGCGATCCTGCTGCATTGGACAAATCCCGTCTGTCTTCCGTCCTCTTTCCCATTACATCACCTCGCTATGACATCCGCATTGATTGCCCAAGGCGCCGTTCCCTTAATGCGGGTTCCGGAGATATTCCGCCACTTTGGCAAAAGCCGTCCGGCTGGCCGCGACGGTCCGGTCGATGTCGGCCTCGGTATGAGCGGCGGACATGAAGCAGGCTTCAAACTGGGAGGGCGACAAGTAAATTCCTTGGTCGAGCATGGCATGAAAATAGATATTGAAGGCGGCGATGTCGGAGCGCTGGGCGCTCTGGAAGTCATAGACCGGCTGGCCGCTAAAAAACAGCCCGAACATTCCGCCGAGGGAATAACATTGCACCGCTACGCCGGCCTCCCCGGCAGCCGCCTTGAGCCCGGACGCGATCCGGGTGGTAGCCTCCGCCAGCCGCGCGTAGAAACCGTCCGTCTCATGCAGCAGCCGTAAGGTCGTCGCCCCGGCCGTCATCGCCAGCGGGTTCCCGCTTAAAGTGCCGGCTTGGTAGACCGGTCCCAGCGGCGCTATAAGCTCCATAATATCCCGCCGGCCGCCGTAAGCCCCCACCGGCAATCCCCCGCCGATGATCTTGCTCAGGCAGGTGATATCCGGCCTGATGCCGAACATGGCCTGCCCGCCTCCCAAGGCCAGCCGGAAGCCGGTCATGACTTCGTCAAAGATCAGCAGCGCCCCGTAACGGGCGGTCAGATCCCGGACGGCCTGCAAATATCCTTCCCGGGGCGGTACAAGGCCCATATTTCCCGGAACCGGCTCGATGATAACCGCGGCAATATCGTCGCTGTATTCTTCAAAAACCCTGGCCAGCGCTGCTTCATCATTGTAGGGAACCGTCAACGTATGCTCGGTGGTGCCTGCGGGTACCCCCGGGCTGTCGGGAACGCCAAAGGTCGCCGCCCCCGAGCCGGCCTTGACCAGCAGGCTGTCGTGGTGGCCATGGTAACATCCGGCGAATTTTACGATCCGGCTGCGTTTGGTATAGGCCCGGGCCAGCCGAAGCGCGCTCATCGTGGCCTCTGTGCCGGAGTTGACCATCCGGATCATCTCCATGGACGGCAGCGCCTTCTGGATGAGCTTGGCCAGTTCGGTCTCCACCCGGGTGGGCGCTCCATAGCTCGTTCCTCTCCCGGCGGCTTCCCGTACGGCTGCTACTACTTCAGGGTGGGCATGTCCCAAAATCATCGGACCCCAGGAAAGAACATAATCAATGTATTCATTCCCGTCCACATCATAGATTCTGCTGCCGGCAGCCCGGTCGATAAACCTGGGCGTCCCGCCCACGCTGCGGAAAGACCGCACCGGGCTGTTCACCCCGCCGGGTATGTATTGTTTAGCCTCGGCGAACGCCTCGGCCGACTTTGGCACTTTATGATCCATGAACACCCTACCTCCTAATCGCGACTAGCCAATCTTCCCGGCTCACTGCGATGCGCTTTTCTTCGCCGCCTTTTCCTTCCGTTTATTGAAATTCCATTCCAATCCCGACCGGGAAACATTCCAGCGCCCGGCGGCCGGGCAGCCCGGTTTCGCGCCGGCGTGTCCTACATTCCTTACCGAAAATTGTATACCATACCGAAAAGATAATGCAACCTTTACCGTCGCGGACAGCTCGTCATCCGGCGTTCTTAAACGGCAAAAACAGGCGACCATCTTCCGGCCGCCTGTTTTTCTAATCTCGGGGACGCATATGGGGAAACAGGATAACATCCCGGATGGAGTAGTTATCCGTCAAAAACATGACCAGCCGGTCGATACCGATGCCCAGGCCGCCGGTGGGCGGCAGCCCGTATTCCAGAGCGTTCACATAGTCTTCGTCCATCGGGTGGGCCTCGTCATCGCCCGATTCCCGTTGAGCCACCTGGCCGGCAAACCGTTCCTTCTGATCAATCGGGTCATTGAGTTCGGAAAAGCCGTTGGCAATTTCCCGCGCAAAAATAAAGGCTTCAAACCGGTCGGTAATATCGGGATTATCCTTGTTGCGTTTCGCGAGCGGCGAGATTTCGGTCGGATGACCGGTGATAAAGGTCGGCTGAATGAGGTGCTGCTCGGCTACTTCCTCGAACACGTTGTTCAGAATGCCGCCGATTCCTTGTTTGGGTTCATATTTTACCCCGAGGCGGTCGGCGATCGCTCTGGCCTCTTCCAGGGTTTTAACGGCGCTGAAATCTTCGCCGGAGTACTGCTTGATCGCCTCCGGCATCGAAATCCGGTTCCAGGGCGGGGTCAGATCAATCTCCTGCCCCTGGTAGGTTATCTTGGTTGTGCCGAGAACCGTTTGGGCGACATTCGCCACAATCTGCTCAGTCAGGCTCATGATATCCTCATAGTCGGCATAGGCCTGGTACAATTCCATCATGGTAAACTCGGGGTTGTGCTTGATGGATATCCCTTCGTTGCGAAACACCCGCCCCAGCTCGTACACCTTTTCAAAGCCTCCGACGATAAGCCGTTTCAGATAAAGCTCCGGGGCAATCCGCATGTAGAGCTTCATATCCAGGGCGTTATGGTGGGTAATGAACGGACGGGCCGCAGCGCCGCCGGCGATGGGATGCAGGACAGGGGTCTCCACTTCCAGGAAGCCGCACCCGTCAAGATAGCGGCGCATCGCCTGAATAATCCGGCTGCGCAGGACAAAGGTATCGCGAACCTCCGGGTTGACGATCAAGTCCAGATACCGCTGGCGGTAGCGCATCTCAACGTCTTTCAGACCGTGCCATTTTTCCGGCAGGGGTTTGAGCGATTTGGCCAGGATGTCAAAATGCAGCACCTTTACGCTGATCTCCCCGCGCTGGGTGCGAAACACTTCGCCCCCTACCCCGACGATATCGCCAATATCAACAAGAGAAAATGTCTCGTAGAGATTGTCCCCCAGAACGTCTTGACGGAAGTACAGCTGGATCTTGCCGGACATGTCCATCAAGTGGGCAAAGCTGGCCTTGCCATGGCCGCGAACAGCCATAACCCGTCCCGCCAGCCGCACTTGCTGTCCTTCCAGTTCGGCAAATTGATTTACGATCTCGCTGGCGTGATGGGTAGCGCGATATTTCCGGCCAAAAGGCTCGATGCCCCGGGCCGCGATGGCCGCCAGCTTTTCCCGCCGAACCCGCATCAGCTCGTTTAATTCTTCCCCAGGAATAAGGTCCCGGTCTTGATTGTCAGTCATGATTAGTTCTCCTCCACCTGCCGCGTTGCCTAAGCTCCTTTGATGTCTAGGATTTCGTATTTGAGCGTTCCTGCCGGAACATGGACTTCTACGACGCTGCCCACCCGGCGGCCCAGAATAGCTTCACCCACCGGCGATTCGTTGGAAATGCGAAGCTCCGTGGGATCGGCCTCCGCCGAGCCAACGATGGTATACTCCAGTTCGTCGCCCATTTCAAGGTCTTTGAGAACGACCGTGGAGCCAAGGGTCACAACATCAGCGCTGATTTCGTCTTCATCAATCAGTTTGGCGTTACGGAGCATTTTTTCCAGGGTAAGAATTTCCCCTTCAATAAAAGCCTGTTCGTTCTTGGCATCCTCATACTCGGAGTTTTCGCTGATATCACCGAATTCGATGGCCTGTTTGATCCGTTCTGCCACTTCACGCCGCCGCACTGATTTCAGGTGGTCCAGCTTCTGCTCTATCTTCTTCAAACCTTCGGGCGTGAGGATAATTTGCTTCTCAGCCATTAAATCTGCTCCCCTTTTTCGGTAGTTTAACTCTGATTTTTTTATTATATTATTCTGTAGCGCCAAATATTGATTACAGATACCACCCCGGCAATATAAATAGTGTCAAGCGCTAACTTGACACTTTACCATCCTGCAGGGGGATATATCCCTCATTTAGCATAAATTATAGGTTTAAAAATAAGATTTGTCAATGTTTTCTAACAGATTCCCTCCTTCAAAGCTTCGGCCTTGGCGGCACTGTTCTTTTTGATTGTCGCAATCTCAGCCAGCGTAAGGGCTCGCTCGAAACTGCGGAAGCCTGCTAATTTAAACCCGTGCTTTTTCGCAAGCTCGTCAATCGTCTCAATTTGCTTAACCGTCAGGTCGCGTCCGATCGTGAAATTTTCGATCCTTCCTTCGAGAGCCAGGATCATGGTCTCAGCCATGCAGGCGTAAGCGGTTCCCTGAGGGAAACCGAAATTCAGGCCGAATTTGACGTCGCCCGGCACTTCCACCACTCCGCCTTCAATAACAAGCACATCGTCCCGCGCCTCGGTCACACTGCGCGAGACATTGCGCGGACGGGCCACGTCGCATACAATGGCCCCGGGTTTTAAGTCCTCGGGCTCAATCAGGGTATCGACCGAACTGGTTACGGCAATGACAATATCAGCCGCCCTCAGAGCGGACTTAGTATTTGCCGTTACCTTGACGGCTAATCCTGTTGAACGAAAAATTTGCGTAGCAACTTTTTCCAGTTTGGCTTCACTTCGGGCCACCAGCGTAAGATAGCGCACTTCCCGGGAAAGAATCTGGGCGCAGGCCGCCCCGATGGAGCCGGTCGCTCCCAGGATGACGACATTGGCCCGGTCCATACTCAGCCCCATGACCTTAGCCGCCTGGCGGGCCCCTTCGAGGGCCGTGGCAACCGTATAGCTGTTACCGGAGGTAACCGCGATATTCAGATTCTTCGCAATGGTGATCCCGGCGTCGCCGACCACGGAGGTAAAGGCCCCCAGGCCGACGATCTTTGCCCCGGATTTTTCGGCTACTTTTCCGGCCTTAATGATCTTTTTCAAGACGTATTCCTCCGGCATCTCCGTCATCTGCCGGGACGTCAAAGGGCAGCCGACAAACCAGCCTTCCGTCCGGCTGTGGGGTGAGACCACGCCGGTGATATGGGATACCTTAAACGGGGGAATGTACTTCATGATTCCTTCGATAAATCCATCAGACCAATTCTGGGCGAAAGGAAATTTCCGACAGAAATCCCGGGCCGTTAGTGGATGGACAATAAATGCAAATGGTTGCATTTTCCGTACCCCCTTCAACATTCAACAGTTCATACGAGCGGCTTAATTCGCGGTCGGGCGTCTATTTCGTCCAGCAGCCGGGAATAATCCCCGGTCGTCATGTCCTCAGGCCGTTTCTGGGCCAAAGCAACCAGTATCCCTTCCAAAATATTCGTGCCAAAGGAACGTCCGCCCATCTCCGGCGTTGTGGTCACCAGCGTGGCCACGCCCCGTCCCCGGAGGTACTCCTCATCCTCGCGGGTTACCGTATTGGTGATGATTGTTTTTCCCGGCAACTGCTCCGGCATGTAGCGGCGAATGAAGTGAAAATCCCCGGCAATGACATCCGCCTCCTGAAAGTAACGTGCAAATCTTGGTGTAGACTGCTGCTGCTTGCTGCCGGTGGGATAAAACCAACTGGTCGGCAGTTTGGTGATGATCGGTGCAATAACAGCCGCCAAGCCGGCCAGCGTTCGGGGACTGCGGATGGGCACCGGCAACCCGAGTCCGAAGAGCAAATCGCCAAAAACGGCATCGGCGCCGGCGGCCACCAGTTCTTCCGCCAGACCGAATCGGTCCACGGCACAGACAACGAGAGTCTTTCGTCCCCGGAAGCTCATTTGGTACTGCGTCTCCAGCAGGCGGACCACCCGCCGCTCCAGAGTATTCTTGACCCCGCTTCCGTCTACGATCGGGGTGATCTGCGCCGCCGCGGCGATCTGGACCGAATCCCGGAACGTGTAGCGCCTTTTCCCGGCATATATGTATAAATCGGTTCCGCCCAGGCCGAAGGCGTCGACCTTGCCGTCCAGTTCGCGGATCAAGGAAATTGCCTTTCGCCGGTCGCCGTCGGTGCCGACACGCTCGATGGAAAATGTCTGGCCGCCGAAACTTTCTACAGCCTTATGGTCTCGTTTCGATGACCCTAAGCTGATGCTTACCACTCTTTTCATGGGAGCCTCCCGGTCAAAACTGCAGTTGCCGGATGATCGACCGGATATCCTCGACGTTGACATACTTATCGACGTTGATGGGCGACTCGCCGATCTGGACGCCGATGACATCCTTGTCCAGCATAGTTTCTACCAATTTGACGCGCATATTGGAGCCAATAATGATGACAATATCGTAGGACCGGAGAATGCCGATGATCTCCATGATCGTGTTGAAAAGCTCAATCCCGCTCTTGCTCTGCACGAACTCCCACCGTTCCTTCTCCGACAGGAGAAGACAGTAATCCACTCCCTCCTGTCGCGCCACGGCGGCCAGTTCCTCGATGTTCTGAATGGGAAAGCCCAGCAGGGCGATCCGCCCCCCCTTACGGACCTCACCCAACGTTTCGAGACGCGAAATTACGGTGCGGTCCAGTCCGATCCGATTGGCAATCTCCTGCTGGGACATGCCCCGGCTGCGCATCTCCAGGATTTCGTCAATTACCCTATGAATTTTTTGACGGTTGATAATCTTCTCGCCGACGCGTAGCAGCATGGTAGATCGCTCCTACGTAGTATATGTGCACAACGTTGTGTACATACGTATTTTATCATATTTTTCCGTAGGCCTCAAGAAAATTATTCCATTTTATTCCAAATTATTCCCACGGTTCCAGCGGAAACCGGCTGATGAGCTTCTTGCTTATATCAATTTTAAGGGGAGTATCATCATGAGCCATGCCCTTCTTCAGCCCCTGCAGGGCCCGCACACCTCTCTGGGCGGTAAGGTTGAGATCGCCCGTCAGCTGCGACATCGCCTTGCGCCTGGCGTCAACCAGGGATTGATCAAAGGATTTCCCTGCCGCTACGTTGTCCACGAATTCCCGGGCAAGATAAAACTGAGCAAGGCTGGTCAGCGGATTGCCGCAAGCGCCGGTCCGGGTGCGCCCGATAATCTCCGGCATAGTCAACCGGAAGCCCATTTCCACCGAGTGCTTGAGCTCCTTTGTTTCCTTCGCCATGCTGCCGAGCAGCGTACGGGGCGTACACAGGCCGTAAGTTGTCAGCGCCCGGATGATGCCGTGCTCCACCGTATGAGCCTGCTCCTGGGTAACCAGCCCGCCGACGTTGGCGCTGATGCTGACTTCTCGTCCCGATTCCAGGTCGGTTCCGTAAATCGTGACCGGAATGTCGCTGTCCGCCCTAAATTCGGTATAGCCGCCGGCCGGCAGCCAGCCCGCGCCGGAGATTACGGGATATTCCTTGCGCATGGACTTGAGAGCCATCGGTTCGGTATCCGGCGACACGACAAGAGGACCGGCTGTCCGCAGCGTGTGCCAGCGGGCATGCCCCCTCCCTTCAAGGACCGCCATCAGCACCGTCAATTCATTGCCGGCCGCGTCCGCGGCTTTTTGCACCCCGAGGTCGAGCAGTCTGGCGACCACCCCTACCGGATACAAAGCCTGCGCCTCATCCACCCAGGGACAAACCAGCACATCGCGCCCCACACCGATGTGATTCAGAAGTTGACCACCCTGTTCAAAGAGAAAAACGCCGTTAATCCGGCCGCCGTGCGGCCTGGGCAAAATTCCGTTCGCCACCGGAAAAACCAGCATCATCGCGTCCACCTCGCTTGGACTTACCGGAGGAGCTCCAATATCTGCACAAAATCCTCCCGGCATTCCGCTTGATTGAGTTTAAGCCTGATTTCAGCGGCATGCGGCAGGCCTTTCGTATACCAGGCCGCATGGCGGCGCATCTCGCGAATCGCGATATAGTCGCCCTTGCAGGCGATCAGCATGTCCAGATGCCTCAGCAGTATCGTCAGCCGTTCCGCCAGATCCGGCGGGGGCAGCAACTCACCCTTCGCCAGATATCCTATAATCTGGCGGAATATCCAGGGATTTCCCTGGGCGCCTCGCCCTATCATTATGCCATCGCAGCCTGTTTGAGTCAACATTCGGGCGGCGTCAAGGGGTGAGCGGATATCGCCGTTTCCGATCACCGGAATGCTTACGCTTTCCTTTACTTGCCTTATGATGCTCCAGTCAGCCTGGCCGGCATAAAATTGCGCCCGGGTCCGGCCGTGGACCGCAATGGCGGAAACGCCCGCCTTTTCCGCGAGCTTCGCCATTTCCACAGCGTTGACGGACTCCTCGTCCCAGCCCTTGCGAATCTTGACCGTCACCGGAAGATTCACCGCCTGGACCACACTGGCCATAATCCGGTAGGCCAGTTCCGGCTGACGCATCAGCGCCGAACCTTCGCCATTTTTTACAATTTTGGGGGTAGGGCAGCCCATATTAATATCGATGATATCCGGACCGGACTGGGCGGCAATTCGGGCGGCCGCGGCCATCGACCCGGGTTCGGAGCCGAAAATCTGGAGGGCCACCGGCCTTTCCCGGTCATCAACCCGGGTCAGGTTGACGGTGTGGCAGTTATCATAAATCAGGCCCTTGTCGCTGACCATTTCGGAATATACCAGACTGCACCCCATCTCTTTCGCCAACAGGCGAAAAGGCAGATCCGTCACTCCGGCCATAGGCGCCAAAATGACTGCCGGTTCAGCAATCGTTATTGATCCAATCCGCATGACACAACTCCGTTCTCAGGGACAACCCGCTCAAGGCAGGCGTCAGTCTATATTATAAACGCAAGAGGCAAGAAAGAATCGCCAGGATACCAAAAAGCCCCTTGTCTGGTTTTTGCTGCAGACAAAGGGCCGGGGCGTCTAACCGTTCGCCGGGACATTGCGGCTGTAGATAATGCGCAGGCCTTCGAGGGTGAGAAACGGCTCCACGACCTTAATGGTTTTCGACTCCTGGGCGATGAGATTCGCCAAGCCTCCGGTGGCGATAACCAGCGCCTCGGACTCCAGTTCTTCCTGCATCCGGCGGACAACCTCGTCGACTTGTCCCACAAAACCGAAAATGATGCCCGACTGCATACTGGCGACGGTATTTCGGCAAATTACCGTTTTCGGTTTGACCAGCTCAATCCGCGGCAGCTTCGCCGCCCGCTGGAACAGAGCCTCGGTGGAGATGCCGATCCCCGGAGCGATCGCTCCGCCCAGGTAATCGCCGTTTTTGTCAATGACGCAAAAAGTGGTCGCAGTGCCAAAATCAATAATAATCAGCGGGCCGCCAAATTTATCATAAGCGGCAATGGCGTTGACAATCCGGTCCGCTCCTACCTCCCGCGGATTTTCATAGCGAATGCACATGCCGGTTTTGATGCCGGGCCCGACGACCAGCGGATCGACCCGGAAGTAGCGCTGAACCATGCGGGTCAGCGGAACAATCAAGGGCGGCACCACCGAGGAAATGATAACGGCGTTGATATCCTCCATCGACAACCCCCGGTGGAGAAAAAGGCTGTTGATCAGCACCCCGTATTCGTCGGCCGTCTTTTGCCGGTCGGTCGACACGCGCCAATGATACAAGAGATTCTTTTCGTCATAAACCCCAAAGACGATGTTGGTGTTACCCACATCGAAAACCAGTAACATGAAGCTCCCTCACTCTCGCAGCATTATTGTTTCAGTTGAAGGTATCCGGCCGCGGAAAGCCCCCGCCTTACCTTAACCCCGATGTAAGCCGCCGCCAGCGCCTTTAGGATGTCAAAAGGCAGGAAGGGCAGCACCGCCAGCGCCATTGCCGTATTCACGGTCATGGGCTTATGGAGGAAATAGGCAAAACTGGCCATAAAGCCGGCAAAGCCTAGGCCATAGACGACGACCATCCCCAGCACCATAAAGGCGGCCGTTCTGGCGAAAGTCGCCGGATAACGCTCAGTCAGCCAGCCGACGATAAAGGCGCTTGCCAGAAAACCGATGAGGAAGCCGCCGGTCGGGCCGGCCAAAACGGCGATTCCGGCTTTGCCTTGGGTGAAAACCGGCAGGCCGAACACCCCCAGCAGAATCCACACCGCGACACTTGTAAACCCCCAGCGCCCCCCCAGCACGACTCCTGTCAGCATGACAAAGAAGACTTGAAGGGTATGGGGCACAGGGCCAATCGGCACATATACCTGGGATCCGATCGCAATCAGGGCGGCAAAGACCCCGGCGAGAAGCATCGAACGAAGCGCCATCTATTTATCCCCTCTCCGGGCCCTGACCGATACGTCGCCGGCGATGACTCTTTCGAGCCCCGTTGATGTTTCGACCAGCAGCCCTCCCTCATCGTCAATGTCCACCGCCAGCCCTGAAAAGGTCTGGCCGGAACTGAACACATCCACAGTCCGGCCCAGCGTCACCGTCTCGGCGCGCCAGGCCTCAAGCACCGGAGCAAATCCCTGGAGCACGGTTTTGTCGTATAATCCTTCCAATTCTCCCAGGACGGCGGCCAGCAATTCCTTGCGGGAAACAGGCCGCCCGCCGGCTATCAGCAATGAGGTCGCAGCCTTCGCCAGTTCAGGGGGAAACTCCTCCGCCCGGCTATTGACGTTGATCCCCATTCCAATGACGACGTAATTGATGGCGTCGATTTCCGCCGACATCTCGGTCAATATTCCTACTATTTTACGATTGTCATACAAAATGTCGTTGGGCCACTTGATGCCGCAGGCGACGCCGGAAACCTTGCGGATCGCCCGGTTAACGGCCACGGCGGCCAGCATGGTGCACTTCGGCGCCTCCCGGGGGCTGAACGGCGGCCTGAGCACAACCGAGAGCCATATCCCCCTGGCGTAGGGCGAGAACCAGCCCCGGGCCAGCCGCCCTCGCCCGCCGGTCTGCGTCTCGGCGATAACGATCTGCCCGTGCGGACAGCCGTCCGCCGCCAGCTTCTTCGCCCGGCTGTTGGTGGAATCCACCTCGTCGCAGTAGTAGACGGCGTGGCCGAGCCACCGGGTCCGAATACCCGGCACGATTTCTCCCGGCAGCAGGAGGTCCGGAACCGACAACAATCGATAACCCAGGCGCGAATGGCCTTCTACCTCATAGCCCTCGTCTTTGAGAGCCCGGATATGCTTCCAGACGGCGGTCCGGGAAACAGCCAAGCGGCGGGAAAGGTCTTCGCCGGAAACATACTGGCCGAAATTTTCCCGCAGCAGCTGTAATATTTGAGCACGCACCGCGTTTACTCCCTTCTCTTGGCAGATTGTTATCTAAATAATAACTTTTAGGTTAACAATCTGTCAACCCTCCCCGGCCCGCTTTGTGGGGCCCCCTTTCCGCCAGGCCGCCCGGTTCCCGGAAATCCCGGCCCTTCATGGATGGCACTCCATGGGTATATAATAGTAAACGGCAGTCGCGTTACTCTTCCCAGAGCAGGTTGTCAATCAACCGGGTTTTGCCGATCCGGACGGCCAGGGCCACCAGCACCGAGGTTTCGATCGTCTGCAACTCAGCCAGATCATCCGGGTTAACCACGGCGATATAGTCGATACTGGCCAGCGGTTCTTGCAGGATTATTCCGCGGACCGCGCGGGCGATCGCCGCCCCGTTGCGCTCGCCGCCCCGCAGGAGGCTTTCCGCTTGCGCCAGCGACCTGCTGAGCACAAGAGCAGCTTGCCGCTCAGCAGGATTTAGATAGACATTCCGCGAAGACATTGCCAGACCGTCCGCTTCCCGCACAATCGGCGCGGCGATAACGCGGACATCCAGATTGAGATCCTCGACCATCCGCCGGATGACGACGACTTGCTGGGCGTCCTTCTGCCCGAAATAGGCCGTATCGGGCTGGACGATATGGAAGAACTTTGTCACAACCGTGGCAACCCCGCGGAAATGGCCCGGGCGCGACGCGCCGCACAGCCCTTGCGACACCCGGGAGACCTCGACGGATGTCAGCAGGTTCTCATGGCCCCGCGAGTACATCTCTTCGACAGCGGGAACGAAGAGAATATCCACGCCGGCTTGTTCCGCCATCCGGCTATCCCTGGCCAGATCCCGGGGATAACTGGCGAAATCCTCCTGAGGCCCGAACTGTATCGGGTTGACGAAGATACTCGCAACCACCAGGTCGTTTTCAGCTTTCGCGCGGCGCATCAACGACAAATGACCTTCGTGCAGATAACCCATGGTAGGCACGAACCCAATGCGTCTTTCCGCCTGTCTGGCTTTCGCAAGCCGTGCTTTCAGTTCCGGAATTCTGGTTACAACTTCCATGTCTAGTCCTCCCCTGGCCTGACGTAATAAAGCCTCCCCGCGCGACGGGAAGGCCATAGTCCGGGCGTCTTCACCGTCTCAGTCCCCTGGGATCCAAGCGGTTTACATCCAATATGGGAAACCGGGTCGCCGCCTGAAGGTACGGCTCACTCCGGATGCCGGCCTTTTTCCCAAGGCGACTTGCAAAAGCATCCTGATCATAGCATAAATTCCCAAATCCTACAAGCTGGAGGTCCAATATGGCGATCAAGATTTTAGTGGCCGACGACGAGCCTAGTATCTGCGAAGTTGTGAAATTGTACCTGGAGCGCGAAGGATTCACCGTGTTTTCGACCGGCGACGGGGAAGCCGCCATGGAACTCGAGGCAACCCATCAGCCTGATTTACTTATTCTTGACGTAATGCTTCCCAAGCATACCGGCTGGGAAATATGCCGGGCGCTGCCCCGCCGCGTTCCCGTCATTTTTCTCACCGCCAAAGGCACCGAGGCCGACAAGATCACCGGGTTTTCCCTCGGGGCCGACGACTATGTCACCAAACCGTTCAGCCCGAAAGAGCTTGTTGCCAGAGTGAAAGCCGTCCTGCGCCGCAGCGGCCTGATTTTCGAAGCAGGCGACGTCCTCCGGTTCCCTGGACTGGTCATCAACCCCGCAACCCAGACGGTTGAGCATAACAATGAGGAGATTACGCTGACTCCCAAGGAATTTGATCTGCTCCTTTTCCTGGCGCGCCACCCCAAGGCGGTCTTCTCCCGCGAGCAATTGCTGACCAATGTCTGGGGCTACCAATTCGACGGCGATGACCGCACGGTGGATGCGACGGTAAAGCGGCTGCGCCAGAAATTCACCGGCGAAGCCGACGCTTTCATCCATACCGTTTGGGGCGTCGGCTACAAATTCGAGGTGAATAGCCGATGATCCGTTCGATCTTCGGCCGCCTGCTGCTCTCCCATATCGCGGTCATCCTGCTGACCACCGTATTGCTGGGGGTTCTTATGTCTTACCTGCTCCGGGGGTATGTCGTGGAAAGCAAGAAGCGCGACCTTTATGACAAAGGCTATGCGGTGGCCACCATGGTCGCCCCCATCCTGTCCTCCGGACGGCTCCCCTATCGTCTGGAATTGCTGGGCGATTTGGTCGGGGCCCAGCTCTGGGTCGCCAATCAGGAAGGAACCGTCATCGCCGGCGATCCTCCGCCCCGCTGGTCGGGCAGGTTTCCGGGAAACGCTTCCCAGATCGACGCCCTGTTCGCCGGCAAGCCCCAGTCCTGGATCCGCGACGCTCGCAACCAGACGGACCCTTCGATTATCGTGGCCGTTCCTATTTCGTCGGCGGCGGCGCCTACCGCTGTGTTTCTCTATACCCCCCTTACCGGCATCAACCTGGCGATTCGCTCCCTGGACCGGATCCTGCTGATATCCATTCTGTTCGGAACAATTGCGGCGATTACGATGGGCTTTTTCATTTCCCGCGGTTTGACCCGGCCGATCGCCGATATCAGCAAAGCCGCCGGCCGCTTTGCCGCCGGCGATTATCAGAGCCGCTCCGCCGCCGTGGGCGAGGACGAAATTGGCCGCCTGGCGCAGGTATTCAACAGGATGGCGGAAGCTCTCGCCCAAATCGAACAAAACCGCCGGGATTTTCTCGCCAATGTTTCCCATGAACTCAAGACCCCCGTCGCCGCCATCCAGGCGCTCACCGAAGCCCTCCAGGACGGCCTGGTGCCCGATCCGGACAAACAGAAGCGGTATTTGTCGACGATCGTGGGAGAGGCCGGCCACATCGACCGGCTGGTTCGCGATCTACTGGACCTGTCCCAATTGGAAGCCGGAGAACTGACGATTCTAAAGGAAAAAATAAGTCTTGCCGATTTCTTGCCCACGGAGCTTGCCAAATACGACTATATGCTGGCGCCTAAGGGGCTTAGCCTCCGGGCGGACATCCCGCCGGTCCTCCCGCCGGTCACCGCCGATCCGATGCGGCTCTCGCAAGTCATGGCCAACCTGATCAGCAATGCCGTCCGCTATTCTCCCGACGGCGGGACGATCGAAATAACCGCCAAAACCGTTGCGGGAAAGGTAATGATCACCGTTGCCGATAACGGTCCCGGCATCCCCCGTTCCGACCAGCCTCACATCTGGGACCGTTTCTACCGGGTGGACAAATCCCGCTCGCGGCAATACGGCGGCACCGGCCTCGGGCTGGCCATCACCAAGCATCTCGTGCAGGCCATGGGCGGCGAAATCAGCCTGCACAGCATTCCCGGGGAAGGCGCCACCTTTGCCCTGTCTCTGCCGATCGACCCGGCAAAATCTTAAAAAATAGGTTTGCTGTCACATTTTTGTCAAATTCCTCCGTTACACTATTCTTAGCAGCTACGAACGGCTGACTCTATTCCTTTGAACGGAGGTATGCAAAATGACTTTATTGTCCAGAAAGACTCTGGCCGCCGTCCTTGCGGGCGCTTTTCTGGTTGTAGGCGCCGCGACCCCGCTCCTGGCGCAGGAAGCCAAGTCAAAGGAGCCCCCGGCTTCAGCCTCCCACCGCCAGATCGATCCTGACAAGGCGGCTGCCCGCCTGTCGGACACCTTTGCAATCGACAAGGATGTCGTACTTAAACACTACAACGCCGGCACCAGCCTGCGCGACTTACAAAAAGCGGCCTTCCTGGCCAAGGCCAGCGGCAAATCCTTCGAGGACGTGCTGGCTCTCAAAACATCTGATAACACCTGGAAAGACGTTGGCAAGACCCTCGCCATAACCAAGGAGCAAATGCGGAGCACCCATCAGGATATCGTGGCCACGCAGCTCAATCAACGGCTGGGACTCGACAAGGGCCGCACCCAGGAACTGCTGGGCGAAGGCTACCGGGCGCATGATATCGCCATGGCCTCCCTGCTGGCAAATGCCAGCGGCAAGCCGGTAGCTGACGTGCTCCAACTGAAGAAGATCAACAACACCTGGCACCAAGTGGCTCAAACGCTCGGCGTGGATGACGCCACCTTTAAGCAGGAGGCGAAAAAGCTGCGGGATGCTTTCCCCCGCCATCATTTCCGCCACTCCACCGTAGAGGGCCGGCGATAATAAGCAGACTGGCGATAAAGGGTCCAACTGTGCAGATGGACCTTTCTTGCCAGCCTGGATTTCTCAACAGACTGAAGCCATCGCAAAAAGCGATGGCTTCTTAATTATGGTCCGCACCTTGTTAACTTCACATAACATTGGCTTCCCGCATACAATATATTGACATAACGGAAAGGAGGCAAACAATGAGCAAGTTCAATCGGATGCTAGCCCGCATGCTGCGGCCATCAGATTCTCTGCCGGTCGTTCCTTCCCTGCACCCCTATAATTTTCTGCTCCAACTGCAGCCATTATTGCAGCAAGGACGGCATGCCCTCGACGACAACCCTTCCCGCCACGTCCTTACCGAAGTCGCGCTGACCGCCTATCTGATGGGCATGGGGTTCGACTATCGCCCCGCCAAAGCCATTGTGGATACCTGGGAGACCGATGACGCCCTGCTCAATGAAGGTCTTTTGGAAAAGTAACTGCGGCTAAGCCGGTAATTTAACCCAGGCCCTGCTCCGGGACAGGCAAAAACCAAGTCAAAGCGTACATCCTTTCGTCCAGTTAGCAGCCTGGCGGATGACCTGAAAAAAACGGCAGATTGTATCTGCCGTTTGATTACTGTTATGAGACTTTCAGCCGGCCGGGCCCCTGCCGCCAGGCACTCACTTATTGTTTGGCAGCCACCTTGGCCAGAAACTTCGGCAAATTGACGAGGTACCGTTCATGCCGGCCCTCACCCACCTTTTCCCGGTCATCAAAAGCCTCGACCGTGAAAGTCAGCCGCTTGCCGCTTATCTCCGTGAGTTCCGCCACAGCGCGGACAGTCATGCCTTCGGGCGTTGCGGCCAAGTGGGCCATGTCAATCCGGGTGCCGACCGAACCTTCGTCCGGAGCAAGATACGGCGTCAAAGCGTCAACCGCAGCCTGTTCCATGAGGGCCACCAGCATCGGCGTGGCCAGCACCCTGACTCCGGCATTCCCCATCTTGTCCGCCATATTGTCTTCGGCCACCCGCACGGCCGCCTGGCCCCGGATTCCCGTTACCAACACTGCGGCCAAGGTTCTTCAGCCTCCCGTCGGCAGGTATAGACGATCTTCGGCCCGGATTCCCCTTCCGGGGCGGTTAGGGTATTGGTCGGAGCCGCCGGCGGTTCCTCCACCGGTTTTTCCTCCTCAATCTTGCCGTTGTTCAGAAGCTGTTCCAGCTCATGGGCCTCGAGGGTCTCCCGCTCGAGCAGAGCCGCGGCGATGAGATGAAGCTTATCCATGTTGGCTTTGAGTATCTCTTCGGTTTTAGTATAAGCGTCATCCATGATCTTCCGGACTTCCTTGTCGATCGCGTAGGCGACTTCTTCGCTGTAATTGCGGTCGCGGGCGATATCCCGTCCCAGGAAGACCTGCTGATCCTGCCGCCGCCCAAAGGTTATTGGGCCAAGCGTCTCGCTCATGCCATATTCGGTGATCATTTTGCGTATCAGGTCGGTCGCCCGTTCCAGATCGTTCTGGGCGCCGGTGCTGATCTCCCCGAGCACCAAGGCCTCCGCGACCCGTCCTCCCAGGAGATATTTCAGTTGCTGCAGCAGTTCCGTCCGGGTTGCGTAATATTTGTCTTCCTTCGGCAGCATCAGGGTATAGCCGCCGGCCCGACCCCGGGGGATAATCGATACTTTATGAACCGCCACGTCGTTGCTGGGAATGAGCAATCCCACCAAAGCGTGCCCGCCTTCATGATAAGCGGTCAGCCTGCGTTCCTGATCGCTGATAACCTTGCTCTTGCGCTCCGGACCGGCCACCACTCTTTCGATGGCTTCCTCCAGTTCGGTCATCTCAATTCGCTTTCTGCCCCGCCGCGCAGCCAGCAAGGCCGCTTCGTTGACCAGATTGCTGAGATCGGCCCCGGTAAACCCGGGCGTCCGCCGGGCCAGAACCTCCAAATTGGCTTCCTTGGCCAAGGGCTTCCCGCGGGTGTGGACCTTTAAGATTTCCAGGCGGCCTCTGATATCCGGCCGGTCGACGACGACCTGCCGGTCGAAGCGGCCCGGCCGCAAGAGGGCCGGATCAAGAATATCCGGGCGGTTCGTCGCGGCAATGATGATGATGCCTTCGTTGATTCCGAAGCCATCCATCTCCACCAGGAGCTGGTTGAGGGTTTGCTCCCGTTCGTCGTGACCGCCGCCCAGGCCAGCGCCCCGTTGACGGCCCACCGCATCAATCTCATCAATGAATACGATGCAGGGAGCATTCTTCTTGGCTTGTTCAAACAAATCCCGCACCCGGGACGCCCCGACCCCGACAAACATTTCCACAAAATCGGAGCCGCTGATGCTGAAAAACGGCACTCCCGCTTCACCGGCCACCGCCCGGGCCAGCAGAGTCTTGCCGGTTCCCGGCGGGCCAAAAAGCAATACGCCCTTGGGGATGCGGGCCCCCAAATCATTGAATTTCTTCGGATGCTTCAGGAACTCGACGACTTCCTCCAGTTCCTGCTTGGACTCGTCGGCGCCGGCAACATCACTGAACGTGACCTTGGTCTTTTCCTCGCTATGCAGCTTTGCCCGGCTCTTGCCGAACGACATGACCCGATTTCCTCCGCCCTGGGTCTGCTGCATGATGAAAAACCAAACCCCGATCAGCAGCAGCATCGGCAATATGGAGGAAAAGATCGTCGTCCACCAGGGGGGCTGGGGGGGCTGCTCTGCCTTAATGTCAACGCCTTTTTCCCGCAGTGTGCCGATCAGCGTGGGGTCGTTGGGAGTAACAGTCGTAAACTCCTGTCCGTCCTTGAGCCTGCCGCGGATGGTATTCTCTACTATCGTCACACGTTCAACCTTCTGCTCTTCTACCTGGTGTAAAAACTCGGTGTAACTTTTTTCTTGCTTGGTGGTGTTTCGTGACGATACATAGTCAATGATCGAAATCGCGATGATGATGATGAGTAGGTAAAAGCTTACGTTGCGGAAAAACTTATTCAACAGGGTAAACCTCCTCTCGCTGGAGCTCTCACGGACAGAAGATGGACATCCATAGGTTAGTATTATACCACAGATTGGATATGGTGACAATTAATACCTGATGCAAATCCCATCACTAACTATAGCTTATGCATTATTCAGCCACTATAAGCCTCGGGTTTCAAAACTCCAATAAACGGCAGGTTGCGGTATTTCTCAGCATAGTCCAGTCCGTATCCGACGACGAATTGATCCGGGATGGTGAACCCGTTGTAGTCGACCGGCACATCCACCTTGCGGCGAGACGGCTTGCTGAGCAGCGTGCATATCTTGATGCTGGCCGGCTTGCGGGATTTCAGGTTTTCCACGAGGTATTTCAGGGTTAGACCGGAATCGATAATATCTTCGACGATCAAGAGGTGCTTGCCCTCGACATCTTCATCCAGGTCCTTGAGGATACGAACCACGCCGCTGGAATGAGTGGATGCCCCGTAACTGGATACCGCGATAAAATCGAGGGCGACAGGCCGGGATATGGCTCGGGCCAAGTCGGCCATAAAAATAACCGCCCCTCTGAGCACCCCGATCATCAGGATGTCCTTGCCGGCGTAGTCGGCCGAAATCGCCTCCCCCAGTTCCTTTACCCGCGTCGCGATAGCCTCGGTACTTACAAGCACTTCTTTGATATCTTCGATCACTTATTACTCCTCCTGCCGCTCGATTATTAGCTGCAAAAACCGCGCCGTTCCGTCGGCTGGCCGCCCCTGCTGAGCCGTCCGCAGGCCGCCCAGCCAAATAATCATCCCCGTCTCATCACAGAATACGGGAATGGCATCCCGCTGGCGACGCGGTATTTTGGCGTCAATCAAATATTCCTTAAGCTTTTTGCCGCCCGGCGCTCCCGCAGGGCGAAACCTGTCGCCCGCCTGTCTCGTCCGCACCCAAATAGGCGGCTTGAGCTCATCCCAGTCGAATACAGCACTTAGTCTGCCCCTGTCCGGCGGACGATAGTCGCTGAGCCGGGCGGTAATGGCCAGTTTAAGCTCCGGCACGGCGGTTATTCCGGGAATGCAAAGCCTTACACCGGGACTGGCGATCCCGGCAGGCGACTCATCCTGCCCGGGCACGAAAAATTCAAGACCGCTGTAGCCTTTGCCGACCGACAGGCCCGGAAGCCTGATTTCACTGCCGGTAACGCCGTCAACAATCAACTCTAACACTTTTTCCACATGGCGAAAGCTTATTCCTTTCAGACTCCCCCGTTTTTTTTCAATTGCCATCCGGATCACTTCCCGGCGAAGGGCAACCGGCTGCTCCGCCAGGCTTTGGGCGGCGAGCAGCAGCCGCTCCTGCTCCGCGAAAGCTATGGCCGGCCAAAGACGCCGGGCCTCTTGGGCGATCAGCTCATGCTCGTCGCCGATGATCTGGGCGGCCCGGGTCAGGGCTTCCGCGACGTTGGCGTTGATTTCCCGCTTGATCCGGGGCAGCAGCTCCAGCCGGATATAATTGCGGAGGTAGTCGGTCTTGAGGTTGGAACTGTCGAGCCGCGGCGTCAGGCCCTGTTCCCGGCAGTAGTCTTCAATTTCCTGCCGGGTTACGGCCAAAAAAGGATGGATGATATTCCCCGACACCGGCTTCATGCCCCCCAGTCCGGCCCCGCCGGCCCCCCGGAACAGATGGAGCAGGATGGTCTCGGCCTGATCGTCCTGGTGGTGGCCGGTGGCAATCTTAGCGCCTCCCAGCCGGCTCGCCACCTCCTGCAAATACCGGTAACGGATCATTCTTGCCGCTTCCTCGGGCGAGCGTCCGCCCCGGGCGATATAGGCCGGAACGTCAATCGCCGTTGTATAGCAAACCAGTCCCCGTTGGGCGCAAAAATCCCGGACGAAAGCGGCGTCAGCCGCCGACTGGGCTCCCCGGAACATATGGTCGAGATGGGCGACGGCCAGGGTTAATTGATATTCCTCGCTTAACTCATGAAATACATGGACCAGGGCCAGCGAGTCCGGTCCGCCCGAACAGGCCGCCACGATCCTGTCCCCCTTTTGAACAAGCCGGTGACGTCCGATCCATTGTCTAACCTTTGTCAGCATAGCCGATACCGCTTTCTTTCTTCTGGTAAGTCAGAATCAACCGGTAAACCGTGACGCTGACAAAAATGCCAAAGGCGATGGCCCCGGCAATAAACAGCGTTTGGACCCCCATCGCCACCGCCTGGGAGTATTCCCGCTCCACGAAAAAGCGCATCGTCATGAAGGCTTCCCGGCCCGGAACAAGAGGAATAAACCCGGGGATGACAAAAATTGTGGCCGGCTTGCGGAGGAGGCGGGCCAGCAGTTCCGCCACCAGCCCGACCATCAGCCCGCCGCAGAAATTGGCGCCGATGGCATTGCCCCCGTATCCGGCAAAACCATACATGGCCAGCCAGGCAAGCATCGCGTTCAGGCTTCCGTAAAGCAGCAAGCTGCGAGGAACGCGATATAAAATCCCCACCGCCGCCCCCATCAAAAACACGGCCAAAAGTTTCAGCGCCAGCATTATGATCACCTCACCAGCCTGCCACCGCAAGAATAATTACCACGCCCATGGCTACGGCCATGGAAGTCAGGGCCGCCTCAGCTCCGCGGGAGATTCCGCTTAGCAAATCCCCGGCGATTATATCCCGGATGGCGTTGGTGATGGCCACCCCGGGGACGAGAGGCATAATGCCTCCCACAATGATGATATCGCGGCCCAGGACCGGCCAAAAGCCATGCAGTATAGTCCCCACCAGCGCGGCAACCAGCGCGCCGAGGAATTCAAAGGTAAACCTTACCCCGTGCAGCCTGGATACAATATGCGCGATATACCGAACGATAAACGCCGAAAAAAAGGCGGCAGCCACCTCGCTCGGCATGCCGTTTTGCAGTACGGCGTAGGCACCGCCGACCAGTCCTGCGGCCAGCATCGACGGAAAAAGGGAAAACCCCGTCCGTTCCCGGGAGATCCGCCCCAGCAGCGCGGACGCCTCCGCAAAATCCAGGCGGTTGTCGGCCAGGCGGCGGGACAACTCGTTTACCTTGGCAATCCGGTCCAGGTTTATAGTGCGATCCCGCACCCGCCGCATAGTCGTGATCGATTGCCCCGCAGGATCGGTTACCGTAAGAAAGACCCCGGTAGGAATGACGAAGCTCTCTACTTCGCCTGCCCCGCCCGCCCGCGCAATATGTTCCATGGTTTCTTCAACCCGTGAAGTTTCCGCCCCGTTCATCAGCATGACTTCACCGGCCAGGATCGCGAGATTTACCGTCTGTTCGAGGGTTATCGGCTTCACCGGGGCACTCTCCTCTTTTCCGGTTTGCTTGCCTATTTCTCGCGCCACGGGCCATTCTCCTGCAAGGTAGGCACCGTGTCTTTGATTCAGTTCCTGTTCCTCGTGCATTTGTCGCTTGGAACGCGTTCTTGGGGCATTAGAAAATTACTTCAGACGGAAATTGTATGCCATTTGAATAGTCTTTCCGCGGCAAGTACTTTTCATTAAGCAATCGCGGCGGGAAAGCGCCCCCGCTACAGCCTCAACGGCAAAAAGAAAAACCCCGAAACGCCGTTGGGGTTGTACTTGCAACCCGGCAGGGATCAGGCCGGAAAACTGCCCAAGTCTGCCTGGCCGGGCATCCCTTTTGCTTTCGGGGGACAAGCTCCAGTTGAAGCCGGGTTTCTACCGTTCCAAACCCGGCCGGTCGATTATTTTCGCCACCAGCACCGTCATGTCGTCCCGGAGATCCGCCCCGCCCATTTCGCGGGCCTGCTGCAGCAATTTGTCCGCGATTTCCTGGGGATCCTCGGACGGCAACCGGCGGAGAAAATTGGCCACCCAAACCTCCTTCTCGGCCCCGCGGCTGGGAGCTTCCGCAATTCCGTCACTTACCAGCACCAGTATATCGCCCGGCGCCAATACCCATTTTACCGGTTCAATTTCGATCTGCTGGAGAATTCCGGCCGGCAGCGAGGCCGTCCGGATGGTGGAGACTTCCCGAACCCGCTTTAGAAAACTGGGAGCTGAGCCGACCTTGAGAAATTCGGCTTCGCCGGCGCGGGTGTCGACCACCGCCATGTCGATGGTGGCAAAGCTTTCGTTGGGCATCTTGAGCAGTAGCAGGGAATTGAGGGTCTGAACCGCAACATCGAGCGCAAACCCGGCGGACAGCAGGCGCGTCAGGAATTTCACGGCGGTGCTGCTTTCTCCCGCAGCCTGGCTTCCGCTGCCCATGCCGTCGCTTAGAATCAAAGCGATTTTTCCGTCTTGGACCGGCACCACCGTGCAGGTATCGCCGGATACGCCGTTTTTCGCCAGGCTGGCCGAGCCGGTCTGGACTCCGTACCGCCCGGCCGCCTGCAGATTGAGTTTGCAGGGTTGGCCGGCGGCGGCATTTCCGCATTGATTATGGAGGGAAAACCGCTCCCTGAGCAGGGTCGACACCAGGGGGAGAATGCTGTTCCGGCATTCCTGCCCGCCCTCACAGGGTCTTTTCTCCGCTGTAATACGGGGAACGCCTTTATGAATCTGAATCTGGACCGACCCCAAAGGGCAGCCGACAAATGCCGCCTTTTCCCGCAGCGAAACGGCCAGATCGGTATCGCCGGCTGATGGTTTTTGCAGTTCCCGCGCCAGGTTATGGAGGACAAGCCCCAGGGCCTTGGCCTGTTCGGCAACAACCTGCCTGGTGTCCGCCAGTTTTTTTTGCCAGAAGCTCCGGCTGCGATTCTGCTGAGCGACCTGGCAGATGGCTTCGGAGAGCTCCCGGTCCCGGATGCAGCCATCGACCAAAACCCGGGGAGAAGTTCGGTTGTCCGGATTATTCTCAGCCAGAGCCAACCCATCGATCATCCCCTGATAGGTCCGGTAAAAATTCTGCTCCCAGCAGGCCGCCCGGCGGCTGCATGGCCCGCAGACCCGCTCGCCGACGGCCGCCAGCAGCCTGGCGGTATCTTCCTCCCTGAGCTTGGCCCGGGCATCGGTGGAATCCTGGCCGATATTCGCCGCCAGGCTGCCAAAAAGCTCGGCAATCCCGATAAGCTTTTGAATGGCCGCCTGGACGGAATGGTCGGGCCCGGTCCGCTCCGTCGCCCCTTCCCGCAAGCCCCTGCTCCACTGCCTGAGCCGGGCGACCGGGATAACCACCAGAGCGGCGGCGCCGATTGAGGCTTCCGCCAGTGTCTTCAGGAGCTCGGCGGTCTGGCCAAGATACAAAACGCCAATCGCGCTCCCCAGCAGAAAACCGAGAATGACCGCGAATTTTCCCAGCGCCCGGAAGGTTCCCGCCATCAGACCGGCAATGGCATATACGCTAATCACGGTCGAGGGATTTCCGTCGCTCAACCCGGTTACCAGTCCCACGGCGACGCCGACCGCCGCCCCGATACCGGTTCCCCCGGCCAGGGCCAGCGTCATGATCACCAAGCTGCCTATAACATCCCGGACACTATATCCCGCCAGCGAAATGCCGCCCAAGCCGGCGACAGCCGCAGCCAGAAGCACTACCAGGCACATCTGCGCTTCACCGGTGAAGGAGCGTTCCTCGGCACCGGTTGCCAGCAGCGCCAGGCCGGGAGTAAAGATATAGGCCAGAACCGCGGCGATGGCCGCTTCGAACACGGCTGTCAGCACATGATACTGGCTGTCCGGCTGCCATAGCGCCAGACTCGTGCCGCCCAACGCCACAATCGCAAACACATAAAGCGGCACGGCCTGGAGTTTTCGTTCCGGCCGGGCCAGCTTGTCCACCAAGCGGAAATACAGCCAGGCGGCAAAAATATAGAGACCGGCTTCCAGATAACGACCGATCGAAAGCACACCGAAAACAGCCCATACAGCGGCGGCCGGAGCCAGCCCCCGGTTGACCTGGGCAACGGCGGCAAAAAAAGCCAAGCCGAAAGGCGCCATTTCGCCCATGATGGACACCCGGCCCAACAATAAAGCGATAAGGTTCAATAACAAATAATTGCGGTTAAACAACGTCGCCCATTTGCCGGCCAGCCGCCCCCAGCGACTGCCCCGCGCCGCTCTGGCGGATGATGGCCTTACTGCCAGCGGGGCATCGCCCGGCAACATGACAACCATTCCTTTCGGCATCTTTTCCCACTCCCCAGCATCGATCTGTATTGCAGTATTATTTTACATAAATTTCCAGAAGCTTCTTGTCTAATTCAGGCGGAAGCAACGGGAAAAATACCGACAAATACCTACCGCATTCCTGGGGTTTTGAGGAAAAGCCCGAAAGAAAAAGAGCATTCGCGTGAATGCTCTTCATTTCTTTCTACTATTCAGCTCGTCGGGCGGCGCCGCGTCCACCTCGCTTCGACTCGGTGTTGCGCTTCAAATCCGTCAGGCGTTCGTCGCTGTCCTTCAGGAATTTGCTCAGTTTGTCTTCAAACGTCCCTGACGCGTTGTGCCGATAATTCATGCGGCGGCTGTCGTTGGCAGGGGGTCTTCTAGTGCTTGGTTCCTGGAGTTGCTTGATGGATAGGCCGATTTTGCCACGCTCGTCAACGGATAAGACCTTAACTTTCACGCGATCTTGTTCCTTAAGAAAGTCCTTGACGTCGCGGACATAAACATCGGCGACTTCAGAAATGTGGATCAGACCAACTTTTCCTCCCGGCAGTTCAACAAAGGCACCGAAGTTGGTGATCCCTGTCACAACTCCTTCTACCACACTGCCAACTTGAATGGACATACGACTTGTTTTTCCTCCCTTAATGCATGCTTTGCAACCATATTATACTCTTGGCCTTAAAAAAGTGTCAAGAAAAGACGTACTCATTTAGTTCTTCTCTGCGGGAATGTAGGGTATTTCTCCCGGCTTGACCAAACCCAGTTCATCGCGGGCCAGTTTTTCAACATAAGCCGGCGTTGTCAGCCGCACCTTTTCTTCGGCCAGAGCCTGATTGGCCTGCTTGAGCTGCTCCAGTCTGATGCGGGTGGCTTCCGCCTCCCGGTTGACGGCGCTCAGCTCCAGCTGATGGGCCGAAAAAATATATAGACTGTATCCGAGAACAGCCATGACCGCCAGACGAAACCATCTGATTCGATATTGGGGGCGATTCGCCATAAACTCCACCACCAGCATGCTTTTGGTTATCTATTCGCCTGTTATGTCCACTTTACCTTCTTTATTTCCGGATTTTGTCATTGCGGCGGAATATTGGCGTCCGGCGGGCGGCGTTTTTGCACCCAGGCGTGAGCGGCCCTGACCGGGCGGAATGCGAGACAGACAGCCCAGCGGACCGGTTTGACAAACGTATAAAGAAAAAACAGTCGGACGGCTCGCGCGATACGGGCGATAATCCTGATCACGGCAATCATCAGCCGGACGGCCGAGCGGCTGAGCAGGCGGTAATAAAGCAGGACTCCGGTAAGGAGGCCGATAAATACATAAAGCCGGACTTCGCCCCAATTGCCCAGAAGCAAAGCGACAAACACAATGGCCGTGGCCAGCAGCCAGTACAGCAAATCCGCCAGAGAGGTAATCACCCAGTGGGGCCGGAGGACCCCCCGGCCGATCCGGTAAACGTCAAAAAGCAAGCCCAATAGGCAGCCGGTCACCACGGTAATGACAAACGTCCCGGTCTGGCCGGCGTAATCCATATTTCACACCTCCCATGACTAGCGCCATCGCCAGGACCGATTGATCTTTTTCAGCCTGCGGGCAACCAGGAGCAAAATGCCGGTTGTGCCGACAAGACTCCACCCGGCAAGGCCGCGGATCCGCAGCCAGTGCTCGGCAACCAGTCGGCCGGCGGGCAGCGGCAGTTTGCCAAACTGGTACCAGTACCCCATGACCCGCTCCACATACTCCTGGGTTTCCAAAAACGGCGGAAGGCCCCCCCAGCGGTCGACCGCGCCGGGACCGGCGTTATAAGCCGCTATGGCGAGACTTACATCCCCCTGATAATGCCGAATAAGCCGGCTGAGGTAGCCGGTTCCGATCCGGATATTGAGTTCAGGATCAAAATAGCACTGGATTGTGCACTCTCCGGCATGACGTCCGGCGCAAACCTTCAGCTCGGCGTTTACCTCCCGCCAGGTACCGGGAATGATCTGCATGAGGCCGGCAGCCCCGGCCGGCGACAGGGCCCGGGGGTTAAAGGAGCTTTCCGCCTGAATGACCGCCGCCACCAATCTGGCGCTCACTCCGGCGCCGCGAGCCGCCGAGTTGATCTGGGCGGCAAAGGGCACCTTGTCAATTTCCTGCCATGTTGAGGCGGCGGCGATAAATTCCCGCCGCACGGCCTTCTGGTAGTACGCAGCCACACCGGCGGCAATTCCGTAAACAGCCGCCTCGGCCAGCATGGCCGCCAGAATGAAGTACCAGACCAGTACGCCTCTGCGTCTCACGCCCGCCACGCTATTTCAGGAGTCTTTCCAGCAGGCCTTTCTTCTGCCTGATCTCATCCTCGTAGGCCACTGCTTTCACCGTGCCTTCGACGATCAGGTTGCCTTTCTCCAGATTCAACTGCTTGATATTCAGGCCCTCGCCCTTGACGGTAAGAATGCCCTGTTCGGTCTCCATGACGATTTCCCGCTCGTCAAAGCTTCCCAGATTGACAACTCCCTCGACGTTCAGTTCCTCCCGGTCAACCAAGGTAAATTGATGACGCCATTTCGGCGTTTTGTCTTCCAGCGGCATGGCCCTCTCCCTCCCATACGTCTGCTCACTGATGTATATGCCGGAGCACAGGCTATTAGTACTCGGGAAAGAGCGTCCGCAGCCTGCAGCCTGCAGCCTCGCAGCGGATTAGCCGGTCGCGCCAATCTGATCGGCCCGGCCGTCTTTTCCGGCATATCAAAAAGAAGCAGCCGGGAAAACTCCCGGCTGCCCTGACTATGGAAAAATCCCGGCTGGCGAGAAAGGCCATCTGCCGGTCACCAGCGCTTTTCAATCACAACGTCCTTAAAGTAGTGGCCAATGATATTCTCCGGTTTGTTGCCGTCCTTGGCCAGTTTGTTGGCGCCCCACTGGGACATCCCAACGCCGTGGCCGTAGCCTTTGCCGGTGAAGACGACATTGTCCCCGCTGACTTCGACCTTATCCAGCAGCATGGATTTCAGCTTGGCGCTGCCGATTTGCACCCGGAAATCCGGAGCGTCCAGCTGCAGCGTTTTATTGACGACCAGGGCTGTCGTCCGGCCGGACGGCCCCTTCTGGCCGATTTCCACGCTGTCGATCTTATCGACCTGTTGTCCCATCTTGCGGATGGCAGCCATTACCTCCGCCTTGGTGAAAGTGGCTGTCCAGTTCCGGACATCGTCCGGAGCCAGGTCGTCAGGGGAAGGCACCGATTGAATATAAGGCGGCTCCGCATCTTTGTAGCTGAGCCCCTCCTTGGCGGTGGCGGTAATGCCGCCGGCCGACGCATGGAACCAAGTTTTGATCGGCTTGCCCTGATTGGTAATGACCATGCCCCGGGTCATATCGATCGCCTTTCGCACGTTATCGTTAATCCCCGCAGCATTATAGGCCTGAAATTCCTTTATATCCGTGGATGCATCGGTGCCGCGGGCCGTGACGCCTCCCTTGGACTCCATCGCCTCCAGGGTGAACGTCCGGGCGATAATCGCCTGGGCGGCCAGAGCCTCCACCGGCCAGTCGGTTTTCATCTCGCCGGCCACTACACCGGCGACATAATCTTCCATGGCCATAGTTTTCTTCTCGCCGGTTTCGTGCATATACACGGTGATTTGCGGCTCCGATCCCTGGATGTTATTCTGCACCTGGGGAGCCTGCGGCGTCTGGGGAGCGGGTTTTTGCTGGGGCGACTTGAACATCGAACAACCGCTCACCACCAGCAGAACGGCCAAAGCACAACCAATCGCCTGTAACCTTTTTTTTCCCATAACTATGCCTCCTTTGGTTTAGTATGGCTCGGAGGCGCGGCGGAATATACAAAAAGAACCGGCAGGGATTCAGCGCCGGCGCAGCGAATGTTTTATAGAAAAGGCTTTGGAGGGATATGCCATGTTGCGAAAAATACTAGTCCCTACCGACGGGTCCGACCTCGCCCTGCAGGCAGCGCGCTACGCCCGGGAGCTGGCGGCTAAATTCGGCAGCGAATTGCTTCTGGTCCATGTCATTCAGAACTACTATACGCTACCGGCGTTCAGCATGCCCGACACGGTGACCATCCCTCTGTCCGTTCTTCAGGACTTGGAAAACAGCGGTCAAACCGTACTGGAAAAAACCCGGGAACAGCTTCCGGCTTTTGCCGGAAAACTGGAAACCCGGATTGAGTACGGTCCCCCCGGCAAACAAATCGTCGAAATCGCCGCCGAAGAAGGCGTTTCCCTGATCGTCATGGGACGCAGGGGAATAAGCGGGGTAACCGGTTTCCTTCTGGGCAGCGTGAGCAACCATGTTGTCCATTACGCGCCCTGCCCCGTGCTGATCATTAAGGGCAACGAGCCGCTTCCTTGATTGGCCTGGCCTAGGTAACGCTAAAACAGCTCTGCCAGGTTTTCTTGCACTCCTTCTTGACTTGGGCAGCCGCCTCACCGATCTCCTCCGGGCTACGGTGCAGGCGGCTTTGGTTTGTCACAACCGCAATGGACAGCGCTACCAGAGGGTATTGTTCAACAACCCCGTGCCGGTTGGCGGTCAGGATATGGCCGTTCCGCCGGTCTTCCTCGGAATAAAAGTCCTGAACCCGGCTGTCAAAGGCGCTGATCATCCGGCGGCAAAACGGCTCGACGTCCCGGGTGTGGACGACGGCGATAAAATCGTCGCCGCCGATGTGCCCCAGAAAAGGCTGTCCCAGTCCGGCAAGCTCCAGGTTTCTGCCGATCAATTGGGCCGTCGCACATAAGAGCTTATCGCCATTTTCAAAACCGTAAACGTCGTTATAGGCCTTGAAATTATCCAGGTCAAAATAGAGCACGGCATACGCCGCCCCATCGGCGATGATTTGCTTGAGCTTTTCCTCGATGATCACGTTGCCCGGCAAGCCGGTGAGCGGGTTGGAGTGCTTGGCCCGGTTCAGCTCCAGTTGGAAAACCTTCTCCAGCAGGCGCTTGATGGTTGTGGTGCCATAGTAATCTCCGCCCTTCACCACCAGAATATAGTCATAAATATTGTCGTCCGTACGGGCCAGAGCGGATTTTGCCACCTGCTCAAGCGGAGTGTCGTATTCCACCACCAGCGGCCGACGGTCCATCAGGAGGCCGATCGGCCGATGCATATAGACCGCAACCCCATACTGAGTGGCCAGATTGGCCAAAAATCGATTCTTCATCAGCAGCCCAACCGGTCGACGCTCTTTAACCACCGGCACTCCCAGGATATTCGGATGGTTATTGAAAAAATCCAGCGCTTCGTGGCCGGGGGCATCCGGCGAAAAAAAACTGTCCCGGCGCACAATCTCACCGATCGGAGTGGTGAGGGAATTGTGAAAGATCTCCCGCCGCTTTTGCTCATGGCGGGAGATGATAAAGGCCCGCACTTCGGGCGAGATATCCGCAAAGCCGGCGGCAGGTTTCTGCAGATAGTAGCCCTGCCCGTAAGGTACCCCGATATCAATCAGCGTAGCAAGCTCATCCTCGGTTTCAATGCCTTCCGCGACAATTTTGCTGTTCGTCATTACGGCAAAATCATACAGCGCCTTCATGATGGCCTGCTTGAAGCCATCCTTGTCAATATCCCGGACCAGTTCCATATCGACTTTGATGTAATGAGGGTAGATCTGGGCGAGCATCTTCAGCCCGGAGTAACCCGATCCGGTATCATCGATGGCGATCTTGTAACCCTGGCTGGTGTAGTTTTCGAGGATTCTCCGAAAGGCTTTATAGTCTTCAATCGCTGTTTTTTCGGTAATTTCAAAAATCACCTTGGTCTCATCAAGGCCATAGCGGGACAGCACTTCTTTCGTAAGGCCCTTTCTGAACCGCTGGTCGTTTATACTCTTGGGGTCAATGTTGAGGAAAACCATCTGGGAAGCGGCCAGGCCCCGTATTTTCTCCAAAGCCTTCACGCGGCAAAGGAACTCAAGCTCCCAGGTCAGGCCGTATTGGTTGGCCAACTGAAACAGTTTGTCGGGCCGCTCCAGCGGCGAGCCCGCAGGACCGCGGCTCAACGCTTCATAGCCGATCACCGCCCCCTCGGTCAACGACACGACTGGCTGGAAAACGGTACGGATTTCCCTGTTCCGGATAATCCGCTCCAATTCAGCCAGCAGGGAAGCACTCTTAGGCTCGTCTTGCCGACTGTCCGCCAGCAAGTTCAAACTAAAACTAATCATAAAAAAATACCCCCACGGGTAGTTGTTGTCTATGCCGCTATGCCAATGGCGCCCACGGCCGCGTAAAATTGATAAAACAGTCCGGCAGTGGTCCGTTGGGCTTGCGGAAGCAGTATCCCGGTAGCCTGGTGGTAAGATCCGGAGGTCGCCCGGTTGTCCACCTGGTCGAGAAACTCCGCCGCCAATCTCGCATTTTTCAGCAGCAATTCGTGGCTCGGATGCCCCGCGGCGTAAATGCCGCCCCGGTCGACCAAGTAGTTGGCGCGCCGCTTTTCCACCCAGGTTTCATATTGCTGATGCCCGGAAAAGACCTTGGCCGTGGCGTGGTGCGGCACACAGAGATCCTGTACGAGATGGGCGGCGGCCCCCAGAAAGAAGGCAGCCTCATACCAGGTATTCCGCCTGGCATGATACAGCGCCTGGCCGAAGTAACGCCTGAATTCCACGGTCGCGCTGGGAAAGCGCCAAAGCCCCTTGTCGGCTTTTAAATCCAAGTAGTGCCCGACGTTTTTGCAGCCTTCGTCCGCCCAGTATACTCCGGCATTCAGCGCCGCAAGCTGCCGTTCGAAGGTATCGGCGCAGCGGCCAAAGCCGTCCTGGCGTAAAATGGCTATAGCCTGGCGATTGCAAAATTCGTGGGTGAGGCCGGGGCGATCCCACAGGCCCTGCAACGGCCCCGTTGTCGCTACAAGAAGCTTCAGCCCCATTTGGGCGGCAAATCTGGCTTGACTCATGCGAAACATCCGACTCCCTCCCCGACGTTTCCTATCAAATGATGATTAACCTGAAGCCATTCCCCGCTTGGCCCCCAGCCGTTCCACCAAAAGCTGCGCCACTGCGGCCGCCGATTGGGGGTGGGCGATGCGCCGGGCATTTTCTCTCATTGCATTCAAAGTGTCCGGCTGAGAAAATAGCCTTGCAACCAATTGGGCGACTTCTTCCTTGCCCTTGGCCAAAACCGCCGCTCCCTCCCCCACCAGGTAACGGGCGTTATCCTCCTCCTGGCCGGGTATGGGATCAACCAGTACCATGGGAAGCGACGAAGCCAGCGCTTCACTGAGGGTGAGCGCTCCCGGCTTGGTAACCAGCAGATCGGCGGCGGACATGAGCTGCTGAATGCGGTGCGTATACCCCAACGTGACAATCCGGTGCCGGGATGTCCGGGCAACGGCCTGGACCTGGCGGCGCAGTTCGGGATTTTTCCCCGCCACTACAATAAGCTGGAGTGGCAGCTGCATGTCCTCCAATTGCTGGACGGTCCGTTCTATCGAGCCGAAACCCAGTCCGCCCCCCATCACCAAGACGATCGGCAATCCCGGGTCAAAGCCCAGGCTGCCGGCAATCAGCCGCCGGTCCTTAGGCTCGCGGAACGAAGGGTCGATGGGAATGCCCGTAGGGTAAACACGGTCCGCCGGCGCTCCCAGACGAATGAGGTCTTCGCTGCAGGCCTCACTGGCCACAAAATACATATCCACCTCTTCATACAACCAGAGCGGATGAACGGCAAAATCAGTCACAACCGCCACCAGCGGCACATCGATACGGTGGCATCGTTTCAGATAGGCCGCCGCACTGCAGGGAAACGGGTGGGTAAAAACGATGACGTCAGGCCGGTGCCGGTAATAAAGCCGGGCCATGGTGCGTTTCATAGCGCGCGCCACCAGGTTCTGGACGGTGAAATACTGACTCGGCGCCTGCGACCAGCGGTATAAGAGGTCATAAATATTGGGCGACAGATGAATCATTTTGAGATAAGCTTCTTTTACCAGCGAGTTTAGATAAGACTGCTCGCCGCCCATAAAGTCGGCGATCCGGACCTGGACTCCACAGTTATTTCGCCGGATTTCGGCGGCCAAAGCTTTGGCCGCCTGCTGATGTCCGGCCCCCACGGATGCAGATACGATCAACACTCGCTTAAAGGGAGTGAACATTTCATCCCCTCCAATGTATTCACTATTATCGTAGCACAGGATCGCCCATCTTCTGTTAACGTCTGGTTAATTCTGATGAGCCGTCTGTTAAGGTTTGGTTAAATTCCCAGGCCAAACTGGCGTTTTTGCCGCCTATGATATATCATTTTGTTAGGTCCTGTCCTTGGGCCGTCCCCTTACCGCCTGGGCCGGCCCCCGACGAGCGGCTTATAATGCGTCCGCATTCAGCCACCCCTATGATTCGGAAGGAGTACGCTATGTTTAACTGGGGCATCCGCACAAGGTTAATAACCTCTTATCTGCTGGTGGTGGCCGTCGTGCTGACCCTGCTCGGCAGCTATATTCTCTGGTACTTCCACCGTCACACCGTGGACAGTCTCAGCGCCAATCTACTGACCCAGGCGGAGGTAATCTCCGACCTTCTGACCGATAAACTGGATGATTCGCTGGAGCCGCCCCTGCTCGACGCCACCGTGAAGGAATTGTCTCAACGGGTGAATCTGCGGGTCACCGTGGTGGATACCAGCGGCAGAGTGCTGGCCGATTCCTGGGAAAACCCTGCCGCCATGGAAAACCACGGCCAGCGGCCGGAAATTATGACTGCCTTAACGACCGGCTACGGCTCGGCAACCCGGTACAGCGCGACCCTGAACGAAAATATGCTCTATGTAGCAATCCCCATTCGCCATGGCGGAGCGGTCATCGGCGCGCTGCGCGTTTCCAACACGCTGTCGTATGTGGAGGAAGGCTTCAGCCAGATTCGCACCGTTCTCTTGATCGCCCTCTTCCTGACCTCGCTCCTGGCGCTGGCCATCAGCATCGGCCTGGCCCGCACCTACACTTCGCCGCTTGAAAAAATCATCGCCACGGCTCAGGAAATAGCGGACGGCAGGCTCGACAGCCGCGTTCACGTCAGGACCGGGGACGAAATTGAATTGCTTGCCGGCACGCTCAATACCCTCGCGTCCAATCTGGAGGACAAAGTCAGCGAAATTACCGCCGAAAAGAGCAAACTCGAACTCATCTTCCGCCATACCAACAGCGCCCTCATGCTGCTCACCCGCCACGGGCTGGTTGTCGACGTCAATAAGGCCGCCATCGACACCTTCCACATCACGCCGGTCATGCTCGGCCAGCATAACCTTCAGGTCATCGGCAACGGTTTGTTCGACAAAGCGCTCCAAGAGGCGGCGACCCGGCGCGAAAGCCGCCTCTTGGACCTGAAGACCGACATTCAGGGAGTCAAGCGGGTGTTCGAGGTCTTTATCGCTCCCATTAGCGGCGGCGAAACCGGAACCGGGTCTATTTTGGCTGTTTTCCATGATATCACTGCCTTGCGCGACATGCAAGAAAAACAAGCCGACTTTGTCGCCAACGCCTCCCATGAATTGGCGACCCCGCTTACGGCCATCAAAGGGTTCGCCGAGACGCTGCTGGACGGGGCGCTCAAAGACCCCGGGCTGAGCACCCGGTTCATCACCATTATTCATGATGAGGCCGACCGCATGCATCGCCTGATTAAAGACTTGCTTCAACTCGCAAAACTTGATTCCCAGGATTATCGTCACGGAATCACCGTTGAGCCGACGTTGATCGAGCCGGTGGTCGCCACTGCCGTGAACGACCTCGCGGCAACCTGGACGCAAAAGCAACTGACGGTGGCCATCCATGCCGCAGACGAGCCGTTAGCCGTGCAAGCCAATGCCGACTGGCTGAAACAGGTTGTGCTTAATCTGCTGGACAACGCCATAAAATATACTCCTGCCGGGGGATATATAGCGATTTCCTGGCGGAAGGACCGGAATCAGGCTATTTTTACCGTGGAGGATTCGGGGATCGGCATCCCCGCGGAAGATCTGCCCCGCATCTTCGACCGGTTTTACCGGGTCGACCGGGCGCGGACCCGCGCCGCCGGCGGCACCGGCCTCGGACTGGCCATCGTCAAGTTCATCATCGAAACCTTCGGCGGCAAAATCGAGGCGAAAAACAACAGCCGGGGCGGCACCACCATGCAGTTTCAACTGCCGCTGGCTGCCCGCTAGGCCGGGCCTGTCCGCCGGCGGCAGGCAACCGCGGCTCTACCGCAGCCTGGCCATGCCGAAGGATTTTAGCGCACACGACGGCCGGTCTATCGGCGTCGTCTCGGTTTCAGCCGCCATTCCCGGCAGTCCATCCGCCAACCTGGGTTTGTCAACAATTTGAGACATAAAAAAGCCGCCCTGAAAAAAGGCGGCTTTTTTTATGCCTCAAATTATCTTTTCCGGCGGCGCTGACCCGTGACCAGGTAAATCGTCCATTCGGCGATATTGGTGCTATGGTCGGCCATGCGCTCCAGATAGCGGGCGACGAACAAAAGCTGCGTGGCCTGACTGATGGTGCGCGGGTCTTCCAGCATGAAGGTCAACAGCTCCCGGAACACTTGCTGGTATAGATTATCGACGTCGTCATCCGCCTGGCAGATGCTCTCAGCCAAAGAGATATCCAGATTGACGTAGGCTTCCAGGGAGTCGTTCAACATTTTTTGGGCCATGCCGGCCATGCGGGGAATATCCACCAGCGGTTTTATGAGCGGCTGTTTAGCCAGCCGCAAGGTAACATTCGCAATATCGTAAGCATGGTCGCCGATCCGTTCCAGGTCGGTGGTGATCTTCAGTCCCGTGCCGATGATGCGCAAATCCCTTGCCAGGGGCTGCTGCCTGGCGATCAGGACCATGCACTTATCTTCAATATCCTGTTCCCATTTATCAATGGCGTCATCGCCGAGAGTCACCCGGCGCGCCAGTTCAACATCCTGCCTGGCCAGCGACTCCACCGCCTGCGCAATGGCCTCGCTCACCAGCCGGCCCATATTCAGAAGGTCCTGCCGGAGCCCTTCGAGTTCCTGATCATAGCCTTGCCTGGTCACCATACATTCGTCCCCCCTGTTCCGCTTAGCCGAAACGGCCGGTAATATAATCTTCGGTGCGTTTGTCATTGGGGCGGGTGAAAATAGTATCGGTTTCATCATATTCAACCATTTCCCCGTTTAAAAAGAACCCCGTGTAATCGGAAACCCTGGCCGCCTGCTGCATGTTATGGGTAACCATTACGATGGTATAGTTGGTCTTGAGTTCGGTCACCAGTTCCTCAATTTTCATCGTGGAAATCGGATCAAGCGCCGAACAGGGCTCATCCATGAGCAGAACCTCCGGCTCCACCGCCAGAAGCCTGGCAATACAAAGCCGCTGCTGCTGGCCGCCGGACAGGCCAAGCGCCGAATCTCCCAGCCGGTCCTTTACTTCATCCCACAGCGCAGCCGCTTGCAGGCTTTTTTCCACCACCGCCTTCAGTTGGGTCTTGCTGCTCGTCCCGTGAATCCGGGGACCATAGGCCACATTGTCGAAGATGGACATCGGAAACGGATTCGGACGTTGAAAAACCATGCCGACGCGCTTGCGAAGCATGACCACATCGGTATTGGGATGATAAATATTCTCGCCGTCGATGCGGACCTCGCCTTCCACCACCACACGGGGAATCAGGTCATTCATCCTGTTCAGGGCGCGCAGGAAGGTGGATTTTCCGCAGCCGGACGGACCAATTAGCGCTACTACGGTATGCGCGTCAACATCCAGACTGACTTTTTTCAATGCCGGTGTATCCCCATAGAATAGCTTTAATTTGCTGACTTGTATTTTTGGCTGCATTACTTGTTCCCTCCCCCGGTTCTCCCTGAAATATATCACGCCGGCCTATGGCGATTGTTATGGCTATGTTAAATTTCTGTAAACAGTTGCCTGCCTTAGCCTTAAAACCGGCCTGGCGCCGGCGCGCATAAAAAAAGCCGGTACCTGGCGCAGGCCTCCGGTCCGGCTTTCATATTCCTCTTATATATCACGGAATCGATAGCCGATGCCCCGCACGGTTTCAATGGCATCGGCCGTTTCCGGCTCTTGTCCCAGTTTGGCCCGCAAATGGCGGATATGCACATCCACGGTCCGCGTGTCGCCAAAATACTCGTACCCCCAGACCTTCTCCAAAAGCTGCTCGCGGCTGAAGGCGCGTCCCTGGCTGGTTACCAGCAGTTTCAACAGCTCATATTCCTTGGGGGTCAATTCCAGCTTCTCCTTGCCCAGGAAGGCTTCGTAGCGGTTGAAGTTGAACCGGAGGCTGCCGACGGTCAGCTCTCCCTCCGGCAAAGCCGCTCGCTGACTGCGCCGCAGGACAGCCTTTATCCGGGCCACCAGTTCCCTGGGGCTGAAAGGTTTTGTCAGGTAATCGTCCGCTCCCAGTTCCAGGCCCACGACCTTGTCAAACTCCTCATCCTTCGCCGTCAGCATAATAATCGGAATGCCGGACGTTTCTCTGGTGCCCTTGAGGGTCCGGCAGACTTCAAGTCCGTCCACCCCCGGCAGCATCAGGTCCAAAATAACCAGATCGGGGATTTCCTTCGCCAGCCGGATGGCCGTCTGTCCATTGTCCGCTTCCGCTACCGTAAAACCGGCCTTCTGCAGATTGAACCTGACCAGTTCGCGAATATGGGCCTCATCATCCACAATCAGTATTTTCCCCGACATGCTAAAACCCCCAGAATAGCAGTACTTGCGGCCGAACAGCCAAATTCATACCTGGCGACAAGGAAGCAAAAACCGGGTGCTAGGCCCGGTTTTCGGCTATGTATCTTATTTCTTGTTTACGCTGTCTTTGAGACCTTTGCCGGCTTTGAAAACCGGAGTCGCGGACGCCGGAATGGTGATTTCTTTCCCGGTTTGCGGGTTACGGCCTTTTCTCGCGCCACGGGCTTTGACTTCGAAAGTACCAAATCCGATCACTTGCACCTTATCCTTTTGGGCGAGAGCTTCTTCTACGCTTGCGAATAAAGCGTTAATGGCCTTTTCGGCATCCTTCTTAGTCATGCCGGCCTTTTCAGCTACGCTAGCAACCAACTCGGTTTTATTCACAATTCCTTCCTCCTTGTCATATTTGGTTACTTTTAGCATTATTCGCTGTATTGCTATTTATTCCTCCTCGCTACAAAAAAATTTGCCAAAAATTACAGAAAATCTTACATTTTTTTACCTTTTGCAGCATTCCATAGCAAATCCAGCTCATCCAAGGTGAATTTCTGCCAGGGTCGCCCCTGCCGCTCTACCGCTTTTTCCACATAAGCAAACCGGCGGATAAACTTGTCGTTGGTCACGGTGAGCGCTGTTTCAGGCTCGACATCGAGAAACCGAGCCAGGTTTACGATACTGAACAATACATCGCCAAGCTCCTCCTCAATGGCCGGCCGGTCCCCCTCCGCGGCGGCCGCTTTGAGTTCCGCCAGTTCTTCCATTATCTTGTCCCAAACCGGGTCGACGCTATTCCAGTCAAAACCAACTTTAGCGGCTTTAGTCTGCAATTTGAAGGCCCGCATCAGGCTGGGCAGGTTTCGCGGCACTCCGTCCAGCACAGCCTTGCGTTCCCCCTGCTTTTCCCGGCTCTTGATCTTGTCCCAGTTGACAACGACTTCCGCCGCGTCCCGGACGGTAATGTCGCCGAAGACATGAGGGTGCCGGCGAATGAGTTTTTCCGCGACGGTGTCCACTACATCCTGCATGGAAAAGGTCCCGCATTCCTCGGCAACCCGGGCGTGAAACACCACCTGCAGCAAGAGGTCGCCGAGTTCCTCGCAGAGCTTGTCCGCATCCGCCAGTTCAATGGCCTCAAGCACCTCGTAGACTTCTTCGACCATATACCGCCTCAGGCTTTCGTGGGTCTGCTCAATATCCCAGACGCAGCCCCCCGGAGCGCGAAGGCGGGCCATAATATCCACCACCGGGGCAAGGGAAAAACGGCTGGCCTTGGCTGGAAGGCCGGGAACATAAAGGCTGGTAAGATGGTCGATGACGGCCAGGCGGTCGAGCTCGAACAAGGGGATAGTCCGGACTTCTTCGTCTTCCAGCCCCAGATTTCTCACCACCGTAACGGCGTGGTCGTCCGGAAAGCGTTCCATGAGGCTGAGCTTGGCCTCTGAAGCCACTTGCCGGTTATAGACCTGGGTAACCACCAGCGACGTATTCAAATCCAGCGACAATCCGTCGATGTCCGCGGCGTCGGTGACGGTGATCCCGGCAATCGGGTCGATGCCTAAACGAACATACAAAAGATCCAGAAAGCTCATCGCCGGCAAAATGGTTACCGGTACTTCGGCCGCGGCAGCCAACTCCCGGATCAGGCCGACTGTCCGTTCCGCAACCAACGGGCTGCCGGGCACGGCGTAGACAACGGGACGGGCGGCGCCACGCGCCACGCAGTCTCTGGCGATCGCCTCATAGAGAGCGGGGAAATTATCATAGCGCTCATAATATCCGTCATAACTTTCGAAGGGAATGTTCCGTTCGACCAGGCCGGTTACGGCCGGATGCTTCGCCGTGCGGAGCACCAGTTCCGGTTTTTCTTCCAAAATACCCAGCGTTTCGCAGGTAACGAGCCGGAAATCCCCCGGCCCAAGGCCGATAATCGTTATTTTACCCATACTATCTCCTCAACAGGCGAAGTCGCCTAAGTAGCTGAGCCAACTGCGCTCCGACCCGCGGCACCCGTTCCACGTCGCGCCCGGTGACTCCGCCGGTCAGGAGCAGGAACAGGGCGTAGACCGTCCCGCCCACGGCGATTGCCGCCAGCGTCGCAAGGCTGTTGTGCAGAGTTTGGCTCATGACAATATCATAAACAACAAGGACAAACCCGCCCATGACTCCGGCGGCTACCGAAGTGCGCAGCGTGTCCCTGATGTCGATGGCGAAGCCTACATAGCGGTAAATAAAGTAGATATTCAAAATGGCGGCTACCCCGAAATCAGCATTGGTCGCCCAAGCCGCCCCTTTGATCCCCAGTTCCGGCATGCCGGTGAGCACCCAACTGAGAATAATCTTGACCACCGCCGACAGCACCATATTGATGACCGGAATCGCGGTATGGCCAAGACCTTGGAGCACACCCGTAGTTACCTGATGAATGCCCAGCAAAAAGATGCCGAGGGACAAAATGGCGATGGAGGTATCGGCGTTCGGGGTGCCATACAGCATGACCGATATGGGTTTGGCCAACAGCATCATCCCGACAAAACTCGGGATGGTGATCAGGTTGGAAATGCGAACGGCGGTGGCGGTCCGCTGATAAACCTGCTGCGGATTGCGGAGCGTATAGGCCTCGGACACGGCGGGAACCAGACTGGCGGCCAGCGACGCCGTCAGGATGGTCGCCAGATTGACGAGCGGCACCGCCATACCGGTAAGGTAGCCAAACAATTCGGTGGATTGTTCGATCGTGTACCCCGCCGCTTCCAGCCGGGCCGGCACGATTAGCAGGTCAATATTCGATACGACCGGCAACATGATATTGGCCAGCGAGACCGGCAGAGCCAGGCGAACAATCCGGCTGATGATGCTGACGCTCGATTCCTGTCTTTGTAAGGTCTGGGCATTCATGTGCCCCTGAAAGGATTTGCGCTCCCGCCAGTAAAAATATACCAGCACCATCAGCCCGGCCGCGGCGCCGGGCCCCGCGCCGAAGCTGGCGCCCGCCGCCGCGAACTCCAGACCGCGGGGCAGTAGCAAGTAGGCGAAAAGAATCATGGTAACGACCCGGAAAAGCTGTTCGATAATCTGCGAAACAGCCGTGGGGGTCATCATCTGCAGGCCCTGAAAATAGCCGCGATAGCTGGATAAAATCGTAACAAAAAAGATCGCCGGGGCCAGCGCGGCAATGGCCCAATACGCGCGCGGGTCACGCACGAAGTGGTGTTCAATCAGCCACCCGGCGCCGAAGTACAGCAAAAAGGTAAAAACAGCGCCCGTGATCGCCAGGACGGCCAGCGAAATCCGAAAAACGCGGTTGGCACCGCGATAATCGCCGAGGGCAATTTTTTCAGCGACAATGATCGAAATAGCTACCGGGATGCCGGCCGAGGAAACGCTGAGCGCCAAGAGATAAATGGGGTAAGCCATCTGGTATAACCCGATGCCTTCCCCGCCCAGGAGACGCGACAGCAGGATCCGGTTGACCGAGCCGATTAGCTTGACGATAATCCCGGCGGCGGTAAGGATAAAAGCACCTTTTAAAAAGGTATCTTTGCTCAATAAAGTCATTCCCCTCATGCTTGTTCCCAGACTTGACGCTTCCGCCCGATCGGCTTTTTCGACGGGCCCGCGCAAGCAGAGCACCGGAAATCAGTTATACTCCTGAACTCCGGCGAAATTTGGCAGCCTCACCTGTTGCCACAAAAAATAACTAACAAGCCCAGATGTTAAGTGCACAATATATTATAGCAAAATATGCTAGTACTTAAAACACTTTCCATGCCAGTTTGGCTCGTACCCGCCAAGAAATAGAAAAGTAGCGAACGCCGGTCCGCTACTTAAACTAACCGCTGGTATTATTGAGACATCTGCTTGGCTAGGAACCCTGCTGCAGTTTCGGCCAGTTTAACCTCCATATCGCCCATTTGGGCGCCGGGTTCTTTGGAGCAAATAATCACAGCTCCGATTGCGTCGCCCTCGACGATGATAGGTGAAATCACCTCGGCGGTAAACTTGCATACTTCCTCTTCGTCGCAATCGGCCACGCACCCCTTGCAGTGCTTGTATTCGCCAGGGTTGTTGATCAATGCCGTCTTGCGCTCCTCCATGACCCTTTCTACCGCCGGCCCAATCGGTTTAGACAAAAATTCCTTCTTCGACGCGCCAGCGACTGCCACTACATTGTCCCGATCGGCGATTAGAATGATGTGTCCGATAGCATCATACAATGAGTCAGCGTATTCCTTAGCAAAATCCCCAAGTTCTCCGACTGGCGAGTATTTCTTAAGAATGACTTCGCCCTCGCGGTCAACATATATCTCTAATGGGTCACCCTCGCGAATACGCAAAGTGCGTCTGATTTCTTTCGGTATGACTACCCTGCCTAAATCATCAATTCTTCTGACTATACCAGTCGCCTTCACCAGTATCCCCCCTTTTCTACAGTTTTTGACATTTCGTTCAGTGATAGTATATATCCAGTCCGCCGGTTTTATTCATAACCACCTGGAAAACAATATCTAAACGATCGGCTGCCCGGAAAATTCGCCAAGCAGCTTAACCAGCCAGTCAAGCAGCGGCGTGGCAAGCCTGGCGGTTCGCAGGCGGATGGCTTCGGGAGGTCCCGGATAGATGCTGACGCGGCTGGAATATTTTTCTTTGAGAGCCAGCAGGCGCTGAACTTCTACATTGGGATTTTCGCCAAACGTAATTTCCACCATTCCCGGCCGTTCGATAACCGACCGGGCGCCAAGGCTGCGGGCAAAATTTTTGATCCGCGCGACCGCCAGGAGGTTCAACACCGGCTGAGTCGGCTCGCCAAACCGGTCGATCAGCTCATCCAGCATCTCCCGGACATTTTCTTCGGTACGGATGGCGGCGATTCGCTGATATATTTCAATTTTATGCATGGCATCCCCGATATAGTCGCCGTCGAGATACGCATCGACATTAAATTCCAGCACCGGCTCGGGAGGCGGCTCAACCGCATGGCCGTGCCGGAGTTCCTGAACCGCCTCGTCCAGCAAGTTGCAGTACATTTCAAAACCTACACTGACAATATGGCCATGCTGCTGCGACCCCAGCAAGTTGCCGGCGCCCCTGATTTCAAGGTCCCGCATGGCGATCTTGAAGCCCGCTCCCAGTTCGGCGAATTCTTTAATGGCCTGCAGCCGCTTTTCCGCCACCTCGCTCAGCACCTTTTCCCGGCGATAGGTGAAATAGGCGTAGGCCATGCGGTGGGACCGCCCCACCCGTCCCCGCATCTGGTAGAGCTGCGACAGGCCGAACCGGTCGGAATCGTAAACGATAATCGTATTGGCGTTGGATACGTCGAGACCGTTCTCAATAATACTGGTGCAGACCAGGATATCATAATGCCCTTCATAAAAGTCGACCATGACCCTTTCCAGCAGTTCTTCCGCCATCTGGCCGTGCGCCACTCCGATCCTGGCGTCGGGAAACAGGTCGCTGAGATGGGCGGATATTTTATCAATGGTTTGCACCCGGTTATAAACGAAATAAACCTGCCCGTTCCGCTTAAGCTCCCGCCGAATGGCGTCGGCGATAATTTCATCCCGGTATTCCACCACATAAGTCTGGACCGGCAGCCGGTCTTCCGGAGGGGTTTCGATGACGCTCATATCCCGCACCCCTACCAGGGACATGTGCAGGGTGCGGGGAATCGGCGTCGCCGTCAGAGTAAGCACGTCGACGTTGGTCCGCCATTTCTTGAGCCGTTCCTTTTGGGCCACGCCGAAGCGCTGCTCCTCGTCGACAATGAGCAGGCCCAGCTCCTTGAACTCCACATCCCCGTTCAAAATGCGGTGGGTGCCGATGAGCACATCCACCTGCCCGCGCGCGACCCGGGCGGTTATTTCCCGCTGTTCCCTGGGACTGCGGAACCGGCTGATCATCTCGGTCGCCGGGCCGAACCCGGCAAACCGGGTCGAGAAGGTCTGAAAGTGCTGCTGGGCCAGTACCGTGGTCGGCACCAAAACCGCAACCTGTTTTCCGCCCATTACAGCTTTGAACGCCGCGCGGAGCGCCACTTCGGTCTTACCAAAGCCCACATCGCCGCAAAGCAGCCGGTCCATGGGCAAATCCCGCTCCATGTCGGCTTTGATTTCGGCGATGGCGGTAAGCTGGTCCGGCGTTTCCTCAAAGGGGAAGGCTTCCTCAAATTCTTTTTGCCAGGGCGTATCCGGCGGAAAGGCATAGCCCTGCGTAATTCGCCGTTCGGCATACAGGGCCAGCAGTTCCTTGGCCAGATCGGTGGCCGCGGCTTTGGCCCGGGTCTTGGCTTTCAGCCAATCGCTGCCGCCCATGCGGCTCAGCCGCGGAGCTTCTCCCTCCGACCCGATGTATTTTTGCAGCAGATGAACTTGGTCGGTAGGAACATAGAGCTTATCTTCCCCGGCGTAGCGGATGAGAAGATAATCCTTATGCACGCCGGCCACTTCGAGGGTCTCCACTCCGGTGTATTTGCCGATGCCGTGGTTAACGTGCACCACATAGTCGCCAATGTTGATATCCCGGAAATAGGCGATTTGGCGTTCCTTGGCCACCCGGGGCAGCCGCTTTCGTTTCTGTCGCCCGTAAATATCCGTCTCGGTGACAACCACCAGATTGCCCTGCGGCAATTCGAACCCGGCCCGGAGCATGCCTACGGTTACCACTGCCGCTCCCGGCACCGCGGCTGCCGAGCCGTCCGCGTAAATCGCCCTGAGCCGTTCCCCGGTCAGGTTCTGCTGCAGCGCAAGAGCCTTTTCCCGGTTGTGCATAAACACAACAATCGCCCGGTCCCGGGCCTGCCAGCCCTTAAGTTCATCCACAAACATTTCCGTCTGGCGGTGGAAGGGCGCAATCCCTTTGACCGTTACGCTGTTGATTTCGGCCGGTTCGGTGTAGGGAGTCTTCTGCAGCATCAGCGACACGTAGAGGACGCTGTAAGCCTTGGCCGCCGCCGTCAATTCCGGCCAGCCGTACAACTGGCGTTTGAGTTCCGGATTCTCCTTGACCAGCTTGCCCAGTTGCTCCCTCAGCCTGGCCGGTTCATCAAAGATCACTGCGGAGCCGGCCGGCAGATAAGTAAGGAAGCAGGTCGGCTTGCCGGCATGTTCCGGCTCGGCCAGCGGCAAAATGTCGGCCTGCGGCAAATTGGTCAGCGAGCGTTGCGTCGTCGGCTCGAATTCCCGCAAGGAATCAATTTCGTCGCCGAAAAATTCCACCCGCAAGGGGAAGGGCCGGTTGACGGGATAAACATCCAAAATGCCGCCGCGGACGCTGAATTGGCCACGGCTTTCCACCTGGTCGACCCGTTCGTAGCCAAACCGAACCAGGCCGGCCAGGAATTCTTCCCTGGCCAGCAGGTCACCGGGCGTCAAAGCAAAGCGGCTATGGAGAAAATCCTCCTTGGGCATCGCCTTTTGGCTGGCGGCTTCAGCGCTGGCCAGCACAATAAGTTTCTCGCCCCTGGCGAGCCGGCCCAAGACGTCCATGCGCATGGCCGCCAGTTCGATGCTTTTCGCTGCTGCCGCAAACGTAACCATATCCAGCGGCGGAAGCTCCAAAATCGCCGTCTGGGGCAAAAGCGCCGCCAGGTCGGTCCGCAGTTCCTCCAAGGTTTCCCGCGTACTGGTCACGATCACGGTCGTCCTGGGAAACGCGTGATAGGCGGCGCCCAGACAGGCGGCCTTCTGCGGGCCGGCCAGCCCATAGGCCAGGCTTTGTCCCTGCTGCGCGCCAAAGGCGGCGAGGACCCGGGCAACCGTTGTATCCTGGCGCATCGCCTGAAAAAGTATTTCCATAAACACCTCGTCCCAATGCCAAAAGGGGCTTAAAACCCTTATCAGGGGGTTGTATACCTCCCCCGCGGGTCAGCCCTTATTTTCGTTCTTATCCTATACCGATAAGAATCCATCCGTACCCCATTCTAACACAAAGTATTAGCCGGGAAAACAAATTATTACCATAGTGAAGCGCGCCCTGCCGGACAAACTAACCATACTATGGCCGGGAGGTGAAATTATGGGCCGCGACAATCGTCCGGAGTACCGCTTCTGGAATGGTAAGAATACGAAAGGCAGTTCGAGCGCCGGGTCCCCCGATCTGAACGGCGAAGCCCCCCGCACCGGAAAAACCGGGGCGAAATACGAAGTCGGCAATGATACCGTCGCCGCGGACAATCTCCAGAAAAACCCCCGGCATTAGCCGGCGGTAAAGAATCAGCCCTTGGTTGCCAGGCAACCGAGGGCTGATTCAACTCAGTGGAGGACGGCCTTGGGCACCGGGGCCGCTCCTGCGCCGGATAGTCCCAGAAATTCAATGCACCCGTCGCACAGCGACTGAACATGCATGATCCCGGCATCGGCATCCAAACGGATGATCTCTTGGCGTTCCGCAGCCGTAAGACAATCGAAACCAAACTTGACCTCATCGATTTCGTCGACTTCAATCGCATCAATTGCTTCGCCGCAGCGATCACACGTATAATAAATCTTCACGACTAATCCCCTTCTCATGCGGTAAGTCGGATGACGGTCACATTCCACACCAGATGCACAAGGCTGCCAACGATGACCGCCGCCAATACGCTGCCGGAAAAAGCCAGCGTAGCTGTTGTCAGGGCTCCAAAAAGGCTATGGCCGAGAATGCTCAGCGCGGCTGCCGCCAGGCGGCGGTTGCTTGCCGTGGCCCAGTCATAGACGCCTTCGATGACGCCGAAAGTCACATGGGTCAGTAAGATGTCGGCCCCGAGATAAAACGCCAGTACCGTTTTGGCCAGCTCTTCCAAAACAGGGCCGTAGGTAATGACGGCGGTGACGCCGATATACCTCAGGGCCGCCCGATTGAGCAAAAAACTCAGTGCCGCCATCAGCAGCGCAATCACATAGGCCATAGTCACCTCGCTGCCCCCTGCCCAGCTATCTATTAGTATTGCCTCTGGCTGCCGGCGCTATTCTCCATTGCAGGCAGCCTGTTATTCACGGCAGAAATTCCAGCGGATTTAAAGGCCTGTTCCCTTTGCGCACCTCGAAATGGAGGTGGGGGCCGGTGACGTCTCCCGTAGCGCCCATGCAGGCAATCGCCTGCCCGGTCCGGACATAATCGCCGGGGCTTACCCAGTAATCGCTCAAGTGGGCATATAGCGTAGTATAGTCATGCTCATGCTCCAGGATAACGGTGTAGCCGTAACCGCTTCGCCACCCGGCAAAGGTCACCCGTCCCGACTTGGCCGCCTTCACCGCCACACCCGGATCGTCGGCGATGTCGATGCCGGCGTGGAGCCGCCCCCAGCGATAGCCGAAAGGCGACGACAACTCGCCGCTCGCCGGCCAGGCAAACCGGTCCGCTGTAGCCCGGGATGCCGCGGCCGGCGGCCTTCCTCCAGGAATAAACAGCTTATCCCCGATAAATAATACATCGTCCTTTTTGCCATTGGCCAGGAGAATCTTAGCCGCGTTTACCGCATAGGCCCGGGACAGCTGCCAGACCGTTTCGCCCTCCGCCACCGTGTGCAGCGCCCCTTTTTGCGGCAGGATCACCAGTTCATCGCCGGGATGGATAAACTCGCCAAGCTCGGGATTGGCCCCGGCGACCGTCGCGGCATCCAGTCCGTACTGCTCGGCAATTCCGCTCAACGTTTCCCCCGCCGCCACCTTATGGCTCCGGATCGCCGGCTGGCTGACCGGTTCCGTGGGGGCCGCCGGGGCTATTTCCGGGACAATTTCCTGCACTTTTACCGGCTGTCGGATCGACAAGGTGTGCACTGTCTGGGTCCCGAACAGCACGATCGAAACCGCCAGCAGGAACACCACCAGCACATGCATACCATCACCTCCATCCTTATCATCTGCCATAGGTTGTTGGCTTATGCATATGCTGGGTTTTCTTTCCCAAAATGGCAAATTGCTCTGGACTCATGACCTACATAAAAAATCCTCCCGTCCAAGTAAAAGACGAGAGGATTAGCAGTACAATATAAGACGCTAGTTACACCCGTTTGATAAACAGCGATTTGCGGTCGGATTTATGGATGGCGTCCACGAAACGGACGGTGCCGGTTTTATAGCGCATAACCAGCGTATGGGTCCGGGCGCCGCCGCCGAAATAGTTTACGCCGCGGAGCAGATCGCCTTCAGTGATGGCGGTGGCGGCGAACATGACGTCTTCACCATGAACCAGGTCGTCGATGGTCAGGACCTTCTTGATGTCGGTTATGCCCATTGCCTTGGCCCGCTCAACATCGGAGTCGTTCTCCGGCCAGAGCCGGCCCTGCATGTCGCCGCCCAGGCATTTGAGCGCCGCTGCCGCGATGACTCCTTCCGGCGCGCCGCCGATGCCCAGGAGCATATGAACCCCGGTGCCCTCGATGGCCGCATTGACCGCCGGTGAAACGTCGCCGTCGGCGATGAGCTTGATCCGGGCCCCGGCGTCCCGAACTTCCTTAACAATCCGGGAATGGCGGGGCCGGTCGAGGATAACGACGACCAAATCTTCGATCCTGCGGTCAAGGGCGCCGGCAACGGCTTTGAGATTTTCCTTGACTGGGGCGTTGATGTCGATTTTCCCCGCCGCCTTCGGACCGACGGCAATCTTGTCCATGTACATATCAGGCGCATGAAGCAGGCCGCCCTTGGGAGCGATCGCCAGAACAGCGATCGAACCAGGCAGGCCCTTGGCCACCAGATTGGTGCCCTCCAGCGGGTCGACGGCGATATCCACCTCCGGCCCCCCGGCTCCTACGGTTTCTCCGATGTACAGCATCGGAGCTTCATCCATTTCCCCTTCGCCGATGACCACCGTCCCGCTGATGCTGACGGTGTCGAAGGCCGCGCGCATTGCATCCACCGCCGCCTGGTCGGCGGCGATTTTATCTCCTTTGCCCATCCACCGCCCGCAAGCCAGTGCGGCTGCTTCGGTAACCCGGGCAAACTCCAGTGTAAGTTCTCGATCCATAGCTCTCCACTCCTTTTCCCTATTACAAGAAAAAATCCTTGGGACCGGTCAGTCTTTCGACCGATCCCAAAGCATCCAAAATTCCCTAGCGATTGGCGTTTTGCCAATCTTCCAAAAAGCGCTTGATTCCTGCATCCGTCAGGGGATGCCCCAGAGCTGCCGTCAGGACCTTTAAAGGCACGGTGGCGATATGAGCCCCGGCCTGGGCCGCTTGCGTGATATGCATGCCATGGCGGATGCTTGCCGCGATAATCTCGGTTTCCAGGCCGTGAATGGCGAAGATATCGGCAATCTCGCTGACCAGTTGAATGCCGTCGTAGCCGATGTCGTCCAGACGCCCCACGAACGGACTGACGAAGGTGGCCCCGGCCCGGGCGGCCAACAAGGCCTGATTAATGGAGAATATAAGCGTGACGTTGGTTTTCAGACCTTCAGCGGTAAGGCTCCGTACGGTCTTGAGTCCCTCGGCGTTCATGGGAACCTTTATGACCACATTAGGGGCGATCCGGGCGAGCTTCCGGGCTTCTTCCACCATTTCGGCGTGGGTGGTGCTGACAACCTCGGCGCTGACCGGCCCCGGGCAAATCTCGGCAATCTCCCGGATAACCTTGTGAATGTCCTGCTTTTCCTTGGCGATCAACGAGGGATTGGTGGTAACACCGGCGAGCACGCCGAGCGCGGCGGCTTCCCGCACATCATTCAGATTCGCACTATCGAGGAAAAATTTCATTACTCCGACATCCTCCCTGTATTTGGACCCGACTAGTGTCGGTGGTGGGTTCGGCGGCCAGGGCCCAGTTCAATCGTCCCCATGGCTTTGACTTCCAATAAATCGGCCTCCGTCGTCGCGGCAATCATTCGCCGGCCGTCACAATGGCGGCACACCAATTCAACATGGCCGGGCTGAACCTCGGCCTCGATGACGCTGCCTCCGCACCGACAGTATACCCCGCCTCTTTCGGCAATATCATGGATCTTATTCAGGACTTCAAACATGATCTGGGGGTTCTCTATATAATCATCGTGCGCTACGTCTCTGACGATGCTGTCGAACTCGCGCCGCTGGTCCGCGATCGCTTTCTCGATGGCCGGGCGGTCACCGCTGAACCCGAGTTCGAGATTGGCGGCAGTGCAGTATAATTTGTCCACCCGGCCGGAGCCCGGAGCTGATATATCCACACAGATGATATGGCTGGTCTCGCAGACCACGCACGGAACATCGAGCAGATATTGTTTATGTCCTACACCGGTAATGGTGGCCTGACGCTGGCCGCAGCTACAGAGAAGTTCCCGGCCTACTGAATTCTTCAAGGCGAAACGGGAAAGGTCATGCATCTGTATCTGTCCGCAGCGGGAACAATAGAGCGCTAACGTGGCAACGGTGCTTATTAGCATATTGACCCCCCTTCTCTTACCCATTTCGCCGGTGAGTAAATAAATTCCTGCCGGCTAAAGGAGAAACACCCGGGATTGCCGGGTGTTCTGAAGTCAGCTGATCGCCAGACGGTCAATCACTCCGCCGGTCAGGTTCTTTTGAATCATCTGGCATAAGGCAACGATGTCAAAGGGTTTGGTAATATAGTCGGCGGCCCCGATTTCCTTGGCTTCGGTGACCAGATCCAACTCGCCGTATGCCGTCATCATGACTACCCTGTCGCCAATGCCGATGCGCTTCATCTCGCGCAGTGTTTCTATGCCATCCATCCCCGGCATCTTCATATCCATCAGGATAACCGCCGGGTGGACATCCTTGGCTTTCTGCAGCCCGTCATACCCGTTGGCTGCCTCGACCACAGAGTACCCTTCCTCGCTTAACACCTCGATCAATAGCCGCCGAATACCGGGCTGATCGTCAATCACCAGTACAACGGGTCTGTTCGTCGTCATGCTTGATGTACCTCCTGCGACCGAAATTCACCTTTTTGTGTATTCCCCACACACCGACAAATATCCTCCTAGAAACTGGAATTAATTTACTCTTTTTCGCTTTTCCCCTCAATGAATCCATCCGGCCAACTTTGCCTTGGCGTTTCGCAGCATTGCCAACGGCGCGGCCAGATAGGGGCTGTGGTAGATTTTTAGCGAATATTGGGCCTCGGAGTCGTCATAGGTAAAAAGAATGTCGTTGGCCGGGGTGGGAAGCCCCCAGGTGGAAAAGACCGGCACTCCATTTTTCAGCACGACAATCCGGTAAGCCTCGTCCCGGAGATAAAGAGGATATTTTACGGTAACCTGGTGAGGATGGCCGGCGTCGGCGGGAATATCACGCCCCAGCATCTGAATGGGGTATTCCGAAACTCCCCACCAGCCGGACGAGCGGCGCGGCCCGTAGACGGCCACAGGATTGGGCGCGTAGTAGTCCAGATAAGCCTTGACCAGTTCGGTAGCCGTTGCGAAGCGCAGTAACTCCTTGTCGGAATAGCGTTCCTTCAGATAGGCCAAATGCCGGTCCAGCACCGCAAACTGGCCGCCCTCGGTGCTGCGCCAGTCTCCCTCACCCAGCATGAACATGGCGTGGGTAAAGCCGACGATGGCATGGATGCCCGGCTTGATCCGCCCGTCGGCCGTAAAGGCGGCCATTCCCTCATCCGCCTTTTGGTTCATGGCCTCTGCGGAATCATGATCATAGGCGATGAAATTTCGCGGCGTGGGGCAAAACTCGACAATTCCGATCTGCGTGGGGTCCGTGGCAGCAGCATTGATATCCTGCGGCTTGGTAAAATAGATTTCCCGGCCATAGTCGCCGGCGGTAATCCCGCCGCGGTTTCCTTCGGCGTCGCTGCCGCCCCGGAGCCCCACCTGGCGGAAGGCCTGGATGCTGATCCGCTCGCTGTCGTCGCCGTTGCCGAAGTCAAAGGACCCGGCCCGGGCGGTCAAAATTTCCCCCAGCGGCGAAGTCACCGTCGCCTCGTCGATCAGCCGCTGATAATGGTAAAGGAAGCCATTCCGGCTTGCATAATCGCCAAACCCGCCTTCGGCAGGCAGGGAATGGGCCCAGCCGTGGCGGAGATGATTCGCCCAGATTCCGTCATTGGCCGGATTGTAGGAAAGCACATTGTCCGGAAGATATGGATCATAATCGGAGTGCAGATGAATCGCGTATTCATGACCCCGGGCAGACTCCTGGCGGACCGACCGGCGAATCTGCGCCGCGGCCTCGGCCCACTTGCCGGTTGTCGATTGGCCCGCCGCCCAGTCGCTGGCCTTGACCAGCGGCCAGGCGATATAGTGGGTCCAGTAGGCGCCATGCCGCTCCGCGATCCGGTCGAGGGCCTCCGCCTTATGGACCATCTGTACCGTCAATTCTTCCGGCTGCAGCCAGCTGTCGCGGTTGCCCCAAGCCGAACCGTAGCCGGCGGAGTCAATGGCTTCCAAATCTTCCGTCATAACATAAAATACCGTACCCGGTCGGGTGTCGGACACCGACACCCGAGTCGCCTCCGGTGTCGCCTCGCCGTTGACTGCAAAGCCGAGGACCCACGGTTGGCCGAAATTGACGGCATCGGCCCGCCGGGCTTTGGTCTGCCAGGTGAGCAGACGCTTCTCGCCCGGCGCCAGATCGACGGTCTGGGTAATGTTCCCTTCAGCCGCGACGCCGAACCCATAGGGTTCAATCAAGCTCACAGCCAGGTTTTGCAGCGCGCGGCCGGTAAGGTTCTCAATCTCGGCGGAAACGGCAAGCACATCGCCGCACCGGGCGGTTGCCGTCCGGCTGCGGGGAGTGATCCGGACCGCCCGGGACGGATTATCCTGAAGCTGAAGGGACGTGACCAGCACATGCTGCCCCTGGCCGGCTTCGACGCTCAGCCGGTAGCCGGCGGCGGGGAACGAAGATTGCGGGAACTGGGCCGCCAGGAGTTGGGCGATATTATCATCAAAGGTGATCCAGCCGCCGGCGTAGTTGGCCTGATATCGCACATCCAGCCATTTCGTCCGGTCTTCCGCCGCCGGCATCGGGCCGGTGAAAACCCAGCCGACCGTGGCGATCGGCCGTCCTCCCGGGTCGAGGGCGGCAATTTTGATCCGCCCGGTCCCCTGGGTGGACAAAAATTGCAGACGGTAGCGGCCCTGGGTATCCGCCGAAGCGGCGGCAGTCTGGCTGTACTCCAGACTGCCGCCGCCTCCCGCGGCCAGTTCAAGAGCCGACTCAGCGCCCAGAGAGAGACCTTTTACCACCCGGACACTGTTACCGGTCCCTTCTTCCTTTATATTCGCCGGGACTCCCCAGGCCGCGGCCGCTTCCGGCGGCTGGGGAAGAAGCGGGGCGGCCGGGACCGGAGAAGCCGTCCCGCCGCAGCCCGCCGTCAGGAGCACCGCCGCCGCCAACAAAAACACGCCGAGCTTTCTCATAACCGTTACCCCGGCCAGGCCGGCAAGAAGGCCGTGCCGATCAGGGTGACCAGGGCTACAAAGGCCGCCAGCAAGGTCAGCAAGGGTGTGAGGACCACCAATATGGCTTTGGCCCCGCTCAGCTCATGGGCTCCCTTTACCGCGGACACCTCCAGCACCAAAACCCATACCATAATCCCCAGAATCCCCAATCCCAAAAAGAGAGGCATTGCTCCGGCCGGGAGCAGCATGGCCAGCACCACCAGCGGGGCAATCAGTATCCGGGGAAGCTGGGCAAAGCCGGTCGCCGCAAACAAGCCGGCAGCGCTTCCCCGTCCGCCGTAGAATTCGGCGATGAGATGCAGCACCGCCGAGCTGACGAACCAAAAGAACAGTCCCCCGAAAAGCTGGAGGAGGAGGATCACCGGGTAAAATTTGCCGATCCCCGCAGCCTGGGCCGGATAATAACCCGCCACCGCCGGAATCAGCGTGCTGAGCAGAAATGCCGCCAGCGCTTGTCCGCAAAGCCTTTGGCCGGCTATTAGGCGCATTGCGGCCCCCGGCTGAAAAAGAACATCATAAACATTTTCCAAAAACCGTCCCATCGCCGTCACCTACCATTGCTCCGGCATTGCCAGAGGAGCGGTGATCGGAAGTTCATGGCGGACTTGGCGGAAAAAGAGTTTTTCCAGACTGACTTCGTCGCCTGCGCCGAACAGCATCGACCAGGGAGTAGTGCGGCCATATTCCTTGATCTCCGGCTTGCCTTTGATGCCGCTCAGTTGAGCCGCCCCGTCAATGGCATCGTACATCGTCCCGAATTCGTCGATCAAACCAAGTTCCTTAGCCTGGCTGCCGGTATAAATCCTCCCGTCCGCCAGCTGCCGGACCTTCGCGGGGTCCATATGCCGTCCCTCGGCCACTACGGCAACGAATTGATTATACAGGTCGTCCACCATGCCTTGAATGATCGCCCGCTCCTCCTGGGTCATTTGCCGCTCGGGCGAAAGGATATCCTTATGGGCTCCGCTTTTAATCTTTTCCTGGTATATTCCGATCTTTTTATACAGTTCTTCCCAATTGGCGTAAGGGATATAGACGCCGATGCTGCCGGTCATCGTCGCCGGATTGGCATAAATCTTGTCCGTCACCGCCGCCAGCCAGTAGCCGCCCGAGGCCGCCACGTCCCCCATGGAAGTGACGACGATCTTCCCGGAAGCCCGGAGTTTCTTTATCTCGGTTCCCACTTCCTGCGAGGCGGGCGCGCTGCCTCCCGGACTGTTGATGCGCAGGACGACGGCCTTGACCGCAGCATCGTCCCGGGCTTTATGGAGTTGCTTGATAATGCCGTCCGTGCCGCTGCTCTCGCCGAAAATGTCGCCTGTGCCCCGGCCGCCCATGATGACTCCTTCGACATAGATGATCGCTATTTTTTCCACCCCGCCGGAACGGGCCTGCCGTTTCGCCGCCGGATTCCAGAACGCCGCCGCCACCAGCGAAATCAGGACCACAATCGCCAGCAGCAATACTACCGACCGTTTGAACATCTTCATCCCTGCCTTTGACTAAGTATTGGAATGGATTGGAGTTGCCGGTTCTGCCCCGTCGCTGAGTTTAGTTATATGCAAACCACGCTTTGAGGATGATCAAAAAAAGAAAACTGTTGGCTGAACCAACAGTTTCGGCTGCCGATAAAGCCTCCTCGCGTTGCTTCCGCAAAAAGGCCTTTCTTCCGCATGCGATTTACGCATTGCCGGGCGTAGGCCACATGCTCTCCTGCCATAGCAGGGACCGGAAGGTCCACAAAGCTGTGATAGACTTATTCAACCAGCTATTATTCCAAATTAAATTGTCTGTTATTGTTTATTTTCCCGGCAGGAAAGCGCAGCTTTTACAAAATCCCGGAAAAGCGGATGCGGCTTGGTCGGCCGGGATTTAAACTCGGGATGGAACTGAGTGCCGAGGAACCAGGGATGATCCCTGAGTTCGAGGATTTCCACCAGCCGTCCGCTGGGAAGCGTTCCGCCGAAGATCATGCCGGCGTCGTTGAATTGTTCCCGGTACGCATTATTAAATTCAAAGCGATGCCGATGCCGTTCATAAATAATTTCGTCCTGATAGGCCGCGAAGGTGCGGGTTCCTTCCGCCACTTTGCAGGGATACACGCCGAGGCGCATCGTTCCGCCCTTTTCCTCAACCGCGATTTGCTCAGGCATCAGATCAATGATCGGATAGGCCGTATCCGGGTTGAATTCCGTGCTGTTTGCGCCGGTCATGCCGCATACGTTGCGGGCGAATTCGATGGCGGCGCACTGCATGCCCAGACACAGTCCGAAGAAGGGAAGCTTATTCTCGCGGGCGTATTGAATGGCCTTGATCTTGCCTTCAATTCCCCGGTCGCCGAAGCCGCCGGGCACCAGGATGCCGTCCACGTCGGCGAAACAGGCTTGAAGATCATAATCAGCCGGCTCGATTTCCTCCGCATTGATCCATTTGATCTGGATCGCCGCGTCGTTGGCGATCCCGGCATGCCGAAGGGACTCGGACACGCTCAGGTACGCATCCTGGAGGGCGACATACTTGCCGACGATGGCAATACGGGCCTGCTTGGCGGGCGCCAGAATCCGGTTGACCAACTCCCGCCATTCACTCATATCGGGTTTGCCGTTTTTCAGGCCGAGTTTTTCCAGGACAATCCGGTCCAGCCCTTCCTCTTCCAGCATCAGGGGAACCTGGTAGATGCTGGCGACGCTCTTGTTCTGGATGACCGCATTCACATCAATATCGCAGAACAGCGCGAGCTTTTCCCGCATCTCCTGCGATATTTCATGCTCGGTGCGGCAGACGATGACATCGGGATGAATGCCGATGCTCCGGAGTTCCTTGACACTGTGCTGGGTCGGTTTGGTCTTTAGCTCGCCTGCGGCTGCTATGTAGGGTATCAGGGTAACATGAATATAGGCCACATCATCGCGGCCAACTTCTTTCTTCACCTGGCGGATGGCCTCCAGGAAAGGCAGGCTCTCGATGTCGCCGACGGTGCCGCCGATTTCGGCAATCACGATATCGGCGTTATCTTCTTTCGCCACCCGGTAGAGCCGTTCCTTGATTTCATTGGTGATATGCGGAATAACCTGTACGGTGCTGCCCAGATAATCTCCTTTGCGCTCCTTGCTGATGACTGACCAGTAAATCTTTCCGGCGGTTACGTTCGAGCTCTTGCTCAGATTAATGTCAATGAATCGTTCATAATGCCCAAGGTCGAGGTCCGTTTCCCCGCCATCTTCGGTTACGAATACCTCACCATGCTGGTAGGGACTCATGGTGCCGGGATCAATATTGATGTACGGGTCGAATTTCTGAATGGTAACCTTGAATCCCCGGCTTTTGAGAAGGCGCCCCAAAGACGCGGCGGTTATCCCCTTGCCAAGTGAAGATACAACCCCCCCGGTAACAAAGATGAACTTAGCCATATAAATATCCTCCTACACAACGGCCTCATGCTGTATTATCCCATGCAGGGCCGTAATCATATACGCTGCTATTCGCTTTCTTCGCTTTCGGACGCGCCCCGGTAATCCTGCTGGATTTCCGCCAGGAGTTTTTCCCGGCGCACATTGGTTTCCGACACAGTGGCAGCGGTCTCTTCAAGAGTTTTCAGCCCGCGCTGGGGCATCCACTCGGTGAGGCTCCACATGCCCTTACCCACGTGAACGAAGCGGCTATCCATATTGATCTGGGTATGTACCTCAGCTATGGCATACGCCCGGGAGTGGACCGGCTTTCCCTTGCTCTCCAGCACTTGGCCGATGAGATCCCGGAAATACATTGCTGACCCCTTGTCCGCCAAAACTTGATATGCCAAATCTACATCCGAAACAATTTTTGCCATTTCTGCCATATTAAGTTCCCCCCGCGTTTCGCTCAAAATTACAAAGTAATATTCACCGCGAGGGAATAAAATCCTCTTTTTCGACGATGATAAACCGGCAATTCGCAATTTTTGTCGAAAGCTTCCACTCCAGTATTTACCGGCCCGAAAGGATCAGCGGCCACCTATCGCGGCTGGCGTTCGACATGCTTCCCCATGCCGGCGACTTACATCTTTTCCGGGGCGGCCACGCCCAGTATGGCCAGCGCCGACCGCAGGACGATTTGCACGGCCAGCACCAGCCCCATCCGGGCGGCCTGGCAATCGGGCTCCGCCCCGATAATCCGGCACTGGTTGTAAAAGGTATGGAAGAGCCCCGCCACTTCGTGGGCGTACCGCGCGATATGGTGAGGCGCCCGTTCCCGGGCCGCCTTGGCCACTTCATCGGGGTACTCGCCGAGCTTCTTGATCAGATCGACTTCGCAGCCGGCGGTCAGCGCTCCGAAAGGCATGTCCTTCACGGCCGGGACGGCGATGCCGGCTTCGGCCGCTTGGCGGAAGATGCTGGAAATCCGCGCATGGGCGTACTGGATATAAAAGACGGGATTATCACTGGTGCGGGATTTGGCCAGATCCAGGTCAAAATCCAGCTGGCTGTCAATCGACCGCATGATAAAGAAGAAGCGCGCCGCGTCCCTGCCGACCTCTTCGATCAGTTCGGCGAGGGTGACCCCCTGACCGGTGCGTTTGGACATCTTCACCAGTTCCCCGCCCTGGTACAGGCTGACCATCTGGAGGATGAGCACTTCCAGCCGGTCGGGCTGATAACCCAGCGCCGCCACGGCGGCCTTGACGCGGCTGATGTAGCCGTGGTGGTCGGCGCCCCAGATATTGATGACCCGGTCGAACCCGCGTTCAAACTTGTCGCGGTGATAGGCGATATCGGCCGCCAAATAAGTCGGAACGCCGTTGTCCCGGATAACCACCCGGTCCTTGTCGTCGCCATAATCGCTTGATTTCAGCCACAGGGCCCCGTCCTTCTCATACATATGGCCGCGGTCCTTCAACAGGGCGCAGGTCGCGTCAATCGCGCCGGCGGTGTGAAGGGTCCGCTCGCTGTACCAGACCTCGTAGGTTACCCCGAAGGCCGCGAGATCCTCCCGCAAAGCCGCCAGCTTCTCCGTCAAGGCCAGCTCCTTGAATACGGAAAGCCGCTCTTCCGGCGCCATGGCCAGGTACTTGTCGCCGTGGCCGTCGATAATGCGCTGGGCGGTATCGATGATGTCGCGGCCGTGATACCCGTCCTCCGGAAACGCGACGGATTGCCCCAGCAGTTCCCGGTAGCGGGCGTCGACCGAAGCCGCCAGATTGTCGATCTGGTTCCCGGCATCATTAATATAGTATTCATTGGATACATCGTACCCGGCCGCCCGCAGCAAATTGGACAGCGCGCTGCCGAACGCCGCCCCCCGCCCGTGGCCGACATGCAGCGGACCGGTGGGGTTGGCGCTTACAAACTCCACCTGGACCCTTTCCCCGCCGCCGGTCGTGGTCCGCCCGAACGCCTCGCCGGCCTCCAGGATCTCCTGCAGCAGCTCATAAAGCCAATCCGGCTTCAAATAGAAATTAATAAACCCGGGGCCGGCAAGTTTTGCTTCCGCGAGCCAAGCTAGCGCAGAAGGATCACGCTTGTCCAATTTTGCCCGGGTATTGAGCCGCTCTACGATTTTTTCCGCGATCGCCCGCGGGTTGGTTCTAGCCGCCTTGGCCAATTGCATGGCGAAATTGGAGGCAAAGTCACCAAACTCTTTTTGCGGCGGTACTTCCAGCATTACTTCAGGGAACCGGTCGGCGGGAACCGCGCCGGCCAAAGCCGCATGCCCGGCCGCCTCCCGAATCGCCTCAGCGAGCAATTCCTTGACATTCATTGCTTTCTTCCTCCTGTATATTCACCGACAGCGTGTTGAAACTCTGCCATCGGTCGTTGATCTCCAGGTCGTAGGCGACAGTCACCGAAGCCGCGCTCCCCCCATCCCGGATCGCCAACTGCTTGGTGAAAACCCCCATCTTCATGTTCCCCAAAGGCGTAACATAAGTGCTATACCGTTTCTGGCCGGCGCAAAACTCCTGTTTTTGCTCAACGGCCCCCATGCGGAGGAGTACCATGCGGTCGGGATACAGCTTTAGCACCGTTGTGGTGCCTTCGAGTCCGGTAAGTTCGCTTTCCCGGTAGGAAATATAGCTTACGCCGTTCTTTTCGTGGCGGGTGCCAACACTGATGAATTCAATGCGGCTCTCTTCGCCGGCATCGTCGGTCTGCGTGCCGACAACCTTCACTAACACCTTTTGCATAAGCGCTCCTTTTTAACATTACAATATTATATCCTAACTGACCGGGGTTTGCCAAGCGATCCCTCTCCTTAAACCGCAAAATATCCAACTTTTCCTTAAGTACCCGTTTTTCCCTGGACTTGTTTTTTTACTCTCCCCGCCGCCTTCGTTTCCTATACGGCGCAAGCGGCTGAAAAAGCCGTAGCGCCGTCTTCCCGGAGGAAGAACGGCGCCTGTGTCGGATGAGGCGATAATGCCTCTCCACCATTAGTATATGCAGCCCTGCCGGAAAACATTCCGCAGGCTGGCGATAAAGGCCCATCTGCGGACTAATAGCCGATAACCACCAAACTATCGATGAGCGCAAATAACTGCTCCAGATGGCAAAGCCGCTTTATGGTATTCTGGTAAAATTCGCTCCGGTTTTGCTGCCCTTGCCGGATGACCGGCACCAGCAGCACTCCGTGCCGGACCACCGGCGACTCGGCGAATTTGCACAGGTTTTTCCAGATATTGCTGATTTCACCTTTTTCCACTTCGACCGCCACTTGCAGTCCGGTGTGGTAAAAATCGATTTCGAAATTGAGCCCGCGCTTAAACAGCGGCTCAAACTTCCGGTTGGTCACCGAGTGCAGGAATCCGAGCCTGGTCAAGTCCTCCACCAACACCCGCTCAGCCTCGACGCTTTTGCGGAAAGGAGTGTTGCGGATATCGGCCAGGGCCTGACGATTGCCGCAAACAGCCTGGCATAACCCTTCCAGGGCGGGATTGGCCTTCTTTCGGTAAATATATTGCCAAGGCGGAAACTCAGATATCCGATTATCGGCCATCGCCATCCCCCTGCTGCCAACGGCATAAAATGAAGCTTTCGCCCGCAGTCCTCCGGTTTTCCGGGATAATAAAAGCATTCATTGCTGAATGCTCAGATTGTTGACAAACCCATGCTGGCGAGAAAGGTCCAGATGCACGTCCTGATTTCGAAGGTTCTTTCAGCGTTCGCTGCTTATCTGCAAATCAATCCACGAACCGTGTGCGGGCCGCACCGGAAGAGCGTATTGCCGGAAGATGTTTATTAAGCTGCGGGAAGCGACAGCGTCGGAGCGTTCATAAACATCTTCCGCGTTCAGGCAGAAAGTTGCGTACTTCGGGCGTACGCAAGCAAGCGCTCTAGAGCCAAGTGCGCAAGTTCTTAGCGCGCATGCTTAGAGCCGCGGCCTACCTCTTGCGGGTGCGACGCAGATGGGCCTTTCTCGCCAGCCTGCTCAATTCCACAATTGAGTGATGTCCGCGCCCACATAATAGTGTTTGAGGATATCCTCGGCCTTCCAGCCATCCTGGGCATAGGTATAGGCTCCCCACTGGCAAAGCCCTACGCCGTTCCCCCATCCCCGGCCTTTAAAGGTGAAGCTGGTTCCGTCATAGGTCATTTCGTCCACCAGCGTGGACTTGAGCCGGTCAAATCCTACGGATTTGCGGAATTCCGCCCCGTATACCCGGGCGTCGCCGGCGCCGATATACAGAATTCTTCCCGAAGGACCCTTCGCCAAGATAGTGATATCGCGGGGATTTCCGCGGTAGCCCACCGCTGCCGCCACTTCCGAGCCGGGGATGGTCACCGTCCAAGACTGAAGCTCGGCGGGAGTATATTTGAAGCTATTGTCGGTAACCGGCTGAAAATACGGCGTGGGATGAGGAATTTCCCTCGGGAAACTTTCTTCCCGGGTAGCCGCGATTTGCCCGTTGCTGGAACTGTAAATGGCGTTGACCAGACTGCCGGCATAAAGAAGGACCTGGCCCCGCGTGCTCCGCACCGCCTCTTTGACCGTATCGTTGACCTTTTGCGGCCCGAAGGCCTGCAGTTCCTCCTTGGCGGTGCTCACATCCGCGTTATGGAGTTTCCGAATTGTACCGGCCTCGATCGCGTTCAGAGTCAGCGTCCGGGAGGCGACGGCCTGGGCCCTGAGAGCCTCCAGCGGCCACCTTGGTTCCATCTCCTGGGCGATGACCCCTTCCAGGTATTTCTCCAGCGGCATGCGCTCCACCGTTCCCCGGTCAGCCATCCATACCGAGACGGTCGGCTCATTCCTGTATTTGCCGACATCCAGCCAGGGGACGCCCGGAATGGGCTGGACCGGCGCCTGGGGCGCGGGAACGGGAGCCGGCAGGGGCGCCGGCGGAGCCGGTTTTTCGGCGGGAGGCCGTAGTAGCGTAAATGCTCCCGCGGCAATTGCGATAACGAAAACCGCTAACAGGGCGATATTGAAGTTCTTAAAATTACGCATCCTCCCACCTCATCCCTAGTATGGCAGGATGGAGAACGTTTATTCATCTTTCCTCGGTTTGAACACCGGGAAGTTCACTTTCCCAGCTCCGGCCGGTTTTATCGGCGGTGTCAGCGGCAACCGGCAACTTGGGCTCCTTTTGGAGAAAGCCGGTGAACATCGCTTGCAGTTTCGCCGGCTCCTCGGTAAACACCAGGTAGAGATGCAAAGGAATCGTCGTGACGAAAAAGATCCCGATAGAATATTGAATGGCCCGAAGCACCGAAAGGCCGCCAAGAGCCTTCTGAAGCCAGACGGAGTGGTCCGGGAAAAGCAGCCCCAACCCGGTGACGGTACCGGTTGTCACAGCCAGGCCCCAGGTGGTGAAAAGCATTTTTTGCCCGGGATTATAGCGGCCGAAATTGGGATGATGCTCGGTTACAAACAGGTAATACCGCAAAAAGCTGCGCATATGCGCCCAGTCCCGGGGCAGCAGCAATACTTCGGTAAATTTCCCGGTGGCAATATAATAATAGACCTGTCCGGCAAGATTGACTGCCAGAATCAACCCAAAACAGCCGTGAAGCTTGCGGACCAGACTCATCGGCCACTGAAGCCAGAGCGGCGGATGATGGATATAAAAGCCTGTAGCGAGCAGGATCACGACCGACGTGACCATCGTCCAGTGAAAAATCCGCACAGGCAGCGGATGCAGCAGCAGTTTCATCGGCTAACCCCTCCCGACGCGCATGCCTTCATTGTGCCTCGAAGGGCTGCCGTTTATGCCTACGGCCAAGCAAAAAGAGACACCCGCATCCGGGTGTCTCTCAGATTGTTGACAAACCCAGGCTGGCGAGAAAAGTCCAGGTGCAAGGCGCACCGGAAGAGCGCGCCGCGCCGCGTACTTCGGGCGTACGCAAGCAAGCGCTCTGAGGAGCAAGTGCGCAAGTTCTTAGCGCGCATGCGCTTAGAACTGCGGCCTACCTCTTGCGGGTGCGACGCAGATGGGCCTTTCTCGCCAGCCTGAGAGACGCCCGCATCCGGGCGTCTCTTCAGCGTGCCTATCCGAAAAACTTGATGGTCAGTTCGGGAAGATACTTGGGCAGGGCCGCGAAAACATCGGCGCTGAAAGCGGCCTCGTCGGCGATCATCCGCTCCAGGGCGGCCCGTTCGACCAGCACATAAGGCTTGACGACCCCCAGGAAAGGATGATGGACCTCGGACTCCAGCTTGCCGCTTTCCGTTTTGACGACCTGGATACCCGCCAGGTGGAACGTGTACTCTCCGACCACCTGTCCGTTTTCGGTGACTTGCATCCCCACCCGGTTCTCTTTGTTGGCCAAAAAGGCGTTGATCATCGACAGCAGGTAGGGGTGTTTCTCCCGCACCGCGGCCAGCACCCGCTCGCGGAAAGGTACAAATTGATCAAGAATCAGCCTGTCAAGGTCGTTCATTGCCATCACCTCCGGTTGTATTCGGCACACCCTAAGTATACGCAGATAACCGCCGGCTTATGAATGGCTTTCGCTTCGCCGCCCCGCCGGCGCCATGCCTATTTATACCTGTTCATACCTAATTCACGCCTATTTATAATAGTTAACTCCTGCGGCGAACAAGTGCTGCTCTTTTTCCCCCGGCACATTGACCGCCACCAGGGAACCGACCCGCTCCGAATGGGCCATTTTGCCCAGCACCCGTCCATCCGGGCTGGTGATGGCTTCCACCGCCTCGGCCGACCCGTTGGGATTGAACCTCAGATCATAGGAGGGATTGCCGGCAAAGTCAACATACTGGGCGGCGATCTGCCCGTTTTGCCGCAGCCGTTCCACCTCGCCAGGTCCGGCCACGAACCGGCCCTCCCCGTGGGAAACGGGAAGGGTGTGGATATCGCCGGTCTTCAGATTGGCGAACCAGGGAGACAGGGTGGACACCACCTTGGTGCGCACCATTGTCGCCACGTGGCGGCCGACGGTATTGTACGTCAGGGTGGGGCACTCCGCCGTCATTTCGTCAATGATCCGCCCATAGGGCACCAGCCCGAGCTTGATGAGCGCCTGGAAGCCGTTGCAGATGCCGAGCATCAGTCCGTCCCGCTGCTCCAGAAGCGCGGTTACCGCCTCTTTGACCCGCGGATTGCGGAACATAGTGGCGATGAATTTCGCCGACCCGTCCGGCTCGTCCCCGGCGCTGAACCCTCCGGGGATCATAATGATTTGCGAATGATTGATCTCCCGCACCAGCGCCGCGATCGACTCTTCCACATCGCTCACCGTCAGGTTGCGGATGACGAGGGTTTCGGTGAGGGCCCCCGCGGCTTGGAAGGCCCGGGCGGAATCGTACTCGCTGTTGGTTCCGGGAAAAGCGGTGATCAGGACCCTTGGCCGGGCAAAGCTTGGACCCGGCCGTTTCCCGCCGCGCGTTTCAGAAAGAATTTCCCGGGGGTTCTCCGCCGCTGTTCCCAGGTCGCGGGTCGGGAAAATCGCGCCAAGCGGTTTTTCCCAGGCGGCGAAAGCTTCATCCAGCGTTATCGCGGCTCCGCCCGCTTGAATGACAGCCTGTTCCCGGGTAAAGCCCAACTCCTGATAGCCGGTTTCGCCGAAAGCCGCCGGCAGATCAAGCCCGGCATCCACTTCCAGGACGATCGAACCGTAGTTGGGCGCGAACAGTTCGGCCGGTCCGAGGTTTGCGGTCAGTTCGACGCCCACCCGGTTGCCGAAGGCCATTTTGCTGAGCGCGGCCGCCAGACCGCCGACACGGACCGTCCCGGACGCCAAGACCTTGCCCCCGGTGATCAGTTCTCGCACTTTAGCATAATTTTTCGTCAGAACGGCAAAATCCGGCTCTTCCCGGTCGTCCCGCGGCGCCGGCACCAGCACCAGGCGGCTGCCGGCCTTCTTAAACTCCTGGGAAACCAGTTGCCGGGCGTCCATGGTCGTTACCGCGAACGCGACCAGCGACGGCGGCACATGAAGGTCCATAAAGGTGCCGGACATGCTGTCCTTGCCGCCGATGGCGGGAATGCCGAGCTTTTTCTGGGCGCGCAAGGCCCCCAAAAGCGCGCTGAAGGGCTTGCCCCAGCGAACCGGGTCTTGTCCCAGTTTCTCGAAATATTCCTGGAGGGTCAGCCGCACTTTGCGATAATCCCCGCCGAGAGCGACCACCTTGGTCACCGCTTCGACCACGGCAAACAGCGCCCCGTGATAGGGGCTCCAGTAGCCGATCCTGGGATTGAACCCGTAAGTCATGACCGACGCGGTGGTTGTTTCGCCCTCGAGAACAGGCAGTTTGGCCGCCATGCCTTCGGCGGGAGTAGCCTGGTACTTGCCGCCGTGGGGCATCAATACCGTGGCGGCCCCCACACTGTTGTCAAAGCGTTCGACCAGGCCCCGTTGCCCGGCCACATTCAGGTCCTGCAGGTTGTTCAGCCAGACTTCCCGCAGATCGCCTGCGCCCCGGAGCTTCGTCGCCGCTGTGAAATAATTTCCGTCGTCGGAAGGAGCCTTGACTTCTACGCCGGCAGTCTGCCGGACGCCGTTGGTATCGAGAAAATCCCGGCTGATGTCCACAATGGCTTTGCCCCGCCAGGCCATTTTGAGCCGTCGCTCCGCCGTCACCTCGGCGACCGGGGTGACTTCCAGATTTTCGCTACGGGCCAGTTCGCTGAAGGTTGCGGCATCAGCCGCCGCCACGACGACCGCCATTCGTTCCTGGGATTCGGAAATGGCCAGTTCGGTGCCGTCCAGCCCTTCGTATTTCTTCGGCACGGCATCAAGGTTGATGCTCAGCCCGTCACTCAACTCGCCGATGGCGACCGATACGCCGCCGGCGCCAAAATCGTTGCACTTTTTTATCAGACGGCTGGCTTCCGGCCGGCGGAAGAGCCGCAGAATCTTATGCTCCGTCGGGGCATCGCCCTTCTGCACTTCCGCGCCGCAGGTCGCCAGCGATTCCTCGGTATGCTCCTTGGAAGAGCCGGTCGCACCGCCGCAGCCGTCCCGTCCGGTCCGGCCCCCCACCAGGAGAACGACATCGCCGGGAACGGGGGTCCGGCGAACGACGTTTCGCCTCGGCACCGCTCCGATAACCGCGCCGACTTCCATCCGTTTGGCCACAAAGCCTTCGTCGTAAACTTCGGCCACCTGCCCCGTCGCCAGGCCAATCTGGTTGCCGTAGGAACTATACCCGGTCGCGGCGGCAATGGTGATTTTACGCTGAGGCAACTTGCCCGGCAGCGTCTTTTCGATCGGCGTCCGCGGATCGCCGCTGCCGGTGACCCGCATTGCCTGGTAGACAAAAGCCCGGCCGGACAAGGGGTCGCGGATGGCGCCGCCCAGGCAGGTGGCCGCCCCGCCAAAAGGCTCGATTTCCGTAGGGTGATTATGGGTCTCGTTCTTGAACATCAACAGCCATTCTTCCTTTCGGCCGTTCACGTCCACCTCCACCACCACACTGGCGGCGTTGATCTCCTCGGATTCCTCCAGATCGTCGAGCAAACCCTGTTTGCGCAGTTCCTTCATGCCCATCAGGGCGATGTCCATCAGGCAGAGTTCCTTCGGCCTGTCGCCGTACACCGCCTTCCTGGCGGCCAGATACTCGCCGTAGGCCGCCTGGATCGGCGCGGAATACCGCCCGTCGTCAATCCGGACCTCTTTGATCTCCGTCAGAAAGGTAGTGTGCCGGCAGTGGTCGGACCAGTATGTATCGATGACCTTGATTTCGGTAAAGGTGGGATCACGGTGTTCCTGGTCCCGGAAGTAGGCCTGGCAGGACGCCAGATCCTCCTGGCTCATCGCCAGCCCCAGTTGCTGGTGAAGCTGCCGCAATTCGGACGCGCTCCTGGCGATGAAGCCATTCAGGGCAGGAACCTCAGGCGGCTCCTCCACCCGCATTTCCAAGGTGGCGGGCTTGTCCAGCGCAGCCTCCCGCGCTTCCACCGGATTGATGCAATAGGACTTGATCCGGGCAAATTCCTCATCCGAGAGCTCGCCCTTGAGAATGACGACCTTCGCGGTGGCGACCTGGGGGCGCTCCTTCTGGGTCAGCATCTGGACGCACTGCGCCGCCGAATCGGCCCGCTGATCGTACTGGCCGGGCAGATATTCCATGGCGAAGACCCGGTCGGCCGCCGCCACGGTCAATTCCTCATCATAAACGTCATCGAGATTCGGCTCCGCAAAGATCGTGTTCCGCGAGCGCAGATATTCCGCCTCGGTGATCCCCGCAACATCGTAACGATTTACGACGCGAACCGCTTGAAGGCCTTTCATGCCCAGGTTCTGCCTGAGTTCATTGCCCAGGCTCTGCGCTTCGACGTCAAACCCCGGCTTCTTTTCCACAAAAATCCGTCGCACTCTATTCGACATGCTTCACGCTCCTTCGGGCGGTTATTTTCATTTATAAATAGTATTGTATCATTTGCCGGCGCCAAAGGTCAAAGGCTCCCGCCAGTCCGGCCGGAGGGCGAATCCCCTGAAAAAAACCGCCGCCGCACTGTGCGCGGCGGTAAACGGCTACTCTACATCAAAAATTTTTCCGGGATTGAGGATCAGCTTGGGGTCCAGCGCGCGCTTCACGGCGCGCATCATGGTCAGTTGAACGGGATCGGAGTAGGTTTCCATCCATTGTTTCCGCTTGTAGCCAATGCCGTGTTCGCCTGAGAGCTTGCCCCCGATGGAGTACACATAATCAAAAATATCCCGGTGTATTTCGCTCAGGCGGTCGGGCCATTCGTCCTCCGGAATCGCCCCCTGCAGAATCGAGAGGTGGATATTCCCGTCACCGGCGTGGCTGACGGTTCTGGCGACGGCGTTATGTTTCCGGCAGATTCGGTCGAGTTCGCGGATGGCCTCCGGCATTTTGTCGACAGGAACGACGACATCCTCGTTACTGTGGATGAGCGTCTCGGCCCGCACCGCTTCGGCAAAGGCCTTGCGAGCCCGCCATATCTTGGCGGAGTCAGGCACCAGCACCGCCATTGCGCCGTTGGCGGAGGCGAGTTCGTCAATGGCCGCAGCCTTGTCCTCCAAGTCCTCTTCGCTGGCCCCTTCGATCTGCACGATGGTATAATGCCCGGCCTCGTCATAGGGCAGTTTTTCCTTGGTGAACTGTTCGGCGCTCTTGATGGCGTTATTGTCCATGAACTCCACGCAGGCCGGCGCCAGCCCGGCCTTGGCCAATACCAGCACGATGCCGATCGCCTTGTCGATATCGGAAAAGACCAGCAGCAAATCCATCACATGCCGCGGCTTCGCCAAAAGCTTCAGCGTAACTTTGGTGATAATCCCCAGGGTGCCTTCCGAGCCCATGATCAGCTGCTCCAGGGGATAGCCGGTGCTGCATTTCCTCAGCCGCCCTCCCAGCGTCGTTATCTCGCCGGTCGGAGTGACGACTTCGAGCGCGTATACCTGGTCGCGGGTAGTTCCATACTTGATGGCCCGGTTTCCGCCGGCGTTGGTGGCGGCATTGCCGCCGATAAAGCAGCTGTCGCCGCTGCAGGGATCGCCGGCGTAGAACAGGCCGGCCTCGCCGGCCGCCTTCTGGACCTCCTCCGTCCTGGCGCCGGCCTCCACCACCATGTACATGGCTTCCGCGTTGATCTCCAATATCTTATTCATCTTCTCCATGGCTACGACGATTCCGCCGTAAACCGGCACCGCGCCGCAGGCCAGACCCGTTCCGGCGCCCCGGGGCACCAGGGGGACCAATTCGGCGTTGGCCAGTTTCACAATATCCGCCACCTGAGCGGCGGCTTCCGGGTATACGACCACCTCGGGCATATGATGATACCGGGGATCGGTGACTTCGTCGTGACTGTAGGGATGTAACTTATCCGGGTCCAGAACGACGTTCCGCTCCCCGACAATCGCTTTTAGTTTGTCAATCACACCGGAACTGACCGGATTGTAATGGGACATCCATATAACCTCCTTAACCGCGCTGGCTTATTTAGTAATTATACCGCACTTGCCCCGGGAAGCAAATAATTCCGCCGTACGAATAAATGTAATTATTTGGTTATTTATGGCAGGAATTTGGAAAATAGTAGCTAATTTCTACTTAGGATAACATAATCCGCGTGTATTGGGGTATTTTTATGTCTTTTTTACAATTGACTATGACGGTTTCTACATCTGCAAAACTCCTATTAGTACTGATCTTTTTCTACTTTTATATGCAATACCGTGAAAAGTACATTGGCTTATGGGCATTTAGCTGGATTTTTTTAAGTCTACGTTCCGCTTTAAACATGTATCCCGAATTTCAGATGATGAATCTTCTCTCTATACCGGCTTTACTGCTTTACCAGGCTCTGACCTTGGCAAGTTGCCTCCTTATTGCTTGGGGGACCTATGAATTCACCGGCCGGAAGCTGCCAGCCGGCTGGAAATATAGCGCGATCCTGGTTACTGCGATAAGTGATACCGGCGTTCTCATGGGCTGGCCTTTGCCCCTCTGTTCCCTGCCTACCCTTGCCTACCTTATCGCCATTTACATCCAGGCTGGTATCATTTTTCTCCGGGCCTTTGATATTCCCGGATTGGGCCGGTATTTAACCGGGATAACCTTTATTGTTGATGGTATCCACCAACTAAATTTTCCTTTAACCATGACATATTCTTCTCTTGTTCCCTTTGGCTATTTGTTCGACGCCCTGCTGCGGGTCACATTGGCTATCGGTATGCTGCTAGCCCATTTTGAAAAAGCAAAAAATGAGATCATTAAAAAAGAACAGCGGTTTCGCCTTCTGGATGAAAATTCCAAAGATATTATTTTCCGTTATTCTCTAAACCCAATCCCAAAAATTGATTATATAAGCCCTTCAGTTACCGTCATTACCGGCTACACCCCGGAGGAATTCTATCAAAATTCCGAAATCCTGCAAAACCTCATCCACCCCTCCGACAGGCTGTTGGCACAGGAATTGCCCAAACTCAATAGCCCACCCCTGATTCTCCGGGCCATTCGCAAAGACGGCACCGAAATCTGGATTGAGCAGCAAACCACTCCGGTGTATGATGATTTGGGAAACATGATTGCCGTCGAAGGAATTATCCGGGATATCACGAGCCGAAAACAACTGGAACAGGAGCTCCAGCGTCTGGACCGCCTCAATATCGTGGGCCAAATGGCTGCCAATATTGGTCATGAAATCCGGAACCCCATGACAACCGTCCGGGGCTATTTGCAAGTTATGGAGCGCAAAAAGGAATTCGTCGCCTATAAGGAAGATTTCGAACTGCTGCTGGCTGAATTGGATCGCGCCAACGCTCTGATAACGGAATATCTTTCGCTCAGCAAAAACCGCTTGGTCGAACTCAAGCCCACCCAGCTCAATACGATCCTGACCTCCTTGTTTCCGCTTATCCAAGCCGATGCCAACAGCAATAACCAGATTGTCCGCCTTGAAATAGAAAAGTCCCCCGACGTGTTGGTTGACGACCGGGAAATCCGCCAGTTGGTCCTGAATTTGGTCCGAAACGGCCTGGAAGTCATGTCGAAAGGCAAAACGCTGACGATCAAAACCTACACCACCCATGATCATGTGGTACTGGCTATCCAAGACGAGGGGCCGGGAATTTCGTCCGAAGTGCTGGATAAAATAGGACTGCCTTTTTTCACCACCAAAGAGCATGGCACCGGATTGGGGCTGGCGATCTGTTACAGTATTGCCAATCGCCACAATGCCACCATCACAGTGGAAACCGGTCCGTCAGGAACGACATTTCGCGTCCATTTCAAAAAGTTGCTGGTCCGTAGGTAAGCCGACTCAAAATAGACCCAGAGGAAAGGGTCTATTTTTTTTTGTCTTTTTTACATTTATGAAAGTCATGCGTATTCTTCGTAAAGCCCCTGTCTTTTGCTTTTTGATCGACACAATATTACCTAATAAGATACAAATTTATATTATTTTACATTTTTTGTGAAAATATTTGGAAAACCATGTCAAATGATGTAAAATATAGGTAGTACCGTATACGTTAGCCTTAAATTTCTTTGAGGAGGTAATTGTCAATGGGACAACCCTTAACTACGACGGCACTATACTCAACGGACTTGACAGATCAAATTACTGTCGATTTCGCTCAAACCCCCAAAGAACGGGAAATGGTTTATCGGTTTCGCTATCAGATCTATGTGGAGGAAATGGGCAAGAAGCTGACTAATCTGCCGCTCCTTCAGCACAAACGTCGTCAATTGTTCGACGAATTGGATGATGCACAACACGCAATTATACTTTACGCCCGGGCAGGTTCGGAAATAGTAGGTACAATTCGTTTGAACATTTTCCCTCCACAAAACCTTTTCCCTCAATGGTTGCCTGACCAATTCGTTTCTTTTTTCCAAGCCGACGCTCCTTTAATATCTTACTCTTCCAAATTAATGGTCGATTCCCGGTACCGCAAATCGCAGGCCGCCTATCTGCTCATCGCCAAAGGCTATGAATTATATCGCCAAAATAATGTGCCATTCAATTTTATCGGCTGTGCGCCGTTTTTAATTCCTCTTTATGAACAAATGGGCTTTCGACGATACAGTTCAAATTTTGAGTTTCCGGACTTTGGTTGTATCGTTCCCCTCGTGTTGCTGACGGAAGACATCGGGCATTTACGCGCTGTACGCTCACCCCTTATGCGGGTGGCGCGCAAATTTGACAATTCGTCCAAATCATCCGTCTGGTTTGCTCAAAACTTTCCCGAAGCCGGCGAGCATATCAATCGCCTGCTGTTGACCAAGGAGCAATTTCATAGGGCCATCTGCGACCTGTTGGGTGATTCCCCGGAGAACGCGCTTGAACTGTTGCACGGTTTTACTCCTGAAGAGGCAATCACTTGTCTTAACGAAGGAACGATCGTTAATTTTACCGGCGGAAGCTTGCTCGTAAATCCTATCGATGTCAGCAACGAACTCTTTTTCGTGCTCTCCGGCTGTCTGCTATCCCGCAAAACCTGGTCGAAAGACCGCCAGACTTACACGCTTTTGACGCCCGGACAAAGTTTCGGCGGTAAGTCGTTTTTGTCGATGGGCCGCCAGAGGGCGAAAGTGGTTGCCCAGTGCGACTCGAAGGTTTTGGTTCTCCCGCGTCAGGCCTTTGACCGACTGGCCCTGCTCCATCCGGACATCGCCGCCAAGCTGCTCCGGAACATTGGCGTCCCGGCGTCGCTCCAGAAAAAATACAGCTACGCCTAGCACCGCCACCGGTAAATCCTTCCTTACCGATTCCTATATTGTACCGAACGGCAAAAACCGGATACAATATAGGTGGGAGGGATTACAATGGACAGTATCTCGGGGGAACAAAAACTGTTGGCCCTTATTGCCCACCTGTCCTACTTTTTAGGCGGGCTCGGGTTTATTATCGCTCCTCTGGTTATTTTTCTCCTGAAAAAAGACGATCCTTTTGTCTATGATCACGCCAGGCAGGCGCTGGTCGCGCACATCGCCCTGCTGGCGGTGTCGGTCGTCACCGGGCTGCTGTGTATGGTACTGATCGGAGTGTTGCTTGTCCCTGTCCTGATCTTTCTTTTCGTGGTTCTTGTCGTCACGTCGATCATCGCCAGCTTAAGGGCGCTCGACGGACAACTCTACCGCTATCCGTTCATTCAAGGACTGGTGGATAAGCTGACCTGAGACACGAAAGAAGCTCTCCCGAGGGAGAGCTTCTTTTCTTTCGCTTACAGCGCAATATATTCCGGCTGCCGGGCTTTAAACGCCACCGGCTGGAGGCGGCAGGAGCGGGCGATGGCCATTGCCCGGTCAAAATGCTTGCCGATATCCTGGGGCCTGTGCGCGTCCGAGCCGATCGTGACCAGCCGCCCGCCCAGTTCGTGAAAACGCCGGTAGATGGCGCAAAGAGCTTCGGCCGCGGCGTCATCGTCGAGCCTCCGGGTATTGATCTCTATGGCCTTTTCTTGCTCGGCCAGAGCCCGCAGCACGGCGTCGATGTAGTCGGGAAACTCCTCATAGCGAACCTCGGTATCCGCAAACCGCGCATACCTTGCGATATAGTCGATGTGTCCCAGGCTGTCGATAAAATCGTAATCCTTGACGCAAGCAAGCATCGACTCGAAGTACTGCCCATAAACCTCCCGTTTGGTGCGGCCATGGTAAAAATGCTCCTGATAGATATCAATCCGGTCAATCAAGTGAATCGACCCGATCACGTAGTCAAAGGGCCGGCCAACAAGCAGCTCCCGGTTTTCCTCGATCAGGTCGCACCGCATGCCAAGTTCTATCCCCAGGCGAACCGTCTCGCTGCGGAAACGCTCATACGTCCGGAAATATTCGTCGATATCGAAAATAAAAGCCTGGGGTTCAGGGTAATCCAGATCCATATGCTCGGTGACGATTATCCCGAGGTTGAGCTTTTTCCCCTGCCGGACGGCCTCCTCGATCGTCATCCGCGAGTCGGTGGAAAATCGCGTATGCATATGGGTATCAAACATTTTTCCGGTATTCATCCTGATCGACTCCTTCCCCGGGCTTTTTCCCGGCATCAGGCCGGGTTGCCCGGCCATAACGCATGCGGGATTCATTCCCCGGCTGCCGGCGGCAAAGGGCCGAAACGGGTCCCTTCCAAGACGCCGGTTATTTTCATGTCCTTCACCATCAACATTATATCCAAAAATTCGCCGTTCTGCACGTAATCCCGGCTAATAGCCTTCAGCCGGAGTTCCTGATCCCAGGTTGTAGACGACCCAGGCCGACGAAAAAGGTCCAGATGCAGGGCGCTCCGAGGAGCAACAAAGCAGATGGGCCTTTTTTCGTCAGCCTGGGATTCGGGCCGCGGCTTACTCGGCGTAAATCATTTTTACCGTCATCCCGCCGTCGATTACCAGATTGGCGCCGGTGATAAACCCGGCTTCCGGCGAGGCGAGAAACAGGCAGGCCGCGGCGATGTCCTCCGGTCGTCCCACCCGGCCGGCAGGGTGCTGGGCGTGGTCGACCGGCCTCAGCCGGCCCGGCTGCCGGTCGCCGCCTTTCTGCCAGCCGGTGACGTCGATCCACCCCGGACTTACGGAGTTCACCCGGATATCCGGCCCGAGGCTGACCGCCAGGGAATGGGTCAGCGCCGCCAGGCCGCCCTTGGCCGCGGCGTAAGCGTGCCAATCCTGCTCCGACATTCCGGCCCGGGTGGAAGCGATATTGATAATCGAGCTTCCGCTGTTCATCAGGGGAACAAAGTACTTTACCGCCAGATAGGCGCCCCGCAGGTTGATTCCCACTACTTCGTCCCAGTCGCTCATCGGCGCCGCTAAGGGGGTGGCGCGCGATACACCGGCATTATTGACCAATACCGACAGCTTAAGCCTCCGCCGCTCTAAATCCTCGGCGCTGCGGCGGACTGCCTGTTCGTCGCCGACATCCGCCGGCACGAGCAGGCAGTCGCCCCCCGGAAGGTCCCGGATGAGCTGCTGTACTTCCCATCCCGCTACTTCATCCCGCTCCAGAATAATCACCTGGTATCCCTTGCCGGCAAAGGCCTCGGCTATCGCCCGGCCAATCCCCCGGCCTCCGCCGGTTACCAAGGCCGCCCCTCTCCGTTCCATCCCGCATCGCGCTCCTTCGCCGAAATCTGCAAAACGCCATGAAGCATTCGCTTCACGGCGTTATATATGTATAGCCCTTTTATTTAAAGGAATCGTATATCTTCTGATACTCGGGAGTCGGTGGAATCAGGGTGTAGATATAAACATGGACCCCTGTGGGATCGTCGACCACAAAGCTGCGCTCTCCCCAGGGCTTATCCTGCAATTCCTGCATGATCTCGATCCCCTCGGCTTTCAGCCGCTTATATTCCGCATCCACATCCTCCACGCCGAAGGATAAGATAATGCCCTTGCCGTTGAAAAACTCGCCGGCATCGCGCTGGGGAAGCGTAAAGCTAACGCCGATGGTCGGCTCCTCCGGCGAAATCAGTTCGATATACCAGTCGCTCTCAAAGACCAGACGGAAGTCGAAATAACGCATGTAGAAATTTTTCGATTCCTGCATTTTGCTGGTACTGATAGTCGCATCCATACGTTTAATCTTCATGGCATCCTCCTTGATTCGGCGTTCCGTCCGCCAAGGCCTCCGCCCTGGCGGCGAGCAACCGCCGGTAAACCTCATAATCCCGGTCGGAAAACAAAATAAAGCGTATTCCCCGGAAATAATAGCTCGGAAGCTCGGTCATCACTGTATTTATCGCAATGGGGGCCGCCTTTTCGATGGGGTATCGATATACGCCGGTGCTTATGGAAGGGAAGGCCAGCGAGTGGACGCCGTTGTCGGCCGCTATCTGCAGGCTGGAGCGATAACAGCTCGCCAGCAGCTCCGCGTCCTTCCCCTGGCCGCTATAGACGGGGCCAACGGTGTGGATGACATATTTCGCCTTTAACCGCCCGGCGCCCGTTATCACCGCCTGGCCGGCCGGGCAGCCCCCCTGCCGGGCCCGGATCAGGTCCAGTTCCTGCATGATCGCCGGCCCGCCGCGAACGTGGATGGCTCCGTCTACCCCCCCGCCGCCGGCCAGCCGGCTATTGGCCGCATTCACCAAGGCCTCGACGGCCTGCTCCGTAATATCCCCGCGGACCGCCTCCACCACGGTGCCGCGCCACAGCAGTTTCACACTATCCCTCCTCACCGATCAGGCCGGGCCGCTGTCGGGTCTTGTCGCGCCGAGCCAGGTTTTCAGAAATATGGGGACAATCAGCAAAATAAACAACAGCCGGAACAGATGATAGGAAATCACCGTGGTCAGGTCGGCCCCGTAGAGCAGCGCCGCCAGGCCCATCTCGGTCATCCCGCCGGGAGCGGTGCTCAAGAAGCCGGTCACCAGCGAGGCCGACGTATACTTCGCCAGGCCGTAGCCGAGACCCAGCGACAGCAAAAGTACGCCTCCCACGTTGAACAAGGTATACGGCACGACGGCCCGGCACTGCGTAATATTATCCAACTTTATCCGGACTCCCATGTATATGCCGACAAAAAGCTGCGCAGCCACCGTCACGCGGGACGGCAGGGCCGGGGCCGGCAACCCGGAAAGAACCAAAACGCACGTTGCCAGAATAGGTCCCAAGAGATAGGGTGTGGGCAGCCTGAGCCAGGTCGCGGCCAATGCGCCGACAATGACGGCGACGGCGTAGGGCAGCAGGAACTCAAGCGACGCGTCCGCGACCGGCGGCTGGGGGAGGGGTGGCGCGGCCTCGCCCGCAAAGCCCCGGCTCAGCAAAAAGGGGATCGTGGAGACCACCATAATCAGCCGGACGGTCTGCATGAAGGTGACAATAGCCGCATCGACGCCGGGAATCTCCTCGCCCAGCAGCACCATCTGGGATAAGCCGCCCGGGACCGTGCCCAGAACACAGCTGGATAAGCTCATCCCCGTTCTGCGGGCCGTAAATTGCCCGATCGCCAGGCTGAACAGCATCAGTATCGCGGTCATTCCCAGCATCAGCGGAAGTTGGTGAAGGATTTGCTGGCCGGCAGCCGGAGTGAAGGGCCGTCCCATCAGGTATCCGAGAACCAGGAGCCCGGCGTTGCGAAGGCCGTTCGGCCAGTGGGCCGTAATTTTGGTGCAGCTTGAAAGGAGGGTGATCCCGGCCAAGGGTCCCAACATCCAAGGCAAGGGAATGTACAGAAAGGAAAAGAGCAGGCCGCCGACCAGACCGACCGCAAAGGTAATGCCGATATTAACCATGTAATCACCTGTATATAAAATATATGCCTGTTGCCTGCTGCAGAGGGTCTGTCCTTTACAATATTAGGCCTGAGCCTGCAAAACTCCTGTCGGTTTCTCCGGACAAATGCGAAAAGACCCGGTTTTTCACGCTGAACGCCCGCCGGCGCTTCCATAAAATACGAAAAGGGACGGCGTATTTCGGAGCCATCCCCTACTCCCTTTTTTTACTTCTGGCTGACAGTCAGTCAAGGGCTCCGACGCTAAACCCAAACCGTTCTCTGATAAATTCGGTAAACTCGCGGCAGATGGCCGGATCAAACTGGGAACCGGCGCAGCGCCTGATTTCCTCCAGGCATTCTCCCAGGCTGACCGGCGTCCGGTAACACCGGGCGGTGGTCATGGCGTCGAAGGAATCGCAGATCGCCAGCATCCGGCTGAATAAAGGGATCGCTTCCCCTGCGAGGCCGCCGGGATACCCCTTCCCGTCGTAGCGTTCGTGGTGATGCCGCATGATGCGGACAATGGGTTCCACGCCCTCGCTCACCGCCAGCATCAACGCCCCCTCGTCCGCATGCCGCTTCATGACCTCAAATTCATCGACGGTAAGCCGTCCCGGTTTCGTCAGGATGTGCACAGGAGTCTTAATTTTCCCCACATCATGCATGACCCCCACCATATAGGCCAGGCTGATTTCATCGGACGTCATTCCCATCTGGCTGGCGAGTCCGGCCATCAGGTCGGCCACATGCTCGGCATGCATGGAGGTGTAGGGATCGCAATAGTATATCTGCCGGCAAAAATCTTCGATGGCGTCCATATCGACCCGATCCAATATGGACTGTCCGGACTGACGCCTTTTTCCCACATTGTCACCTATTATTCCCGGGGGGACCTTTCCTTAAACGGGGTTAACTGCAATACGGCATCGGCTCCCTAACCGTTTTTCACCTAACAGAATTCTGCATTTTCGGCAGCGACTCCTGCCGCGGCTCCGCCATTATTTTTCGCCCCCGCCCCTGGCGTTCCAGGCGGAAGCTAGCCGCCGGCAAGCCGGTGGAGCAGTTCTTCCGTCACTTCTTCTTCCGAATAGACCGGAATCGGGAACTGTTTGAGCAAACAGGCCAGGACGCCTTCCCCCGCCTGCAGCCGGGAGCTGAAGGTGCCGTCATAAATCCGGTGAACGCCGCAGGACGGGCTGCGTTCCTTCAGGATGGCTCCGGTCACCGGCAGGAGGCGGACAAGCTGCAGCACCTCCCCGGCCCCTTTGACGAAGGGCGAGGTGACATCCCGGCCATCGCAGACGCAGACGCGGGCCTTTCCGACGAGGACATCCCGGCCCGAGCCGCCTTGAATCTCTGCCGGCGGCCTCGGGGTAGGCAAGCCGCCAAGCTGCTCCGGGCAAACCGGAATGACCGTCCCCGACCGGGCGTAGCGGCACAACTGTTCATGCCTGGCGGCGCCTCCGTCATAGCGGGCATGGAGGCCAAGCAGGCAAGCGCTGACGATGAGCATCGCTCCTCCTGAAAGGCGGTCAGCGACCGAAATACAGGCGCTCAAGCACGGCAGCCATGCTTTCGGCGTCCATCTTTACCGGATTAACCCGGGTCGAACCCTGCAGCGAATTCGCCACCAGTTCAGGCAGCGCCTGCCTGAAGGCCTCTTCGCCGAGCCCCGTCGCCCGGAAGGAGGCCGGAATCGCCAACAGACGATTAAGCTTTCGCACCGCCTGAACAAAATCTTCTGCTCCGACCGTCTGCGCCAGCCGGCCAAGCCGGCGCGCAACCTCCGCGTCCCGGCTGTTGAACGCGAGCACCTCCGGCAGGGCAATGGCGTTGATCAGGCCGTGTCCGAGACCGAATTTGCCGCCGATCGCGTGGGCGATGCCGTGGGCCATCCCGAGGCCGACATTGGTGAAGGCCAGTCCCGCCATGCATTGATAGTTGTGGACCTTTTCCCGGCTGTCGAGGGTTTTCTCCCGGTAGGACACCGGCAGCCATTCCAACAGTCCGGCGACCGCCTCCCGGGCCAGCGGTTCGGTAAAGTCGTCCAGGTTGGGATTGATGTAGCATTCGACCGCGTGGGTCACGGCGTCCAGGCCCGTCTCGGCGACAAGGCTCGGCGGCATCGTCATGGCAAGCTCGGCGTCCAGGATGGCGACGTCGGGAACCAGCGCCTCCGACTTGAGCCCGATCTTCAAATTGCGGTCGGGAAAGGTGATCACCGCCGCCTTGGTCACTTCCGCCCCTGTGCCGGAGGTGGAGGGAATGGCGACAAGCCGGATAAGACTGCGGGAATTTGGCAGCGTTGCCTCGGCCAGATCAGCGAACCGGCCGACGGGGTGCTCAAAGAGCAGCGCCATCACTTTTGCGGCGTCGATGGCCGACCCGCCCCCGACGGCGACAACCGTATCGGGCTTAAACCGGCGCATGCGCTCCAGTCCCGCCAGGACCGCCTGCGGATCGGGATTGGGCCTGACACCGGAGAATACTTCACAAACGCCCCCGCCGGCCCGCAGCAGTTCCTCGACGCGAGCCAGCACCCCGCTTTTCTGCATCGCGGAGCCGCCGGTCACGATCAACGCCCGCTTGGCGGCCAAACCGCGCAAACTGGCCAGTGAACCCCGGCCGGTGATTAAAACCCGGCCGCCCAGAACAATTTCTTTCATAATCTTCACCTCAAATTTATTGCCGGCCCGTCGAGCTTTCTTTCGTGGGCCAAAAGCCATTCCTTGCGCTATAGGCCCTGTCCGGGCTGATCACCCGATAACTTCCACGCCCGGCGGGCGACTCCTGCCGCCGGGCAGCGGAAAAGTTGCCCCGCTTTGGCAGGATACGGCGGGGCCCAGGCCGAATCTTTTATCTATTACGACCGGGAGGTGCCGTTCATGAAAAAAATAATTCTCGCTTTCTTATTGGCTGCAATGCTTGTTTCACCCGCCGCCGCCCAAACCATCCTGTATATCCCTGCCGACAACCGTCCGGTCAGCTTCAGCGACGTCGCCGACACCGCCCGGGCTGCCGGAGTCGATATCCTGGTGCCGCCGGAATCAGCCCTGGGAAACCGGACTCAACCGGGCGCTCCTGACGAGCTCTGGTCATGGCTATTGGAGCATGGACCGGAAGCGGACGCAATCGTCGTTTCGGGCGATTCGCTGCTCTACGGCAGTCTGGTAGCTTCCCGGACCCATCACACGCCGCAGGCTGTTCTTCAAGAGCGCCTGGCCAACTTCGCCGCCCTGAGGGAGCATAATCCCGCTTTGCGAATCTACATATACAACACGATCATGCGGACGCCGCAGGCCAGCGCCGGCGGCGTGGAGCCCCCGTACTACGAAACCTACGGTCCGAGCATCTTCCGCCTGACCGCCCTTCAGGACAAACAGGAGCTTCAGCCCCTGTCACGGCGGGAAGCGGCCGAGCTGAAAAAGCTTGAGGCGACCTTGCCGGCCGAGGCGCTCGCCGACTGGTTCGACCGGCGGAATAAGAACTATGCCGCCAACGCCCGCCTGATCGGCTATGTGCGGGAAGGCCTGGTCGATTATCTCATTCTCGGACGGGACGACTGTTCTCCCCTTTCCCAATCGCACAAGGAGTCCCGCCACCTGAGCCAGGAAGCCGCCGGGCTGCCGGCGAGCCGCTACGCCTCCTTCCCAGGGGCGGACCAACTCGGGATGGTGCTCCTGACGCGGGCCATCAACGATTACAACTTCCAGATCCCCATCGTGCGGGTGCTCTATGCCCCGGGCGCCGGCGGGCAGACGATCCCTACTTATGAAGATGTTCCCTTCAGCCAGACGATTTTCGCCCACCTGGCGGCAGCCGGCGGCGTTCCGCTGGCCACGGCCAAACCGGATCTCTATCTCGCGGTCAACACCCCCGAGAACGGAATAACCCGGGAAGCCAACACCCCGGCCAACCAGTCCCGGCCCGGAAAAGCCCTCCTGGCCTTCGTGGACATGGTGGAACAGAAACTGGAAGCCGGCGAACGGGTTGCCGTAGCCGACATCGCTTTTGCCAACGGCGCGGACAACGCCCTGATGAACGAGCTTGCCCGCCGCGGCCTGCTCTACCGCCTGGAGTCTTATTCCGGCTGGAACACCGCCAGCAATACCCTCGGTTATACCATTGGCCAGGGAATGCTGGCCCCGGCCATGTCGCCCCGGGCCAAGAACGACCTCCTTTCCGTCCGGTTCCTGGATGACTGGGCCTATCAGTCCAATATCCGCCAGGAAGTGGCGGCTCAGATTCTCTATCCGCAGGGAGGAAGCTACTTCCGGCTCGACGGCCTGTCCGGCCAGCTCACGGACGAAACCGAGCGGCGCATCCGGCAGTTCGCCGACACCCGCCTGGCGGACCACCGTCCGGGCAGCCTGCGCGTTTCCTTCCCCTGGAACCGGATGTTTGAAGTCAAGGTTGAAGTGAAATAACGATAAGAAAAGCGGCCGCCGGCCGCTTTTCAGTCTGTTAGGAAACCCAGGCTGGCGAGAAAAGTCCAGATGCAATGCTCTTAGAGCCAGGTGCGCAAGTTCTCAGCGCGTATGCTTAGAGGCGCGGCCTACCTCTTGCGGGTGCGACGCAGATGGGCCTTTCTCGCCAGCCGCTTTTCATGTCTAATAACTGATGAGCGCCGCCATCAGCAGGCCGGTGGCCACGCTGACAAACGCGGAGAAGATTCCGACCGCCAGATTCCCCTGGGGAATTTCCTTGAGAACCGTGAAGGGAGTAATCAGTTCAAAGAGGTAAAAGACAACCACCTGAAATACGGCGCCCAAAAGCCCCCAGACCACCAAGTCCAACAGCCCGACGGAATGGTAGATGGCTGAAGCCATCACCAGGGACAACCCCAGGATCTTTCCGCCCAGGGCATACGCCGCGGCCTGAGCGGCCAGAACCTTCCGCCGGTCCCCCAGCTCCGCCCCGTCGGCCATAAGCCGGTTCTCCTTATAGGGGGTCGTCGCCATAAACAGGAGGATTCCCAGCCCCAAAAGCGGCACCGAAACCGTCAGGTACAGCAAGAAATTGAGGATGTTGGGCCACTGACCCGCCATAAAAGCATCACGCCTCCTTCATTACTCCTCCGCTAGACAGACCGGGACGAAATAGGCCAGGTCATCGGTGATCAAGCCTCCGGCCCTCGCCAGTACGGCCGACGCCCGGCCGTCGATCAAAAACGCTCCCCACATCAGCCGGCCGCTGAAGGGGCCTTCCAGGGTCTGAACCTCCGCCGGTTCCAGCTCCTGGTATTGCTGATAGACCATCAGCTGGTCCCAGTAGTGTTCTCCCTGGTCCCGCTCGGCCAGTTGCCCGTCTTTGTCGAAGATGGCGATCCCGCCGCCTTCCCGCCCCAGCGCCGGCTTGACCACATAGCGGCACCGGCCGGCAAAGCGGTTCTCGAGATAGGTCGGCAACATATATTCGCCGATGGCGGCCAACTCCTCCGGCGCAAAAAAAGCTCCGGCCTCATAGAGCCCCCAGATTAAAGCCTGCAGGGCCTTGCTCTGAGCGATAAGCGCGCCGGGCGGGTTGATGGCCGCCAGCTTCCGCCGGCGCAACAGCTCCAGAACCTGGGCGCCCGTCGGATACCCGTCTTCATCCTGATCCTCGGCCAGCATCCCCAGCGGATGCAGCCGGTACCATATCTCCACCGGCCGGAGCCCATCGGCGGTCCGGGCATAAAATCCTTCCCCGTCGACCCGGAGATCCTTCAGGGGAATGAACCGCCCGCCCAGTCCCGACACCCGGCACAGGTACCGCGCCGTGCCGGCGTCCTCGTCATGCCAGTCCAGGGCACTGAACCAAATATGCTCCGCCCGGTAGCCCAAGTTCCGGTATAAGTCGACCATCCGCCGGAACCCGGAAGCCAACTGGGATTCCAGGCCGGTGTTGGGGTTGCGCGCCCCGTGAAAATCACACACTTTCCCATTCACATAAAAAGCTTCCACAATCCCCCCGGGGGTATCGCTATTGAATTCGAGCATTTTCCAGCCGGAGGCCGTACGGGCAAAATCAAACCGGCCGATCAGCGTGGCTTTGTCGGCTATTACCGGCCGGCGGACCGCCGCCAGGGCCGCGGGAGGAAGGCCCAGCTCCGCAAGCAGCTCGTCGCCCCGTTCCTGTACCGCAGCCACCGTTTTCGCATAGACTTTACCCAGCCTGTCGGCCGCCTCCCTCAGGGCGCCGACGGCTTCAGGGGTTATCGGCCGGGGAATCGCCAGGGCATATTCCCTGCCGTACATCCAGTCCCAGTTGAAAACGCCTTCTTCCCGGAGCGGCTGATAGAGCTGCTCGCGTTGCCGGGCGTAATCATCCATCAGCCGCCACCGCCAGTCCCCAGTCCGCCAATACCCCCTTTGGGAGCCGAGCCGCCGGAAATGGTCGCGTTATGCCCGCCGGGAGCGGGCGTTCCGGCAATTCCCGGGCCGCGCGGCGCCGAATAATAACCCCCGGGAAGGTAGTAAAGGCCTCCTCCCGGCCGGCTTTCCGGCTGACCGACCGGTTCTCCGTCGTCATCGCAATATCCGTCCCCGTTGCGGTCAACATGGACATGCTTTGCCTGCGAATCGTCGGTCAGGCCGCACCCGGGCGCCGCCACCAGCAGCACCGCCGTGAACAGGCCAAGAAGCCTGGCCGTCTTAGACAGCTCGCCGGTTTCGCATCCTTCCGTCCGCTTCTCCGGAGCCATCGCCTTCCCCCCTTACACCGCCCGTTTAGCGTAATATACATATACCCTCCGGTCCTCGTCCAATACCGTGAGGGTCCTCAGCCATTCCTCCCCGAGCCAGAACCAGTAGTCGCACAGGAGGTGCAGCACCACTTCCGCTCCGTCGGAAAAATCGAAAGCCTGCAACAATAAGCCGGGGGGTTCCCCTTCCCAGTCCTGCCGCAGCTCAACCCTCACCCCGTGAAGCGCCGGCGGGGTCTTGTCCCCCGGGTCGGCCTTGCCGGCTTCCTGCACATAGATGACCGAAGTGACCGGTTCGATCGCCGAGGAGGTCTTCTCATAGACGATTCCGTCCTTGATGAACCTGTCGCAGGCAAAGCGGGCCGCTATTTCCAGAAGACCGATCCCGTCATAGGTGTACAAAACGGGATAACCCTGCTCCTCGTCCAGCCTGCGGTATTCCAGAAACCCCATGATGCCCCTCCTCTGCTGTTCTAAACCGGCGGCTGCCGGGTTCCGCCGCGAAGATCGACGGGAATCGACCGTTCCACCAGACCGCGCCGGTGGCCGATCAGCGAACTCGTCATATTGGCCACCGAGCAGGCGTGATTCGGGATGATTTCCAGTTTGTCCCCCACGGTAACGGTCGTCGGCCCCACGATCCGGACCTTGCCCACTTCTTCGGAGAGTGCGGCCACCAGCAGTTCGGGATGCCCCTTGACCAGGCCGAACCCGGCGAGCAGGGCGTTGCCGTGGGCGCCCTTGTCGAGGCCCAGGCACTTGCTTCCGGCGTCGATGATCAGCGTATCCGGCCTGGGGCGGGAAATAACCGTGGCCAGCACCGTGAGCGAACAATCGGCCTCGGTCGCGACCCCCAGGGCCATCTGGATATTATCGAAAAATACATAGTTGCCGGGCCGCAGCACCGTCACCACCCCGCTCGCCATTGCCGGCTCGGCGGTGGGGGTACTCCCGGTGGCAACCACCGGAACGGAAAAACCGCGCGCGGCGAGGGCCTTCTTGGCTGCCGCCAGGGCCTGTATTTCTTCCTGGGCGACTCTGGCGACATCCTCCGGGCCCGAGGCGGCGTAGGCCTGCCCGGGATGGGTGCTGATCCCCCGGAAAGACAGCGCGCTGCAGGATGCCAGCTCCGCCGCCAGAGCAGGTGCCGCTTCCGGGGCCACCCCAAACCGGCCCAGGCCGCAGTCGACGATAATCAGATACCGGATCTTCCGGCCGGCGGCGCTCAGGGCGGCGTCCAGCTCCCTGGCCGCCGCCGCGCCATCCAGACAGATGGTCAGGTCGGTCCGGCCGGCCAGGGCGGCCACGCGCGCGACGTTTTCCCTTCCCGCCACCGGATAAGCCAGGGTGATGTTGTCAAAGCCCTGGTTGACCAGTCCTTCCGCTTCGTCCAGCGTTCCCGTCAGGAAGCCCCCCGCCCCGTGTTTTCGCTGCAGGCCGGCAATTACGGTGCTTTTATGGGTTTTGGTCATCGGCGCCAGGGCCACGCCCCGCGCCTTGCAGGCTGCGGCCATTTTCCCGATGTTCGTTTCCAGAATATCCAGATCCACCAAAAAATTCGGGGTAACCAGATCGGCGATGTTCATGAACGTCCCTCCTCCAATCATGACTGTTTGACTTTCATTATATTTCCCCGTCCGCCGGAACCTACCCGGACCGGATGGTACCCGGCTTGGGATATGCGTTTCGTTCGGCATCAGCTTCAAGCGCTCCCACCTTTCTTACATTCAACACCCCCGGTCATTTCCCTTCGCCGTCCCTGCCGATCTCTGCCGTTGTCCGGCGGGATAAAAAAAGAAGACGCCCGCAAGCGTCCCTTCGCCGGTTAGTCTACGGGGCTATACTGGATTTCCCAGGACAGCGTCCCTGTGCGCGACGAATCCTTGAAAACCCGCCGCTCGTGCATGGAATAGCCTATCACGCTGATTTGCTTGGCCGTCCGGTCCGGCGCCAATTTCAGATTCGTGACGCCGGGCGGTATGAGTTCCTGCCCGCCGTCTTCCCAGGTAATCCGGATAGCCGACTTCTGGGCGTTTTCCCCCGTCGCCTGAAAGCCTACGATATGTAGTTCTTTCGCCAGCCGGCCGGTTATTTTGAGCGGCAGCTCGGCCCGGCCTTCAAAAGGAACTTCAACGCCGCTCAGGGTATATAAGGGAGGCAGCGTTTTAATCGTCACCGCATCCGAAGGCACCGCCGCCTGCTCTGCAGGAGCCGCAGCCTTGCCGGAATCGGCCGAATTGCCGGCCATCCAGACATAACCGATCAGGATGAGCAGAAAGCACCCGAGCAAACCACCGATTAACGGGGATCGAATTTTGGACATCGGCATCCCTCCGCCTCCATTGTAAAAGACCGCCCCGACAATCGCAAGAGTGTAGCGGCGGCAATTTTTACTTATTTTCTGGTATTTATAGCCTATACCGCCGGCAGCCTTGTTATTCCTGCCGGACCTTTCCTGGCAGAGGACCGGCGGCGCGGGTCCAATATTGACATTTGGCCGGCCCCTTGCTATAATGCTTTTAATATATAGCAGTAAATGCGAGGAACGGGAGAAGTAAGTCGGATCTGGCCTTGAAGAGAGCCGGGGGCTGGTGAAACCCGGCAGGCGGACCGATTGAAATACACCCTGGAGCAGCAGGCTGAAAGAGCATTCGAGTAGGCTGCGCCGGCCGCCGCCGTTAACTGGCCGCAAAGCGCCTGGTCCGCGCTTTGTCCGAAGTGGCGTCAAGCAGGCAAACAGGGTGGTACCGCGGGCTTTACAGGCTCGTCCCTAATCAGGGGCGGGTCTTTTTATTTTCCCCGCCAGCTACAAATAGGACAGGAGGCGATTGAAATGTCTGTATTGGATACTTTACGGGAACGCGGCTATGTCGCCCAGTTGACCCATGAAGACGAAATTGCCGAGTTATTGGCCAACGAAAAGATTACCTTTTATATCGGCTTCGACCCCACCGCCGACAGCCTGCACGCCGGCCATTTCATCCAGGTCATGGTCATGGCCCACATGCAGCAGGCCGGCCACCGGCCGATTTTCCTCATCGGCGGCGGCACCACCATGGTCGGCGACCCCAGCGGCAAGACCGACATGCGCAAGATGCTGACCCAGGAAGAAATCAGCCGTAACGGTGAACGCTTCAAGCAGCAGGTGAGCCGCTTCATCGATTTTTCCGAGGACCGGGCGCTGCTCCTGAACAACGCCGACTGGCTTCTCAAGCTCAATTACGTCGAACTGCTGCGTGAGATCGGCGCCCATTTCTCAATCAACCGGATGCTCGCGGCCGAGTGCTACAAGCAGCGTCTCGAGCGGGGCCTGACCTTCCTGGAATTCAACTACATGGTGATGCAGTCCTACGATTTCCTGGAGCTCTTCCGCCGCTGCAACTGTGTCCTGCAGATGGGCGGGGACGACCAGTGGTCGAACATCCTCGCCGGCGCCAACCTCATCCGCGTCAAGGAAGCCAAGCCGGCTTTCGGCCTGACTTTCAACCTGCTGACGACCAGCGACGGCCGTAAAATGGGCAAGACCGAGAAGGGAGCCCTCTGGCTCGACCCGGCCAAGACCTCGCCCTACGAGTTTTACCAGTACTGGCGCAACGTCGATGACGCCGATGTCGAAAAGTGCCTGGCGCTGCTTACCTTTTTGCCGATGGAGGAAGTCCGGCGGCTGGGCGCTCTTCGGGATCAGGAAATCAACACCGCCAAAAAAATTCTGGCCTTTGAAGTGACCAAGCTCATCCATGGCCAGGAGGAAGCGGCGAAAGCCCAGCAGGCGGCCGAAGCGCTGTTCGGAGGAGCGGGGGCCCTCGATGCCGCCCCCACCGTCGCCATCGCCCCCGGCCAGATCGGCAGCAAGCTGCTGGATGTGCTGGCCGCCGCCGGGATCATTCCTTCCAAAAGCGAAGGCCGCCGCCTCATCCAGCAAGGTGGCCTGTACCTCGGCGACACCAAGGTTGCCGACCAGGACATGCTGCTGACCGCCGACCTGTTCCAGGACGGCAGCCTGCTGGTCCGCAAAGGCAAGAAGACGTATCACCGCCTGGTGATCGAATAGGGTCATACGCGAAGGCCGGCCTCAGCGCCAGCCTGGTTTCCCGGCATGCCAAAACCCCCGCGGCGCGGGGGTTTTTCCTTTGTCGGCGCCTGCCTTCGTTGTCTCCGCGCCGAAATGATGGTATGATAATATTTGAATTAGGAGCGCCGTTTTTTTTCGCGGTCGTTGTTTCGATTCAATGCCCCTTGGGGCTAGTCTTTTCCACGCGGAGGACCGATATGACTGGATTTAACCTGAAAGAGGATGACCAATACCAAAAACTGCTGGCCGAAGCCCGGAAATGTTTCGATCGCCAGGACCGTGAAAAGGCCTGCTATTATTACGCCCAAACCCGTCTCCAGGAACGCCCGGACGCCGATCTGCAGGACCTGGGGGACTTTTTGGTGGTTGCAACCGAGTACCGTCCGGAAATAGCGGTGGATATCGCCCAGGCGATCATCGCCAAGGACGGGCCCCTACCCCCGATTTTCATTCAGGACATCTTCTGTTGCGCCTTGTGCCTGACGGACCCGGAACTGGAGCGGAAGATCATCAAGCGGGTGCTGGCCGGCGGCTTAAACCCCAATCTGTGCGTCCGGATCGCCGATATGTATTTTGAATACGCCAACAGCCGGCGCGATCAGATGAAGGCCGCCCTGTGGATCAGCCGCGCCGCCGCGGCGGAGGCCGTGACCTTCAGCGACTGGGCCGCCAAAGCCTACGCCCTTCACCTGATCGTGGACGACGAGCAGAAAGCCCAGCTGGCTGTTCTCGGCTGCACCAAACGGGCGGTGGAACTCGCCGGAACCGACACCGATATCGAAGTAGAGGCCCTGGAAGATTTGGTGGAAGCCCTCGGTTTTCTCGAATACGACGGCAGCCTGATCGCCAAATACCTCTATGAACAACTTCTCTCCAACGATCACATCGCCCTGCCCGAGAAGCACCGAATCTGGCAGGACCTGAAAGAACTGCAGAATTATCTGAACAGCTGACAGAAAAGTTCCCCGGCCATATGGCCCGGGGAACTTTTCATTAAGAGCCGGCAGCTTGTCGTACATCCCAAGCCGACGTAGCGGGCGGCGCTTGTCACAGGCGAGGTCGCCCGCTTCTACCGCATCATTTCCAGGAAGGCCTGGACCCTTGTCTTGATTTGCTCCGCATCGCCCTGCGAATAGTCGGTCTCGATATGCAGGAAGGGCACGTCGCTGTTTTGCTTCAGGTGCTCGCGTAGCACCCGGCTCTCGACATTGTAGGTATGACAGCCCTGCCAGACGATGTCCACAACTCCGTCGGCCTGGTAGTCGGCGACGACCTGGCTGATCCGCTCCATCCGGCGGGGGTTGGGGCTCATACAGGAACAGGGCGTGTTCAGGTATTTTTCGGCGACGGCGGCCAGCGGCGGCTTGTTCTCGTCCACCAGGTCAACATATTGTTTCATGCCTGAACAGTTTTCGATATAGACGACCGCGGCGCCGCACTCTTCAATAATGCGAATGACTTTTTCGGCTCCCAGCCCGGTCGGCACGCCGGTGACGACAACCCGCTTGGCGCCTTTCGGGAAGGCCCCTTCGCCCTTGGCGGCCATTTCCTTGATCTGCTCCAGCAGCTCGTCGATTTGCAGGGCGAATTCCTCCCGGTCAAACACGAAATTCCGGGCCCACAGCACCTTCAGCATATCCTGGCCGTTGAGCGGCACCGGATCAGCCTTCATGAAATTGCTGAGCTCCTGGATTTTGACCCGCTCGGCGTTGAGTTCGGCGATGGCCGCCTTGAGCTTCTCTTCGGTAATGGCCACGCCCAGCCGCGTTTCCAGTTCCCTTTGGAGTTTCTCTACCGAAGCCGTCCAGTATTGGAGATCTTCGGCCGTCTGATAGCCCTGCGGCATGTTCATGACATGAGTGGGCTTGAAGTTGGCCATCAGTTCGAACATCTTCTTTTTGCCGTCGCAGGTCGTTTCTCCGATAATGAGGTCGGAGTGGAGAAAGAACGGACATTTGTCGGTAACCGCGAAACCATAGGACGACTTGATAAGCGGACAGAAGTTCCGGGGCAGGGTCTTCTCCCCGTCGGCAATGGGCTCTTCCTTGGTCGCGCACAGGGCCACCGGCGTGGCCCCTGCGGCAACGACAAGCTCCTGCGGAGCGAAAACACAGTAGAAGCCCACGACTTTCTGGCCCTCCTCCTTCAGTTGCTTCAGGGAAGCGCCGGCGTGGGGAATGGCCATATCGAAATGGGCCATGGCTTGGGGACGTGTTGAACTCATCGTAAAAACTCCTCTCTTGCCATAAAAATATAGTTAGGCGCAGTCCCAGGCAAACAGGGCCGCGCCGATGGCGCCCGCATAAACGGCGTCTTCGGGCACCGCGACCGGCGCGGCCAGTTCCCGTTCCAGAGCCTTGGCTACCGCCGGAATTTTCGAAACCCCGCCGGTGAATACCACCGGCGGCGCCACGGCGACCCGTGAGGCCATCGCCGCGACACGGGAAGCGATCGAATCAATCAGACCGGCCATAATCGCCTGGCGGGAGTGACCCCGGTTCAGCAGGCCGATCACTTCGGATTCGGCGAAGACCGTACACATCGAATTGATCCGGCAGGCTTCGACACCGTCAAAGGACATGCCGGCCAGGTCGGCCATCGCCAAGCCGAGCGCATGCGCCATCACCTGCAAGAACCGCCCGGTGCCGGCCGCGCATTTGTCGTTCATGAGAAAGTCCATGACCCTCCCGGCTTCGTCGGTTCGGATGACTTTGGAATCTTGCCCGCCGATATCAATGACGGTGGCCGCCCCGGCGACCAGATGGGCCGCTCCCCGGGCATGGCAGGTAATCTCGGTCATGGCCTTAGAGACATAAGCCAGGCTTGTACGGCCATAGCCCGTGCCGACGATCGTTTTTAAGTCGGCGACCTCCAGGCGCCATTCCTGCGCCGCCTGCCGCAGCAGCGCGTCGGACTCCTCCCGGGGGCTCCAGCCGGCGGGCCGTATCCAGCAGCCGAATTTGCCGCCGTCATAGAGCGCGATCTTGATGGCCGTCGATCCGGCATCCACGCCTGCCACAACTTGTTTCATGCTTCACATCCCATGCGGTTTGTCGTTTAGATAATTTACGGCATTTATACAGTATATATATTATATCAATGGCAAAAATCCTGCCGTTAAGACGGAATTAAAACGGCCTCCGGAAGAAAAACAAGGCTGGCGCAGGCGGCCAGCCCTTTAGGACCCGTTTCATTTTTTCAGTCGGCTGCTATTTCCATACCGTGGGCATCATTTCGCGGTGGGGGCGGCGGAGGTAGCGGCCGCCCGGATAACCGAGAAGCAGCGAAGTGACGACTTTTTCATCCTCGGAAACACCCATCAGCTTCTTGAGATAAGGATACTCATGGGCCGCATAGGATAAGAAGCCGTTGTAACAACTGCCGACAGGAATGGTTTCCGCGGCGATAACCATATTTTGCGCCGCAATCCAGGCGTCTCCGACGGTCTCCTCCCCGGCGCTTTTAGGCACGGTGAAAACTACCAGTGTCCGGGCGTTATAAAACAGTGGATCTTTTCCTTCCGGGGGATTGGTGATGGCCAGCATCGCGGGCAGGACCCGCTCCATCCTGGCGCGGGAAATGCCTTGTATCCGGGCCAGCAGCGATGCTCCGGGCAGCGTGAACATTCGCTGCAGGGAAGCATAATAATTCGTAGTCGCGATGCGAATATCGCCGATCAGCGAGGTGTTCCGCACCACATAAGCCTTCACCTGGCGAAGGTTGGTGGCGCTTGGCGCGACCGAGGCGGCCCGGATCAAAAACTCCATATGCTCATCGGCTACGGGCAGCGGCTGAAAAAGCCTGGTGCTCCGCCGGTTCTGGAGAAGGTCCAGCATGGCCTCGGCGGCGATGTCCGCCGGGCGTCCCGGCTGTTCCTCGTCCGGACAGCCACAGACAGTGACGGCGTTCCCGGGACAGACGGCATAACATTGCCCGCACTCGATACAGAAGGCGTTGGCCGCTTCCTTGACGTGGGGGCCGGGGTTGATAATTCCGTAGGGACAGGTCTGGAAACACAAATTACAATTTTGACACTTGGCCTTATCAATCTCAATCATGGTTATGCCCTCCATTTTTCTTGTCCGGGGATAAACAGCCCCTATCACCATCGGCCCAGGCCGCCGGAAGGTTGACCATCCCGACGCCGGTCAGTCCGATCGCCGCCTCGATCATCTCATCCAGGCTGGTGCCGGACCGTCGTAAAACCCCGGTCTGATTGGCCATGAACACCCCTTCGGCCAGGGAATACAGGTACAGCGCCAGATGCCGGGGCTCCACCGGACGCAATTCGCCGGCGGAAATTCCTTCCCGGATGATATCTTCCATAATCAGGAGCATCTCGCCGAAATTCCGGTCCAAATCATCCCGGAGCGACTGCGGCAAATCGACGCCGGCCCGCGGGTTGGTCGCCAAATGCAGTATTTCGAATAGTTCCGGCTCACGATAATAAAAGTCGCGGTAGGCGCGGTAAATGCTGCGGAGCCGTATTCCCGCATGCCCGCTTCCCGAAGCCGCCTGCCGGAAATCGGCCACAAGCCGTTCCCCGGCGTCCCGGCAAATGTGGTAAAATACTTCGGCCTTGTTTTGAAAGTGAAAGTAGAGTGGCCCGGTGGAAATGCCGGCTGTCCGGGCGATGGCCCGCATCGACGTTTTGTGATAGCCCTGGGCCAGAAAGAGTTCCCTGGCCCGCCGCAGAATCGTCTCGCGGGTTCCGGCCGGCAGATTGTCGTGCTCCATGGAGTCGCCGCCTTTATAGCTTTTTGAGTAGGTTCCGATAGGGTGTGATCATCGCTTCAGGGATTTTCTCGCTGTACACCGCCCGGCGCACCGCCGGCACGGTCACCGCCAGCCGCATCACCCGGCTATAGAGACGCGCCCGCCAGTCGTTATGAGGAAAGTCGAATAGGCCATGAGTTTGGTAATAGCGATAGTCGGCCACAAAGGGAAAGCCGATCTTCCCCCAGATCTCGTCCCGAAAAATCTTTCTCCCGCCGGTGCCGAGGAACGAAGGCGGACGGACAAAACCGGCCCGGGCGAACCGTAGGCAATCGGCCGCCAGCCCTTGGAGATGGCTGTCAATCTCCGCCGAAGCCGCCTCATCGGTTACGATGCCGGCCAGATTGGCCTGCTGGAGTTCCGCATGGGCTTCCAAAATCTGGCGCAAATCCGCCAATTTCCCCAGCGGTCCGCTGATCAGAAACGCCATCTGCTTTCCTGTGAAAAACGGAATATGATTGGTGTAAAAACTCCTATCAAAGAAAGTTTTCCACGCAGAGGATAAATACCTGTCGCGAATCGCCCCGGCAAACACTAAAATATCAAATTTTTTTAATTTTTGGTGAAAGCCGACGAATCCGTCCCGTCCTTCATAGACGCATTGGTTATTATAACCGCAGCGGATGCAGCCCAGACAGCCGCCTTTGATATCGACGTCCTGCAGTTCGAAGACCTCGACCTCTCCCGCCAGGCAGGCGGTAAAACGGGAAACCATCCTCGCGAGATTCGAATCCTGTGCCTGGTCGATGACCACGGCAACCCGCTTGTCCCCGCATTCCAGCCGGGTGATGCTCCCGGCCGGCCGGTATTCCTGAGCTTCCGGGGGCAAGGGCTGGGAAACCCGCGGAACAGGCGCTTGCGCGGCGGCCGCAGCCAGCACGTGCCGGCCAAATTGCCCGAAGCGGTCCCGTTCGCCGGCCTGGAAAAGGTCGTCCACCGCCGCCGAGTACCCGCCGTAAAAAGGCATGCCGAGGTCTTCGCTGACCGAGCGGATATAACTGTGGGCGGTGTGGTCGAAAAAGCGGATGGAGGTGGTGACCGCCGCGGCCGGTTTTCCGGCAAGCGCCTCTTCCGCCCGTTCAAGGAGCAGCTCGATAAACCGCTTGTACTGGGCGGGCACCAATAGAACATAGACCGGAAACGCCCAAACGATGAAATCCGCTCCCCTGACGCTGTCAACAACTTCAGCCCAGGCCGCCTCGTCCCTTTCCAACTGCTTCACCCTCTGGGCCACATGGAGGATATCCCATTCATGTTCCGGAAACAGCTTTTGCCAAAAGGCCAGATATTGCATCGTGACGCTCTTGGCTCCCTTAGGGCTTCCGTTCAAAACGACCACTCTCATTCCGGCGTTCCTTCCTTCTATAACATCGTTATTTCAAATATAACATTGTTATTCTCAGGGTGTCAAGCTGCTCTTTCAACCGGCTTTGCGGCCGCCCGGGTCAAGGGATGGGCAGCCGGTAGAGAGGCAGCGTGCGCCCCGGGATGCTGGAAGGCACTTCCTTGAGGAAGACCGCCCCGGCTTTTTCATAAAAGCCGGCGGCGTGGGGGTCGGCAAAAAGGGACAAGCCGGCGATGCCCCGGTCCCGGCAGGTTTTTCGAACATGCTCAAGTAACGCGCTGCCGATTCCTTGGCCGATGGAAGCGGGAGAAACAAACAGGTGATCCAGCCAGTAGCCGGCCTCGATGAAAACCGGCCCGACCCGAAACGCCTTCTCCACCTGAAGCACCGCGGCAAAGCCGCCCGGCGCCATGCCGGCCTCCGCCACAAAAACCCGGTTTTTCGCGATATATTCCGGAGTGACGGTCAGCTCGTCCCGCCACAGCTCGTAGTAGGCTTCGGGATAGTTCCAGTACCCTTTCGATGCAAAGGCGATCTGCGTCAGGACCTCACTGTCTTCCGGCTCGGCCGGCCTGATCAAAAGTTTAGCAGTTGCTTGCGCCGTCATCTCAGTCACCCCGGCGCTCATTTGCTTCTTTCACTGTGATCTCCTTGAGCTGCCCCTGCTTGAAACGCCGGTAATAAGAGTCGCAGGTATAAATCGCGGCCAGGGGATTATGCCCCAGCACCCGGTCCTTGACGGCGAATACCGTCACCGGCGCCTCGGCGTATTTGAGAAACAGCGAGTCGTGCCCTACGCACAGCCCCACCAGGATATTGAATTGCGTTTTCGCTTCGTTTAACACCAAAGCCTGGCCGATCGGGTTGCACATCGGTTCGAAGCTGCATGGCCGGACCTTTTCGTTTTCTTCCACCCCGATGGCGGATTTATCGACCCCGCCGACCTTGCACATCGCCGAGACGACATCAAAGCCGTTGTCGGTCAGTATCTTGCAAAATACCGCGGCTTCCTGGTGCAGGCCCCCGCAGAAGGCCACCCCCAGCTTGCGGTACCCCATGCGCCGGGCGAATTCCATGATTTCCTGCAGCCGCGGCTTGGCGGGATGATAATACCCGGGAGACACGTCCCGGCCGGCATAGCATTCCGCTTCCTGGATTGCCGCCTGTCTGGCGAATTCCCCGACTTCGCTTTTCGCATATTCCGCCCTGGCCTGTTCCAGCGCGTCGCCATACAACGCCGTAGAGCAAAACTTCGGCCCGGTCCCGCCTTGGCGCTGGCAGATCCGGTTTTGAACCGCGCATAAGGCGCATTTTCCTTCCTGTTCCATCGTCAAACCCTCCTCTTCCGGTATGTGTATTGGCTATGCGCGGCTAAATCTCCTTTCGCCGCGCTTCCCAGGAAGGATTTGGCTTTTCCTGGGGCGAATGCCTCCCTATAGGTTGCGGCCAGACTTAGCCGCTATACGGAAGGAGCGAACATCATGAGCAACAGTCCTGGTTCTGTCCGGGTGGCTGTGGTGCAGGCGGCGCCGGTCATTATGGACCGCGCGGCAACGATCGCCAAGGTGGCCGATCTCACCGCCCAAGCCGCCGCCGGCGGAGCCAAAATCGTCGTATTTCCCGAAACCTTTATCCCCTGTTATCCCCGCGGGCTGAATTTCGGCGCCATCATCGGCAGCCGCTCCGACGCCGGGCGCAAAGATTTCTGGCGATTCTCGGAAAACGCGGTCACCGTGCCGGGCGAAGCGGCGTCCCTGCTTGGCGAAATCGCGCGCAAGGCCGGAGTTTTCCTGGTGGTCGGCGTGGTGGAGCGGGATGCGGAGTATAGCGCCAGCACCCTCTACAATACGACGCTGTATTTCGGACCGGACGGCTCCTACCGGGGCAAGCACCGCAAGCTCAAGCCCACCGCCTCCGAGCGCCTCATCTGGGGAGAGGGGGACGGCAGCACGCTGACCGTGGTCGACACGCCCTACGGCAAAATGGGTGATTTGATTTGCTGGGAAAATTACATGCCCCTCGCCCGGGTGGCCCTATACGCCAAGGGAGTGACCATCTATCTCGCGCCGACCGCCGATTCCCGGGAAAGCTGGCAGTCCACCCTCCGGCACATTGCCATGGAAGGCCGCTGCTTCGTGCTGGGCTGCAATCAATTCGTCACCAAGGATATGTACCCCACCGACCTGGCCTGTTATGACGAGCTCGCCGGTGCGCCCCAGGTAATGTGCCGGGGCGGCAGCACCATCATCGGCCCGCTGGGCCAATATATCGCCGAACCGGTATTCGACCGGGAGGAACTGCTGGTCGCCGACCTCGATCTCAGCCTCATCCAGCAGAGCCGGTATGATTTCGACGTCATGGGCCATTACGCCCGCCCGGATGTATTTAAACTTTTGGTCAACGAAGAGAAAAAGAACGGTGTCGCCTGGATCGACCCCGGAAAGCGCCCGGCGGACGCCTGGTAATATGCGGCAGCCTGAACTCATGTTCAGGCCAGGTTGGCGAGAAAGGCCCATCTGCGGCGCCTCGGCCCTTGCTTGCCAATGCCCGAAGTACGCGGCTTCCTGCCTAAACGCGGAAGATGTTTATGAACGCTCCGACGCTGCCGCTTCCCTCCGCTTATCATAAACATCTTCCGGCTAGTATGCTTTTCCGGTGCGGCCCGCACACTGTTCGTAAATCTATTTGCAGATAAGCAATGGACGCTGAAAGAATTCACGAAATCAGGACGTGCATCTGGGCCTTTCTCGCCAACCTGAGTTTGTCAGAAAACAGTCTGAACTAATGTTCAGGCTGTTTTCTTTTGCGGCTCCCCGGAAACCCTATTCCGGCCGCTGCTGCAGCACGCAGGTTCTCGGCACGAAGCCAAACTTCGCATAAAAGCCAAGGGCCGGTTCATTCTCGGCCAAAACCTCGATGTGGATGGCGTCGGCGGAATGTTCCCGGAGCCAGTGGAGGGACCGGGCCATGAACTCGGCGCCGATTCCCCTTCCCCGGTATTCGCCCGCCACGAAGAGGGAATCGATTTCGCCTTTCCGCCCGTCCAGCGAAGCGATGCAGTACCCAACCGCCCCGCCGGCTTCCGCCGTTTCGGCGACGATAATCTTCAGCTGTTTGCCGCCGGTGAGAAGCCTTTGCTTGCGCTGGTCAAAGGTGATGGTGCGGAAGGTCGGCCGGAAAAGCTCCGAAATAACTTCATGATGCTCGCGCAGCTTGTCCCACAGCGGCCGGAGCGCTTCGAGCTCTTCCGCCGGCAGTTCCCGATAGATCACACCTTTGTCCTCCATTGGCGTCGCCTCCTTTTAATCCATTTTACAGCAGGCGGTTTATGGGAGGCAATAAAGAAACCCGCCTTCCCTGAAAAAGCGATTCTTGCGGCGGCGGGCAAAAAACCGCACCGGCCGGCCGGTGCGGTTTGGGGAGCAAATAGCCGGCAGCGTGGCTACCGGCAGGTTTCCAGTTGCTGCTCCCGGGCGTGGCGTTCGAGCGCCAGCTCGATCAGCCGGTCGACCAGCTTGCTGTAGGATAGCCCGCTGACTTCCCATAGCTTCGGATACATGCTGATTTTGGTAAATCCCGGGATGGTATTGATTTCATTGACGACAACGGACTCATCCCCGGTAAGGAAACAGTCGACCCGCGCCATCCCCTCGCAGCAGAGCACCCGGAAACTCTCGATCGCCAGTTCTTGAACCCGCCTGGCGGCTTCAGCCGAAAGCTTGGCCGGAATTTCCAGAATAGCGCCATTTTCATCGATATATTTGGCGTCATAGGAATAAAACTCCTGTTGGGCGATGATCTCGCCCACTGCGGACGCGACCGGACGGTCGTTGCCGAGGACGGAGCATTCCACTTCCCGCCCGGCGACGAACGCTTCGATCAGAATTTTACTGTCAAACTTGAAGGCCGCGTCAATCGCCCGGAAAAAGTCGGCTTCCCCCTTGACCTTGCTGACTCCGACCGAGGAGCCCATATTCGCCGGCTTGACAAAGAGCGGCATTCCCAGCTCGCCGGCCACGTCCTCGAACCGTATCTGGTCCCGCTGCCACCTCTGGTACGCCTTGAATTTCGCCACCGGTATGCCGGCGTCGCGCAGCAGCCGTTTCATGACATCCTTATCCATTCCGATGGCCGACCCGAGCACGCCTGCGCCGACAAAAGGAAGATCGGCCAGCTTTAAGAGCCCCTGGACCGTTCCGTCTTCCCCGCAGGGGCCGTGCAAAATCGGGAAAACCACATCAATCGGGCCGACCGGAGTCCGGTCGGAAACCGACATCAACGGCTGGCCGGCGCCTCCCGGCACCAGCGTCACGCTTTTGCCGGATTTGTTGAGCGCGATAAGTTTGGGATCATGGTCGTTCAGCAAAAAGCGGGACTGATCGTTCAAATACCAGTGTCCCTGTTTGTCGATGCCGATCAGGGTAACGTCGTACTTGTCTTTGTCGAGGGCCGCGATAACGTTTTTGGCGGACTGGAGGGACACTTCATGTTCCGCCGATTTGCCGCCAAACAGTATTCCTACATGGATTTTTCCCATGATATAAGCCTCCTTTCGCTATATACCTTACTTTATTTTATTTCCCGGCCGCGTAAATATCCCTGACCGGTAAACCCGACGGTAAAAATTCCTTAAACGCTTCAAAGATATTTTTTGAACCCCTTCGCGACGGCGGAATCATACCCCAGGGAGGCATAAAACCGGTGAGCTTCCTTGCGGTGGGACATGGATGTAAGCATGGCGAAATAACAGTTCCGGTCGCGGCCCCAGGCCTCGATGCCGTCCATCAGCTTCCGTCCGACTCCCTGTCCCCGGCACGTTTGCGCAACAATCATATTTTCGATGACCAAAAACGGCCGGCAAACCCCGATGATATCGTCGCAGGCCACGCCCATCACCGAACCTACCAGGCGGTTCTGACCATCCTTGGCGGCGAGAACCACTTGGCTTGGATTGACCGCTATTCTCGCGAAAATCTCCCGCATTTTCGCGAGGTCGATTTCGACTGCCACCAATTCTTCATAAAGCCGGGCCAGTTCCGGCAGGTCGCCGGCTTCCACCGGGGTTATCGTCAGCATGGCGTCTCCCCTCCCTTTTCAGTTTACTCCTGACCGGGCCGTGATCAAATACTCCTTCCCTAACAGGGTTATAACGAAGGAATAAAAGGCCTGAACCCCATAGAGTCTAGGCCTTCCATTTTCTCTCTCCTTTGCTATTATATGCGCCGCTCCCGGGTCAAAGACTCCGGCGGTTTCTGCAGCACTTCCGCCCTGCCATGGCGCCCACGATGGTTCACTCCGTCTGATCCTGTCCCGCTAAAGCCGGCTCAGGGTCGATGTTCAGGCCCATGGTATAAACGTCGTACAGCACGCCGTTGCTGCGGAGGTCGCGGGTAATGCGGCCCTCCACCGCAAATCCCATCTTGTGATACAAGGCAATGCCCCGGCTATTGTCGGTCCGGACCCGGAGATTGATCTTGCGCACTTCGCCGGTTTGCCCCGCCCAGTTGATCAGGCTGCCGAGCAGCCTTCGCCCGATCCCAAGGCCCCAGAAGTCCTGCAGCACCGTGATGCCGAATTCGCCGGTATGCGCCGTTTTGGGCCTTTTCCCCCGGCGGAACGTCAGACAGCCGACTATTCTTCCTTCAACTTCCGCCACCAGAAATATCCCATTCCTTCTGTTGGCGAAATCACCGATGGATTTCCGCTGGGTTTCCACGGGATCTACTTCTCCCGGGCCAAAGGTCAAAAAATCGCTCTGCCCGGCCACTGCCTCCAGGTACTGAGCGAAGTCCGCGGCGTCGTCGGGAACGGCCGGACGAATAGCCAGCGTGGCTCCGTTGTTCAATACATGCTCCACCAGCAACCGCTCCTTTCTTCTTTGGCATTTTTCCCATTATATACCTGGAGACCGCTGCCTGCAATCCTAAAATTCGCCGCGCGCAGCCCGCAGCCTCGCCGCCAGTTCATCCCAGGTCAGTTCTTCCTCCCGTCCCCCGGCCATATCCCTGAGCTTGGCGGTACGCCGGCCCAGCTCATCCGGTCCGACGATCACCGCATAGGGAACGCCCGCCTTATTGACATAGTCGAGGGCCTTCCGCAGCTTTCGCCCGGTCATTTCCAGCTCCACCCGCACCCCCGACGCTCTGAGGCGGCTGGCCAGGCCGAGAATCTCCCGCTCAGTCCCAAGGGGGATGATATACACATCCGCCGGCGGCCTGAACGGCATTTTGCCGCCGAGCCGGAGCGCCTCGTGGATGACGTCGAGGCCAAAACTCATGCCCACGGCCGGATATTCAGCGCCGTTGTCCAGAAACGCTCCGATAATCTTGTCATAGCGGCCGCCCGCCCCAATGCTTGAGGAAATCGTTCCGTCGGACAAGAATACTTCCCAGACCGTTCCGGTGTAGATTTCGAGTCCGCGGGCCAGCCAAGGGGAAAATTGCGTTACCCCCTCCAATCCCGCGGCGGCGAGGTAGGACTCAAGCGCCCTCAGCTCGGTCATGCCTTCCCTCAGCAAGTCGTTGACTTGCTTTCTTTCCAACTGTCCCAGCAGTTCCCCGGGCGGTATATCGAGATATTCCAGCAGCTTTTCCGCACTTTCCCGGCCGGCCCCCTTGCCGGCGATCTCGTCGGCCACGGCCGCCCGGCCGATCTTGGCAATTTTATCGAGGCTGAGGATAACCTCTCCCGCCAGTTCCCCGGGCAGCCCGGCAGCCTGAGTCAGTCCGGCCAGCAGCTTCCGGTTGTTGTAGTCAATGCGGACAGGCAGCCCCAGCCGGTCAAAAGCATCGGCCGCCAGCGACAACAGCTCCACCTCGGCCAGGAGCGTCCCGACCCCGACGACATCCACATCGCACTGTACAAACTCCCGGCTGCGTCCGGCCTTAACCGGCCCATCCCGGAACACCTTCCCGATTTCGTACCGCTTGAACGGCATTTTTAGCTGCGGATTCATGCCGACGACCCTGGCGAAGGGAACGGTGAGATCGTAGCGGAGCGCCAGTTCCCGCCGGCCCTGATCCGTCAGCCGGTACACCTCCTTGAGAATCTCCGCCCCGCCGGCGTACTTGGCCGCCAAAACATCATAATAGCAGACGACGGGCGTTTCCAGCGGCTGATAACCGTAACGCTCGAATACCTCTTCGAGCGTTCGGGCGATTGCCCGTCTGGCTGTTTGTTCTTCCGGCAGAAAATCACTTGTCCCCTTGACATTTCTGAGCATAGTCGCCATGTTAAGGCCTCCTTTGCTAAATAAAAACGCCATGCAGGCTTGACGGTCCATCATGCCTGCATGGCGTATCCAAACTTCTCAGTCACCGCCACCGGCCCAAACGCATACAGCGCTTGCGCCTGCGGAAAATCGCAGCTACAAGCGCGGCCTGTGATGGTGATGGTGACGGCTGGCTAAAAACATGATATCCTCCCGGAAAAGGGTATTTTAGAAAAATATACTCCTTCCGGCTCCGGTTGTCAACCGCTGCCGGGCACGCCACTATCGCCCGGCCGGCCGCGAGGCAGGAAATTGCCCCCTCGGTCGCGAAGGGGTGAGAAAACTGAGAACCGGGTTTCCTCTAACCGGCAACCTGCAGCCAATCCGTTTGGCTGAGAACACCATAGGAGGTCTGTACATGGCTTTTGATTTCGATACCCCGATCAGCCGGCAAAACACAGGCTGCTGCAAATGGGACGATCTGCAGCAGGTTTTCGGCCGCACCGACGTCCTGCCGCTCTGGGTGGCGGATATGGACTTCTCGGCTCCGCCCGGCGTAACCGCAGCCCTCAAAGCCCGCCTGGAGCATCCGGTATACGGTTATCACACCCGGGAAAAACCGTTGTTCGAGTCCGTGGCGAACTGGGAGAAAAAACGCCACGGCTGGCAGGTCGAACTGGAATGGCTGATGAACGCTCCCGGGGTCGTCCCTTCCATCAGCGCGGCTATTCTGGCCTTCACCGAGCCTGGCGATGAGATCATTATTCAGCCGCCGGTTTATCCGCCCTTTTCCGCCTGTGTAAAAAACAACAACCGGCGGCTGGTGGAAAATCCTCTGATTGAGGACAGCGGCCGCTACACGCCCGACTTGGAAGACCTCAAGCGGAAAATAACGCCCCGGACCAAGCTGCTGATCCTCTGCAGCCCGCACAACCCGGTCGGCCGGGTATGGACAAGGGACGAACTGCTTACACTGAATGAGATCTGCCTCAACCACGGCGTCACGGTCATTTCGGACGAAATCCACTGCGATCTCGCCTTTTCCGGCCATCGCCACATTCCCACCGCGGCCCTGGGGGAAGCAATCGCCCGGAACACCGTCGCCATGATTTCTCCCAGCAAAACCTTTAACATCGCCGGAACTTACACTTCCTTCGTCGTCATCCCCGACGCCGGGAAACGCCGGAAATTCGCCCAGACCATCGAAGCCCTCAAGATCGGCGCCGGCAATCTTTTCGGCATTATCGCCGCGGAAGCCGCCTACCGCACCGGGGAGGCCTGGCTGGACGAACTGCTGCCGTATCTGGAGGCGAACGCCGGATATCTGGCGGAATACGTCAGGCAGAACCTTCCCGGGGTGAAGGTCGTAAAGCCCGAAGGCACCTACCTGGCTTGGCTGGACTTCCGCGGAGTGTCGGGCGACCCGGCTTATCTCCAGGAACTCCTGCTCAACCGGGCCAAGGTCGGGCTGAATGACGGCGCGGCCTACGGCCACGGCGGAGCAGGCTTCGCCAGACTCAACTTCGCCTGCTCCCGGTCGCTGCTTCAGGAAGGTCTGGTACGCATCGAACAGGCGCTAAAAAACCGTTAGTATTCCCATAAAGACCGGCTGAAAGCTTCAAGGCCTTTCAGCCGGTCTTTATTTGCCTAAATCTTGGGGCGCACGACGGGGACAAGTTGTCATCGTCCTCTATTTACAGACATTTGTGCCTTACCACTGACCATGCAAATTTTATAATCCGGGAAATATGGCGAATAGACCGGGTTAAAAACGATCCAGACGCCATTATAAAGTAAATATACAATATTGCGCGTTTATACTATCCTTTCCTATGTCAGCAGTCCAAAATGTTAGAATTTTGAAATATATGCGATTTGACGCTGGACGGTTGGTGAAATACAATAAGCTCAACCTAATCACGTTAGAAAGATTGAGGTGTTGATATGGCAACTATGAAGGCGATCAAAAAAATGCGGCCTGGCCGCGGCGGTCTCGAAATGCTGAATGTTCCCATTCCGACTCCCAAACCCGATGAAGTTCTGATTAAAGTGAAAAGCGTGGGAATCTGCGGCACCGACTTCCATATCTATTCCTGGGACGAGTGGTCCCAGCGCCGGATCAAACCGCCGGTCATCATCGGCCACGAGTTTGTTGGCGAAGTCGTCGAAATCGGCGCCAACGTAGGCAGCAAATTGTCGGGCAAAATTTATAAAGGCCAGCGCGTATCAGCGGAAGGCCATATCGTATGCGATCTCTGTAAATTCTGCCGCACCGGCCAAGGACACATCTGTCAGGAGACCGAGATCATCGGCGTCGACCGCGACGGCTGTTTCGCCGAATATATCGCCATCCCGGCCGCCAACGTCTGGCCGGTCCCCGACGCCATCCCCAACAAATACGCGGCTATCTTCGATCCCTTGGGAAATGCTATGAATACCGTCATGGCTCAACCGGTGGCCGCGAAAAATGTAATGATCACCGGTGCCGGCGCGATCGGCCTCTTCGCCATTCCCATTGCAAAAGCCATGGGAGCCGAACAGGTCATCGTCATGGAGCCCAACCCCCTGAAACAAGAACTGGCCGGGAAAGTCGGCGCGGATATCATTCTCAACCCGACCGATCCCGAATTGGCGAAAAAAGTCAAAGACGCCACCTTCGGCTATGGTCCGGACGTACTGTTGGAAATGAGCGGCCATCCCGGCGCCCTCAAGACCGGCCTCGAACTGCTCTCCAAGGGCGGCGACTGCAGCCTGCTGGGCATTCCTTCGAATGAAGTGTCCCTCAACCTGGCCGAACTGGTCATCTTCAAAGGCATACACCTTCACGGCATCACCGGCCGGAAGATGTATGAAACCTGGTACCAGTGCCAAAGCTTCCTGCTGAAGACCGGCAATCTGATTGACCCTATCATAACCCACCATCTGAAATTCGATCAGTTCCAGGAAGGCTTCGATCTCATGGAGAAGAGCCTGGCCGCCAAAGTTGTCATGGATATCGGTTAACATAAAGGAGGATATTGCCTGTGTCGAAAGCGTTTTATACCCACCTGGAAAATACCCTGAAACAACTGAAGGAAGCCGGCACCTACAAGCAGCTCCAATACCTGACCGGCCCGATTTCCGGCAAGGCCGCCATCGAAGGAAAAAGCAATTCGGTGCTGCTCTGCTCCAACAATTACCTGGGCCTGGCCAACAAGCCCGAATTGGTGGAGGCCGGCATTGCCGCCCTGAAGAAGTACGGCGCCGGAGCGGCCAGCGTCCGCTTTATCTGCGGCACCTACGACATCCACCGCGATTTGGAGCAAAAAATCGCCAGCGTCATGAAGACGGAAGCCGCTTTGACCTACACCTCCGCCTGGAATGCCAACACCGCCGTAATTCCGGCGCTCATGGGCCCCGGCGACGCGGTAATCTCGGACGAACTCAATCATGCCAGCATCATCGACGGCTGCCGCGCCACCGGCAAAGACGTCAAAAAGCTGGTTTACAAACATTCCGACATGGCTTCGCTGCGCGAAAAGCTGCAGGAAGCCGGCAACGGCAACAAGCTGGTCATCACCGACGGCGTCTTCTCGATGGAGGGGGATATCGCCCCGCTGCCGGAAATCCTCAAACTGGCCAAAGAATTTGATGCCCTGGTCATGGTCGACGACTCCCACGCCACCGGCGCTATCGGCAAAACCGGCAAAGGCACCGCCGAATACTATGGCCTCGAAGGCCAGGTCGACATCATCACCGGCACCCTGGGCAAAGCCCTCGGCGGCGCGGGCGGCGGCTTCGTGGCCGGCCGGAAATCGGTCACCGATATCTGCGTCCAGCGTTCCCGCCCGCATCTTTTCTCCAACTCCCTTCCTCCCGTGCTGGCGGCGATCGGTCTGGCCGCCCTCAATTACCTGGAAAGCCACCCCGAAATGGTTGCCTCGCTCCACAAAAAAGTCGCCTACCTCCGCAGCAAGCTGAACGCGGCGGGCATCAAGCCGCTGGAAGGCGACAGCGCCATCGTCCCAGTCATTGTCGGCGACACCGCCACCTCGATCAAAATTGCGGCCGATATGCTGAATAGGGGCGTATACGCCATCGGCTTCGGGTTCCCGGTAGTTCCGGAAGGCACCGCCCGCATCCGGATCCAGGTCTCTGACGCTCTTACCTACGAGGACATCGACTACGCCGCCAAGGTAATGACCGAGGTCTTTGCCGCCCACGGCTTTGCGCAGAAATAAGCCATATTGTACAATCGAACTGTCCAGAAAAATCCCACGGCTGACGTGGGATTTTTCTTATATAAAAAAACTAGCCGAGCACGGGCTAGTTTTTTTATTTCCGGTTATATCCCTATCATTCTTCCGCTATAGATACCTTATAGCGCTTAATATAAACTGAGGCCATCAGCGCTCAAGGCTAAAAGGAGGGCTACCCATGGAGCATATGCCGGCCATCCGGAAACTCATCGGCAATTTAGAAGCCCGGAATATCGAAGCGGAGTACGCGGAAAACCGCACCCAAGCGCTTGCCCGGATTCTGGCGGCCATTCCGCCGGCGGCCTCTGTCGGCATCGGCAATTCGCAAACCCTCAAGGCCCTCCGGGTTAGCGAGACGCTGGCCGAGCGCGGTCAGCCCGTCTACGATAAGACCTTCTCCCGGTCCCCCGCAGAGGCCCGGTCTTTAAAGAAAAAGGCCCTCCTTGCCGACTGGTTTGTCTCCGGAACAAACGCCGTTTCGCACGAAGGCCATATCGTCAATATCGACCACAGCGGCAATCGGGTGGCTGCCCTGCTCTTTGGCCCCGACCACGTTCTCATTGTCGTCGGGGTGAACAAACTCGTTCCAACCCTCGATGACGCTATCGCCCGGGCTCGGGAGCAAGCCGCCCCGCAGAACGCCCGGCGGGCCGGTTTCAATCCTCCTTGCGTGGCGTCAGGAACTTGCGTGGATTGCCGTTCGCCGGAAAGAGTATGCCGGTCGCTCGTCATTATCGAAGGCCAAGCAATCCCCGGGCGGGTCAAAGTCCTGGTGATCGGCGAAAAATTGGGGTACTAGGCGTAAACCTGCCGTCCTCCGGCCATGCTATAGAGGGAGGTGATACGAATGACCGGAGCAACCATGCAACCCGAGTTCAACAAGACCATCGACAAGCAGGCCCCGCCCACCTATCTGCGCTCCCCTTCCGCCGGGGTCGCCCAGGATACTTTGCGCCAGGACGACGATGCTTCTTCCAAGGACAAAAAGGGCGACTAAACGCCCTTTTTGTCCTTCTGCCCCACTATGCCGAGTTGGTCCGCATAAACTGCTGCGATGATAAGCGGAGTCAAGCGCGACGCGGACATCACCCAGCAGCGATAGCGGCCTCACTCCCGCTCAGCTATTTTGTAAATATTTAAACCGGGGGCCTCTCGGCTTACGGCTTGCCCCTCATCCCTCTTTCGTGTACAATAAGGGTAGTGGAAAAAATTGAATGTGCTAGGGGTGCCGAAAAGGCTGAGAAACGGTGTATCCGTTAACCCTTAACCTGATCTGGGTAATGCCAGCGGAGGGAAGCGACTGAGTGAGATCGCACAGAGGCCGTAACCAAGGTGGTTACGGCCTTTCCTTTGGGCTCAGCCCGCAAACCCTCCCGACTGGCCGGCCGGGGGCGTCGCGGCCCTCTCGGACCTTGAGCCGTCAAGCCGGTGCAAAAGAATCAGCGATGCTGGAGGGATTTATTGTGATCAATCTGGAAAAAACGTGGGCCGTCCTTCTCGAAAACCCCATGGCCGGGGCCGCCCTGATCGGGGTGCTGCTCATCCTCTTTCTCTTGCTCCATCTGAGAAAGATTAAACTCGACACCCGGCTCATCACGCAAATTGGCATGGTTTTGGCGTTGGCCACCCTGATCAAGGTATTCCGCATATACCACCTGCCGCAGGGCGGCAGCATCACGCTCGGCAGCATGGTGCCCATACTCCTCATGGCCGTCACCTACGGGCCGGAAATCGGGTTCCTGACCGGATTTCTGTTCGGCGTGATAACCTTGGTCCTGGATCCCTATGTCCTGCACCCCGTGCAGGTCTTGTTCGACTATCCCCTGCCGTTCATGGCGCTGGGTCTGGCCGGGTATTTCCGCAGGCGGGTGCTGGTCGGCACAGCCGTGGCGATAGCCGGGCGGTTCGTCTGCCACTTCATTTCCGGGGTGGCCTTCTTTGGCAGCTACGCGCCCAAAGGCATGTCTCCGGCGCTGTATTCCCTCGTGGTCAACGGCATCTTCCTGGGAGTCGAAGGCGTCATCTGCCTGGTGATCATGGGACTGCTGCCGCTGGGCCAGCTTAAATTCTTTCTGACCCGCAAACCCGTGAATGCGGAATAGACCGCCCGGATTTTCTCCAGTCAGAACGCCTGCCTGCCGGGGCAGGCGTTTTTTGTGACCGCCCGGCTTGAATCCCGGACGCCAAAACGCCGCTCCGTCATCGATACGGTGCGGCGGGATGCATCGAAAAGCTATTTTAAGAGTTCGGTCAGCTTTTCTTTGATATACGTCTTGATTTCCTTCCCCTCGATTATCGCCCCGCTGTCATAGTCCTCGCTGGGCATAACCTTAAAGAAGTTGATGATCAGCCGGTTGCCGGAAATAAGGCATTCCTCCGTACTGAGGGGCGAAAATCGGACTTCCAGCTCCTCAAAGGCGGCTTGGCCCCGGCCCGGAAGTTCCTCCACCAGCGCGTCCAGGTTGAGTTTTTTGAGCGGCTGGGCCATGGCATCCGTGTAACTTAAGTCTTCCATCATCCACATATTGTTGTTCCAGAACCGGCCTTCCTTGGGAGTGGTGCTGGACAGCCGCTCCCGGTTGGTGATGGCGCTCAGCACTTTGCGGACCGACTCGCGGGTGAATTCACCGTCATAAGACGCCGATAGCCCCGGCGCATCGGCCAGTTCGTGGAGGTACACCTCGGAAACCTTTTCTTTATCCTTGGTGGCTTGCCAGAAATACAGCATGCTTTCAATTTCTTCCAGGTTGACCACGATTCTTTTTACCATCTTTCCGTCCCCCTTCTCCATTCAGCCAGCCGGGCTTTCCCGGCTGTCCCTATGCCGATTCGCCGCCGCCTTCGGTTCTCCTTCCTGGCGGCGGCCATCCGCCTTACGGGCCGATAACCTCCTGCACCCGCCCGACAAGGCCGTTTTCGAGCCGTACCTTGATGCCCCGCGGGTGAACCGCGCTGTTGGTCAGAATATCTTTGACAAGGCCCTCGGTAAGCTGCCCGGTGCGCTGGTGCTCTTTCTGGACGATCCTGACTTTTGCGCCCGGCTTGATGTTTTTTCGTTCTGTACCGTTCAAGTGCATCCCTCCGCTATTTGTCCCAACTGCCCCATACCTCGGGGCGATAACCGACCGTGGCCTGCGGTCCATTCCGGACAATCGGGGTTCTGAGCAGGAGCGGGCAGCTTAGCAGCATCTCGGCCGGATCATGGACGATGTACTTCAGATTGCGCTTGGCATACTCCTTGCCGTCTTTATCCAGCAGGTTGTCGAGCCCGACCGCCGCCTGAACCTTGGCGAGTTCGCCCTTGCTGAGGCCGCGCACCGTGAGATCGACGTACTGAAAGGGGATGCCCCGCTCTTTGAAATAGCGTTCCGCTTTTCGAGTGTCCTGACATTTTTTCGCGCCAAATATCTGGATGTTCATATCAACCCGCCTGTCCCACTGTTAGTCGGCCATACCAGGGAATAGGACCCTGGCCGGCAGCACCACAACCGCCGCAGAAAATCGCCGATGGTTTAGTATTCTTACTCTCTATAATGCTATTCGCCATCGCCGGCGCTTTGCCTGCTTACGGCGAGAAGGCGGGCGGAGCCTTGGCGCCGAAGCGCAGAAAAGGGGCCCGGCGGAATAGTTTCGCCGGGCCCCTTTTCTATGGAGAGAGGGTGTATGCTAAATGAGTTGTTTGGCGGCAGCAAGAGCCTTGTCGTAATCAGGCTGTTCGGTTACTTCCTTCACATACTGGACATAGCGGACCACGTTGTCCTTGTCGACAATCACGATGCCCCTCGACAGCAGGCGGAGCTCCTCTATCGCAAAACCGTATTTCAGGCCGAAGTCGAGCTCCTTATGGTCCGACAGCGTCTCGATGTTGGCAATGCCGTTGGCGGCGCAGTATTTAGCCAGCGCAAAGGGCAAATCGACGCTGACGGAAAGTACCTGAAGCCCCTCGATGCGCGAGGCCTCCTCATTGAACCTGCGGGTTTGCATATCGCACACCGGAGTATCAATCGAAGGCACCACGCTGATAATCCGGACTTTTCCATTGCTGTCGCTCAGCTTGACGGGAGCCATTTCCTTGGACAGAACCGTAAAATCGGGAGCCTTGGCCCCTACTTTTATTTCCGGCCCCAGCAGCGTAAGCGGAGTTCCCTGAAAAGTAATAACATTTGTCCGTTTTTCCATTTTGAATCCTCCCCGTTTGGTTTGTTGTTATTAGTTTACCACAAAATGGCGATTTTGTAAATATAAACTATCAATAAATAATAATTATTTATAAAACTTATCGCATCACGCTCAGTATGCCCGAAAAATACGCCGCAAACCCGTCAAAGCCTCGAACCCTTCGGAAACAACGCACCGAATGACGGCGGCGGCAAGAAAGTTCAGTACCGGCAGCTGGTCTTCGCCGGGTCGCGCCGGAATAAAAAATACGGTCATCGCACCGGAAGACCGTACTTCGTTGTTTTCAATTATGCGGCCGGTACTGGCGACGCTGGGTCACCCAGCCATAAGCGGCAGGCAGGCAAAGAATCAGAAGGCTGGCGGCAGTGGCCCATAGCGCCTGCGGCAGCGAACGGCCCAAAGCATCGCCGAGCATGCTGAAGGCGACGGCTCCGGGTATGCAGCCGGCGGCGGTGGCGGCCAGGTACGGCCAAAACCGCATATTGGACACTCCGGCTATAAAACTGACGGCATCCCACGGCAAAACCGGCACAAGCCGCAAAACCAGCACCGTCCGGAAGGTGCGCCGGGTGGCGAGGCGTTCTATGGTATCCGGGCCGATCCAGCGGGAGAAGGCTTGAAGCAGCCCGCCGCAGCCGAGTGCCCTCGCCGCCCAGAAGCACAGGGCGGCCCCCAGAAGGGTCCCGGCAATCAGATACAGGGTGCCCCACAGCGGGCCGAAAGCCAGCCCGCCGGCAACGCCGAGGACGATCGCCGGAAAAAACACCAGCGGGCGGGCGGCGTTGCCCAGCACGAACAGCAGCGGCCCCCAGGCCCCCTGCGTCCAGATGAAATCCCGAACCGTCTCAGGCTTGAACCGTTCCAGGCCAAACCCGTATATATAAATCATCGCGACGGCCGCGATACCGGCGAATATGCCCGTTATCGGGCGGGAAGAAACTGCGTTTAAATATTTCATGACTACTAAATTATAGACTTTATCAGCCTGCTGTGTAAAGGAATTTCTGGAAATGCGGGGCAGCGCCGGCGCGGCACTACACTACCTTTGTCGTCCAGTCCTCGACGTTCCAGACTTCGCTCACCCAGTCGCTGTAGAATTCCGGTTCGTGGGAAACAAGCAGGATAGTGCCTTTAAACTCGCGCAGCGCGCGCCTCAATTCCTCTTTGGCGTCGACATCGAGATGGTTGGTGGGCTCGTCCAGCACCAGCCAGTTGACATCCTTCTGCATCAGCTTGCAAAGCCGCACTTTGGCGTTCTCGCCGCCGCTCAGCACCATCATCTGGCTGGTGATGTGCTCATTGGTCAGGCCGCACCGGGCGAGGGCCGCCCGGACTTCGAAGTTGGTCATGCCCGGGTACTCGCTCCAGACTTCTTCCAGGGCCGTGTTATTGTTATGGCGGCTTGATTCCTGTTCGAAGTAGCCGGGATAAAGATAGTCGCCCAGAACCACGTTTCCCGCCACCGGCGGAATGATCCCCAGCAGGGTCTTCAGCAGCGTGGACTTGCCCAGGCCGTTCACCCCCCGGATGGCCACCTTGCGGCCCCGCTCGAGAGCCACGGTAATCGGCCTGGTAAGAGGCTCGTCATAGCCCAGCACGAGGTCCTTCGCTTCAAAGATAAACCGGCCCGGCGTTCTCGCTTCGCGGAACTGGAAGGTAGGTTTTGGTTTCTCGCGGGGTTTTTCCAGCACTTCCATTTTGTCCAGCCGCTTCTGCCGGCTGTTGGCCATGCCCCGGGTCGCGACCCGGGCCTTGTTGCGGGCGATGAAATCCTCCAGGCGTTCGACTTCCTGCTGCTGGCGCTCGTAAGCCCTGGCTTCCTGGTTCTTTTTTACCGCATAGGCCTGCTGAAACTGGTCGTAGTCGCCGGTGTAGCGGGTCAGAACGGTATTCTCCACATGATAGATGACGTTGACCACTTCATTGAGAAAGGGAATGTCATGGGATACCAGGATAAAGCTATTCTCGTAGTTCTTCAGGAACCGCTTGAGCCATTCGATATGCTCGAAGTCGAGGTAGTTGGTGGGCTCGTCCAAAATCAGGATAGTGGGATTTTCCAGCAGCAGTTTGGTCAACAGCACCTTGGTCCGCTGACCGCCGCTGAGGTCGGCCACATCACGGTCCAGCCCGACATCCCCCAGGCCCAGGCCGTTGGCCACTTCCTCGATCTTGGCGTCCAGCGTGTAGAAGCCGCCGTGCTCCAGCATGTCCTGGATCTCCCCGACGTCTTCCATCATCGCGGCCAAGTCCTCCGGCGACGCCTCGCCCATGCGATCATAGAGGGCCAGCATCTCGGCTTCCAGGGCGTACATTCCTTTAAAGGCTTCCCGGAGAACGTCCCGGATGGTTTTCCCCCGGGTCAGGACGGCGTGCTGGTCCAGATACCCCACGGTGACGCGGTTGGACCACTCGATCCGCCCTTCGTCGGGCGGCAGTTGCCCGGTGATGATGTTCAAAAAGGTCGACTTCCCCTCGCCGTTGGCGCCGACCAGCCCCACATGCTCGCCTTTCAGCAGGCGGAACGAGGCATTTTGCAAAATGGCCCTGGCGCCAAAGCCGTGGGAAACATTTTCAACAGTTAAAACGCTCATTGTCTTCTCCTATGCCCAAAAGTACCGACACCCATTTATTTTAGCCCAGGCAGCGTCATCCTGTCAAAGGACTCCGGAAGACGGCCGGACGCTTACGACCTTTCACCCTTTGGCGAGCTTCCAGCCGCCCCGGCCGTCCAGCTCCAGCCGCCGGCTGTGAAACTGCTGCAGGGTCCGCCGGTGGCCGACGCTGACCACCGCGGTCCGGGGCAGGAAGCGGGCGACAAGCTCATACATCGCTTGCTCGGTGGGCTCATCCAGGGCTGAAGTGGCTTCGTCCAGGAACAGCCAGCCCGGCTCGGTCAGCAGCACCCGGATAAAGGCGATCCGCTGCTGTTCCCCCAGCGACAGCGTCTGTCCCCAGTCGGCGATCAGCCCCAGTTTGCCGCCGAGGTGGCCAAGGCGGCAGGCGTCCAGCAGCGCCAGCAGCTTTGTCTCGTTACGGTCCCCGGCGGCCTGGGGATAATGCAGGACATGCCGCAGCTGGTCGATCGGCATATAGGATTTTTGCGGCACATACATCACGGTGTCCCGGTCCGGCAGCCGGATGGTCCCTTCCGTATAGGGCCAGATCCCGGCAAGCGCCCGGAGCAGGGTGCTCTTGCCGCAGCCGGAAGGTCCGGCGACCAGGAGCCGCTCGCCGCGGCCGGCGGAAAAGGCGAGTTCATGGATCAGCTTGTAGCCGTCCGGCCGCAGCACGGAAAGCCGCTCGGCCTCGAACACGGCCCGCTGGTGGCTGGTGACCGCCAGCTTGGTATTCTTGGCTTCGGCCCGGACCATCTCCATGCACACCAGAAAACTGTTCAGCCGGTTGACCACCGCCCGCCACCGGGCCACCCAGGTAAAGCTGTCGATAATGAACGACAGCCCGTTTTGAACATGCTGGTAGGCGTCGACGATCTGAAACATTTGCCCGAGGTGGATCTGCCGGCTGAAGTAGCGCGGCGACGCGGCGAACAGCGCAAAGACGACGGAAGACCGGGTGTATGCCGCCGTCAGTAGGGTGAGCTGCTTGCGGACCTGGATGATCCTGAGGTAGTTGGCCACGATGTGGTTGAACCACCCCGAAAGCGCCCGTCGCTCCTGCTTTTCCCCGCAATACAGGGCAATGCTTTCGGCGTTCTCCCTGATCCGGATGAGGGCAAACCGGAAATCCGCCTCGTATTTCTGCTGGTTGTATTCGAGCTGGATCAGCGGCCAGCCCAGCCGGACGGTCACATAGGTGCCGAAGCCGGCATAGGCCAGCGCCACCCACACCAGGTAGCCGTATACCGGGATCTGGACGGGCCCAAGGGACAGAAACACAACCCCGGACAATTCCCAGAGGATGAAAATGAAGGAGCACATGCTTGCCAGGTCCTGCAACAGATCGATCGACAGCCGCAGGGTATAGGAAACGAACAGGTCAACGTCTTCGCTGATCCGTTGATCCGGATTATCCGCCGCGTGGCTGGCGAAGAGCTGAATGCGGTAGTAAGTCTGGCAGCTCATCCAATTGCGGAGAAAATTGCCGGTCAGCCACCGCCGCCAGCGGATATGGAGCTGCATGCGCGTATAGGTCTGATAGCCGCGCCCGATTACGAAGAGCAGCGAGAGCAGGCCGAACTTGCCCAGCGCTTCCAGGAAGGCGGCCTGGTTGTAGTCCTGGATCAGGCCGTAGAAGGAACCCTGCCAATAGTTGATCAGGACCGTCAGGTAAACCAGTCCCAGATTGAGGGCAATGACTGCCAGCAAAAGGCCCCAGGCGGACCATTTCTCTTCCGAGAACCAATACTTCCGGGCTATCTTAAAGGCACTCAGGATGACAATCCCGCGTTTCATCAGTCTCGCCCCCCTTTATGTTATATTTCGCCGGTCGGGGCGGCATGACAAATCAACGCCGAATTCTTGCTTTTCCTGGCCTGGCGGACAAAAAAAGACCCGGCCTGTTTAAAGCCGGATCGCTTCCTGCCGCATCCTACGCGTCGCCGCGGCCGCCGAACCACGCCTTGCGGAGCAGCCGTACGCCCGGGTCGATATCCCTGTCCCGGATGCCGCTGAAGCCCAGAAGAACCATATTGTCCCCATAGTTTTCCGGTTGAAACCAGTGCCGGGACACCGGATAGACCCGTACCCCCTCGGCGGCCGCCTTTTCAATCAACTGGGCTTCCGTCAGCCCGGCTTTTACGCCGAGCATGAGATGCACTCCGGCATGCTTGCCGTAAACGGCCACCCGGTCGCCCAAGTATTTCTGCAAACTTTGCAGCAGCAGTTCGTGTTTCTTCTTATAAAGCTGGGTCGACCGCCGGAGATGCCGTTCCCAGTGGCCTTCCTTCATAAACAGCTCCAAGGTTTTCTGCTGCAGGAACGGGACGGTCGACACATAGTCTTTGAACATCCGCCGGTAACCGTCCAGCAGGGCTGGCGGCAACACCATATAGGAAAGGCGCAGGGCCGGGGACAGCGATTTGGAAAAGCTGCCTACATGGACGACATTCTCGCTGTTGCGGATCCCCCGGAGCGACGGAATGGGTTTGATATTATAGCGCAAATGGCTGGCATAGTCGTCCTCGATGATGATTCCGTTCTTTTTCGCCGCCCATTCGAGCAGCCGCAGCCGCTTCGAGATCGGCATGATGATTCCGGTGGGGAACTGATGGGAAGGGGTAATATAGACCGCCCGGGCCGGGGATTGTTCGAGCTGGGCCACATGGATGCCGTCTTCTTCCAAGCCGATGGGCACAATGGAAAAACCGTAGTTGCCGAATACCGCCCGCGACCCGTCATGACCCGGCTCTTCGATCGCCACCGCGCCGGTCTGCGCCCCGATGAGCTGGCACAGCAGGCTGAGGCAATACTGGGTCCCGGCGCCGATGACAATTTGGTCCGGGCTGCAGTGAATACCGCGGAAAGCCAGGATATACTTGGCGATTTCGCACCGGAGGCCCCACTCCCCCTGGCGGTCGCCGTAGGACATGATGCCTTCCTTTTCATTGCGCAGGCACTGGCTCGTCAGTTTATGCCAGACGGCGAAGGGAAAACAGTCGGGATCGAGCTTGCCATACTGAAAGTCGTACCGGCAGGGCTCCTCCTCCGGTTCGCTCCGATCGTCCGGCGGCGGGATGCGCTCCGGGGCGGCGGCCGTCGCCTTGTCAGGCTCCAGCCGCTCCACGTAAAAGCCGCTGCGGGGCTTGCTTTTCAAATAGCCCTCGGCGTATAACTGCTGATAGGCGAATTCGACGGTATTGCGGCTGACGTTGAGTTCTTTCGCCAGCTGCCGGCTGGACGGCAGTTTACTGCAGCTGGGAAATCTTCCGGCCGCAATTTCATCGCGGATTTGCTGGTACAATTGCAGATACAGCGGAATGTCGCTGGCTTCCCGGATAATGAGCAAAACAGCCACCTCCAACTGGCACTAATAAACAACATAAAACTGGCACTTTCAAGAGAACCAGTTTTGCCTTTTAATTATTATAGCATTTGCCGGATTTTCCTTCAAAGAAAACCGGCGCCGCTTCATCCGCAAACCGGCCAACCATTTTTTCACTTAAGGAGTAACAGGCATGAAAAACCTTGTCCCCCGGGTGGCGGCCGTCCATGACCTGTCCTGTATCGGACGCTGCTCCCTCACCGTCATCACCCCGACGCTGTCGGCGATGGGCGTCCAGGTCTGCCCGCTTCCCACCGCGGTGCTGAGTTCTCACCTGGGCGGTTTTTCCGGACTGGAGTTTTATGATTTTACCGGGCACATGCCCGGCTTTTTCCATCACTGGAAAACGGAGGGCCTTGCTTTTGACAGCATCTACAGCGGGTTTTTGGCTTCGGAAAAGCAAATCGATGTGGTGCTCGGCTTTATCGGCGAGTTTTCCGCCAACAGTCCCCTGGTCCTGGTGGACCCGGTCATGGGGGACCACGGCAGGCTTTACTCGACTTATACGCCGGCCATGCAGGACCGGATGAAGTCCCTGGTAAAAAGGGCGGATATTATAACCCCGAACTTCACGGAGGCTTGCTTCCTGCTGGGGGAAGACTACCGGGAGCTTTGCGCCGACGGCGGCCTGCTGGAGGACTGGCTCCGCCGCCTGACGCGAATGGGCCCGGCGGTCGCGGTCATTACCGGCGTCCCGGTCGCCGAAGACAAAATCATGAACATCGGCTATGACCGGGTTCATCAGAGCCTCTGCCAGGATGTCCAGGCGCATGTCCCGGTCCGCTATCCGGGCACGGGAGATATTTACGCCAGTGTGCTCCTGGGCTCTCTCCTGCAGGGTGAAAGCCTGGCGGCCGCCATGCAGCTCGCCGCGGCGTTCGTCGCTCTCGCCATTTCCGTCACTTTTTCCGCCGCAACGCCAACCCGGGAGGGTGTGCTGCTGGAAAGGGCGCTGCCCTGGCTCAGCAGGGCATTCTGGCAGGGAAAAGCCATTCCGGGCCATCAGTCATAAATGCCCATAGAGGAGGAAATCGACATGTTTCTAGGACGCAAGTTTACCACAAAAGATCTTGTTTACATCGGCGTTTTTTCGGCCATGCTCGCCATCGGCACTTCGCTCCGAGTTCCCTTCGGGGTCGGCGCCATGGTCCACCTGGGCACTGCAGTCATTTTCATTATCGGCATCCTCTACGGCGGGGTCTACGCCGGGCTGTCCGCGGCGATCGGTTCGGCCCTGTTCGACCTGGTCATGGGTTTTTCGCCTTATACGCTCTGGTCCTTCTTCATCAAGGGCCTCGCCGGATTGATCGTCGGAACGATCGCCAAAGGACTGTGGCCCGAAGCCGGCAAGGCCGTCCGGACCTGGACCTGGCTTCTCCGCGCCGTTGCCGGCTGCCTCGCTGCGGCTGCCTGGACGCTGGGCGGCTATATCGTCGCCTGGTGGCAGGTGACCGGTAGCCTGGCGGTTGCGCTCAACAATGTCCCGGGCTCGCTGATGACCTCGCTCGCCGGCTTCATCGCCGCCATGCTCCTCACTCCCAAACTGCGCGGAATCGTCAGACCGTGAATACATCATTAAGAACAAACAAGGCCCGAACCGCATGGTTCGGGCCTTGTTCGTTCTTAACACAGCCGACTCTTCCCAGCCGGCGCTTTCAGGCGTCCTGTTCCGCTGTTCGCCGCTGAAAGGAAGCCTGCCTGCGGCGATATACCTTCAGCGCCAGCCAGAGGCAGGTTCCGCCCATCCCCAGCAGGACCGCCGCGTCCCGATACAGCAGGGGCGCGTACCCCGCCACCATCAGGCCCCGCAGATTGTCGGCGGTATAGGTGAGGGGCACGGCGTAGGACAGCGTCCGGGAAAAGACATCCATCGCCGGCACCGGCCAGATATAGCCGGACAGGACAAATGCCGGCACCGCATAGGAAAGCACCGCCTGGGTATAGCCGACTTCGCTGCGGCAGACCGCGGCGATCAGGCTCCCCATCGCCGTAATCGCAAAGGTGAAGGCCGCCCCAAGCAGCAGCAATTCAAGCGGATGGCCTTTGGCGGGAACCGCGAAAACCGTCCGGGAAACCGTCAGCGTCAAACCGTAGCCGATCATGCCGCAGACCCAGTATGGCAACAGCTTGGCGGCCCAATACCCGCCGCTCCCTTCCGCCGGATGTTCAGACGCATATTCATCCAGGACCGAAGCCCCGGTCGAGAGCAGGATGCCGGCCTGCAGCGCGGCCATGGCCAAACCCAGCAGGAAATAATTCAGATAGCTTAACGTCGGATTGTTCAACACCCTCAGCCGGAGGTCCACCGGGACGGCCTTCCGGACGGCCGGACCGGGCAACTGGCCGGCTTGCTCCAGGGCGCTTGCCGCGGCCTCCCGCGAATAAGCGGCCACAATCTCCTGGCCGGACGAAACCACGGTGTTGGCCACGGCAATGTTGGACCCGTTGGCGACGACCAGCACCTGGGAAGACAGTCCGGTCTTAACCTCCCGGGAAAACCGGGCCGGAATATTGAGAGCGGCGTAGGCTTCCTTGCTCTGGAGCAAGGCTTCCATTTCCTCGGGGGTAGCGACCTGGGCCACGATCCGGTACTTCTCCGAGTCCTCGAAAGCTTGCACCAGCCCCCGGCTGAGCGAGGTCTGATCCTCGTCGCAGACAACCAGGGGAACGGCGGTGATGACGTGAGTGCCGTAAAGCATCCCGAAAAACACCAGATAAGCCAGCGAAGAGCCGAAAAGAAATAACGCCCGGCGCGGGTCCCGGATGAAGATTTGCCGAAGCTCCCGTTTTACGACCGCCCACCAGTTCATAGCTGCACCTCCCCGGCCGGCCGGCCCCGCCGCCACTCAAACACCGCGATGGTGCCGGCGATCAGGACGGCGCCGAAGGCTGCCAGGATCGCCGCATCCCGCCACAGCTGGGGCGCAGATCCGGCCAGCAGGATATCGCGCATGGTATCGGCCGCGTAAGTTAGCGGCAAGATTGCCGAGTAGGCCCGGCTGAAACCGTTCATCGCGAGCTGCGGCCAGCTGTAGCCGCTGAACAGAAACGCCGGCATAATATACAGCATCGGCAGTTGGAGGGCCATGATCTCGTTCGGCGCGATGGCCGAAACAAAGCCGCCGACGCCCACGACAGCCAGGCAGAAGGCCGCGCCGATTACCAACAGGCTGATAATGCCGCCTTTCAGCGGAACATGGAAAAGCAGCACAATCACCGCGATCGACAAAATATACGCCAGCAGCCCGCACAACCAGTAGGGCAGCAGCTTCCCGGCCACAATCCGTGCGGACGATACCCCGCGCCAGGAAGCCAGCGACGGATATAAGCGGATAAAAACGCTGCCCAGCACCATCATCAGCGCCAACTGGACGCCGTTCGCAATCATCCCCGGCAGCACAAAATTGCTGTAGGAAAGCGTAGGATTGTTGACGATTCGCAGTGCGATCCGGACAGGAGCCACGGAACGCAAGGCTTCCGCCGGCATCTGGTTGAGCGCCTCCACGATTTTCTGACCGGCGCCGACAGAAAATGTCTGCACAATTTCCTGACTGGTGGTTATGACAGTGTTGGCAAACAGCAGATTGGCGGCATTGGTCTCGATCAGCACTTCGGACGCCAATCCGAGCCTGATTTTGCGGGAAAAATCCGGCGGTATGCTGACCGCCGCCAGCGCCTTATTCGCCTGGAGATATTGCTCCATCTCCTCCTGGGACCCGACCTCGGCCACCAGCAAATACCGCTCGGAGTCCGCATAGGCCTGAATCAGGGAACGGCTGGCCGAGGTCTGATCCTGGTCGTACACTACGGTGGGAATAGCCTTTACCACCGCGCTGCTGTAGACGCAGCCGAACAGGATGCTGTAGAAGACCGGCAGCCCGAACAACACCAGGGCGATCTTGGAATCCCGCCGGAAAATCCGCCGGAATTCCGCCAGCATGATTGATTTTATTCCCACGGTTTACTCGCCACCGTTCAGCAGCCTGAATCGCATTCCCGGCCGCACCTTGTCCGAGTTGACCCGGACTTTGACGTTGAAGGTTATGATATCGTTGTCGCCCCGTTCGTTGGTTGCGCGGTAAGTGGCGAATTCCGGCTTCTTGCTTATATCGGTGACGGTCCCGTCCAGCGTGAGGTTTCCGTCCCTCCCTTGAAGCCGGACGGCCTGGCCGACGCTATAGCCGCCGAGTTCGGTCTCCTTTACCTTGATATTCACCCAATTGTCGAGAGGGTCCTGAATGGCCACCAGCGGCATTCCGGTCGAGACGGTGGCGCCTTCTTCCACATATTTGACCGTCACGATTCCGGCAAAAGGCGCCCGTATTTCGGTCTCGTCCAGGTATACTTCGACTTCCTGCAGCGACGCCTGGGCCTGAACGACCTTGCTGCGCACCGCTTCCTCGTTGTCCCTGTTGACCTGAGCCTGCAGCAGGCTGGCCTCGGCTGTGACCACCGCCGCCTCAGCCTGGCTGTAGGCCGCCTGAGCCACCTGGTATTTCGCCCGGTAGGTCTCAAACACTTGCTTGGAGACCGCTCCCGAGTCCACCAGCTCGCTGAACCGTTTGTAGTCATTTTCCGCCAGCGCCAGATCGGACCGGGCCTTTTCCAGCTGAGCGCGGGCTGTGGTTACAGCCGCCTGCAGGGTTTGATCCTGAAGCGCGGTCACGGTGGATGCCTGGGCCAGTTGCGCTTCCAGGGCCTGAATTCCCGCCTTGGCCTGGTTGGCCTTCGCCGTCAGGTCCCGGTTATCGATCCTTGCCAGCAGTTGCCCCTTTTCCACCTGGTCACCCTCTTTAACCAGCAGGGTGACCACTCTCCCGGCAATTTTGGAATTGATGTCGACCTCCTTGGCCTCAGCCCGGCCCCACACCTCCTGTGTTCCGCCGCTTTGGCCGCAGCCGCCGAGAACTCCGGCCGCCAATACCGTTATCAGCAGATAGCTGCACCAGAGACGTTTATTCCGCACTTGAATCCCCTCCTCGCTAAGATAAAACCGGACAGAATCAGCCGTCCTCCGTCTTGATTCCGAACATAAAGCAATCCCAGGTCTGGCGCAGCAGGCGCAGGTGGTCGGTGTCCTGATAGGCATGGGCCCGGATGAGGAAACCCACCAGGAGCGAAAAAAGCGCATGGGCCAGATCGTCGGCCGGCCCCGGCCGCAGGCGCCCTTGCTCCATACCCGCCCGGAATACGGCCGCAACTTCGGCGAGGTATTCCCCGGTCAAGGTTTGGAAGGCGTCCCGCACCCCGGCCGGACAATCGGCCGGCGGAAAAACCCACAGCCGTATCCAGAAAGCCAGCTTCGTCCGGTCGGCCAAAAAGTGCTCGCCCATTTCTTCGAACAGGCTTTGCAGCCTCCGGTCGGCCGGCAGCGCCTCTCCCTTATCCAGGGCGCGGCGCCAGCTTTGGCGGTAATCGTGCAGCGCCGTGTCAGCCACGGCCAGAAAAAGATCGAGCTTGCTCGAGTAATGCGCGTAAATCGACGGTTTTTTGATCCCGATCGCACCGGCGATATCCGCGAGCGATGTGCCGTCATAGCCTTTATCGGCAAAAAATCGCAGGGCGATTTCCTGAAGCCGCTGTGCAGTCAAATCATCACCTACTTAGAATTATTCCTAACCTACCTAACGTTAGTTAGTTTATCATTCTTCCCATGATCTGTCAATAGATCATAATTTCCAAACACCCTCGCCAGTCGTTGCCGCCGGGCTGTCCCACTACTTATTCTTATGAAGCGTGGCCGAAAAATAGTCGCGCCCCTGGCCAACCGGCCGGGCCAAGCCCCGGAGCCGGTCCGGGAGTTCAGGTTCAGGAGTTCTTCCGAATCAGGCGGAATGTATCGCCGTTCGCTTTCATATCTTGTTCTAAAAAGATGACAGGCGGGAGGCTGAACGATGAGTCCGAAGGGAGCGCCCGGCAAATACGGGCTGGCCGTACTGGCCGATATGGTCCAGAAATATTACGAAGTGGACACCAGTTATAAGGAACTGGAGGCGGAGCGGGAATACCTCAATAAATCGATCAAGCAACTGATGAGCGAGCACGCTCTGGAGAAATACCGGGCGGACGACCTGCTGGCCGTGCTCCGGACCCAGACGCGCCGCACCCTGAATAAGGAGAGCGCCGTCGCCAGGCTGAAGGAGCTCGGCCTTACCGAGGCGGAGCTGGACGGCCTGTTCGAAACCAAAGAAATTGCCCTGCTGAGCGTGAGCAAGGCTTGACTTGCCTTTGCCCGCGCCAGGGAAAACGGCCTGCTCCTTCCGGAAACAGGCCGTTTTTCTCTGAATGCTATTCTAAATGCTATGCTCCTGCGCTATCAAACCGCATCCAGGCTGCGGCTGGCAACGATCCTGGTGCCCAGCCCCAGGGGATTTTCGCAGATGACATCTCCCTCCCGGATCGGCGCGGCGACCGTCACGCCGGCCAGCAGGCGGGCGCAGGCGGCAACCTTGTCCTTGGGCAGCGGCGCCTCGGAAACAACGGGCAGCAGAGGCAGCTTGCCGTTGACTACCCGCACGGTGGTTGTCAGCATGCGTCTGGGGGCAATGACTTCCTCCCGGGCGTAATCCTTGCCCCGTTGGCAGGTAAACCCGCTCAAGGCCTTGATTTCACCGCCGTCCAAAGTGACTTCCCCCACACAACTCAAGGGACAGACAATACAGCTGATTTTTCGTTTTTCTTCCAAGTTATTCACCCCCTTGGCGCTTCAGGGCTACGGTGAGATTCCCTTTCAACCCCGCAACCTGCCGGGCAGGCAGATCAACCACGATCATTTCACCCGGTTTGGCCACCGGCAGCCGCTTCTCCAGCAGCACTTCGCCATCCTGGGACACCACGAGCGCCACCCGCCGTTCAGGCCTGGCAACGCGCATATAGAGCCGCACCGGGCCGGCGTCGCCCTCCTCCACGCGGATGACTTGAGGCACCACGGTTCTTACGCCGCCGGTAGCGACGGTGCCGACCAGCCGTTTCGCCTCCTGCGGATGGCCGCTGGCGTAGCGGGCCGCATACCGCCCGGCAATCTCGCCCTCTTCGGAGACAAAATCAACCAGGTCATGGACATGCACGACATTTCCCGCGGCAAAAAAGCCGGGCTGGCTGGTCTGCCGCTGCTGGTCGACAACCGGGCCGGCCGTCAGACGGTCCATGTCGATCCCCAGTTCCTGGGACAACTCATTCTCGGGAATGAGGCCGACCGAGAGCAGCAGGCAGTCGCACTCCAGGTCGAATTCCGTACCGGCTATCGGTTTCATATTCTCGTCGACTTTGGCGCAGGTCACTCCCGTAACGCGGTCTTGGCCGTGCACGGCGACGATGGTATGGGAAAGATACAGCGGAATGTCGTAATCCTCCAGACATTGCACGACATTGCGGGTCAAGCCGTTGCTGTACGGCATGATTTCAAGGACGGCCCGGACGCACGCTCCTTCGAGGGACAGGCGGCGGGCCATGATCAGACCGATGTCCCCCGACCCTAAAATAACGATTTTCTTGCCCGGCAGGTAGCCTTCCATGTTTACCATGCGTTGCGCGGCGCCGGCGGTAAATACGCCGGCCGGCCGGGTTCCGGGCGTCAGGATGCTACCGCGGGTGCGTTCCCGGCAGCCCATGGTGAAGACGATGGCCTTCGCCGTTATTTTCAGCAAACCATCCCGGGGATTGACCGCCGTAACCGTCTTGTCCCTTGTGACCGACAACACCATGGTATCCAGCAGGACGTCGATATTCGGGCGCTCGCCGAGCATTTTTATATATCGCCCGGCGTAGCCGGGGCCGGTAAGCTCCTGCTTGAAGCGGTGCAGCCCGAAGCCGTTGTGGATGCACTGTTGCAGAATGCCCCCTAGTTCCCGGTCCCGTTCAATCACCAGGACCTTGGACGCTCCGTTGTCGCTGGCGCTGCAAGCCGCCGCCAGGCCGGCGGGGCCGCCCCCGACGACTACCACATCATATGCCTGCTCAAGCATCGCAGCTCACCTCGCTTCCTCCGGGGATTTTGTCATAGAAGAGGTACGAGGCCGCCTTATCCTTGCGGATGGCAGTTACCGGTATGTTGAGTTCCCTGGCGAGGATCGCCGTGACCCGGGGCCCGCAGAAGCCTCCCTGGCAGCGCCCCATTCCGGCCCTTACCCGGCGCTTCACGCCGTCCACCGTCCTCGCCCCGCAAGGCCGGCGGATGGCGTCGACGATTTCGCCTTCGGTCACGGTTTCACACCGGCAGATGATCCGCCCATACAGCGGATTCTCGCGAATCAGCGCCTGCTTGGCCTCGTCCGCCAGTTTGCTGAACACCACGGCCGGAGGATTGGCCGGCTGAAATTCCCGTTTCGGCGTCAGCGCCAGCCCCTGCTCGCCCAGGATAGCGGTCACCAGTTCGGCGATGGCCGGGGCCGCCGTGAGGCCCGGAGATTGGATGCCGGCGGCGTGGATCAGGCCCCGGGCCGCGGTCGACGGCCGGATGACGAAGTCGCCGCTGTCCGAAACCGCCCTGAGGCCGGCGAATTGAGTGATCGCCGCCCCCATCGGAATTCCCGGCACCATCCGCTTCGCCCCGGCGATGATTTCCGCCAGCCCGGGCGGAGTGGTGGCCACGTCCTCCTTCTCTCCGCTGTTGTAGGCATTGGGTCCGATAAATATATTTCCATGGATGGTCGGCGCCACCAATATCCCTTTGGACACTTTGGTCGGGGTGGGAAAAATGACGTTGCGCACCAGACCGCCCGACTTTTTGTCAAATAAAATGTACTCCCCTTTGCGGGGCGTAATGGTAAAGCTGTCGTCGCCGACCAGGCGGCCGACGTCGTCGGAATGCAGCCCGGCCGCATTGACGATATAGCGGGCGGCGATAAAACCGCCGGGAGTTTGCACCCCGGTTACCTGACCGGCCTCGGTTTCAATGCCGGTAACCGGACATTCCGTCTTGATTCTCGCGCCGTTGCGGACGGCATTCTCAGCGAAGGCCAGAGCCGCTCCGAACGGCCACATGACGCCCCCGGTCGGCGCATACAAAGCGCCGGCAACCTCCTGCGACAAGTTCGGTTCCAGTTCCAGAACCCTTTCCCTAGGCAATAGCTCCAGTCCGGGAACGCCGTTGTTTTTGCCGCGCTGATACAGTTCCTCCAGGCTATTCATTTCGGCCTCGCTCAGGGCAACCACCAGCGAGCCGGTCAAATCCAGCTCAAACCCCAGCTCGGGTTGCAATTGCCGGTACAGTTCATTTCCCCGCACATTCAGGCGGGCTTTTAAAGAGCCTTCAGGAGCGTCAAACCCTGCATGGAGGATGGCGCTGTTGGCTTTGGTCGTACACATGGCCAGGTCGGGATTCTGTTCCAGCAACAGGACATCGATATCATATCTTGCCAGGTCCCTTGCAATCGCCGTTCCGACAATGCCGCCGCCGATGATTACTACATCCGCCTTATCCGTTTTTGGCATATCATCACCCCTCACCCAACGTCCAGAATAATCGCAGCAACCGGAAAAGAGCAAAGAGATGGCCCTCAGGTATGTCGTATACCCAGGAGGACCATCTCTCAATGCTCTTAGTCCCTTGCTATGCAGTTAACAGGTTAGTCGTCCCAATCCATGGCCCGTTTGACGGCCTTCTGCCAGCCCTTATAGAGCTTGGTCCGTTTTTCCTCTTCCATGGCCGCTTCGAACCGGGCGTCGAGCTTCCAGTTCTTGACCAGGTCTTCTTTATCGCTCCATACGCCCACCGCGAGACCCGCCAGATACGCGGCGCCAAGCGCTGTGGTTTCGGTGACCTGCGGGCGGTCGACCGGTACGCCGAGAATGTCGGCCTGGAATTGCATCAGAAGATCGTTGGCCACCGCGCCGCCGTCCACTTTCAGGGCCTGCAGCTTGATGCCCGAGTCGGCTTCCATCGCTCCGAGAACGTCTTTCGTCTGATAGGCGAGGGATTCAAGGGTCGCCCGGACGATATGCGCCTTAGTGGAGCCGCGGGTCAGACCCATGATCGCGCCGCGGGCCTTCATATCCCAGTAGGGAGCGCCCAGACCGACAAAGGCCGGTACTACATATACGCCGTCGGTGTCCGATACCTTGCGGGCGAAATACTCGGAATCCGGCGCGGCTTCGATGATCTTCATGCCGTCGCGCAGCCACTGGATAGCCGCCCCGGCGATGAAGATGCTGCCTTCGAGCGCGTATTCCACCTTGCCGCCAAGGCCCCAGGCGATGGTGGTCAGGAGGCCGTTTTTGGACTCGTACAGCTTGTCGCCGGTGTTCATGAGCATGAAGCAGCCGGTGCCATAGGTATTTTTCGCCATGCCCGGCTTGAAGCAGGTTTGCCCGAACAATGCGGCTTGCTGGTCGCCGGCCGCGCCGGCGATGGGAACCGCAGCGCCGAGGAATACTCCGGGATCGGTCTGCCCGTAGACTTCGCTCGACGGACGGACCACAGGCAGCATCGAAGCCGGAACGGTCAGCACCTTCAGGATTTCCTCATCCCATTTGAGTTCGCGGATATTGTACATCAGGGTCCGGGAAGCGTTGGAGTAATCGGTGACATGGACCTTGCCGCCGGTCAGCTTCCAGATAAGCCAGGTATCGATTGTGCCGAACAGCAGGTCGCCTTTTTCGGCTTTGGCCCGTGCGCCCTCGACATTGTCGAGGATCCACTTCACTTTGGTTCCGGAGAAGTAGGCATCCACCACCAGGCCGGTCTTTTGCCGGAACATGGGTTCCAACCCCTTGGCCTTGATGTCGTTGCAGATATCCATGGTCTGGCGGGATTGCCACACGATCGCGTTATGAACCGGTTTGCCGGTGGTCTTATCCCAAACAACGGTGGTTTCCCGCTGGTTGGTGATGCCGATGGCGGCGATATCGCCGGCGCCGATGCCGGCTTTGGCCACCGCTTCCGCCGCTACGCCGATCTGGGTGCTCCAGATTTCTTCGGCGTTATGCTCGACCCAGCCGGCCTTCGGGAAAATCTGGGTGAATTCTTTTTGGGCGACCGCCACAATATTGGAGTCGCAGTCGAAGAGAATAGCCCGAGAGCTGGTAGTTCCTTGGTCGAGAGCCAGAACATACTTTTTGGTCATCGATCTTCCCCCTCATTTATTCTTTTGTCCGCTATTCTTTTGTCCGCACCCGCGGGTATTAGATCAAGCCTGCAGCCTGCCCGATGAAGAAGGCGATCGCGCCGCCAATCAGCGGGGCCACCACCGGAATCCAGGCATAACCCCAATCCGAGTCGCCCTTGCCGGCGATCGGCAGAATGGCGTGGGCAATACGGGGGCCGAGGTCACGGGCCGGATTGATCGCATAACCGGTAGGCCCGCCAAGGCTGAGGCCGATGGCCCAGACCAGAACGCCGACCAGATAGGGGCCAACGCCGGGAGCTATGCCGCCGACCGGTTTCGAGAAGATGGCAAAAATTACGACGACCAGCATAATCGTGCCGATGATTTCGCACAGGAGGTTGGCACCGGTGTTGCGGATGGCGGGAGCCGTGCAGAAGATACCCAATTTTGCGCCTTTGTCCTCCGTGATTTCCCAATGGGGCAGGAAAGCCAGCCAGACAACGACCGCGCCCACGATTGCGCCGGCTAGTTCAGCGAACATCGTAGCGATTGCGTGCGGCAGGGAATACACGCCTATCATCATTTTGGCCAGCGTCACGGCCGGGTTGAGGTCGGCCTGCGGGGCGCCGGTCGCCTGGGCGGAGAATACGCCCATGGTTACGGCAAATCCCCAGCCTGCGGCTATGACCATCCAGCCGGCTCCTTCGGCTTTGGATTTTTTCAAGAGGACGTTCGCAACAACACCACAACCAAAAATAATTAGGACCATCGTACCAAAAAACTCACCAAACAAATTTGTCATCTGATACACCCTCCCTATTATTCTTCTAAATGATAAATCCCCCTTTGAGCAACCTTCCCTCTCGCCCTCACCTCCATTTTCGAGAATAAAAAGCCCAAATTACCCTGAGACGATGATACTCAGACATAATTTGGACCCTCTCCGCAACTCTCGTCCAGGGATATTTTATTAACGCAGACCTGCTTGCGGTACTTTCATTGCCTGTCGCTAGCCGTTCTTGCCGGCCGTCAGGTTCCAAAGGGCTCGCTTGCTGGTGCTGACTGCGCAGATGCCGTTTTGGATAGCCCGGGTTACATCCTCCGTCGTACTGATGAGCCCTCCGCCGAATATCGGCAGCCCGGTTGCCCGGACAAGCTCCTGAACGGGCGCCGCCGGAACCGACCCGGGAAGGACTTCAACCGCGTCCGGTTTAAAAACGGAAAGGAGATGAATCCCCGTCCTCAGCGCCTCCGAGTCCATCAAAAACAGGCGCTGGATAACGAGCATGCCTTCTTCGCTGGCGATCTTCCCCAAATGGGATTTGGTCGTAATCATCGCCGTTACACCCATCCGGGCCAGATATTTAACCCCGGCTTTATCCTTGCCGATCCCGTCGACCAGATCGAGGTGGACGACAATCCGTTTCTTGGCCTTTTTCGCCTGTTCAAGCAGCCCCGGGAGCGTCAGAATGTCGCCAAACAGTAAAATCAGGCTGGGCGAGGCGACATTGGCCAGCGCAAACTTAAAATCATCCGAGGTCCGTATTGCCGGGATAACCGGCCCGTCACACAGCATCTTTACGATATGCTCCGCTTTCACTGCCATCACCCTGCTATATCCTGTAAATAGCGCGAGTCACCGACCCGCGGCTCCCTTGATTCAGAGAAAACAAAAAAGCCAAATCACACCCGGGAACAACCCCCAGGAGTAACTTGGACTTTTCTCTACACTCTAGTCCAATCTGCTGTTATTTTTATGATTCGACCCTTTTCAGAATATTCCTGCCTCTTGGTCCGGCCTGAAAAAGTTAAGTTTTTCACATTAAAACCCCTGTATTAGAATATCAGCCATTATATTTCCTAATTTCTACCAATTATTCGTTTTCCCTTCTAAAAATCTCTGACCGCCAAAAGAAATATTGCGCCGGCACCCCGGCCTGCGCTTATATCGCCGGCGTCGCCACGCCTTCTTTGGCGAGCCGCCTATGGCGGCTCTTTGTAGCCGGGCCGCAACCTTGTCCCGTCCTCGGCCGGCCTGCCGGCAAAATAAAATCAGGACGTCTAGCGTCCCGATTTCAATGACGGAAATTCCGTTTTCGGCTCAGAGCCCGCATCGCCCTCGGCCGATCTGTTCATATAGCGAATCAGGCGGGTCAGTTTGCCGCAATTCGTGGCGCCAAAAACATCCCCCGCCATTCCGGAACTGTCGCCCAGCAGGTCCTGCGCCCTCCTGAGAGCCCTCTGCGCCTTCCGTTCAAGCAGGCCGCTGCCGCTTCTCACGGCGGAAGCCGCGCTGATTTCGGCCTCCCGGACCATATCCTTGCCAGTCATATTTTCACTCCTATTTGCTTTGTTCCTACGTTTGTAGTATAACCGCGCAAATTATAAAGTAAAAATATCAATATATTATGTTATAATAGTTTTAAACTATTATGTTGCCGGGACGATGTCGATATATTCCGCGCAACGCCTGAATCCGCTAAATTACCATCATTGCCGTAAGGGGCGTCATTGCGATGGAACTTCGCCAGCTCGAGTATTTTCAGTTTGCCGCCAGGCTCAGCAGCATAACCAAGGCGGCGGCCCGCCTCCACGTGGCCCAACCCTCCGTCACGGTGGCCATTCACAGGCTGGAGGAGGAACTGGGGGTGACGCTGTTCGACCGGAGCCAGAAGCAGATTTCCCTAACCGCCGAAGGCCGGGCCTTCGCGGTCAGAGCGGAGGATATCCTGAACCGGGTCCGCGACGCCGTCGCCGAAATGAACGACTACCGACTCCTGCAAAAAGGCTCGATAAAGATAGGAATCCCGCCGATGATCGGCGCGTTCCTGTTCCCGCACATCATCGCCCGCTTCCAGAAGGCCTATCCCCATTTTGAGCTGCTTGTCGCGGAGGAAGGCTCGCTGTCCATCCGGAAGCAAATCGAATTAGGCGAGCTGGACGTCGGGATCATTATCACCGACAATTTGCCGACCCGTCTTTCCACCGCTCCGCTTACCGACGGGCAGCTCATGGTGTGCCTGCCCCATTACCACCCGCTGGGAGCCTATTCCGCCATTCCCTTTACCCTCCTCCGCGGACAGCCTTTCATTTTGTTTAACGAGGATGCCTACAGCAGGCAGCTCATCATGACCGAGTGCCAGCGGAACGAGTTCACCCCGGACATTGTGTTCTCCTTCAGCCAGATCGAAACCATCCTTGGTCTCGTCGAACAAGGAGTGGGCATTTCGTTTCTGCTGGATGAGGTCAGCAGGCGTCACCCCCGCATTCAGAGCCGCCCTCTGTCCGACCCCTTGCGCCTTCAGATCGGCCTCGTCTGGAACAGCGACAAATATCTGTCCAAGGCGGCCAGAGCCTTTATTTCCTTCTGTACGGAGGCTTTTCCCGTACTGGAGTAAAATTCCCTCGTTTCACGACAAGCAAAAAGAGCACCTGGGTGCTCTTTTTTTATCATTATCTATTGCTCCGCGCAATCGCCAACTTCGGCGGGAGGCCCCGCCGGTTTGGCCGGGCTTTGCCCGTCGCCGGCCCCACCGACGGCCGGCTGCGGGGCTCCGGCCCGCCACACCGGAAGCAGCAACCCGTCATGGCGGATGTCCTGCGCTCTTGCGCCCATGACCGAGAACGCCCACTGGATGGAAGGTCCGAGGGTAAAAGCGACAATCAGCGTGCCCACGCCGATCGGTCCCCCGAGAAAATACCCCAGGACGGTCACGCTTGCTTCAATCAGCGTGCGCATCTTCCATACCGGCCAACCGGTTTTCTGCACCGAGCCGACCATGAAGCCGTCCCGGGGACCCGCCCCGAGAGCTGCGGACAGGTAAAAATAGCTTGCCCAGCCGATGACCAGCACCCCGCCCAGCAATATCACCAGGCGCCCCAGCCAGGTCTCGGGCGTGCCGACCCAGTCGCCGCCCAGGAGCAGGTCGATAAAGAGTCCGATAAAATACATATTGGCGATCGTGCCCCAGCCGGGCTTCATCCCCAGGGTCCAGCCCAGCAGGATGACCACAATTCCGGTCAACTGGGACACCTGCCCCATGGTCAGCGGCAAATAATTGGTGATGCCGAGATGCAGGGCGTCCCACGGCCCGGTGCCGAGATTGCCTTTTATGGTCATTACGATTCCCAGGGAGTACAGGAAAAGGCCCCAAAATAAAAAAATAATCCGCTTGAACATCTATCCATCTCCTCATGCATGGCAAAACGGCGCGATTGCCCAATGACAACAAGCCGGGCACCGGTGCGGCAAAAAACGGTCGGCCCGCTAGCCCCTTGGAGCGTCCCCGCCCTGCTGGGCCTTGACCAGGCTCCGATAGTTAATCAGCCAGACGAGTTCCCATAAAGCGAAGCAGGCAGCAAAACCATAGGCCTTGCTATATAAGGCCGCGACAGGGATTCCGGCCAGGCCGGCCAGCGCCAGGGCCGCCCAGAATATCCCCCAGGCCTTCCCGGGCCAGTCTTGGCGTCTCGCCATGATCCGCGCCGTCTCCCAGGCCCGCAGCCCCGGAAAATAGAGCGGAAGGAACCCTAATCGAAACAGTATATACTGCGCATAGCGGCCAAGCATAGCCTTCCCCTTTCGGTTTTCCGTTTCTTTATAAATAACTTCTTCAGAAGCGGGCGATATCCCTGCAAGCCGGTCATCAGGTCCGATCGGCCTGCGCTCCCGCAAGGCGGCGCCGCCTGCCCGGACATGCGGCATGGATGATGGGCCGGCACGTCAAGGCCGCCCATCATCCTTTATATATTATGATTGATCCGGCGAAAAGCCTACGGCTCCAGTCTCGCCCGGTCGCGGGGCAGCAAGGTGGCCTCGCGGATATTCGCCAGCCCCAGAATTTTCATCGTCAGCCGTTCCAGACCGATGGCGAACCCGCCGTGGGGCGGCATGCCGTATTTGAAGCAATCCAGGTAGTAACCGAAGCTTTCCGGATTGAGCCCGAACCTGGCGATGTTTTCTTTCAGAGCTTGGTAACTGTGAATCCGTTGCCCGCCGGTCGTGATTTCCAGGCCCCGGTAAAGCAGGTCGAAGCTATTGGTCAGCTCGCTCTTTTGCTTGTCCGGCATGGCGTAGAACGGCCGTTTGGCCACCGGATACTTGGTAATGAACACAAAATCGCTGCCTGCTTCCTTTTTCACGTGGTCCGAGATCAAGCGCTCCCCCTCCGGATCAAGATTTCCCGGCGGCGATTGCTTTTCATAGCGGCGGAGCAGGATGCGCCGGGCCTCTTCCAGTTCCAGCCGCGGAACGGCATCGATAACCGGAAGCTCGGCCCCGAAGAGCGCGAGTGCTTCCCCGCACTGCTGCCGAAGCCGGCTGAAGAGCGATTTCAGAAATTCCGTTTCAATAGCCATGAGGTCGTTCTCGTCCTCGATGAAGCCCATCTCGACGTCCAGGCTGACGTATTCGTTCATATGCCGCACGGTGTCATGGAGCTCGGCCCGGTAAGCGTGCCCCACCTCATATACTCTTTCCAGCCCCGAGCCCACCATCATTTGCTTATAGAGCTGCGGGCTCTGGGCCAGATAGGCCTTGCGGTTGAAGTATTCCACCGCAAACAGTTCCGTCCCGCCCTCGGTGCCGGAAGCCACCAGTTTGGGAGTCTGGATCTCCGTGAAGTGATTGGCGGAGAAAAACTCCCGGAAGGCCGATACAATCTGATGCTGGATTTTGAATACGGCCCTGACCCGTTCGTTGCGAAGGCTCAGCATCCGGTGGTTGAGCACGGTGTCAAGCCCGGCCGGAATGGTGTCCCTGTTGACTTCGAAGGGCAGCAGCTCATAGTCGGCTTGGGAAACCACCGCCAAGGACCGGGCATGAATCTCCACTCCGCCGATCACGTTCGGCGCCTCGGCCACCGCCCCTTCGACGCATACGGCCGCCTCCGTCTTCAGCTCACAGGCTGTTTCGCTTTCCACGACGACCTGGACAAGGCCGCTCAAATCGCGCAACAGGATAAATTTAATGCCCCCCAGGTCTCTGACTTTGGCGATCCAGCCTTTAACAACGACACTTTGGCCCAGGTGGTTCTTGAGTTGACGAACCAGTACTCTTGACATAAATGTACCCTCCTATTTTCTTTCTGTTATTGCCGGAAAAATTATTGTTGTCATTGTCGTCATCATTGCCGTCGTCATCCATACAACCACCCCCTTCCGCTAATAAAAAAACCTCCGCGTCCTTGCGTAAGGACGGGAGGTTACTGCCCGTGGTGCCACCTTAAATTAACCTGCTTTAGCAGGTTCTCTCGATCAGGATACCGGCTGAGTCGGCCCGGTATCGTTCCTGTGATAACGGAGGATTTCCGTCTGCTCCTACGCGGTGCCGAAAGGCAGTTCGGGCAGAGACTCCGGGGTGTCTTTCACCGCATCTTTCATTTCGGGCTCCCACTATCCCCGATCGCTGGAAACTAGCGCTGCGGTTACTCTTCCCATCATCGCCGGTAACAATATGTTTTTTCAATTGTACACTATGCCATCCGGGAATGCAAGAACTTTTGCGAGCGCCCTCCGCCCGGGACAAGCGCTGCTTGCCGGATCTCCCTATGCTTTTCCCCGGGCCCTGCGGATCATAAATACGATCGGAACGGTGATAATCACGGATATCGCCGCTTCAGCGGCGCCATTCGTCAACGCTATTCCGTAAATCGCCCCCAGCGCCGCATCGGGGCTGATGCCTCTGGCTGCTGCGAAATCAGCGACATAGAGCAGATAAATCATCCCCAGAACCCCGATCGTATTCGTCAGCGACCCCACGGCCGCCGCCAGGCCAATCCGGTAGATTTCCCGGCCTGCGGGAAGCCGGTAACAGTAATAGGCCGTTACGCCGATCAGCACCCTCGGCACAACCGATACCAGGGGATTTAAAAAGGCAAACGACAAAATATTGGGTGCCACGATATTCTGAAAGATACTGAACAAGCCAAACAGCAGACCAACCAATATACCGACCATCGGCCCTTCGATAATGGCCCCGATTATTACCGGGATATGCATGACCGTCGCTTTGGCGATCGGCAACGGAATAAAACCGTAGCCGGTGAGCCCGAGAATCATGCTGACCGCCGCCAGCATCCCCACAATGGTTAATTGTCTTACACTCAACACTTGCCTCGGATACTCCCTGTTTTCCATCATCATTCCTCCGCTCTTATTCCCGCCGGGATATAAGTCGTATTATATTTACGGTCGGTCTCCCCAGTTCAGTTCGTGCCGATACCGACTATCCACGGGCAGCCAACCGCATTTGATTTGCACAGTTCTACAGGCCGCCGCCATTTTCCTCCGCCCTTACAATAGTGGCAATATTCCGCAAACGGCGTGTTCAATCGCTTCACAGGCCTTCCCGCCATTAGCATTGCACAGACCGTCAAGTCTTATTAGCCCGCCCGCTCCCTTCAGCCTGGCAAAAAAGAACAGACCCCGGCCTGTACAGGCCGGGGTCTGTTCGCGTCCGCTATGCGGTTTTATAGGCGCCGTGGCGCCTTCACCTGATCAACCCTCGCCGAAGTTGCTTGTAATCAGCGCTGCCAGCGCCGCCACACAGACTTCTTCGTCCTCACCCTCGGCGACAATGGTGATATCCGTGCCTTGGGCCAGCCCGAGGCTCATGACCGCCAGAATGCTCTTCGCGTCCGCCGTCTTATTGTTGCCGTGAATGCGGACCTTGCTCTTGTAGCCGGCCGCCGCCTGCACAAAAAGGGCCGCGGGCCGGGCGTGCAAACCCGTGGGATTGGTGATTTGAAGCTTAACTTCCCTCATGTGGTCCAGTCCTTCCGAATAAGATCGATTATTTTTTCCGTAAATTGCGGGCACTTTCCGCCGTTGTCAGCACTTCGTTCAGACTACCTCCCAACGAAGCCTGCACAACGGCGCTGATCGCCCCTTCCACCACCGGAGCGTCGGCAATCGCCGTCCTGGCCCGCAGCTCCGGGTCCACAAACTCCAGAGCCGTCTCGGCGCTCAGCACGGCGCTGCCAAGATCAACCATAACCACCACTCCGTCGCCTTCATCGGCAGCGGCTATGGCCTCGCCGATCTTCGCCGCGTCGGTTCCGATCCGCCTGTCGGCGGTTCCGCCGGCGGGAATTATCTTCTGACCGGGCCGGGCCATTTGCACCGCCATCTCACAGATACCCTCGGCTGTTTTGGGGCTATGAGTGACGATTACAATTCCGACCATCTAAGCTTCCTCCGCCGGCCGGCGCCGGCAAAAATCGTTCAGGGCCTTGAGCAAGATGTAGGAGGACGTCGCTCCGGGGTCCTGGTGTCCCAGGCTCCGTTCGCCAAGGTAGCTGGCCCGCCCCTTGGTCGCGACAATTGTCTTGGTATACTCGATGCCCCGCTCAGCCGCCGCGCAGGCCAGCTCAAGACAATCCGGCAAGGGCTTGTTGTCTCCCACTCCGGCGGCAAAGGCTTCATAAGCAGGCTCCAGGGCGTCCAGCATGGTTTTTTCGCCCCGGGTCGCCTTGCCCCGCTCCTTGATTCCGTTGACCGCCGCCATAAAGAGACTGACCGCGGTGGCGCCGTCGACGGCGGACTTCCCCTGGGCGACCGCCGCGGCCCGCAGGAAAGCGGTGCCATAAAGGGGCCCCGAGGCTCCGCCGACGGTAGAAATAAGCGTCATCGCCACCGTCTTCAGGACCGTCGCCAGATCGGCCTCCGGCGGCAGCGCCCCCAGCTTGCCGCGCACCGCTTCGAAGCCCCTCACCATATTGATGCCGTGGTCAGCGTCGCCAATGGCCGCATCCAGGTCGGTTAAATACTCCTTGTTTCGAATCATTGCTTCACCTATGGCTTCGATGGCCGCAACATATACGTTCGTCAAAATGCATTCCCCCAGTTAGAATTGGACAAAAGCCGGCGTGTCGGCCGGAGCCAGGAGCAGTTCCTTGATTTCGCGGTCCAGCTTGAGGACGGTGATCGAAAAGCCGGCCATTTCCAGGGAGGTCATGAGATTTCCCACATAGGTTTTGGCGATGGCCGCCCCTTTGGCGCCGAGGATTTCGGCCACCTTGCGGTTTACGACATAAAGCTCCATCAACGGCGTCCCGCCCAGACCGTTGACCATGACCGCCACTTCATCCCCGGCGGCGACCGGGTTGTCGGCGAGGATTTTGTCCATAAGGTGGGCGACAATCTCGTCGGCCGGGCGAAGGGCCTCGCGATGAGTGCCCGGCTCGCCGTGGATTCCCATGCCGATCTCCACCTCGTCTTCAGCCAGCGTAAAGCTCGGCTTGCCGGCGGCGGGCACCGTGCAGGGCGAGAGAGCCATGCCCATGGAACGGACGTTGGCGATTACTTTTTCCGCCACCCGCTTGACCTCCGCCAGGCTTCCGCCAGCCTCAGCCTTCGCCCCCGCTATCTTGTGCACAAAAAGCGTTCCGGCGATGCCGCGGCGGCCGGTCGTCCAGGTGCTGTTCTCCACCGCCACGTCATCGTCCACCACGACCTTTTCGACTTCAATGCCTTCGGCGGCGGCCATTTCGCCGGCCATTTCAAAGTTCAGCACATCGCCGGTGTAATTCTTGATGACCAGCAGCACGCCCTTGCCGCCATTCACGGCTTTAACGGCCTCAAAGACCTGGTCGGGCGTCGGTGAAGTGAACACGGCTCCGGCTACCGCTCCATCCAGCATGCCTTTGCCGACAAACCCGCCGTGGGTGGGCTCATGGCCGCTTCCGCCGCCGCTGACCAAGGCGACTTTGGGGCTGGGCGCCCCGGCCCTCACCAGCACGTTGAAGCCTTCCAGCCGTTTCACATACTGCGGGTGAGCCAGCGCAACCCCCTGGAGCATTTCCTCCACAACTTGTTCCGGACTGTTGATGATCTTCTTCATGGCCTTTCCTCCTTATTCCGTACGCTTGTCGCCGAAAGTCGCCCCTCGGCTCCCGTTCCTACCTCTTGCAGAAATCATGCCAATGAACAAGTACCGCTGACAAGCCGGTTTCCGGACGCACCGCGGGCGATGTTGGTATAATGTCTCAACATTGCCCGAAATTCTTGATACTTTTTCCCAAGTATTATCTATTTTCCCAAGCGACCCATTTGGTCAAACCGTATTTGCGGGCTTTGGCCGCCACCGTTTTATGGGTAAGGCCCAGGGCCTTCGCCGCCCGGTTGAAGGTGCCGTAGCGGCCCAGCGCCTTCTTGATGATCTCCCGTTCATATACTTCCCAGGGCAGGACAGGCTCTTCCGCGGCGGCCACCGCCGCGCCTCCGCCGGCCGCCCCTTCCCGGATGTAGGCCGGCAATGCTTCCGCCTCAATATACGGCTGGTCCGCCAGCGTAAGGACCCGCTCCAGGATGTTTTCCAGTTCGCGGACATTGCCCGGCCAGCGATAGCCCATCAGCGCTTCGAGGGCGTCCTTGCGGATGCCGGTGGCGGCCTTGCCCGCTCCGGCGGTCATTTTCAGAAAGAAATGCTCCACCAGCAGCGGGATGTCCTCTTTCCGCTGACGGAGCGGCGGAAGGACAATCGGGATAATGTTCAGGCGATAATAGAGATCTTCCCGGAAGGAACCTTCCGCCACCATTTTCTCCAGATCCCGGTTGGTGGCCGCAATGATGCGGACATCAACCGTCACGACATTCTCGCCGCCCACCCGCTGAAATTCCTTTCGCTGCAGCACGCGGAGCAGCTTGGCCTGCATGTCTTTTTCCATGTCGCCGATTTCGTCGAGAAAGATGGTGCCTCTATCCGCCAGTTCAAACCGGCCCAGTTTGCGCTTTACCGCTCCGGTAAAGGCCCCCCGTTCATGGCCGAACAGTTCGCTTTCCAACAAGGATGCGGGAATGGCCGCGCAATTCACCCGGATAAAGGGACCCGCCGCCCGGGGACTGGCGAAGTGAATTCCCTCGGCGACAAGTTCTTTCCCTGTGCCGCTTTCCCCGGTAATCAGAACGGTCGCCATCCCTTCGGCCGCCTTGGCGGCGACGGCCAGCGCCTCGCGGATCGCTCCGCTGCGGCCGATAATCTTGTCAAAGGCCTGCACCGGCTTCCGGGTGCGGTGCAGTTCCTCCTGCAGATACTCGGCCTGGGCGGTCATTTTGCTCAGCGAGTCCATCAAGGCCTGGACCTCGGACAGGTTTTTGACCGCCGATACCACTCCCGACACCTCTCCGTCCACGATAATCGGCGTGACGTTGGCGATGATCATCTGCCCGTCCGGCTTGCGGCTGACGCTTCCCAGCACCGGTTTGCCGGTAAGCAGGGCTTTGGCCCTGGCGCCCAGCGGCGCGATCCGCGCCACGTTCTGCCCGATCAGATTCTCGGACGGAAGCTGTACGATCCGCGCATAGGAGGAATTGACATAGGTGATATAGCCTTGCTTATCCACTACGCATATTCCGTCCTGGACCGATTCCAGAACCAGATGCAGCCGCTCTTTCAGTTCCTTTACCTCGCGCAGCTCGCCGGTCACTTTTTCCAGGGAGGATATATCCTCGAAAATGGCGATGGCTCCTTTCACCTGTCCTCCGGCCACCAGAGGCGTCCGGTTGGTGACAATGACCGAATCGCCGATTACCTGGCGGCAGCCCAGTTCAGGAGTCATAGTCTCCCTCACGATGTGCAGCCGGGTGTCGGCAATGGTTTCGCGCACGTTTTTGCCGATCACTTCGGAGGCTTTGAGGCCGAGAATTCTCTCGGCAGCCGGATTGAAAACCGTGACAAGGTCGTTTTCATCGATTGCCAAAACCCCATTGGCCAGACCGCTGAAAATATGGTCCATCGTAAACGCGTTATCCTGAAGAACGGTATCCACCCGGTTCCTCGTCTCCGCATCCTCGATTTCAAAGTCGCTTTCCAGAAAGGCAACCATCTCGTTGACCGCCTCTTCAGCCGCCGCGCCCTCGGCCGACACGCCCACAAGGTCGCCGCATTTGATTCTGAGAGCTACGAGCGGCATCAGGCTGTTCACCGGCAGCTTGTCCCAGCCGGGATAATGAAGATAGAGACCAACCCCGTGGCTGGCATAAAGCTCATGAGCCTTTTGAACGACCATGGCTGCGGCTCTGGCGTGCAGTCCCTTGTTATGCTTTATGGCGGCATCCCTGTAAGTCACCATAGCCTCCACCCCCTTTCGGCACCTGTTCCCTATGTAGTACCAGCTTTCTCCTCCCCGGAAAAAAGTCCTGCTTGCTATTCGCCGCGGCCGTCCACCGCAATCCGCCTTCTTGGCCAATTGTTCATTCAGGCAACTCGCCCTCTGATAATTTCGTTAAAATTCGCAATAATCTTTTATTTTTGTGTAAAGAGGAATTCCTCATCGACGTATAGAAGTGTTTCTCCGACAGACATTCTATTGCGCCTCCTAGCACGGGGGCCTATTTTTTTGCACTCCGGCCGCCGGAGGCGCGAAAAGCCTGCCCCCGGCGAGGGGCAGGCTCAGACGGCGCATACAAGACCCGCTGCCCGGAGCCGGTTCGGAGCGAAGGCCGCCGTTCTATCGCTCCGCTTTTCCCCGGACGAGTTCCGCAGCCGCCACCTCCGGGTGACGATAGCGCGTCCGGCCCTGGGTCCTGCCGAAGTTTATGCTTTGAGCCGGGCAGATATGCAGGCAGCCCAGACATTCCTGACAGTGGTTCTGCCAGGCAGGCCGGCCAGACTCCAGGCGGATGTTTTCCACCGGGCAGATTTCCGCGCACAAGCCGCAGCCGGTACAGTCCGCGGAATTGGTAAACCTGGTGGGCGCGCGGGAGATCAGGTTGTTTCGCCAATAGCTGCTGATCGCCTGGCAGGGCCAGCGGAAGTATTCGGGCTCGATGATATGGGCTCTGTTCCCGATCGCCCCTATGATCTGCCGGACCTTCTCATCCGCCCCGGCAAGGCGGTCCTGCCGCCTGCCCGGCGGAGGCAGCTGGGCGAGCGGTATATAGTTCGAAACCATATCCACATAAAAGCCGGCGTCCAGCTTTTTCCCCTTGTCCTGAAGCAGTCCGGCGATCTGGTGAAGCGCGCTGCCTAATAGGTGATGGCCGCAGGTTACGACGGCGAAAACATAGGCGGCAGGCGCCGGTTCCAGCTTTTCCACAAACTTTCTCACCAAGGGCGGCGCCCCAAAGTAATGCATGGGGAACACCAGCCCCAGGCAGTCCTCGCCGGTCGCCGGCCTGGGCTGCTCCAGCCAGCGGGGCATGGACGCAAGCGCGCCGCCGGGCATCCCTGCGGCGATCATTTTGGCCACATGCAAAGAGTTGCCGGTGGCCGAATAATAATAGACGATCATGCTCCACCCTTCTTTCCTTTTCCTTGGACTCTTTCCGCCGGGAGCGCGCTCTCACCGCACCTCGTCTTCCTCCCGGCGCAGGCGCCGCAGCTCGTTCGCGACAAGTGCCGCGGTTAAAATCGCCGACCCCAGGTCGGCGGCCGGCCCGGCCAGCCACACGCCCTGCAGTCCCCACATTCTCGGCAGGACCAGCACCAGGGGAATGAGGATAAGCACCTGTCGCGACAAGCTCAGGAAGAGCGAATGGGTCGGTTTGCCGATGGCCTGGAATAAGGCTGTCCCGACCACCTGGAAGCCGATGACCGGCAGCATGAAGAGGAAAATTCTCAGCCCTGCCGCGCCCAGCGCGATCAATTCCGGCTCATTGCTGAACAGGCGGATAATCTGTCGATCAAACAGCTGGATCAGGATAAACCCGGCGATGGCGATGGCCGTGGCGGCCATGGCGCCTTTTTTGACCGCCTCTTTTACCCGCCCGAAATTCCGCGCCCCGTAATTATAGCCGATGATGGGCTGGACCCCCTGGCTGATGCCGAACAGCGGCATCAGCACAAGCGTGGACACCCGGTTGATGACCCCGATTGCGGCGACCGCAGTCTGGCCCCCATAGGCCTGGAGAGTGTAATTGAGCAGCCAGGTGACGATGCTGGCCGCCAACTGCATGAAAAAGGAGGAGGAACCCATCGCCAGGATGCTGAGGGAGATGTCCCGGCGAATGACGATATTTTTCGCACGCAATTTCAGAAAAGAATGCGACCCCCGAAAGTGCGCGATGACCCAAAAAGCGGAAATGGACTGGGAGATCACCGTCGCGAGCGCCGAACCCTTGATGCCCATTCCCATTCCGAAGATGAACAGCGGATTGAGGATGGTATTCACCAGGGCCGAAATCAGCATGGTCATCATGGCGATTTTGGGATGGCCCTCGGCCCGGATGATATTGTTGAGGCCAAACCCGGTAAACATAAAAACGCTACCCAGCAAAATAATGTGGATAAAATCCCGGGCATACGGCAATACGTCCGGTCCGGCGCCCAGCGCAACCAGGACGGGATCGAGGAAAAGCTCCAGCCCGATCGTTATGGTAATCGCCAATACCAGGATGAGCGCCAAAGCATTGCCCAGGATTTTCTCCGCTTCTTCCTTTTTCTGCTGGCCCAGCCGGATGGAGACGAGGGTGGTGGCTCCGATGCCGATGAGCATCCCAAAGGCCATGAACACGATCATGATCGGAAAGGCGATGGTTACGGCCGCCAGTCCGACAGCGCCGACCCCGTGGCCGACAAAAATACTGTCGACCACATTATACAGGGCATTTACCAGCATTCCGGTAATCGCCGGCACCGAGAAGTCCCACAGGAGCTTGCCGACATCCTTGCTCCCCAGCGCGCTCGGTTGCGCCAAAGCCATTCCCCCTTTAATCCGCATCCTGTTTATAATGGTAGATTGGCTGTTACCGCCGGCCGCTATTCGCGAGTTAAAGCCCTTTCGGGCGGCATATGGCCAAAAATCCCGCTAATGGGCGGATAATCGGCAATAATTCCCGATAACCGCTATTATCCTCCGGTGGCTGTCATTGTCTATTCAATAAAATGTGTTATACTAAATAAGCTAGATGTTATTCTATTATCTCAATCCTTTTAAATAGTACATCACGATTCGCTAGGAGGAAGAACATGGCAGTCAGAATAGGTATTAACGGTTTTGGACGCATTGGCAGGATGTGCCTGCGGGCCGCGCTGCAAAACGAAGAAGTGCAAGTGGTCGCCGTCAACAGCACGACCAACGCCCGGTCATCCGCCCATCTGCTGAAATACGACTCGATTCACGGCAAGCTTGATCATCAGATCGAAGCCACCGACGACGAAATGATCATCGACGGCCAGCCGATCAAAATGCTTTCCGACCGGAACCCGGCCAACCTCCCCTGGGGCCAGTTGGGTATCGACATTGTCATCGAAGCCACCGGCAAATTCAACTCGGGCAAAGACTGCGAAGTCCACCTGAAGAACGGCGCCAAGAAGGTTATCATCAGCGCTCCGGCCAAGGACTCCGTTCCCACGATCGTAATGGGCGTCAATGAGACCGTCTACAATCCCCAATTGCATCAGGTGGTCTCCAACGCATCTTGCACGACCAACTGCCTTGCCCCGATCGTAAAAGTCATAAACGACCGCTTCGGCATCGTCAACGGGCTGATGTCCACGGTTCACGCCTTCACCACCGACCAGCGGAGCCTCGACAACAGCCATAAGGATCCGCGCCGCTCCCGGAGCTGCGTCCAGTCCATTGTTCCCACCACCACCGGGGCCGCGAAAGCGATCGGGCTGGTCATCCCCGAACTCAAGGGCAAACTCAACGGCGTTTCGGTCCGCGTACCCGTTCCCAACGTCTCGCTGACCGACCTGGTGGTTGAGCTGGCCCGGGATATTACTGTGGAAGATATCAACAACGCCCTCAGGGATGCCGCCAATGGCCCGCTGCGCGGCATTTTGGAATTTTGCGAAGACCCGCTCGTATCGATCGATTTTCTGGGCAACAGCCACTCGGCCATCGTGGACGCCCTGTCCACAATGGTGGTCGGCAAACGCAGCGCCAAAATTCTCGCCTGGTACGACAACGAATGGGGTTATTCCTGCCGGGTTATCGACCTGGCCCAATATATCGGTAAAACCTTGCCCAAGAGCGAAATCCAGGGCAGCTTAAAAGCCTCCGGCTATTAACGGCAATCTGAAGCGCTCCCGCGTGACGGGAGCGCTTTTTTGCTGCCTATGAGGTGTCATAAGACCGGCCATAGTATAAAAATGCTTACCGTCCATAGGGCATGGGAAACGATACAGGCGAAAATGCTGCCGGAGCGCCAGTACAGATAGCCCCAGAAAAGTCCGGCGGTAAAGGCCGCGAGGGTCAGCATGACGTTGCCCGAGAGGATGTGCACCGCGCCGTAGATGGCGGCGGCGGCCAGCCAGCCGCGGCCGTCGCCGAAACGCCTTTGGGCCCAGCCCTGGAGAAAGGCCCGCCAAAAAAGTTCTTCCCCGGGACTGGTTATGAACAGCAGCACCAGGGCGATAATGGCCCGGTCCCCTTCCTGGCGGATTCCGTAGATTGCAGTGATTTCCGGCTTGGCGAAGTGAAAAACCGCCTGGGAAAGCAGGTTTCCCGTCCAAAACACCCCATAAAGCACGGCGGCCGCGCCAAGGCCGAGGAGGGCGTGGGCGACGGTGAAATCGCCCTTGCCAAAGGGCGAGCTTCCCCATCGGAAGCTCAGAGCGGTCAGCGTTGTCACCGCCAGCGACATCGAGAGCCAAAAGTTCGTCCACTGGGCCGCGAACGTCAAATACCAGAACAGGAAAGCCAGAACAACGGTAAAAAGAACTTGCCGGTCGGTCGGTTTGCCCGCTCTCATTCCATCACCTCTGAAGGAAGGGATGCAGGGCCAGGCCGACCACCAACAGCAGGCCGAACTGAAAATGCAATTTGGCGGAGATCGGCTCCAGAAGCTGCAATTTGGTCTCCGCGCCCTTTACCGCATCCCTGGCCAGGCCGAGCAGTTTCATGCTGGCGGGAAGCAGGACGACGGGCAGCGCCGCCGTCCACGGCACGATCGTCAGTGCGATCAGGCCGATGAGACTGGTATAGGCGGCGGTATAAAGAGCGTAGTACAGCGCCAGGCTGCGCTTTACCCCCAGAAACAGCGCCAGCGTGTGGATCCCGGCCCGGCGGTCTTCCCGCATATCCCGGATGTCATTGGCGTGAAGGATACCGGCCACGAGAAAGCTGACCGGCAAGGACGCCCACACGGGCAGCCAACTGAGCTGTCCGGTCTGGATGAAGTAAGCCGGCCAAACCATGAGCGGTCCCATGAGAAAGAATACCAGTACCGATCCCAAGCCCAGATATTTATAGGGACAAAAACCGGCGGTGTAGCAATAGCCGGCGACGATCCCCAAAAGACCGAAGGCCAGAACCGGCCAGCCGCATAGATAGGTCAGCAGCAGTCCGATGATCCCGGCGAAGGAGAAGGTCAGGATCCCGGCCATTCGCATGGCCCCCGGCGCAATCATTCCCCGGACGAGTTGCGGACAAGTCCTGGCGGACTCCACCGTGTCGACCCCGGTGATAAAATCGCCGTAAGTGTTTATCAGATTGGTCCCGGCCTGGACAGCTATGCCGCCGACCAGCGTCAATAAAAACAAGGGCAGGCTGAAACTGCCTTCACTCCAGGCGAGGACCGCGCCCAGCGTGACGGGAACGGCCGCCGCCGTGAAAGACCACGGCCGCATGGCGAGAAACCAAGTCCTGATCATCACTGTAACCTCTCTTGCTTTTCTCGAATAGGGCAGATATTTGCCTTATTGTGGTAATATTCCACAGCTTGTCCCAAATTCCTGTATGCCGGCGGAACGGCCTTCGGCCCGCTTCCGCCCCGCCCCGTCTTAAGAGTCCCAGAAGTTTTTCAGGGCTCTGCCGATATCCCGGGGGCTGCGGACCGACAGCAGCGGTCTCCACCATGCCGGAAGCAACTGCCGGTAAACGCCGCCCGCGTAACGCTCGTCAATCAGGAGGACGACGCCTTTGTCCCGTTCGGTGCGGATAACCCGCCCGGCGGCCTGCAGCACCTTGTTCATTCCCGGATAGGCATAGGCGTATTCGAAGCCGGCGCCCTTCCGCCCGGCGAAGTAATCCCGGATGATGTCCCGCTCAGCGCATAACTGAGGCAGCCCCACTCCCACGATGATCGCTCCGGTCAGGCGTTCCCCCACCAGGTCGATGCCCTCGCCGAAAATCCCGCCGAGAACCGCGAAACCTACCAGCGGTTCCCTGTTCTCGGCCGAGAACTGCGCCAGAAACGCCTCCCGCTCCGGTTCCGCCATGGCCGCAGTCTGGCAAAGCAGCCGGAGGTCGGGGCGCCGCCCGGCAAACCGGGCGCAGACCTCTTCCAGATACCGGTAGGAGGGAAAGAACACCAAATAATTGCCGGCCTTCGCGCCGATCGCGGCTTCGATCCGCTCCACCACCTGGTCATAGGTCGCTTCGCGCCGCTTGTACCGGGTGCTGATATCGTCGGCTACCAGCACCCGCAAAAGCTTGCGCGGAAAGGGCGAACCCACCTGAAGCCTTCCATCGCCTTCATTGCCGCCAAGCATCTCGTTATAATAATCCAAAGGCGTCAGCGTGGCCGAGAAGAAAACCGCCGCTTTCCCCTGCCCAAGCCTCGCGCGGAGCAGCCGGGACGGATCGATGCAAAACAGTTTGAGCAGGACGTCTCGCCCCGTCTTCTCCATATACGTCCTGTAGCATTCGTCATAGCAGTCGGCGATGCGCAAAAAAGCGGCAACCGCAAAATAGAGTTCGAGCAGCCGCTCGCCGAACGCCGCCGGCTGGTTCAGGGCGAGCCAGGCATCCGCCTCTTTCACGAACTTCCATAAATGCGGCAATATGTCCTCCGGCAACTCGTTCTGAACAACCAATCCGTCCGGATTTTCCTCGCAGCGCTTTCGCAGGCCCGCCAGACAAGTGTTGAGCGCGCCCAGCGCCTTGGCCAGCCGGGGGCGTTCCTGCCTGACCGCCCGCCGAAGTTCCAGCAGCGGCGCCTTGGTAAGGGTCGCCGAAAACATTTCCCTGGCCCGGTCGGGCAGGTTATGGGCCTCGTCCACCAGAAAGCCGTAGTCTCCGCCTTCGGCGAAAAAGCGCCGCAAAGCGACCCGCGGGTCAAACGCGTAATTATAGTCACAAATGACGCAGTCGGCCCAATAAGCCAGATCAAGCGAAAATTCGAAGGGGCAGACCCGGTGCTTCCGGGCATATTCTTCGACGACCGGGCGCGTAAACTCATCAGCCGTCAGAATATCCTGCAAAGCCCCGTTGACCCGGTCGAAATGCCCGCGGGCATAATCGCATTCCTCGGCGTCGCACTTCGCCCCCGGCAAAAAGCAGATTTTCTCCTTGGCCGTCAGAGTCAGCGACTTGATGGCCAGCCCCTCCGGACGCAGACAGGCCAGCGCTTTTTCCGCAAGCTCCCGGGTGCTGGTTTTGGCCGTAAGATAGAAGATTTTCTCCAGATGCCCGCCGCCCAGAGCTTTGATGGCGGGGAAAAGCGTCGCCATCGTTTTGCCGATGCCGGTAGGCGCCTGGGCGAACAATTTTTTCCCGGCCGTCATGGTTTGATAAACGGCGACAGCCAACTCCCGCTGTCCCGGACGATATCCCGGAAAAGGAAAGCCGAGCCGCTCGATGGACCCGTTGCGGCTTGCCACATGGTCGTGAATCCGGGCGGCCCAGGCCAGGTAACGCTCCGCCAGATCCCGGAAGAAAGCGGCCAATTCGCCGCTGCTGTAGCTCCGGCAAAAGCTTCTGCTTTTCTTCGTGTCGAGGTGGCAGTACGTTACTTGCACTTCCACCGACGCCAGGGCGTGCTCCGCCGCGTACATATGGGCGTAGCACTTGGCCTGGGCCCAGTACAGCGGGTCATCCTCCCCGCTGATGTCCTCCAATGGGCGGGTGGTTGTCTTGATTTCGTCGATCACTACCCGGCCTTCCTCGATCATAACCCCGTCGGCCCGGCCGCTGACCGCCAGCGAGCCGGCCGGCGTTTCCACGATGCACGACAGGGTAACCTCCGGAACATACTCCCGAGGCTGCATTCGCTGATAACGTTGGTGGGCCTTGGTTCCCTCCAGGGCCCGCACCCCGCCGGCGAACGCCGACACCAGGTCGCCCGACCGCAGGATGAACTCCACCAGATTGCGGACCGAAATTCTCGTCCGGTTGTTGCTGTCCATTATTTATCCCCTAAGTGAAATATCGGCCCCGGGCGCGCCGGACCATAAGCCGTCAATAGTGCCGGCCGTTCTCGTAATACTTCTGCTCCTGAAGCACAAGGAAAAAGATATCGGTCTGGCGGTAACCGGCGCCGCGAATATGGCGGTCAATGGCTGCCGCGGCCCTGTCCTGGACGGCCTGCCCCCGGTCAAACCAGTTGACCTGGACAAAGGGCGTCCCCTCAACAGCCTTGCCGTCGGCTATAAAAATTGACGGAAGAAGCTCAATCGTAAAGTAGTCTCTGGGGCAGCCGACGATTTCCGTCAGCTCGTCCACCAGCCCGCCGCTGATCGCCTTTACCGGCGCCTCGTCCATCCCCCGGATAATAATTTGCGGCATTGTCAACGCCTCCTTAACCCAATCGATAGATGGAGATTTCCCCGGCCGGCGGCCATATTCCTCCCGGCCCGCCGCGCGGCCAAATCTTTCCCGCCCTTGCGCGGCCTCTTGCTTCCGGGGTCAAACACCGCTACAATGGCAACTAGAATATGCTTCGACAAGGGGGACGTTTCATGGCACACGCTTGCACCCTCTGCCCCCGCGCCTGCAAAGTCGACCGCAGGGCGGGAGAAAAGGGCTTCTGCCGGGCCGGGAGCCTGCCGTCGGTAGCTCTCGCCTGCCTGCACCGCTGGGAAGAGCCCTGTCTCTCCGGCAGCGCCGGGGCCGGCACGGTATTCTTCGCACACTGCAATCTGCGCTGCGCCTTCTGCCAGAACCAGGCCATCAGTCAGCAGGATGCGGGGACTGAAATAAGCATCTCCCGGCTGGCGGCCATCTTCCTCGAGCAGCAAGCCCGGGGCGCCCACAATCTCGATCTCGTCACCCCGACCCACTATGTCCCCCAGCTCATCGACGCCCTGAGCCTGGCCCGGCGGGACGGCTTCTCCCTGCCGGTGGTCTATAACTCCAACGCTTACGAGACCGAGGCGACCATCAGCAGCCTGGCCGGCCAGGCGAGCATTTTCCTGCCTGACCTCAAATACTTCGATGATATTTACGCCGAACGCTATTCCGCCGCTCCCGGCTACTTCGCCCACGCCAGCCGGGCCATCGCCAGGATGGCCGAAATCGCCGGCCCGCCCCGCTTCGATGCGGCCGGTCTGCTGCAAAGCGGCGTCATCGTCCGCCATCTCGCCCTGCCCGGGCTGGCCGCCGACAGCCGCCGGATTCTCGAATGGCTGTGGCGGACGTTCGGCGACGATATTTATATCAGCCTCATGAACCAGTACACACCGGTGCACCAGGCCGGCCGGTTCCGGGAAATCAACCGCCGCCTCACCACCCGGGAATACGACAGGCTGATCGATTACGCCCTCGGACTCGGCATCGAAAATTGTTTCATCCAGGAAGGACGGACGGCTTCGGCGGAATTCATCCCCGAATTCAACGGCGCCGGAGTTGACTCCTACTGAGGAGGCGGGGCCGGGATTTCCGCAGCGGGGACTTGGCTCCCCAGCCGTCGCAAGCTTTGCTTGTGGTAACGGCATAGGAGCCCGTCCCGTAGCGGAGGAAATCCCGGCCCCACCTCCTTTCCCTGCCGGACAAGCCGTGAAGCAAAGAAGACCGCGCCAGCCGACGCGGTCTTCTGTCATCTTTCTATTGCTCCGGAAACGCCAGGCATTTTACAAAGCAATCCTGGAACCGGGGATGGAGGGACAACTCCTTTATCGCCAGCCGGTGGCCGATTTTCCGCACTTCCGCCGCGGCCCGGCGGTTCAGAAGCACCGCCTTGGCTCCCTCCTGGGCCGTATTCCCGACAAACCGGATTTTATCCCGGCACAGCTCCGGCAAAAGGCCGATCCCCACCAGCGAGGAAGGCTTGAGATGAAAGCCGAAGGCGCCGGCCACCAGCACTTCATCCAGCTCGGCATAGCTTACGGCAAGCTCCTGGAGCAACAGGTCGACCGCCGCGGCGATGGCGCCCTTCGCCAGTTGCACCTGACGGATATCCTTTTGGCTGAGATACACCGGCCCCGCTTCGTCAATCATAAACACTTGCTGCCCGTTATGCTCCGTCAGGCGGGCCGCCAGCCCGGACGGCAGCTTTTCCCGCTTGGCAAACCGGCCGCTCGCGCCGATCACGCCGCAGCGAACCAGTTCGGCCACCGCGTCGATCAGACCGCTGCCGCACAAGCCGCGGGGAGCGCAGCCGCCGATCACTTTTACCTCCACCACGCCGTCCGCCAGAACGGCGAAGCCTTCCACCGCCCCCTGCTCCGCCCGGCAGCCGCAGGCAATGTTCATGCCTTCCAGAGCCGGCCCGGCGGCCGAGGACGTCCCGGCCAGCGCCCCGCCTTTAGCGACCACCAGTTCGCCATTGGTACCGATGTCGATAAACAACGCGGTCTTTTCATAGCCATAGAGCCCGGTCGCCAGTACCCCGGCCACGATATCGGCTCCGACAAAGGCCGCCGCAGAGGGCAGCAGGGTGACGACGCCGCGCGGCGCAATGTTTAGTCCCAGCCTGGCGGGGTTGATTTCAAGCTGCTCGGTAAACACCGGCCGATAAGGAGCGTGGGCCAGCGAGCGGGGATTTACCCCCAGCAACAGGTGCTGCATGGTTGTATTTCCGGCCACGACCACCTCGTAAACGTCGCCGCTGCAAATTCCCGCGGCGGCCGCCAGCTCTGCGAGGAGGCCGTTGACGCCGTCGACGATTTTCTTCTGCAGCAGCGTTGTGCCGTCCGCGCTTTGCGAGGCGAAGGAAATCCGGGTCAGCACGTCGCCGCCGAATTCGGTCTGGGGATTTAGGCAGGACCGCGTGCCCAGACTCCGCCCGTCGGTCAGGTCAAACAGTTCGGCGACGACGCTGGTGGTGCCGATATCCAGGGCGACGCCGCAGCAAGGCCGGTCCGCCGCAAACCGCCAATCCAGCACCTGGTGGTTTTTTACAACCTTTCGATATTGCTTCAGGCCCTTTTTATATTCTCCGGCAAGCTCTTCCAGCATGGCCGGATAGTTTTCCGCGAAAAGCGGCGTGGCCCCTTGGGCTAAAGCGCTTTGGTCGGTGTCAGCGCTCCGCTGGCCCGCCACTTGCCGGACCGGGGGATCGAAAGGCCATTCCCGGCCCCTTCCGCCAGTCAGCGCCACAAAAGTCGCGGTGCGGCTGGCCGGTATCTCGGCCCGTACCGGACCGCAAATCTCGGACCGGCAGGCCAGCCGATACCCTTCGTCCAGCGCGGGGCCGAGCCGGTCTCTTTCGATTTCATCCGCGGGCTTTAACCCCGCGCCGGCCTTGACCCGGCACTTGCCGCAGGTTCCGCGGCCGTCGCAGGGCGCTTCGATGCTTGCCCCGCAGGCCCGCGCGGCCTCCAGCAGCTTGGTGCCCGCCGGCACAACGCTCCTTTGGCCGCCCGGCAAAAAAATAATTTCATGTTGTTCGGCCAAGGCCCTACCTCCTCCAGGAATTCACCACATCATATGCTGTCTTGACTTCCGGCAGAGATAAGCCCTTGTACAGGCCGCCGGAAGAACCAAAAATATAGCCTGGAAATCCGCTCCAGGCCTCCAGCAGTTGAGCGACCTCCCGTTCCACCTCGCCGGCGGTCTTCAGTCGCCCGGGACCCTCAAACTCAAAATTGCCCCAGAATACCCAGTCGTCCAGTTCGGGAGCCAGCGCCGCCGGGCCGAGCCCGACCGAGGGCTGCAGTCCCTGTATGCCCCAGAAGCCGCTGCTTTTCAGCAGTCCCAGCAGACTTTGGATATTGCCGTCCGAATGGAAGATCACCGGGACCTTCCGGCACTCGAGCCGTTCCAGCGCTCCGACGACCAGGGGGAAATAGATTTCCTGCAGCAGCCGGGGGTGGATGAGCAGACCCTTGTCCCCGGCCAAGTCGTCAAAAAACACGATGCCGTCGCAGCCGCCGTCGAGGGCCGCCAACCCGGCTTCGACCCATTCGCCGAGAAGGCCGGCCATCAAAACCCTGGCCTCTTCCGGCTGCTTGATCAGCAGTCTGCTCAGGGCATGCCAGCCCTTCTGCTCCGCCAGGAGGGTGATTGGCCCCTGCCAGCAGCCCCACAGGAAACTGCCGGTCCTGGCCCACTCCTGCCAGAAGGCGGCGCGGCCGGCGGGCGGCCGGATCGGCAGGACGGCCAAGTCGGCCCCCAGGTGCCGGACGGCTTCGTCCAATCGCCGGAAACCGCAGTCCCGCAGCCAGCTATTTTCGATCAGGACCTCTCCTTTAGGCGGCCGGTCGCCTTTTTCGCCGCGCAGGGCCGCCCATACCCGGTCACGCCCGGTCAAGGGATCCGAGTTCCTTCACCGTACTGGTAAACGCCGCCAGATTTTCCCGGGGCGTCGCCAGGCTGATCCCGCAAGCGGGCGACAGGATATCGATGCCCGCGTTCAGCAAAAGCCTGGCCACGCTGGCTATCCGTTGAGGTTCGCCGGTATGCAGCAACTGGGTATTCAGATTGCCCATCACCGGGGCTTGGTCCAGCCCCTGCTTGGCGGCGCGCATATCCACCAGGGAGTCGAAGCTGAAAGCCGCTCCGTCGACTTGGCGCAAAGCCGGCAGCAGCAGCTTGGCATCGCCGCAGATATGGATGATGAGCCCCGCTCCGGCCGCCCGGATCTCCCCTGCCAGCCGCTGCAGCAGGGGCGCCACAAAGCGCCTGAAATTCGCGCTGCCCAGGATCTCGCCGGTGGCGGTGGGATCGGCGATGGCGATGACGTCAGCCCCGCAGGCGACCTGGCGCCGGGCAAAGCTGATCAGGTAGGCCGTCAGATGGTCCAGCACGGCCGCAACCTCTTCCGGCGCTTTGCGCAGCAACCGGAAGAAGGGCATAGGGTCCATAACCGAGGTTGCCAGGCTGACCGGTCCGGTAATATTGCCGATAACCGGCACATCCTTGTGGCGGGACGCCAGCAGGCGGATGGCCTCAAGAACAACAGGCGACCGCCCGTCCTTATCGGGATCGGGCAAGGGCTGCCGCAGGATGTCCGCCAGGGCGGCGGCGCCATATTCCGTCACGCAGGGCTCCACCCCGGCATCCCCCAGGGCAACCGTGCTGCCGAACAGTTCGGCTTCCACCGTCATGCAGAAAGGAACCCCCAGGTTCTCAAACCCGGTGGTTTCCCGGATCGCTTCAGCGACGCCCGCCATGGCGGCCGGGTCGGTCTGATAATCCGCCCGGGCGCTGAGCACGGCGGTAGTGGCGGCGCTCATCATCCCGCCCGGGCAGACTACCGGCGGCCGGTCGACCTTCTCCTTGGCCAGGGCGGCCAGCAGCCGTTCTTTCTCAGTAAATCCCATGCATAACTCCCCCTAGCGTTGGCCGTATAGCCTCGTTGCGGTCATGACGGCTTCAATGTTTTCCGGCGGTGCGTTAAAGGGCGTTTCGCACCCCGTCGATACGATCAGGCCGCGCGGGCTGTCTCCCGCGCTCTCGATAATCGCTTTCACCTCGGCCGTGACCGACGCGGGAGTCCCTTTCAGCATCGTCTCCGCCGGCTGGACGTTGCCCAGTAGGCAGGCCCTGTGGCCGACCAGGCTCTTGACTTCGGCCATGTCAATCCGGTCGATGGAGAGAATGTCGGCCCCGGTGTCGGCCATCAGCTCGATAATCGGCCGGGATATCCCGCAGATGTGCAGGCAAATGGGCATTCCCCTGGCATGCGCCCGGGCCACGATATCATTGATGCGCGGCATGGCAAACTTTTCGAATTGCCGGGGGCCGATCAGGCTGGAACTGGCCACCGGATCGACGATGACCGGCACAACGCCGATGTCGGCCATGGCGTCGATCAAGGCCAGGGCGCTGGCCTTGGACAGGTCCAGCAACTCGTTTACCAGGCCGGGGTTCTTGTAGGTCTCCCGGATAAAGGCTTCGGTCCCTCGCAGGTGCGAGGCGGTCGTAAAAGGCGCGGCGAAAATGCACCCGACAAAAACCTGCTCGCCGATTTCAGCCACTACATGTTTTGCGGCGTTCAGATAAACGGGCAGCCGCCCGTCCTTCCAGGGATCGGCGACCTTCACCTTGGCGAGGTTCGCCGGATCTTCAGCTACAGGCTGCTCCACCCAGGGAGCGTCGTCCTCCGGGAAAAAAAGCCTGGTGCCCATAGCTTCCGCTACCGAGGCCGTTGTGGTAAACATCAGAGGAATATCATAACCGTACCGCTTCCATGCGGCCACCTGGGCCTTCCCCATCACCTCGGCGTCCGAATTGAACCGGGAAACCGGCACGCCGGCGACGCGGGAGCAGTGATTCAGCACCAGCGGAGCCGAAGGAAGGCGGTCGATTTTCGTGCCTTGCAGACACCCCAGGACCCGTTCCTTGGGCGTCATCGTATCGGGCCTGAATTCCGGCTCCATCCTAAGCCACTTGCCGGTTTTTCAGTTTCCGCACCGCAACATTGGCGTCCGCCGCATACAGGTCGGCGCCGATCTCATCGGCAAACGCCTGGGAAATCGGGCCGCCGCCGATCATTACCGTCGTCCGTTCCCGCATTCCGCGGCTTTTCAATTCTTCGACAACGGTGCGCATCCCCTCCATCGTCGTGGTCATCAGCGTGGCCATGGCAATAATCGAGGCCCCGACCTCCTCGGCTTTATCCACAAAACTGGCCAGCGGAACATTGCGTCCGAGGTCGTGGACCTCGTAGCCGGCCGCCTCCAGCATGATCTTCACCAGATTTTTCCCGATGTCGTGGGTGTCGCCCTGGACGACGCCGATCACGACTTTCTCGGCCCCGGCGTTGTGATCGACCGGCAGATGCGGCTGAAGAATTTCCAGTCCGGCGATCATCGCGTCGGAACAAAGCAGCACCTCGGGAATAAAGTACTCTTGCTGCTCATATTTGTCACCCACGACTTGCATGCCTTTCACCAGCCCCTCGGTGATGGCCTCATAGGCGGGCATGCCCGTCTCAATTGCAGCGGTTGCCGCAGTTCTGGCCGCTTCTTCGTCCATATCGATTACAGCGCCGGCAAGAGCATTCAAAATTTCCGGATTGGTCAACTCCGTCATCCTCCTCAAATATATTCTCTATTATATGAATAGATATTTTCTTTATCGCCCGGTTTAATCCTTCTTTTTCCCGGGCGGGAAAAGAAAAGACCCGGCCATCCGCCAGGTCTTTCGCCTTACTATTCGCTCTTGCGCTTGGCCAGCCACCAGGACACGGCCCGCAAGGCTTCGATATCTTTTTCGATCCTCACCCGATCCGGCCGGAGCGCGGGATTGCCGCCCTCGATGAATTCCGCCGCCGCGCTGTCGGCGCTGCCGATATAGTCTCTGGTAATCCAGAAACCGTAGTTCATGCCGAAGCCGTTGCCGCGGGTCAGGCTGCGCCCCAAGGAGTAATAGGCGAAGCCCTGCGGGGCAACCAGTTCGAGCAAGGTCGGCCCGACGTCGATATGGCTTCCGGCGGCCCATTGCGGGAAACTGTCCTTCGCAACCCCCTGCCCGTAAGCAACGAACGGAATACCGTAGCGTTTGTACAGGCCGGGGTTGGCTTCCAGATTGAGCCGGTCGGCATGGTCGCCGACAATGATAAACAAGCTGTCCGGATACTTCTGCCGTACGGTGGCGACGAACTCGGCCATTACCTTGTCGGCGTACCAGAAATGACCCAGCTGCCTGATCAGCTCCTCATCGCCGCGAAGCTTGGCGGGTAGCCCGGCGACAACCTTCGCCCGGTCAAAGCCTTCCTGTTGAAGATCGACCGTATAGGGAGAATGGTTGGACACCGTCAGGATAATATTGAAGCTGGGGATATCCGGACTGATGCCGGACAATACCGCGTTGAACAGATACTTGTCGTCAGCGCCCCAGACATTTCCCGCCCGGCTTTCAAAGTCGCCCCGGCCGTAAAAGTCGTCGAATCCCTGGGCCCGGGTAAATTCCTCGATCCGCTCCCACGAGTTGGGTCCCGCATACCAGAACCGCGTCCGGTACCCCAGCTTCTTCAATTGCGGGGCGATAGCCGTGGGAAACGGCCCCTGATAAGTTTCCTGATTATAATTAAGGTATAGATTTACGTCGGTCAGGCCGGTGACAATCCCGAGCACGCCGGAAATCGTGCTCATGCCGTTCGGCAGGAAAGCGGGCACATAGGCGGCCTCGGGCTGCCGGATGATCCCCTTAAGCCCGTTGGCGATGTTGAGATCCCGGTATTCGGGCAGCAGCGTCCAGTTGGCGTAGCTCTCGCCCACAATGAGAAAAATATGGCCGGGTTTTTCCGCCCGGGACCCCTGAGCGGTCTTTTGCAGGTAGTCCGCGACACTGGCCCGCCGGCCGTCCTGCCCGGCCACCCGGGCCCCGTATTCATGAATTTGGGCCGGATTGATGTCCAGTCCGGTGGACGTCCTCAGGCGTTCATGCAGTTCGTAGGCGCGATACAAAGCCTGCATGTCGTCCAGGATCGCCTCGTTCAAAAGCTGGTCCCGGGTCACCCCGGAGTTCTCCCAGTCAATATTGTGGGCGTAGGTCATGCTGCCGCCGAACCGCAGGAAGATGCCGGCGAAGTAGATCGCCAGCAGAAAGGCCGCCCGCAGGGGGACATTCTGGTACCAGCGGGGAAAGCTGGGGAGCCTGAGGACGCCTAGCCCCAGCCAGGCCTTCATCAGCCGGAACAGGCCATAGGCCGTTGCAGCCGCCAGGCAAAACCGCAGCGGTAAGTGGTATTGCTCGATCAGAGTGAAGAACAGGGCGTAAAGGTCATCCTGAAGGGCATTGAACAGCAATTGATTAAACCCCATGTGAAACTGCTCGTAGTAGGGGATCCTGGCGTAAAACAACATACTCAAAAGCCCGATATAAATCGCTCCGACCACCAGTCTGGCGCGCCTTCCCTGGCCGAGACTGAGGGCCTGGATCAAAAAACAGATTCCAAAGGAAGCGACGCCCATCAGCCCGGCACTCTTCAAACTCATCCTAAAGCCATAGAATAACGCCACCCAGACATCATCGGAAGTGGTGGCTTCACCCATATAGGGATACAGCACCGCGATAAACCCTATCCGGAACAGGCAGGTAACCGCCAGGATAAACAGAATGAGTTTCATGTCCTGCTGCAAGTTTTCGTTAATTTTATCCCATTTCCACACGTCAAGACATCCTTCCAGCGCAAATGCCTCCGCCTGTCCCTCCGCACAAAAACCTTCCTGAAGCTCGCGACAAGCGGAACTTTAGGAAGGTTCGACTTTTTCTATGATTTTCCTCCAAAATTGTTACAACTTTTCACAATCTCCGCGAGTGCCCCGGCTGCCGCAATTCTTCCGTATATCTACAGCCGCTTCTTCCTGGACATACACCCTGGTCAGGACCTGGACAGCCGTCTCCCCCGGCCGGGCTAATCTCCCGCGACTGTCGCCCATTGTCTACTGTACATACACATTTTTCCGTTAAGTCCACCCTTGATGAACATTCCAAATAGTGCTATAATTCAGCGGGGTGTTTTGTTTACTAAATAAGTTTATTCCAGATTATAGGAGGTTAATGAATTGGACGAAGCAAAAAAACTCCGCTGGTACAATCTTGCGCTCATGGCCTTTGTCATGGTATGGGGCTTTGGCAATGTTGTCAACAACTACGCCAACCAAGGCCTCAAAGTTATTGTCTCTTGGATTCTGATTAATGCTCTTTATTTCATTCCTTATGCCTTGATGGTCGGCGAACTCGGGTCCACCTTTAAGGAGGGCAAGGCGGGCGTCAGCACCTGGATCCGCTCGACCACCGGCCCCTTGCTGGCCTATCTGGCCGGCTGGACTTACTGGGTGGTGCATGTGCCCTATTTGGCCCAGAAACCACAAAATATTCTGGTGGCCATGGGCTGGGGCATCCTCCAGAACGGCACCCTCGTCAAAATGTTCAGCCCGATGGTCTTGCAGCTTACCACCCTGGCGCTGTTCCTTTTCTTCATGTGGATCGCCTCGCGGGGCATTACCTCGCTGAAGCGGATCGGCATGATCGCCGGCACCGCCATGCTGGTCATGTCCTTCCTGTATGTCCTTCTGATGCTGGCCGCGCCGGCTTTAAGGGGCGTGGCGTCCGCCACCACCACCTTGTCGTGGGATACTTTGATTCCCAACTTTGACTTTACTTACTTCACCACCATCTCCATGCTGGTCTTCGCGGTGGGCGGAGCGGAAAAAATCTCCCCTTATGTCAACAATACCAACAACCCGGCCAGAGAATTCCCCCGCGGCATGATTATTCTGGCGGTGCTTGTCGCCCTTTCCGCGCTCCTGGGTTCGGTCGCCATGGGCATGATGTTTGATTCCAACAATATCCCCAAAGATTTGAAAATGAACGGTCAGTACTATGCCTTCCAAATGCTCGGCAGCTATTACGGCGTCGGCAACCTGTTCCTCATCCTCTACGCCTTCGCCAACTTCGCCGGCCAGATTTCGGCTTTGGTCTTCTCCATCGACGCCCCGCTCAAGGTCATGCTGGCTGAGAGCGATTCCAGATATATCCCGAAATTCCTGGCCAAGACCAACGAGCACGGCGCCCCCATCAACGGCTACAAACTGACCGCCGTGCTCGTAAGCCTGCTCATCATCATTCCTGCTCTGGGCATCGGCAATATGAACGACCTGTACAACTGGCTCCTTGATCTCAACTCGGTTGTCATGCCCATGCGCTACCTCTGGGTATTTGTCGCCTATATGGCGCTGCGCAGGCTCAGCGGCAGATTCATTTCGGAATACAAGTTCGTCAGCAACCCCACCCTCGGCTTCGGCATCGGCCTATGGTGCTTCCTGTTCACCGCCTTTGCCTGCATCATGGGCATGTTCCCGAAAGGCGTGGCTCTCTATTCCGCCCAGTGGTACTTCCAGATCTCGCTCAACATTCTGACCCCCTTCATTCTGCTCGGCCTGGGTCTCATTCTCCCCTCCATCGCCAAGCGGGTAAACAAATAAGCATACCGATACGGCGAGAGAGAGCAGCAAGCTAAGCTTGCTGCTCTCTTTCATGATGGCATGGGGTTCTCGCCATCAGGCGTCCGCCAGCACGTCCTGCACCGTATACCAGCCGGCGGGCTTGCCGGCCAGGAACCGGGCGCAGTTGCAGGCGCCTTCGGCGAAGCATTCCCAGTTGTGGGCGTGGTGAGTGATCTCCAGCCGTTCGGCTTTAAATCCGAACATTACGGTATGGCTGCTGGAAATATCCCCGGCCCGCACCGAATGATAGCCGATGGTGCCCGGTTGCCGCGGGCTATGGCCGCTCCGGCCGAAAACCGCGATGTCGTCGAAGGGTTTTCCCAGGCCCTTGGCCAGGGCGTGGCCCAGTTCCCGGGACGTCCCGCTGGGCGCATCCTTCTTGTCCCGGTCATGCATTTCGATGATCTCGATATCGGCGGCGTCGGCGAACTTTTCCGCCAGCATCGCCAGGACGCCGTAGAGCAGGTTTATGACCCGCGAGGTATTGGCGCCGTACAAAAAAGGAATTTGCCGGGCCGCTTCCCGCAGGCGCTCCCACTGTCCGGGCGTAAAGCCGGTGGTGCCGCAGACCACGGCTTTGCGGTGTTTGACCGCCAGCTCGGCCACGGCGAGCGAAGTCTCCACCGTGGAATAGTCGATAATAATGTCGCAGCCGTCGATAACCGCGGCCAGATTATCCACGACAGGCGCTCCCACTTCCTCCCCCAGCCCGGCTAGCAGACCGATGTCCCTGCCGCAGTAATCCCGCCCCGCCGGGGCAATTCCCGCCACGATCCTCATGTCGCCGCGCGCGGCGACGGATTTGGTAATGAGCCGCCCCATCTTCCCCCGCGGGGCGATAATAATGATGTTCATAGCGATCCCTCCGTTCCTTCGATCTTTTGTCTATTCCACACCTCGCCAGGCTATCCCTTTCTCCGGCCGCCGCCAAAACGCCGCCTGCAGAAAAAGCGGCCCGAGTATGGCGGGAGGGATTTATTGCCGCCATGCGGAAATATACAGGTATAAATCACGCGATAGCGAGGTGATGCAACTTGCGCCGACTGGCCGCCGTTCTGACGATGCTGGCCTTGCTGGTCATAACCTGCGCTCCCGCGGCCACGGGGGCCGAAGCGCTGCCCAACGTTTCCCGGCCGATGCTTGCAGCCGACTACTGGATAAACAACACCGCCAGGCCCGACCAGCTCATCCTAAGCAGCGCCGATATCGCCTTGTTCAACAAGCGCATTATCGCGGACCTGCCCGGCGTCGCATTCGACCTGGCCGCTTATCCGGCGACGCTGGACCGGCCAACGCTCTCCTCCCTGCTGTCCGCCGCCCAGTTTCCCCAGGGCGCGGCATATGTCAGCGGCCTGCCCGCTTCCGCCGCCTTCCGGGAGAACTGCCAGCGCTCCATTAACCCGGCGGCCGTAAAGGACGCCAACCCGGTACGCTACGGGCTTACGGTCCGCCGCACCGACATCCGCACCTTCCCCACCCTGAGCGGCGTATTCGATTCTCCCGGCGACCGGGACTTCGACCGGTTTCAGGAAACCGCGGTCGACCCGGCCGAGCCCGTCCTCATCCTCCACGAAAGCCTGGACAAAGACTTCTATTTTATCCAGATGCGCAATTACCGGGGTTGGGTGCCTGTCCAGGATATCGCTCTGGCGAAAACCCGCCAGCAGTGGCTTGACTATATGACCGCAGGGGACTTTTTGGTTGTCACCTCCAGCACCCTGGGGATCGGCAGGGACCCGGCCACCGGGGGGCCCCTGCTGTTTCAAATGGGCGCCAAAATACCCGTTGTGCGAGCGGAAAGCACCGGAGCCGGGCTGAGCTACCTGCTCAAAGTGCCGGTGCGGACCGTCGACGGAGTCCTGGCCTTCCGTACGGAGCTTGTCCCGGCCTCGGCCGACGTTCATCGCGGCTATCTCCCCTATACCCGGGCCAATACCATCCGCCAGGCCTTTCGGATGCTCGGCGATCCCTACGGTTGGGGCGGACTCGCCGACAGCGTGGACTGCTCAAGCTTTATCGCCAACATCTTCCGGACCATGGGGTTTCTTCTGCCCCGCAACGCCGACGAACAGGAAAGCGCCCCCGGCCTGAAGCTGGCCTTGGCCGGCAAAAGCGCGGCGGAGCGTCTGACCCTGCTCCAGCAGTTGCCGCCGGGAAGCCCGGTGTTTATGAACGGCCATGTCATGCTCTACCTCGGCCAAAGCGGCGGGAAACCGTACATAATCCATTCGCTGGGCTCCTATTCCCGGAAGGACCCGGCCACCGGACGGCTGCAGCGGGTTCCGGTGATGCGGGTGGTAGTGAGCGACCTTGGGTTGCTGCTGAGCAGCAACCGGACCTTTCTCGACGCCCTTAACGGCGGTACCGACTACCGCTAAATCCCTGCCGCTGTTTTAAGCCGGTCTTCTCCCCGGAAACGCGAAACAGGGCCTAGTCAACAATCAACCCGGAGGATGGCGCGGTTATCCAGCGCCTTCCTCCGGGTTTTGTTATGCCGACGGCTTCGGCCGGCACCGCCACGCACCGTTCCTCATCTTGCCTGCTTGGGGAGTTCAGCCTTCCACGGGGGCCGTCTGCGGCGTCACCAGGTCCATGACGGCGAGGATCTGGCGCAGGGTCGTCTCGATCGCCCCGCTGTTCTTCACGACATGATCGGCGCTCTGCCAGTTGTTGAACTCTCCGTTCTTTTCCGCATACTCAATTCGCTGCCGTATTTCGTCCTGACTGTCGCCCAGCACCAGGCAACGGCTGAGCACCGTGTCCTTGTCAACCAGGAGATAGATGGATTCCAGCCGGTCCCCCAGCAATTTTTTTAATTGTTCAAAGCCGTTCATATCAATATCCACAACCGAGACAGGATATAAGTTGACCTTTTTGAGCACTTCCTCCTTGCTGAGCCCGTAGTAATGCTCGGAGTAAGTCGCCCGCTCGGCGAAGGGCTGGCTGGCAAAGGCTTGTTTCTCTACAAAATAGTAATCCACACCATGTTGCTCACCCTTCTTCGGCGGTCTTGTCGTATGGCTGATCAGCGCCGGGATGCCGTACTTTTTGAATAGCTGCTTGACGATCAACGTCTTGCCGGATGCAGGCGGTCCAACGATTGCGTATACTTTGTTCATCCTTCTTCCTCCTTAAGGCTGAAACTTAACTGCCGCGCTCATGGGGATGAAAATCCTCTTTACTATAATATCGTACTATCCCGCCATTTTATAAAGACAGCTCCACATATTTTCCAGTATGGCGAATCATCGTTTTGCTTCTCATCCGCCCCATCTATTTCCATGATATTCTTAGTTCATTTGGATAAATGAGCCTTTTTACCCATTAATTTTTACAGACTATCCGGCGATAACATAAAGAGTCCTATTTTTATATTATTTTACCAAAGGGCGTTTTCGGTGGGTAGACAACCCAGACGCCCCATCCTTCCAGCCTGCCGGTCATAGTGACCGCCTACACCCGTTACGACGAGGGCTGCACCGATTACACCGACTGCGGCACCCGGGGGCTGATCGCGGTCGATCCTTCGGTCATACCGCTTGGCATCAAGCTTTCGTTCCCGGCTGCGGCGAAGCGCTGGCCAAACGACATCGGCGCGATTAGGGGCAACCATATCGATCTGGCGATGGACACTCTGGACGAGGCCTTTGCCTGGGGCGTCCGCAATATCACCATCTATGTGCTGCCAAACAGCTGCCCTTTCCGCGGTCTTTTGCCGGCGAAAACAGTTGCCGGAAACTGCCGGCTGGCTTACAATAGAAGCATTATAGGAATTGACTCGGCATTTGTGAGGGATTCGGACAAATGAGATCTACCTCTAACTTGTTGTTGCTTCTGGCGGCCGCCATCTGGGGATTGGCTTTCGTGGCCCAGCGGGTGGGGATGGACCATGTCGGCCCGTTTACGTTCAACGGGGTAAGGTTTGCGTTGGGCAGCCTTTCCTTAGTTCCCCTGATGATTTACTTCACCCGTCAGGATACGGCCACGAGCGGAGCGAAAGACGGACCGCGGGCAGCCAAAGCCTCCTACGCCGGACTGCTGGTCGGGGCCATTCTGTTTATCGCGGCTTCACTTCAGCAGATCGGGTTAGTGTATACCACCGCCGGCAAAGCCGCCTTCATTACCTGTCTTTATATCGTGCTCGTCCCCATCACCGGGATATTTCTGCGGCACCGGATTACTCTTCCTACCTGGCTCGGCTCGATCCTGGCCGTCGTCGGCCTTTATTTTCTGTGTGTAAAAGAAAGCCTCACCATTTCCTATGGCGATCTGCTTGAGCTGATCGGAGCCTTCTTCTGGACGGCCCACATTTTAGTGATCGACCACTATTCACGGAAGGTCGACACCTTGAAGCTGGCCTGTTTTCAGTTTCTGACCTGTTCGGTGTTGAGCCTGCTGACAGCCGTGGCGATCGAAACCATTACGACGGACGGGATTGTGCAGGCGGCCGTTCCCCTCCTCTACGGAGGCGTTTGCTCGGTCGGCATTGCCTATACCCTCCAGATTGTCGGGCAGAAACACGCCGCCCCTGCCCACGCCGCAATTATTCTCAGCATGGAGACCGTGTTCGCGGCGCTCGGAGGCTACCTGCTGCTTGACGAACGGCTGGGGCCGCTGGAACTTTTGGGCTGCGCGCTGATGCTGGCCGGAATGCTTCTGTCCCAGCTTCAGGTTATGAAGCCGGAAAAGCCGGCTCCGGCAGACCAATCGGCCGCATAGCAAAAAGCCATGTACTTCTTGTACATGGCTGGTGTAACCTGGGCCGGCGCGGCTGTCGCTCCGTCTAGCCGGTTCGCTGCTCCGCAACGTCCGGCAGGTTGAAGCTGACCGTAAACAAGGTTCCTTTACCCCGTTCGCTCACGACCGAAATTTCCGCATCATGGCGCTGGGCTATCCGGTAGCAAATCGCCAGGCCCAGGCCGGAGCCGGTTTCCTTCGACGTAACAAACGGGGTGCCGAGTTTGTCCATGAATTCGGACGGAATGCCCATGCCACTGTCCTCGATATGCAGCATGACTTTATTTTCGGTGCGGCGGACCCGGACTTTGATCGATCCTCCCCGGGGCATCGCCTCGATTGCGTTGCGGATCATATTCAGAATAAGCTGCCGGATGCTCTGCCGGTCAATCAAGACCGGCGGAGCATCCGCCAAATTCGTTTCGATGCTGCAGTTATGCAGCAAGGCGTCGGCCTGAAGCATCGGCAAAATGTCGCTGACCAAGTCACTCAGACTGATGGGTTTGAAATCCATGGCCTTGTCTTTGGCCAGGGACAGAAACTCTTTGATGATGCTATTGGCCCGGTCCAATTCCTCAATCATCAGGTCGAAATGGTCTTTATAGGACGCCAAATCCTTCTTCCTGCCGAGAAATTGCAGAAAACCCCGGACCGTGGTCATGGGGTTGCGGACTTCATGGCCGATGCCGGCAGCCATCTCCCCGATTACATTCAAACGGTCCAGCCTGGCCAGATGCTCAACCATCTTGCGATTCTGCTCAGCCTCCAGGAGCCGCTTGATCCGGCCCCGCAGCACCGCCGGGTTGAACTTCTTCGTCAGATAGTCGTCGGCGCCGACCTGGAAGGCATGGTTGATGGTGGCTTCATCCTCCTTGGAGGTGAGCATGAGGATCGGAACTTGCTTTCCGCTTGCCAGCTCGCGGATCTTGGCGCAAGCTGAACAACCGTCGGGTTCGGGCATAACTACATCCAAAAGGATGAGATCGGGCTGGAAACGCTGATAGGCGGAAACTGTCTCAAGCCCGTTGCTGGCTTCAATGATCCGGTAGCCGTCCTGGCTAAGGATGTCCCGCAGATAGGTCCTGATAAATACATCGTCGTCCGCAACCAAAATCAGGAATGGACGATTCGTAACATTAGCGATACGGATAGGGACCATCTCCTTTCAGTTCTGACCAGGGGAGAATATATCCTTCAATAGACAACAAAACTCTTCCATATGCGACCATTTTCGTCATCAATCTACATTGTCCTGCCTTTTTTCGAAATCATAAATACACTTTTTGACACTTTTTGCTTTTAATCCTGACGGCTTGGCCATCCCGGCCGGCACCGGCTTCGCCCGGTCAGGGCGGCCGGGATATCCGGTCCGTCCCGGGCGTCCCCGGAGGCTTCCCTTGTTACCGACCCGGCCGCGCGGGTATAATAATATCAAATACCGACTCATCGCAGGGGGATTGGCATGAAATCAGGCACTTCACTGTACCGCTCTATTGCTTTGGATATAGCCCAGAGGATTATCAACGGGGAATTCCCGGAAAGAACGAAAATCTCGGGGCGGACCGTCCTTGCCGGCAATTATAACGTCTCGCCCGAAACCATCCGCAAAGCGATAGCGCTGTTGAAAGTCAAAAATGTCGTAAGCGTGTCCCAGGGCAAAGAGGTGACCGTGACCTCCACGGAAGACGCCTACCGGTTTATCGAGCATTATAAGAGTTCCCAATCGGTTTACTCGCTCCAGCAAGACGTCGAAACCCTTCTCCGGCAAAAACAGGAGATCGACGCCAAACTGGAAGCTTTGCTGATTGATATCATCAACTACTCCGACCGGCTGCGCAACCTCACCCCGTATAACCCGGTCGAGGTTGAAGTCCCGGAAACCTCGGCGCTGGCCGGACGGACAGTGGGAGATATCCGGCTTTGGCAGCACACCGGCGCAACCATCGTCGCCCTTCGGCGCGGCACCGAAATCATCATCTCCCCCGGGCCCAACGCCAAATTTGAGCCCCATGACCGGATTGTCCTCGTTGGCGACAGTGAAGTTCTCAAACGGACGATCGAATTTGTCGTCCGCGGCGAATAGGAAAAGCCGCCCTTCCGGGCGGCTTGCCAGTTACATGCCGTAAGATTGAACTTCGCCGGCCTCTTCTTTGTAGCATAGGCTATTTTCCCATTGTTCCTCTTCCTGCTGTTCTTTTTGAATACGGAAGACATCCTTCATTTCGTAAAGGCCTCTCCGGCCAACGATGAATTTTGCGGCTTTATAGGCTCCCTCGGCGAAGGCGACCCGTGAAAAAGCCGTATGGGTTATCTCAATCTGGTCATGTTTCCCGCAGATCAGAAGTCTGTGACGCCCTGCGATATCACCGGCCCGGATGGAGTGGATCGGCACTGCTTTTTCTTCCATCTCGTCCAAGGTCGAAAGAATCGTGGCGGCAATCTTTTTGGCGGTTCCGGACGGACTGTCTTTTTTATTTTTATGGTTTTCCTCAATGATCTGGAAATCATAATCCTCATGTAGCTGGGCGGCAATTTGAGCCATGATCATCATGACATTGACTCCGTAGGTGATGTTCGGCGCCAGCACCACGCCGAATCTCCGGTTCTCAGCCACCAGCTTGATGCGCCGCATATCCATCTCGCTATAGCCGGTGACGGCCGATACGACATTGACGCCGCACTTTGCCAGAATCCCGAGGTTTTCGCTGAGAAACTGCGGGCTGGAAAAATCGATCAAAACATCCGGCCGGACCTGCAGCAGTTTTTCTTCCAGGTCCTCCGTCGACTCGACCGTTATGCCGGTATTGGGCCTATGTAAAATTTCCCCCAGGTCTTTTCCCGCCTGTGAACTTCCCTTACGGCAAAAGACCATTGCCAGGACTTTTTCCTTCAATAAGTATTCGGCAACAATTTTACCTGTGGTGCCTAAGCCGATTAAAGCTATCTTCATTGATCATACCTCCTTGGTCTTTCACCTGCAACCTTATATTATCATTAAAGTTGTTAGTTAGTCAACTGCCAATATTTTCCTCATTTCTCTGCAAAACCCTTTTGCTCCGCCGCTGTCCCGCAAAAAAGGGGAAAATAAAAATTGCCTCCCCCCATTGACGCTGGCGTTATCACTGACTATAATAAGGAAAAAGCCCCTGACCCTGTATACAAAATACAACAAACGAGTGTACCTAGGGATCCGCAGCTATACCGGCTGGCCCGAACCGAGTGGTACAGGCGCTGCAGCGCTACACCGTGGGGAAAAAAGCCCCGGCGGAAGGTCGTTTACGATCTTCTGCCGGGGCTTTGCATATTCGCGGGGCAGTTTCCCGAAGGAGGCGGGACGGAGGCGTAACCTATATTGAATTTTGAAGTCAGGATGGAGGAAGAAAGAATGGAAACGGTACAACCGGCCGTGGCGGTGGCCGCGGAATCTGTCAGACCAACCAAACAGCGGGTCGTGTTAGTGGCAATTCTGCTGCTCACGCTGCTGATAGCCTACCTGGACCGGGTGAACGTCTCGGTGCTGTTGGCCGACAATACCTTTTTAACGGATATGGGGATCAAGGGGCAACCGGTTCAGATGGGCCTGTTAATGACTTTATTCTTGATTGCCTACGGTGTCGCCAATGTTGTCCTCAGTCCTTTGGGCGACTATATCGGCCCCCGGAAAGCCATGTCCCTTTCCATATTGCTCTGGACGGTTTCCGTCTTTATCGGCGGCCTGGCCACCACGTTCACCACCATGCTGGCGGCCCGCGTGATTTTAGGCCTGGGGGAAGGAATGCACTGGCCGATGCAAAGCACCTTCGTCAAAAACTGGTTTCCTCCCTGGGAGCGCGGTAAAGCAAACGGCGTCTGGCTCATCGGCTTAATGGCCGGCCCCGCGCTGGCCATGCCGTTCTTCACCTGGGTCGTTTCCAGTTGGGGCTGGCGGCCGAGCTTTTTCATCCTCGGCGCTCTTGGCCTCGTTCCTTTAGTTCTGCTTTGGTGCTATGTGACCGACCGGCCCGGCCAGCACAAAAAAGTCAACGCCGCGGAACGGGAGTATATCGAAAGCGCCCTGGAACTGGAGGCGGCGGAAGAGGCCAAAGTAAGAACCGAGAGCCTGAGGGAGCGGTTGTCCTCTTTTGTGTTCAACTACCGGTTCTGGCTGCTTACCATAAACTATTTCTGTATCGCTTGCGTATGGTGGGGCACCATGGCCTGGCTGCCGTCCTATCTGAAGGCGGCCCGCGGCTTCTCCTGGGCCCAGATGGGCGCCATGTCCTCCCTCCCTTATGTGCTGGGCGGCATCAGCATCCTGTTCTTTGGCCACCTGGCCGATAAACTGGGACGGCGGGCCCCGTTTATCGCCCTCGCCCATCTCGGCTCAGCCCTGGGCATCTACTTCGGCTCGGTCGCCACCGACAACCTGACCGCCGCCATTCTGATCTCGGCCGGGATTGCTTCGGTCGCCATCGGCCTGCCTTCCTCGTGGTCGATCCTTCAGCAGATTGTACCCGGCAAGGCCATCGGCGCCGGCGCCGGCATGATGAACGGCCTGAGCAACGGCGGCTCGGCCTTCGCCCCGGTCCTCATCGGATTCTTCATCAGCATGACCGGCAGCTATGTGGGCGGACTGCTGTTCCTGGTCGGCCTCGCGGTGATCGGCGCCGCCTGCATGGCCGTCCTCGCCTTCCAGAAATATTGAACCGCCGCCAGGGACATACTGAAAAAACCGGCGGCCTGATCCTTACCTGCTAGGAGGAAAATACCATGCTAAAAGAATTCGCCTTAGGCTTCGGCGATGATCAACTTCATATCGCTCTTCCGGAAGACCGGATCATCAACGTGGTGGAGGGGAAACCCTCTCCGGCGGTGGCCGACGTGCCGGCCGCCGTCCAAGCCGCCCTTGATCGCCCCGTCGGCTCGCCGCCGCTTGGCGAGATCGTCAGGGCCGGCGACACCGTGGCAATCATCGCCAGCGACATTACCCGGCTCTGGGTGCGGCACGACCTCTTCCTGCCGGTCCTGCTCAACGCCCTGAACGCGGCAGGCGTGCCGGACAGCAGCATCAAGCTGGTGGTCGCGCTGGGGGCGCACCGCCGGCACACCCCCCAGGAAAACATCCTGGTCTACGGCCAGGAAGTGGTCGACCGCGTTTCGCTCGTCCAGAGCTACGCCCCCGCGGAGGAGGATTTCGTTTACGTCGGAACGACTTCCCGCGGCGTCAAGACGTTCCTCAACAAACACGTCGTTGCCGCTGACAAGGTCATTTTGACCGGCGGCGTAGTCTATCACCTCATGGCGGGCTTCGGCGGCGGCCGCAAGGCCGTCATGCCCGGCATCTCGGGGTACTCCACCATTCAGGGCAACCACAGCTTCTGTCTCCACGACATTGTCGGGCAGGGCGTCAGCCCCCATTGCGTTTCCGGCAAACTGGAGGGCAACCATATGCACGAGGACATGACGGAAATGGCGGCCATGCTCAAGCCGGCCTTTCTGCTCAACGCCGTGTTCACTCCCGAGGGCCGTTTCGCCCGCTTCGTGGCCGGCCACTGGTATGACGCCTGGCTGGAGGGCTGCCGCACGGTCGAGAGTATCTTCGGTGTCCCGGTCAACGGCAAAGCCGACCTGGTCCTTGCTTCCGCCGGCGGCTTTCCGAAAGACATCAACCTCTATCAAGGCTCGAAAACCATTGACAACGCTTACATGGCGGTGAAGGAAACCGGGGCGGTCATCCTGCTGCTGGAGTGCCGGGATATCCTGGAGCCGCCTGATTTCAGCGGCTGGTTCGACTATCAGTCCCTCTACGACCGGGAGCTGGCCTTGCGCAAAGGCTTCACCGTCCCCGGCTTTGTGGCCGTCAAATGCGGCCTGATGTTCAAAAAGGTGCCGCATATCGTCGTTACCCGCCCGGAAAATCGAGCTTTCATGGCGAAGGCCGGCATGATTGCCGCCGCCTCCATCGAAGAAGCCATGGCGATTGCCGAAAAACACCTGGGCCGCAAGGACTATACCATCACCGTCATGCCCCACGCGGCCAATACCGTGCCCCTGGTGCAGCCCGGCGCCTCAGGCGAGAAATAACGGTTGCCAGGCCTTCAATCCGGCGCTCTCTGCACTAGGCTGCGGGAGCGCCGCGGCTTTTTCAGGGTTCGTCCTCTTCGCCCTTGCTGTCAGGACCAAAAACGGGTATAATTTTGCAGTATGAGCATCCCTCTAGCTTGACGAAAACGCCTAAGCTTGAAATAAACCACCCGGAGGAAAAATGAACGAAATCACTGTCCAAGCCAATCGGCGGCGCACGTTCGCCATTATATCCCACCCTGACGCCGGCAAGACGACCCTCACCGAAAAGCTGCTCCTCTACGGCGGAGCCATCCACCTCGCCGGATCGGTAAAGGCCCGCAAGGCGCAGAAGCATGCGGTGTCCGACTGGATGGAAATCGAGAAGCAGCGGGGCATATCCGTAACCTCCAGCGTATTGCAGTTCGACTACCAGGACTTTCGGGTCAACATTCTGGACACCCCCGGCCACCAGGACTTCAGCGAAGACACCTACCGGACGCTGATGGCCGCCGACAGCGCCGTAATGCTGATCGACGTGGCCAAAGGCGTGGAGGAGCAGACCAAGAAGCTCTTCCGGGTCTGCAAGGAGCGGGGTATTCCCATCTTTACCTTTGTCAACAAACTCGACCGGTTCGGCCGCAACCCTTTCGAGCTCATGGAAGAGATCGAGAAGGTCCTCGGCATCCGCGCCTATCCCATGAACTGGCCGGTGGGGGTCGACGGCAACTACCGGGGGATATACAACCGCCAGCTGGCCCAGGTGGAACTCTTTGACAAGGACGGTTCCCACGGGCAGCGGGCTTTGGCCTCCACTCTCGGCAGCGTTAACGATCCGGCTTTCCGGGAAGTGCTGGGCGAGACCGTTTACCAGGCGCTGTGCGACGATATCGCGCTTCTCGACATGGCCGGCGACCAGTTTGAATTGGCTAAAGTGGCCAAGGGCGAACTCACCCCGATGTTCTTCGGCAGCGCCATGACCAACTTCGGCGTGCAGCCCTTCCTGGAAGAGTTTTTGCGCCTGGCGCCGCCGCCGGCCCCTCGGCAGTCCTCGGAAGGGCCGGTCGGATCCGCCAGCGGCTTTTTCTCCGCTTTTGTGTTCAAAATTCAGGCCAACATGAACCCCGCCCACCGCGACCGCATCACCTTCATCCGGATCTGTTCCGGAAAATTCGAGCGGGGAATGAACGTTTACCATGTCCAGTCCGGCAAACAGGTCAGGCTCAGCCAGCCGCAGCAGTTTCTGGCCCAGGAGCGGAACATCGTCGAGGATGCTTATCCCGGGGATATTATCGGCCTGTTCGACCCGGGGCTCTTCGGCATCGGCGATACGCTATGCCAGCCGGGGCAACCGGTGCGGTTCCAGGACTTTCCGGTGTTCTCCCCCGAGCACTTCGCCAGGGTTCAGGCCAAGGACACCATGAAGCGCAAGCAATTCGTCAAGGGCATGGTCCAACTGGCCCAGGAAGGGGCTGTGCAGGTCTTTCGCCAGCCCGAGGTTGTCGAATCCTTTGTCGTGGGCGCCGTGGGCACCCTGCAGTTTGAAGTGCTCCAGTACCGGCTGAAGCAGGAATACGGCGTCGATATCCTGATGCATCCGCTCCCCTTCGGCGTCGCCCGGTGGCTGCAGGGCGACGGGCTGAATCCCAAGGCCCTCAAAAGCATGGACAACGGGCTGGTGCTCGAAGACACCAAGGGCCGCCCGCTGGTGCTGATCACCACCGAATGGCAGTTGAACTGGGTCAAGGAGCGCAATCCCGGCGTCGAATTCCTCGTCACTCCGCCGTCTTTGGCATAAAAAAGAGACTTCCTTTACGGAAGTCTCTTTTTTATGCTTTGGCCTATACCCGGAGGATGCTTGTCAAGGCTCCGGCGCGATGGCTCAGCGGGCAGGCTCTTCTTTTTTGGTTTTGGGCTTTGCCCGGGGAGCAGGCCGGGCCGGCTTGGAGGTCCGCGCCGCGGTTCTCGGCCTGCTGTCGACAATATGGCCGCGGAACATTTCCTTGGCCTGGATGTCGATTCTTAGCGCCTTGGCAAACCGGGTTACCCGTTCGGCTTCGCTCCGGGTAACCAGCGACAGGGCCAGTCCGCTTTGACCGGCGCGGCCGGTCCGTCCCACCCGGTGCAAATAAACCTGGGGATCTTCCGGCATTTCCAGATTAAAGACGCAGGTTACCCCGGGAATGTCGAGCCCGCGGGCCGCCAAATCGGAAGCCACCAGCAAACGGACCTTTCCGGTCCGGAAATCCTCCAGCGCCTTCCGGCGGTCGGCCTTCACCGAGCCGCCATAGATCCCCGCCGCGTTCAAGCCGTGGTAATTGAGCTTGGTCACCGTCATTTCGATGGCGTCGCTGCTGTTGATGAACACCAGGGCCCGCTCGGTCTTCAGGCTGGCCAGCAGCTTTCGCAGCAGTTCCATCTTGTCGCGCTGCTCGGTAACCATATACAGGTGGGTTATATCGGCGGGAACCTTCCCCGGCCCCTGCGCCTGAACCGCCTGGACCGCCGGTGCCAGTTCCCTGGCTCTTTCCAGCGCGGCCGGGGTTATCGTCGCCGAAAACAGCATGAGCTGCCGGTCTTTCAGCGTCGTTTTGACGACGGCTTTTACGCTGGCCCAGTTATTGTCGTCCAGCAGCTTGTCCGCTTCGTCGATCACAATGGTCCGGATGGTCTGGGCCGATATCTTCCGCTTCTGGATGAGCTCGAGAATCCTGCCGCTGGAGCCGACAATAATGTGCGGCTTGTCCTTCAGGCGCTCGATCTGGCGGGCGATATTCACCTGGCCGATAACCGGAGCCGACCGCACAGCCACTCCCGATTCCAGGGCAAGAATCTCGGCCTGCCGGTGAATCTGAATGGCCAGTTCATGGGTCGGAGCGAGGATAATGGCCTGCATTTCCCGCTTGGCGGCGTCCACCCGTTGAAATAGCGGCAACAGATAGGCCAGCGTCTTGCCTGTCCCGGTCGCCGACTGCCCGGCAATATCCTTGCCTGCCAGCGCCAGCGGAATCACCGCGGTCTGGATTTCCGTCGGCGCGGTGATTCCGGCTTTATTCAAGCCGGTTGCCAGGGCCGCGGTTACCCCCAGTTTCACAAACAAATCATTCATTGCTCCCACTCCTGCGGATGTCCGGCATACCACGCCGGCATCCCGAATCCAATGATCTCCTTCATTATCCCCGCATTCCGGGCAGGCTACCCGCGCTTAGGGACAATTTGCCGGCCCGGTCCGGCGCCGTCCCGCGCCGGCGGCACGTCCGGGCTGCCGTCTTTGTCGCTATAGGTTGCCTTGCAGCCGGGAAACCGGGTGCAGCCCCAGAAGGCCCCGTTCCGGCCCTTGATGAGCTGCAAGCATCCTTGCCTGCACCGCGGGCAGGGATGCTTGGGCACGCAGGGGGCGCCGCCATCGTCGTCATAGCCGGCCTTGCACTGCGGATACCGGGAACAGCCCCAGAACTTGCCGTTCTTGCCGTTCCGCTGCTGTAAGACCCCCTTGCCGCACTGGGGACAGGGGTAATCCCCCTGCGGGGAAAGGCTGAGCCCGCCTGCCAAAGAACAGATCTTGGCGGTAAATTCCGCCTGCTGCGCCAGAAACCCTTCCAGGCTTTCGCTGCCGCCGGCCATGCGGTGCAGAACCGCTTCCCACAGCGCCGTGGAATCCGGATAGGTCATCTCGTCCGGCAGGGCATCGATCAATAAATAAGCCGCATCGGTCGGAATAAGATACTTTTTCTTCTTCTCTTCCCGGAGAAAGCCCCGCTGCACCAGTTCCCCGATAATGGTGGCCCGGGTCGCCTCGGTGCCGATGCCGCTGACATCTTTCAACTGTTTTTTCAATTCGGGATTTTTGACGTATTTGTGAATTTCTTTCATGGCCGCCAGCAGCGTTGCGGCGGTGAACCGGCCCGGCGGCCGGGTGGACTTTTTCTCGCTCGAAGCCTGGAGGAAATCGGCCTCATCCCCCTTGGCCATCGCCGGCAGCGTCCCCTCGTCCTCGTCCTTGCCCTCTTCGGCCTCGCCGCCATAGAGCTCTTTCCAGCCCACCTCCCGGATAATCCGGCCGCTCGCCGTGAAGGCTTCGCCGGCATGGCGCAGTTCCGCCCTGGTCTGGCTGTAGGTGTGGACCGGATAGAACTGGGCGATATAGGCCTGGGCGATGAGGAAATAAATATTCTTTTCCGTAGCGGCGAGCGCGGCAAAATCGGCCTGTTCCACCGTGGGAACAATCGCGTGGTGGGCGGTGATTTTTTTGTCGTTCCAGGCCCGGCTTTTCATGGTGTGATCGGCCCGGCCGGCCCAGGACGAAAGTTCCTCCTGCTTGAGGACTCTCAGATTCCCAAGGATGGCCGGGGCGTCCGCCAACTGGGATTCCGGCAGGAAATCGCAGTCCGAACGCGGATAACTGGTCAGCTTTTTTTCATAGAGCCGCTGCGCGGTGTCGAGGACGGTTTGCGGATCATAGCCGAACTTCTTCCCGGCCATGACCTGCAGGGCGGACAGCGATAGGGGAAGACGCTGGGGTTCTTTCTTCTCGCTGGTGTCGCAGCGGGTTATTTCCGCCGTCCGGGGCGGCGCTTTCAACTTTTCCAGCAAGGCCTCGGCGATAACCGGATCAGCCAGGCGCCCCTCGCTGTCCAGCCCGGCCTGCTCGTCCCGCGGCTTCCAGTAGGCGGTGAACTGGCCGTTCTTATGAGCAAAGTCCGCTTTCAGCGTGAAGTAATCGGACGGTTTAAAGGTTTCGATCTCCCGTTCCCGCCTTACAACCAGCGCCAGGGTGGGCGTTTTTACCCGGCCTACCGGCAGCGTCAGCCGATGTCCGGCCCGCTGCGCGACCAGGGTAAAAGCCCGGGACAGATTCATGCCGATCAGCCAGTCGGCGCGGGCCCGGGCAAGGGCCGATTGCTTGAGATTGTAGAAATCCCGGTTGTCGCGAAGATTGGCAATGGCCTTTTTGATGCTTTGCTCGTCCAGCGCGTTCAGCAAAATACGCCTGACCGGCTTGGTATTATCGACATAGTCCAGAACCTCGTCGATCAACAGCTGCCCTTCCCGGTCCGGGTCGCCGGCGTGGACGATTTCCGAAGCCTCGTCAATCAGTTTTTTCACCACATCGAACTGTTTTTTACAGGCTTCGGCTACCAGAAGCTTCCAGGCTTGCGGAATGATCGGCAGGTCCTCCAGCCGCCACTTCTCATACTTGGGATCGTATTCACCCGGCTCGGCCTGCCGGAGGATGTGGCCGTAGCCCCAGGTAACGACTCCGTCGCCGGTCGTGATATATCCGTCCTTGCGGCGGATCGGCCCGGGCAGATATTTGGCGATCTCGGCCCCCATACTCGGTTTCTCCGCAATATATAAACGCACGGTTGCACCTCGAACCTTCAAAAAAATTAGAACCCCGCCATTGCAGGATTCCGGCTTGCTATTCAGTCTGACGCTATATATGTTCTTCCGGTCCTTGCCAAAATCCTTCTTCTTTCGGTCTCCCGCCATTTCCCGAACGGTGTCGGATTTTGTTAATCTTCCGCGCCGGGCGCGCCGCATTAATAAGCAAATCAGGCGACAATAGCTTACAGTGTAAATCCTGCTTTACTTTTTACCTAAATAGTAGTATAGTAAAAAATAGCCCACGATAGGCCCAATGAATTTTTCATTAGACCTTCTCAACAGAGAAGCCCAATGAGTATTCTAGAGCTAAGTTGGGGGAAACTTTTTTGAGGAGGTCATTTAGAATGGCTCAAGACAAAACCCTTACTTGCCGTGATTGCGGCGCCGAATTTGTTTTTACCGCTTCCGAGCAAGATTTTTTTGCTGAGAAAGGGTTCACCAATGAACCGGGCCGCTGCCCGGAATGCCGCGCGGCCCGCAAGCAGCAGAACCGCGGCGGCCAAGGCGGTTACCAGCAACGCGAAATGCACGATGTAACTTGTGCAGCTTGCGGTTGCCAGACCCAAGTTCCTTTCCGTCCGAGCAACGACCGTCCTGTTTACTGCAGAGACTGCTTCACCCAAAACCGCCGCTACTAGGAACAAGACCTCCCCTGCGTAAGCAGGGGAGTTTTCTTTGGAGCGGAAGCGACCGGCTTTACTTAAGACGCAGGCATAGCCCGGCGACGCTCTGCACAAACTGGTGACATCGGTATCTTAATAAAGAAGAGGTAGCATGGAATGTCCAACGAGTTTCTAACGCTGGGTGTTCGCAGGGACATCATTGACCATCTGCAGAAAATAGGAATCACCGAGCCCACGCCTGTCCAGGTTCAGGCTATCCCGCAGGTGCTCGCGGGAAAGGACGTGGTCGCTCAGGCCCAGACAGGCACGGGAAAAACCCTGGCCTTCTTACTGCCCCTGCTGCAAACCATCGACACAACCAGGCCGTACATCCAGGGACTTATCGTCACCCCTACCAGGGAACTGGCGCTCCAGATCGCCAAAGAGGCCAAAAAACTGGCCGACCCTCTCGGCATCAACGTGTTGTCGCTATTCGGCGGCCACGCCGTGACCAGGCAGTCGAGCCAGCTAAAGGGCAATCCCCACCTCGTCGTCGGCACGCCGGGCCGCCTCCTGGATCACGTACGGCGCAAAAGCCTGAATCTGGGCGGGGTGCGCAAGCTGGTCCTGGATGAGGCCGACCAGATGCTGCACATGGGTTTTATCGAAGAAGTGGAGGAAATCCTCCGCCAGACCCCGGCTGAGCGCCAGACTTTGCTCTTTTCGGCAACCATTCCGGCGAAAATTCGCAATCTGGCTAAACGGTATATGGATCGACCTGTTGATATCCACGTGCGCACCGCAAGCGTAACTTTGGACGAGATCAGGCAGCTCGCCGTGGAAATCCCGCAGGAAGACAAGCTGGACAAGCTCTGCGCGATGATCGACGAGTATCGGCCTTATCTCGCCATGATCTTCTGCCATACCAAGCAACGGGCCAGCGCCCTCAGCACGGCTCTTGCCCAGCGCGGCTACGCGGTCGACGAACTGCACGGCGACATGACGCAGGCCAAGCGGGAGCAAGTCATGCGCCGTTTCCGGGATGCCAAACTGCAGCTTTTGGTAGCCACCGATATTGCGGGCCGGGGCCTGGATATCGAGGGAATTACCCATATTTTCAATTACGATATCCCTCACGACGTGGAACTCTACATTCACCGCATCGGGCGAACGGGCCGGGCCGGCCAGACCGGCACCGCCATCACCTTCGTGTCCCCGGGCGAAGAAAAATACCTGCGCCTGATCGAGCAGGGAATCCGGGCTTCCCTAAAAAAATACAGAGTCAAAGGCCCCGGAGCCGGCGCGGAAGCGCCGGAGGCTGCGGCGCCGGCCTTCAACCGCCGCCGCGGAGCCGGACAACCGGCTGAGCCGGCGCCACCGCGCCCACGGGCGGAAAAGAAACCGAAGAGCCACGGCGGAACCAATCAGCGCAGCCGCCGTAGCGCCAAGGCTGCTGCCGAGCCGGCTTCGCCGACTCGTCCCGCCGCGAAAAGCCCGTCCGCCCGCAAAGGCCGGTCGCTCTCCCGGCGGTAACAGTCCGTTCAGATCCTAGCATTAAGAGGCTGCCCTAATGGCAGCCTCTTTGTGTAAATTTAAATCAATCAATACACCATCTACAAATAAACCGTTGATAAGGAGGAATGAGGAAAAATGAAAATCGTCGGATTTATCGCAAGTCCGCGGAAAGAAGGCAATACCGCCTGGATAATAAACAAAATACTCGAAGGCGCGAAAGAACAGGGCGCGGAAACTCAATCCTGGTATTTCAGCGATCTTGATATCAAGCCGTGCCGGAGTTGTTATGGCTGCAAACAGGACGATCGATGTATCATCAACGACGACATGCAGAAACTTTATGGCGCGATTGAGCATGCCGATGCCCTTGTTCTCGGCTCGCCGGTTTACATGGGGCAGATGAGTGCCCAGGCGAAGATATTCACCGACAGGTTGTTTGCACGATTCCATCCGCGATTCTCTCCGCAATTCAAAGAAGAACATGCCGCGAATAAAAAGCTGATTCTTGTGTTTACTCAGGGTAATCCTGATTCCGGCATGTTCCAGTTGTATTTTGATTATACGAAAAACATTTTTCAGTTGCTGGGATTTGATGTTCAAGGAGTACATGTCGTTGCCGGTATGCGGAATGAACCGGCGCATGAAAGAAAAGATCTGCACACTGTCATGAAGGATATCGGTTCATCGTTGGTTTCGGAACGATTCCCGGAATAATAAGAGGAAAGGTGATAAACTTCATTGTCCTTCTTCATAAAAGGATACCTCCTAAATTGTTGATGTGGTAGTCGGGAAATTTTCTACATCTAGCAGTTTTGGAGGTTTTTTAATACCCGCTGGAAGCTTTCCGGAACCCCCTGCATGGCAGGCGGCTTTAAGAACATATAATAATAGGGTTTCAGAACTTAGGGACAAGTTCTGAAACCCTATTTGTCTACAGTCTGAGGCTGCCCTAAAGGCAGCCTCTCTTTATTCTGGCGTTCCTATGCCGCCCGCCTATTGCCCGGGCCCGGCAAAAGTAATCGCGATATCGACGATCTCCGGATAATTGCCGATGCGGATCGGCGGACCCCAGGTGCCGTAACCGCAGGAAACAATCGCCTGATAGTCGCCTTTGCGGCGGTAGCCCCAGTCGGTTTCAAAGATTCGTTCGGTCAAGAGGTTGTTGGGGAAAAACTGGCCATGATGCGTATGGCCCGAGACCTGCAGATCAACCCCGTTTCGCTGCCCTTCCTCCAGCCGGAAAGGCTGATGATCCAGCAGAAAAATCGGCAGCCGGCCGTCAACGCCTTCCATTACCTTGGCCAGTTCCTCCCGGCCCTTTCCGGTCATGCGGTTCACCGACAGGTCATCCCGCCCGACCACGTAGAATTGGTCATTGACCTTTACATACCTGTCCTGCAGCACCGTCAGCCCGGCCAGCTCCAACTGTTCGACCGCCAGCTCGCTGTTGCCGCCCAGATATTCATGGTTGCCCAAAACGACATACCCGCCATACCGTGTCCTCAATTTGCCGAGCGCCTCGGGCATCTTCTGCTCGACAAACCGGCTGACGTCCTCATCGATGGTATCGCCGGCAAAAAATACGATATCCGGGTTGAGCGCATTGATCCTGTCCACCAGATCCGCCAGTCGGTCGTTGCCGACAATGACTCCGAGATGAATATCCGAAACCAGGACCGCCCGCAGCTTCGTCAACCCCGGAACCGCTTTGTTGATGGTTATATCATAGTGGGTGATACGCGGATTCCGCGCATTCCACACCCCAAACGCCAATAGCCCGCAAACCAGCGCGGCGACCGCCACTCCCAGCAGCAGGGACGGCTGCTTCCAACTAAGCGCCTCCGGCCAGGCCAGACTGCCGATAAGTCGCAGACCATCCGCCAGAACCCAGATCAACAGGAAATAATACAGCGCTGCCAGCCAATAGTTGCCGATCACCGTAATCCACTCGTCGATTATTCCGGGGAAGAAGGTCCGGCCCAGCCTGGCGACAAAGGGCGAGACCGCCAGGACGATGTATCCCGCCCAGAACAAAAGGGCGTGAGGTTCCAGCAGGCCGCGGAAAGATTGAAACAACCGCAGTCCAATGTAGTAGTTGCCTGCGCAATAAACAAGAAAAAAAACACTCAGAAAACCGATAAACTGGGAACTCATCCGCTACTCCTTTGCATCGGCCTCCGCCTTACGCGACAGCCGTTGATGTCTCAGCGCCGATCGTTGTTATGCCAAGCCCGGAATTCACCCTGGTTAAAGCGCTGCGGGATTTTGCCGGTTTCTCCTTTTAAATTCCCGGTTTTTCCGGAAATACCTGCCCGGCGGGGGCTGCCAAGAGTTCCCGGCCTGAGTTAATCCGGCTCGCCGAGCAGGTTTTCCCTCATCTTTTCCGAATACTATTACCTAGTATATGCCGCTTCCTCCGCTTCTTCCCCAGGCTGGGGCGATACTGACAGGACGATACGCTGCAACAAATTCAAAAAAGTATACGAGGTACTCCATGAATTACGAAGCTGTTTTCAACCAAGTAGCCATCCTCTGCATCATGATCCTGGTAGGCTATTATGCATGCAAGCGGGATATCCTGAACCGGGAGGCCAACCAGAAGCTCTCGGATCTGCTTCTCAGCATCACCCTTCCCTGTATGATCCTGACGTCTTTTCAGTTCGACTTTTCCGCCGCCGTATTGTATGATGCGGGCCGTATCCTGATTATCGCCAGCCTCATTCACCTCTTCTCCGCCGGCGTAGCCAAAGCGCTGTACAAAAAGTCCCCCTGGCAAACCGCCAGCGTTCTGCGCTTTGCCACGATCTTTTCCAACGCCGCTTTCATGGGTTTTCCCGTAATCGACAGCCTCTATTCGCAGATCGGGGTATTCTATACCGCTATCTATGTCGTTGTCTTTAACCTCTTCGCCTGGTCCTACGGCGTTGTTTTGTTTACCGGTCAAAAAGACTGGTCCAGCTTGAAAAGCTCTCTCCAAAACCCCGGAATCGTTGCGACGATCGTCGGCCTGATCCTTTATGCGGCTTCCGTCAGGCTCCCTCTGCCGCTGTTCAAGGCCCTGAATCTGGTGGGCTCGATGACAACACCGCTGTCGATGCTGATCATCGGCACATTGCTGGCCCAGGCGGATTATAAGGATCTGTTCCGCGGCAGGCATTTGCTTTCCGGCATTGCCATAAGGCTGCTCGGCCTCCCCCTGCTGCTTTTTGCCATTCTGCATTCCCTGGACATTACGGGGGTAGTGGCCAACGTGCTGGTCCTGGTCACAGCCATGCCGGCTGCGGCCATAACGGTTATCTTTGCTGAAAAACATCAGGCCGATGCACTGTTGGCGTCCCGGTTCGTGGCCCTGTCCACGCTCCTCTCCCTGGTAACCCTGCCTGGCCTGATCCTGTTTTTGTCGGCAGTTTCCTAGCTCGCCTGCGCGTGTAAAAACCACTGTTCCCACAGTGGTTTTTTTGCTTTTTCCGCAAGCCGGAGCGGTTAAAAGGTTCGCATACTCGGCTGTTTTTTATCGCTGAGCGTCCGGTAATAATCCTCCAACTGAACGTCCAGCGTGGCGGTCGCCGTCAGGATTTCGCCGTCGGCATACTGCTTGTCGTGCATCAGGCCTTGGAGCGTCTGGCGAAGGGCCGCCACTTGCTGCTGAACCTGGTGTAGACCCTGCATGGAGCCAGTCGCCGCGCCTTGCATACCTTGCACTTGTCCTACGTCTCCCCGGCCGCCTCCCGCCTGCTCCTGCAGGCCCCGGGCATCCGGAATAAGCTGATCGGGGGTATTGGATTGATTCATGGCTATCCTCCTATTTTCTGTAGTGCACTGCGCGGGAATTCCCCGGCAGCGCCGGTCCTTTTCCGGTCGGTAGCCTTAGTAGGCGGCATCTCCAGCCGATTACATCGCTCATATCGAACGCCTACGGGCCGGCGGCTTCGGACACATGGAGCGGATTTTCAGCAAGGATGCACCTCCCTTCCTATCGGAGATAGTATTCGTAATCCCGGGCGCCAGTATGCCCATCCCGTGCTTTCAGGTTGCCAGGCCGCCGGATCGGTTCCGGTTTGCCGCAAAATAAAGAAGCTATCCCTTACGGCATAGCTTCGTAGCGGATTTCTCACGGATTGCCGATCTGAACGACATGCTGCACGGGATAGCCGGCCGCCGTCAAGCGTTCGCTGATCAAAGCGGTATCCTGGCTGTCGGCTCGGATGACCATCTGAAATTTCCCGTCCGGCAAACGGTGGGTGGCCATACTGAGGATATTGATGCCAAGGTCTCTGAATACCTTCGAAACATCGTGCAGTACGCCTATTTTGTCGCCACATTCAAGGGTCAGGCGGGTGCGGCCCTCCGGCAAGCCCATGATATCCACCAGGCATTTGAATATATCCGTTTCGGTGATCACCCCGGCGACTCCGCCGGCGGCATCGACGACCACCAGGCCGCCGATCTTGTTGGTGTACATGGCCAGCGCGGCCTCCTCGATGGTGGCGTCATCCCTGATGGTGATGACGGCCTTTTTCATAATATCCTTGACCTGCAGCTTGCCAAGCAGATAATTGAGTTCAAACACCGAGAGGGTCGTAGCGGGAGACGGCGACACTTCGCGCAAGTCCCGGTCGGTGACGATGCCCACCAGTTTTCCGTCTTCCACCACCGGCAGGCGGCGGAATTTATTGATTTTCATAAGGCTGAAGGCATCCGCGATGGCCGTATTCGGGGGAACGGTCACCGGTGAAGGCGTCATCCGGGCAGAAACAAACATCCTCTATCGCTCCTTTTTATCATTTTAAGGTTGTCAGCCGCCAAGATAGGCTTTGCGGACCGACTCGCTATCGGCCAATTCCCGGGCTGTGCCGGCGAGAGTAATCCGCCCGGTCTCCAGCACATAAGCCTGGTGGGCAATCGAAAGCGCCATGTTGGCGTTTTGCTCGACCAGCAGGATGGTCGTGCCGCCGGCGTTGATTTCCCGGATAATCGCGAATATTTCCTTCACCAGCAGCGGCGCCAGCCCCATGGAAGGCTCATCCAGGAGCAGGAGCTTGGGCCGGCTCATCAGGGCCCGGCCCATCGCCAGCATCTGCTGCTCGCCTCCGGACAAGGTCCCGGCCAGTTGGGCCCGGCGCTCGGCCAGGCGGGGAAACCGCCCATAGATCTTTTGGATGTCTTCGCGAATCTCTTTGGCGTCCGAACGGATATAGGCCCCCAATTCAAGATTTTCCAGCACCGTCAGGTTGGCGAAAATCCGCCGTCCTTCCGGAACTTGCGATATGCCTTTTTTCACAATATCCTGAGCCGGCACCCCGGTCAGCCTAGCCCCCTCAAATTCCACCGAACCGGTTTTGGGATTCAGCAACCCGGAGATGGTCCGCAGAATCGTGCTCTTGCCGGCGCCGTTGGCGCCGATGAGGGTGACGATCTCCCCTTCCCGGACCATGAGGCTTACGTCTTTGATGGCATGAATTCCGCCATAGTAGACGTTGACGGTATCAACTTTGAGCAAATCAATGCACCTCCTCGCCCAGGTAAGCCTCGACAACCCGCGGGTTGCTCCTGATTTGAGCCGGCGTGCCCTGGGCGATGACGCTTCCGTAATCCAGCACATAGATCCGCTCGCAAACTCCCATGACCAGGCTCATATCGTGCTCAATGAGCAGGATCGTCAGGTTGAATTCCTGCCGGATCCACCGGATCATGCTCATGAGCTGCTGCGTTTCCTGGGGATTCATCCCCGCCGCAGGCTCGTCGAGCAGCAGGAGCCTGGGCTGCGCCGCCAGCGCCCTGGCGATCTCCAGGCGGCGCTGCTCGCCATAGGGCAGATTTCTGGCAATTTCATCCCGCCGATGGGCCAACTGGAAAATGTCCAAAAGAGTGAGCGCCTTTTGTTCGATTTCATCCTCTTCCCGGAAATACCGTCCGATCCTCAGGACCGCTTCGGCCAGACCATATCGAACATGAAAGTGATAGGCAATTTTGACATTGTCCAGCACAGACAGTTCGCTGAACAGCCGGATGTTCTGAAAGGTTCTGGCTATGCCGCGCTGGGTGATCTGATAGGGTTTCAGGCCCGCCAAACCGGCTCCGTCAAATTCGATCCGCCCCTCGGTAGGGGCGTACACGCCGGTCAGCAGGTTGAACACCGTAGTTTTGCCGGCTCCGTTCGGCCCAATCAGGCCGATGAGCTCGCCGGGGGCTATGATGGTGTTGAAGTCGGAGACAGCCTTCAGGCCGCCGAATATCTTCGATAATTTAGTTACCTTGAGCAGCGCCACGGCGTTCTCCTCCTGTCAGCCGGCTGAATATCCTGAGACTGATTTCCTTGCTGCCGAAAAGCCCCTGCGGCCTGAACAGCATCAGAACGATCAGCAGCAGCGCATAGATGATCATGCGGATTTCGGGATAGTCGGCCATATAAGCCGAAATACCTGTCAGGGCAATGACGCCGACAATCGAACCGGTCATGCTGCCTAATCCGCCCAGGACGACCATTGTCAAAATGTCAAAGGACTGCATGAAGGTAAAAGAAGTAGGATGGGCCATATAAAAATTATGGGAGAAAAGTGCCCCCGCCACCCCGGCGAAGGCCGCGCCGATGGTGAAGGCCAGTACCTTGTACTTGGTGGTGTTCACCCCCATGGCTTCGGCCGCGATTTCATTTTCCCGGATGGCGATGCAGGCCCGCCCGTGGGTCGAGTTGACAAAGTTCTTGATAAAAAACAGCGTAAACAGCATGAGCAGGAAAGCCCAGGTGAAGTTGGTGTACTTGGGGATTCCCATGAAGCCGGAAGCGCCGCCGACATAGGAAATATTGAGGATGGTGATGCGGATAATCTCCCCCAGTCCCAGTGTGGCGATCGCCAAATAGTCGCCGCTCAGCCGGAGCGTCGGCAGGCCGATCAGAAAACCGAGCAGCGCGGCAGCCAGCCCGCCTGTCAGAATCGCCACCAGAAACGGCAGCCCCAGTTTGACCGTCATGATTGCGCTCATATAGGCGCCGATGGCCATAAACCCGGCATGGCCGATGGAGAACTGCCCGGTAATGCCGTTTATCAGGTTCAGGCTGGTGGCCAGGATAATGTAGATGCAGACCCGGATAACATTCAACTGCCAATAGGGCGGAATGATGTCAGCCAGGATAAGTCCCTCCAGCAGGGCATAAAGGGTCAACCCGCAGGCGAGCGAAGCAAGATCGGTTTTCGTCTGGATTCTCATGCCCGTCACCTACACTTTCTCGCGGATATTTTTGCCGAGCAGGCCGGACGGCTTGAACAGCAAAATTGCGATCAGAATGGCAAACGCCGCCGCGTCGCGGAAGGTGGACGAAATGAAGCCGCTTACCAGCGCCTCGACGACTCCCATGATCACCCCGCCGAGCATCGCGCCGGGAATGATGCCGATTCCCCCGAGCACTGCCGCGACGAAGGCTTTGAGGCCCGGCATAATCCCCATCAGCGGGTCGATGGAGTTGTAGTAAATTCCTACCAGCACCCCGGCGGCGGCGGCCAGCCCCGAACCAATGCCGAAGGTGAAAGAAATGACCTGGTCGACATTGATCCCCATCAGCCGCGCCGCATCGGTGTCATAGGACACAGCCCGCATGGCCCTGCCGATTTTCGTACGTTGGACGATATAGGTGAGCAGCACCATGAGCGCCAGAGCAACGGCCAGAATAACGATTTGCTGGCTATTGACGACGATCCCGCCGAAGGTATAGATCCGGGCCGGGAATACGGCCGGGAAGGTTCGCGGCTGCGGCGTGACGGCGAGAATGCCGCCGTATTCCAGCAGCAAGGATACGCCGATAGCCGTGATGAGTACGGCAATTTTGGGAGCATGGCGGAGCGGCCTGTAGGCCAGCCTTTCGATAACGATCCCCGTCACGGCCGCCACTGCCATAGCGGCCAGCAGCGCCGGGAAAAAGGACAGCCCCAGGATGCTGGTGCAGAAAAAACCGACATAGGCCCCCAGCATATAAATGTCGCCGTGGGCGAAGTTGATCAGCCTGATAATGCCGTAGACCATGGTGTATCCCAGCGCAATGAGCGAGTAGATACTGCCAAGGGATACCCCGTTGATCAGCTGCTGGACCAGTTGTTGAGCAAACGAATTCAGTTCCATGGTTCCCCTCCTTAGCTTGTATCCCGGACGCCCCGGCTGGAGCGAAGCGCTGCGTTTATCCACTAAACCTCTTCCGGGTTCTGGGTATATGACCCTCTGGACACCCGGCACGGGAAAGGGGATAAGACTGCCGCCTTACCCCTTCACACCCCGTTGTGCCGTTAGGGGTTTACCTTCTCCCGGAAAACCTGCTTGCCATCCTTCAGCTCGATTACGACCGCGCTCTTAACCGGGTCGTGCTCGGCATTGAGCGTTATGACCCCGGACACTCCCTGCAGATTCTGGGTTTGAGCCAGCGCTTCCTTAATTTTGACCGGGTCGTCGCTGTTGGCCCGTTTGATCGCGTCGATCAGCATCACGGCGGCGTCATAACCAAGAGCGGCCAGCGCGTCGGGGGATTGATTGTACTCTTTTCGATAGGCTTCCACAAACTTTACGACCCGGGGGTCCTTATCTTCCGATGAATAGTGGTTGCTGAAATAACCATTATTTAAAGCGGCAGCGCCGGCAATCTCCACCAGCTTGGGCGAATCCCAGCCGTCACCGCCCAGCAGGGGAACCGTGATGCCCAGTTCACGGGCCTGCTTGGCGATCATGCCGACCTCCTGATAGTAGCCGGGGATAAAGATAACCTCGGGGTTAGTCGCCTTGATCTTGGTCAGCACCGCCTTGAAATCCTGCTCTTTGGCCAGATAAGCTTCCTTGGACACAATCTGGCCGCCGGCGGCGACGAACGCCTTCTCAAAGAATTCGGCCAGCCCTTTGGCGTAGTCCGAGCTATTGTCGATATATACGGCCGCGGTTTTCGCCTTTAGGCTTTTGCTGGCGAAATTGGCCATAACCGTTCCCTGGAAAGGATCGATAAAGCAGGCCCGGAAGGCGAAATCCTGAACTTTTCCGCCATCGACGGTTATCTTCGGATTGGTGCCGGTCGGCGTAATAAACGGAACTTTGTTCTCGTGAGCGATTTTGGACTGGGCCAGGGTGTTGGAACTCGTCACCGGTCCCAGCACCGCCTTGACTTTATCTTGAGTGATCAGCTTGGTCGCTGCGTTCACTGCCTCGGACGCTTCCGATTTGTTATCGGCAACAACCAGGGAAAGCTGCTTGCCGAGTATGCCTCCTCCCGTGTTCGCCTCCTTGAACGCCAGTTTAATCCCATTGACCGCCGATTGGCCGAAAGTGGCCACACCGCCGGTCATTTCAAAATTTGCGCCAATTTTCAGCTCCTTACTGTCGGCTTTTTCGCCACAACCGGCAACCAGCAAGGAAAGTACGGCAATAATGGCCACAAGTGCCAGGGGAATCATCGACTTCTTAAACATGCAAACTCCTCCTTATTTTTCGCTAAAACATACCATGGTCCCAAAGCTGAGAATCCACGCATCCCCTCCTTTCGCGAGTCCTGTCAGATAAAAAAAAAGTCCAGCTCGAAGGCTTACCACTCCTTCTCGCAAGAACTGTCATTGTTCCGTCCGGGCAGCTTTTTCCAAAGCGTTTAGCTGCCCGCGTTATTCTATTAGCTAACCGGTTTCCATCCTGCAGCGGACCTCTGGGTCCGCTGCCTGCAGAATCCAGAAAGGCCTGCAGCCTTTTCCCATAATTAATTTACACTAATTTTTAATTATTTCGAATATTTTAATATAATTGTTTATTTAAGTATTTTATTGGAGGACATTAGTCTACTATTTCATGACGAATAGCTATTGTATTCGTCGTAGTAATCCGGATTCCTTCTTTCCTTTTTTTTGTTTTTATTTATTTTCTTAAAAAGAAACGCCGTCAAAACGATATGTTTTAACGGCATTTTTCTTTTTTTGCCAGCATAGAATCTAGTCCAGTATACTTTTACACCCGGAAGGGGGAGGTTTCGATGGACCAGGATCATCCGCAACTGCTGCCCGATCCTTATCCGGCTCCCAAAGTCCTTGGCGAAAATGACTGCTACGCCAAGCTTCTGCTCCATGATTACGCCGGCATATCCGGGGAACTGACAGCGATCAGCCAGTATATCTATCATTATCTCACCCTCTATTGCAGCCACCCCGAAGTGGCCCGGACGGCGCGTATGATCGCCATAAATGAAATGCACCATCTGGAACTGCTGGGCAAAACCATTCAGTTGCTCGGAACGCCCCCCGTTATCTGCTGCGCCAACCGCCAGGGCGTCCAATTCTGGGACGCCAGATTCGTATATTACGGCAATGACTTGTATGACCAACTGACCGCCAATATGAAGCAAGAAATGGATGCCCTCCGCAATTACCGGAATCATCAGCGGGATATCCATGATCCCTTTATCCGGGAACTCTTGGACCGGATCATTCTCGATGAGGAACATCACTTGCGCCTCTTCTCCCAATATAGGGATGAGTTATGCCGTAAAGCTTATTGAGCGCCCAAAAGCAACAGACCTGCGGCCAGCCGCAGGTCTGTTTTGTCGTGGCATCACTGGGCTCAGGCGCACTGTCAACTCAAGGAGCGCCCCTGCCGCAGAAACTATATCCGGTAAAACACCTGGCGGTTGCCCGCATAGTCCGCCGCCAGCCGCTTTTCGTCGAGCAGATAGCCGACATAGGCCAAAACTGTCAGGTGAGTCAAATAATAGGCTCCTGTATTCTTGATCTCCAGCCCCGCGCTGTCACCGACCGCGGCGATAATGTCCTCCATGGACCGGGGAGTCTCGCACACGGCAATCAGCCTGTCGATGATTCCTCTCACGACATTTTCATTCACGGCGACCAGGGACGAGATCTCCCTTGCCAGTTCCCCGTGGCCGGGCAGATAGTATTCGTAGCGGCTGGTCCGAAGCCGCTCAAAGGTCTCCAGCGTGGCCCGGATATCGGCATTGAGCGGAACGCCGTGTTTTACCACCGTCTCCTGCCCGAACACCGCATCAGCGCAAAACAGCACTCCGTCGCACGCCACACCGATTTGCCCCAGGGAATGGCCCTTCAAATCCACAATTTCAAGGGAAAATCCTTCGATACTGCCGGGTCCGGGCCGCACCACCCCGTCAACGGCCACCGGCGGGGCGTTAAAAAACTTGGTCCGCAGGGCTGCCGGCGGGTAAGCTCCGCCAAACAGATAGACCGGCTCCAAAAGCGGAACTTCCATGACGCTTTTTTCCATCATGGCCGCGAAGACTTTCGCGCCGGTGGCCTTGGCCAGATAAGCCGCCCCGCCATAATGATCGGCATGGGCGTGGGTGATGACAAGCGCCTTCAGGGTAAGTCCGGCCTCCTCCAAGAGCCGCCTCACCTTGCGGGACGCGCTGTCATCCAGCGCCGCGTCGATCAGCAGCGCCTCACGCCCTTTTACGACCAACCCCAAATTGACCGCACCCGCAATATAGTAGATATCATCCTTGATTTTGTTCAGTTCCATGCTCCCACCTCGGATAGCTCTATTTTCCCTTCGCCTCTCCCTTGCGCGCCGCCCATAAACCGCCGCTGACAATCAGTATCCCCCCGATTATGTGGGGCATTCCAATCGTTTCACCCAAAAAAAGGCAGCCAAGAATCGTTCCATAGAGCGGCAGGGTATTGTAAAAAACCATGGCTCCGCTCGGGCCTAACCGGGCCACCCCGGCATTCCAGGCGTAGAAGCCGGCAGCGGTTGGCACGATCCCCAGATAGACAAGAATGGCAAACACTTTATAGTCAATCGCCAGCGGCACAGTCTGCAGCTCCCAGAAAGTGAGGAGCACCAGCACCGGCAAACCCATAAAAGTCGAATAGGCGGTTGCGGAAACCGAGGAGCGGCGGCGCAAGACCTTGCTGCCAATAACCGAATACAGCCCCCAGAACGCGACCGCGATCAGGATAATGATATCTCCCGCATTAAAACGGGCAGTCTGCCAGAAATCCCAGGAGCCGCCTGAAATCAGAATCAGCACCCCCGCCAGTGCACACATCGCCCCGCCGATCTGCCTGGAAGACATAGGCTCCTGGATGAGCCAGGTAGCAAAAAGGCCGGTCAGCAGCGGCGCCAGCCCGTTAATAATCGTCCCGTTCGCCGCCGCAGTAAAGTGCAGCCCCAGATAAAGCAGCGGCGAAAAAATAACCACCCCGGTAGCAGCCATCGCGGCAAGCAGCCAGCGGTCGTTACCCAACTGCAGCTCCCTGGCCGGTTGGTTGCGGAGCAGGACGAAAAAAATGAGGGCGGCGACCAGGAACCGGAAAGAGGAAATTGTCAGCGGCCCCACAGAATCCTTCAGCACCCGGCCCAAAACCATATTGGAAGCCCACGCCACCGTGGCCAGATTAACCAATGCAATCCCGGTCAGTCGCCTGACCCGCTCGTTGTTCATCGTTTACCTACTTTCCTGATATAGCTGCAGAGAACAGAGAAATTTACTAGGTTATCAATAACTGCTAATAACTACTTGTTATTAGCCAAACAATTGCAAAGTCCTGCTCCCGTCTACGTTACCGACCATCGCCTACACCCATCGTAACGGTCCTCCTGCCTTGACGTCAGAAGGAACAGGGACTCAATCCAAGCGACGCCAGTCGCCTCCTT
>DLGF01000003.1 GCA_002482545.1 Sporomusaceae bacterium UBA7701
AATGATGAAATGGCGGACGCAAACCAGCAAGTCGTTAATATTGTCAAAAAGGTAAATGCTGAAGCGAATTAACCGCTGCGCTTGCGGGGCCGTCGACAAGCCCCGGGCGATTGTAAGGTCGCCTTCGGCCATGCTATAATAATCTAAAAAATAGTATTTTACCAAGCTTGGATAGGTAGCTGGGGTTCCGCCTTATGAAAGGGCCGCGACCGAGCGCTACAGCCCGCTTTGCGGGGGCACCTATTGGCACAAAAAGCCCGAGGGGGATAGCTTGGCGTATTAAGTGCGCCAAGACGTCCGCCCGGGCTTGTTTTTTTGGGGAGGAATGGTTATGATCGCCGATCAATATGAAGTTTTTCTGTTTGACCTCGATGGCGTGATTTATCTCGGCGAGCGGGCTTTGCCGGGGAGCCGGGCATGCATCGGCAGGCTGCGGGAGCTCGGTAAGAAAGTCTATTTTCTGACGAATGATCCGCGGCCGACCCGGCAAGAACTGAGCGACCGCCTGACGGCTATGGGAATACCGGCGGCCCGGGAGGAGATCGTCGCCGCCGGGTGGGCTACCGCCGGTTATCTGGCGGAGAACGGTATTTCCCGCGCTTTTGTGATTGGCACGGAGGGGCTTTTCAGCGAGCTGAGGTCCCAAGGCATTGCCATAAACGCCGGCGGCGACTGCCAGGCCGTTGTCATCGGCTACGACGAAGGAGCGACCTTCGGGCAGCTTCAGCAGGCCGTGAGCTATATCGATAGAGGCGCGCGGTTCATCGCCACCAATGCCGACCCGTCGTTTCCGGGGCCGGACGGGCGGCGCGCCGCGACCGGAGCCGTCGTGGCGGCGGTGCGGGCGGCCAGCGGGAAGAGCCCCATCGTGATCGGCAAGCCCGGCCCGCAGCTTTTCCGGGCGGCCATGCGGGGCGTTGCCCCAGGCACGCCGACCGTGATGATCGGGGATACCCCGGAAACCGACATATTGGGGGCCCACCGGCAGGGGATGGATGCCATACTGGTGGCCAAGGGCCGGCGCCCTTTCCCGCTCAAGCGGGACTACCGGCGGCCCGACGCGGTGATCCCCGACCTGGCGGCCTTGTTCGCCCCGCGCCGCAGCGTGCGGCGGTGGCGGCAGCCGGCCTTTCCCTGGCCGGACAGCATCCGGGCGGGCGTGGCGGCGGTTTTGCTTAACGGCCAAAACGAGGTGCTGCTGGTGAAACGCAACGATAACGGCCTGTGGAGCCTCCCGTCGGGGCACGTCGAGATCGGCGAAACGGTCGCGGAAGCCATTCGAAGAGAGCTGCGGGAGGAAACGGGCTTGACCGTGGACGTCCAACGCTTGATCGGGGTGTACTCGGATCCCGTATCGCAGGTTTTTGCCTATCCGTCCGGCGACGTTGCCCACTTTATCACGCTGTGCTTTTTGTGCCGGGCCGCGGGGGGCGAATTGCGGGCCGACAGGAAGGAAATCGGCCAAGCGGCCTTCTTTGCCTTGGATCGACTGCCGGCCGGCATCATGAACATGCACCCGCGCTGGCTGGCCGACGCCCTAGCCGGCCAGGCCGCCGCCTACATCCGGTGAAAAACGAAAAAGTTCCATTGCGGCAAAATGGCTTTTACCGTCGATTCAGCTTATTGAAACAATCCCTGCAGTATACGGGGCGAGCGCCGCTAGGACGGAAGGGAACCTGGGTTTTTGCGCCGCACTCAGCGCAGATCGCCTCGAACATTTCCCTTTCGGGCCGGCCATTACCGCCAGCTCGCTCTTGACGCCTGCGGGCCCGGCACGCGGGACAACGGCTGGGATTGTTTGTAAAACCCTTTTCCGCAAAAAACTCCTGCTCCGATGCCGTGAACACGAATTCGGCACCGCAGTCACGGCAAATCAGCGTTTTGTCCTGAAACACGATAGACTCCTCCTTAGCGACGGATTAATGTTAATAATAATATTACTAAATAATATTATTATTAATTACAGTATAGCACCAAATTTCTTCCAGTCAAGGAAGGAGTTATCCATCCATTTTAAATTTGATTTCCAGGTATTGCTTATTGAGGTGTAAATAGGTAAAATATTAAATAGGAATAATCTTAATTAAAAAAGCTGTAGGAAGAGCGATTATGAACGAAATCATAACGTTTCTCAGAGAAAAAGATTGCCGGGTTACCACGCAGCGGAAAGCGATTCTTGAGTCGCTCGCAAAATGCGGCCAGTTCTTTTCCGCCCAACAGGTGTTTGACAAAGTGAAACGGGCGCACCCGGATATGAGCTTTGACACGATTTATCGTAACCTGAACTTGTTCAGCGCGTTTGGCATCCTTCAGCAAATCCATCTTCCCAAGGGGGACGGAAGTGTTTTTGAAATTACGGCGTCGCCGCACCCCCATTTGGTATGTCTCAGTTGCGGTAAGATCCGGTGCGTGGACAATGAACTTGTCGATCTGACTGTTTTAAATGAGGCCGTAGGGTCAGGGTTTATAATCTGCAGATATTCCCTCGAATTTTACGGCTATTGTTCGGCATGCAGACCTGCCCGGCGAGCAGCGGGAGGAGGGAAAGAGGCTGATGTATGCATTTGAACTGGAAGATGTGATGTTTGCGTATCCCAACAATATCGTGCTGGACCGGCTTAATTTTAAAGTGGAGCTGGGCGATTTCGTCGCGATGATCGGCCCCAACGGAGCGGGTAAATCGACGGTGCTGAAGCTGTGTGTCGGCTTGTTGCGGCCGATATCCGGACAGGTAAAGATCCTCGGAGAACCGGTCGCCGCGTTTCGGAATTGGCAACGGATCGCTTATGTTTCGCAAAATCCTTTGCGGGAACGCAGTTTTCCGGCGACTGTCGCCGAGGTTGTCGCAATGGGCAGGGTCGCCGCGTTGGGAATGGGGCGCGATATCCGGAAGGAAGACCGGGAAATCATCCGGCAGTCGCTGGAATGGGTCGGGATGTACGAGCACAGGCGGGATATAATCGGCCGGCTTTCCGGCGGCCAGCAGCAGCGGGTCATGATTGCCCGCGCATTGGCCGCCCAAGCCGCGATTTTAGTGCTGGACGAACCTACGGCCGGTATCGACAGTGCGGCGACAGACGCCATTTATGCGTTGCTGCGGAAGCTGAATAGCAGTCTGGAGACTACGATCGTAGTCGTATCCCATGACGTGGAGGGTATCGCCCAATATGCCGGTAAAGTGATCAAAATAAATAAGGGGGCTGAGTATTACGGCAGTTCAGAAACGTTTCGGAAACCCGGGATATGTCCGAAGAATAAAGGCCGTGAGCCGAGCGACGCTGTAGGAGATGGAAGTCATGCCTGAAGTTTTCCAGTTTGATTTTATGCAACGGGCGTTTATCGCCGGGATATCGATCGGGCTTATTTGCCCTGTCATCGGGATGTTCATCATTATGCGCCGGCAATCCTTAATCGGGGACGGGCTTGGCCATATTGCCTTCGCAGGTGTTGCCACGGGGTGGCTGCTGGGAATATATCCGGTCATGAGCGCCACCATTTTTACCGTGGCCGCGGCTTTGGGCATCGAGGAACTGCGCGCCAGGCGGCCTGCCTTTGCGGATATGATCCTTGCCATCTTTTTCTATACCGGCATGGCGCTGGCGGTCTTGTTCAGCAGCATGTCCAGAGCGAACAATGTGAATCTGATGAGTTATTTATTCGGCAGCATTGTTACCGTCAATCTCCTGGACGTTCAAGTCATTGTAGGGCTGGCGGCAGTTGTTTTGCTCGTCATGCGCCATATTTTCAAGGAACTGGTGTTTACGACGTTTGACGAGGAGGCTGCCGTTGTAAGCGGTTTGCCGGTGCGGAAGATCAATCTGGTCATTGCGCTTCTTACCGCTTTGACCGTTTCTATTTCCATGCGGATCGTGGGAGTCTTATTGGTGGCTGCCCTTATGATTGTGCCGGTTGCAGCCAGCCTGCAAATTTCGGCGGGCTTTCGAAACACGATTGTAAATGCGGTGCTTATTTCCGAGGTATCGGTCGTAAGCGGCCTGGTAGGTTCTTTTTATCTCAACCTCGCATCCGGCGGGACCATTGTGCTCAGCGCTGTTTTTCTATTTATCCTGTCATTTGGGCTGAGGCAGGCTGTTCTTGACCGGTATCGCGCGGCAAAATGAAAATATAAGCCGGATGGCCCTCTTGACATGGGAAAAAATGGGATGTACAATTCAATTAGTAAAATTACTATTTAATAATATTATTAGTTGGAGGGAGAAAAAATGCGAAAAAGGTTGTTCGGTATTCTTTGCTTGACTCTGCTGATGGTTGTATTTACGTCCGGTCTTGGTTTGGCGGCCAAGCCCACGATTGTCACAACCATTTATCCGCTCTACGATTTTACCAAGCAGGTGGTCGGGGATAAGGCCGATGTGGCGCTGTTGGTCCCGGCGGGCGCGGAACCTCACGACTGGGAACCCGCACCGGCCGACATGATCAAGATCAAGAACGCCAAAATGTTTGTTTATAACGGGGCGGGCATGGAGGAATGGATCGATAAGCTCCAGGGCTCTGTCCTGAAGGGGAAAAAAGTGGTCAAGGCTTCCGACTATGTGAATGTGCTTGCCGCTCAGTTTACCGAGGAAGGGGAGCCGGCCCCGGCCGGTATTAGCGATCCGCATATTTGGTTAGACCCGGTCAATGCTCAGGCTATCGTGCAGGGCATCGCCGATGCGGTTTCGGCCATGGACCCGGCTAACGGCAGCTACTATAAAAGCAACGCCAGTCATTACATAGCCGAGCTTCAGGCGCTGGATCAAGAGTATCAAATCCTCGGCAATGCGCCCCGGAAGCAGATTGTCACCTCGCATGCGGCATTTGCCTATATGGCCAAACGGTACGGGCTGCAGCAGGTAGCGATCATGGGGCTGGCGCCGGACGCCGAGCCGACGCCACAGCGGATGGCGGAAGTCATCCGTTATGTGAAAGCGAATGGAATCCGCTATATTTTCTTTGAAACCCTGGTCAGCCCGAAGTTATCCGAGGTCATCGCCAGTGAAGCCGGGGCGCAGACCCTGGTGCTGAATCCCATCGAGGGCTTGACTGATGAAGAAATCGCCCAGGGAGCGAACTACATTACCGAAATGAGAATGAACTTAACTAACCTGAAAATAGCGCTTGGGGTTAATTAAGTTAGATCGTCAGGTCATTACCTGATGTTCGGGCAGAGCCGATATTACTGCCGGGCAGTTTTGTAATTCGGCAGAGTGGACAAAAGACGCTGACTGGCTGGTCAAGCGTCTTTTGTCCGGCAAGGTTTTGCGAGATCGGCGATTTTCCCGACAAGCAAGATTATAGAAGTGTTTAAAATATGTTTTTTAAAAAGAGGTCAATCCAGAGGCGAATCATATATTGGATACGGTGGTTTGGGCCGGCATCGGCGTACTGGCAATCGGCTGCATTGCCTATTTAAGCTGGAAGAGCATTCATGGAAAGGCAGGTTGCGGTTGCGGCGGTGGCGGAGCTTGCCATGGAAATGGTCATTGTCACTGCAAGGACAATGACCTATAGCGGCGCCGGCGGTATGGGACCGGTCGACAGCTAAATTCAGATAGCTCGATTTAGAGGTATGAAACGTCACTCGGCGTGATGTTTCATACTTTTAGTTCGTGGGGCGGAGGTTGGAAAAAGTGGAATTGTTCAGTCATGCCATTGCAATATTTTTTAAAGGCGGCCTAGTTATGTGGCCGTTACTGCTATGCTCAGTCATGGTTGTCGCCATTGCCATAGAACGGGGCCTGTATTTCCGGCATGCGCGGAGTGACGTAAAAGGACTGCAGGCGATGTTGGATGACCAGCTAAAAATGGGAAACTGGGAAAAGGCCGGAGAAATCTGCGAGCGGTCCCGAGGGATTCCGGCGGACATGATGGCGCAAGCCTTGCGGCGGCCGTTTGAAGACCGCCTGCAGTTGGAACAAACGATGGATGGTCTAGCAGCAATAGCTGTCACTGATTTGCGACACCGCTTGGCGTACCTGGATACCATCGTGACCCTCGCGCCGCTGCTCGGGCTGTTGGGAACCGTGACGGGCATGATTCAATCGTTTAGCGTGCTTACCATCCAAGGGGGGCAGCAGCTGGTGATTACCGGCGGAGTGGGCGAAGCCCTGATCGCCACGGCAACGGGCTTATGTGTAGCTATTTTGGCGCTGGTCACGCACAGCTATTTTTCGCACCGCGCCGACACGGCGATTTCCGATATGGAGCGAATCGCAAGCTATGTGCTAAGCGCCATTCCGCGGAGGTCGCGGCATGAAGCTCAGTAGGCTGCGCAGCCGGAATCCGCCGAAGATCATGATTATTCCCATGATCGATATTATCTTTTTCTTGTTGGTCTTTTTTATGATGAGCACCCTCTATATGGTTGAACAAAATACGCTTTCCGTAGCCCTGCCGCCGGCGTCGTCAGCCCAAGCGAGCCAGGCTTCGTTCGCGACGATTACGATTACAGCCCAGGCCAATATTATCTTCACCCGGGAAGAAATCCCCCCGGAATTATTGGCGGCTCGCATTCAGGCCGAGCTTTTGCGCGACCCGGAAACCGCGTTTATCCTGCGAGGCGACCGTCAGGTTGAATATGGCAAGGTTATTGGCATATTGGATGAACTTAAAAAGGCCGGCGTACGGAAAATCACGGTGGCCACTGAATTAAAGCGCTAAAGAATAGCGGTGCAACACGTAATTGTTTAGCGAACTTAGCGATTTTGGAGATGATGGCATGCCGAGGAATGCGTGTTGGTACAAAGCCGTAATGATATCTTTCTTTCTCCACGCTCTGCTGCTGACCGGGGGCGGTTGGATGGCAATGAGCCATACGCCTGCAGCATCCCCGGAAGAACAATATACGGAGATGGAGCTTGGCGCCGACGCTGCCGAGATCGATGCGCCGTCGGAGGAGCCGCCGGAGCGGGAAGCTCCTCCCGCCGAGGAACTGAAAAGCGGGGAAACATCCTCAAAGCCGCACCAGGCGGGAAAAAAGCGGAGCGATATTTCGCCGGGGCCATCGCCGGCCAAGGTGTCAGGCAAGGCTATACCGGAACAGATGTTGTCGCATTATACGAAAGAGCAGTTGAATCTGGCTCTGGCTCAGTACAACCAGGCTTTGACCTTCCATTCCCGCTCCGCCTTTGCTTATAGCAACCGGGGCCAGGTTTATTATGATAAAGGCGAATTCGATAAGGCTCTCGCGGATTTTGCGCAAGCTTTAACGATACATCCTCATTTGGCGGCAGCACGGATCGGCCGCGGATTTATTTATATAAAAAAAGATCAATGGGATTTAGCGCTGGAAGATTTTGACCAAGCTGTCCGGATGGCCCCGCAAGAGGCGCTTGCCTATTATGGACGGGCGTTGTGCTTTTCGAAAAAAGGCGATCAACAACAGGCAGCCGGCGATTTTCGGTCTTTTATCCAATATGCGAAACCTGAGCATAAGCGTTTTGTGCCCATAGCTCATCAAATACTCTCAGGATTAGGAGGATGATCAAAGGCGGGATAGGGAGCATGGCTGTTGCCTGGTCCAACGATCAGTAATGATAGAGAGAAAAGCTCTGTGCCACTTTATTGTGAGACAGAGCTTTCTTTTTGAATGGCGGCCAATTATAATCAGTTCTTACAGCAAAGAACATAGGAGCGTTGAGCCGATTACAACGAGGAAGATTCCTCCGGCTATGGGAAAGACACGTGTGAGTACATAGTGGAAGCCGGAAAGCTTTGGGATTGTTACTTTTTCTTTTAGCAACCACACCAAGCAAGCAACGGCGACGAGACTCAATCCCATACCGGCGGCGAAGGAAAGGACCAACAGGATTCCCTGCCAGATGAGACCTAGCGTTAGGCAGAATATTAATATTACACTCGTGACCGGACAAGGTACAATCCCTATAGAAAGAGCAACGGCAAAGGGTTTTCCCGAGGGTCCGGGCGATATGGGCTCCGGATGAAACCGGTTCCTGGTTAATCCGGTATAAACCAGCGGAACAAGCAGGGCCAAGCCGATACCTATCACCAAAATCGCTGCGGCAATTTGCAAATATACATCAAGTTGTTGCGTACTGACTGTTGCGAATTTACCTAACAGGATGTAGGTGCAGCCTACAATCAGCGCGGCGGTCAACGCATGTAAGGCTGCGGCCGAAACGGAAACCAGCAAGATCGTGCCTAAGCTTCGTCGCTGCGCAATAACCCAACTGGAGATAATGGATTTTCCATGACCGGGCCCCAGGGCATGAAAAATGCCGTAAATAAAAGCAATAGCCAGCCCGGAAAAAAGCAGCAGAGGATCTTTCTGTTGTTTTAGCTCCTTTATTTTCACGGCAATATTTTTATTTAGATCCTGTTGCAGTTTTGTAAGTTCAACCAGCAAAGCGTTATGCTGGAATGAATCGCGTGCTTGCTGCAAAATCGCCGGCTTTGCCGCGAGCCGATCCGGCGGTGAAGGAGCGTTCGCCATGACCGGGCAGTGGATGAAAAGAATAATTAATAGGCTGAAAGTCAGTCTTAGTTTCATAAATCCTCACTTACCATGAAAGGAACATCTTATCGATGTTGTCTTCCGTTTGTTGCTGCAATCCGTGAGAGGCTCCGCTTTGATCCACGAACTGGAAGTTTCCGCTTTGGATATCGAACGCATTATAGGTTGTGGGGTCGTCGAACCAGATTTTCATGGTATTACCGACATTCCGGTTAATGTACAACGTGAACTGGCAACGCAAAATCCCATTCACATAGTTTGCCGTAAAATAGGCTGGCGTCAGATTTGCTACAGGCACCCCATCGATTTCAACAGTGGTATAATAACCGATTCGGGGAGCTTGGCCACCATTGACCAGCAATTGATTCTCAGGAAAAACCAGATTCCAGATTGCTGCAGAGTCTGAGCCGCAGCTTTCAAAAAACAGCGCCGAGGACATATCGTCAAAATCCCATTCGACGTTGATCTGCGATACAGCGTGACCATTCAGGACCAAGGTCGCTTTCGGAGTAATAAAAACATGAGGATGGGCTTGGGCCGGGGGAGAAATAAAAACTATAAAAAGAAAGGTAAGTATCCAGATCTTCACCTCAAATTCTCCTTATCAACAGTATTCGAAGCCAGCAGGCGCTGACAATAGTAATATTCCTATTTGATATTATACGACATTAAATCCGGACTGCCAATATATGTAGACATCATTCCAAGCGTGGCGCTAGCCGGGGTTAACCAAAACGGCAGGCTTTTAGTTGCCTTTGGAATTACTAAGAATATCCCAAATATGTTTCGAAAAGCTAAACAGGTTTAAAAATTGATTTGTTGACTTATGTTATTGCTGGCCCTTTTTATTAATGGCATGGAAAATTTTACAAATTGTTTTGGAATATTCTGGTCAATATTCTTTATTTGGGAAGGATTGGTAATTGATAAAAAGAATAAAGTGAAAAATAGGGAAGAAAATATGGCCACTGAAGCAACCGATGGAATACGGTTCAGTGGGGAGGCGCGAAAGATGAAAAAAACGCTTATCAAGTCATTGTTTGATAAAATCCACCATGGAGGATTGGAGGTAGTCTACTGGGACGGAGAGAGGGCGAGCTATGGCGATCAAGAGCCTTATTTTACCCTGATTTTCAAGCAAGAGCCGCCCCTTGGCTTTAATGTCGAAGATCCCCTGGTGGCTTTGGGCGAAGCCTACATGGACGAGGTCATCGACTTTCAGGGCCGCCTGGAAGACGCCTTGCGAATGATAAACGACAACCAGCAGTATTTCACCGGCAATCCGGCGGCAGGCTTCATGCTGAAAATCGTCAACGGTGTAGCCGATAAATTGCAGCAGAAGAGGAACGTCGAGCATCACTATGATCTGGGCAATGATTTCTTTTCTTTATGGCTCGACGAGACGATGAGCTATTCCTGCGCTTATTTTAAAACGCCGGAAGACTCCCTGCACCAGGCCCAACTGCAAAAGCTGGACCATATTCTGAAAAAGCTCAACCTGAAACCCGGGGAAAGGCTGCTGGATATCGGAAGCGGCTGGGGCTGGCTGATTATCAAGGCGGCCCGGGAGTACGGCGCCAAGGCGCTCGGCATCACGCTGAGCGAAGAACAGTATCACGGCACGCGCGAAAGGATTGCGGAGCTGGGGCTGGCGGACCAGGCCGACGTAAGAGTCGCCAACTACCTGGATCTGGACGAGAAAGAGCTTCAATTCGATAAAATCGTCAGTGTCGGGATGTTCGAGCACGTCGGCAAGGAAAACCTGCCCCAATATATGGCGAAGATAAACCGGCTGCTGACGCCCGGCGGCTTGTCCCTGCTCCATACCATCACCCATACGACCGAGGATGTGCCGAGTAACACCTGGATGCAAAAATACATCTTCCCCGGCGGGTATGTTCCTTCGCTGCGGGAAACCATGTGGCTGCTGCCGGAATACGGCTTTCACATGGTGCATGCCGAGAGCCTGAGGATGCATTACGCCATGACTCTTGACCACTGGCATGAAAACTTTTGCCGCTATATCGATTTGATCAGGAAGAAGTTCGACCAGCGTTTCGTCCGGATGTGGGGCCTCTACCTGCAAGGCTGCGCGGCATCCTTCCGCGTTTCGGGATTGAATGTCCATCAGATTTTGTTTTCCAAGGGGCTGAATAATGATTTGCCGCTGACTTTGGAGCATATCTACCGTTAGGCATTGCCTCTGCCGGGCGGAGAGCGAAACGAAGTGCGGCCGGCGCGCGCGTTGGCGGCGACAAAAAAGCCGCCACGGCAATGGGGCGGCAATAGGCGTAAAAGAACCGGCTCTGTGGGCATTTCGCCGCTTTCCGGCTCAGGTGGGCTAGAGGTCGCGTCAGAGCTTGGTCGGGAGTCTTCGTTGCGGCCCGTTCGCCCGGTCTTTCCCGGCATGCTGCTGCAACTTTCCGGCTGTACCGCCCGCGGCCGCAGCGCGGTCAGGCAGGGTTTCTCCCGCCTCCGCCGGCTGGTTCCGGCAGCCAAAGTCCTGGATGAAGTCGACCAATAAGGAGGAGACTGTGACCGTCACCAGCGAAAAGGCGATATGCCGAAGCGGGATGTAGGTGAGCGAGAGCAGGAGGACGATGACGTCGGTTGCGAGGTACGCCCGGAAGATGCGGCAGCCGGTGAGCTTGGCGACGGCCAGCGCCAGGGCGTCGTCGCCGCCGCAGGAGGCTTTTTGCCGCACTACCAGGCCGACACCGGTGCCGACGAAGACGCCGCCCAAAAGCGCCGCCGCCAGAGGATAGGGCGAGAGGTCGGGCAGCAGCGGCGGGAACTGTTCCCACAGGCGGAAAAAGCCCGCGAAGCTGAGGGTGGAGACGAGCGAGACCTTGAGGAAGTTCTTGCCGAGGTATTGAAGCGCGAAAGCGTAGCAGAGGATATCCAGCACCGGCGTGATGACGGCCGGCGAAAGGCCGAACCAGTGATTGAGCAGCAGAATCATTCCCAGCACGCCGCCTTCAGTGATGTTCGTCTGCTGATGAATATTGTGGATCCCGAACGAGAGGATGGCCGCTCCGGCCAGGATAGCCGCGGTCCGGCCGGGAGTAAACAGCGTTTGGCGCTGTTCTTCCAAGTTGAAATTTTGCTTTTTTAATGACATAATAATATCAACCCTTGGTAGTCCTTATTGTAGCCCTGCAGGCGGCTACAAATATAGCGTAAACCCTGGCACGATACCAATGTCAAGCGCCCGGTTTCCGCTCTTGAGGGGTTGATGAGCCGTTATGAAAGATAATTATACGATCAGCGAAATTTCAAAGCTCTACGGGATCGGGGTCGATTCCCTGCGCTACTATGAACGGATCGGGGTGCTGAAGCCCCGCCGGGGCGCAAATGGCTACCGGCTTTATAGTCTCAAGGCTATCTACAAGCTGAATATCATCCGCGACCTGCGCCAGCTCGGGTTCTCCATGGCGCAGATCAAGGAGTACCTGGATCAGCAGAGCGTCGGCAACACGATGGCTCTGCTGCGGGACGAGCAGCAACTGATCCAAAAACAGCTGAAGGCCCTCAATGCCGCGATGCAATCCATCCGGAAACGGATGAGCTCTTTGGAAAGCCTGGCGCAGGTTCCTACCGGCGTCTTTATGGTCAGCCCGTTTCCCGAGCGCTTCTGTTTGCAACTGAACGCCGACATTACCAGGGACGAGGAGATGGACTTCGCCTTCAAGAAGCTCCACCGGCGGCACGAAAACAAGATGCACCTGTTCGGCAACCAGCCTCTGGGGGCTTTCCTGTCCATGGAGGATCTGAACAAGGGCGTGTTCGGCCTGTTCCGCTCGGTATTCTTTATCCTGGAGGAAAAAACGAAAGACTGCGACTTTGTTTTTCCGGCCGGCCGTTACCTCTCCCTTTATTACCGGGGAAATTACCGGCAGAGCGCCGACCGGATGCGGGAAGTCCTCGCCTATGCCGGGGAAAAGGGCTACCGGATTTTGGGGGACCCCTTCGAGCTCTACAGGATTGATAATCACGAAACCATGCTGCCGGAAGAATTTCTGACGGAAATCCAGGTCCGGATCGAAGCGGAGCAGTAAATTTAGGGATGGACACCAAGTAACGATTGACCTTCCGGCCTCTTCCTGCTACAATTGAATTAATTCAAGAGAGCGATGGAGTTCGCTCATCAAAACCTGAACGTTAGGGTAATGACTCCTACCAGTTGAACTGTGTGGGACTCATTGCCCTTTTTTGATTTCTCGCAACCATTCCAAAATCAGGCAAGGAGGAGAAAAAATGGCCAAAATAAAGGCTGTCAAGGCGATGGAGATTCTCGATTCACGGGGCAATCCCACGGTAAGGGTCAAGGTGCTGCTGGATAACGGCATTGCCGCCTCGGCTTCGGTGCCTTCCGGAGCATCGACGGGGGAAAACGAAGCGATCGAACTCAGAGACGGCGACAGGCGGCGCTATGGCGGCAAGGGCGTGCTGAAGGCCGTGGCCAACGTCAACGACAAGATCGCTCCCCGGCTGATCGGCGAAGAAGCAACCGCTCAGAGCCGGGTCGACAGAATCATGATTGAGCTTGACGGGACGCCGACCAAGGCAAACTTAGGCGCAAACGCCATACTGGGCGTCTCCATGGGGGTGGCCAAGGCGGCCGCCCTGGCGGAAGGCCTTCCGCTGTATGCCTATCTGGGCGGCAGCGAGGCCGTCCGCTTGCCTGTACCGATGATGAATATTTTGAACGGCGGAAAGCACGCCGATAACAGCGTGGATTTTCAGGAGTTTATGGTTGTGCCGACAGGCGCCCCGACCTTTGCCGAAGCCCTGCGCTACGGGGCTGAGACCTTTCATGCCTTAAAGAAAATCCTGGGGCGGAAGGGTTATATGACCAATGTGGGGGATGAAGGCGGCTTTGCGCCCAGCCTAAAGAGCAACGACGAAGCCTGCGAGGTCATTATCGAAGCGATCCAGGCCGCGGGCTACGCGCCCGGCAAGGATATCGCCCTGGCGCTTGACCCGGCGGCAAGTTCCTTCTACGAAGACGGGATGTATAACTTGGCCAAATCCGGCCAAGGGAAAAAGACCAGCGCTGAAATGACCCAGTTCTACAAGCGATGGGTCAAAAAGTATTCCATCGTTTCGATTGAGGACGGTTTGGCGGAAACCGACTGGGGCGGATTCCGCGAACACACCGCCGCGTTAGGCGATATCATCCAAATCGTAGGGGATGATAATTATGTGACCAACACGAAGTTTATCGCGCGGGGCATTCAAGAAAAAACGACGAACGCAGCCTTGATCAAACTCAACCAGATCGGCACGGTGACCGAGACCATCGAGGCCATCGGCCTGTGCCGCAAAGCCGGCTGGGGCTACGTGATCTCCCACCGCTCCGGCGAAACGGAAGACACTTTCCTGGCCGACTTCGCGGTGGCGATGGGGGGCGGCCAGATCAAGACCGGCTCGGCCTGCCGGAGCGAGCGGGTGGCGAAATACAACCGGCTGCTCGAGATCGAAGCGGAGCTGGGGGCCTCCGCCGTATTCCGGAGCCCTTTCAAGTAGGATTTGCTAGTTGACGATCCAGGTCGGCTGCTGTTATAATTTGAGCATAATTTTAGCGTTGAGGCGATGGAGTTCGCCATAACCCCGCGGAAAAAGCGGTAATGACTCCTACCAATAAAGTTGGTAGGAGTTTGTTTTTTGCTTGTACTTGTAAACGAAAAGCAGCAACAAGCTCCGAGGAGGTAATGATGGAACAGACCTTCGCGATTGCGGCAGAGTGGATTCTCCTGGCCCTCATCGCCACCGTGATATCGATTCGCTTGGGGATATCGGTGGCGCTCATGGAAATTGCGGTGGGCGTGGTCGGCGGCAACGCCATGCAGATCGAGATCACACCCTGGGTGAATTTTTTGGCCGGTTTTGGCGCGGTTGTCCTGACTTTTTTGGCGGGAGCCGAAATCAACCCGGACAGTTTGAAAAATAATATGAAGGAAAGCTTGGCAATCGGCCTTCTTTCCTTCCTGCTGCCCTTTGCCGTCGGCCTGGCCTTTGCCTATTACGGTTTTGGCTGGAGCATCGATGCCGCGAAGATTGCCGGCATCGCCCTGTCGACGACCTCGGTCGCGGTCGTTTACGCCGTGATGGTGGAGACGGGGCTGGCTTCCAGCAGCCTCGGGCAGGGCATCCTGGCGGCCTGTTTTGTCACCGACCTCGGGACCGTGCTGGCGCTGGGCCTGCTGTTTACCGGCTTTTCCCTGAAGGTGGTGTGGTTTACCGGGATCATGGTCCTGGCGGTTTTCCTTGTAACGCCCATGGCGGCCAGAGTTTTTAAATGGTACGGCGGGCGGGTAAGCGAGCCGGAAATCAAATTCATCTTTCTCGTTTTACTGGCGCTGGCCTATCTGGCTGTCGTCAGCGGCAGCGAGGCGGTGCTGCCCGCCTACATCATCGGCATGGCCATGGCCCGGTTTTTTCTCCAATATCGGGAAACGCTACACAAGATGCGGGCCATCGTTTTCGCGGTTTTTACGCCGTTCTATTTTATCAAGGCGGGGGCCTTGGTGTCGGTTTCAGCTTTATATACCATGTCCGGCGCGATCCTGATCTTTTTAATCGTAAAGGTCGCGGCCAAATTCGCCGGCGTTCTGCCGGCAACCTGGCTGTTCCGTTACGACAAGCGGACCGGGATTTATACGACTTTACTGATGAGCACGGGTTTGACTTTTGGCAGCATTTCGGCTTTGTACGGGCTGTCGAACAACTACATCGACAGCAATCAGTACAGCGTATTGATCGCCGCCGTCATTCTCAGCGCCGTGATACCCACCGTCATCGCTCAGAAATGGTTCTTCCCGCTTTGGGCGGAAGAAGAGAGTCCTATGGAACTGGACCATAAATTGGTGGAGAGAGGTGCCGAGCATGGAAATTAAAAAGATTTTAGTGGCTTACGACGGATCGCAAGGCAGCCAGAAGGCGCTGGAATGGGCCGTCATGCTGGCTGGCAAACACCAGAGCGATATTGTCGTAGCGACGGTCGTGAAGCCCCCCGAGTTCAGTCCGAGCATGGATGAAGTCGACGAAGTTTACGCCGACGGCGAGAAGCATATCCGGCCGCTGCTGGATAAGGCCGTTCAATTCGGCGAAGAACAGGGCGCTTCGATCCGGGCCGAAGTCTTGCGGGGCCATCCGGCGGAAAGCATCGTCCGCCATGCCTATGACCGGCGCTTCGACGTCATCGTGATGGGAACCCGCGGCATCGGGGGATTTAAGAACCTCGTTATCGGAAGCGTAGCGCAAAAGGTTGTTACTTACTCCAAAGTTCCGGTGCTGGTCGTCAAGTAAATTCATAGCTAGCGATGTGAGGAGAAATAATCGAATGAAGGAATTGGACGAACTACGGGAATGCTTGGCTCAACTGGAAGCGGGATATGGCTCCTTTGCTTGCGGGAATAGCGAAAGCCCCCTTCAGGCGGATGCATCACTAATTCCAATCAAAGTAAAAATCGAAATGATTCTGATGAAAATTGAAAATTTATTGTCCCAGCCGGTTTAAGAGCGTGAACAAAGTGTTTGATGCTTGGCGAGGCCGGAATCAACGCAGCATTTAGGAGGGTAAATATGCCGAAGATAGCCAGTTCTGCCAGAAGGTTGCGAATCTATATCGGTGAGAGTGATCGTTGGAAGGGGAAATCTTTGTACCATGCCATCGTATTGAAGGCCAAAGAACTGGATTTAGCCGGAGCCAGTGTTTTCCGCGGCCTGATGGGCTATGGCGCAAACAGCCGGATCCACACGGCAAAAATTGTTGATTTATCGAGCGATCTGCCTGTTTTGATTGAGATTGTCGACAGCGAGGAGCATATCGCCAAGCTGCTTCCTTATCTGGACGAGATGGTGGAGGAAGGCATGGTAACTATTGACGATATTGAAGTAATCAAATACGGCAATAAACCGCCTAGAAAATAAGATCATCGAGGTGCAATATATGCTGAAACTCATTGTAGTAGCTATTGGAGGAAGTATCGGAGCGGTAATGCGCTACCTGGTGTCCTCATGGGCGTCCGACCGCTTCGGCGGCGACTTTCCGGTCGGCACATTGCTGGTAAACGTCGTTGGCTGTTTTATGATCGGGGCCTTCATGGTGCTAGTGACGGAACGGGTGATCGCCAACCCTTACTGGCGCTTGCTGGTGGCGGTGGGCTTTATCGGAGGATTGACCACCTTTTCCTCTTTCGGGTATGAAACGTTGAAGCTGGTGGAAGATGCGCAGTTTCAATGGGCGGCCTACAACATTCTGGGGAATTTCATCCTGGGCTTTTTCGCCACTTGGCTGGGGATGGCCGCGGCCAGGGCTGTATAGCCGGTGGATAACTGAAGTTTGGGGCGATGGAGTTCGCCATCAAGTCCGGGCGCACCGGTAATGACTCCTACCAACGGTAATGCTGGTAGGAGTTTTTTGTTATTTTGACTCTAGCGGAGCAAGGAACAAACCGCAGCCCAGGGAGGCTTATATGAGCGTTAAGTGTCCAGACAGGATAAGAAGGGGAATGCCGGGCCGCCTTAAGGCTCTTCGCGAGCTGATGGATTGCGCCATGGAGCAGGTGGATGCGCTAGGTCCGGAATTTGTACCGGAGCGTGAGAAATTTTGCGAGCTGAAGGACCGCTTGCAGGAGGAACGCTTTCATCTGGCCGTTCTTGGCCAGTTCAAACGCGGTAAAAGCACGTTAATAAACGCGATGTTGGGAGAGGCGATTTTGCCCACCGCCGTGGTGCCGCTGACGGCTATTCCCACACTGGTGCGCGGAGGAGACGATATGGGCGCCAAGGTGTCCTTCACCGACGGCCGGGAAGCTGAAAGATTACGGGCTGAAAATAGCAAAGAACTGTCCGCGTTTCTGGCAAAGTTTGTCACCGAGGCTGAAAACCCAAAAAATTGCCTGGGGGTAAGCCAGGTTGAAGTTTTTCACCCGTCGGAATTTTTGACCCAAGGCGTTGTCTTGATCGACACCCCGGGAATCGGTTCAACCTTCCGGCATAATACCGAAGCTACGCTGAACTTCCTGCCCCAGTGCGACGCGGCCTTGTTTGTCTCCTCCGCCGATCCGCCGATCACCGAGGTAGAAGTGCAATTTCTCCAAGCGGTGCGGAATAAGGTCGAACACCTGATTTTTCTCTTCAATAAAGCGGATTATCTGAATGAAACGGAAAAGCGGCAGGCCCTGGAATTCTTCCGGATCGTTTTGCGCGAAGAAGCGGGATTCAGCGGCGAGCTGCCTGTTTATTGCGTTTCATCCCGCCGGGGACTCGAAGCGAAGTTGAGCGGCGACGCCGGAAAGTGGATAGAGAGCGGGTTGGGCGAATTCGAAAAGCATCTGATGAATTTTTTGGTTCAGGGGAAAACGCGGATGCTGAATCAGGCGATCGCCAGAAAGACGAAGGACATAGTGGCCGGCATCAAGATGCAACTGGAGATCATGATCCAAGCCTTGCAACTGCCGCTTGCGGACCTGGATGACTGTCGGCAATCGCTTGGCCGCAAACTGGGCGAAGTGGAGCGCCAGAGCATCATGGCCGGAGACCTTTTGGAAGGCGACCGCCGCAGGACGTCGGAATATCTGGAGAAGCAAGCCGGGAATTTGCGCCGGAAGGCGCGCGAGCATCTTGGCGGGATCATGCGCGAGCATGCCGCGGCATCGCCTAAAGGCCTGCCGGACCAGGACGCCCTGGAACGGGCTGTCGCCGCAGCGATCCCGGAATTGTTCGAACGCGAGCTGGGGGAAATGTCCCGAACCTTTGACCGTCGTGTGACCGAGGTTTTACAGCCCCACCAGCAGCGGGCCGAGGAGCTGATCGGCGAGATACGCCGGGCGGCGGCGGAGTTGTTCGCCATTCCTTACCATGCCCCCGCTGCAAGGGACGTATTTCAAATGAAAAGGAAGCCCTACTGGGTAGTGCATAAGTGGCCTTCCTCCCTCAACATGGTTCCGCCTGAATGGATGGATAAGCTGCTGCCGCTCGCCGTCCGGCGTTCGAGAATCATGAAACGGCTGGAAGAACAGGTCGAAGCTCTCGTCGACCAGAATGTCGAAAATTTGCGCTGGGAAACGTTACAGAACCTGAACGCCACCTTCCGGCAATTTACGTCCGGCATGCGAGAGCAGCTTCGCTTGACCACGGCCGCCACGCAGGGAGCGATTCAGGCCGCCTGGGAAAAGCGTCGGGACCAAGCGGATACTTTGGACCGAGAAATTCGAAAACTGCGGGAGGCCTTTGCCCGGTTTACCGAAATCGAAAATGAATTGGCGATCGTCCCGGCAGACGACGGCAGGGATTAAGAGGGGAGGCAGCGCCGATATGTTAGCGGCTGCCCGGCATAGAGCGGAATTTGCGCCAAGGGGATAGTAACATTTTAGGAGGAGCGCCAATGCCGAAGATCACAGGCAGGGCCAAACGGGTAAGAATTTATCTCTGCGAGTCCGACTGCCTGCAAAGAAAAGCGCTTTGCAGTCTTATTGTCCAGAAAGCGAAAGAACTGGACTTGGCCGGAGCCTCCGTCTTTCGCGGCCTTATGGGGTACGGCGCCACCAGCCGGATTCATATGGCCAAGCTGGTTGCCCTGCCCTGTGATCTTCCTGTGCTTATCGAAATTGTGGACAGCGAGGAGTATATTGCGAAATTATTGCCCTATCTGGATGAGGTGATCCAGGAGGGCCTGGTTGCCGTCGACGATATAGAAATAATCAAGTACGGGAAGACGGCGCCGAAGCGCCGGTAGCCGGGAATAAGCCGAAAAGCCTACTCGCAGGTATTCAAGAGGGGGCAGAGATATGTTACTGCTTTTACTGGGGTATTTTTTCAGCTTTATTATGTATTCCATAGCGATTTTTTTGGCTTTGCTGTTCATGGAGATAAGCGGGAAAAAACATCCCGGGTCCTGGCAAAGCCGTAGCTATCTGGCCGCCCTATGGGCAGCCGGAGCGGTCATGGCCCAGTTGCTGGCTCATGCAACTTCCGTGGTCTATCTTGGCGTATTCCGGTAATTACGCAACAGGATAGAAAAGCAAAAGACTGGCGCTGGAGCCCGCCTCAACTCCACTCCGGCGGCAACGGCTCGCGCCGGTTGGGTGGCAGGAGTTTTTGAATTGTACAATCTTCTTTTAGGGCGAGGAGGTGTTTTCCGATGACTTTTACCAGCATTCTTTTTGCAGGAACGGAGGCCGGCAAGATTCACGAGGCGCTCGAAGCGCCCGCCTTTTTTGCCGATTTGAATCTGGATCAGGTCATGGACACGATCACGGCCGGCCGCCAGGAATATAACCTAAAGCCGTTTTTTTACGCTTCCTTGCGCGATGCCGACGCAATCGAATACCGGTATGAAATCATGGCGGACCTTGAGAACAAAATTCTGTTTGAACAGTTAACATCATTTGCGGAAAAAATGCGGGCAATGCGCCGCTACCTCGCCCTGGTAGACAAGCTTTATTACCGCTACCACAAAGAAGGGTGGCTTATCGAGGCGGTAGACATGTATTGCGAAGCCGTCAACTCTTTGGTGCGGGATTTAGCGCTTGCCGATTTGAAATCGCGCGGCTTTTTGGCCTTCCGCGAATATATTTCGGACTATGCCCGGACCGGAGATTTTGCAGCGCTTCTGGCGGAGACGAAACAGCTCAAGGCCGATTTGGGCGCCGTAAAATACTGCCTGCTCATCAAGAACGGCTCCATCAAGGTTCGCAAATATGAATCCGAAACCGACTACAGCGTCGACGTGGAGGAGACGTTCGCGAAATTCAAGCAGGGCGCAGTGCAAGACTACCGGGTCAAACTTCCCGCCGGGTCGGGCATGAATCACATCGAAGCGCAAATCCTGGATTTCGTGGCTCAATTGTATCCCGACCTCTTTGCAAAGCTGGATGAGTTTTGCGGGAAAAACGGCAATTACCTGGATCCGGCGATAGCGACCTTTGATCGGGAAATCCAGTTTTATATCGGCTATCTGGAGCATATCGCAAGATTCAAACAGGCAGGCCTGAAATTTTGCTGTCCGGAAGTTTCCAATACCGCCAAGGAGATTTACGTCGATGAAGGCTTTGATTTAGCCTTGGCCAATAAACTCCTTGCCGAAAATTCGTCCGTCGTGTGCAACGATTTTTACCTGGAAGGCAAGGAGCGCATATTCGTAGTGTCGGGCCCGAACCAGGGCGGCAAGACGACCTTCGCCCGCACCTTCGGGCAATTGCATTATCTGGCCAGCATCGGCTGCCCCGTTCCGGGCAGGGCGGCGAAACTCTTCCTGTTCGACAGGCTGTTTACGCATTTCGAAAAGGAAGAAGACATCAAAAACCTCCGCGGCAAACTGCAGGATGACCTGGTCAGAATTCACGATATTCTGGAGCAGGCCACGCCGGACAGCATTATCATCATGAATGAAATTTTCACTTCCACAACGTTGAAAGACGCTGTTCTTTTAGGCAAAAAAATCATGGAAAGGATAAGCGAATTGGATCTGTTGTGCGTTTGCGTAACCTTCATCGAGGAATTGGCTTCGTTGGGCGAGAAGACCGTAAGCCTGGTCAGCACGGTAGTTCCCGAGAATCCTGCTTTCCGGACCTATAAAATTATCCGAAGGCCCGCCGACGGGCTCGCCCATGCGATGGCCATTGCCGAAAAGTACCGGCTTACTTACGGGTCGATAAAGGAGCGCATAAGATCATGAAGGCTTTTCTTATGTACAGGGACCGTGATTTTGACCTGCAGCGGGACCTGCCGTTCCATGAAGAGACTTTGACGCAAGACCTGGAACTGAAAACGCTGTTCAACGCCATGGCGTCCGATGACAAATTTTTATTGGAAGTGGCCAGAAAAGCTGTTCTGTCCAGTATGGATGACCTGGACGCCATCCTTTACCGCCAAGCCATTCTTAAAGATTGCCTGAAGAATTCCGCCGTTGTGCGGAATATCTACGCTATCGCGGTAGAGGCCATTGAAAGGAAACAAAAAAGTTTTTATTTCGGCATTTTTACCAGATATCCCGCAGGAATACTGCATAGCTCGCGCGATGCGCTGCAGATGTTTCTCGATATGCTGAAACAACTTAAGAATATTGCCGATGCGCATGCCGACAAGTTTGAGGCGGAAGGCTTCCGAAGGTTTTTCGCGATGCTCAGGACAGAGCTTGACGATGAATATTTTGCTCATGTCCAAGAGCAACTGCGGGAATTGAAATTCCGCGACGGCGTCCTGATCAGCGCCGCATTGGGAAAAGGCAACGAGGGCACCGGTTACCTGCTTCATAAACCGCAGGAAAAGAAGGGGAGCTGGTTGGAACGGCTTTTCGCCGAGAAGCCGCCTGCCTATACCGTGCGCCTTCATGAACGCGACGAAGCCGGGGCAAGGGCCCTGGGGGAATTGAAGGACAGGGGAATCAACCTGGTGGCCAATGCGCTTGCCCAGTCGGCCGAGCATATCAACAGCTTTTTTACCATGCTGCGGACCGAACTCGCCTTTTACGTCGGTTGCTTGAATTTGCAGGAGAAAGTCGCCCCCAGGGGAGGGGCGATGACCTTCCCCGCCCCAGTGGCTGCCGGGAAACGCCGGCATTCTTTTAAGGGCTTGTACGACGTCTGTCTTTTTTTGACCATGGAGCAGAATGTTGTGGGCAACAACGTAAACGCCGACGATAAAGACCTCGTGATGGTCACCGGAGCCAACCAGGGCGGGAAATCGACTTTCCTGCGGGCGATAGGCCTGTCCCAATTGATGATGCAATGCGGCATGTTTGTTCCGGCGGAGGCCTTTTGCGCCAATATCGGCAACGGTCTTTTCACCCACTACAGACGGGAAGAGGACGTTACCATGAAAAGCGGGAAACTGGACGAGGAACTCGGCCGGATGAGCGCTATCGTCGACCATGTCAGGGAGAATTCCCTGATCCTGTTCAACGAATCGTTTGCCGCGACCAATGAGCGGGAAGGCTCGGAAATAGCCCGGCAGATCATCTGCGCATTGCTGGAAAGGCATGTCAAGGTTTTCTTCGTGACCCATCTATATGAACTGGCGCATGGATTCTATGAACAAAAGCCGGAAAACGCCGGTTTCCTGCGGGCCGAAAGGCGGCCCGACGGAGAGCGGACTTTCAAACTGGTCGAAGGCGAACCCTTGCAAACCAGCTTTGGCGAGGATTTGTACAACAGGATATTCCATAGTGCCGGATAAGGGCTGCGATCATCTTGGCCAAAGGAAGAGAATGAAGATGGATATGCGAAATAAAGATGGCGCCTCACCGGAAGCTGAAATCAATCCCGACTTGGCGAAGCTGCGCGCATACACCCGGGCCAAACTGGCGCTTGCCGGCCAACTGCGCATTGTGCGCGAGGCGCTGGCGGACCTCGGGCGGGAGAAGGGCGAGCGGCAGTGCGGGGACCTGCTGGTGAAGCTGGCCGAAGACCGTTTTACCCTGGCGGTGCTGGGGCAGTTCAAGCGCGGCAAAAGCTCCCTGATGAATGCGATCATCGGGCGCGAGCTTCTGCCCACCGGCGTCTTGCCGCTCACCTCGGCCATAACGGTGCTCAAGTACGGACCGGCGGAGCGGCTGGTGATCCGGCGCGAGGACTGGAGCCTGCCCGAGGAATTGCCGGTTGCCGCTCTTGCCGATTATGTAACCGAGGAAGGCAACCCCTCCAATCAAAGGAAGATAAAAACCGCTTGCGTGGAATTGCCGGTCCCTTTTTTGCGTCGCGGGATCGAATTTGTGGATACTCCGGGAGTGGGGTCGGCGATTACGGCTAACACGGCGACCACTTACGGGTTTCTCCCGGAATGCGACGCCGTGCTTTTCGTGACCGGCGCGGATACGCCGATGACGAGTTCGGAACTGGCTTTCCTGAAAGACATCCGGGATTATGTGGACAGAATCTTCTTTGTAGTCAATAAGGTCGATCTCGTGGCGGACGAAGAAAGGCGCCAGGTGATAGGGTTTGTGACTGAAACCATCCGGAACCAGATCGAGCGCGAGGCGGTGAAGGTCTTTCCCGTCTCCGCCCGCCAGGGGCTTGCCGCAAGAACGTCCGGCAACACTGCTCTCTATGAACAAAGCGGGCTGAAAGCCCTCGAAGAAGCCCTGGCTTCCTTTCTGGCCGAGGAGAAGTCGGCCGCCTTCCTCGCCGCGGTGGCCCGCAGAGCGCTGCGGATTCTGGACGACGAGGCGGCCCAGGAGGCTTTCAGCGAGGCCGCTTTACAGAACCGGGCCATGGCGATGCAAGAAGAATCCGCCGTCGGGCGTGAGCCCCATAGCGCCGCCGCTGCGGCGATCCAGGCGCGGGCGAAGCTGGAAGCGCTGCAGGAGCGCCTGGCGGGCGGCCGGATGGCGGAGCTGGCGGCGGGTGAAGCCGCCTTACCCGGAGCGGTGCAACCCGGGCCGCCGGCGACACCCGCTGCGGATGGGCCGGCTCCTGCGGCAATGGATATGGCGGCTGACCTGCAAACAAGGGGCTGCCCGGTTTGCCGGCATATCGCGGAGCGGGCCCGGGCTTTTTTCGCCCACTGGCAATACCAAATCGGCACCGAAGAGCAGGCCCAGGCGGCGTTTGCGGAAGAGCTGGGGTTTTGCCCGCTGCATACCTGGCAGCTCTTGGCGCTGTCTTCCCCGCACGGCGCCTCCGTCGGGTACGCCCGGCTGGCCGAGCGCGTCGCCCGGCGGCTCCGGGAGAACGCCGGCGTCCCTGCGGGGGAGGCGGTGCGGCGCTTGGTGCATGATGCGCGAAACTGCCGGGTTTGTGCGATGGTGCGCCGGACCGAGGAGGAATACGTCCGGCGGCTGGCCGCGGCGATCAGTGAAGCCGCCGGACGGAGCCAGTACCGCCGTTCGCAGGGAGCTTGCCTGCGGCACCTCGGTATGCTCATGGCGGCCGTTCCGTCGGAAGAAAGCCGTGAGTTCCTTCTCTCCCATGCCGCCGAACGTTTCGAAGAAGACGCGGAAGACATGCGGAGTTTTGCCCTGAAACACGAGGCCGTCCGCCGGGCCTTGCAGAATCGCGACGAGGAGGACGCTTACCGGCGCGCCGCCATACGGCTCGTTGGCGACCGCCGGGTGTGCCTGCCTTGGGCGGAAGATGGAGAACTGTGATGGCCAAGAACTGCTAAGGCAATTCGGGAAGAATGAGAAGCAGGCCATTGAGAAGCCTGGACAATTTTACCTGAAGGAAGAGCCGGGGCGCTTCTGGATACGCCCCGGGAAAAAGGTGAAGCTGTGTGTCTTCCGGCAGTTCTTTGGTATTGTTTGCACGTATTGGTAGTATATTGGGGCAAGGGAAAAACGCTGCAATTCCAACCAACTGTGACAAAATATTCTTGACAATATCATCTACTCCCAATATAATTTGAACTGTTCAATTAAGTCGTGTAATGGGGGAATTGTTTTGGCCAGACCGCCGCAAGACCCAAAGATCAAAATGGATGAAATTTTAGATGTGGCCGAACCGCTGTTTGCCGCCAAAGGCTACCGGAAAACTACCATCAGTGATATCGCCCAAGAGATCGGCGGCGCGCGAGGACTGCTCTATTATTACTTCAAGTCCAAAGAAGAAATCCTGGAAGCGCTCATCAATCGCCAGATCGCTCATTTTTTTACCGATATCAGCCATATGGCTTCGTCTGCCGACATGCTCCCGCCTCGTAAACTTGAATTTGTGGTGCAGGCCTGCTTTCGAACGGCGCACTACAAAGACGGTCTCTTCCTCGACTTTCTCTATGATGAAAAATACCTGCATATAAAAAATAAAATCTTCCACCAGGCCGCCCTCTTGCTGAAACCCTGGCTGCTGAAGATTATCGAGGAAGGGGTCCGCAAGCAATATTTTCATGTTCCACACCTTCCGGCGGCGCTTACCTTTATCATGTCCATCATGTTATGCTTGGGCGACACCTTTTGTGAAAAAATTCCGGATGAAGAAATGACCTGCCATTTAAGGCTGGCTGCGTCGCTTATTGAGCGGGCACTAGGAATGCCGGAGAATACCTTGGATTTATCACTGCCCGCTGACTAACTCTATGAATCATGATTTTCCAACAGGTTACCGCCTGGATAATTTTTGCCTTTTGATTGAACAGTTCAAAAAACAACTTGCAGATTGTGTAAATTATCCTTGCACAACCATCAAAATCATCCAATTAAGCTGCTTGGGTGATTTTTCAAAGCCATTAATTGAACGGTTCAATTTTCGTAATAGCAGGAGAGGATCAACAAGGTAACCCACTTAAAATCATACAAAGGAGTGAAAGCATGCCACCATTATATCGGGTTACAGAATTATCCGGAAAGAAGAAATTATACTACAGCTTAATTGCAGTTGCCGTAGGGCTGTGCATCACGGGCGCCGGGATATGGAAATTCCACGGCCGGCCCCAGGCCGAAGTGGAAGATATTCCGCTGGTGCGCACCGCTGTGGTTGGCGCAACAAATGCTCCGCAAAGTTATCTCTATTCCGGCGAAGTTCGCGGCCGTTATGAAAGCCAACTGGCCTTTCAGGTTACCGGCAAAATCATAAAGCGCAATGTAGAGCTCGGCAGTACGGTGAAAGCCGGCGACATTCTCATGCAGCTTGATCCGCGCGACCTGCAGCAAACGGTAAACAGCACATCCGCGCAAGTCTACTCCGCCGAATCGCAGCTTAAGCTGGCGGAAAGCAATCTGCGCCGTTACCGGCAGTTGTATGCGCAAAACGCCATCAGCCGGGCGCAACTGGACCAATATGAAAATGCCTATGAAGTCGCCCAGGCAGCTGTGCGGCAGGCAGCCGCCCAGCATGCGCAGGGCGCCAGCCAATTGGATTACAGCCTGCTCCATGCCGATAAGGACGGCGTCATTGCCGCCATTGCCGCCGAAGCAGGCCAAGTGGTCAGCGCCGGCCAGACCGTCATCACCATCGTGCAAGAAGGAGAACGGGAAGTGGAAATCAGCGTTCCGGAAAACCGAATGGAGGAAATACGTAATGCGAAGCAACTGACAGTGACGTTTTGGGCCCTGCCTCAGGTCACTGCAGAAGGCAAGGTGCGGGAAGTCGCCCCCATGGCCGACGCGACAACGCGGACTTATAAAGTACGCATCAGTTTGGTCAATCCTTCGCCGCAACTCAAGCTGGGGATGACGGCGGGAGTCAGCCTGACCGGTGCGGGCGGGCCTAATCAGGCCGTCACCATGGTTCCCCTTTCGGCTATTTATCAGACCAATGACACGCCGCACGTCTGGGTGATCGCCGATCACGTGGCGGCTCTGCGCCCGGTGCAAGTCGGCATTTTCGGCAATGCGCAGGTTCAGATCGTCGCCGGCCTTAAGCCCGGCGAGACCATCGTTACGGCCGGCGTACATAAACTTCGGGAAGGGCAGACGGTGAGGCTGGCGGAGGGGGATACGCCATGAAACCGTTTAATTTGACTGAATGGGCGCTGAACCATAAGCAGATCGTTTATTATTTTATCCTCCTGCTGGTTTTGGGCGGGATCTTCTCGTATCAAAACCTCGGCCGCATGGAAGATCCCGACTTTTCGATCCGGCAGATGGTGGTGACCGTAGACTGGCCCGGCGCCACCGCCCGCCAGGTGGAAGAACAAGTCACCGATAAAATCGAAAAAAAACTGCAGGATACCCCTGGTTTGGACTTTTTACGCAGCTATTCCCGGCCGGGGCAGGCCATCATTTACGTCAATTTAAAATATGATGTGGTCACCAGCGCCCAGCTCCGGCCCACCTGGCTGGAAGTGCGCAACATGGTCAACGACATTAAACCCACTTTGCCTGCAGGTGTGCAGGGGCCTTATTTCAACGACCGCTTTGACGATGTTTTCGGCTGCATTTACGCCCTGACCGGCGACGGCTACAGCTATGAAGAACTGCGGGAAAAGGCGGAGACCATCCGCCGCATTTTCCTTGGTGTGCCGAATGTGCGCAAAGCGGATCTTATCGGGGTTCAGGCCGAAAAAATCTTTATCGAAATCGAGACAACCAAACTGGCGCAATTGGGCCTGGCCCCGGCGGATATTACCGGCGCCGTCCAGGCGCAAAACGCCATGACGGCCTCCGGAATGGTGGAAACGACCTCCGACAACGTCTATCTCAGAATTACCGGTATCTTTGAAAATATTGAGGACCTGGAAAATCTGCCGATCCGGGCCAGCGGCCGGACCCTCCGGCTGGGGGATATCGCCAAGATTGAACGCAGCTACAGTGACCCGTCAGACCCGAAGCTGTTTTACAACGGCCAGCCGGCCATCGGCATTGCGTTGTCGATGGAAAACGGCGGCAATATCCTTACACTCGGCGAGCATTTAGACAAGACGGCGGCGCAGATCCAAAAAGACTTGCCGCTTGGCATGGAACTCAATACCGTTTCCAACCAGCCTAAAGTGGTGAAAGAGTCCATCAATGAATTTGTGAAGTCGCTGGCGGAAGCAGTGGCGATCGTGCTTATCGTCAGTTTCTTGAGCCTGGGGATGCGCTCCGGCATGGTCGTCGCCTTTTGCATTCCTTTGGCTATTATGGGAACCTTCATCTTCATGAAAATTTTCGGCGTCGACCTGCACAAGATTTCGCTCGGCGCACTCATTATCGCCTTGGGACTGTTGGTGGATGACGCCATTATCGCCATTGAAATGATGATTGTGAAATTGGAGCAGGGCTGGAGCCGCTTCGACGCCGCCTGCTACGCCTATACCTCCACCGCCGCTCCCCGGCTGACCGGAGCGTTGATCACCTGCGCGGGCTTTGTGCCGGTCGGCTTCTCCAAAGGCAGCGCCTCCGAATATGTGGGCAGCATCTTCGCGGTGGTAACCATTGCCTTGCTGCTGTCCTGGGTGGTGGCCGGCATGGTTACGCCGCTGTTGGGCTACCACCTGGTAAAAGTCGCCCCGGCCCCACCGGGCTACGATATTTATGACACGAGATTTTACCGGAAATTTAAGCAGCTGTTGAACTGGTGCCTGACACACCGCCGGGTGGTCTTGGGAATTACCGCCGCCATGTTTATCGGTTCCTCGCTGCTGATGTCCTCCATTAAAGAAGAGTTTTTCCCGCCGTCGACCCGGCCGGAATTGCTGGTGGAACTCCGCCTGCCGCCGGGCTCTTCCCTGAAAGCGACGGAGGAAGAGGCCAAACGGTTCGCCGCGCAATTTACCCAGGATGACAATGTCGCCAATTTCACCTATTATACCGGCCAGGCGGCGCCGCGCTTCGTGCTTACCGCTTTTCCGCCTGACGCCGATACGAATTTCGCCGAATTTGTCTTTGTCGGCAAAGATCTGAAATCCCGCGAACTTCTGCGGGAGAAAGTGGAAAAACTCCTGGCGACACAATTTCCCAATGTGCGCGGCAATGTCAAAGTCGTGACCACCGGCCCGTCCGATCCGTATCCGGTCATGCTCCGGGTCAGCGGCTATGATCACGACAAAGTACGCGCCGTTGCCAAACAGGCCCAGGAGCAACTTGCCGCCAATCCCCATTTATTAGATGTCAATCTGGAATGGAATGAAAAAAATAAAGTCATGCATTTGGCCATCGACCAGGACAAGGCGCGGATGCTGGGCCTGGACAGCCAGACGCTGGCCTCCAGCATGGAGGCTCTGCTGTCCGGCACATCCGTATCCGAGTTTCGCGAGAAGGACAAGACGGTCGGCATTATGTTCCGGGTCGCCGACCAGGACCGCAGCGATCTTGCCCGGATTAGGGACCTGACCATTCATACCGGCAACGGAAAATTCATCCCGCTGGACCAAATCGCCAAAATCAGCTATGACGCCGAAGACGGGGGCATCTGGCGGCGGGACTTGAAGCCGACGATCACCGTGCAGGCCAATATCGTAAAAGAAATTACCGGTAACGATGCAACCTATGAAGCCTACAACAGCTTGAAGGAATTGCGCACTTCCCTGCCGCCCGGCTACACTATTGAGATCGGCGGCACGACGGAAACGAGCATCAAGGCCACCCGCTGGCTGATGCAGCCGGTGCCGGCTATGGTGATTATTATTGTCACGTTACTGATGTTTCAACTGAAAAATATCCCCCAAACGGTCCTGACCCTCTTGACCGCGCCGCTGGGCATCATCGGCGCCAGCTTGGCCCTGTTGCTGACCGGCAAGGCCATCGGTTTTGTCGTACAACTGGGCCTGTTGGCGCTGGCCGGCATCATTATGCGCAACTCGGTTATTCTTATTGATCAGATCGAACAGCATCTAAAGGCTGGTGAGCCCATGTGGGAGTCGATTATCAATGCCACCGTCACCCGCTTCCGTCCTATCATGCTGACAGCGGCAGCCGCCATCTTGGGCATGATTCCCCTGGTATCCAGCATTTTCTGGGGCCCAATGGCCGTCGCCATCGCCGGCGGCTTGCTGGGGGCAACCCTGTTGACC
>DLGF01000024.1:0-33966 GCA_002482545.1 Sporomusaceae bacterium UBA7701
GAGGATAGGTAGTCGCTGATTGAATAGAGCGCTTTTGGGGCACTCTATTCTTAGTTAATGATCGCGGGGTGGAGCAGCTGGCAGCTCGTCGGGCTCATAACCCGAAGGTCGCAGGTTCAAATCCTGCCCCCGCAACCATATTTTTTTTGTTTTTGACCATGATTGGCGTGATACTCGACTGCGCGGGTGTAGCTCAATGGTAGAGTCCTAGCCTTCCAAGCTAGCTGCGTGGGTTCGATTCCCATCACCCGCTCCAACAATAATTAAACCCTTCATTCCGAAGGGTTTTTTATTTGTGAGGCTATTCGAAGTCTCCATCCGAATAACGGAAATAAAATGGACGGCAGCCGTAAAGTTGCCGTCCATTTTATTAAGGAGGCGACTGGCGTCGCTTGGAATTTAGTCCCTGTTCCTTCTGAGGGTAAGGCAGGGAGGCCGTTTCCACGATGATAGGCGACGGGGGACATCGCAGACGGGAGAATGGAAAGGAAAGAATACATATTATATAGAATCTTTATATAAAAACGGTTTGAATGACGATAAAAAATGGATTGGCCCCCTTTGTCGGACGGCTGGCAGGGCGAGGAGACCGCCTGCAGGCTGTCCAAAAGAGGTGTATGAGAAGGAGAAATATGGCGCCTAAATGGTTATCCTGGCTGGCTTCGGATGAATTGCCCGAGCCGTTGAAAGACATGCCGGCCGTTGAACTTAGAACCGTGCGGAAAATATACGTGACCGGAGCCGGCGAATTCGAGGCGCTGCGAGGAATCGACCTGACGGTGGCGGCAGGCGAGTTCGTGGCCGTGGTCGGCAAGTCGGGCAGCGGGAAGTCGACATTGATCAATATGATTACCGGCATTGACCGCCCCACGACTGGCGAGGTATGGGTGGCGGGAACGCCGGTACATACTTTGACGGAAAACCAGATTGCGGTGTGGCGCGGGCGCACGGTAGGAGTGGTGTTTCAGTTTTTCCAACTGTTGCCTACGTTAACGGCCTTGGAAAATGTCATGCTTCCGATGGATTTTTGCGATGTGTATTCTTCCGGCGAGCGACCGGAACGGGCTATGAAACTGCTCAATATGGTCGGTGTGGACGACCAGGCGGATAAATTGCCGGCCAATCTGTCCGGAGGACAGCAGCAGCGGGTGGCCATCGCCCGGTCGCTGGCGAACGATCCGCCGCTCCTGGTGGCGGATGAGCCGACAGGAAACCTCGATCCGCGGACTGCAGCGACGGTGATTGAGCTGTTCGGCGAATTGACCCGCCGCGGCAAGACGATTCTCATGGTAACCCATGATGAGGACCTAGCCCACAAAGGAAGCCGTCTGGTAACCGTGACCGACGGGCAGATAGCCGGAGGAAATTAGATGGTGAATTTTTACGTTTTTCCGCCGCGCTGGCGCAAGGTGTGGGCGGACCTATGGGGCAACAAATTGAGAACCTCCCTGGTCGTACTGTCGATCACAGTCGGGGTGTTTGCCGTGGGAATGGTGTATAGCGCCTATTTGATGTTTGAACGGGACCTGGCCAATAGCTGGGGGGCGGCTTCTCCCGCCAGCGCCAGCGTTTACGCCGATCCTTTTGACGAGGAACTGGTGCAGAGTGTGCGAAGCCTCAGAGGGGTAAAAGAAGCGGAAGGCCGCCGCAACGTCGATCTGAGGGCCCGCACCGGCACCGGTGAGTGGCGGCAGATGATGCTGATCGCCATACCGGATTATTCCAAACAAAAGGTTAATGTCATTAAAAGCCAGTCAGGAGCTTGGCCGCCGGGTGACGGCGACATGCTGCTCGAACGGTCGTCCCTGGCCGAACTGGGCGTAGCGCCGGGAGGAAGCATTCAGGTGGAAACGCCCGCCGGCCGAAAGCGGTTGATGAAAGTAACCGGGGTAGTCTATGATCCCAGCCAGATCCCCAGCATGTTCAGCGGCCGTTCCTATGGCTATATCAATATGGATACCCTGGAAAAGCTGGATGAGCCGCGCCGCCTGGATCAGGTCAACTTCGTGGTTCAGCCGTGGGTGCTGAAGGGCCAGGCAACAGAGCCCATCGAGGCGGTGGGACGCCGGGCGTGGAGCAAGCTGGAACAGGGCGACACGACGGTGTTCTGGCTGCAGGTGAATAAGCCGGGCGAGCATCCGCTGCAGGGCGCGATCAACGCCATGCTTCTATTGCTGGCGGTACTGGGCGTGTTGTCCTTGTTTCTGGGGATGTTCCTCCTGGTCAACACGGTGTCGGCGATTCTGACGCAGCAAATTCGCCAGGTCGGAATTATGAAGGCGGTTGGCGCCCGCCGGGACCAAATCCTGCGGATGTATCTCACCTTGGTCGGAGCCTTCGGCGTGCTGGCCTTCACGGTGGCTGCGCCGCTGGGAGCGCTGGCGGCCCATGCGGTTACCAGGTTTATTGCCGGAGTGTTTAACTTTAACTCCGGCGGTCTGGAACTTCCGTCCCAGGTTATCCTGCTGGAGGCGGTCGTGGCGATTTTGGTGCCCGTCCTGGCTGCGCTGTGGCCGGTGTGGCGGGGAACCGGCGTAACCGTCCGGGAGGCGGTCAGCGATTATGGGATCAGTCATGTGCAGGCCAAAGGCCGTCTGGACCGGTGGGTGGATGCCGGACTGGAGCGCTTGAAGCATCTGCCGCGGCCGGTGGTGCTGTCGCTTAGAAACACGTTCCGCCGCAAGGGGCGGCTGGCGCTTACCCTGCTGACCTTGACGATTGCCGGAACGGTGTTCATGGCTGTTTTCACCGTGCGCTCCTCACTCTACACCACCTTGGATCAGGCTTTAGATTACTTCCATTATGACATAGGCATCGGCTTCACACAGAGCTTCCGGGCCAGCCGGATCGAGCAGGAAGTAATGCGGGTCCCGGGAGTCCGGGCGGCGGAAGCCTGGGGCTTTACTTCCGGGCGGATCCTCCGGGACGAGCGGAAGGAATCCGAGGACGAAGCCAGCAAAAATGTCTTTGTTCTCGCGCCTCCCGTGGATACGACAATGATCAACCCCAGGATGCTCGAAGGACGGTGGCTGATAAAAGAGGATGAAAGCGCCGTAGTCGTCAACACCGAAGTGCTTAAGGACAGCCCCCAGCTCAAAGTGGGCGAGACTGCGGTCATCAAGGTGGGAAGCAGAAAATTGCGATGCACAGTAGTGGGGATTGCGCAAGGAACGTTAACCGGGCCTATCGTCTATGCCCCTTATGACTGGCTGACCGGGGCAATCCAGGAAGCGGGGCGGGCCCGGTCGGTCCAGATCGTCGCCGCCTCCGCCGATCCCCAAGATCAGAGCGCGCTTGGGCGGGTGCTGGAAGAACATATGAAAAAGAACAGTCTACGGGTATCCAATGTCGACATTACCTGGGAGCAAAAAGAACGCATCAAATCTCAGTTTGACATTATCACGGTATTCCTGCTGATCATGGCGGTGCTGCTGGCGGTGGTAGGCGCGCTGGGACTGACCGGGACCATGGGCATCAATGTGCTGGAGCGTACCCGGGAAATCGGCGTAATGCGGGCAATCGGGGCGTCAAATTCCGGAATCGGCCGGGTACTGGTGATCGAGGCGCTGTTTATCGGCCTGTTGAGTTGGCTGGTGGGAACCGTTCTCGCCCTGCCGGTGGCGGCGGTGTTGAGTTATCAGGTGGGGGTGCTGTTTCTGCAAAGCCCTCTGGCGTTTTCATTCAGTTTTCTCGGTGTGGGCATCTGGTTCGCGCTGTCGGCCGCGCTTTCGGTGCTGGCAAGCTTGTTGCCGGCTTGGAATGCTACCAGGCTGAGCGTCCGGGATATCCTGAGCTATGAATAAGAAAAGCAAGGAGAGAAAGATATGATGATTAGAAAGCTGCCGTCGGCAGCCGGCGGGTGGCTAAAGCGACATTGGCTGATCGCCTGCCTGGCGGCCGGAGTCGCTATAGGGGGCTTGTGGTGGATGAACGGGCGTGAGGGGGAGCAGAAGGAAATACCGGCGGTGAAGGCGGATAACCGGGTGTTGGCCGAAGGCATTGTTTTCCCGGTGCGCTATGCCCAGATGGTAATGCCCGTGGATGGAACGGTCGGTGAAATACTTGCAAAAGAAGGGGATGCGGTGAAGGCGGACCAGCCTCTCATCAGGCTGGTCCGCCAGGATTATCAGGCCCGGGTGGGCAGCGCCGGCGCCGATGTGGCGCGGGCGGCGGCGGCCCTGGAACAGGCGCGGGTCAACATGGCGGATACCGAGCGGGAGCTGGCGCGTCAGGAGCGGCTGGAAAAGGCGGGAGCCATCTCCCGGCAGCAAATCGACCAGGCCAGGACAGCCGCCGAACGAAACCGGGCGGCCGTGGCCCAGGCGGAAGCCGACTTGCTGACGCAGCAGGAGAGGTTGTCCGAATCCGAGAGCCTCCTTGAAAAGACCGAGCTGAAGGCGCCGATGGCCGGGACGGTCGCCTATCTGGACGTCAAAGTGGGCGAACATGCCCCAGTCGGTACAGTGCTTGTCCGGATCGCCGACGAGTCGGCCTGGGAAGTCCGCAGCGACGATCTGACCGAACTGGCGATCGCCAAAGTGCGGCTGGGTGATCCGGTTATCCTGACCTTCGACGGGATACCCGATCTGGAAATTCCGGCTAAGGTGAAATTTATCCGCCCCTATGGCGAAAAAAAACGCGGCGATATCACTTATACGGTGACGATCGCTCCTGAACGCTGGGATGAACGGCTGCGCTGGAACATGACCGCCCAGATTGCGATCGTCCCCCGATAATCCACCCTGATCTTCCTGAATTCAATCAAGCCCCGTATCATCACGATACGGGGCTTGGCCTATTTTACCGCCAAAGGAAGCATTTGAAAAGATTCCTTCGGAGTTCCGGCAAAGAAGGCGCCAAACAGGAGAACGCACCCTGAAAGGCCAGGGTGCAAGCCGGGGAAGTGATTAATAATGGTCTCAGTCGTTGTCGTCCATTATTCCGTGGAGCATTTTGGTTCCAAGGTAGATCAACGCCCCTGCGGCAATCATTTTAGGCCAGGACATACGATCCGATTTGCGACCACCCATGTTCATCAGCGCGCTCATCATTGATTGCTTACGGCATGACATGGCAACACCTCCTTACAAGTAGTCTTGCCAACGAGAAAAATGATAACGCATGTATATAATGCCAGGGTCGGCAAGTCCGGCAGGCGACCTGCGGCCAGTATCTTCCAAACAAAACATGACTACAACCGCCGGAATGATCATACAGTATAAGTAATAAAATTTCAAATAATTCCCAAAAGATAAGGAGGGTTAGCATGCGGACAAAGTGGTTGGCCCTATCTCTTGCTTGGGTATTCGCGGTAACGCTGGCGGGGTGCGGTTCGAGCCAGTCCTCTGGCGACGCGGATGTCATCAGAATCGGTCAGGCGGTTGCGCTGACCGGGGATAGCTCCATGTGGGGCCAGGCGGAGAAAAACGCGCTGGAGATGGAAGTCGAGAAAATCAATGCCAAAGGCGGGGTGCTGGGTAAAAAGCTTAAGCTGATCGCCTATGATACCCGCGCCGACGCGACGGAAGCGGTAAACGTCACCAAGCGGCTGCTGGGCGAAGGCGTAGTGGGGATTATCGGTCCGGGGCAGAGCGGGGTCGCCATCGCCATGAGTTCGGTCACCGAGCCGGGCAAAGTGCCGCTTATCGCGACAACGGCCACCAATCCCAAGGTGACGATGGACGACAAAACCAGCAAGGTCAGAAAATATTCTTTCCGCACCTGCTTCATCGATCCCTTCCAGGGCACTGTGGCGGCCCAGTTTGCCGCGAAAGAGCTGAAGGCCAGAACAGCGGCCGTCATCTATGACGTAGGTTCAGATTACTCGGCCTGGCTGGGCAAATACTTCATCGCCGAGTTTGAGCGGCAAGGCCTCAAGGTGGTGGCCAACGAAGCTTTCCGTTCGGGAGAACTGGATTTTCGCGCCATTTTGGGCAAAGTCAAAGAAGCCGGCCCGGATGTGCTGTTTATCCCCACCATGCAAAAAGAAGCGGCCCTGGTTATGAAACAGTCGGCGGATCTTGGGATTAAGGCCAGGTTCCTCGGCGGGGACGGCTGGGGCAGCCCGGACCTCATCACCCTTGGCGGATCGGCGGTAGAGGGGGCTTACTTCGTTAACCTGGCCAGCCTCGATGACCCGGATATCCAGAACTTCATCAAGGATTACAAGGAAAAATATCACCAAGACCCCATCCTGCCCAACCCGGTCATGGCGATTGACGGCTTATACGCGTTGATTGACGCCATAACCAGGGCGAACAGCACCGATCCCGTCAAGATTGCCGAACAGCTCGAAAAGACCAAGGATCTCCCGGTACTCAGCGGCAAGTTGACCATTGACCCCGTCACTCACGACCCGCTGAACAAACCGGCGGTTATCCAGGAAGTGAAAGACGGAAAATTCATTTTCAAGGCCAAATTTGTAACGCAATAATAGCCGGCGGGTGGCGGCGACGGCTAGTCCGCCACCTGTTCCCATTTCGGGCGAGGGGGAGGTTGCCATGCTTATCCAGACCCTGGTTACGGGATTGGCCATCGGCGGCATTTACGCCCTGATGGCCGTGGGGTATTCGCTGGTTTTCAGCATCCTCAACTTCAGCAATTTTGCCTACGGCTCCATCATCATGCTGGGCGCCTATGTCGGGTACTATCTTCTGATGAAGGCCGGCCTGCCGTTGGCGGTATCAGTGGCGGGATCGGTTATGGGCGCAGCCTTTTTGTGTTACTTAAACGAACGTATGGCTTATAGTACTTTGCGCAAGCGCAACGCCGCTTCCCTCTATTTTATGATCAGCGCGATGGGAACAGCCATATTCCTGGAAAATCTGGTTTACGCCACGATCGGGTCGAGGTTTTACGCCTTCCCGGAGATCATCACCCAGCAAAATATCACCTTCTGGGGAGCTTCCATCGGGGTGCTCGACGTGTTTGCCATCGTCTTTTCCTTCACGGCGATTTACATGCTGCATTATTTTCTGCAGCACAGCCGGGTGGGCATCGCCATCCGGGCGGCTTCCTACGATATGCAGGTCTGCCAGTTGAACGGAGTCAACATCACCCGCCTGGTCGGCTGGGTTTTCCTGCTCGCCGGGGCGCTGGCGGGCTTGTCCGGCATGTTTCTCGGCATGAAGTACATGGTCTATCCGACGATGGGCTGGATTACCAATAAAGCGTATATCGCCGCGGTGATCGGCGGACTCGGCAGCCTGCCCGGAGCGGTCGTGGGCGGGCTTATCCTCGGCGTGCTTGAAACGCTGGTTTCCACCTATGTATCCTCGGTGATCCGCGATGTTTTCAGTTTCTCCCTGCTGGTCGTACTGCTCCTGGTGCTGCCGACGGGCCTTTTCGGGAAATATCTGGAGGAAAAGGTGTAGGCGATGCTTTCTTATATCAGCGGCATCATTACTTTTAGCCTCATCTATGTCATCGCCGCCGTCGGCCTGGCGATTTTCACCGGCTTCACCGGCCTGTTCTCGCTGGGGCACGCGGCTTTTTTCGCCATCGGCGCCTATACGGCCGGAATACTGACCTATTTCTACGACGTGAACTTCTGGCTGGCGCTGGCCAGCGGCGGCGCGATGAGCGGGCTGGTCGGAATCCTGATCGGCTATCCCACGCTGAAAGCCAAGCTCCGCAGCGACTATTTCGCCATTGCCACGCTGGGCTTCGGCGAGGCGGTCCGGGTGCTGCTGGAAAATCTCGAAATAACGCAAGGCGCCCGGGGGTTGCCGGGCATCCCGGCGGAAACGACCCTGCCGGTGGCGGCCGGCGTAACCGTTATAGTGCTTTGGGTCGCGCGCAACTTCGTCCATTCCCGTTACGGACGCGCCGCGGTCGCCGTCCGGGAGGATTTTGTGGCCGCCGAGATGATGGGAATCAATTTATTTCAGGTCCGGCTTCTGTCCCTGGTGTTCAGTGCGATATGCGGGGGAGTGGCCGGCGGGCTGTTCGCCCATTACGTCTCCTTCATTCAGCCGTCGATGTTCACCTCTTATCTGTCCACCCAGCTGACGGCCAGCGTCGTGGCGGGAGGAATGGGCAGCATCACCGGTCCGGCCGTCGCCACGGTTATTTTTATCGCCATACCGGAGGTGCTGCGGGTGGCCAGCATGTGGCGGCTGGTGGCGTATGGGCTGCTGCTGGTGGCGATCATGGTGTTCCGTCCCCAGGGGCTATTGGGTTTTCGCGAGCTGTCCTGGGCGGGTGTCAAGCGTTGGCTCACCCTGGGAAAAGCCGCCGGTCAGGGAAGGGGCTGAGAGAGTGGATATATTGCGGCTGGAAGCGGTGACCAAGCGCTTTGGCGGGATCGTAGCCTGCAAGGATATCAGCTTTGGCATTCCCGAAGGGCGGATTATGGGGCTCATCGGGCCCAACGGAGCAGGGAAAACCACCATTTTCAACCTGATTACCGGCGTTTATAGCCTTACGGCGGGGCGGATTTATTTTCGCGGCGCGGATATCACCAGGCTCAGGCCCGATGAGCTCGTGGCGCTGGGCATTGCCCGCACCTTCCAGAACATCCGCCTGTTTCGCAACCTGACCGTACTGGATAACGTCCGCATTGCCGTGGACCGCAATTTGCCGTATTCCTTCGGGGCGGCGCTGGCCCGACTGCCGTCGGTGCTTTCCAAGGAGCGGGCGGTCTACCGGCAGGCGACGGAGTATCTGGCGGCCCTGGGCCTTTCCGGCCGGGCCGGTGACCGGGCGGATTCGTTGCCCTACGGGTTGCAGCGCAAGCTCGAAATCGCCCGCGCCCTGGCGTTAAAGCCCAAGCTGCTGCTGCTGGATGAGCCGGCAGCCGGGATGAATCCGGAAGAGTCAGCCGAGCTGGCCAGGCTCATCCGCCGCATTCACGGCGAATTCGGCCTGACCACGCTGCTTATCGAACATCACATGGATGTAGTCATGGAGCTTTGCGAACAGATCTATGTGCTGAATTTCGGGGTTAAACTGGCGGAAGGGGACGCGGAGACGGTCCAAGGCAACCCGGACGTGCTTCGGGCCTATCTCGGGGAGGGGTATAAGCGTGCTGGAAATTAGCGGTCTCCAGGTGAAATACGGGGAGATCCACGCGCTCAGGGACGTCAGTCTCAAGGTCCGGGCCGGATCGATCGTGGCGGTGGTCGGCGCCAACGGGGCGGGCAAGTCGACCCTGATGCTGACGATCGCCGGCCTCCTGCCGCCGGCGGCCGGCCAAATCCTCTACGAGGCCAAGCCTCTGCCGCGCCAGGCTTATGAAGTGCTGGCCCGCGGCATTTGCCTCGTGCCGGAGCGGCGACGCCTCTATGCCAACCTTACGGTGAGGGAAAACCTGCTGATGGGGGCCTTCCTCCGCCGGGACCAGAAAGGGATCCGGGCCGACCTGGAACGGATGTACAAACTTTTTCCCATCCTTCACGAACGGCTGAAACAGTACGCCGGGACGCTGAGCGGCGGCGAGCAGCAGATGGCGGCCATCGCCCGGGGGCTGATGTCGCGGCCCAGGCTGCTGCTGCTGGATGAGCCCTCGCTGGGCCTGGCGCCGTTGATGGTTCAAAATGTGTTCAAGACGGTCCGGGAGATCCGCGACCAGGGAACGACCATCGTTTTGGCCGAACAGAATGCCTTTGAGGCGCTGGCTATGGCGGACGATGCTCTGGTATTGGAAACCGGCCGGGTTATCGTAGCCGGCTCCGGCCGGGATTTGCTGAACGACCCGCTGGTCCGCAAGGCCTACCTGGGAATCAAGCATTAGAGAGCCCGGTTTGACCGGGGAGAGAGCAGCACGTGGTTCAGGGCGGCAGGAAAGACCGGAACTCACTGACATAAAGGAATACAAAAGGCTTTTGCTTAAAACAGCAAAAGCCTTTTTATTAGGGCAATACGGCCGCCTGCCCGCTATGCCCGCTCGTGCGCAGCCTTGCCCGGTATGGTTGCCTGGCCGAGCAGCGGGGAGATTTCGCCCCGGTACAGCACCAGCAGGTAATACATGGCCCGGGACAGAGCGACGTACAGGAGCTTGGCGGACTGATGCTCGGCGCTGAAGCACTCCCGGGAGGCATCCCAGAGGACGACGGCGTCGAATTCGAGACCTTTGGCCAGGGCGACGGGGGCGACGGTAATGCCTCCGTGGTAACGGGCGGCATCGCCGGCGATGAGGTGAAGGTTGGCTAGGTCCGGAGCGTCTTTTTTCAATCCGTCGTACAGCGCGCAACTGTCCTGTTCCCAGCGGGTCAGGACGCCCAACGACTTGCAGCCCAGGCGCTGAAACTCCTTTACGGCCGCCAGCAGGCGCTGGCGGCCGGCTGCCTCCGAAGCCATTTTTTCAATGACCGGCGGCCGGCCGATTTCGTATACCGGGATGGCCTTCGACCGTCCGGCGGGGAGCACCTGATTGAAGAGGTCGACAATTTCCTTGGCGGAACGATAGCTGTGGTTAACCTCAAAATAGCGGGATTTGGCCTGGCCGAAGGCTTCGCCGAGCAACGACTGCCAGCTGTCCAGGCCGCGGTGGGAATGGATCCCCTGGCCCATGTCGCCCATAACGGTGAAGGAAGAGTTGCTGGAAAGCCGGAGGAGGATGATGTATTCCATCAGGCTGAGGTCTTGCCCCTCATCCACGACAATGTGATCATACTTGTCCATATGGACAAATCCGTCCAGCAGCAATTTGAGGTAGCAAAGGGGCGCCAAATCTTCGGGCTCGACCTGGTCGGCGGCAAGGACCGGCAGCGAATGCGCCGCCAGCGCGTCCCGCTCCAGCCCCTGTTTTTTAGCCTGCCGCCAGCTGGCTTTATCCTGAAAGACCTCGACGTAACAGGGTATCAGCCCGGCATAGGGCCATTTCGCGAAATGCCGCCGGAGAAACTCCTCGCTTTCCCTGGCGTGGGCGGCAAGGGTCTCCTCGTTCGACTTCTGCAGGCCCAGTTTATTCCGGGCGGTCAGCACTTCCAGATGGTTGTTCACCCGGAACCGGATGTATTTTTCCAGATTGCGGAGCCGCGAATTGTACGGGGAATAAACCCCTTCCAACACCTTATCCAGCTGCTGCTGCCTGGTAATCAGCAACTCGCCGCCAAACAGGCGGATATCTTCGAGCTTCAGGCAAAATTTTTCCACCCGCCGGTCGACGAAGGCCTGCAGCACCTGGATAAATTCAGGCCGGCCCTTCCACCGCAGGCATTTGGCCCGTTGCTTCCGGCTGTCGCCGGGTTCGTCCAGTCCGTCAACTTCCCTCCGGGCGACAGTCGGCTTTAGCTGCATGGCGGCGAAAGCCAGATCCTCGAAGGTCAGCTGGGTGACATCCTGGGCGTCGATATCCGGAAGCAGTTCCGAAATATAATCCAGGAAGATTTTATTCGGGGCTACGACCAGCAACCGGGCCGGATTTAGCTTTTCGTTGTAAAGCAGATAGGACAGGCGGTGGAGTCCGATCGTGCTTTTCCCTGAGCCGGCCACCCCCTGAATGACGGTTACCTGGTTGAGGGGTTCGCGAATAATGGCGTTTTGCTCCGACCGGATCGAGGTGACGATATCTTTCAGGCGGTCGCCGGCGCCCTGCAGCAGCCGTTCCAGTAAAAAGGGATCCGCGATGAGCGATTCCTGCTGGCGGGCCAGTAACTTGCCCAGGACGTCGTCGTCCGCGATGGCCAGCAGTTTTCCGTCTTCGATCTTATACTGCCGTTTGAGCCGGACGTCGCCGGTATAGCTGTAGCGGCCTCCAAGCACTTCATAGCCGGCTCTTCCGCCGTGGCACTCGTAAAAGATGGTCGACACGGGGTCGCGCCAGTCGAAGACCAGGATATCGTCAACTTCCCGGATATCCAGCCTGGTAACTTTCGTCCGCCCGATGTAGTAGAGATGGAAGCCGTCGGTTCCGTCCTCGCGGAAATCCACCCGGCCGAAATACGGGCTGGCCATAGCTTGCTCGATATTATACTTTTTGGTGGCGTCGTCATTCCGGATGAGGGCATGGACATAGGCGCTTATCTCGTCCTTGATGGAGAGGGCCTTTTGTTTTTTATGGCCTCGCGCCGCCATGTCCTGTTCCAGGTCCTGGACGATTTCCGCCATAGCGGCAAGGGTGGCGTCCAGGTGCCGCTGTTCGTAAGGAAAGTCGGGATGCTGTTCGGTCATGTTCACCTCGCAAATCAATGGTATCCGGCAGGGAGGAGGAACCAGCGGAAACGGAAAAAATGTTTCCCGGTGCCCGGCGGCTAATGCCGGAATAATTAGTATAGTACTTGTTCCTTAATTTGTAAAGATCGGGCCGCGGCAATTCCTGTATTTTTCTGTAAAAAAACAACCAGAACCTGCAAAGTTCTGGTTGTCAGCCATAGGCCGTTCAGCGGGAAACGGTTGCCGCGGCGACGGCGGCGCCGACCCCCGACCCGTCCTTGGTGAGGTAGACCCGCACGCGGCCGGCGCGGTCGCCGAGCAGTTCCGCCAGGGTCAAGCCTATTACCCGGGCATAGCCGGGCATTTTTTCATAGAGCGATCCGTCGACGGCGATCGCATGGTCGCGGTGAACAGCAGGATCGAGATGCTGCAGTACGCCGGCATAGGTCGCGGCTACCAGCCGGGCCGACCGGATGGCGATCAGGGACGCTGCGCTGCGGAGGGCCGACCGGTCATCCAGGGAATGGCGTCCGGCCTGGCCGCGGTCGTCCAGCCACAGAGCAATTTGCTCCAGTTCAGGAGATTCGTCGCCCAGAATCAAGGCCAGATCAGCGCCGTCGCTTGGCCGGAAGAGCTCGGGAGAAGCCGGCGCGCCGGCAAAGAGAAGGCCCCGCCCGGTCAGGTCCTGGAGGACCAGCCGGAAGAGCTCGCCGATATAACGGCCCGAACACATTTTTTCCAGCCGGGCTGCACCCGGCTTCTCACTGGCCTGGTCGACGAGGGCGTCGTAGGAATTTCCGTCCACCTTGGCAAAATTGCCGGCTTCGATATTGATGTACATCGGCTGCCTTCCCCAGGGGGGAGCCGGTTCAAGATAGCAGGTGTTGTGACCGGTGCCGCAGATCGAACCGATGTCGGTCCGCGGTTCACGATAGGCGGCGGCGATCAGGGTGCTTACGCTGTCGTTCAGGAGGGCTACCGGGCGGATATGATCGAGACCGCGGCGCTGCAAGGCGGCGGTGAGGAGTGCGGTGAGATCCTGCCCTTCCACACCGGCGGTTTTGATTTCCTTGGTCCACTGGATCAGGGAGGCGCTGTTGACCCCGGTCTGACGGCAGGGGAAAGAAAAGGAATGGCCGAGGAAATAGGGGCCTTCCCCCTCAGCCAGGTCAGCCAGCTGGGCGGCGAGAAAACCGAACAAGTCCCTTGCCGCCCCGGCGGTAAAATCATAGGCGCCTTCCGGGTCGGCCAGCGGCGCCGACCGGCGGCCGAGCACCCGGTATCGTCCGTCGCCGAGCAGTTCCACCAGCAGCGCCCGGACGTTGGTTCCGCCGAAATCCAGGGCGAGATACGCCCCTTGCTCCAGGCCGGTCGGGCAGGTGAGATAGGAAGGAAGCATGGCGAGGGAACTGGTCCGGCCCTCGAGGCCGGCGGCCATTTCCCGGCGGAATAATGCGGCGATGGCAGCGAGCTGGCCGGTGGATAAGGCAAATTCGGCCTGCAGTTGGCGGAGGGGCGGGGGCAAGTCAGGCATCGGCGATACCTCCTGGCAGAGATTTGGCTTCTATTATTATACTATACGGTAAGAACGGATTAATTCCTTGCTAGTTATTTAAACATTTAACAAACTTTTTGCGATTTTTTGAAAATTCAGCGGATTAGAAAAGGAATTTTCCGTAAAAGCACGAATCAAATAGCTGTAACTTAATTAAGTTTTTAAAAAAGATGACGAATGGAGTCAGTTTCTAGTGGCCCCGACAGGGAGGAAAAGCAATGGCTGAATTACGCTGGAATCCTTTGCTGCGGATCTGGACGATGGTTGCTTCCAACCGGCAGGTCAGACCGCATTTGCCCAAGGATTGGTGTCCTTTTTGCCCCGGTTCGGGCAAAGTGCCTGATGATTACGACGTACATATCTATGACAACGATTTCCCGGTGCTGAGCCTTGAGCCCGCACCGCCCGACGTGACGGGCTCCGGACCTTACAAGGCGGCGGAAAGCTACGGGAAATGCGAGGTCGTGCTTTACTCGCCCGATCACTATAGCACCCTGCCGGCCTTATCGGTTGAACATATTTACAAACTCGTCAATTTGCTGGCGAAGCGGCAGGCCGCACTGGCGCAGGATCCGAAAATCAAGTATGTGTTCCCCTTTGAGAATCGCGGTGAAGAGGTTGGCGTAACCATGCCGCATCCGCATGGGCAAATTTACGCCTATCCGTTTGTGCCGCAAAAGCTTCAGGTGGAACTCGACAGTTGCCGGGAGCATCACCAGGAGACCGGCCGCTGCCTCATCTGCGACATGAACCGGGAGGAGGAGTCCTTCGGCGAGCGGATGATTGCGGAAAATGAAAGCTTTTTGGCTTATTTGCCGTTTTTCACCGACTATCCCTTCGGCGTTTATATCGTCAGCAAAAAGCACAGGGGCAGTATCGCCGAATTTTGCGACCGGGAAAAGGCGGCGCTCGCCGTCATGCTGAAACAGGTCACCGGCGCCTTTGACTGTCTGTATGATAAGCCTTTCCCATATATGATGTGCTTTCACCAAACGCCGGTCAACAGCCCGGAATACTCCGCCGCCGGCGAATATTACCACTTCCACATCGAGTTTTATCCGCCGCTGCGGGAAGCCAATAAAATCAAGTGGTACGCGTCGTCGGAGATGGGGGCCTGGGCAGCTTGCAACCCCGTCGCCGTCGAAGAGAGCGCCAAGCTGTTGCGTCAGGCCTATGCGCGGTTTGCGGCGGGCGCCGGAGGCGGTTTATGACGGAAACGGCGCAAATGAAGAATTTATTCACCGAACATTATGGCCCTGCGGCCGGGCCGTTATACTGCTATTTCGCCCCGGGCCGGGTCAATCTGATCGGCGAGCATATCGACTATAACGGCGGCTACGTCTTTCCCGCCGCCGTGTCCCTGGGTATTTACGCCGCTATCCGGTTCCGGCCGGACAGCGTGGTCAACTTGAAATCCGTCAACGCCGCGGGCGGCGTAACCGTTGATCTTACCCGGCCAATCGCCTATCAGGAAGAGGACGGGTGGGGCAATTACCCCAAAGGAGTTCTCCGCTACCTTCAGGCCGAAGGGCGTCAACTGAAGGGCTGCGATATTCTGTTCCGGGGGACGCTGCCTGACGGCGCCGGACTGTCTTCGTCGGCGGCCCTGCTGGTGCTCACCGCCTACATGCTGCTCCACGCGAACGGCGAGACGGCGATAGACCGGCCGCAACTGGCCCGCTTCTGCCAGCGGATCGAAAACGAATTTATCCAGGTAAATTGCGGCATTATGGATCAGTTCGCGGTCGCGATGGGGCGGAAGGAGTGCGCCATTCTGCTGGACTGCGAAACGCTGGACTGCGAGTATATCCCCTTGGCGCTGAAAAGCCACAGCCTGATCATCATGAACACCGGCAAAAAGCGGGAGCTTACCGAGTCCCGCTACAACGAGCGCCGCCGCGAATGCGAACAGGCGCTTGCCATTCTCAGGCGGCAGCGACCGCTGAAAAATCTGTGCCAGGCTACCCTGTCCGAGGTGGAGGAATTTTTGCCGGAGGGAGCGGTCCGCAAGCGGGCGCGCCACGTCGTTTCGGAAAACGGCCGGGTGGCGAAGGCCATCGAATTCTTGCGGGCCGGCGATATCCTGGGTTTTGGCGGATTGCTTACCGCCTCCCACGACTCCCTGAAAAACGACTATGAAGTCAGCGGCCCGGAACTGGATGCCATTGTCGCCCGCGCCCTGGCTTATCCCGGCTGCATCGGCGCGCGAATGACCGGCGCGGGTTTCGGCGGCTGCGCGATCGCGCTGGTGGAGCAGGGGAGCGCGGAAGCCTTTGCCGCGGCGGTAGCCGGAGGATATCAAAAGGTTACCGGAAGGGAGCCGCAGTTTTACGCGGCCGGAATCGGCGACGGGGTTAAGCTGCTGGAAACCTGGGGCGGCGGATGAAGACCGATCGCGCCACCTATAAAGGTTTCAATTGCCTTGCGGTCGAAAATGACCGGCTTCGGTTGGTCATTCTGCCGGAACTGGGGGCGAAAATTGCCTCGCTGGTTTATAAGCCCCAAAATTTTGAAGTGTTTTTCCAGCCGACGGACGGTATGTACCGGCCGGCTGTCTATGGCGGCGATTTTTCCCGGTACGATACTGCCGGCGCCGACGAGATGTATCCCACGATCGAGCCCTGCGTCTATCCCTATCCCGGCTACACGGGAGCCGTATTGCCCGATCACGGCGAACTCTGGAGCGTTCCCTGGACGGTTGCGGCCGCGGGCGGCAGCGTGGCCGCCGAAGCGCGGGGCACAGCCTTGCCCTATGTTTTTAGGCGGACGGTAACGCTCAGCGGCAGTACGGTCCAACTGCAATATGCGGTGAAAAACAGCGGGGACGCTCCCTTATACGGGATGTGGGCTTTTCATGGCCTGGTGGCTTGTGACGAGACTAGCCGGATCGTTCTCCCCGGTGCGGACCAGGTGATAAATGTTCACGACAGCCGGTGCTTGGGGCCGGCGGCTACACTCCACCGCTTTCCACACACGGCGGACCTGGAGGGGCGGCCGTACCGCCTGGACCGGCTGCAGCCCCGGGCCGCCCAGAAGACCGAGAAGTTTTACGTGGCCGGCCCCGTGGCCAGCGGAGCCGCCGCCCTGACGCTCAACCGCAACCGGCTTGTTTACCGGCTGAATTTTCCGCCGGACAGGGTGCCCTATCTCGGCCTCTGGGTAAACGAGGGCGGCTTTAAAGGGGAATACAACTGCGCCCTGGAACCGTCGACCGGCTATTACGACTCGCTGGCGGTCACTTGCCGGAACGGGCGGCTCCGCCCGCTTCTGCCGGGGGAAACGCTGAACTGGCACCTCGCTATCGAGCTTTCACCCCTAAATAACTGTTAGGAGGCTTTCCATGAATGTCCTCGTTACCGGCGGCGCCGGATACATCGGTTCCCATACCGTCCGGATGCTGGAAAAGGCCGGTCACCGGGCAATCGTGTACGATGATCTGAGCAAGGGACACCGGGCCGCGGTCAAAAACAGCGTCTTTGTGCAAGGAAGTCTGTTTGACAGCCGGCTGCTGGCTGAAACCATCCGGCGTCACGCCATTGACGCGGTGATCCATTTTGCGGCGTTCAGCTGCGTCGGAGAGTCGATGGAGAAGCCGCAGGAGTATTACCACAATAATGTGGAAGGCAGCCTGAATTTGTTTGAAGCCATGGTGGCTGAGGGCGTCGGGACACTGGTCTTTTCCTCCACCGCCGCGGTTTACGGCGAACCGGAAACTACTCCGATCACCGAGGACATGGCCAAGAATCCCACGAACGTTTACGGCCGGACCAAGCTGGCGGTGGAAACCGCCCTGGCCGAGCAATACTCGCGGGTTTACGGCCTCAAATACATCACCCTCAGATATTTCAACGCCTGCGGGGCGGACGCCGCCGGCGACATCGGAGAAGACCACGACCCGGAGACCCACCTGGTGCCGCTCATCCTTCAGGCCTGCCTGGGGAAACGGTCGGGAATCAAGATTTTCGGCACAGATTATTCAACCCCGGACGGGACTTGTATCCGCGATTACATTCATGTAAACGATCTGGCGGCAGCCCATCTGCTGGCCCTGGACGCCTTGGCCGGGGGACACCGGTCGGATGTTTACAATCTGGGGAACGGACAAGGCTTTTCAGTGCAGGAAGTCATTGACGCGGCCGAAGCGGTAAGCGGACGCAGCGTCAGGCGGGAATTGGCGGGCCCGCGAGCCGGCGACCCGGCCGTCCTGATCGCCGGCGCCGCGAAGATCAGGCGGGAACTGGGCTGGAAGCCCGAATACACCGACATGAAAGACATCATCGGCACGGCCTGGCGATGGCATCTTGCCCATCCCGACGGTTATGGCGATAAAAGAGAGGACTTAGGATGCAGGAATTAATGACAGCCGGCGGAAGGCCGGGATACAGCACCAACGAAGGAACGGTCATCAACGCCGTCCGGCGCTACGGCCCGGTATCCAGGGCGGATGTCGCCAAACTGACCGGGCTGACGCCGCCTACGGTCACCAATATTACCGGCAAGTTCCTGGACATGGGGCTGATCAGCAAGTACAGGATCGGCGAATCCAGCGGCGGGCGCCGTCCGCTGCTGCTGAAGATCAACAGCGGCTTGTCGCAGCTCATCATCGTCAATGTCCGTTCCGAAAAGATGATGGGCTATGTCATCGACCCCGGCCTTTGCGTTCATTATGAAGAAAGCGAGAACATCAAGGGCCTGAAGGAAGACGAGGTCCTGGCGCTGCTGCTCGACATGATCGGCCGCTGCCGCCAGGCGGCGACGGTTCCCGTGCCGGCCATCGGCGTTGTTGTCCGCGGGCCGGTCCGGCCGGAAGGCATTGTGGTCTTCGCCCTTAACATCGGCTGGAAGAATCTTCCGCTCAAGTGCATTATCGAGGAAAAGTTCCAGTTGCCGGCGTTTATCGAAAACGATGCCAAGGCTTTGAGCAACGGCGAATATTATTACGGGTCGGTGAAGGACGCCGGAAGCATGATTCTCCTGAAGGTAAGCCACGGTATCGGCGCCGGCATCATGTTCAACGGACGGCTCTACCGGGGAATCAACAACAGCGCCGGCGAAGTCGGCCATACCACCATCGACATCGGGGGACCGGTTTGCCGTTGCGGCAACTATGGCTGCCTGGAAGCCCTGGCTTCGGAGGATGCCTTGGTGGAGGCGGTGGTCAAGGCCGTCAAGGAGGGGCAGGTTTCGTTGATTCCCAGCCTGGCCGGCGGCGATGTGGAACAGGTGACCGCCGACATCATCTATGCCGCCGCGGACGCGGGCGACGCTCTCGCGCTGCAGTCCCTGAGCCGGGTGGCCCGCTACCTCGGCATCGGGATCGCCAACCTGGTCAACACCTTCAACCCCGAATTAATTGTCATCAGCGGCTCGATCGCCAAAGTCAGCCATCACATCGCCGATACCCTGAAGCAGACGGTAAGGGACAGGGCCTTCGAGAGCTGCAGCAGCGTCGCCGAGATCCGGTTTTCCACCGCCAGCACCGCTAACACTCTCAAGGGCGTGGCCGATATGCTCTTTGCCGAGATTACGGAGCCGGTATGGCTTTCCCCGCGGTAAGCCCTGCGGGCTTGACGGCGGCTATTGTAAAGCGGGGAACTAATCCGGGAAGTTAATGGTACGGAAGGGTTCCGCGCTTTATGAGGCATAAATTATCCCAATTTATTAAAGGAGGGCACTTCAAGTGAATCGGTATCTGAAGGGAATCGCTATTTCCTCGCTCGTTCTGGGTCTTGTGGCCGCAGGCTGCTCTAAGCAGGAGCCTGCCAAGCAAGCCGGGGGCAACCCCACCGTAGGTGTGGCCATCTACAAATTCGACGACACCTTCATGACCGGCGTGCGGAACGCCATTTCCAAGGCCGGCGAGGGCAAGGCCCAGGTGGACATCGTCGACAGCCAGAACGCCCAGCCGACTCAGAACGACAAGGTAGACCTGTTTATCACCAAGAAGGTCAACGCGCTCGCCATCAACCCGGTTGACCGCACCGCGGCCGGCGTCATTATCGAGAAGGCCAAGAAAGCCAACATTCCTGTGGTATTCTTCAATCGCGAGCCGCTGCCGGAAGACATGCAAAAGTGGGATAAAGTCTACTATGTCGGGGCCAAGGCCGAAGAGTCCGGCACCATTTCCGGCAAGCTGATCGTGGACTACTGGAAGGCCCATCCCGAAATGGACAAAAACAAGGACGGCGTTCTGCAGTACGTGCTGCTGAAAGGCGAACCCGGCCATCAGGATGCCGAACTGCGCACCAAATTCTCGGTAAAAGCCGTTGAAGACGCAGGCATCAAGGTTCAAAAGCTGGCCGAAGATACCGCCATGTGGGACCGGGTGAAAGGCCAGGAGAAAATGGCGGCGTTCCTGGCGGCTCACGGCGACAACATCGAAGCCGTATTCGCCAACAATGACGACATGGCTCTCGGCGCCATCGAAGCCCTCAAGGCCAAAGGCTACTTCAAAGACGGCAAATTCATACCGGTTGTCGGCGTAGACGCGACCGCGCCGGCCCTTAAAGCGCTGGAAGAAGGGACGCTGCTCGGCACCGTCCTGAACGACGCCAGCAACCAGGGCAAGGCCACCTTCAATCTTTCCTACGTTCTGGCCCAGGGCCAGACCCCGAACAAGGACAACACCGGCTACGAAGTGGTAGACGGCAAGTATGTATGGGTTCCTTACAAGAAAATCACCAAGGACAACATGAACGAAGCGAAATAGTCGGCCTTAGATACTTAATGCGGATAGAGGCGGGGAGAGCGAGAGGCTTCTCTCCTTCCCGCCTTTATTGTTTTATCGATATCCGGCGCCTGGAAGGATGGCTGCCGCGCGGCATTATTCCTCAAGCGTCTGACCGGCGGATCAAAGGGTTCAATGGAAAAAGTGCCTTGGAGAAAGAGGGGCGTTACCGTGGCAGAATCCGAATATTTACTGGAAATGAAGAATATCTGCAAAGAGTTTCCCGGCGTACGGGCCCTTGACGATGTCTCGCTTCAGGTGCGCGCCGGAACCGTCCATGCCCTCATGGGGGAGAATGGCGCGGGAAAGTCGACGCTGATGAAATGCCTCTTTGGAATATACCGGCAAGACTCGGGCGAGATATTCCTCGCCGGAAACAGGCTGGCGATAAAAGATTCCAGGCACGCGATCGACAACGGAATATCGATGATCCATCAGGAGCTTCATCCGGTGCCGCACCGGAATATTATGGAAAACATCTGGCTCGGGCGTTTTCCGCTCACGGGTTTCGGGCCCTTTAAACTGGTCGACGAGAAAAAAATGTTTCAGGATACAACCGCGCTGTTGCGGGAACTCGAAATCGACATTCATCCGGCCACCATTGTCGGCAGTTTATCGGTGTCCAAAATTCAGTCGCTGGAAATCGCCAAAGCCGTTTCTTATAATGCCAAAGTCATCGTCATGGACGAACCCACTTCCTCGCTGACCGGCAACGAGGTGGAGCAGCTGTTCAAAATCATCCGGGACTTGAAACGACGCGGGGTCTCCATCATTTATATCTCCCACAAGCTGGAGGAAATCCTCGAAATCTCGGACGAGATCACCATCATGCGGGATGGCCGGCGAATCGGGACCTGGGAAGCGTCGGAACTGACCACCGACATGATTATCGCCAAAATGGTCGGCCGGGATCTCAGCCACCGGTTTCCCGAACGCGACAATGCGCCCGGGGACGTCATCATGGAGGTGGAAGACCTGACCTCGCCCCATCCCAAGTCCTTCAAGCATGTCAGCTTCAATCTCCGCAAGGGTGAAATCCTGGGCGTAGGCGGACTGGTGGGCGCCCAGCGTACCGAACTGATCGAGGCGCTGTTCGGTCTCAGGGCGCTCGAAGCCGGGAGCATCCATATCAACGGCCGCAAAGTGAAAATCAAGTCGCCGGCCGATGCGAAAAAGCATAAGATTGCCTTATTGACCGAGGAGCGGCGGGTAACCGGAATTTTCCCGGTGCTGTCGGTGCTGGAAAATACCGCCGTGGCCAAACTCTCCCGCTATGAAACGAAATTTTTCCTGCTGGACGAAGTCCGCCGCAAAGCCGACGCCACCCAGAGCATCGAAAAGCTCCGCGTGAAAACCCCGTCCTTCGCCACCTTGATCAAAAACCTGTCCGGCGGCAACCAGCAGAAGGTGCTGTTCGCCCGGTGGCTCCTCACCGAGCCGGACATCTTGCTGCTGGACGAACCGACCCGCGGCATCGACGTCGGAGCCAAGTTCGAAATTTATACCATCATTGCGGAACTGGCCCGGCAAGGCAAGAGCATTATTATGATATCTTCGGAGATGCCCGAGCTTTTGGGAATGTCGGACCGGATTATGGTGATGTGCGAAGGCCGGCTTACCGGCGTCATCGACGGGAAGCGCGCCACCGAAGAAGAGATTATGCGCCTCGCGACCCAGCGTATGGCGTGACAGGGAGGATTCAGATGGACAGTAAGAAGCTCAAGCACTTTATTTCGCAAAATGCCATTTACCTTGTGCTGCTGGCGTTGGTCACCGCCATCGCCGTATATGACCCCCGATTTTTATCGGTGACCACGATGCGGGATATTATGCTGCAATCGGCGACCCGGGCGATCATCGCCTTGGGAGCGGCCTTTGTGCTGATTACCGGCGGGGTCGACCTGTCGGCGGGACGCGTAGTGGGGCTCACCGCCGTGCTGTCCAGCTCGATGCTCCAGGTTGCCGACTATTCGCGGCGCTTCTATCCGGACATCCCGGATCTGCCGCTGTTTCTGCCGATTCTTCTGGCGGTGCTGGCCGGGGTGCTGGTCGGGCTGATTAACGGCTTTATCGTCGCCAAATTCAGCGTTCCGCCTTTTATCGCCACCTTGGGCACCATGGTTATTGTCTATGGGGTGAACTCCATTTATTTTGACATGAAACCCAACGAGTCGCAGCCGATCGGCGGTCTGCGGGCCGATTTCACCAATCTCGGGTCGGGGGCCTTCGGCAGTGAATCCTACTCCTTGCCGTATATCGTCATTTTTGCCGCGGTCATAGCCTTCCTGGTCTGGGTCATCTTTAATAAAACCAGGCTGGGCAAAAACATGTACGCCATCGGCGGCAACATCAACGCCGCCACCGTATCGGGCATCAACGTCGGCCTCAACCTGCTGGTGCTGTACGCTATCGCCGGCGGCCTCTACGGCTTGGCCGGGGTTCTTGAAGCCGCCAGAACCGGCGGAGCGACGAACAACTACGGCAACATGTACGAGCTCGATGCCATCGCGGCTTGCGTCGTCGGCGGCGTGTCGACCTCCGGCGGCATCGGAACGGTGCCGGGAATTCTCGCCGGGGTGCTCATCTTCGGCGTCATCAATTACGGCCTGACCTTCATCGGCATGAACCCTTACTGGCAGCTCATCATCAAAGGCTTGATCATCGTTGCCGCCGTGGCCTTCGACATCCGGAAGTACCTGTCGAAAAAGTAGCGGCGCGACAGCGAAAATTTTATCCATGGTCCATTCCCTTTCGGGATATAATAGGCCTGATCCGTCGTCTGACGGACCAGGCCGCTTTTTCAAAAAAGAATAGCAAGAATTTTCCGGCAGGGGAGGATTTGGGCTGCCCGCAGGGAAAACATATAAATAAAATGTTTATTTCTCGGGGACATTTTTTTTGTTCCGGCAAAAAAGAGGAGGAATGGGAATGAATGAGTTGAACGCCAAAGTGGAGAGCCTGCGGGACGAACTGCTCAAACTGGTGCAGGAATCCGTCAAAATCAACAGCGTCCAATCCGACCCGGAGGAAGGCATGCCCTTCGGCCCGGGACCGGCCAAAGCGCTGGCCCACGCCTTGGCGGTATCCGCCGATATGGGCTTCCAAACAGCCAACCTGGAAAACTATATTGGTTATGCCGAGTACGGCGAAGGCGAAGAGTATGTTGCGGTTCTCGGCCATCTGGACATTGTGCCGGAAGGAAAAGGCTGGAAATACCCGCCCTTCGGCGGCGAGATTCACGAAGGCAAGCTCTACGCCCGCGGCGCCATCGACGACAAGGGCCCGATCTTTGCCTCTCTGATTGCGCTCAAGGCCATCAAGGAGCTGGGACTGCCCCTGTCCAAACGGGTGCGGATTATTTACGGCACCAACGAAGAAACCGGCTGCAAGGACGCCGAATACTACATAACCAAGGAAAAGGCTCCGGCCTCCGGCTTTACTCCCGACGGAATGTTCCCGGTCATCCACGCCGAGAAAGGCATCTTCAACTTTTACATCAGCAAGCGCATCGCTCCCGATGGCCCGGTCCGCCTCAAACATATCAAAGGCGGCGAACGTTCCAATATGGTCCCCGACTACTGTGAGGCGACCGTCGCAGCGCCCAATGCCGCTGAACTGGTCAAAGCCTGTGAGGAATACGCCAAAAAGAACAGCCTCAAGCTTTCGGCGACCCTTCAGGGCGGTGACGTTGTCCTTCAGTCGCACGGCGTTTCCGCCCATGGCAGCACGCCCGAGCTCGGGGTCAACGCCATCATGCAGCTCCTGGGCTTCCTGGGGCTTTGCGGCTTCACCGGCGACGCCGCTCAATTCGTGGCCGGCATGAACAAACTGGTCGGCCGGGAGACGGAAGGCAAGTCGCTGGGCATCGGGTTCGCGGATGAGCCCTCCGGCAAGCTGTCCTGCAACGCCGGACTGATTTCCCTGGAGGGGGATACGGTCAAGGTGACCTGTAACGTCCGGTTTCCCGTAACGGTGCCCTTCACGGAGATTTTCCAGGCCCTGCAAAAGACCGTGGCCCAGGAAAATCTGGAAGTCGCATGCGACCGCCACACCGAGCCGCTTTACTTCCCGAAAGACCATCCCCTGGTGGTTACCCTGCACCGCATATTTGTGGAAGAGTCGGGTATCCAGGCCGCTCCCCTGGCGATCGGCGGCGGCACCTACGCCAAAACCATCCCCAATATCGTAGCCTATGGTCCGGAATTCCCCGGCAAAACCATGACCGCCCACGAGGCCAATGAATACATCGAAGTGGACGAACTCATGCTGAGCGCCAAAATCTATGCCCAGGCCATTTATGAGCTGGCCAAATAAATAACCGCCGGCCAATAACCCGCAAAAGGCGATTCGGGATAAACCCGAGTCGCCTTTTCTTTTTATACGGAAAAACAGGCGCGGTCCTGTCCCAGGCGTTGGGGAAGCGCGGCGACGGACCATAGCATATAGTAATTGAGAAAGATAAAGCAGTTCGCGCTTCGTTAATAACTGTGTTTCGCGCTTTCACACCGACCCCACCGGTCTTCATAGGATATAGGAGGGGGGAACTAGCGGTGGGAGAAACGATTATCCGCATCAACGGGCGGGCGCCGGGGCGCAGGCCCAGGGTCGGCCTGGCGCTGAGCGGCGGCGGCGTCCGCGGCCTGGCGCATATCGGTGTGCTGAAAGTGCTGGTTGAGAACAGGATTCCGATCGATATGGTGTCCGGCACGAGCGCCGGAGCCATTATCGCGGCGATGTACGCCAGCGGCTACAAGCCCTTGCAAATGCAGGCGCTGGCGGAAAATCTCAATGTGTCCGACTTGATCGACTTAAAAGTAACGGTGGGGGATTTATTCAAACACGGTATGAAATGGCTGTTCAGCGGAAAATTCCGTTTCTGGTCGGTATTACCCACCGGGCTGGTCAAAGGGGACAAAGTCGAGCAGTATCTGACCGGACTGCTGTACGAGCGCACCTTCAAGGATACGGTCGTCCCGCTGGCCATTACGTCGGTGGATATCAATTCCGGGGACACGGTTTTTTTCATTACGCCGCCGGAGGAAAGCCGGGTCATCCTCAACGCCAGGTATTATACCAACGCGCTGCTGACGGAAGCCGTGCGGGCGAGCATCTCCGTGCCGGGAATTTTTTTCCCCAAAAAGTACCGGGGAATGCTTCTGGTGGACGGAGCGGTCAAAAATAACCTGCCAACCGATATTCTGCGTCACATGGGGGCGGAGGTTATCCTCGCCGTCGACCTGGGCTACTCCGGCCAGCCTGTTCCGGAGATCAAGACCGTGGGGGAGATCCTGCTGCAATGCATTGATATTATGGGACGCGAGGTCACTTTACTGAAAGGGGAACCTCATGCCAGCGTCGTCATTCGCCCCGAGGTTTATGACCTCAGCTTCAAGGACACCAAGCAAGTCAGCCTATGCGTGGCCAAAGGCGCCCAGGCCGCCTGGGCCCAAATTCCCGAGATCCGTCGTCTTACCTCAGGCTGAAAGGTACCGACGCCGCCCGTCCGGCATATCATACACTAGCACGTTTTTCTGGGGAGGTAGGCCGGTGAACAAGCAGGAGCTTTCAGAAGTATTTCGCGAGTTTATCCAGATGGACCATGTTGTCGGAATCGGAAAAGGCTATAAGCGGGTCAGGGGGGAAGACACCGGGCAGGAGGCTGTCGTCGTGCTGGTAAGGAAAAAATATCCCAAAAGCGATTTGCAGCGGTCGGCCATTGTCCCGCGAAAGGCCGGCAATATTCCTACGGATGTCATTGAAGTCGGGGATATCCGCTTGCTGGGCGGCGAACGGACGGGAATCTTTCGCCCAGCGCAGCCCGGGGTAAGTATCGGCCATTATCAGGTATCCGCCGGGACGTTCGGGGCGGTTGTGCGCGACCGCAGCACCGGGGAGCCGCTGATTCTGTCCAACAATCATGTCCTGGCCAATCTGAGCGACGGCAAGGATGAACGGTCGACCATCGGCGATCCCATTTTGCAGCCGGCCCTCTACGACGGCGGGGATCCGAAGCAGTCGGTTATCGCCCATCTGCGGCGATTTGTGCCGGTTCACCGGGAGGTGGTGACGCCGCAATGCCGAATCGCCCAGTTATTTGAGGCGCTCATCAATAAATGCGTGAAAGCCTTATATCCCAAATACCAAGTACGGGTATTCCGGGAGAACGAACGGGTCAACCTCATGGACTGCGCGGTAGCGGCCCCGGTGTCGGCGGAGGCGATAGCGGGGGATATATTGGAAATAGGCCCCATTGCCGGGATAAAAGAACCCAAAGTCGGGATGACGGTAAAGAAGAGCGGGCGAAGCTCCGGGCTCACCCACAGTATCGTGCTCGCCACCGAGGTGACGCTGCAGGTGGGAATCAGCCGTTCCGAGTTCGGCGTCTTTTCCGACCAGGTGCTGGCCGGTCCGATGAGCAAACCGGGCGACAGCGGCTCTCTCATCCTGTCGGAGGACAACCACGCTGTGGGACTGTTGTTTGCAGGCTCGGATCAGGCGACGATGTTCAGCAGGATTGATCATGTCCTGGACGCGCTTAACGTCACCTTTTAGACCCGTTCCCTGATCTACAACCGCACAGTTGACAAAAAAACCAGGGTATCCCCTGGTTTTACTGCCTTTGCGCCGACAATCAAAGACGCTTCCTTTTCAAAAGACTTGGCATCGCCAAGTCTTCCTGCTAGAGATTACGTTCCTGCTGGCGGTTGCTGTACGGGCGGCCGGAACGCCCTTGCCCGGCATAGCGGGGTGCCTCGGAAGGCTGCTGTCCCCGGCCTGACATATATTTGCCGAAATCGCGGGAGCCGCTGGTGACGGCATAGCGGCTATCCGCCTGAGTCGACTGAGCCGGCCGGCCTCCTGACAGCCGTTGCCCCCTTTGGAGCCGCCGGCCGAAATTCTGGCGGTTGGCGCCGGTGGTGTACCAGCCTTGCTGCTGCATGAAGCTGAAAAGCATCTGGGCCGTTTCATGCTCGCTTTGCTGAAGCGTCTCGAAGGTGTCACGAATATTGCCGCCGGTAGATTCGAGCACGGCATGGTCATAGAGATGGGACATGTATTTCCCGGTCGCCAGGAGATCCATCAACATATCCCGGTCGGAAAGCCGGTTGGTTCGGTTCGGGTTGTACTTAGTGCCGCGATAAGCCATTTCATCACCTCAAATTGCTATAATTAATGATACTGCTGGCTGGCTTGACCGTTGGACTGCTGCCCCAGCAGTTGTTTTAGTCTGTTGGCGTGATGGCGCTTGGTTTTTGCCACCTCGAACAAGAGGGATTTCAAGGCCTGATCCTGGCACTGGTCAGCGTAGACACTGCACTTGGCCAGGCACAGATTCTCCATCTGAAGGGCATCTTCAAGATAAGACTGTTCCTTTCGGGTTGGGTTGTTGTTGTAAGGCAAAGCTGTCACCTCCCTGATTTGCTGAAGGTAATATGTGTAAAAACAGCAAAAACTATACGCCATTTGGCATCTCTTGTCGGAACCAAAGTCTTTTTACGGCGCAAAATAAGGCTTGGCCGGAACCAAGCCTTATTCCCGTCAGATCGGGAAAATCATGCTGTCCTGGAAGGAAGACTCGTTTTCCGGCTCGGAATCCGGTTCCTGGAGTTCGGCGTCTTCCGTAAAACGGTCCGGATCAAAGGTCTCGTTAAATAACCAGGGGATTTCCTGCTGCATGGACATTCCTCCGTGGCCGGCAGTGAGCGGAGCGGCGGTAGGAAAGGCGGCGCTGCCGGCGAAGTAGTTGTTGGCGTCGATTGCACTGCCGAGATTGCCGATTTCTTCCGCAAATTCGTATAAATGCTGAGTCGAGGCTGATTTGAAAGACGATTTAAGCTCCATCTGTTTCCCCCCTGCACGACAAAATTTAAGCTATATTTTAGTGTTGCTGAATCATAAAAAAACATACTATCGGGCTAAACGGCAAGATTTTACCTTCGCGGCGGTTGTGTCCCGGTCAGGCGGCGCTGAGAGGTCTACGGAAAAAAATGTCGAAAGGGTAGAAGAGGCAAGTTGCCAAATTCATTCTGCTGGTGGTGGGACGATGGACAACAAGAACCGGGGAATTCGCGGCTTAGGTGTGGTGATCGGAAATTTGCAGGCCGGGCCACGGAACGCTATTACTGATGTTCCGGGGGTAAAAGTCGGACATATTACGCTGGACGACGGTGAGGTTAAGACCGGGGTCACGGCTATTTTGCCGCATCCGGGAAATCTTTTCCAAGATAAGGTTATGGCTGCCGTCCATGTAATCAACGGGTTCGGGAAAACAACCGGGTCGATTCAAATCGATGAGCTTGGTACAATCGAAACTCCCATTATCCTGACCAATACCCTGAGTGTTGGCGTTGCGGTCGATGCGCTGGTCCGATACATGCTGGCCGCCAACGCGGATATCGGTCTTACTGCCGGAACGGTCAATCCGGTGGTGGCTGAGTGCAATGACGGCTACCTGAACGACATCCGGGGCGGCCATGTCCGGACGGAACATATTTTTGCCGCTATCGAGGCGGCCGGCGAGCACTTTGACCAAGGCGCGGTCGGAGCAGGGACCGGCATGAGCTGTTTCGGCCTCAAGGGCGGCATCGGCAGCGCCTCCCGGCTGCTCGTCCTTAACAACCGGGCGTATGCTGTCGGGGCGCTCGTGCTGGCTAACTTCGGCCAACTCGAAGATTTGCGGGTCGACGGCCGGCCGGTAGGGGAGAAGATCGCGGCAAAGCTAAAGACGGAACCGAGTCCGGACAAGGGCTCGATCATTATCGTGCTGGCCACGGATATTCCCCTCTCCGAGCGTCAATTGGCGCGAGTCGCCAAACGGGCGGCCGTCGGACTCAGCCGGACGGGTTCCTATTTCGGCCACGGCAGCGGCGACATTGTCATCGCCTTTAGCTCCGCCAACCTCGTCAGCCACTATGAAGAACTGGATATCGTAACAACAAGAATGATCCAGGAAGCCAAAATCAACGATGTATTCCGGGCAGCGGCGGAATGCACCGAGGAGGCTGTCTTGAATGCCCTGGCGTTTGCCGCTACCACGGTCGGCCGGGCGGGACACATCCGCCGGGCGCTGGGCGACTTCAGCGATTTCATCGGACGCTGACCGGCGGGGGGAACTCCTTCGAGTAAATAGCCCCCAATACTTTACAGCCGGCCTGCCTGCATGGGCTCATGCAGGCCATTTTTCTTCGGCGCCCCGCCGCGGCGGCCTTTTTAAACTGCCGGCCGCCGGGAGACTGGGGTGAATATCGCCAAAAGCGATGGAACTTTGGCTTGATAAGCAGTATGATAAAAGTGTCGCTCTAAGCATTGCATGCTGAAAAATGGCGAAGGTGATCGAATGGAGATTTGGAAAAGGAATCTATACGTTTGCTGGTTCGGGGTGTTCGCCGCCTCGGCGGGATTGAGCCAGATTACTCCGGTGCTGCCACTGTATATCGACCTTCTCGGCGTGCACGATATTGCGGAGATCGAACGCTGGTCCGGGATTGCGTTTGGTGTGACCTTCGTTGTAATGGCGGTGGTCTCGCCAATCTGGGGCCATGCGGCGGATAAATACGGCCGGAAGCCCATGCTGCTGCGGGCCAGCCTGGGGATGGCGGTGGTCATAACCTGTATGGGGTTTGCGCAGGACGTCTACCAACTAGTCGGTCTGCGACTGATCATGGGGGCAATCTCCGGCTTTATCTCGGCGTCCATCACCCTGGTGGCCACCCAGACGCCCGCGGAACGCTCCGGCTGGGCGCTCGGAACGCTCTCGACCGGCTCGGTAGGCGGCATGCTGCTGGGTCCGCTGATCGGCGGCTATCTCGCCGACACTATGGGACTCAGAAGTGTTTTTCTTGCGACCGGGAGTTTGCTGTTCGTGGCCTTTCTAGCCTCGCTCCTGTTTATCCGGGAAGAGTTTACGCCGTCGGAGAACAAGTTACCGGGGCTCAGGGAAGTGTGGCGGATGTTGCCTAACCCCCGGATATTGACCGCCATGTTTGTCACGACCTTGATCATGCAAATGGCGCTGATGTCGATTCAGCCGATTATTACCGTCTATATTGCCCGTCTCTCGGAAGATACCGGTCATGTTGCCCTGATCGCCGGACTGGTTTTCGCCGCTTCGGGTTTTGCCAGCATGTTGGCGGCACCGTGGCTCGGCAGACTATCCGACGCGGTCGGCCATCATAAGGTTATCCTCTTGGCTCTGCTGGCCTCAGGCCTGCTGTACCTTCCCCAGGCGTTCGTGGATAACGCCTGGCAGCTCATGGGGCTGCGGTTTCTGCTGGGGATCGCCACAGCCGGGCTCCTTCCGGCCATCAACTCGCTGGTTAAGCAAGCTTCGCCCGCCGAAATTGCCGGAAGGGTATTCGGCTATAACCAGTCGGCGCAATTTCTGGGGGCCTTTGGCGGCTCCATCGTCGGCGGGCAACTGGCGGCGCTTTGGGGCGTCGAATATGTATTTTTTTTCACCGGCGCGCTGTTGCTGCTTAACGCCGGGTGGGTATACCAAAGAATTTATCGAAGCTGCAGCAACGGATAATAGCGCTACAGGCAAACCACCGGGCCGGCTGATTTCACAAATTGTTCACAGTTCCTTCACGCAAAATACACAATATTGGTGTAAAGTAAAAAAAGAACAAGGTAATTTTCAACCCTGGCTATGAATTGCTGTTTTTCCAATCCCTCCAGTTTGGAAAGCCCTGTAGCCGGGTTTATACCGACAGTGCCTAGAAAAATTTGTGCTAGGCACTTTTTTTATTTTCCCTCGCTGGATTGATTGACCGAACCATGTATAGGGGCCCGGTCCTGGCGCAAACTACTCAAGACGCGAATAAAAGGACGGATTAACGAGGGTTTCTTCCGAGGCCGGAAGCCCCGGAGCCGCCAATCGGACCGCAGAGGATTCGGGTGATAAGCCAATGGCAACCCTGCTGTTTCATATGTTCGTTACCCCGTTCCTGGTGATGGCCGCCATGGTCGCGGTGCTCATCCTGCAGGCGGCAGGCCGGGTCGCCTCCCGCGTCAAAGAAGCGTTGCTGGAGTCAGAGTGAAAAGGAGGGGAGGGGGATATGCCCAGGCCGGTATGGGGCGGAGCGATCAGCTTTGGGTTGGTGAACGTCCCGGTTCGGTTGTTTACCGCGGTGCAAAAAAAAACCATCCGCTTTCATCAGCTCAGAAAGGGGGATGGATGCAGAATCAACTTTAAGAAAATATGTCCGCTGGACGGCAAGGAAGTCGGCCAGGAGGAGATCGTAAAAGGCTATGAGGTTTCTCCCGACCGGTACATCGAAATAACCGCCGAGGAACTTGAGGCCGTTTATCCGGAAAAAACCAGGGCCATCGCAATCGAGGATTTTGTCAGCCTCAGCCGGATCGACCCTCTTTACTTCGAAAACACCTATTATGTTGTTCCCGAGCCTGGAGCGGCCAAACCCTATACTTTGCTATTGGCGGCCATGCGGCGGACCGGCAAAATCGGCATCGCCCGGGTCGTGATCCGCAATAAAGAGTATTTGGCGGCCTTGCGCCCTCTGACTAAGGCCTTAGCGCTGTCCACCCTGTATTTTGCCGACGAAATTGTTTCCCAGGACCAGTTTGAGGACGCCGGGGAGCAATATCTCCCGGGCCGGAAAGAGCTGGATATGGCCCTGGCGCTTATCCGCTCGATGACCAAGGATTTCTCGCCGGAATTATACCCTGACACCTACCGGGAGCGGGTGAGGGAATGGATGGAAGATAAGGCGGCGGGCGAGGCCCTCGAGGCCCGACCGGCCAAACAAGAAGAGGGAGCGAAAGTTATCGACCTGATGGCGGCCCTCGAAGCCAGCTTAAAAGCCGCAAAGGCGGCATCGCCGGCCAAGCCGAAAAGGAAAAAGACTTCCGCCCGCTGAGCGATGTTGCCGGGTGCATATTCTGGCAAATATCGTCAGGCATAAGTCGCCGTTTTTCTACGAATAATGAAAGCGTATCAGTAATCTAAGCTTACGAGGAGGACGATTCCCAGTGCCTAAAACTCTTTATGTCGGTAACCTGCCTTGGCGAATCACCGAAGCCGAGCTCGAGGACGTATTCCGCCCCTATGGAACCGTTATATCGAGCCGGATTATCAGCGACCGGGAAACCGGCCGGTCGAGGGGGTTCGGTTTTGTGGAAGTGGACGACGCTGACGCGGAAAAAATGATTTCCGCCGTCAATGAGACCGAGGTTGGCGGACGGCAGATCGTTGTAAATGAATCCAAGCCAAGGCAGGGCTATCAATAGACTTGCGCCGACAGACGAAAAAAAACAGGCTAGCGCCTGTTTTTTTTTCGTTGGTGTGTGTAGCAAATTGATTATTTATTATATAGGTTTATATAGGTGACGGGCCGATCAGTTGAATGTTGATGGTATTGATGGCGACAAGTGTGCCGATCGGAAAAGTCAAAGCCCCGAAGACTGCTGCGACGGTCAGCTGGATCACGAGAAATTCCGGTTCCAAATCCGCATCGACATTTACGACCGGAGCCGGAACGACAAACGGCGGGCAATCGTGCTTGCGACTTTCGATCTGGGCCACCAGCGTTCCCACTACCGGGATTCCCCCAGTTAATACAACGCCGACTTCAACACCGGGAAGCAGTTTTATTTCTTCTAGAAACTTCTGAAATGCCGGCATCTGATCTCTCACTCCTTAACACTTAATATGGTTTTACCTGGTATATAGTATGTTGGTATTATCGGGAACGTGATATGTTTAGCAAGCCCTTATCATGCCTGAGGCTTTTGCGGAAAATTACCTCTCTCCCGGCGTTAAGTTAACATAATAGATATTATCGGACGTAAAAATCCAGGAATAAACAGCGCGATGAAAAAACACCAAGAGCGCCCCGAATCAGCACGGCGTTTTTGGTGCTTTTCATCATTTATTAGGGATGAACGATATTCACCGCTTATTGTTATTTCTTCAGCGACTTCAGGTGCGCGGCTTTGGCTTGCTGCTTTGCCAGCATGGCTTTATCCACCGGCTGAATTCGGTCGCCAAAATCAGCCGCCAGCATCCGTTCAACCTCTTCCGGCGATATCGTATAGCTTGAAGGAGATTTCCAGTCTTTGCTCATAGTTCGTCCTTTCCTGTGGTGTATAGTCAGAGCCCTGCCTATAGCATCGCAATAACCAGGCAATTGTATTCAGGATTTTTACGCCGGCTGCGAAGAATCTCCCAGACCTGAAAAAATTTGACTTCTCATTTTGAGCTTTACACAGGCGGATTTTCCGGCAAGGCAGGCTGTCGTCCCTCCTGCCGGTCGACGATATCCCGCCGGAGGACTGAGGCAAAAAAAGCCTCAGCCGCATATTCTGTACTATCCGGATAAAAAAGTAATGATTGAGTGAAGGAGGGATTTGGGTGAGTTTCGGTGGTTGCGGTGGTGGTCGTGGCAGTTTTGTTGTCATTATCATCATCATCATACTTCTCCTGTTATTCCTCGGAGAAGACGAGATTAGCACACTATAAGAATAGCCCCAAGCCTGCTATAGCGTTCCCGGAACCACTTTTTCATACTTATCCGTCTTCGATCTGCTAATCTTCGACAGACACAGAAACGGTGCTCAAACTGCAAAA
>DLGF01000024.1:34136-225761 GCA_002482545.1 Sporomusaceae bacterium UBA7701
CAAAGGCACGGAGTGCCTACCTTTCTTCGATAACACAGGAGCCGAATTTGCCCTCTTTGGCTTTGCTGCCCCAGGCGAATTATGTGCAAGACCAGGGAAATATTCCCTGGTCTTGTTATTGGCATAGAATTTTTACCGTGGCTCAGACTAGTTTTAGCACCCGATATCGATAAAGGAGGCAGCCAGTATGTCGCAAAAAGCAACATTTCAAACCGGCACAACGGGTCCGGAGTTCACTGACGAATCCCAGGTGGCCAACCGGGACACCGCTATTCTTCCCGCCATGGTAAACGCGACGATCGGGCCGGACATGCCCGGCGGGCACGGCTCATCCAAGAAGACGCCTGAAACGAAATAAGAGCAAGCCTCATATCCCCTCCCCGTCGACCCCCTGCAACAGGCGTCTCCGGTCGATCCGGTCGATTTGGACGACTTTTCCGTCTTTGATCTGAAGAATAAGTTGCCCGTACAGCAGGCCTTCCCCCGCTCTGATGACGGCGGGCTTCATGCTGCCGGTCACGGCGGCCGGGCACTCCATCCTGGGCGCTTTGTTGTTCAGGTCGGAGCAGCGGATTTTTTCGGTTATCTCCATTTGGATGGGCTTGCCATCCTGAAATACGAGGGTTATCAAGCCGTAGTCGATAGCTGGAATGGCGGACTGGATCTTTTCCCACACCACCGGCGGAAATTTGCCGTCGGACTTGGTTGGTCTGTTTTCGGACATATTCTATCACCTATGTATCTTGAGTTTTTTCAGGCGCCGGGCCGCAGCTTCGAGAGTGGCAAACTGCTTGCAGAAGCAGAACCGGACAATGGTTTTCCCCTCGGAACTGTCCGGGCAATAAAAGCTTGAGCCGGGAACAACGGCTACGCCGATTTCTCGGGCAAGGTAGAAGGCGAATTCCACGTCGTCCGACCACCCGAGGGGGCGGATGTCGGCCATGATGTAGTAGGCTCCGCCCGGTTTGCAGCATTCAAAGCCCGCCTCGCCCAGGGCGTCGAGAAGATAGTCGCGGCGTTCCTGATAGAAGCTTGCCAAGTCGCCATAGTAGTCCACCGGGAACCGCAGCGCCTGGGCGGCAGCAACCTGGAGCGGCGCGGCCGCGCCGACCGTAAGGAAATCATGAACTTTACGAATGGACCGGGTAATCTCCGGCGAGGCGACGACATAGCCGATCCGCCAGCCGGTGACGCTATAGGTCTTGGAAATGCCGTTGACCGCGATGGTCCGTTCGGCCATGCCGGGAAGAGTCCACAAAGGGATGTGCTCCACTCCGTCATAGGTAATGTGCTCATAAATTTCATCGGTTATCGCTAAAACGTCGTGCTTTCGGCAAAGCTCGGCGATCCATCCCAGTTCCTCGCGGGAAAAGACTTTTCCGGTGGGGTTGTGGGGGGTGTTGACGATGATCGCCCGGGTCCGGGCGGTAAAGGCGGCGGCCAGCTCTTCCCGGTCGAGCCGGAAACCGGGGCTGCGAAGCCGGACATAGCGGGGCGTCGCTCCGCAGAGGATGGCGTCGGCGCCATAATTTTCATAGAACGGCTCAAAAACGATGACTTCTTCGCCAGGATTGACGGTGGCCAGGAGCGCCGCGATCATCCCCTCCGTCGAACCGCAGCAGACGGTTATCTGGCTTTCCGGATCGATCTCGGCGCCATAATCGCGGGCCGTTTTCCAGGCAATCGCATCCCGGAGATTTTTGGTCCCCCAGGTAATGGCGTACTGGTTGTGATCTTCCAAAATGGCCGATACCGCCGCTTCTTTGATGGCCGCCGGAGCCGGAAAATCGGGAAAACCCTGGGCGAGATTGACGGCCCCGTGAGCTGCAGCCACCCGGGACATCTCGCGGATGACCGATTCGGTGAAACTGCTGGCTTTATCGGAAGCATAACGGTTGACATGCGACATCGGAACCACTCCCTGTTATTATAATATAAGTCGGCGCAAATAAAAAAACCTTTCGAAAGAAAGGGTTTGAAACATCCTCTCTCTCATCTTTCAGGAATATTCCTGCTGGATTTGGCACCTTGCGCTGTGCGCCGGTTGCCGGGTGTCATCGGGCCAGTCCCTCGACCGCTCTTGATAAGAGTCAACTTATGGAATTTTGATTGATGATACCATATTCTGCAGCCAATTGTCAATATAGTGCGGGCAAGCAATTTGCGCCCGGCCGCCGCCGGCTATTTTCAGAAAAATCCGCGATTTAAAAAGGCATTGACAGGGACAATTTTCTTGTGCTACTATTTTATTCATCAACCGAATAAAATCTCTTTCATCAAGAGTTGGCTGAGGGACTGGCCCAATGAAGCCACGGCAACCATCGCTTATTAAACGGCGAAACGGTGCCAATTCCAACAGGAGCAATCCTGGCAGATGAAGCCGAGTGTGGATAAAACCTCTTCGTCTGTTGCGAAGAGGTTTTTTACTTGCCTGAAAGGAGCGGAGTCATGATTCATCTGGCTGATATCACCAAAACCTATCCCTCGCCCTCCGGCCCGGTAGAGGCGCTGCGCGGCGTTTCCCTTACCGTGAACCGCGGGGAAATCTTCGGAATTATTGGCCGGAGCGGAGCCGGTAAAAGCACCCTGCTCCGGTGCATCAACATGCTGGAGCGGCCAACCTCGGGAAAAGTATCCGTTGACGGACGCGAACTCTCTTCCCTGCCGGAGCAGGCGGTGCGGCAGGCCCGCAAGTCGATCGGGATGATCTTCCAGCATTTCAATCTTCTCTCTTCCCGCAGCGTCTATGGCAATGTCGCCTTGCCGCTGGAACTGGCGGGAAAGAGCCGGGCGGAGATCCGCCAAGCGGTCGAGCCGCTGCTGGAGCTGGTTGGCTTGACCGACCAAAGCAACCGGTATCCCAGCCAGCTGAGCGGCGGGCAAAAGCAGCGGGTGGGCATTGCCAGGGCTTTGGCCAGCCAGCCGCAAGTCCTCCTTTGCGACGAAGCCACCTCGGCCCTTGACCCTGAAACCACCAAATCGATCTTGCGCCTCTTGCGGGACATCAATCAAAAGCTCAAGCTGACAATTGTCCTGATTACCCACGAAATGCATGTGATCAAGGAAATCTGCGAGCGGGTTGCGGTGATGGAGAACGGCGCAATCATCGAAGAAGGGCCGGTTTTTGAAGTATTCACCAACCCCCGCTCCGCCGTGACGCGCGAGTTCATCCGCACCGTGATCAACCATGACCTGCCCGAGCATTTCCAGGATACCGTCTTCTCCTCTACGCCGGTTCCGGGCGGCAGCCTGTTGCTCAGGCTGTCCTTTCTGGGACGGACGGCCGAGGAGCCGGTCATCGCCGGCCTGGTCCGGCGTTATGGCATCGACGTCAGCATTCTTTACGGCAATATCGACCATATCCAGAACCTGCCGTTCGGCACCCTCATCGTCGAACTGTCCGGCGACGCGGGGCGGGTGGAAAGCGCGATGAACGCCCTGCGGGACTATAAACTGGGAATCGAGGTGATCGGCTATGTCGACCGAAATGCTCGGGCTGCTGGTTAACGCTTTGGGGGAAACCAGCTACATGGTGGGGGCTTCGGCCGCCGTAGCCCTTCTGATCGGCCTGCCGCTGGGGGTCATCCTGGTGGCCACGTCGCGGGGGCATATCCTGGAGCAGCCGGTGTTGAACCGGTTGCTCAGCGGTGTTGTCAACGCCACCCGTTCTGTGCCCTTTATCATTCTGATGGTGGCGATTATCCCTTTTACCCGCCTCATTGCCGGCACATCGATCGGCACAAGTGCGGCGATCGTGCCTCTGAGCATTGCCGCTATCCCCTTCCTGGCCCGCTTGGTGGAAACCTCGCTGCTGGAGGTCGACCCCGGCTTGATCGAAGCCGCCAGGGCGATGGGCGCCACTCCCCGCCAAATCATAGCCAAGGTGCTTGTTCCGGAAGCCCTGCCGGGGGTTATTCTCGGGGTGACCATCACGATTATCAGCCTGATCGGCTATTCGGCGATGGCCGGAGCCATCGGCGGCGGCGGGCTGGGCGACCTGGCGGTCCGCTACGGATATCAACGGTTCCGGGTGGATATTATGGCGGCGACCGTCGTTATCCTCATTGCCCAGGTCCAGATTGTACAGTTCTGCGGCGATACCCTCTCCCGCTGGCTGAATAAAAAATAATCATCAGGAGGAATTTATTCATGAAAAAATTATTTGCCACCTTCTCTCTGTTTACCGCCCTCGCGCTGGTTGCCACCGGCTGCGGCAACAACGCTCCCGCCTCTCATCAAGCCGCCCCGGCGGCGAAAACCGTCATCAAGGTCGGCGCATCCGCCGTACCCCACGCCGAGATTCTGGAAGTCGCCAAGCCGCTTCTGGCCAAAGACGGCGTCGATCTTCAGATCGTTGAAATGACCGACTATGTCCGCCCGAACATTGCCCTGGCGGAAAAAGAACTGGACGCCAACTACTTCCAGCATATCCCCTATCTGACTAAATTCAGCGCGGAACGGAACCTGGCCCTCACCTACACCGCCAAAATCCATATCGAGCCCATGGGCCTTTATTCCAAGAAGATCAAAAACATTAACGACATCGCTCCCGGCAGTGAAATCGCCATTCCCAACGACCCGACCAACGGCGGCCGCGCCCTTAATCTCCTGGCGAAGGCCGGCGTCCTCAAACTCAAAGACGGCGTGGGAATCGGCGCAACGGTCAACGATATCGCCGAGAATCCCAAAAATATAAAAATCCGTGAACTGGAGGCTCCCCAACTGCCCCGTGCGCTGGACGACGTGACCGTCGCCGCCATCAACACCAACTATGCTCTCCAGGCCAGCCTCGTTCCCACCAAAGACGCGCTGTTTATCGAGCAGAAGGATTCACCCTATGTCAATGTCCTGACCATCCGCAAAGGCGACGAAAGCCGTCCGGAGCTGCAAAAACTGGCCAAAGCGCTCAACTCGGAGGAAGTCAAGAAGTTTATCCAGGAAAAATATCAGGGGGCTGTCGTCCCTGCTTTCTAAAGAGCCGGATCATTTCAACCCAGCAAGGGCCGGGCGTGACACATCACGCCCGGCCCTCCTTGTCACCGCCGTCGCTTGGGCAAGCTTGCCCTTTCGTGGAACCGTTCCCGCAGGATTCTTTTCATATCCGTGTTAATTTCAGCGGCGGTTGTTAACGATTTTTCATATCCATAAAATGATGGTTGGCTAATAGCTGGTTTCGAGTATGATTATCCGGTATAATGATAATAAAAAGAGAAAAATAATTCCCAGTTATGGGAGGTTAAGGAGTACAACGCAAAATGCCAAAAACGATCGGCCAGAAGATCAAGGATTTGCGTCTCCGCAATAAACTGACGCTAAAAGAGGTCAGCCAGCGAACCAATTTGTCCATCGGTTTTCTGTCGCAGTTGGAGCGGGGTCTTACCGATATTGCCACCGACTCCCTCGGCGACATCGCCTCGGCGCTAGGGGTCGACCTCTCCTATTTTTTCGCCGGGCCGCGGCAGCACCAGCGCCATATCCTGCGCAGTTATGAAAAAGAAGTGTTTCATGTCGACCTGGCGCGATTTATCCATTACCATCTCACCAATCAGAGCGATTCCAAGATCCTTCTCCCGCGGCTCATTGAACTTCTGCCGATCAACAGCGACGAGGAAATTTCCGTCTACAACCATGAAGGCGAGGAGTTCGTCTATGTCCTGGAGGGCATTCTGACCTTGTTCCTTGACCACGAGCAGCACGAGTTATATCCGGGCGACTCCGTCCATTATAAATCAACCATCCCCCACAACTGGGCGAACTACACGTCGAAGATGACCCGCATCCTTGTGGTGAGCATCCCCAACCCTTTCCTGGAGGCGTCTGAGGAGGAAATTCCTCCTGAAGGAGGGCACACGACGACGCTCGGCCACGTCTTTAAACCGCCTGAAAAGGCCTGAAACCATACGGTTTCAGGCCTTTCACTGTTATTCGACAATCGTTAGTTCCTTGTCGCAGCGGTTGAGAACTTCGCAGCCGTCTTCGGTGACCAGCACCAGGTCCTCGACCCGGATGCCCAGTTCACCCGGGACGACGACACAAGGCTCGATGGAAAAGATCATGCCGGGCTGAACCCGGTCGGTGTTGACCGAGGATACGTCGCCGAAATCGTGGACTTCCAGCCCGATCGAGTGGCCTGTCCGGTGGAGGAAGCCCTTGCCATAGCCGGCCGCCTCGATGTGATTCCGGGCCGCCGCGTCGATGTCGCAGAACCGCGCACCGGGCTTGACCGCGCCGATGGCCCGTTTATTGGCTTCCAGCACGACATCGTACACCTTTTGGGCGTGAGCGGTGGCGTATTTGTAGAAAACGGTGCGGGTCATATCGGAGCAATACGAGTCCTTCTTGCAGCCGATATCGAGGATGACGCAGTCTCCCTCCCTCAGGCCGGTGTTATCCGGCCCGTGATGGGGATCGGCAGCATTGGGACCATAAGCGACGATCGGCTCGAAAGCGCAGCCGTCCGCCCCCAGTTCCTCGTATATGCCGGGCAGCAGCTGGGCAAGCTTTTTCTCCGGCAGTTGCCGGGGAACCAGCTTGATGAGGCGTTCGATCGCCAGGTCGTTGAGCCGGGAGGACTGCCGCATGAGGTCCCGCTCCTCTTTATCCTTGCAGGAGCGGATGCGGTCAAGGATCGCGGAGCCGTTGACAAAAGCGTTGTCCCCTTTTTGAGCCATCAGCCTGAGCAAAAAATGGGACGGCCAGTTTTTATCAATGCCCAGGGGGCTGTCCTTTTCGATATGCCGGCTCAAGATCCCGATGCTGTCGTCGGTGTCGCTGAACCAGACTTTTTCTACGCCAAGCTCCTCGGGAACGGAAAACAACTGATTCAGAAAAAGCTTGTGGGCACCGCTTTGGGTCAGGTAGAGCGCCAGCATTCTTTCGCCGGGATGGACCCATTTGCCGGTCAGGTAATAAATAGCGGCCGGGTCGGAAACAAGCATTTGCGGAAGATTATTTTCCGCCATTTGCCTTAGCACTTTTGTCACGCGGGACTGATTCAAGCCCTCCACCCCCTATCCGATTTCTTTATTATTCCTGCAGCAACTTCCGCTTGGCTTCCATGTACTTGTGCCAGGCATGGAGCAAGAGCGACATGCCGATAACGCCGTAGGCGATGAATACGCGGAAGAATTCGCCGATCTGGGCATCGCCGAACAGTACGTTGCCGGCTTGCGGCGAAACGATGAACAGGGTGTGGAACAGCGCTGTGCCGACGATGGCGTCGGTAATTGTCGCCTTGACGACGGTCGCGCCGCCGATCAACAGGGCCGCGATCGAGAACATGCCGACCTGTTCGTGGCTATTGTAAGTATTCAGCGTACCAATGTTCTGAATAAATATAATCTGTCCCCATGCAGCAAGCACGGTGGAAATCGTGATGGCAATCAGCCGGATTTTATCGGTGGGAATGCCCGCTACCTGAGCGATATGCAGGTCTTGGCCCAGCGAGCGGAATTCCTGTCCCAGCTTGGTGGTAACGATGAAGCGGGTGAACCAGCAGAGTACGGCTACCGCGATGAAGGACATGACGGGAATGCCGATGCCGCCCACTTCAAAGTACACCATTTTATCCAGAGAATATTGAAGGAACTTATAGTCCAGGGCATTTTTCAGGCCGATACCGCCTTTGAGAACGATCTCGGGGTTGTTTACGACGAGGACCGTGCCGATGCCCAGGAGGAATACCGCTTGCCACGCCCCGTTGGCGAAGAAACCGAGAATCATGCTGGTGATCATTTCGCGGCCTTTGGTTTTATTGAGGCAGAGGCCTGTGAGCCAGCCGCACAGAATGGCAAAAGGCGTGGAGAACAGGATGGCCATCAGGAAACCGTTAAAACCGCCGATATCCCAGATTTTCACGGCGATCAAGCCGACTTGGCCGGCCATGGCGCCGATGACCAGGGCAAAGTTAAGTCCCATGCCGGCAATGACCGGGATGATCAGGGAAATAACCAGGAAAAGATTCCGGGACAGGCGGACGACGAGTTCGTTGATCACGAACGACAAAGGCAGTTCCGAGGCGATGGTGGCGCCGATGCAAAGGGCGAGGAACATCAGGGGAACCATGTTCGCCCGCAGGATGTGAAGTAGCCAATTGCCGCTTTTTCCAGCCGCCGGTTTGGTTGGAGTCGCGAGTTGTGTGTTCATATTAGTGACCGCCTCCCACTTTCGTCAGCGCGTAGAGGATGACTCCGTTGCTGACGATGATGCGGATAATTTCGGACAGGTTGCCCACATTCATTGCGGCGTTGATGACCGGAAGCGAAACGGTAAGCAAAGCCTGAAACAAAATCGTCCCTGACACAACATGGGCAATGGTGGCTTTCCGGGCCGAGGCGCCGCCGATCAATACCGCGGCAGTTGCCGCAAACGGCATCATCAGCGGCGCTTGGTAGAGCTGGAGGAAACCGAAGCTCTGGGCGTACACCAGCATCCCGATGCCGCCTAAAACGGTGGAAATGACCGTGCCGATCATCCGCTGCCGGTTGACGTTGATGCCTGAAGCGGCGGCGAATTTCGGGTTGTCCCCGGCGGCCGCCATGGCCACCCCGGTTTTGGACTTGAGGAACAGCCACATTAAGAGGCAAAATAGGGCAAAGAACAGGACCGCACCGGTGGGGAGCTTCGAGCCGAAGAACGGAATGGCGAATAAATCGTCCAGCACTTTGGCGTATCTGCCGGAGAGGGCGATGGTCGTCCGGAGCCCCGCGCCGCCGATCGCCCAGATCATTTCCGGACTCTTGAAGGGCAGGAGCAGCCAGCCGATCGACATGAGGGACACGACGGAGAAGCCCAGGTAGGTGCCGACCGTCATTTCGTCCCCTTTAACCTTGTTAAGAATCCAGCCGTAAGCATAGCCCATGATTGCGGAAAGCGGAATGGACATAACTACCGCCCACAAAAAAGCAGACATTCCGCGCATATCGAGTTCAATGGCGATACAACCGGCCAGCAGGCCGGTGATGATCCCCAGCGACAGGCCGAAGTTCAGGCCGGTGCCGGAAACAATGCTGGGCACCATGGCCAGGACTAAAATGCCGTTCATCGCAATGCGCACCGTGGAGTCGGCCAGCATGGCCGCCACATCCTGCTTTTGCATGAAGGCGCCAATGAAAAAAATAGCCAGCATCAGACTGATGCAAACCTTCGGGAAGCCATACTTGTCGGTAAGCTTTTTCCATAAAGCCATCGGATTCATGGTTATACGGCCTCCTCTCGGGTACTATACTTCCCGGCCATCGCCAACCCGTAGTCCAGGTCGGACGCGAGCGGGCTGAGAACCGTTTCAATCCGGCCCTCGTAGACAATGGCAATCCGGTCGCAGATCGAGCGGAGTTCGCCCAGTTCGGACGACGTAACCACGACGGTCATCCCAAGCTCCCGGTTGAGCTTTACGATGAGGTCAAGCACCAGTTTCTTGGCGCCGATGTCAATGCCCCGGGTCGGTTCGGAGACGAACAGGATCTCGGGTTCCATGGTGAGCGCCCTGGCCACACATACCTTCTGCTGATTGCCGCCGCTAAGCCGCCGGGTGATCTGGGTCGGTCCGGTGCAGCGGATATCAAGGTCTTTGATCATTTGCAGGGCATGAGCGCGGATGCGTTTGTCGTCCGCCATCTGAATCGCCTGGATCCCCAGGAAAGACTTCAGGAATTTCCCGCGGATCTGCATCGCGGTCATGGCGATGTTGTATTCGATGGAAGTGTCGAGAAGCAGTCCCACGCCCCTCCGGTCTTCCGACACAAAGGCCAGTTTATTCTCAATAGCGGTGCGGGGGCTGTTGAGCGCCAGCTTTTCCTTCCCCTTATAGACTTCGCCGGTCGACGGATAAAGGCCCATGATGCCGTTGGCAATGCCGATTTTGCCTTGGCCGGCTAAGCCGCCCAAGCCCAGAACCTCGCCCTTCTTGATATCGAGGCTGATGTTTTTCACCATCTCGCCCGGCATGGTTACCGTCAGGTTGCGGATGGAGAGCGCGATTTCCTCATTATCGGCCGCTTCCTTCGCCGTGGTGGTGATCCGCTCGATTTTCCGCCCAACCATCATCTCGGCGATTTTTTCGATGGTAGCCTCTTCCTGGGTCATGAAGCCGACCTTCTCGCCATCCCGCAGAACCGTAATGCTGTTGGCGACCGCCAATACCTCGTCCAGCCGGTGCGTAATAAATAAAATGGCAATTCCCCTGGCGGCGAGTTTTTTCATGGCGTCGAGCAGCTTATCCGCTTCGCTTTCGGCGAGCACCGCCGTGGGTTCGTCGAAAACCAGCAGCTTGATGTTCTCCTTGTCGATCTCCCTGGCAATTTCGACGAACTGCATATAGCCAACCGGAAGCCCGGCGATGGGCAGCCAGTCGTCAACGTTCATTCCCAGGGTCTGCAGGGCTTTCTGGGCATCCTTCCGCATCGCCGGGACGTCCAGCGATTTCAGGCTGTCGCCCATGATCCGGCTGATGGGATTGTGTTTGGTGATTTCCCGGTTGAGCTTGATATTCTCGGTGATCGTAAAGCCGGGCAGCAGCATGAACTCCTGGTGCACCATACCGATGCCCAGGTCGAGAGCCGCTTTCGGCGATTTGATTTCGACCGGTTTGCCGTCGAAAACAACTTGTCCCTTGATTCCGCCTGTGGCGTAGATGACAGGCATGCCGAACAGGATGTTCATCAGGGTCGACTTGCCGGCGCCATTTTCTCCCACCAGGGCATGGATTTCGCCGGGTTTAACATTCAGAGTGACACCTTTCAATACGCGGTTGCCGAAGTATTCTTTTTCGATGTTGCGCAACTCGAGCAAGAATCCTGCGTCCATTGTCATCCCCCTTGCCTAGAATTGAAACCCCCACACATATATTAAGGTTGCTATGACAGCAACCTTAATATATGTATTATGAGTTGTGGTTTAGGCTGGTTCTAGAAAGTAATGTAGTCGCTGAGAATCAGGTAGAAGTTGTCGAAAGCGACGTCCTTACCGTCTTTGTCCTTGCCTTTGTAGGTGCTGAGCTTAATTTCCTTGCCGGTAATGTCGGACATTTTCTTGAGCATGGCGTCTTTATCGTTTTTGTTCTTAATTTTGCCTTCTGTCCAATCTTTCGCGTACTCAACGCCGGCTTCGACAAACAGCATGTTCATCGGGATGGGCCAGGTGGCGAAACGGCCGGTGCCGTTCTTTTCCGCCACTTTGGCTTTAATTTGTTCTACCAGGTAAGGAACATCGCCGGCTTTTTCAGGCGGAATCTTGATGCCGAGGGCTCCGGGATAGCCATGGAACGGGCTCGGGCAGCATTGCTGCGCGTCGATGGCGCCGGTTTCGAGAACAGCCTTGATCAGCGGTTCCTGCATAGCGCAGTTGGTGCTGAAGAAGTTGGTTTCCTTGCCGAATTCTTTCACTTTTCTCGGCACATCTTCCAGGATGAACTGCTGAGCGCCGGGAACGCCGGCGTCGCCCAACGGATCGGGAGCGGTGGCGTCGATGAATTTCAGGCCGAGTTTTTCGCACTCGGTCTTCATGATTTCTCTTCTTTGGGCCAGGAGCGGGTAAGACATATGGCGCGGGAAAGAGTAGTGCACGAAGGTTTTAGCGCCCATTTTCTTGGCTTGCTGCGGAATGGTGTAGCCCATGGCCAGTTCGTCCGGCTGGAGGACGATATCGGCCTTTTTGGCGATCATGTCCGGGTCTTCGGCTGCGGTAGCCGCGATCAGCAGCATGTCTTGGCGTTTTTCCTTAACCTTTTCGAAGGCTGCTGCAGCGCCGGGAACCGCTTGGCACATAATGATCGCTTTTACATCAGGATCGGCGGCGAACGCCAGCATGTTGGCAATCGTGGTTTCCTGTTCCTTCATAAAGTTGTCGGGGTAGGTCTTCATCGGGATAACTTCTTTGCCATACTTTTTGGCCATTTTCTCAGCTGCCCGGAATTCTTCTTCATTTTGGGCAACCGTACCGGTCATGACGCCGATTTTAATCTTTTTCTGGCCGTCTGAAGCCGGTGTCGAGGACCCGCCACAACCTGCAAGACCAACAATGAAAACGACTGCAAGGAGTAGCGCTAACCCTTTCTTGAACAAGTCCAATCCCTCCATTGACTTTTTTTATAAGGAAAGAAAGATTCCAAGAACCTTTCTTTCGATACCGCTACACATCCATTTAATTGGCATAACCGGTAAAATGACGAGCGTCATTTCCAATTATCATGGTAAACTCTCCTAAATTCCAAGTCAATAAATATTTACAGACAATAATGAAAAAACAGAATATTCGGCAAACAGTTCAGCAGGGTCCCTTCTGGAAGGACAAGGAATATAATTGCCCACAATTTACACTACTTACATTAATTGCTATGGATATTCACCCCTTCTTTACCAAAAATATCACACAGTGGTAAAACAAGGATGCATCTATAGTATACCGAAAAAATTACAATTAGAAAATGGTCTTTTTTATAAATATGAAAAATTTGTGAATATTGTCGAAATATTTTATACAATTATAAAAAATGTCCCCTATTCTCACACCCTTGTATATTACCAGTGCAATGTCTTTAGCAAAAAAATGTTTTTTTGTGAAGATCGTTATAAATTATTGTCAAATAGTCGCAGATATGTCTGTCTCCCAAGAAAAGCGGCAGGCCCCGCCTTCCCCTCCCCGCCTATCCGGATTACGGCAAAAAGGCCGCCGGTCGGCAGCCTTCATCCATAATTTTCCTATTCATCAATATAAGCAGTGACAATAATATTAGGAAGAGATTATATCGCTTCTCCATCGATTCGCCGACGCAGCTGAACGCCGCAAAATGGATCACCGCGTCAAAAGCAAGAATAGCCGAGCGCCAGGGTCAAAGATTCAGTCGCTGGCTCAGCCGGGCGATAAAGGTGTCGCCGGTCGCCGGCTTCGCCGGAATTTTAAGGGCCTGGCCGGGATGGATCTGGGCTGTGGGAGCCAGACCGTTTATTTCACGGATAGCTGCGATTGTCCTGCGGATATCCGTATTTTCACTCGCGCTATGGGCCGCAATCGACCACAGGGAATCGCCCTGACTGACATAAACCACCCGGTACGGGTGACCGGGGCGGTATTCGCTTCCGGCTCCGGAAACCTCATCCAAAGCCGACAGACAAAATAGCAAAGCGAGCACCAGCACGCAGATTTTTAATTTGGATTCATCTTTTGCTTCATAATCGTTCCGCCTGTTTTGCACAGCTATCACCTCTCGAATATATGTTCGCTTTAATGATTTTATCATATCACAGTACATATGTTCGGTCAAGCAATAAACCCCGCTTTTTCGAACAAATGTTTGCGTTTCTTTCCAGTACCTGCTATAATGAAACAAGAAAAATAGCGTCATTGCTGGCAAATTGGGTTGGGAGATGAGCGATTATGGACAATAAGGAACAATTTTTAAGCTCCCGTCAGAAGCAAATTTTTGCTTACATTAAAGATACTTTACGCGCTAAAGGCTACCCGCCTTCGGTCCGGGAAATCGGCGAGGCGGTGGGGCTCAGCTCGAGTTCCACCGTCCACAGTCATCTGGAAAAACTGGAGGAAATGGGCCTTATCCGCAGGGACCCGACAAAACCCCGGGCAATCGACATTCTGGAAGAAGCCCCCTGGCGTCAGAAAGCAGTCACTCCCGTCCCCCTGGTCGGCAGGGTCACAGCCGGGCAGCCCATCCTGGCGGTAGAAAACATTGAGGAGACTTATCCCCTGCCCACCGAGCTGGTGGGCGATGAAAGCGTGTTTATGCTCACCGTTCAGGGCGAGAGCATGATCAACGCCGGTATTCTCGACGGCGATTACGTGCTTGTGCGGGATCAGGATACGGCGCGCAACGGTGAGATTGTCGTGGCGCTGATTGATGACGAGGAAGCGACCGTCAAGCGGTTTTTCCGGGAGAAAGACTGCATCCGGCTTCAACCGGAGAACAACTATATGGACCCCATCTATTCACGGAATGTAACCATTCTCGGCAAGGTAATCGGTGTATTCCGCCGGATATCCTGAGTCCGGCGTCAAAGAGGGCTGAAGCCCTCTTTTCTCATTCAAGGTTGTGGCAATGGCAAGTTCCGCTTAAAGCAAAGAGAACGCGTGGCTCACCACGCGTTCTCTTTGCTTTAAGCTATTTCGGGGCTGTCATTTATTTGGTGGTTTGGGGCGGGGCCTTGGTGCCCACGCGGACCACCCGATCTTCCGGGGCAAATTCGTCGTTCGCCAGGAATTCCCGGTCAATTTCCCGGCCATTCGCGTATTTTATCCGATGGGTAGTGACCTGAAAACCCTTCTGCCCTTCGACTTCTATGACCTCTTTTCCCAGTTCGAGTTGCGGGTCTTGCTTGACAACGGTATTGGGCTCAAGTACCTTCTTATCGGTAGCGACAACGGCAATATCAGCCGGCGCCGATTTTTGCCGGCCCAGCAGGTAAACGGTAAGCTGTCCATAACCAAGGTCCGCCAGCACATATATATTAGCGGCGCCGGTGTTTTTGAATTTAAAGTCCAGCAGATTGTCGGCCACCGTGGCGTCCTGTCCCAAAGGTACATAGCCCGGAGGGCGGAAATGCGCGGTGCGTTCAACAATGGCCAAATCAGCGAACAGCGCGGCGTTATAAAGGGTGCTGCTCACCTGGCACACTCCGCCGCCCCAGTCCGGCAACAGCTTGCCGTTGATAAAAACCGGGGCCTCCTTATAGCCGTACTGGGCGAGGCGCGGTCCCACATGGGCGTTGAACGAGAATACTTCGCCTTTGCGGATCAGGACCCCGCTGACGTTTCTGACCGCCAGCGAAATGTTCTGGGTCCGGTTGCGGTCGGAAGGATCAAATTGGGTGGTGTAGGACGAGAGAACCCCGTCGATGTCCTCAAGATCGCGGGCAAAGAGGTCCGGAGCCACTTCTTCCACGGAAATGGCGACTGTACAGGGGATGCTTGCGTTCAGTTTCGCGGCGATCGTTGACATGGTTTTGGTGATGTCCGTCTTGCGGCCGATCGATTCCGGCGCAATGACGACTGACGAGTGGACCAGAGCGACCGAGGCGTTTCTGGGTTCCTTGTCGATGGTCTTGGCAATCGCGGCCAAACGGGAAAGAAGCTTGGCGGAATCGAAGGATGGCGTCATGGGAACGGTATACCCCTGATTTACGGTGAGATAACGCTCTTGCAGGCGATAAAATATGTTTCCGGTGCGACCGACGGCATAAGCCTGACGGGCCAGCGCCGGGGCGTCGATGCCGAGCCCCACTTCCTCGGCGCTGACGGACCACACCTGGTTCTGGTAAGTAAGCGTGAGCGGAGGCTGTTCAACCCGTTCCCGGAAAGTACCGGCTATCTTGGCTTCAGCAGCTTGGACCGACAGGCTTCCCACGTCGATATCGCCTATCTTTACGCCGTCGTATATGCCGTCGGTGACGGTAAAAGCGGCATTGACCGCAAAGGTGCCCATCAAACTGATAATAACGATGACAGCCAGAAAAAACATCAAGTTCCTGGCAGGGGGCTTTTTGGCTGTTTCAGGCTGCACAGCAGGCACATCCCATCCTGGTAATTAGTATATAAGCGAAGCCCCCGCCGGCAGCGGGGACTTAACCTTAGATGCTCATGGATAATTCAACGAACTTTCCGGCCAGTTTGGCTTTTTGAATAACCTCTTCGGTTATTTCCCCGCCCTGGTCGACGATGAGGACGCCGTTGTCGGTTTCAATGCGCCGGGTGGCTTTTTTGCCCAGCAGATACTTCCGCTGTTTATCGTCGAACTTCTTGGCGGTGTCGTCGCTGTTATCACCCGCAGGTGCCGCAGGAGGGGCAGCGGGTGGTTCTGCCGGAGCCGAGGGAGCAGCAGCCGGAACTGCGGCAACCGGGGCGGCCGCAGGAGCCGGGGCGGCTTTGACCACCGCAGCATTATCCGAGTCGGCTACAATGACGACTTCTTTCCCGAAAGTGATGACGCGGGAACCGGGGATGGTGATGGTTTCGCCTTTGGTTTCGGCAACATCGCAGCTGGCGATCGCCCCTGCGTCGTCGATGGTGATTTCCGCTATTTTACCCTGGAAGCGGCCGGTTTTTGTCAGAACTTTCGCCCCGATGACCTTGACGTCAGCCGCCAGGAGTTTTTCCATCTCCGGTACGTTGGCCAGCGTCATAATCTGATTGCTACTTTCAACGGTTATCGCGTTTTCGCCGATTCCGGCTACAGCGGCAAACGGCAGCAGTTTCGCGCCGAGGTACCACTTGCCGTCTTCCACCGCAATGGCGGCCACGGCGCCCTGCGAAGGATCAATAACCAAGCCTTTGGCGGTCCCCAGCTCGCTGCCTTCGCTAATGCTGATCACTGGCAAACCCAGAATGTCGACACTTTTTTTCATCCGATTACCTCCTAAATTAATGGTTGAAATTATAAGTTCTTACGCCAGATTGCGCCAGTCGCGGAATTCGGCGTCGATTTCTTTGGCGATAGCCGCCGGAATGCGATGGAACGGAATGAAACCGAGGCGGTGATGAAGCAGCGTATTTTTTACGATCCTAAGATAGGCGATCGTCTCGATAAATTCCTGATCCAGCGGATGCTGCTGGCTTAGCCCGGGCAGGCCGCGGCTGTCCGACAGCACGTTGATCGCCTCGTCGTAAGAGCCCCGGTCTTTCAGCAGCGTTGCGATTTCAATGGCCAGGTACGGGGCGGCCTCGCTTTCCCGGTATAGCTTGAGCGCCCGACGGAAGGCCTCCAGCGCCCGCTGGTAATTGCACCGCTCTTTTTGCGCGAAGGCGTAGTCCAAAAGCGCATCCAGACTGTCCGAAAGCGGGACCTGCTCCGCCGCTTCTCCGCCATTCACCTCGATAAACTCCGCATTTTTGAAAAGCGAACGGGGATCAATCAGCTCGTCGACGCTGCCGCCATCGTCTTCGCAGGTTGAATTGGTCTCTGCGGCCTCTCTAGGTTCGGGCCGGCACTTCTCTAGCAGGTTATCCATGGACAGAAGCTCCTCTTCAGCCGGTTGACAATTCTCCGGGGATTTCAGGGTCAATAATACGGAAGCCAATTCCGAAGCGGCATCGGCATCGCAATCGACCCCCGGGGTTAAATCGTCCTCATCCGCCTCGGCGGGCAAAGCGGCGCCCCCGGCTGAATCCGGCTCATTCTCGGCCGCTGCGGCCAACTGGATCCGCCCGGCGCTCACAGCCTCCGCTTCCGGCAAGGCAGGCTCTTTAGCATCTTCCGGCCGTTCCCCGGCATAGATTTCTTCGGCGAAGGCGGCGTGAGCAAAACCCAGCAAGGGGTCTGTGGCTGCCGGTTCCGCCGCGACATCATCCGTTGAAACCGCAAAGGAGGCATCAGGCGCTGCCGGGGAGACGGCTGATTCGCCGGACGCCATTGGCGGCTCCGGGACGCCGGACGGCGTCGGTTCGGCAGACACAGCTGCGCTTTTGCGCGTTTCCGCCGTTTCCCGCTCCGCGGTTTCCCCGCCGAGCGTCATCGCCGGGCAGGCGTTGGCGGCGGTATGAAATTCGGGCTCATCATAGTAGGCAACAAAATAGGCGAAAATAATAGCGAAAACGGCCAAAAAGCCCACTGTCCCCGCGAGACCGGCAAAGCTGACGACAATGCGCGGCAGCACCAGGCTGATGAATAAGGCGCAGGCGGCGCACAGCACCAGCGATCTTAACCGCAGGCAAACCCCAAACACTTTGTTGGCGAGCAGGTAAATAACCCAGGTTGTCGCCGCGATGGCCAGCAGGGTGATAGCTATGTATTCCACACAATCCCACCACAGTATCAAATTTTGCGCGCGGATTTTTATATGCTAATGTTCGACGTTTTTTAGCAATTTCCTTGTCCGCAATCACAGAAATAGGTAAATATCTGTAGAATTCTGGCTAGGTTTTCGAAATTTCTTCAGCGGCTCCCATTACGCCCAGCAGGGCATGTTCAAAAGTCAGTCCCCCTTGCAGATAAACGGCGTAAGGGGCGCGAAGCGGACCGTCGGCGCTCAGTTCGATGGATGAGCCCTGCACGAAGGCGCCCGCGGCCATGACCACCGCGTCGCTGTAGCCCGGCATGGCGCTTGGTTCGGGGCGAACGTGGGAGTCGACCGGGGAAAGACGCTGCAAGCCGCGGCAGAAGGCTACCATGAGTTCGGGGGTGCCAAATTCGATGGCCTGAATAATGTCGCTGCGCGGTTCGTCGTAACGGGGCAAGACATTGTAGCCCAGCCCGGCAAACAGGGCCGCGGCAAAAACCGCGCTCTTCAGAGCCTGAGACACGGTGTGGGGAGCCATAAACAGCCCTTGGAACAGGAGCCGGTTATCGGCGAGGGATGCGCCGAGCTCGGCGCCGATGCCGGGGGCGGTCAGGCGCTGCGCGGCAAGCTCCACGAGATCGGCCCGGCCGGCGATATAGCCGCCCGACGGGGCGATTCCGCCTCCGGGATTTTTGATCAGCGAGCCGGCGGCGATGTCGGCGCCGACCGCCGTGGGTTCCAGCGTCTCGACGAACTCGCCGTAGCAGTTGTCGACAAAACATACGCAATCCGGCTTGACCTCTTTGATGCGCCGGCAAAGAGCGCGGATGTCGGCGACGGTAAGCGGCGACCGGAGGCTATAGCCCCGCGACCGCTGAATGAGGGCGACCTTGGTGCGGGGAGTGATCGCTCCGGTCAGTTCCGCCGGGCTCGGCAAGGTGCCGTGAAACGGCATCTCCTTGTAGACGACGCCCCATTCGGTCAGCGACCCGCCCGCAGGGGCGGCGTGGCCGATCACGGTTTGCATCGTGTCGTAGGGCGCGCCGGTGACGGAAAGAAGTTCGTCCCCCGGCCGCAGCAGGCCAAACAGCACCGTGGCCAGGGCGTGGGTTCCCGAGACGAACTGGGCGCGGACCAGAGCCTTTTCCGCTCCGAAGACGCTTGCCCATACTTCGTCCAGCTTGTCCCTGCCGCTGTCGCCGTAGCCGTACCCGGTAGTCGTCCGGAAGTGGAAATCCGCCACCTGGTGGCGGCGAAACGCGTCCAATACTTTGGCCGTATTTTCTCGGGCAACCGTTTCCAGTCGGGCGAAGATAGGCTGGACGAGGGTCAGCGCCTGCGCGGCCGCCTCATCCAATTGGGTAGTGGAAAATGTCATTTCGGTTACTCTCCTGCCTTGTATTGATCAAATTGCCGGGCCCGTTCCGGCGGGAGCGACACGGTCACCCGCGTTCCCGCTTCGCCGTATTCGGTGGTGTTGACTGCGCCGATCTCATGCAGCCGGGCCAAAACACCGCTGTCATTATAGGGGATGACCAGCTCCATGTCAACGGTCCGGCGGCGGACGAAGGCGCGGATGAGCTCCAGCAGCTCGTTGATCCCGGTCTGTTTCAGGGCTGAAACGGCAACGCTGTCCGGCTGCCGGAGCAATCGTTCCAGGATGTTGGGGTTATCCAGACGGTCTACTTTGTTGAAAACGGTGATCACCGGCTTATCGGCGGCCCCCAGCTCGCCGAGCACCCGGAAAACGGCGTCGCTCTGCGCCTGATAAAGAGGATGGCTCACATCAAGCACATGAAGCAGCAAATCCGCCTCAACCACCTCCTCCAAGGTGGCGCGGAAGGCTGCGACCAACGGATGCGGCAATTTCTGAATAAAGCCGACGGTATCGGTGACCAGGACCTCCTGCCCCCCGGGAAGTACGACTTTGCGGGTCGTGGGGTCCAAAGTGGCGAAAAGCTTGTCCTCGGCCAGCACGTCCGCGGCGGCCAGTGTGTTGAGCAGCGTGGATTTTCCGGCGTTGGTATAGCCGACGAGAGCGATTCCCGGCGTATGCGAGGCCAGTCGCCGTTCCCGGTGCAAGTCGCGGTGTTTTCGGATCTGTCCGATCTCCTGCTCGATGTCGGCGATCCGCGACCGGATCCGCCGGCGGTCGACTTCCAGCTTGGTTTCGCCCGGCCCCCGCGTCCCGATGCCTCCGCCGAGCCTGGACAATACAAGGCCCATTCCCGTAAGCCGGGGCAGGCTGTATTTTAGCTGCGCCAGCTCGACCTGCAGCTTGCCCTCGTGGGTGCGGGCGCGCTGGGCAAAAATATCGAGGATGAGCGCCGTCCGATCCACCACCTTGGTCCCCAGGGCCTGCTCCAGATTGCGCTGCTGGGCGGGCGACAGCTCATCATCGAAAATGACCAAATTGGCGCCGGTTTCCTGCCGCTTTTGGGCCACTTCCTGGACTTTTCCCCGCCCGATAAAAAAGGCGGCATCCGGTCGGTCCCGCTTCTGCCAGGAAGCGCCGGCAACTTCCGCTCCGGCCGTCTCGGCCAGTTGGGCCAGCTCCTTGAGGGATTCGGCCACATCCCAGCTACCGGCCCGCTCAAGTCCGACCAGCACTGCCCGTTCGCCCTCCTCCAGGCGGATGGTCCGGGTTTTGGCTTCCAGAGCCCGGTCGATTTGCGCCGTCAGGTAAGGAAGGTCGATTTCCGAAAACGTTTCCAAGGCAAGCGGCCCGACGGTTTGAACCTCATAATCGTCGCCGCTTACTCCGCTGATGAAGCCGAAAGAAACCTGGGCCACCCTGCCTTCGGCCACGCCGAGGGCAGCCATGACATCGAACCGCATGTCTTTCAGCGACGACAGGTCCAGCCCGCTCAGCTGGCTGTCGCCGCGCGGATGGGTATGGATGCAGCGCAGGCCGCTGAGGCGGCGGTCCGAGCGGCGGCCTGCCGCTTCAGGAAGGCTGACGGTGCTGTTGTCCCCGAGGGCGACCTTTACAATCTGACCGCGACGGTTGATATAAACGGCGATCTCCCGGCCGAGTTCCTCCGTGAGGCCGGCCAGCGTTTCCGCCAGAGCGGCCGACAGCATCTGGCCGGCAGGAACGGCCATATCGTAAATTTTCTCCAGCGACGCCAGCGCGACCTTACGTACGCCGGCTGTGTTTCCTTCAATCCTCGACAAAATGCATCATCCTCCCCCTCTTTTATTAACTGTTCCTGCGGTCAATTCCTGCTGAAAAGACCGGCTGCCCCTTGTTGCGCGGTATTTTTCCGTCGGCGGCGGGCATGTCAGCCAGGCCGGTGCGTAAATCGGAGGTAACCGCAAACGGTTACCTCCGATCGAAGACCAACTCAGGCTGCTGAGAATTTGCCGGAATTTTTTAGCCGCCAAAGGGCCCTGTCAGCGGGAAGGCAGCGCCGCCGCCCAGCCGATCAGGGCCAGCACGGCCAGGACATAGCCCAGCGCGGCAAGCAGCCTGATATACGGGCGGGAATGATTGAACCCGGGCAGGTATTGCCGGACGCCGCCAAGATCACTGAGCAGAAAGCCGAAGAAGCCTACCGTCGCCAAAAAAGCGCAGGCCAAAATATATCCTTTATATAGCGCCAGCAGGAAACCGCCTGCGGACAAACCGGCCAGCGCGTACGCGGCCAGACGGCGGGCCGCCGCTTTTTGCTCAGAACGGCGCCGCTCTCTTCTGGATAATTCCATGGCTCTCCCCCCTTCCCGCTAGTATGTCCGGGGCGGCGCCCGGCCTATTCACACCCGGCCCGCCGCTCCCGACGGGGGGAACGGCAGAGGGCGCAGTAACCTTGCGCATGGGATTGTTCGCGGAGCATGAGCGGGGCGACCGCTTTGCCCTCCGCCAGTCCAAGCTCGCGGCCGAGGCGTTTGCCGAGAAAATAGCCGAATAAAAAAGCCATGAGCATTAGGGCCATCGTCTCGATCATCCTTGCTTCACCCCCTGATAGCGCAGCATGCCGCCATAGGCCAATCCTGTGCCGATCAAGGCGGGGACGAACAGCGTTTCGTCAAGCCAGCAGGCCCCGGCCAAAGCGGCCACTCCCGCCAACAGACACTCCGCCAGCCCCAGCCGGCAGGCGAAATTCCGCTGCCCGCACAACCGGTCGGTTTTGCTATCGATACAATCGTCGAACAGTTGAACCGCGATAATGAACAGCAAGGCGAACAGCATGATGCGGAAACCGAACAGGAAACCGCCCAGGGCAAAGACGACCGCCGATTCCTGCCAGCCGCTCAGCCGGGTGGGCATGATCCGGCTGAGATCGTTGAACATCCCGACGACATAACTGGCCAAAAACAGCGACAGGCTGAGGGCGGTGTCCAAACCGGCGGCCAGGGCCAGCAGCATCGCCGCATAAGCAATCGTGCCGGCGCCCAGCCGTTCGGCCAAATTGGCCCGGCCGCAGCACCGGTCCCGTTCTTGGTCCAGATGGTCATCCATCAGCTTGACGGACAGCGAGCAGAGGCTGACCGCCAGACTGGCGGTAAACAGGTTATACGTTGGCGGCCACATACGCTTTCACCTCCTGAAAACCTTGACTATGTAAGGCCGAGACCGGCAAAACGGCGGCGGCGTGAAAAGCGGCGGTCAGCTTGGGAAGGTTTTCCCGGGCCAGGGGGAGGTCGATCTTGTTGGCCAGGAGGAGATATTTGTTCCGGGCCACGCCGTACTGATAAATTTCCCGGTCGATATTGAGTTCATTATTCAACACTTCGGCGGAAACAGCGGCCGCATCGATCAGATGAATAACAAAGTCGGTGCTCCGGACGAGGCTCAAGGTCTGGGCCATCCCCCGGCGGACCTCTTCGTCGCCGTGAATGGGCTCCGCCAGCCCGCAGGTATCGGTTAGCTTAAAACTGACCGAAGTCTTCCCTACCGGCACTTTCAGGATAATCGACTGAACCGAGCGGGTTTTATGGCAAACGGGGCTGCAGAGCTCCCGCCGGGCTTCCGGCAGGGCGAAGTGGCGGCAATTGAGCATACCGTCCCAGGCCCGGAAAGTAATATCCACGGTCTTGCAGCCCAGGAAACCGGCAAAATTGAGGGCGAACACCGTTTTGCCCGAGTTTGGGCGTCCGACGATCGCAAACTCTTTCATCCCTCCACCTCCGTCAGGTCGCATGGCTCGATCATCATCAGCTCGTCTCTCGTAAGGCTGGTTTTAGCGACCAGGCGCACCGCCTGCTTTCGCAAGGATTTTTCAATAATATTGCGAACCGTGCGGGCATTTCCGAAATTTTCACTGTCCCCCGGCGGCGGAACCAGCATCTTCAACAGAACCAATCGGGCCTGCAAGGACAACTGATACTGACGTTTGGCACACATCTGTTCCGCGATCTGGAGCAGCTCGCTTTGACTGTAGTCGGGAAAGTCGATGTGGATGGGAAAGCGGGAACGAAGGCCGGGGTTGGTCTGAAGGAACTGCTCCATTTCCTTGTGATACCCTGCGAGGATTAAAATCAGTTCATCTTTATGGTCCTCCATGGCTTTCACCAAACTATCTTTTTAAACGCCATTTTTTTTAGTGCGGCCCAAAAGGAAAAAGCCCTCCGGCGGAGGGCTTTGAACGTTGGAGGTAGAATACTATTGAATAGACTGAGCAGGTGCGGCACAGCCTGTTGACCGCCGAACCCCGGAGCCGTCTCCAGGCTCAATCGGAATTTTCCAATAAGAGGATTTTTTATTATTTCCTGGAAATAATTGGTAGTCAGGGGAGAATAATTACATCGAGATTTTTTCTCCCCCAATTCTGGGCTGTCGCCAGATCATCGAAATAGACGTCCAAATGTTGGCCGACGATGTCTTCTCCCCGGTCCTGGACGACCCCCCAGCCGTAGCCGGGGACAAAGATCCGGGTGCCGAAACGGATTTCCGGCGGCGCGGCCAGGCATTTCTCCCCGCTGCCCACGTCAATCCGGTAGGTGCTCGCAGTGACTCCGAAATCGGGATGATGCCAGTGTTTTCCTGTGCTCTCAACGCCGGCCGTGTAGGCCGTGACTTCCATTGTCTGCACATAAGGAAAAACCTTGGCGTCGATCACCGCCAGGATGGTTTGATTCAATATCGCCGCAAGCACTCCCAGGACCATGGCCTGAAACAACAGCCAGGCCAGTAGCCTCCGCCTGGAGCGCCGCCACACCCGGTCGGCCATTCTAGTTCTAGTGAGCATAAACCCCCGCAGTCAAAACAGCCTTTCGGGTTGCCTGAAGACCGGCCCGCTTCCGGCCCCTGCTTGTACCCCTTCTAAACGCGTGGCCGTGGTTTCATCTTTCCCGAAAAGCCGAACCTTTTTCTCTACTATAACATAATATATGGATACGTTTCCATAGTTTTCTAGTATGTCAACGAATCAGAGCCGCGAGAGGCCGCGCGGTCATCAGGAGCCTTTCCTTCCTCGCGGCGGTCCGGCTCGAGCGGTCCCGCCGGGCCGGTCTGATTGCGGCGCAACAGACCGTCGAACAGGGGGACGAGGAAGGCCAGGTCATGTCTCCCTGCCACCCACGCGTTGGCATGACGTATCGTGATCTCCGGGCCTTGCTTCTCCTCCCCGGGCAAGCGGCTGTGTCGCATATCATCACCCCGTACATGATATGCGGCGGACGGGGTTTTCTTGTCTGGCCGCGGCTGAAAAGGGCCGTCCGGACGGGAGGAATTCGGCGGGCGGGTATGGAACTGTATCCAAAACCTTCGCCGCCCGGCAGAGTAGCTATTTTAGGAGGCCATCCATGGAAAAAGCCGCGGTGTACGCCAGGGTCAGCACGGTAGAACAAGCCGAAAAAGGCTATTCGCTTCAAACCCAGCTCGAAGCCTGCCGTCAAAAGGCCGCTGACCTGGATATAAAAGAGATCGAGGAGTTTGTCGATGACGGATACAGCGGGGAATATATCGACCGGCCGGCGCTGACCGCCCTCAGGGCGCGCCTGGCCGAATTCGCGCGGGTCATTGTCTATGACCCGGATCGCCTGGCCCGCAACCTGACACATCAACTTTTGATCACCGACGAGATTGAAGGGGCCGGAGCCGAGCTTTTATTCGTTTCCGTCTCCTTCGAACATTCCCCGGAAGGAAAGCTTTTCTATTCCATCCGGGGAGCCATATCCGCTTACGAAAAAGAAAAGATCAAGGAACGCTCGCTTCGGGGCAAGCGCGGCAAAGCCGCCAAAGGGAAAATTATCGCCGACGCCAAGCCTTTTGGGTATGTCTTTGACAAGCAGGCCAGCAATTACACGGTCAATGAATCGGAGGCCGCCATTGTGCGGCAGATGTTTCATTGGCTCGTCGACGACCGCGTCGGGACGGCTACGGTATGCAAACGGCTGAATGAACAGGGTATCCCCTCCCCCCGTCTCAAGAAACCCTGGATTGTATCCGCCGTCTATCGGATGCTGACCAATCCCCTGTATAAGGGCACTCATGTGGCGATGCGCTATCGCTACCAGAAGACCGGGCTGAACAAGCGGATGAAGGTGCTTCGTCCCCAGTCGGAATGGATCGAGGTTCCGGTGCCGCCAATCGTGGATGAAGCGCTGTGGGCGGCCGCCCAAGAGCAGCTGAAGGCCAATAAATCCCAGTCCACGCGAAACCTGAAGCATGAACAATTATTGAACGGGTTGGTCTTTTGCGCCCGCTGCGGCAGGAAGATGACCATCGCTTATTCCGGAAAAGCCGCCGATCCCAAAAGCTACTATATATGTATGAGTCAACGCAGCAATACCTATCTTTACTCGGACCCAAACGAGCGCTGCACCGCCAGGAGAATCCCCGCCGAAATTCTCGACCGGGCGGTTTATGAACACCTTTCCCGGTTGAGTGAAAATCCCAGGCTGATCAAGCAATATGTCCTGACCCGGCCCAATCCCGCCGGCAGCCAGAATCTCCAAACCGCGCTGGAACGTTTGAGGGACAATGAAGCCCGGCTTCTCAAGCAGCGGGAAATGGTGCTCCGCTGGTACCGGCAGCAGATGATTACCGACGAGGATGCCGAGCGCCAGCTGGCCGACATCCAGGCCCGGCTCGGCGATATCAGCCAAAGCAAAGCGAAGGTCCGGACCGAATTGACGGCGCTGTCCTCGCTCCTCGCTCCGTCGGAGGTCGTCGCCACGATTCAGGCCCATTTCGGCCGGAGCGAACCGCTTTACGAAGAAAAGCGGGCGGCAATCCGGAGCGTGCTGGAAAAAGTGACGGTCGAACGCAAAGACAGCACCAGGGCCCGGGGCAGCAAGCCCGATCTCCATATCGAGCTCAAATTTCTGTAAAATCGCTGCAAAAATTCAGCGTCAGGGAGGTTTTTGTATGAACCGCTTCATCGCCACGCTCCTGCTCGTTTTACTGCCGGCGGGCTTTTTCCCGGCGTCCGGTTCGGCGGCGGACCGGACGGATGCGGCGCAGGTGCTCATCAGGGGAACCGTCCGCTTTGTGTCTTCCTCCAATACCTACGGCATCATGGATTCCGACGGAAAGAGATATCATCCGGCCCGCAAGCTGACGCGGGAGTTCCAGCATGACGGTCTCGCGGTTGTCGTCGACGCCCGCCTGCGCCCGGACTTGTTTGGGCCCAGGATGTACGGCCCGGCGATTGAAATCAGGAAAATCGCTAAAGCCGATGCCTATGTCGCGGAGGATGAACGCGAAGCCATCCGTCTGCTGCTGGCGCGGATGAATGCTTTTAACGCCAGAGATTTGGCTCAGTTGAAGAAACTGGATGTCGTGGCTCGCGCGCTGTCGGATGAACAATTCGCAGGCTGGGCATCCGGGTATGGAAATTACACCCTCCATTACGTCGAATTGGACGGCCCCGGCACGGTGCGCCTCCCCTTCGACAGCCTCGAAGGCGTGTGCCTGTACAGCCGCGAACGGGTCAACAGCATGGCGCTGTCCGGCAACGTGGAATACACCGTCAGCCGTTTTACCTTGAGCAAACTGGACGGGGAATGGAAGTTCGTCGCCATCGCTCCCTTTGAACCGGAAGACGGGACGGATATGGATCAGGTCGTCAAAAACTATCTGGATTTGGCCCGTCAGCGCTACGGCACCATCGACCTGGCGCAATGGAAAGGATAGACAGGAGAGAGAAAAATGGCTGGTTATAACTTGTTTTCCGGCGATATTCCCAAAATCGAGGCTGATTTTGTCACCCTCGATTTTGAGACCGCCAACCGCGACGGGGCAAGCGCCTGCGCCATCGGCCTGGCATTTGTAAAGGGCGGGGCGATCGTCGCCAACCACGCCTGGCTCATACGGCCGCCCAAGCTTTCCTTCGACGCGGATTTCATCAAGCTCCACGGCATTACGCCGGAAGCAGTCGCGGGGCAGCCTGAGCTGCCTGCGATCTGGGAGCATCTGGCAAAGCACCTGAAGGGCCGGCTGATTGTCGCCCATAACGCCGAGTTCGACATCAACGTTCTGAAAAATAGCCTGACCCACTACCGCATCGCCCTTCCCGCTCTTGACTATTCCTGCACGATGCTGCTGGCCCAGAGGGTCTGGCCGTCTTGGGGAAAATACGGCCTGGCGGCGCTGGCGGCCCGGCACGGAATAACCTTTGCGCACCATGACGCCGGGGAAGATGCGGCGGTGTGCGCCCAGATCGCCCTGAAAGCCCTGGGGGAAAAGCGCTCCCGCACCTTGGATGAGCTTATGACAACAGTCCAGCTTTCCCCTGGCCGTCTCCATCCGGAGGAGGGACACAGCCCCATCGTCCTTCTGAGGCCCTCCCAGCCGCTGCTGTTCGGCAGTTGGCAGCCGTCCGTCCATAACCGGGCCGATCAGCTCGTCCGCCGCCAACGGGCGGAGAGCATCACCGATGCGGTCATTCATCCCGGGACGGCTTCCGCGCTGATCAACGGCTACCAAGTCACCCTGGACACCTGCACCTGTCCCGACTATCTGGCCCGCCGGCTGCCCTGCAAGCATATCTACCGCCTGGCGGCGGCGCTCAGCCCTCAGCAGTCGATCACCGGATAAAAAAAAACGGGGTTCGCCCCGTTTTTTCTTTATGGTTATTGTTTTTCATTATTTCACCATGCAATCAATAGCTTCTTTACCAAAATCCTTTTCGCCCCCGCGGGCCAGCGAATAAGCCTCATCGATGAACAGGATTCCGCCGTAGGCTCGTTTCAGCTGTTCGCGGGTTTTTTGCGCCGTGTGGCCGATGTACTCGCCGACCAAGTCGGCCCGTTCGACTTCGATCAGGTGCCCCCGGGCCAACACTCCCATTTCGCGGAAGACCTTGCCCATGATCCGGGCCACCGTTGTCTTGCCGGTACCGGGATTTCCTTTAAAGATCATGTGGAGCACCAGCGGTTCGGTCACCAATCGCTCTTTCTGCCGATATTTCTGAATTTCGATAAATGCATAAATTTCCCGCACCAGCTTCTTTACTTTATCCAGCCCGATGAGGTTATCCAGTTCCCGCAGGATTTCCTCGATCCGCTGCTGCGCTCCCGCAGCTTCGGGGCCGGGAGTCACAGCGTGGCTATCCATCTCCCGGAGAAGCTTGAAAGCTTCCACAGGGGGGAGTTCTCCGGCCTCCACCGCTTCCAGCACGTCCTTGGGCCATATGTATGCCACCAGTTTTCACCTCGCCGCCTTTCGGTGATATCCATTATATGCGGCCGCCGGCGGGATGGTGAAGGCTGAACCGGCACAAACCAACAGGCAGCCCGTGAGGGCTGCCTGACGTGTTATCGCTCTGTTCTCGGTTCTCTCGGTTCTTCTCTTCTTTCGTGGAGACCGGAAGCAATGGGCCGGAAGGGAGTAATGGTTGAAATGGCATGTTTATAGACAAGCTGCTGTTTGCCTTCATTTTCCATTATCACGGTGAAATTGTCAAAACCTTTGACGGCACCCCGCAGTTGAAAGCCGTTAACTAAATAGATGATAACTGGTACGTTTTCCTTGCGGACTTGGTTCAAGAAACTGTCCTGCAGGTTAATTACTTTGGTTGTCGTCATGGATACCCCTCCGAAAAAAAATTTACCTTTCTATCTATCAGAGTATACTTCTACTCTAGGCTGAACTTTCCTGCCACCAGGCTGTAAATATATGCCAACATTTTCTCGTAGTCCGGGAATTCATCGACAGGGACCCATTGGATGTAGTTCATTTTCCGATACCAGGTCAACTGCCGCTTGGCAAAGTTCCGGGTGGCTTGCTTGAGCCGGTCGACGGTTTCCGGCAGATCCGTTTCACCCCGCAGGTAAAGGGCAATTTCCTTGTAGCCGATCCCCTGCATGGCCTGCGCGTCCGGCGGAACCCCGGCGTCCAGCAGGCGGGCCACCTCCTCTACCAATCCCCTTTCCACCATGGCGTCGACGCGCTGGTTAATCCGCCGGTAGAGCATTTCCCTGGGCATGGTGAGCCCGATCACCAGCGCGTCATAGGAAAGACCGTCGGTTTTTCGCCGCCGGGATACCGGTTCGCCGCTGAGCTGGTGAATTTCCAGTGCCCGGATGATGCGCCGCAAGTCGTTGGGATGCAGTCCGGCTGCCGCCTCCGGCGACGCCTGCTGCAGCAGCCCGTAAAGATAAGCGCTGCCGTGCCGGTCGGCCAGAGCCGCCAGGCGGCTGCGGACCTCCGCGTCGCTCTCGACGGCGTTGAAGGTATATCCTTCCAGGAGCGCTTTAACATATAGGCCCGTCCCCCCGGCCAAAACGGGGATTCTGCCGGCGGCGTTGATCGCGGCGACCAGTTGGGCGGCCTGAGTCTGAAAATCCACTACGCTGAAATCCTCATCCGGCTCCAGAATATCGATCAGGTGATGGCGTATCCCGCGGCGCTCCGCCGCGTTAGGTTTGGCGGTGCCGATATCCATCCGCCGGTAGACCAGCATGGAGTCGCCGGAGATGATCTCCGTTCCCAGCTTTTCCGCGAGATCGATGCTCACCCGGGTTTTACCGACGGCGGTCGGACCGATGACCGCTATCAATCGTTCCATGGTCAATCCCCCGTTTCGATGATCCCGTAATGGATGCTGCTGTATTTCCCGCCCATTACGGAGGGGAATTGCAGCCGGGCGAATTCCGGACTGCGCTGGGCTTCCTTGAGCACGACGCGGTGCCGGGCGACCCGGCAGGCTTCGCGAACGGCTTCGCTGGTCAAGGGGCGCTGGTCGGCCAGGAAGCGGACGGGTTTCAGGTTGGAGCTGGCGCGGATAGGAATGCGAAACATCGGGTCGAAGAATACGATGTCAAAGCTCTTGTCCGGCAGGTCGGCCAGATATTCGTTGTAGTCGGCCTGCTCCACGGTTATCCGCCGGAGGGCCGCGGTGACGGCTTCCTCGTCGCTGTCATGGCGCTTGAGCCCCAGGCTGGTGACAGCGGCGATGACCGGCGAGCTTTCCAGGCCGAGGACCGCCCCCTCCGGGCCGGCTGCGAAGCTGGCGACAATGGCATCGGTGGCCAGCCCCAGCGTGCAGTCGAGGACCGTCATGCCGGCTTTCAGGTCCATCGCTGCCGTCATATGGTCAGGATTTCCATTTATGAGATTCTTTATGCGCAACTCAGCCAGGCTGAGGTGAAAAAAATATTCCCCGCCGGGTGTGTGAACAATCGGTCCGGCTTTGCTGGCAACCACGATATGATTGACGCGGTAACGCTCCCGGAGGGCGGCCAGCGAGGTCTTTTCCCTTTCCGCCAGGGGCGCGCCGAGTCTCGCCGCCAGCAGCGCCGCCTCGGCGACGACGTCAGGAGAGGGTTTTTGAACCGTTGTGACGACTACATTCATGTTTTCCCCCTAGGTGCGTTTGAACATCTTCGCCAGTTCTTCGGCGCCGAATTTCACAATGGTAGGCCGGCCGTGGGGGCAGGTATAGGGCAGGGCCGTAGCCGCCAGTTCGGCCAGCAGGGCTTGAAGCTGCCGCATGTTGAGGGTTTCCCCGCTTTTTATCGCCGCCCGGCAGGCGGCCATTTGCAGGCAGGCGTGGCGCAGCACGGCCGCCGAAGCGTTCTGGGTGTTTTGAATTTGCAGCAGGATATCGTGGAGAAAATCGCGCGCCTCGCCGGGCGTGACGTCGGCCGGCATTTCCGTGAGCCGGAAGCTGCCCGGCCCCACTTGTTCCAGGGTAAAGCCCAACTGATAGAAGTCTTCCAGGTGCTCGTTGACCAGCTCCGCTTCCCGGTGGTCGTAGTCGATAAACAGCGGCATCAGCAGGGTTTGGACGGGAATGCGGCCGGTGGCGAGACTCAGGCGGTCGTAGAGGATGCGTTCGTGGGCGGCGTGCTGATCGACAATATACAGGCCGTCGCTGCCCCGGGCGACGATATAGCAATCGGCAATCTGGCCAAGGGCGATCAGGTTCATGCCGGGCGACGCCTGCTCCGCCGGGGATTCCGCCGCGAATGGGGGCGGAGCTTCCGGAATCTCTCCGGGGGAGGCGGCCGGTGGTGCGGGTTCCAGGATGTTTAGGTGCTGCTGCTCCCGGATGAGCTGCCGGGCGGCGCTCCAGGGAAGAGGCGACTCCTGCCACTGCATGGGCGGCAGCGCGGGAGCTATGGAGCGGTCCTGATAGACCGGGCGGCTTGACGTTGGGGCGGCCGCCGGGTAGTGTCCGGGAATGTTTTTCGGGAGCTCGACCGTCGCCGCGCCGGCGGTCAGCTTGGCGTCGGCCGCTATAAGGGCTTCGCTGACCGCCCGGTGTACGGCCTTGAAAATGCGGCCCTCATCCCGGAACTTGACTTCGCTTTTTTGGGGATGAACATTGACGTCGATGGTGTCGGCCGGCACGGCGATGTTCAGCACCACCAGGGGATAACCGGCCTTGGGGAGCAGCGAATGATAGGCGTTGTCGAGCGCCTTGGCAATCATCCGGCTGGTTATGATGCGGGAGTTCACGGTAAAAGTCTGCCATTGGCGGCTGCTCTTGAGCAAGGTCGGCTTTCCGACAAAGCCGGTAACCGCCAAGGCTTCCTCCTCATAGCGGACAGGCAGGACTTCGCCGGCGACCTTCGGGCCGTAGAGGCTGGCCATGGCGTCGAGCAAGTTCCCGTTGCCGGGAGTGGCCAGCACCAGGCGGCCGTTGTTGATGAGCTTAAACCCGACTTCCGGATGGGACAGGGCTAGTTTGCCGACAATATCATGGATATAGCCGCTCTCGGTGGCCGGCGTTTTGAGGAATTTGCGGCGCGCCGGGGTGTTGAAGAAGAGATCGGCCACCGCCACGACCGTGCCGACGCCCCCGCCCGCTTCCCGCCGGTCGGTGATTTCACCGCCGGTGACTTCTACATAGGTGGCCATATCTTCGGTATGCAGGCGGGTGGTCAGCGAAAAGCGGGATACGGAGGCAATGCTGGGCAGAGCCTCTCCCCGGAACCCCAGCGAGTGGACGCTGAACAGATCGTCCACCGAGCCGATTTTACTGGTGGCGTGGCGAAGAACCGCCAGCGCGGCGTCGGCCGCGCTCATCCCCACCCCGTCGTCGGTTACGCGGATGAGCTCGGTGCCGCCCTCGGCAATCGTTATCTCAATCGTCCGGCCGTAGGCGTCAAGAGCATTTTCGACAAGCTCCTTGACCACCGAGGCCGGGCGCTCGACCACCTCGCCGGCAGCGATCTTGTTGGCGGTATTCTCGTCCAGAATATGAATGACCGTGGGCCGGGTCGTCATAGCTTGCCAGCCTCCTGTCTCGCCTGATTTTGAAGCTTGTAGAGGATATTGAGGGCCTCGAGGGGCGTAAGGGTCATAACATCCAGGTTGAGCAGCTCATCGGCAAGGCTGGACGCGAACAACGACAGCGGGACAGTCTCCGGCGCGGCGGTGGCGGCAGCTTCGCCGGCTGCCCGGACAGGCTCCTTCCCCTGCTCCAGTTCGGCCAGAATTTCCTGGGCCCGTTCGACGACCCTCTTCGGAAGGCCGGCCAATTGGGCGACATGGATGCCGTAGCTTTTATCTGCGCCGCCGGGAACGATCCGGCGCAGGAATACCACTTCGTTGCCCCGTTCCTTCACGGCCACCGAGTAGTTTTTAATGCGCTTCGAGGTTTCCTCAAGGGCGGTCAGTTCATGATAGTGGGTGGCAAAGAGCGTCTTGGCCTTCGTCTTGTCCCGGATATATTCAATAACCGCCCGGGCGATGCTCATGCCGTCAAAGGTGCTGGTGCCGCGCCCGATCTCGTCCAGGATGACGAGACTGTCGGCGGTGGCGTGCTTCAGGATATGAGAGACCTCATTCATCTCCACCATAAAGGTGCTTTGGCCGGTTGCCAGGTCGTCGCTGGCCCCCACCCGGGTGAAGATGCGGTCCACCGGGCACAGCGAAGCCTCCCGGGCCGGAATGAAGCTTCCCGTCTGGGCCATCAGCATCAGCAGGGCCACCTGGCGCATATAGGTCGATTTGCCGGCCATATTGGGGCCGGTGATAATCATGATTTCGCTGTCGCGGTGGTTGAGCTCGGTGTCGTTGGGAACGAACATGTCCCCTTTGAGCAGTTGTTCGACCACGGGATGCCGGCCGTCCTTGATCAGGATTTCGCGGCCGGTGTTGAAGACGGGGCGGGTGTAGTTGTGGCGGGCGGCGGCTTCGGCCAGCGCGGCGTAGCCGTCCAGTTCGGCGATCAGCCGGGCGGTTTGCTGGATGGCCTTGAGCCGCTCTTTGACATAATCGCGGATTTTCGTGAAGAGGTGATATTCCAGGGCGACAATTTTCTCCTGGGCGCCGAGAATCTTGATTTCAAATTCTTTCAGTTCCGGGGTTATGTAGCGTTCGGCGTTGGCCAGCGTCTGCTTGCGGATATAGGTCGCCGGTACCGCCGCCGAATTGGCGTTGGTCACCTCGATATAGTAGCCGAACACTTTGTTGTAGCCGACCTTGAGGGATCGGATGCCGGTGCTTTCGCGCTCCCGGGCCTCCAGGTCCTGAATGAATTGTTTGCTGTCGCTGGAGAGGCCCCTGAGTTCATCCAGTTCCAAGTCGTAGCCGGGCCGGATCATGCCGCCCTCCCGGACCGACAGGGGCGGATTATCGGCAATCGCCGCGGCAATCAGGCCGGCGACATCCGCGTGGGTCTCCAGGGCAAGAGCCACATGGGCCAGCAGCCTGCAGCCCGCCGGCTTCATCTTTTCTTTGATGCCCGGCAGTACCGCCAGGGATTCTTTCAGGGCGAGAAGATCGCGGGCGTTGGCTGTGCCGACTTCGATCCGCGTCAGGATACGTTCAAAGTCATAGATGCTGCCGAACAACTGCTGAACCTCCCGGCGCAGCAGCATTTTGTCAAGCAGCTCGCCGACGGCGTCCTGCCGGTCGGCGATCGCCGATCTTCCCTTCAGGGGATTTTCCAGCCACCGTTTGAGCAGCCGTCCGCCCATGGCGGTTTTGGTATAGTCCAGCGTCGCCAGCAGGGTGTCTTTCCTGCCGCCGTCGCGCATATTCGCCGTTACCTCCAGATTGCGGAGCGTCGCTGCGTCAAGGGTGAGATATTCGCCGGCGTCGTAGCGGGTCAGCCGGTTCAGGTGGGACAAGTCGCTTTTCAGGGTCTGATAGAGATAGGAGAGCAGCAGGGCGACCGCGGTCAGCGCCGCCTCGGTGCGGGGCAGTTCCTCGGCCGCGAAGTGGCGGGCGGGCAGCGGGTCGATCTGGGCAAAATCGTCGACCACGAAGCCGGTGAAGGATGCCCGGGGGATACGGTTGGCCGTGAACGCCCGGATCTCTTCCAAACCGGTAAGCTTGCCGCTGACGACGATCTCCGCCGGCAGCAGCCGGAAAAGTTGGTCGCACAGCTCGCCCAGCCGGTGCGGGCCGGCGAATTCCGCCCATACGCATTCGGCGGTGGAAACGTCGGCCGCCGCCAGATACAGATTGTCATTGACCTCGTAGAGGAGCGCCAGGAAATTGTTGCCTTTTTCGGCCAGCATGGCGTCCGACAGCACGGTGCCGGGGGTGACGACTTTTATCACTTCCCGCCGGACGATGCCCTTGGTTTGGCGGGGGTCCTCCACCTGCTCGCAGATGGCGACTTTGTAGCCTTTGTTGATCAACCGGCTGATATAGGTGTCCGCGGCGTGATAGGGCACGCCGCACATGGGAACGCGGCCGCTCGGCCCGGCTTCCCTGCCGGTGAGGGTAATCTCCAGTTCCCGCGACGCCAGTTCGGCGTCCTCAAAGAACATCTCGTAAAAATCGCCCAGCCGGAAAAACAGGATGCTTCCCGGGTTGCGCTGCTTGATTTCGCGATACTGCTCCATCATTGGCGTATAGGTAACAGCCATGATTTTCTCCTCTTCCTCGTCCGTTATACCGGCTGCCGGAGGTGTCCCTTGAGCACCCACGTCTGGCCGGAAGAAATCTCCACCTGTACCAGGTCGCCGACGGTTTCGGCGCCGGTTTTCTCCCAAATAACGATTTTGTTGGTCCGGGTCCGTCCCATCATCTTATTCGCGTCGTTTTTGCTATCCCCTTCCACCAGCACTTCGACCCGCTGCCCTTCCTGCCGGCGGTTGAGTTCCAGGCTGATGTCGTTCTGCGCCTGCATCAGCCGCTGCAGGCGTTCTTTCTTGATGTCCGGGGGGACCTGGTCGGGCATCGCCGCCGCCGGGGTGCCGGACCGCTGGGAGTACAGGAAGGTGTAGGCGGCGTCAAAGCGGACGGTTTTAATGACGTTCAGCGTTTCGCTGAATTCTTCCTCGGTTTCTCCCGGAAAGCCGACGATAATATCGGTGGTCAGGCTGGCTCCCGGCACTTCGCGCCGGATCTGCCGGACAAGGTTCAGGTAGTAGTCCACGGTGTAGCCCCGGTTCATCCGGGCCAGAACGGCGTCGCTGCCGGCCTGAACCGGCAAGTGGAAATGCTCGCAGATATGGTTGCCGTCCCGGATGGCGGCGATCACCTTCGCATTCATATCCCGGGGATGGGAGGTCATGTAGCGGATGCGGGCGATTGTCCCGTCCCGGTCTACGGCTGTCAGCAGGTCGGCGAAGTCGGCGTGGCCGGGAACATCCTTCCCGTAGGAATTGACATTCTGGCCGAGCAGGGTAATTTCTTTGAAGCCCTGTCCGCCCAGTTCCCTCACTTCGCCCACAATATCGGAGAGCGGCCTGCTGCGCTCCCGTCCGCGGACATAGGGCACGATGCAATAGGTGCAGAAGTTGTTGCAGCCGTACATGATCGGCACCCAGGCCGAAATCTGGTTTTTGCGGATGGTTGGAACGTCGGGGGCGTTCTGCTCGGCCTGCTCCCAGACGGCCAGCACTCTTTCCCGGGACTGGAGGATCTCTTCCACCAGTTCACCCAACTGGTGGAGGTTGTGGGTGCCGAGCACCAGGTCGATATGGGCGGCTTTTTTGAACAGCTTGTCCCGGTCTTTCTGCGCCATGCAGCCGGCGACGCCGATGATGAGATTGGGATTGGCCGCTTTCAGGCGCTTGAGCTCGCCGATTTTGCCGTAGATTTTCTTTTCGGCGCTTTCGCGGACGCAGCAGGTGTTGAGAAGGATGATGGCGGCGTCGGCCATGTCCCGGGTCTCTTCATAACCCAGCTTTCTGAGCTGGCCGGCCAGGCGTTCGCTGTCATTCTCGTTCATCTGGCAGCCGTAGGTTATAATATGATACGATTTATGGTCATCAGGCAAGGTAGACAATGGTATCACTCCTGCAGTTATTATATCCTATATCCGGAGGGCATACCAATGAACGCCCCCGGATTGCCCCGCGGACCGGCGGGCGGCGCCTCCTGGTCCGCACTCAGGAAAGGCGCTCGATCGCCCGTTCCAGGACAAAGGCGATATCCTGGCGGGTCGCGTATTTCTCCCGGAGTTTTCCCAGTTGCCGGACAACCGAATCTTTGGCGCGATCCTTGGTCGGCAGATTGATGACTTCCGGCGGGGCCTTCTCCCCCAACTTGGCCAGCAGTTCAATTTTGGCCCGGCTGGAGAGGCTCGCGCTATTCGCCAGCTTCTTCTCCAGATTTTTCTGGGCGGCGGCCAGGGAGCTGCCGAGATAAGTGGCGCTGGTGCGGGGTCCCTTTTTCTCCTTGTCCCAGTAGGAAGCCACTAGGTACGCGTAATAGCGGTCGTTCAACTTACGCCAGGTGACGAACATAGTAGTAACCAGCATCTCCTTTACTACTAAAATAGTCGCATGGTAGACATCTTTTATAACTATGGTACCATATTCTGCTATAATGCGACAACCGCTTTTTTCCATTCCCTGAAACCGCCTATTCGGACAGGCGGAAAAAAGAGCAAGCGTCCAGGCGCGTTCCTGGCGATTGCTCTTTTCACATTCCGTGCAAAAACGGCCGTTTGCTTATCGCCAGTGCCTGCGCCGCAAAAAACGCCCCGCCGCCCGGTACTGGAGCTTACCGTCCCACACGGCCGGAACGCCGTTTACGAGGACGTGCAAAACGCCGGCAGGCTGCTGAAAAGGGTTGGCATAGGTGGCGGTGTCGCAGATGGCGGCGAAATCAAAAATAGTGATGTCGGCGGCGCAGCCGCTCGTCAGCCGCCCCCGGTTGGCGAGGCCGAAAACTTGCGCCGGAAGGGACGTCATCTTGCGAATGGCCTCAGCCAGGCTGAGGAGTCCCAATTCCCGCACATAACGGGCTATGACCCGGGGAAAGGTGCCGTAGGAGCGCGGGTGCGGCAGTTCAGCCGCCAAAGGTCCGTAGGAGACGCGGGCGCCGGCGTCGCTGCCGATCATGGCAAAGGGAGCGGCGAGAACCGCCTGAAGGTCCTCCTCCGCCAGCGCGTGCCAGATCATGTCGACTTCGCCGGCGTTGGTCCTGAGGAGGGCGATGACCGCCTCCGAAGGAGAAAGGCCAAGCCGGGCGGCGATTTCCGCCAGGGAGCGGCCCTGAAGCTCCCGGTGCTCGGGAGCCTTGAGTTTGGTGATGATGATATTGGCATAGTCGCCGGCGGCTTTCTCTTCCACCTCCCGGCGGATTTCCGGCAGGGTCTGGGAGGCATCCAGCCGTTCCAGCATCGCGGCCCTGCCGCCGCTATGGGACCAGAGCGGCAATAAGGTACCAAGACCGGTGTTTAGCGCCGTATAGGGATAAACGTCGCAAAAGATGCGGAGGCCGTCCGCGCGGGCTGCCGCCAGCAGCCGGAGAGTGGTCGCCGTTTTGCCCCAGTTCTTCCGTCCCGCAGCCTTATGATGGGACACAACCCCCGTAACGCCCGTCGCCCGGCATAATTCAATGACTTCACGCACCGACTCGGTGAGCCGGTCCCCCTCATCCCGGATATGACTGGTATAGATTCCTCCCGCCGGAAGCAATGTGACGCCCAGGGCGGTCAATTCCACGGTGTCGGCGAAGCAGCCCGGGGGATAGACCAGGCCGGTGCTCAGCCCCAGGGCCCCGTCGGCAAGCGACCTGCGCAGCAGGCGTTTCATGGCTTGCAAGTGGTTGCGGTCCGCCCTTCCGCTTTCCTCGCCGACCGCAATCGATCGCAAATTCCCGTGCCCGATCAGCGAAGCGGCGTTGATTCCCAGGCCGTGGCTCTGAACGGCGGCCATGAATTCTCCCGTCGTGCGCCAGCGAAATTCGCTGCCGTCCGCTGTCCGCACGGATTTGAAAGCGGCGAGCGGAGCCGCGGAATCGCCGCAATTGCCGATAATCTCGGTTGTCACTCCCTGGAGAAGCTTGCTTACCGCCCAGGGGTTCAAAAAATACCAGTCGTCGGTATGGGAATGAACGTCGATAAACCCGGGGCAGACGCACAGCCCTTCCGCCGGCAGAATCTCCCGGGCCGGAACGTCGCCAAGAGAACCGACGGCGGCAATCTTGCCGTCTTTAACGCCGACATCGGCCACCGTCGGCGGACCGCCCAAACCATCGTATACGGTACCCTGAGTAATTTTACAGTCTAACACCCGATCCACCCCTCTACCATAATCGTTCCGGGTAGTGAGGACCATTGCCTTCAGCGTTTTGTCCGCACATAAATCATTCTGAGTCCGATGAGGATGACAAAGCCGCCGAAAAGGCGCTTTAATTCAGCGGCCGGGATATTCTGAACAAAGTTGGCGCTGACGAGCGCCCCCAGGACCGCTCCCGCCCCAAGATAGGCGGCCATCCGGTAATCCACCAGTTTATCTTTGTGAAACTGCCAGATGGCGGTCAGAGCGGTAGGAATGATAACCACCATGGAGATGCCCTGGGCAGCATGCTGGGGAATACCCAGGACAAGCACCAGCGCCGGAACGAGAACAACTCCTCCGCCGATGCCGAACAGCCCGCTGAGAACGCCTGCCATAAGCCCCACCGCCAGAGTAACGGCGACCATCGCAATCAAGCGATCACCATCCTTAGGCCCACCACCACCAGCATTCCGCCAAACAGAATTTCCAGCCGGTCCTCCGGGATCTTCCGGGCCAGCCTGGCGCCGTACCAGGAGCCGATCATGCTTGCCACGACCAGATTGAGCGACACGCCGAGCTCAATGTTGCCATGAAGGCCGTAAACCACCCCGCTCACCAGCGCGGTGGGAATGACAACCGCCAGGGAAATTCCGACAGCCTCGTGGTGGGCGACTGCGAAGTAGGTCACCAGCAGCGGAATAATAAAAATGCCGCCCCCCACCCCCAGAAAACCGCTTAGAATTCCGACTCCCAAGCCGGCGGCGATCAGTTTGACAGATTGGTTCATGGACAAGTCTCCCGTCGGCAAAAGATTAGCGGATGCTTCCGTTATTATGCGCGATAACTGCGGCCGGATTACTTATTATAAAAATAACTTCCGTGGCCCGGAAGTTATTTTTGTCAGTCAAACATTGCGGGAAGAGCGCCTTCCTTAAAGCTGCGGTACTTGTCATAGCTGATCCTGAAAGCCGTGATGATCGCCTTTTTGGCGCTGCCCTGATAAACCTGGTCAATCAGACGGACAATGGGTTCCGGCCCGTTTTTCAGCGACTGGCCGGCCATCGTCTCCGCCACGTGTTTTCGGGCGACCTGGGTGGCCAGGGTGCAGTCGGCTTCGACAATGGTTTCCGTATCCAGATCCACCAGAATAACGAGCCCGATGACCTTATATAATTCCGTAGCCGTGATTCCTGTCGGCAGTTTGGCATAACCGGAAAATAATACGCGCCTTCCAAGCGACTTCGCCATGGCAACCACTCCTAATCGATACTCAGCCGTTTGACTTCAATGTTGACTTCCTTGATCGTCATTCCGGTCATATATTCGACCATGTTCTTGATTCGCTGCTGCGCGTTGTGCAGTACTTCCCACAGCGGCAACCCATACTTTATAGTTACGTCCAAAGATATGGAAATTCCTTTTTCCTGCTCCTGGGAATTTTTAATCTGGATCTGTCCCGTCCGGGTGATGGAGAGATCGGTTGTGGCTACATGATCGACAATGGATGAGATCGCCGCGTCGGATATAAAGAGCTTGCCGTAGTAGCTGAAGGTCGGGCGGACAATGGATTTCTCCCCCAGGTGGCGGCGTTTGGTCTGGGGTTTTTTGAAGAATATCTCCAAGGGATCGATCAGATAGCCGGAAAAATGAGGTTTGAGTTCGATCGTCGGAACCGGAATAATATGCTTGCCTTCCTTCATCCGGCTTTCCCGGGCCCGGGCGATTTCCGCCTTGGTGGCAATCTCTTCGATATGGATGATTTGGCCGATGGGCGGAAGTTCGAGGGCATCGACGATTTTTTTGACCATGTTGATGGACGTGCCAAGGATGAGAATGCGCTCGATATGAGAATCGGCAATCCCTTGACGGACTTCGGCTGCATGCTCTTGATCCATGAAAATGGCCCGTTTGACCGCCTGGATCTTACTGGGTTCTTTTTTGGCCGAATGACCGGCGATTATTTTGCTGTCTTTGATCAGCAAGCCATCGTCGACAATTCCGTCGACGTTGTGCTCGTGGGCAACAATGAGTGCGCGGTGACTTTTGCCGGTTCCGCTCGGACCAACTAAGGCAATAACCTCCATGGGCGGCCCTCCAAGTAAGCTAACATTATATTGTCTGCTCATACATAAAAATAAACACCTTTGCAGGTGTTGTCAAGTATAAGTATTTCCTGTCAGATTTTTTCCTGCCCCCAGATGGCGGAGCTGGTCCTCCAGTTGGGTGATTTTTACGTTCCGGTGCATGATGGCCCGGGCGTAGCGGCAGTTATTTTTCTGTAGTTTTTCGTTCTGGGTGGATAACTTGGAAAGCTGATCGCGTTTTTCCTTTTCCAAGGCGTCGATCAGATTCATCAGTACCCGGCGGCTGATTCTGAGCGCCTCAACTTTGTTTTCGAGTTCCTGCACCCGGGAGCGCAGTTCGTCAATCAGGCTGAAGTCTTCGTCCATAACCATCCCCCTGACAGCGTTCTGTAAAGATTATATTCCGGAACCGTCCGTTTCATGCGTAGAGCATGAGGATATCAGGCGGAGGGCCAGTTGGGCGGAGATGGTAAACTCGCCCAGACGCTCGGGGTAGCGGCCGGGGATGGCGTGAAAATCCGAGCCGCCGGTGACCAGCAGCCGGGTTTCGTCCGCCAGGGCCAAATAGTGTTGGATTTGGCGGGGAGTGTGCTCGGGATGATATACTTCGATTCCCCCAATTCCCAGCCGCACGATTTCCCGTACAAGCCGGTCGTCCCCTACCAGAGCCGGATGGGCCAGGACGGGGATTCCTCCTGCGGCTTGGATGAGCTTTATGATGTCCCGGGCCGGGATTTTGTAGTGCGGCAGATAGCCAGGCTTGTTTTTCTCCAGCAGCGCTTCGAAGACGGCGCTCACGGTCGGGAAGTAGCCTTTCTCCACAAGGGCGGCGGCGACGTGGGGACGTCCGACCGAAGCAGCGCCGCCGGCGATTTCAAGAACGCGGGAAAAACTGACCGGATATCCGAGCGCCGCCAGCTTGGCGGTCATCCGCTCGGCCCTGGTCAGCCGGTCCCGGGTGAGAAGCTCCAGTTGCCGCTGCAGTTCGGGGCGCAGCGGGTCGAAACCGTAGCCCAGGATATGCACCTCATTATCCGGAAAGTCGGCGGAAAACTCGATGCCGGAGAGAATCACCGGCTGGCCGGGCCGGGCCGGGGAAGAATTCTGAAGCCGCAGCAGGCCGTCCACCGTATCATGGTCGGTTATAGCGATATAGGCGAGGCCGGCGGCGGCCGCCCGCTCCAGAATGTCTTCCGGGGCCAGGCGGCCGTCGGAGGCCGTGGTGTGAATGTGAAGATCGGCAGTCATTGCAGGCTGCTGACCACCTCTACCAGCGTACGGACTCCCACGCCGGTGGCGCCTTTTATCTGGCAGCCTTTCTCTTTTTCGGCGGTTACCGTCCCGGCGATATCGATATGCACCCATGGGGTGGCTTCCGCGAAATTGGCGAGGAATAAGGCGGCGGTCAGGGCGCCGGCCGGCCGGCCGCCGGTGTTTTTCATATCCGCGATGTCGCTCTTGATCTGTTCTTTATACTCGTCAAAAATCGGCATTCGCCACATCTTCTCCCCGGTGGACCGGGCGGCGTCCAGCACCTGCCGGCACCATTCGGGATTATTGGTCATCACTCCGGACGTAAGGCGGCCCAGTGCGACCACAATCGCGCCGGTCAGGGTCGCCAGGTCAATCATGTGGGTTGCCCCGAGCCGCCGGGCGTAGGTAATGGCGTCCGCCAGGACCAGCCGCCCTTCCGCGTCGGTGCTGATGATCTCAATGGTTTTGCCGCTCATGGAGGTGATGACGTCTCCGGGACGGGAGGCGTGGCCGGAAGGCATGTTTTCCGTGCAGGGAACCACCGCCAGGACATTTACCGGGAGCTTGAGCTCGGCGATGGCCTGCATAGCCCCGAGGACGGTCGCCGCGCCGCCCATGTCATCGCGCATGTCCTGCATTCCTTCCGCCGGTTTGAGGGATATTCCGCCGCTGTCAAAGGTAATGCCTTTGCCGATCAGGGCAACCAGTCTGCTGTCGGCAGGATTTCCCGCGTGTTTCAGGAGGATGAGCTTCGGCGGTTCATCGCTGCCCTGGGCCACCGCCAGGAAGGTATTCATTTTGAGCTTTTCCAGATCGTTTTTTTCGAGAACCGTTAATTCCAGACCGGATTTTTCGGCGATCCGGGCGGCCTGCCAGGCCATTTTGGCCGGAGTCATCACATTGGCCGGATGATTGACCAGATCACGGGTCAAATTCACGCCGCGGGCGATGACTTCCCCTACGCGCAGGCCGGCTTGGACAGCTTCCGGCTGCAGGGAGCCGATGTTGACGAACAGGGTCTTCAAGTCGCCTGCGCCGGCTTGGTCGGTCTTGTAATCCAGGAAACGATAGCTGCCGAGAAGCGCGCCTTCGGCGATGGACTGGCCTGCTTTGCGGGGGTCCGGGCCGCCCTGTCCGGCAAGGACCGGAATGACCAGCCCCAGGGTTTTGGCGAAAATCTTCCGGGCGGCGCGCACCGCTTCACCGGCGCTGTCCCGCAAGCGGTCCAGCGAGAAGTCTTGCGGTTTGCCGAGGCCCAGCAGGATGACCTTGCTGGCCCCTCTCCCTGAAGAGACATGCAATACGGTGGTTGCGCCAAACTTGCCGGAATCGGTCTGACTGCGAAGGATGCCGGTTATCTGCTCCTCAAGGGCCCCGCCGATAATCTCGCCAGTCCTCGCCGGCACCTCTCCCTCCTCAAAAACGCCCACCGCCAGTGCGTCACAGCCGGCAGCGGTCATCGACCCGGTAATCAACTCGATCTTCATGATATCACCCCTTGTATAGAATCCAGCTATGCTATTGTCTATTATGGTATATATTGGCCAATCCAATAAAAAAACCTGTTCTGAAAAAGAACAGGTTAAGGAATTTAGCGTGGTTCGACGATCAATTTAATGGCGGTCCGTTCTTCGCCGTCGATCAGGATGTCGGTAAACGCGGGTATGCAGATCAGATCGACACCGTGAGGAGCTACGAATCCTCTTGCAATGGCCACCGCTTTTACTGCTTGGTTAAGTGCCCCCGCGCCGATCGCCTGCATTTCGGCACCGCCGCGTTCTCTGAGCACTCCGGCTAATGCGCCTGCTACAGAGTTGGGATTGGACTTTGCTGATACCTTCAAGACCTCCATCTGTTTCAGTACCCTCCCCTAATTTGAGTTCAACGCGTAGAAAAATGTACAAGTCCTGCTGGTATCAGGTATTCGTGATTCGGCAATAAATTCCTTTTTTCTACTCAGGAAAAGTTCAAATAATTGCGATTTCTTCCGAAAAAGTGTAAATTATTTGTTGAAAACAAGAACCCGTCCGTCTTCGCGAATCCCGATCAATCCTTTCCCCGTGTACTGGTCTTTGATATTGGCCAGCATATTATCAATGACTTCTTCCTGAATCAGGAGGTCTTCCTCGAGGAGGGCGTCGTTGGCATCGGTGATCAGCCGGTTGTTGAGCGAGTCCCTGAGCAAGGTGATGACCAGCGCAATTTCCCCTTTGGACAGGGTCGGCACATCCCGGAGAATGGTCAACATGGCAACCCCGCCGCAGTCGCTCAAGTCTACGTCGGCCTTTGCGGCCTTGGTCTCCCGCAGCACATGGTAGGCGGCCAGGCTGTTGGTCAGGGTGGCTTTTAGCCGGGCGAATTCAGTCTCCGAGGGGATTGTGGAGAGCATGAAGGTAAGTTTGATTGTATGTTTGTCGGCATCGTAATTGATGGTGCCGATCTCCGGATACCTGACCAAAATGGAGATAAGTAAGTTGACACCGTCGGAGACCCGGTCGTCATTTTGCTGAAACTTCGGCATTCCATTCACCATCCGTAATTAGAAATAAAGAGCTAGTTTAAATAAGTCTTTTACCTATTCTCTGATAGCGGCCATAATTCCTGCCTAAGCCTAATTGGCAAAATAAAACGGCCTGCTAACAGGCCGTTTTGTCGTCGTGGTCTTTATTTGGCGAAATCGACTGCACGGGTTTCGCGAATAACCGTCACCTTGATTTGACCGGGATATTCCAGCTCATTCTCGATCTTCTTGACAATGTCGCGGACAAGGCGAACTGCCGACAGATCGTCGATCTTATCCGGTTTGACGATGATGCGGACTTCCCGTCCAGCTTGAATCGCAAAGGATTTTTCGACTCCCTCGAAAGAGTCGGCGATTTCTTCCAATCGTGTGAGTCGCTTGAGGTAACTTTCCAGTGTTTCTCTGCGGGCACCGGGCCGAGCGGCGGATACGGCGTCGGCGGCTGCCACCAGTACGGCCTGGATGGTTTTGGGATCTTCATCGCCGTGGTGGGCGCCGATGGCGTTGACAACCTCGGCGGATTCACGATATTTCTTGGCGAGGTCAGCGCCGATGGTCACATGCGGCCCTTCCACTTCGTGATCGACCGCCTTGCCGATGTCGTGGAGGAGGCCGGCCCGCTTGGCGAGCATCGTGTCCACACCCAGTTCAGCGGCCATGACTCCGGCTAGATGAGCTACTTCGATCGAATGCTTAAGTACATTTTGACCGTAGCTGGTACGATACTTGAGACGGCCAAGCAGTTTGATGATTTCGGGATGCAGGCCGTGAACGCCTGTCTCGAAGGTAGCCTGCTCGCCGGCTTCTTTGATCTTTTGCTCCACTTCTTTTTGGGCTTTCTCCACCATTTCCTCGATGCGGGCTGGGTGGATGCGGCCGTCGGAAATGAGCTTTTCCAGGGCGATTCTCGCCACTTCCCGGCGAACCGGGTCGAAGCCGGACAAAATGACGGCTTCCGGTGTGTCGTCAATGATCAGATCAATGCCGGTAAGGGTTTCCAGCGTCCGGATGTTGCGTCCTTCGCGGCCGATGATGCGGCCCTTCATTTCGTCGTTGGGCAACGCCACCACCGACACCGTTGTCTCGGCAACATGGTCCGCCGCACATCGCTGAATCGCCAGCGATATGATTTCACGCGCCCGCTTATCGGCCTCTTCCTTGGCTTGCTGCTCCAGTTCCTTGATTAACATGGCGGTTTCGTGTTTGATTTCTTCCTGCACATTGGCCAGGAGCAAGTTGCGGGCTTCGTCTGAAGAAAGTCCGGAAAGCCGTTCGAGTTCCGTCAGTTGCTTGGCATAGAGCTCATGGATTTTTTCCTGGCTTTTATCAAGATCGGCTTCTTTGCGGCTGAGAATTTCTTCCTTTTTCTCCAGCGAGTCGATTTTGCGGTCCAGGTTTTCCTCTTTTTGCATCAGACGGCGTTCCAGCCGCTGCAGCTCTGAGCGACGCTCCTTGATTTCACGGTCCAGTTCGATCCGGAGCTTATGAATCTCCTCTTTGGCTTCGACCAAGGCCTCTTTCTTCTTGGATTCGCCTGATTTCTGCGCATCCTCAAGAATCCTCCTGGCCGCTTCTTCCGCCGTGGCTACTTTGGATTCGGCGATATTCTTCCGCACGAAATAGCCGCCGGCGATGCCGACGAGACCCACGATGACCGCGGTTAAAATTAGTTCTAGAACGATATGTTACACCTCCTTTGTCCTGCATAATAGGGTAAAGCCGAGTATTCACTCGGCTTCAAACTGTTACCACCGATTGCTCTCTCTGCATTGCATAACTATCATAATAACACGATTGGCCAATTTAATTGTAAATGTTTTTCAAAGTAGTGTCAAGTTGACAAAACATGAATGTGCACATCCCAGATACTAAAAGTTTTCATAATGGCATAGTTCCGCAAGGATTTTGCGGACGGTTTCGCCGCCAAAGCCGCGGCCGCCCAAAAAACGCGCCACTTTAGCCGCATCGGCGGCGGTTATTGTCTTGAACTTCCGTTTGACAAGCGCTTGAGCGCGGGCATAGTCGCTCCCGCGGTCGTATTCCGCCAGAGCTTCGGCAACGATCCTTCCCGGGATTCCCCTCCGCTTGAGCCGTTCGGCCACCCCGTGGACGCCATACTGAGCGCCGGCGGCGAATTTTTCGAGGAGACGGCGGCAAAGCGCAGTATCATCCAGATAGCCGCGCTCCTGCAAACGGGCGACAGCCGCATCGACGTCCGCCGCCGGATAGTTTTTCGCCATGAGTTTCAAGCGGAGCTCCTTTTCGCTATAGTCCCGAACCGCCAGCATTTTCACGGCCGCCGGAAGACAGTTGCTATTCGGCGTCGGGAGCATCTTCAACTGTAGCGCTGCTGCTGGCAATCTTTACGACTCCCGCCAGCAACGTCTCCCTGATTTTTCCCTCGATCTCACCGGCGATAACCGGATTCTCCTTGAAGAATTCCTTGACATTCTCCCGGCCCTGTCCGAGACGGTGTTCGCCGTAGGAATACCAGGCTCCGCTCTTGGTGATGATCTCCATCTCGGTGCCCATATCGACAATACTGCCTTCACGGGAGATGCCTTCGCCGTACATGATGTCAAAATCGGCCTGCTTAAAGGGAGGAGCCACCTTGTTCTTGACCACCTTGACCTTGGTGCGGGTGCCGACCACATCGTTGCCTTGCTTGATGCTTTCGCTTTTCCGGACTTCCAGCCGGACGGAAGAGTAGAATTTGAGCGCCCGTCCGCCGGTGGTGGTTTCCGGATTTCCGAACATGACCCCTACCTTTTCCCGGATCTGGTTGATGAAGATCGCCGAGGTGCGGGATTTGCTGATAATGCCGGTCAGTTTCCGCATAGCCTGGGACATGAGGCGGGCCTGAAGGCCGACATGGGAGTCGCCCATTTCGCCTTCGATCTCGGCCTTGGGAACGAGGGCGGCGACGGAGTCGACGACAACAACGTCAATCGCTCCGCTGCGGACGAGGGCGTCGGCAATCTCCAGCGCCTGCTCGCCGTAGTCGGGCTGGGAGATGAGCAAATTGTCGATATCCACGCCGAGCTTTCGGGCATAGACGGGGTCAAGGGCGTGTTCGGCGTCGATAAACGCCGCGATGCCTCCCGCCTTCTGCGCCTCGGCGATAATATGCAGCGCGACGGTGGTCTTGCCTGATGACTCGGGGCCGTATATCTCGATAACCCTGCCTCTGGGAATGCCGCCAACGCCGAGAGCGATATCCAGGGCCAGCGCACCGGTGGGGATAACTTCGACGTTCATTTTGGCCGCAGCCTCACCCATCTTCATGATCGAGCCCTTGCCGAAATCCTTCTCGATCTGGCGCATGGCGTTTTCCAGTGCTTTCAGTTTATCCATGGTTGTCCTCCCCCATTCATTCTAGCCTCATTTTACCAAACACGCGTTCGGTTTGTCAATAAAAAAATCTCTGCCAGCAGGAATTATTTGGAATTAATAGAATAATTAAAATAGTCAATTACTTTTTAAGGAGGTACCCGGCTTTGAAGGAAAAAATCCATCCCCAGTATCACGAAGCTACTGTCACCTGCGCGTGCGGCAGCAGTTTCGTGACCGGCTCGACGAAGAAAACACTGAAGGTGGATGTGTGTTCGAAGTGCCACCCCTTTTTTACCGGGGTGCAAAAAGTGGTGGATACCACCGGACGGTTGGAGCGGTTCAACCGGAAATACGGCTTGGACAAATTGGAGGGCTGACAGCCCTCTTTGTTATTAAAGGCAACCCAAGGCCGCGCAAAAGTTCCAGTTGCGGGTTCTTTCAATATGTATGCCTATTGTGCGGACCGCCCCCGGAAAAGAGCACTAGCCGGAAGATGTTTATTATAAGCGTAGGTAAGCGGCAGCGTCGGAGCGTTAATAAGCATTAAGCAATTGGCTCGTACGCAAGAGCACGGCCTTTTCTCGTCATATCTCTGGGAGGGCTGACAGCCCTCTTGGTTATTACGGCGAAGCAGCCTGACGCATTTTCGTCAGGCTGCTTGTAGTTAACGGGCTTTGGCCGGCTCCACGTGGATTTTATAGCCTTTGAGACTGTTCTTATGCATAACCGAGATCACCCGTTCGGCAACATCTTCCGGAACTTCCACGAAAGTAAATTTCTCGTAGATATTGATCACCCCGATGATGTTGCCGGGAATCCCGGCTTCGTCCGCAAAAGTCCGAACAATATCCTCCGGGCGGATCTTCTGGGTCCGGCCGATGTTGATGAACAGCCGCACCATCCCCGACTCGGCGCCGGTATTGCCGAAGGTCGGTTTTTCCTCCGCCTTTTCCTTGTAGCCCTCATGCATAAGCTTGAGCGCAGCGGCCGCAATGTCCAGCGCATCATATTCTCCCGCCAGGTCGGCGACGATGGGATGGTAATCGGCAAAACTGCTTTGCTCAATCGTCCTGGCCAGACGGCTTTTAATGACGTCGCGCTGACGCTCCAGAATGTCGGCGGACGAGGGCAGTTGGCTGCGGATGATCCGGGATTTGATGAGTTTTTCGATGAGCTTGAGCTGGCGGTATTCGCGCGGCTGGATGAAGGTGATGGCGATGCCTTTCCTGCCGGCCCGGCCCGTTCTGCCGATCCGGTGAACGTAAGTCTCGGGGTCTTGGGGTATGTCGTAGTTGATTACATGGGTGACATTTTCGATATCCAGTCCCCGGGCGGCCACATCGGTGGCTACCAGAATTTCCAGGCTGCCGTCGCGGAATTTCTTCATCACCCGGTCGCGCTGGGCCTGGCTCAGGTCGCCGTGCAGCCCGTCGGCCATGTAGCCTCTGGCCTGGAGCGAGGCAACCAGTTCGTCGACGCCTTTTTTGGTCCGGCAAAAGATAATGACCTTATCATTGGTTTCCACGTCCAGAACGCGGCAAAGGCCTTCCAGCTTGTCACGGGTTTCGTAATAGAATTGATCGGTCAGCGGCACGGTGACCTGTTCGCGGCTCACCGCGATTTCAACGGGGTCTTGCATGTATTTCGCCGCCAGGGCCCGGATGGGCTCCGGCATGGTGGCCGAAAAGAGCAGCGTCTGCCGGACGGTCGGAACGCTTTGCAAAATAGCCTCGATGTCGTCGATGAAGCCCATGTCCAGCATTTCGTCCGCCTCATCGAGAACGATGGTCTTGACGTCGCTCAGGCGGATGGTTTTGCGGCGGATGTGGTCCAGCAGGCGGCCGGGAGTGCCGATTACGACCTGAACGCCGAATTTCAGCGCCCGGATCTGCCGGTCGATCGCCTGCCCGCCATAGACCGGCAGCGTTTTGACGCGCTTGGATTTTCCGATCTTGGCCAGTTCCTCGGAGACCTGAACCGCAAGTTCACGGGTAGGCGTCAGGACCAGGGCCTGAATATTGCGGCTCTCCGGCATTTTCTCCATGATGGGGATGCCGAAGGCCGCCGTCTTGCCGGTGCCCGTCTGAGCTTGGCCGATAACGTCCCGTCCTTCAAGGACGATGGGAATGGTCTTGGCCTGAATGGGGGACGGTTCTTCAAACCCCATTTCCGCTATGGCGGAAAGAACTTTTTTACTGAGGGCAAGGTTGCCAAAAAAACCGGGATCGTTGCTAGCTTTCAAAGATGGTTCCTCCTATAAGGCAGTGATATAATGCCTGAGATGATTCAACACGGCGTTGGCCGTGCGGTGTTTGACGGCGGTGCGGGAGCCGGTGAAGGTGTGTTCATGGCCTACGGTGCCGGCGGGTCCGGCGATGGCGATGTAGACCAAGCCGACCGGCTTGCCGGGAACAGCGCCGCCCGGGCCGGCAATGCCGGTGACGCCTATGCCGACGACGGTTTTAAAGGCGCTGCGGATCCCGTTGGCCATGGCCACGGCGGTTTGTTCGCTGACGGCGCCATGGGCTGCAAGCGTCTCGGCCGGAACCCCGGCGGCGGAAATCTTGATGTCATTACTGTAGCATACCACGCTGCCGGTCAGATATTCGGAGCTCCCGGGAATATCGGTGATGCGGCTGCTGACCAGGCCGCCGGTGCAGGATTCGGCAAGGGCCAGGGTGAGTTTCCGGCGGGCCAGCATTTGCCCGACCGCCTGCTCGATGGTTTCATCGTTTACCCCGAAAATGTAAGACCCGATCCTCTCCCGGATGGTTTTCTCAATACCGGCGATGCGCTGCTCCGCTTCGGCGGCACAGTCCGCCTTGGCCGTGAGGCGGACGTGAATTTCACCGCTCCGGGCCAGCAGGGCAATGGTTGGATTGGACTGGCCGAGGATGAGGTCTTTAATCTCATCCTCCAGGGAGGATTCGCCGAGGCCGATGGTGCGCAGCACCTTGGAAAGGATGATTCCCTGGCCGCCGAACCGGGTATGGAGGTAGGGTGCCACGCCGTCTTCGAACATCCCCTCCATTTCAAAGGGCGGTCCGGGCAGATGGATGACGGTATTCTTTCCGGCTTCGACAATCACCCCGGGAGCGGTGCCCCGATCATTGTCCAAGACGATGGCCCCCTCCGGCATCATGGCCTGGCGGATATTGCTATCCACCATGGGAATGTTGCGTTTGGCAAAATAGGCGGCGATCCGTTCTTGGCTCGGCTGGTGCAAAAACAGTTTTCGCCCGAGGAGTTCGGCGGTCACTTCCTTGGTGATGTCGCCGAGGGTTGGGCCAAGCCCGCCGGTGGTGACGACAATGTCGGCCCGGTCCAGGGCGGTCCGGAGGACCTGACCCATTCGCAGGCGATTGTCCCCCACCGTGGACTGAAACAGCACGTCAAAACCCAGGGAGTTAAGTTTTTGCGCCAAATAGGCGGCGTTGGTATTGGTGATCTGCCCCAGCAAAAGCTCGGTGCCGGTGCTGACGATCTCGACGATCATGGTATTCCCTCCAAGACACGTTTGCGGTTTATTTTACCAAATTATCCTGCTTTAGGCAAGGCGGCGCGGCGCTTCCCGCGCAGGCTCTCCCCATTTAACAAGGGAATAGCATGCCGCGGCACGCTATTCCCTGGCGCTGCATTATATTTTTTCGGCCAGCAGGTCATAGGCGAAGCCTTGCAAGATGCGTACGGCAACGATATCTCCGGGTTCAACGCCTGCTGGATTTTCAATATAGACCCGGCCGTCGACGTCGGGCGCTTCCCGGTAGGAACGGCCGATGGCCAGCTCTCCCTGATCGTTCTCGCCGAGGCCTTCCACCAGCACTTCCAGAGATTGTCCTTCCAGACTGATATTCCGTTCTTCGGAAATTTTCGCCTGCAGGGCCATCAGGTTGTGGTACCGTTCCTGTTTTACCTCTTCGGGAATCTGATCGGCCAGGGAAGCGGCCACGGTGTCCTCCTCGCGGGAGTAAGTGAAAACGCCGACATGATCAAATTTCTGCTCGGCCACAAAAGCTTCCAGGGCGGCGAAATGTTCCGCCGTCTCGCCGGGAAACCCGACGATGAAGGTGGTGCGGATGGCGACGCCGGGGATGGCGGCCCGGATCTTCGCCAGCAGTCTGGCGACGTCCTGCTGGCTGTCGCGGCGGTTCATGGCCTTTAGGATATCATCATGGGCGTGCTGCAGGGGCAGATCGACATATTTGCAGATCTTGGGCTCCCGGGCCATCAGCTCAATCAGTTCGTCGGAGAACTGGCCGGGGTAACAGTACAGCAGCCGGATCCATATATCGCCGTCGAGCTTGACCAGTTCCCGCAACAGGTGGGTTAGGCGCGGCTGGCCATATAAATCCTGACCGTAGCTGGTCGTATCCTGAGCAATCAGGTTAATTTCCCGGGCGCCCCGTGCGATCAGGGTTTCGACCTCAGCCACCACCGACTCGATCGGCCGGCTGCGGAACTTTCCCCGGACCTGCGGAATAACGCAGTAGGAGCAGCAGTTGCTGCACCCTTCGGCCACCTTTACGTAACTGCTGAAGGGAGGCGTGGTCAGAATTCGCGGCATCGTTTCGTCGTAGATGGTATCGGTGTCGCCGATGAGCAGCACGCGCTGGCCGGCCAGAATGGACTGGATGGCTTCGTTGATCCGGTGCCAGGCGCCGGTGCCGATCACCGCGTCGACTTCGGGCAGTTCGTCCAAAAGCTCCTGCTGATAGCGCTGGCCAAGACAGCCGGCCACCACCAGCCCGCGGCATTTGCCGCCGGTTTTGTATTCGGCGCTCTGCAAGATGGTGGCGATGGATTCTTCTTTGGCTGTTTCAATAAAACTGCAGGTATTGACAATCAGAATGTCGGCTTCCGCAGGATTGCCGGTAATGGCAACCCCGCCTTCGGCCAGCATTCCCAGCATGACCTCGGTGTCGACCAGATTCTTGGCGCAGCCCAGGCTAATGAATCCCGCTTTCAGCACTCGGTTCGTTTCCTCCTCTATTGGGGACTCAGACGCACGGTTTGGACCCATTTGTCCAGCAGCTTGGCTTTCTGCTCGGCGCTGAGCTTGTCCTCATACTCAAATAAATGAATGTTTTTGACATTATAATTTTTATAGGCCCTGGTTTCCGGGTTGGTGGGAATAAGATAGAATCTGTTCTGGGCCAGCACGTCCTGCGCCGGGTCCTGAACCAGCCAGTCGATGAATTTCCGGGTCTCGTCGGCGTGGGGCGCCCCCTTCAGAAGACCGGCCCCGGTCAGCAGAAAAGCGGTGCCGTCCTGGGGATACAGGATGTCCACCGGGAAGCCGTCCAAGACATAACGCAACGTTTCGCTGTACACGGCAATGCCCATATCGGCCTCGCCGAGCCCCACCGTCCGAGGCGGCGTGGCCAGAAACTTCGCGTACTGAACAACCCTGGGATGCAGCTTGCCCAAGAGCTCCAGCACCTCTTCCTCACCGTTGACCTCGGCCAGGGTGAACAGCAGGTTGGCGTAAGCGTCGGCCGCCAGAAAATCGGTGATAACCAGGCGGTAATTGCCCGCCTTGGCTAGGTCGGCCCAAGTGGCGGGAGGCTGGGTCTGCTTTTTGATGAAATCGCGGTTGGCGGCAAAAATGATCGGGTCATACCACAGGCCCGTCCAGTGATTGCCGGGATCGATAAACCGCCCGGGAATAATATCAATCCGCTCGGAAGAATAGGGAGCGAGTAATTTATGCTTATTCAATGCGACCAGCGTCTCCCGGCTGGTCAAAACCAGATCGGCGCGCGGGTTGCCGGCTTCGGTCAAAACTTTGGTGATCAGATCGGCCGGGGCCATGGGGACAACATCGACCCGTACCTTGGCTTGCTTCTCGTATTCCTGAGCGAGGACCGCGGCCTGCTCTACCGGAATGGTTGTGTAGAGCATGATGGCTTTGACGCTCTCCGGTTTCTGCTTGTCCGCATAACCGGCAAGAAGAGTCGTCCCGACAACAATGAAGACGACCACAAAAAAAGCGAGTAATAGAACCGGTAAATATCGCCGCATAGTTGCCTCCTTCTATTATGACAACTACCACTATACCCTGTAATGATTCGCTGCGCAACCCAAAAATCCTACCAGAAAAAGGATTTTACCGTTCCGGCGGCAATTTTCGCCGTCTCCGGACCCCGCACTAAAGCCCCAAGGATCGCATTCTTGGGGCTCGGGGATATTAATATGGGGTTGGCACGGCTAAACCACCGTGATAGGATAGGTGGCGGAATGGATGACGTTATCGCCGGAATCGGCCAGAGAAACCCTTAGTTCATAAACCCCTTCATAGGTGAAGTCGACATTTTCCAGCAGTAAACTGTTCACTTGGCGATAGGTGCTGTTTTCCAGGGAAAAGGGACCGATTTCCCCGCTGGCGACCACCCGCCCGTCAGGAGCGACAATTTCGGTTTTTTCCTTATACCACGCGCCGTACTCCGCACCTTCCTGACCGCGCCAGATGGTCAGCACGGTGAAGGGCTGAGAATACCCCATCGTATATTGGGTGAATTCGTGATGGATGTTATGCCGGCCTTCGGCGTCGGTGGTAACTCCTTCGCACAGCAGCGCGGCCTGAAGATAAGGCTGGTTATGCTCCATGGCGATCCTCCACTTGCTCTCGGCGTTGTATTTTCTAGTTAAGTTATTCCCAGCACCGGTGAAATTATGTATAATGATAACGATGACGAATAGGAAAGGCAGTGATCGCGCGTGCAGAAATTCCGCCCTTCTTGGTTGTCCCTGTTTGACGCCCGGCTGACGTTGGGTTTGATTGTCACTATCACCTTTATGGGAATACTGGCGGCCGGCAACCTCATTCAACTGGTCCAGGCCTTCTTGGCCGGCAATACCCTGATGGCCCTGCAGAATGCCTTGTCGGCGATTTTGTACGCGGTTCCCGCCTGGGGACTGCTCAAGGTGCAAAGATGGGCCCGGCTGTTTGAGATCATTTGGTCCGTCCTCATGGTTTTACTGGGGATCGTTGTTATCACCCAATCGATCGTTACCGGCGCCATCATCGTCATCACCCACGGAATGATTGCTTTGTATCTTATGTCGAAAAAATGCCGCAAGGTTTTTTACCCCGAACTTTCTCCCGATTCCTGATACATGGCAGAACAAGCCAGGGTCAACGGACCCTGGCTTGTTTTTTTGCCGCCTTATTCCGTCCCGGCGGCAGCGGCCGTTTTTTGCCGCCGACGGCCGCTGGGGGCCCTGCTGGCCGTTCCCGGGGCGGGCGAACGAGACACTTGGGGCCGAAGCCGATCAGGTCCTGACGGCCGGCCTTTCGCAACGCCTCGATCACCAGGTCGTAATTTTTCGGGTTGCGGAATTGGAGCAGCGCCCGTTGCAGACGTTTTTCGTGCGGGTCTTTGGCTACATGCACCCGCTCTCCGGTCAGCGGGTGGATACCCGTATAGTACATGCAGGTAGACAGGCTGCCGGGCGTCGGGATGAAATCCTGAACCTGCTCCGGGTGGTAGTTCATGTCCCGGAGAAATTCCGCCATCTCGACGGCTTCCGGCAAGCCCGCCCCGGGATGGCTCGACATCAGATAAGGCACCAGGTACTGTTCCTTGCCCAGTTTTTGGTTCATGCGCCGGAAGGCCTCGGCGAAGCGAAGATAGACCTCTTTGCCCGGCTTGCCCATGAGCCGGGTGACTTTCGGCGAAATGTGCTCCGGCGCGATCTTGAGCTGGCCGCTGACATGATGCTGGCAAAGCTCCCGCAAGAATTCGGAGTCGCCTGAAGCCAACAGGTAATCGTAGCGAAGACCTGAACGGATAAACACCTTTTTGACCCCCGGGAGGCTTCGCAGGTCCCGCAACAGGGCCAGATAGTCGGCATGGCCGGTCCTGAGGTTCTGACACGGTCCCGGGTGCAGGCACTGGCGGCCGCGGCAGGTTCCCCGCTCGGCCTGTTCCTGGCAGGCCGGCAGCCGGAAATTGGCGGTCGGCCCGCCGACGTCATGGATATAGCCCTTAAAATCCGGCAGCCGGGTAAGAATTTCAGCCTCCTTCAGGATGGATTCCCGGCTCCTCGGCTGGATAATCCGTCCCTGATGGGAAACAATCGCGCAGAAGGAACAACCGCCAAAGCACCCCCGGTGGCTGACCAGGCTGAATTTGACCTCCTGGATCGCAGGAACGCCCCCTGCCGCTTCGTAGCTCGGATGATAGGCGCGGCGGTACGGCAGATCATAAATTTCGTCCATTTCCGCGACGGTCAGGGGCGCGGCCGGTGGATTCTGCACAACGTAAAATTCGCCGTGTCTCTGGACAACCGGCTTGCCCCGGATGGGGTCCTGCTCCAGATACTGGAGGCGAAAGGCTTCGGCAAAGGCCTGTTTGCTGGCGCTGACCGTCTCATAGTCGGGAACCTCCACCTCATCCCAGAGATGCTCCAGCGATTCCGCCAGGTAGCAAGTCCCGTGGACATTCCGGATGTCCCTGACCGGGAAGCCTGCCGCCAGTTGGCCGGCGATCTCCCTGACCTGCCGCTCGCCCATGCCATAGACCAAGAGGTCGGCGCGGCAGTCGACCAGGATGGAGCGGCGCACGCTATTTGACCAGTAATCGTAATGGGCGAAGCGGCGAAGACTGGCTTCGATTCCGCCGATGATGAGGGGGATGTCCTTCCAAGCTTCCCGAATCCGGTTGGCGTAAACGATTGTTGCCCGTTCGGGGCGCCGTCCCGCCGCCCCGCCGGGGGAATAATGATCCGCGCTGCGGAATTTCTTCGCCGCAGTAAACTTGTTCAACATCGAATCGAGGTTACCGGCGGTGACCAATACGCCCAGGCGGGGTTTGCCCAGCTTCTTGAAGTCGGCGGTGGAGCGCCAGTCCGGCTGGGCGATGATCCCTACCCGCCACCCCTCTTTTTCTAAGAGCCGGCCGAGAATCGCCGGGCCGAAACTGGGATGATCGACATAGGCGTCGCCGCTGACGATCAAAAAGTCGAGCCGGTCCCAGCCCCGTTTCGTCATATCTTCTTTGGACAGTGGTAAAAAGTCGTCTGCCATGGCGTACACTCCGTAATCCGTCAGATTTGCAAAAAAAAGCGAAGCTGCTCAAGACCGCTTGGGTAGCGTTCCCTACCCGTCCCGGCGTTGGCAGCGTTTTGGCTGGGGGTCATGGGGTATTGGTAGTATTGGCGGAAAAAGTTTTGGTTATGACGTCGCCGGCATCGCCCAGTTTTCCCTGCAGCTGGCCGTTATAGGTCAGCTCGATGCCGGCGGCGTTGCCGACATGGACGGTGAGGCTTCTATCGGCGCTCCAGGTCAGCGTCTCGCCCACCTTGGGAATGCCTTCGTACACTTCCTTGCCGTCGGCCACCGCCCGCGTCCAGCACTCAGCGGTAAACTTGGCGACAACGACAATTGGTTTAGCCTGGGCCGGCGGTTTTTGCGGCGTTGCCGGGACGGGCGCCGGTGCCGGCGTCGGAACCGGCGCAGGTTGCGCGGCCTTGGGCGGCGGTTGGGGAACGCTCGGCTGCTTGGGCGCCGGTCCGAAGAATTCCATGGCCGCCCAGGCTGCTCCACCGACCAGCAGCAGAACAACCACACCGATTACCACCCAGCGGACCGCCGAGCCGCCGGATTTCTCCTGACGCCGCTCGGTTCGGGCCGAAGGCGGCGTAGCGGCGGACGGGGCCGATGAAACCGGGCCGGCCGTTGTCGGAGTCTGGGGGACAGGCGGCTGCGGCGCCTGGTTCTGACGGTAAAGCTCCATCATATTCTGCGGGTTTAAGCCTAAGAAGCTGGCGTAATTGCGGATGAAGCCCTTGAGATATACTTCTCCCGGCAGGATGGAATAATTGCCGTCTTCAATCGCCTGGATATAGAGCGCCCGAATGCTGGTAGCCTTTTCTATATCCTTGACGGATAAACCTTGCTTTTCCCTCTCGGTGCGTAATACTTCCCCAACAGTTTGCAAAACCATTACCCCCTTAAGGTATTTAAGTATTCGATTATCTCAGAAGACGCCCGGTCGATATCTTCGGCCTCCACAATCCGATCAAAGGCAGACGGGGCGGCTTGTTCATAGCCGTACAGCGGATCATAATAATCGGTCAGCAAGGTGCGAACCACCTCCCGCACTCTTCCGGCGGCGAAAGCTTCAAGCAGTTGGTCGGTTCTGGCTTTGCCGAGCCGCTTGGCCAGCGCGGCGATGCTGGAAATGGTCTCCTCCCGGTGATTGTCCTCGATATCCACATATTCATCAATCAAGCGCGAAACCCGGGTTTCCACGCCGGCGCGGACTAAAACCTTCTTCCCTTGCTGCATCCCCTGGTACAGCACCTCCGGGAGATAGACGTTGCCGATTCGCTTACTCTCGCATTCGACTACGATAAAGGGCTGGTCATTTAACCGGGACAGTTCCATGAGCAGCAGAGCGTCGAAATTCTGAGCCGTTTGAGGCCGGCCCAGCCCGATCTGACCGAAAACCGATCCCCGATGATTCGCGAGAGCTTCCAGATCGATAACCGGAAGGCCGGCCTGTTCCAGTCTTTTCAGCATCGCGGTCTTCCCTACGCCGGTGGAACCGCTCAGGACGACCACCGTCGGACGAAGCCGGAAGGCGGCAAGACGTTCGAGCACATATGTACGATAGGCTTTGTAGCCTCCGGCCAGTTGGAAAGCCGGAATATCCATGAGTTCGAGGATGGTGACAACGGATTTGGAGCGCATGCCGCCGCGCCAGCAATAGATGATAACCGGCCGGCCGGTCCGGCAGTGAGCGCGGATTTGGCTGACTAATTCCGGAAGTTTTCCGGCAACGATGCTCAAGCCCTGTTGTTTGGCCTGCTCCGGCCCCACAGTCCGGTAAGTTGTTCCCACGGCGCAGCGTTCCGCGTCATCCAGCAAGGGAAGGCTGATGGCGCCGGGGATGCAGCCCTGGCGATACTCGCAGGGCGACCGCATGTCGATAAAGATTGGATTGTCAAGCTGGAGTGCGTCTTCTAAGGCGATAACTCTAGGCAATTATATTCACCCACGGTAATCATACTATATTTTATTCTGCCCACGTTGGCGGCAAAAACATCAGGGGCGGCGTCATTCCTGTTTAAAATATCGGGCGTAAACCTGATCGGAAGTCATGATGATCTCCCGGGCTTTGCTGCCTACATTGGGCCCGATGATCTTCATTTCCTCCATGGTATCAATCAGCCGGGCGGCCCTGGTGTAGCCGACGCGGAACTTGCGCTGCAGCATGGAGACCGAGGCTTGTCCCGTTTCCAGAACGATGCGCACCGCATCTTCCAGCAGTTCATCCTCAAAGCTTTCTTTCTCGCGTTTTTCGCCTAATTCTTCATAGGCCGTAACGCCCTCGGTATATTCGGGTTCGCATTGATTCTTCAGATATCCGACGAGTTCTTCGACTTCGCCGTCCGAAATGAAGGCGCCCTGGACCCGCAGCGGTTTGGCGGCGCCTACCGGATAAAAGAGCATGTCGCCTTTCCCGAGGAGTTTTTCCGCCCCGGCCATGTCAAGGATGGTGCGGGAATCGACCTGCGAGGATACGGCGAAGGATATCCGCGAGGGAACGTTGGCCTTGATCGTGCCGGTAATGACGTCGACGGAAGGCCGCTGGGTGGCCAGTACGAGGTGCAGGCCCGCCGCGCGGGCCATTTGGGCCAGGCGGCAAATGGCGTCCTCCACGTCGACCGGAGCCACCATCATCAGGTCGGCCAATTCGTCGATGATGATGACAATGAGCGGCAAACGCTCTTCCGGGCAGACCTCGTTGTACCGTCCGACATCCCGGACCCCTGCGGCGGCGAACAGCGCATAGCGCCGTTCCATCTCCTGCACAGCCCACCGCAAGGCGGAAGCCGCTTTTTTCGCGTCGGTGACCACCGGGGTCATCAGATGCGGAACACCATTATAATTTGACAGCTCGACCACCTTGGGATCGATGAGCATGAACTTGACTTCGTCGGGACGGGCCTTGAACAGGATGCTGACGATGAGCGTATTGATGCAGACGCTTTTGCCCGAGCCGGTCGCGCCGGCCACAAGCAGGTGCGGCATTTTGGCCAGATCGGCGACAATGGTCTGCCCGGCGATATCCTTGCCCAGAGCCACCGCCAGCCGGGACGGCGCCTGCTGGAATTCAGCGCTTTCCAGGACATCCCTTAGCGGTACGCTGGCGATCTCTTTATTGGGGACCTCGATCCCCACCGCGGCCTTTCCGGGAATAGGGGCCTCGATACGCACGCCGGGCGCCGCCAGCTTCAGGGCGATGTCGTCCGCAAGGTTGACGATCCGGCTGACTTTTACGCCGGCCCCGGGTTCCAGTTCATAACGGGTGACGGCCGGACCCTGGCAGGTGTTGACCACCCTTGCCCCGACGCTGAAATTATCGAGTGTCTCCTCCAGCAGCCGCGCGGTATCGGTAAGTTCTTTTGCTGATTTCAGGTTTCTGGGCTTGGAGGGTTTTTTCAGCAGGCTGATCGGCGGCAGCGAGTAGCGCACAATGTTTCCGGCGGCCGCTACAAAAGCCGTCTCGGGTTCCGGAGCCCGGTCCGCGGCGGGGAGCTCGGCGGCCGGCGTCGCCGCCGCTTTGCGGGGCGGTTTAACTATCGCCGACTGGTGCTTGTCCCGCTCCTGATTATAAAAACTGGTCCGGGACCGGCAGTCGTCTTCTTCCGGTTCGTCGTCCGACGCCTCCCAGGTGGAAGCAACAGCTTCCCGGGCACTGGCCAGGCTCTCGGCCGCCTTGGTTTTCGCCGCCATCAGCGTGTCGGTAAGCGACCAGGCCGTCGCCAGGATTACCGAGGACAAAGCGGCGGCCAGCAACACGATCAGACTGCCGAAAACGCCGAACAGTTTCCGCAGGGCAAACAGCACCATACCGCCAGTCAATCCCCCCCCGGGCGTCAGGCTGTCCGGCAGGATTTCCTCTCCGGGAGGGATTTTGAAGTGATGATAAAGGGCCAGAACAAAAATATAAGTAAAAAACAGTCCCCAGAATTTCAGGGAATAACTGATCGCTTGGCGGGTCCATAAATAGCGTGATCCGATAGCCAGAAGAAGAACCGGGGGCAGGAAAGCACCGACCCCAAAGGCGTAACGAAGTATCTTGGCGATAAACAATCCAGCCGGCCCCGTGCTCAGGCCAGCCAGGCTTACGATGGTCAACACGCCGACGGTGATCAGCGCGATGCCAACAAGCTCGTACTTCAATCCGTCGGATAACTCGGATATAAACTTCGGCAAGGCAATTTCACCTCAAAATCAGTTCTTCTACAAAAGCCCCGGAAATCCTTTATAACGGGTAAAGAAAAGCGTTCCCCGTCAGGGAAACGCTCAAAGAATGGACCTGTTAGGTTTTACATAATAAAATTCTGACGGGTTTTACCGGGCTTCGTACACCGGGCGATAAGCCAGGACCTGACCCGGCTGAATATCAGGCCGGAGAAAATCCTGGGGGTTGGTGGAAAGCAGCCTGACAATCCGGCATTCCACCGGCGAGGTCTTCTCCACCATGATTTTGAGTCCCCCATAATCAATTTCCTCGCAGGCCGGCATTTTCTCCGCCCCGTCCAGCACCAAATCCAGCGGCATCACTGTCCACAAGATCATTATTGTTTCAGCCCCTTAGCAGCCTCTTTCTTTGCCCGCACCAGTTCCTGGACCTTGCTCAGAGCTTGGGACACCCCTCCGATCTCGTCGATGAGTCCGAATTTTACGGCGTCCCGGCCGATAACGGATGTCCCGATGTCTCTCGATAACTCGCCGGTTTTGAACAGCAGTTCCTTCCACTTCTTCTCGGATACGCGGGAATGGGAGATCACGAATTTGTTGACCCGGTCCTGCATCTTTTCCAGATAGTCAAAAGAACTTTGCGCCCCGATGACCAATCCGGTCAGCCGTATCGGATGAATCGTCATGCTGGCGCTTTCGACGATGAAGGAGTAGGTCGCCGAGGTCGCGATCGGAACGCCGATACTGTGGCCGCCGCCGAGCACCACCGAAACCGAGGGCTTGGACATGCTCGCCACCATTTCGGCAATGGCCAGGCCGGCTTCCACGTCGCCGCCCACGGTGTTGAGCAGCAGGAGCAGGCCTTCGATTTCCTGGTTTTGCTCAATTGCGACCAGTTGCGGCATGATATGTTCGTATTTGGTGGTCTTGTTCTGGGGCGGCAGTACCATGTGGCCTTCGATCTGGCCAATAATCGTCATTACATGAATGTTGGTCTTGGCGGTTGGCACCTCGGTACTGCCCATGTCCTCAATATTTTCGGTGGTGGCGTTCTTTTTCGCCCGGCGGGCGGGCTTCGGCGGCTCGGCTTCAGGAACCCGGGGAGGCTCAATTTCCGGGTTCGGTATGACAGGATTATCGTTTTCCAGCATCTTCTTCCCTCCAGCTTATCTAATCAGGATTAGTATTGACGCTGAGCCGAGTTTCATACCGTATCGGACGCAAGTACGGCAAATGTGCCCATGGCGTCCGGCGGAAAACAGCAAAGGCGCGCCGGAGGGCGCGCCTTCAAATTGTTGACAAATTCAGGCTGGCGAGAAAGGTCTAGATGCTAGGCGCACCGGAAAAGCGCGCGGCGCCGCGTACTATGAGACCGTACGCAAGCAAGCGCTTTGAGGAGCAACGACGCAGATGGGCCTTTCTCGCCAGCCTGAGGCGCGCCGGAGGGCGCGCCTTTGGTTACTGCCTTATACTTCCATAATGATCGGTAAAATCATCGGGCGGCGACGGGTACGCTCGTACAGAAACTTGCCCAGCGTATCGCGCACGTTGGATTTGATCGTGGCCCACTCGGTTACCCGGCCGGCTTCGCATTTCTCGAGCGCGTCCTTGACCCGGTCCTTCGCCTCTTCCATCAATTGCTCGGACTCCCGGACATAGACGAACCCGCGGGATACAATGTCAGGCCCTGCGACGACGCAGCCTCTTTGTTTGTCCATGGTGACGACAACGATCAGAATGCCGTCCTGGGACAGTTGGCGGCGGTCCCGAAGAACGATGTTCCCCACATCCCCCACGCCCAGCCCGTCCACCAGCACATTGCCGGCGGTGACCTTCGCGGCGATCACCCCTTTCTCCGGGGTGAACTCCAGAACAGTGCCATTCTCCACGACAAAGACGTTTTCTTTGGGCATTCCCATGTCCTGGGCCAGTTTGGCGTGCTTGACCAGGTGCCGGTATTCGCCGTGGGCGGGGATGAAAAACTTCGGACGGATGAGATTGTGCATGAACTTGAGCTCTTCCTGGCTGGCGTGGCCGGAGACATGAATGCCCGCGGCTGCTTCGTAAACGACCTCCGCGCCTTGCCTGAGCAGGAAATCAATGGTGCGGGACACCATTTTTTCGTTTCCGGGGATCGGGGTTGCGGAAATAACGATGGTATCCCCCGGGACGATTTCCACTTTCTTGTGGTCGGACATGGCCATGCGGCTCAGGGCCGCCATCGGCTCGCCCTGGCTGCCGGTGGTGATGATGGCGATTCCGGACGCCGGGTAGTTGTTGATTTCGTCGACCTCGATCATGACCCCTTCCGGCATGGTGATATAGCCCAGTTCCATCGCAATATTGACCACATTGACCATGCTCCGGCCCAGGACGGCCACCTTCCGCCTGTACTTGCAGGCCGTGTCGATGGCCTGCTGAATGCGGTGAATGTTGGACGAAAAGGTGGCGATGATAATCCGTTCCCGGGCGTTGCGAAAGGTTTCGTCAAAGGTCGCGCCCACCACTTTCTCACTGGGGGTAAATCCCGGCCGTTCCGCGTTGGTGCTGTCGGCGAGCATCACCAGCACGCCGCGGTCGCCCAACTCGGCAAAGCGGTGAAAATCGGTGACCTTGCCGTCCACCGGCGTCTGGTCGAGCTTGAAATCGCCCGTGTGGACAATGGTGCCAACCGGCGTTTTGATCGATAAAGCCACGGCGTCGGCGATACTGTGGCTGACCCGGATAAAGCCGATCTTGAAAACGCCGATCTGAATCTGATTGCCCGGATTGACCGGGTTTAACGTAGCCGCCACGTTATTTTCCTTCAGGCGGCCTTCCAGAATGCCGAGCGTCAGACGCGTTCCATATACGGGCACGTCCAGTTGTTTGAGCACATAGGGCAGAGCGCCGATATGGTCTTCATGCCCATGGGTCAGAATGATCGCGCGCACCAAGTCCCGGTTTTCCAAGAGGTAGGCGATATCAGGAATGACCAGGTCGATCCCCAGCATGTCATCTTGCGGGAACATCAGGCCTGAATCAATCACAATGATGTCGTCTCCATAACGGACTACCGTCATGTTTTTGCCGATCTCACCCATTCCGCCCAACGGGATAATTTGAAGTTTGGGTGATGGTTTTGTCAAAAAAAGATCCACCTCCGAAGGTCTAGTTGACCATAAGTGTTAAGTTAGCCGTTCGCCAATCCCCGATTCGCAGAAAAACCGCCGTTCGAGCCACTTGTAACTAATTATACCCTATTTGGGCGCAAGCAAACAAGTGGTTATCACACTTGTTATTATGTACAATGCGCCGGGAATTCAATCCCGCCGCCGCGACCCGGCAGTTTTATGGTACCTTCGCCATCTTTCATCCGGTCATGAAAAAACCCGCCCCAGTCAGTATGGAGCGGGTTGGTCCTTACAGTACGCCAAGTTTGGCCATGACGGCCTTAAGCTGCTCGGCTTCCGGGGCGGCGGGCGGTATAAGGGGTGGACGGAGCGGGCCGGCCTGGAGTCCGATCAGGTTGACCGCCGTTTTAATGGGGATGGGATTGGTGGTTACGAATATGACTTTAAAGAACGGCAGCAATTCCAGATGAATTTCCCGGGCCCGGGCGAGCTGCCCGTCGAAAAAGGCGCTGATCATGTCCTGCATCCGCTTGCCGACAATATGGGCCGCCACGCTGATAATGCCTGAACCGCCTACCGCCAGAATCGGCAAGGTGAGACTGTCGTCGCCGCTGTAAATCAGAAAGTCCTTGGGCGCGAGCCGGGCGATTTCCGATACTTGATCCAAGCTGCCGCTGGCTTCCTTGACGGCTACGATGTTCTTGATCTCCGCCAGCCGGGCGACGGTCGCCGGCAGGATGTTCGAGCCGGTCCGGCCGGGAACGTTGTACACGATCAGCGGCAGGCCGGTATTGTCGGCGATGGCCTTGAAATGCTGGTAAAATCCTTCCTGGGGAGGCTTATTATAATACGGCCCGACCAGCATAGCCCCATGGACGCCGATTTTTTCGGCTTCCCGGGTGAGCTCGATGGAGGCGCGGGTGTCGTTGGAGCCGGTTCCGGCGATTACTGCGGCCTTATCGCCGACAGCCTCCAGCACGGCGGCAAAGAGCTTGAGTTTTTCCTCCTTGGTCATCGTTGCCGATTCGCCGGTGCTTCCGGCGACGACCAGTCCGTCCGATCCGTTGGCGACCAAATATCTGGCAAGGTCGGCCGCAGCCTGGTAGTTTACGCTCAGATCGTCGTGGAAGGGAGTGACCATGGCGGTAAGAATCCGGCCGAAATTATTCATGCACGTTCCACTCCTATTGTTTAATATTATCGTTAATCCGCTAAGCCAAATTTCTCGTGAAGGGCTTTAACCGCCATCTCGACGTCATCCTTTTTGACCAGCACCGAGATGGAGGTATGGGAATCCACGGTTTGCAAAATGGGAATGTCGTACAGCGACAGCGCCTCGATAAAGGTAGCCATAACCCCCGGCACCTCATGAATGCCGCCCCCCACTACCGAAACCTTGGCGCAATCGTAAAGCACGGCGGCCTGATAACCCTGTTTGCCCAAGTTGGCAAGCGCCTTTTCCGCGACATCCTCATGAACGGTGAACATGACCTGCCCGGGATGAACGTTGATCAGATCGACGCTGATGCCGTTGTCGGCCATGGTCTTGAATATTTTGTAGCTTTCAGTGTGGGAGGTGGCCGGATCGAGCGTGACTTTAAGCTGGGCGATTTTCGGCAGAAATGTCACGCCGGTAGCCAGGCGGTCGGAAACGACGTTGACCTCCGGCCCCTCTTTGGTGATATTGGTAATGAGGGTGCCGGGCGCGTCGGAGAAAGTCGACTTGACAACCAGAGGAATGCTTTTCTGCATGGCGATCTCGACCGCCCGGGGATGGATGACCTTGGCTCCCTGGTGGGCCAGCTGCGACACTTCGTTATAGCTGACGATGTCTAAAATTCTGGCGTTGGTGACAATCCGGGGATCGGCGGTCATGATGCCGTCCACATCGGTATAGATTTCCACCATTTCGGCGTTCAAAGCGGCGCCGAGCGCAGCGGCGGTCGTATCGCTGCCGCCCCGGCCGAGGGTGGTGAATTCGCCGTCGGCGGTAATCCCCTGAAAACCGCACACTACCGGCACCTTGCCCATCTTCAGCAGCGTAAGGATGCGCGAAGAGTCAACCTTCAGAATTCGCCCGTTCGTAAAGTTGGCATCGGTGGTAATCCCGGCCTGACCGCCGGTCAGCATGATCGCGTCCAGATCGGCGGCCTGCAGGACACTGGTCATAACGACCGCGGAGATAATTTCACCGCAATACATAATCTGATCCAGTTCACGGGCGGCGATGCCGCGATAGCCGGACCTTGCAAGGTCAATCAGGGTATCGGTGGCGTACGGCTCGCCTTTTCTGCCCATGGCGGATACGACGACAACCGGCGTATAACCCTGTTCGCGGGCCTGGACGATTTTGTTGACAACCAGGTTGCGCACATTGGGAGATGCTACCGACGTTCCGCCAAATTTCTGTACGATGATTCGCATCCGTTACACCTCAAATCAAATTATGCTGGATCATATACTCGGCGATCTGCAGGGCGTTCAGCGCCGCCCCCTTGCGTATCTGGTCCCCGACTACCCAAAGATTGAGTCCGTACGGGACAGACTTATCTTCACGGATGCGTCCGACAAATACTTCATCGCGGCCGGAGGTGTCCAGCGGCATCGGATAGATCATTTCCGCCGGATTATCCTGAACGACGACTCCCGGGAAGGCGGCGAGCAGTTCCCGGGCCCGGTCCGCCGAAAGGGGCTTTTCCAGTTCGATGTTGATGGATTCCGAGTGACTGCGGTAAATAGGAACCCGAATGGTGGTCGCCGTGATGCCGATGTTCTTGTCGCCAAGGATTTTATGGGTTTCGTGCACCATTTTCATTTCTTCCTTGGTATAGCCGTCTTCGACGAAAACATCGATCTGCGGCAGGAGGTTAAAAGCGATCTGGTAGTGCTTCGGCAAACTGGCGCCGGGAAGGATCCTGGCTTCGGCCGGCTCGCCGTCAAGTACGGCCCGAACCTGGCCGGTCAGCTCGTCGATGGCCTCTTTCCCCGCACCGGAAACGGCCTGATAAGTAGAGACGACGATCCGTTTGATCTTAACGGCGTCGAAAAGCGGCTTGAGGGCCATAACCATGATGATGGTCGAACAGTTGGGATTGGCGATGATTCCCTTGTGGTCCCTGATGGCTTCCGGGTTGACTTCCGGAACCACGAGCGGGACCTGGGGGTCCATGCGGTAGGTGCTGGAATTGTCGATTACAACCGCGCCGCGCTTTACGGCCTCCGGCGCGAAGACCTTGCTGGCCGAGCCGCCGGCAAAGAGGGCGATCTGAACGTCCTTGAAGGCATCCGGCGTAGCTTCTTCCACCGTAAAGGTCTCGCCGGCGAGTTGGATTTGTTTCCCGGCGGAACGTTCGGAAGCCAGCAGTTTGAGGCTCTTATAAGGAAAATTCCGTTCGGCGATCAGGTCGAGAAATTCCTGACCGACCGCACCGGTTGCGCCTAAAATCGCTACATTGTATTTTTTCAATGGTTTCCCCTCCGTTATTTAAGCTAGAATTTTCTCCAACCCGCAAACCAGTCCGTCTACGGTCAACACCCGTTTGCAGGCCAGCATGACGCCGGGCATAAAGGATTCCCGGGATATTGAATCATGACGGATGGTAAGGGTTTGGCCCAGACCGCCGAAAATGACTTCCTGGTGAGCCACGTAACCGGGCAAGCGCACGCTGTGAAGCCTGATGCCGGCATACTCTCCCCCGCGGGCTCCGGTGAGTTTCTCCACTTCTTGCGGATGGCCCTGCTGAAGCTCCCCGCGCTTTTGGGCGATCAGCTCGGCGGTGCGCAGCGCCGTGCCGGACGGCGCATCCAGTTTTTGGTCATGATGAAGTTCAATGATTTCGACATGGGGAAAATATTTTGCCGTTTCGACCGCCAACTGCATCATTAGGACGGCGCCCACCGAAAAATTAGGGGCAATGATTGCGTTGGTACTGTGACGTTGACAAAGGCTGCGAACTTCCTCGATGTCGGATGAGGACAGACCGGTAGTGCCGACAACCGGGCAGACGCCGTTCTGGATCGCCGTCCGGATGTTGCCCATGGCCGCCTCGGGCGCCGTAAAATCAACCATCACCTGGGGCTTGGTTTCGCTGATAACGGTGGCCAGATCGTTCCCGACAATTACTCCGGTTTTACCCACCCCGCTCAAGTCACCGACGTCGTCGAAGCCGGATTTTGCATCCACCGCTCCGACGAGGCTGAGTTGTTCATCCTTGTGCACGGCTTTCAGAACCTCACGGCCCATTTTGCCGTAAGCGCCGCACACCATAACCCTAATCATAAAATACACCTCCCAAAATAAAAAGCAGCCGGGAGCAATATCTCACCGGCTGCTAATCCCTCAGACAAAGCAGCACTAAAGAAAAGAAAAACTTAGTTTTTCCTTACTCCGGAGAGATAGCGCTCCACCAAATACTTTGGTGACAGTCTTGCACCTGTTCGGCGCAAGCCCAATGCAAAGGCCCTGGCAGTCCTTTTGCACTTCGGCGGTCAACCCTTTTCTTTCAGATCATCGACACCACTCTTCCTGAAAGTACTCCTGTTGCCCGCACCTCTACTCCCTGTGCAGGGTCTATTTATTTTACGTACATTGTATAATAAGGGTTCCATCGGTGTCAACGATTTTGAAAAAAGTTTAGCGGTGAAGGACAGGCCGTTTAGCGGCCGGCGGCACGCACATCCGCATGGCTCTGCACGTCCTGGGCGCCGGTCTGGCGTAGAATCTGCGCGGCCTGGTTGACTTTCTGCGCCGTGGTTCGGACAACCGCCAGGGTGCCGCCCTGAGCTACGCTCTGTTCATATTGCCGGCTGACTTCGGCGGGGATGCCCCAGTCGACAAGACCGCCGGTGATTCCTCCCGCCACTGCGCCGCTGAGGGCCGCAGCAATGGGGCCGGCGGCGATAATCGGGCCTATGCCGGGAATGGCCAGCGCGCCGGCGCCGAGAATAAGCCCGCCGATTCCGCCGAGCGTCCCGCCGGTCAAGGCGCCGTCGGTGATGTCGTCATCGACGAGTTCGGTGTCTTTACCGCCGCCATCCTTGCTTTGCTTCTTCGAGATAATGCTGATTTCCTCACTGGTGAAGCCCTGCTGCCGGAGTTGTTGAACCGCCTGCTCGGCAGCGCGGCGGGAATTGAAAACGCCTACCACGGACTGGGTGCCTTGTCCCTGAGGCTGGGCTTGCCCTTGGGGTCCCTGGGCGGAAGTCATCTGGCCGGCGCTTTGCATGCCGGTAGCTTGCTGGCCGGCGCCTTGCATCGAGGCTGCGGACGGCTGGCCTGAAGCCGGGGAACCGGCTGCGGAACCGGTAGCCTGTTGCCCGTAGTTCTGCATACCGGTAGCCGCGCTCGGCTGGCCGGCCGCCTGGGGAGCTTGTCCACCCTGTTGTTTGGTGTTCTGGTTTGTCATGCCATCTTCCTCCTAACATTAAATTACAAGTATCTAACAGAAATGTGAAATTTAATGTTAGTGTATCCAGAACACCGGCGGCTATACCAAAGTTTAGTTTTCGCTTCCCGGGTTGTAGAGCGAATACATGCGCTCGTAAGCATTATTGAGATCGACGATAATCACTTCGTCGCCGATCCTGCGAATACTCTGCCAGGGGATGGTGGATAATTTCCCGTCCCCCAAAAAGGCCGGAAGCCAGCCTCTTTTGGGCAGCAACAGCGCGTTGATTTTACCGGACCGCTCATCGAACACCAGCTCGCATTCGTCGATATAGCCGAGCCGGGCTCCGTCGCCGATATTGATGACTTCTTTCCCGGTGAGTTCACTTAGCCGCATGCTATCACCTGCTTGATTTAAATTTATGATAAATCCGGATGACGATAGGCTGGACCAGCGCCAGGCCGATCGCCGTCAGCGCCAGAGGGTCCACCGAAGCTTGCAGGAGAGTTACCTTGTCGGGGGTCTCCAGCTTGAGAAATGAGGTCAAGGCCACAATCGCCAGGTAAACCCCGCCGGCGGTGGCCACCAGTTCCTGGACGGCCAGCGAAAGCGGCGAGACCGTGGTCTCAACGCCGCTCACGGTATCCCGCCGAAGCCGGACGCGAAACCATAGGGACACCCCGACGAGAATGAGCAGCCCGAAGATCCATCCGTAAACCATATCACCCCTCCTTCCCCCCTCTACCTAATGACTATGCAGCTAGGCCAAGTTCTATGTCTGGTTGAACCGGGAGAAAGTTAATCTTGCGTTGGCTTTGAAAAAACGGGTATAATAGCGGTAAATTCGCGCTCAACCCCCGTCAGATGGCGGGTTGGGCCTTAGGCAAGGAGTTGATTCCGGAGTGTCGGATCTAACGGTTCTTCGTCATCCTATTACGGTAAACCAGCTAACTTTTCCCAATCGCTATGTCAGCGCCCCGCTCGACCTGCAAACCGCCACGGAAGCCGGCTTGGTCACTAAGGAACTATTGGGGCTGTATCGCGAGCGAAAGGGGCCGGCGTTAGTTATAACCGAGCATCACCACATCCTGCCGTCCGGGAAATGGAACAGCAGGCAGCTGGCCGCCGACCGCGACGAATGCATCGACGGCATGGCCAGGCTCGCCGGAACCATTCACGCGAACCGGCAGATCGCGGTCGCCCAGATCAATCATGTCGGCAGCGCGGCGGATACGAAGGTCACCGGGCTGGAGGCGGTGGCTCCTTCCGCCGTTGTCCATCCCGTCTGGAACCGCTCCCTGCCGAGGGAGCTTTCCCTGCCGGAAATCCAGGAAATACGGCAGGCCTTCGTCAAGGCGGCCCTGAGGGTGAAGCAGGCCGGCTTCGACGGCGTGGAAATTCACGGCGCCCACGGCTATCTGCTCACGCAGTTCCTTTCACCGCTGACCAACAGGCGGCAGGATGAATACGGCGGCAACCTGGAAAAGCGTTCCCGGTTTTTGCTGGAAGTAGCCGCAGCGGTCCGCCGGGCGGTCGGCCCCGGCTACCTGCTGCTCTACCGCCTGGGAGCGGACGATTATCTTCCGGGGGGCACCAGCGTCGAGGATGCCTGCTGGCTGGCTCCCAGACTGGCCGCCGCAGGAGTCGACATCCTCGACCTCAGTTCGGGGCTCAAAGGCAGCCGTTCTTTCAGCGGCCCGGGCTTCTTCCGCGATATGCTGAAGCAAGTGAAGAATGCGGTCACCATCCCCGTCATCGGGGTAGGCGGTCTGGAGGACCCGGCAGTGGCCGCCGGGGTCCTGGCCAACGGCGAAGCCGATTTCATCGCTCTCGGCCGGGCCATCATGAAGCAGCCGGACCTTGTGGAAACCATTCTGGGGCGGCTCTAAGCCGGTAGCAAAATAAAAAAGAGGCTAAAGCCTCTTTAGAGAGTATACAAACTCAGGCTGGTGAGAAAAGTCCAGATGCAAGGCGCACCGGAAGAGCGCGCTACTGTTTCCTCTGAGACTCGTTTGCTGCTATTGTTTGCACAAAGCATACAGCAGCGTAAGCGTACTATGGGGCGTACGCAAGCAAACGCTCTGAGGAGCAACGCCGCAGATGGGCCTTTGTCGCCAGCCGCTTTTTATTTTGTGCCGGTGCTGCCGATGCCGCCGGTACGGGCCGGCAGTGCGGCGCCCGCATCGGAGTCGGTGCGAAGATAACGGTAGAATATCCCCTGCGCCACCCGCTCGCCTTTGCCGATGGCGACGGCCTCCCGCCCGTAATTGAAGACGGCGATCAGGATATGCCCTTCGTTGGCGGGATTGTTGTAGTAGTCGGCGTCGATGATCCCTTGGCCGTTAATCAGGCCGAGGGAATGTTTCACCGCCAGCCCGGAGCGGATATGAACGCCCAGGTATTCATCCTCCTGCATGTAGGCCTTGAGCCCGGTCGGGATTAGCGTTACAGCCTGCGGCGCCAGCACCACCGCCTCGGCGGCCGTGATGTCATAACCGGCGCTATGGGCGGTTTTCCGCTCAGGCAGAGGAAAATCAGCATGCTCATAAGCCTTGATCTTTTCGAAGCCGCGAATGCGCATCGGCCTACCTCTTTCTGGCTTTGAGCGTAGCGGGCAGAGCGGAGTCCTCGACCGGCCCGAGCGCGGTAAAGCAAAGTTTGTCCGGATTAAAGCTGGCTGTCATCATTTGCCTGAGATCGTCCAGCGTCACCTGCTCGATTTTAGTGACGATTTCGTCCAGGGTAGTGTATTTCCGCAGAGTGATTTCCATCTTGCCCAGACGGGACATCCGGCTGCTGGAGCTTTCAAGGCCAAGCAGCAAATTGCCTTTTAACTGTTCCCGCGTTTTCGCCAGTTCGGCGGCGCTTACTCCGGCGGTTTTCAGTTCATCCAGGTTTTCCAGGACGAGCTCGATCACCTGATTGACGTTGCCCGGACGGGTTCCCGCATAGACGGTGAATAAACCGCAGTCGCTGTAATGGCTCTGATAGGAATAGATGGAGTAGGCCAGGCCCCGTTCTTCGCGGATGGCCTGGAACAGCCGGGAGCTGATTCCCCCGCCGGTAATATTGTTGAGGATATGGGCGGTGTAAATATTCGGCGAGTCCTGGGCCACGCTGTCGGTGCCCAGACAAAGGTGCACCTGCTCGGTATCTTTGGCGTGGACGGTTTGGACGGGCGTCAGCCGGGGCGGAGTCGCGCCTTTTTTTTGTTTGATTCCTTTCATGGAGCCAAAATAACGGACGGCGAGCTCCTCCATGGCCTCGTGGGTAAGGTTGCCGGCCGCGGCAATTACGATATTATCCGGGGTGTAGAAATCATGATAGTATTCCATCACCAAGTCGCGGTCGAAACGGCTGATCGACTCGGTCGTCCCGAGAATGTTCCGGCCAAGCGGATGGGTGGGCCACACATTGCCGAGATAGAGATCGTGAACCAGTTCGTCGGGGGAATCTTCGTACATGTTGAATTCTTCCAGCACGACCTCCCGCTCCCGGTCGATATCTTCCGGATCGAATTTGGAAAAACGCAGCATGTCGCTCAGGATATCCATCGACAAGTCCAGATGATTATCCAAGACCTTGATATAGTAGCAGGTATATTCCTTGGCAGTGAAAGCGTTGAGCTGACCGCCCACCGCGTCGACCGTTTCGGCGATATCCTTGGCTGACCGCCTTTCCGTGCCTTTAAACATCAGATGCTCGATAAAATGGGAAATGCCGTGATTGTACTCTTCCTCATTGCGGGAACCGGTGCCTACCCAGACGCCGACCGACACCGACTTTACGTAGGGGATGGCCTCGGTCACGATCCGGATTCCGTTGGGCATAGTTGTTTTGCGGTACATAGAACGCTCCTTTATTATGCGATAAACTATCCTTATCTTCGCGCGTTTCGCGTTAAATCCTGCTCCTTTGTTACTATATTATAACAACTTAAAATGCGGATAAAACAAAAAACGTAAAAAATATCCGCCAGCCGGAAGGCTGGCGGATATTTTGCCGGTACGGAAAGCCAAACTTTTCTGGGAATAAGGACCGGCGTTTCTTCAGGATGGGCTACGACTTCTGGAAATACTGGACCAGCCCGTTGAAGACACCTTGGGCCACTTTGTTGCGGTACGAGTTGTCATTGAGCTTGGCCGCTTCCTGGGGATTGGACACGAAGCCCATCTCCACCAGGATGCTGGGCATGGTCGTATTGCGGAGCACATAGAAGGTCGCCGATGAAGTACCCTTGTTGGCCGCCCCGGTCGCCTGAACCAGCGCGCTCTGAACCTCCGAGGCCAGCTTCGACGATTTGCCGCTGGAATAGAACGTCATCGCTCCGGCTATTTTGGGATCGGGATTGTCGTTGGAATGGACACTGACAAACAGATCGGCGCCTTTACTCTCCGCCAGATCCACGCGGGCTTGCAGTTCCTCGCCCAGCGTACTGCCTACCGGCGCGACATTGCGGTCGGTTTCGCGGGTCATATAGACTTTGGCGCCGGCCTGCTGGAGCTTGTCCCGCAGCTTGAGGCCAACCGCCAGGTTATTGGCGGCTTCGATCGACCCGTTGCCGGTAGCACCGGGGTTATTGCCGCCGTGGCCGGGGTCGACCACGATAACCTTGCCGCGCAGGACGCCGTTATCCGTTATCGTCCCCGATCCTCCCGGCTGCGGAGTAATTTTGACCGGCGAACTTCCGCCGCTGGAACCGCCGCCGGAGAAGATATTGAAAATTGGCCCCAGGATCTTGTCGAACAGCAGGCTGAACAGCGAATTCAATAAACCTCCTCCTCCGTCACCGGAAGCAGCCGTCGGCGACGTCATCGCCCCAAGGACCGAGTCAATGGACGCCGCCTGAGTTACCGCGGCCGGCAGGAAGAAGGTGAACATCATCAAAAGCAGCAACGTGTAAGACATCAGTTTTTTGCTATACACTGGAACCTCCTTATCAGCGTGTTATTCTCGGATGGTTATTGGAAGAGCTTGTCCCTGAAAATCTTCCAAGCCCCCGGGTCTTCTTCGCCAAGCTTCCAGAGTGCAGCACCGGCGATGTCGTATTTGTTGACCAAATCGAGTTTGTATCCGAGGCTTCGGCTATTTTCATACCAAACGGTGTGGCTGACGCCGTCCGTTCCGGTATAGGTGAAATACGGCGACTTGGAGGAATCATCCCATTGGGAAGTCGCTCCGAAACGGCTGATGAGATCTTGAATCGCTCCGTATTCAAGGCTCTCCACGCCTTTGCTGGACCAATCATAGCCATAACCGGCAATGCCGAGGTATAGCTTGTCTTTCGGGATATACTTAAGCGCGTATTTGAGGTTGGCTTCCACCCAGTTGACGGCCGCAATCGGCCCCGGGCCGCTCCAGGTACCGTGATTGTCATAGGTCATAATCGCAATCCGGTCGGCGTATTGCGCCAGTTGGGCGTAGTCGTAGGCAGCCGCCACATCGTTGTTTTCATCGGTTTTCGGGAAGACGTCGATGGACACGATATAGCCCTGCGGCTTCAGACGCTGATAGAGTTCGCGCATGAAGGCCGTAAGGTTGTCCCGGTCTTCAGCCGGCACCATCTCGAAGTCAATGTTGACTCCATCCAGATTGTACTTCTTGATATAAGCCTCCAGATTGTTGATGGCCGTGCTGCGGAGGGACGGACTGGAAAGAACGGTATGAACCGGTGGCGTACTGCTGTCCTGCTTGGCATTGTTAACCAGTAACAGCACCTTGATATTATTCTGATGAGCGAATTTAACCACCGAGGCGTGGTCGTCGCCGCCGCGGTCGCTTACGCTGCCGTTCGCCTGCAGCGTGCCCCAGAAGGGAATAACGGTTTTTAAGGTATTGGCGTTTTTCGTCATCGCGTTATAGGAAGAGGTATCGCCGCCCCACCATTCAGCGTAGAATCCCATTACTTCCTTCGCTCCGGTCAGCGAGCCGCCGGGAAAACCCGGACTGGAGCCTTCTGAAGCGGACCCGTCCCCGGTCGGAGTAGTATGAAATACTTTACTGAGCAGGTTGCCGATCAGCAGACCCAACAGAACGTCAAAAATGCCCTTGCCGCCTCCTGAATCGGTGGTCTGAGCGGTCAGATCACTCAGGGAAGCAGCATAGGCCGAAGTGACAGGCACAACCATCGTGGCCAGAGTTGCCATTATCGTCATCCAGACTATATACTTTTTCAGCTTATTCATATATCAACCTCCTCTCGGGTATAACATAGCACAGTGGACTTAGGCCACTGCTCCCGACCATGAATAATTATAGCATAACTTGTTATGTAAAGATACTGGCATATTTTGTCCCTGTTTTTAGCAATAAAAAATAGGCATTATTATGCCTATTTATCTCATTCGAGTATTGATGACACGGGCAATATAGTATAGCCTCCGTCTTCGATCCGACTGATGAGTTCCGGGAGGGCCTTGGCCGTCGGCTCGGTCGGGTGCATCAAAATGATCGCGCCGTTATGCAGCTTTTTCGTCACCCTGGCGATGATGACTTCCGGCGACGGCTTCTTCCAGTCCACCGTGTCGATGCTCCACAGGGTTGTAATGTAGCCCAGCTCGGCCGCCGCCGCCAGCACCGTGTCGTTGAATTCGCCATAGGGCGGAGCGTAGATGGTGGTCTTGACTCCCGTCAATTCCTGGACGAGCGCCTCGGTTCGGGTGATTTGCTCCTTGTTTTTCTCCTTGGTCAGGGTATTCGGATGAGGATGGGTATAGCTGTGGTTGGCCAGTTCATGACCGCTTTCGGCGATCAGCTTAACCAGGTCGGGATGACGCGCGGCCCAGCTGCCGCCGATGAAAAAGGTAACTTTGATGTTATGGCGGGCAAAGGTCTCCAGCATCTGCGGCAAATATTCCTCGCCCCAAAAGACGTTGCAGGCGAAAGCGACCTGGGGTTTGGCCATATTGCCGTTGTAAAAGGGCTTGGGCTTGTTGGGATCGGTTATTACATACTCCAGGATTCCCGGCAGCAGCACCAGGACGAGAAAAAAACTGACCGTAAAGTTGAAATACCACTTCGGGATCCGGCTGGCAAAAAAAAGTCTCATTACACCACTCCTGAACACCTGGTATCTTTTATAATCTATTATCGGCAGGCCTTGTTCATGAGTGGGAAAATAAAAAAACATAAACCGTAAGGTTTATGTTCGGGGCCAAGGCGGAGGCTGTTCATCCCCGGCCGTCTTACCGCGTCGGTGAAAAACAGCCCCATTGATGAAATTGCCTACGCCTCGCGATTTTTATTTTCGGCATCCGCCGCTTTGAGCAATTCTTTGCGGGACAGGTTGATCCGGCCTTGACGGTCGATTTCGGTGACTTTGACCAGGATCTCGTCGCCCGGTTTGACCACGTCTTCCACCTTGGCCACCCGTTCACGGGCCAGTTGGGATATATGGACAAGCCCTTCCTTGCCTGGCAGGATTTCGACAAAGGCGCCGAAATTCATCAGCCGGGTAACTTTGCCGAGATAGGTTGCGCCGACTTCGACTTCCCGGACCAGGTTTTCAATGATCTTCACCGCTTTATTGGCGGCTTCGACATCCACCGCGGCGATGAAGACTTTGCCGTCGTCCTCAATATCAATCGTTACGCCGGTTTCCTCAATGATTTTCTTGATGATCTTCCCGCCTGGGCCGATGACGTCGCGGATTTTGTCGGGATCGATCTCCATTGTAATAATTCGCGGAGCATACGGCGACAGTTCAGGCCGCGGCTCGCTGATGACTTCCAGCATTTTGCCCATGATGTGCATCCGGCCGCGTTTGGCCTGGGCCAGGGCGGTAGTCAGAATGTCTTTGGTAATGCCGGCGATCTTGATGTCCATCTGGATGGCGGTGACGCCTTTGGTCGTGCCGGCAACCTTGAAGTCCATGTCGCCAAGGGCATCTTCGAGGCCCTGGATATCCGTAAGGATGGTGAAGTGGTCGCCTTCTTTCACAAGCCCCATGGCTACGCCCGAAACAGGCGCCTTGATGGGAACGCCGGCGTCCATCAGGGACAGCGTGCTGCCGCATACGCTTCCCATCGAGGTGGAGCCGTTGGATTCGAGCGCCTCCGAAACGATCCGGATGGTATACGGAAACTCGGTTTCCGACGGGATCACGGGAATCAGCGCCCTTTCCGCCAAGGCACCGTGGCCGATTTCCCGCCGGCCGGGCCCGCGCATCGGTTTGGTCTCGCCCACGCTGTAAGGCGGGAAATTATAGTGATGCATATAGCGCTTGGATTCTTCCACGCCGAGCCCGTCCAGAATCTGCTCGTCGCCGATCGCCCCCAGGGTGGTCACCGAGAGAATCTGGGTCTGGCCGCGGGTAAAGAGGCCAGAGCCGTGCGTGCGGGCCAAAACACCCACCTCGCAGGTGATGGGACGCACTTCCTCGATTTGCCGGCCATCCGGGCGGATTTTGTCGACGGTGATCATTTTGCGGACAATTTCTTTCAGGACCTTTTGGATAACATAGGCGATTTCCTTTTTATTTTCGGGATAATCGGCCAGGAATTGTTCCAAGGCCTCGTCCTTGACCTGCTTGGTTTGCTCTTCCCGGGTCTGCTTGTCCGAATGGGCGACAGCGACTTTCAGCTTTTCGGTGACAAATTCCCGCACCGCCTGGTCGATTTCCGCCGGGACTTCATAGAGCTTGATCGCCCGCTTGGGTTTGCCGATCTGAGCGACCATGTCCTCCTGGAAGGCAACGATTTGCCTGATGGCGTCATGGCCGAACATAATGGCGTCCAGGATGATTTCTTCGGGAATTTCATGGGCGCCGGCCTCCACCATCAGCACGGCGTCTTTCGTCCCCGCCACGACGAGGTTCAGATCGCTGCGCTCCTGCTGTTCGACGGTGGGATTCAGGACGAATTGACCCTCGACCAGGCCGACCCGCACGCCGCCGATCGGCCCCTTGAAGGGAATATCCGACAGGCTCAGGGCGCAGGATGCTCCGATCATCGCGGGGATGTCCGGCGGGTTGTCCTGGTCTACGGACATAACGGTGGCAACTACATGCACATCATTGCGGAACCCCTCGGCAAAAAGCGGACGAATGGGCCGGTCGATCAGCCGCCCGGAGAGAATGGCGGCCTCGCTGGGGCGTCCTTCCCGCTTGATGAAGCCACCCGGTATTTTTCCCACAGAATACAGACGTTCCTCGTAGTCAACAGTCAATGGGAAGAAATCGATTCCTTCCCGTGGCTCAGCTGAAGCAGTTGCCGTGACAAGTACGGCGGTGTCGCCATACCGGACCAGAACTGCACCGCCGGCCTGCTTGGCCATCTTGCCTGATTCAACGATCAGGGATCTACCGCCAAGCTGCATTTGAAAAGTGTGCATATTTGGTTTTCCTCCTCTAAGCCCCTTCTTCTTTTACCAAAGTTTAACTCTTCGACATTTTTTTTATTATTCCCTTTTTTCTTGGACTTTAACCTTTGGTTAAGGAGAGAAGGGGGGTTTTGATGTGTTTCGCTCCCGGCGAGCATACCGCCCCGGTGATGCCCGTCAGCCGAGGCGCCGGGATATGAAAAAAGCGGGTATCCCCGCTTTTTTTTACTTTCTCAGGTTAAGTTTCTCAAGAATGGTGCGATAGCGTGCAATGTCGTTGTCGCGCAGGTAATTGAGAAGCCCCCGGCGTTGGCCAACCATTTTGAGCAGGCCGCGGCGCGAGTGATGGTCTTTCTTATGTTCCTTGAGGTGCTCCGTGAGATAGTTGATCCTTTCGGTCAGGATCGCAATCTGGACCTCCGGCGACCCTGTGTCGCCTTCATGGAGGCGATACTTTTCGATAAGCTGCTGTTTGTACTCGGGTGTTAACATGCCGATTCCTCCTTTTGTCGTATCCCCTGTAGCCAAGACCATCGTCGGAGACTCGATGATCCTCGCCAAGGTTCACGCCCTAATTTGTCCCGGCGGGCGGCTTGCTATGCACCTGCCCCGCTCGGGTCCGGAATTTATTCTACCATAAACAGGATAGACTGTAAACTGTTTTTGCGTGATTAGCCGTAGTATTGTTGGGCCGCGCTGATGTCTCTCGCAATCTGGGCTTTGAGACTGTTTACCCCGTCGAAGGTCTTCTCGTCGCGAATCTTGGCCAGGAAGTCGACGGCAATGGTTTGACCGTACAGATCCCCGGCAAAATCAAGGATATGCACCTCAATCCGCCGGGTTTTACCGCTGAAGGTCGGGTTGCTGCCGACATTGGCGAGGCCTTTATAGGGGTTATGGCCGTCGCCTACGGCGATCTGCACGGCATAGACCCCGTCGCCCGGGCTGACAAGCTGATCGCTTACGGCGATATTGGCGGTGGGGAACCCGAGGATCCGCCCCCCCCGTCCGTCTCCCGCCGCAACCCGGCCGGTCACCTTGAAGGGGCGTCCCAGCAAGGTTGCGGCCTGCTGGACCTTGCCTCTCTGAATGAGCTGGCGGATGGCGGTGCTGCTGACTAATACCTTCCCGACATGCAGCGCCGCCGGGATCACCACCTCAAAGCCGTTCTCCTTGCCGCCCTGGCGGAGCAGTTCCGGCGTGCCGGCTCCCTTGTAGCCGAAGGTAAAGTTCGGCCCTACAACGACATAGGCGGGTTGCAGGACATCCGCCAGCAGGGCTACGAAGTCCCGGGGCGGCAGTTGCAGAAGCTCGCGGGTAAAGGGGACGGTGAGCAGAACGTCGATGCCGAGGGCGGCGATACGGGCCACTTTCTCTTCCTGGGTAATAATCAGCGGCGGGCAACGCTTGGGATTGATCACGGACAGGGGATGATTGCTGAAGGTGAAAACAACGCTGGGGCCTCCCGCCCGACGGGCCAGCTTGGCCGCATGGCTGATGATCGTCTGGTGCCCGAGATGAACTCCGTCAAAAGTGCCCAGAGCGACGGCGGTTTGCCGCAGTCTTCCCTGAACATCCGTTAGCCGGGTGCAAATTTCCATACCGCTCTCCTCTATTGCAACTAAACATGAATGAGATGCTAGTGGGGCATAACTTTTAGCGGTTTAAGACCACTTTGCCCCGAAGTGCTTTCCCCGATCCCGACCAACACGCCCCTCTCGTCAAAGACCGCATAGAGCGCCGTCCGGCCGCCCGCTTCACAGGCGACCACCTGGCCGTTGCCGAAGGCCCGGCTGGCCGCTGAAGGCAGAATAATCCCGGGCAAGTGCCGGACGGCATGTTCGGCCGGCAGCACCGCCGCCTTGGGCTCGGCGGCAATCTCTTCCAGAGAAAAAGCATGATCCAAATCAAAGTCGCCGACCCGGGTCCGCACCAGAAAGGACATGGTGGCCGGACAGCCCAGGCGTTCGCCGATATCAAGGCAAAGGGAACGGATATAGGTCCCTTTCGAGCACGCTACGTCGAACAGCAGTACCGGAGGATCCAGCTTGATCGGGCGAATGGCCTTTATCACGACCTTGCGCGGCTGCCGTTCGATTTCGATGCCTTCGCGGGCCAGTTCATAGAGCTTTTTTCCCGCGATCTTGATGGCCGAATGCATGGGGGGAATCTGGTCAATGGTTCCGACGAAATCCTGCAGGACGGCAAAAAGTTCGCCGGCGGCGGGAAGCCCGTCGGTGGAGGCGCGGCGGATGACTGCGCCGGTATCATCGCCGGTGTCGGTGGCGTAGCCGAAGGTCAACTCTACCCGGTAGGCCTTGTCGCGGTCGGCGGTATACTCGATCAGCCGGGTGGCCGGTCCCAGAAATACCGGCAGGATGCCGGCGGCGGCCGGGTCGAGGGTGCCGGCGTGCCCCACCTTTTTCAAGCCGTAAACCCGCCTGACAAAGGCCACGACGTCGTGGGACGTCATGCCGGGCGGCTTGAGCACGTTAATGATTCCGCCGGTCATTGGCCGGATTCCGCCAGCAGCTTGACGGCAGCCTCCAGAATCCGCTCTTTGGCGGTGGAAAAGTCTCCGGCCACCGTGCAGCCGGCCGCCCGGACATGGCCTCCGCCGCCAAAGGAGAGAGCCAGTTGGCTGACATCGGCGTCGCGGGAGCGAAAGCTGATCCGGGTGCCGGCTTCCGTCGGGCGAAACATGATGGCAATCTCAACGCCTTCGATATTCCGGGGGTAGTTGATGAAGCCCTCGGTCGTTTCCGAGCCGTCGTCGACCAGTTCAGGCGGAATGGTTATGGCCGCGATTTTGCCGTTCTCATAGGTTTCGAGCGTCGCGAGCACCTGGGTGAGGGTTGTAATACTCTTTAGCGGCTTGGTCTCCAGGTATTCCGAAATAACGGAAGGTTCCGCGCCAAGCTCGATAAGATCAGCCGCATACCGCAGCGTTGCAGAAGTGGTGTTGGCATAGCGGAAAAAGCCGCAGTCAGTGGCAATGGCCGTATAAAGGCAAACGGCTATATCAGGGGTAACGGCGGCATCCATCAGCCTCAGGAGATCATAGATGATTTCGCCGGTCGCGGCGGCTTTGCTGTCGATATACCAAAAATCGGCATACTTGGTGTTGGAGATATGGTGATCAATATTGAGAATCGGCGCATCCACGGCTTCCCGGACTCCGGCGATGCGCTCGGCATCGCTGGCATCCAGGACGACCAGCCAATCGGCCTTTCGCCTCGAACCGTCCGGCCGGCGGATTTGCTCAAATCCCGGCAGAAAGCTGTAGAGGGCGGGAAGCTCGTCATCCAATAACAACTCGACGTTCTTCCCGGCGGCGGCCAGATGGGCATAAAGCGCCAGCATCGAGCCCAGCGAATCCCCGTCCGGGTGGATATGGCCGGTCAGAATCAGCGAGTCGGCTCTATCAAGGTTTCGCGCAATCTCTTGCAGGGCAATTTCCATGCTAGTGCCCCGCTTCTTCTTCTTTGATTTTGGTCAGAAGTTCCTGGATCCGGACGCTATGTTCCAGGGACTCGTCGATATAGAGCGACAGCTCCGGCGTGAAGCGCAGCCGGATTCGCTTGCCGATCTCGGACCGCAGGAAGCCGGCCGCCTTCTGGAGCGCTTGCCAGGTAGACGCCTTCTCATCCTCGCTGCCCATCAAGCTGACATAGGCCCGTGCGAAACGCAGGTCGCCCGTCACTTCTACCTTGGTGACGGTAACAAAACCGACCCGCGGGTCCTTTAGTTCGGTAAGAATAATTTTGCTGAGTTCCTGTTTGATGAACTCCTGCACTTTTTCTGAACGCAATTGACTCATATGTTCAATCCCTCGTTTCGCCTAGCTTGGTTTTACAATTTCCATGGCGAACGCTTCAATCATGTCTCCCTCTTTGATATCGCGGTATTTTTCAATCGTAATACCACATTCGTAGCCGGAAGCCACTTCTTTGACGTCATCCTTGAACCGGCGGAGCGATTCCAGCTTGCCTTCGTGCACGACGATCCCGTTGCGGATGATCCTGACCTGGGCGGAGTTGGTGATTTTGCCTTCGAGAACATAGGAACCCGCAACAACGCCTTTCGGAACGCTGATGACCTGACGGACTTCGACCCGCCCCAGGATGACCTCCTTGTATTCGGGGGCCAGCATGCCGGTCATGGCCGCTTCGACATCATTAATGGCGTCATAGATGACCCGATAAGTCCGGATATCGACTTTTTCGGTGTCCGCCGCCTTGCGGGCATTGTTGTCCGGCCGGACGTTGAAGCCGATAATGAGGGCGTTTGACGTGGAAGCCAGCATCACATCCGATTCATTGATCGCGCCAACGCCGGAGTGGATGATGTTGACCCGGACTTCTTTATTTTTAAGATTTTGCAGCGCCTGGCGAAGGGCTTCGATCGACCCCTGGACATCGGCTTTGACCACGATGTTGAGGTCTTTCAGGCTGCCTTCCTGGATATGCTTGAACAAATCATCCAGCGAAATTTTCTGGCCTTGCCCTATCTCTTCCGTCCGCCGTTTGGCCTGGCGCTTTTCAGCGACGGCCCGGGCGGTTTTCTCATCGACAACATGGAGCACATCGCCGGCCAGCGGCACATCGGACAGGCCAAGCACTTCGACCGGCGTGGCCGGCGGAGCTTTCTTCACTTTATCGCCGCGATCATTGACCATGGCGCGGACCTTCCCGAAAGCGGTGCCGGCGATGATCGAGTCGCCGATATGCAGCGTTCCTCTTTGGACCAGCACGGTGGCTACCGGACCGCGGCCTTTATCCAGTTGCGCCTCGATAATGGTGCCGATGGCGGGGCGATTGGGATTCGCCTTGAAGTCCTGAACTTCGGCCACCAGCAGGATCATCTCCAGAATGTCGGTGATGCCCTGTTTGGTGTGGGCCGATACCGGAACCATGATGGTATCCCCGCCCCAGTCCTCGGGCAGCAGGCCGTGATCGGCAAGCTGCTGCTTGACCCGGTCGGGGTTGGCGCCCGGACGGTCCATTTTGTTAATGGCGACGATGATCGGCACACCGGCGGCTTTAGCATGGTTGAGCGCTTCGATCGTCTGGGGCATGACCCCGTCGTCGGCGGCGACAACCAAAATGGCGATGTCGGTCACTTGCGCGCCGCGGGCGCGCATGGCGGTGAAGGCCTCGTGGCCGGGAGTGTCGAGGAAGACGATCTTTTTGCCCTGGTAGTTCACTTGGTAGGCGCCGATATGCTGGGTAATGCCTCCGGCCTCCTGCGAAGTGATATTGGTTTGCCGGATGGAATCCAGAAGCGAGGTTTTGCCATGGTCAACATGCCCCATGACGGTAACCACCGGCGGGCGGAATTGCAAATCCGCCGGGTCGTCTTCCGATTCCAGGATTTCCGTGGGATCGGCTTCGGGCGGAAGCTCTTCCACGGTTACCCCGAATTCGCTTGCCAGAATGGTGACTGTATCGAAATCGATCTCCTGGTTTATGGTGGCCATAATCCCAAGCAGCATCAACTTTTTGATAACTTCGCTAACCTCGCGGCCCAGCTTGGCGGCGAGATCCTTGACGGTAATCGGATCATTCAGCAATTTAATGGCTGTCGGGCGGACGGGCTCGGGCTTAGGGGGCTGCCGGAACTGGCCGGCGGCCTGCGACCGCTGGCTGCCGCCCTTCCGGTTTTGGCTGTGACGATCCTGAGCGCCCTTGTTGAAATTATCCCGATCCTTCCGGAATCCACCGCGATCCGAGCGTTGCGCTCCCCCCGGGGCTCCGCCCTGGGGCGCCTGACCGGGGCGGGCGCCTTGTTGCGGCTGGCCGGGACGGCCTTGGCCCCCCTGGCCGGGACGGTTATAAGGCGCTTGGCCGGGACGCGGACCCTGCGACTGATTGGGACGGCCCTGGCCTCCCTGACCCTGATAGCCGCCTTGGCCTCCCTGGCCGGGACGGTTATAGGGCGGCTGGCCGGGACGCGGACCCTGCGGCTGATTGGGACGGCCCTGGCCTCNNNTAGCCGCCTTGGCCTCCCTGGCCAGGACGGTTATAGGGCGGCTGGCCGGGACGCGGACCCTGCGACTGATTGGGACGGCCCTGGCCTCCCTGACCCTGATAGCCGCCTTGGCCTCCCTGGCCGGGACGGTTATAAGGCGCTTGGCCGGGACGCGGACCCTGCGACTGATTGGGACGGCCCTGGCCTCCCTGGCCCTGATAGCCGCCTTGGCCTCCCTGGCCGGGACGGTTATAGGGCGGCTGGCCGGGACGCGGACCTTGCGGCTGGTTGGGACGGCCCTGGCCTCCCTGGCCCTGGTAGCCGCCTTGCGGCTGGCTTGGCCGGTTATAGGGCTGGCCGGCGCCGGCGGAAGCCGGCGCATTTCCCGCACCGGACGGTGCGGCAGCCGGACGGACGGGCTTGGCAGCCTCCCCTTTGGACGGCTCTTCAGCGGAACCGGTTTTTCTGGCGAAGGTGCGGTCGATTACTGCTTTCGCGGCCTCGTCGATGCTGGCCATGTGATTCTTGACGCTTATGTTGTTACGACCCAGAATGTCAATGATGACTTTGCTGGTCGTGTTGAAGTCCTTGGCTAATTCATACACTCGATATTTGGACATTCATCCACCCCCAATTTTCTTCCTCTCCGAACTCAAGACAGCAACGCTTCACTCATCGCTTTGGCGAAACCAGATTCAGTAACGGCAACCGCTGCCCGCGGTGGTTTTCCGGTGGCATTGCCGAGTTGGTCTTTGGAAAGCGTTTCATGACAGGCTATCTTATAGTACGATGTCATATCGCGATAACTTTTCCTGGTGTTGTCGGAGGCATCCGCCGCGATCAGCACCAGTTTGGCTTTACCGGACTTGACGGCTTTTTCTACGGCAAGTTCGCCGGAGGCAAGCTTGCCGGCTTTCTGGGCCAGGCCCAGCAGGGTCCGAAGTTTTTGCTCGTTCATGGGCGAACCAGCCCAGCGCGGAGCTGTTCGTATACTTCGGGACTGATGCTATGCTCAAGGGCCCGCTCCAGGCGTTTCTCCTTGACCGCTTTCGCCAGGCAGGCGTCGGTCGGGCAGACATAGGCTCCCCGGCCCGATTTCTTGCCGGTTGGGTCCAGCAGGATTTCTCCCTCCGGCGAGCGGACCACCCGCAGAAGCTCCCTTTTATTTTTCATGGTCTGACAGCCGACACACATCCGCTGAGGAACTTTTTTCGGTTTCATCGTCAGTCCCTCCTTAGACGGTTGTCTGGACCTGCGATTCGCTCTTGATGTCGATTTTCCAGCCGGTCAGCTTAGCGGCGAGCCGGGCGTTCTGGCCTTCCTTGCCGATGGCCAGCGACAGCTGGTAGTCGGGAACGACGACCCGCGAAGTTTTATCGGTCTCGTTGACTTCCACCATCACTACTTTGGCGGGACTTAAGGCGTTGGCGATATATTTCGCCGGATCGGTATTCCATTTGACAATATCGATTTTTTCACCTTTCAGTTCATTGACGATGGTTTGAACCCGCATGCCTTTATGGCCGACACAGGCGCCCACCGGGTCAACATCCTCATCCCGGGAATGAACGGAAATTTTGGAGCGCAGTCCCGGTTCGCGGGCGACGGATTTGATTTCAACAACCCCGTCGTGAATTTCGGGCACTTCCAGTTCAAACAGGCGCTTCAAAAGTCCGGGATGGGTACGGGAAACTAAGATTTGCGGCCCTTTGGTCGTCTTTTTGACTTCGATGATATAGGTTTTCAGGCGGTCGCCGTGCCGGTAGGTTTCACCGGGTATCTGCTCGGAAGGGGCCAGGATGGCCTCGGCTTTGCCCAAGTCAATATAGACGTTCTTGGCTTCGATCCGCTGAACAATACCGGTGACGATATCGCTTTCCCGGCTTGAGAACTCCTCGTAGATAATGCCCCGCTCGGCTTCCCGGATGCGCTGAACCACCACTTGTTTGGCGGTTTGGGCCGCTATCCGTCCGAAGTTCTTCGGGGTGACTTCCATTTCGACGACGTCTTCCAGGCTGTAACGCGGGTCGATGGATTGAGCTTCCTCCAAGGATATCTCAAGACGGGAATCTTTTACAGCCTCCACCACTGTTTTACGGGCAAAAACATGAATTTCGCCGGTTTCGCGAGCCAGCGACACCCGCACATTCTGCGCAGAACTGAAGTTGCGCTTGTATGCGGAGATCAAGGCAGCTTCAATGGCTTCGAACAAAATATCGGGAGCGATTCCTTTCTCCCTTCCCAATTGTTCGAAAGCCTGCATAAATTCGGCATTCATACTAAACTTCCCCCTATTCAATTTTGTAACGGAGCTAGAAATCAATATGTAACCGGACCTGAGACGCCTTCTCCCGTGGAATGCTCATCTCGGTACCGTCAACATCGACATGGATGGTGTTGTTCTCCAGGCTCAGCAGTTTGCCGACCAACATTTTTTGCCCGTTCACCGGGGCGAAGGTATGGATCTCAATGGCATCGCCCACATGGCGGACAAAATCCCGGTCCCTTTTCAAAGGCCGGTCAAGGCCCGGCGAAGATACTTCCAGAATATAGCTGTCCTTTATCGGATCAAGCTCGTCAAGCTTCTCCTCCAGCTTTTCGCTGACCCATTGGCAGTCTTCCACTTCCAAGCCGCCCTGCTTGTCAAGGAACACCCTGAGATACCAGTCGCGTTCTTTGACATACTCGACGTCAACCAGCTCCAGGTCGGAGCCGGTGATTACCTCCCCCACCAGGCGCTCCACAAGGTTTTCAATTTGTTTTCCGGACATGCGCTCCACCCCTATATCATGTCGTATCGTTACTGTTATTGTTGCCGGACTTTGCCCGGCCTTATACCCTGTATTTGGCAGAGCGTCTCTGCCAGCCATAAGATGAAAGAGTGGGTTCGATACCCACTCTTTGAGAAACGTCGTTACCTATACCAGATTTATTATAGCACTGTGGAACTCGATTTACAACCATATTTTATCAGAAGTTTAGGCAAACAGCAGCATCTGGTTATTTTCCTGCATGCCGGCCAGGCAGCCGTGGTCGCGAAGAGTGTCGATCACCGTCTTCGATACCCTGCTCCGCAGGCGGAGATCCTCGATCGAAGTAAAGGGCTTCTCCTCCCTGGCCTGGACAATATTTCGCGCGGCGTTGTCTCCTACTCCTTCCAAGGCCGCCAGCGGCGGCAGCAGGGCGTTGCCGTCGATCAGAAACCGCGTGGCGTGGGACTGGTAGAGATCGACGCGCCGGAAGGTAAACCCGCGCAGCAGCATTTCAAGGGCCATTTCGATGATGGTCACGAGCCCCTTCTCCTTCGCGGAAGCCGCGTTGCCCTTCTGCTCCAGTTCCGCCAGTTTCTGCCGCAGAACCGCTTCCCCCTGGACAATGAGCTGGGCGTCGAATTCCGTGGCCCGTACCGTAAAATAGGAAGCATAGAAGGGCAGGGGATAATGGACCTTGCAGTAGGCGATCCGGACGGCCATCATGACATAGGCGGCGGCATGGGCTTTCGGGAACATATATTTGATCTTCTGGCAGGATTCGACATACCAGTCGGGAACATTGTTCTGCTTCATGACCTCCACGTCGTCCGGCTTGACCCCTTTGCCCTTGCGGACGCCCTCCATGATCTTGAAGGCGGTCTGCGGTTTGACCCCTTTGTGGATGAGGTAAACCATGATGTCGTCGCGGGCCGAAATTGCTTCACCGAGTTTGGCGGTGCCGCTCCGGATGAGATCCTGGGCATTATTGAGCCATACGTCGGTTCCGTGGGAGAAACCGCTGATGCGGACCAGTTCGCTGAAATTTTTCGGCTTGGTGTCTTCCAGCATCTGCCGGACGAATTTTGTGCCGAATTCGGGGATGCCGAAGGTGCCCACGGTGGAGCCCAGTTGTTCGGGAGTCAGGCCCAATGCATCGGTGGCGGAAAACAGGCTCATGGTCGCCGGATCGTCGAAAGGAATGGTTTTGGGGTCCCGGCCGGTGAGGTCTTCCAGCATTTTAATGACGGTAGGATCGTCATGGCCGAGAATGTCGAGCTTGACAAGCCGGCTGGAAATGGAATGGTAGTCGAAATGGGTCGTGATGGTGGCGGAATCCTTGTCGTCCGCCGGATACTGAATGGGGGTGAAGTGGTGTACATCCATGTCCCGGGGTACAACCATGATCCCGCCGGGATGCTGGCCGGTGGTGCGCTTGACGCCGGTGCAGCCGCCGATCAGCTTATTGATGTGGGCGTTGCGGGGCGTAATCCCCTTTTCGCTGAAATAATTTTTGACAAAACCGTAGGCCGTCTTATCGGCGATGGTGGCAATGGTTCCGGCGCGGAACACGTTGTCCTTCCCGAATAATTCCTCGGTATACTTATGGGCGACCGGCTGATATTCACCGGAGAAGTTGAGATCGATGTCCGGTACTTTGTCGCCGTGAAAGCCCATGAACACGGCAAAGGGGATGTCATGCCCGTCTTTCACCATCTTGACGCCGCAGGACGGGCAGTTTTTGTCCGGCATGTCAAAGCCGCTGCCATAGCTCCCGTCGTCGACAAACTCGGAATATTGGCAGTCCGGGCAGCGCCAATGCGGCGGAAGCGGGTTGACCTCGGTAATGTCGGTCATGGTGGCGACAAAGGAGGAGCCTACCGACCCCCGGGAACCGACAAGATATCCGTCATCCAGAGACTTTTTGACCAGCTTGTGGGCGATGAGATAGAGCACGGCAAAACCGTTGTTGATGATGGAGTTGAGCTCGTATTCCAGGCGCGAGGCCACGATTTCGGGAAGCTTCTCGCCGTAAAGGGCGTAAGCCTTCCGGTAGGACATGGATTTGATCTCTTCCTCCGCGCCGGGAATCTTGGGGGAATAAAGCTCGGAAGGAATGGGCTGGAAAACTTCAATCCGGTCGCTGATGCGCCGGGTGTTTTCCACCACCACCTCATAGGCGGTTTTACTGCCCAGATAGGAGAACTCCTCCAGCATCTCTTCCGTAGTGCGGAAAAAGAGGGGCGGCTGACTGTCCGCGTCGTCAAAGCCCTGGCCGGCCAGCAATATCCGGCGGTACACCTCGTCCTCGGGATGGAGAAAATGGACGTCACAGGTGGCCACCACCGGTTTGCCCAGCCTCCGGCCCAGTTCGCAGACTTTCCGGTTGAGGTTCCTCAGCCCTTCCTCATTTTCGATCATGCCCTTGCGGATCATGAAGGCATTGTTCCCGGTCGGCTGGATCTCCAGATAATCGTAGAAAGAAGCGATGTCCAGCAGTTTTTCCTCCGGTTCGCCGTTCAGGATGGCCTGCATGAGTTCTCCCGCCTCGCAGGCCGAACCCAGGATCAGCCCTTCGCGGTGCTCGGCCAGTACCGCGCGGGGAAGCCGCGGGGTCCGGTGGAGATATTTCAGGTGCGACAGGGATACCAGCCGATACAGGTTGCGCAGGCCGATCCTGTTTTGGGCCAGAATGATGATGTGGTTGGAACGGGCGATATCCTGCTCAAACAGGTAGCCTTCCATTCCGTAGATGACTTTGATTCCGGCCTTCGCAGCCGCCTCCTCGGCCTCGGGAAACGCCTGGACCACGCCGTGGTCGGTGATGGCTACCGCCGGATGGCCCCATTTCGCCGCCGTTTTGATGAGCTCCTTTACCGAAACCACCGCGTCAAGGGCGCTCATCCGGGTATGGGCGTGCAATTCCACCCGGCGCGTCTCTGCTGTATCTTGGCGTTCGGGTTTGGTCACGCGGCCCATGCTGTCGGCGTAGATGACGAGTTCGTTGGCGAACTTGTCAAACTGGACGGTCCCCTTTACCTTGACCAGCATTCCGTCGGCGATCAGGCCCTCTACTTTGGCGAACTGCTCCTTGTCTTCGAAAAAAGTTTTGCCGCTGATGCCGCCGGACAGGTCGGCGATATCGAACGACAGCAAAAACCGGCCGGAGCGGAGCTCCTTGCATTCGTGCCTGACAATCTGACCCGTCAGAATGATATTGCGGCCTTCTTCCTGGACAGAGCCCATATCCACCGGCGCATCCTTGATATTGCGGCCGAAAATAATCGGACTCTCTTCTTTCTTTTTGGCGGGAGCGGCGGCCTGCCGCTCGGTTACGGCCTGAAGATAATCCGGGGAATAATAGTCCTCATCGCAGGGCGGAGGCGGCGTTTCCCCCGCGCTGATCAGGGCGACGTCGCAGCTTTGCCCGAAGTTCGCCTTGGCGAAACTTTTGATGCTTTGTTCGACGCCCCGGGAGTGGAGAATTTCTGCAGACAAATCGCCGTGGGTTTCAATCGTCAGCATCCGGCCGTCAAAGGCCCACCGGGCCGAAGTCAGCAAATGCCTGACAGTATGATTTCCCTCGCCGATCCGGTCGGTAAATTCGCCCCAGTTGCTCTGAAGATACTGCTCAAAGCTGCCGCAGGTCTGGATGAACTCGACTTTGGCGAGGCCGCACCGCCGGCTGATATTGTCTGCGGCGTACTGCAGCAGAGTCTCGCTCAGCCTTTCCGGCACGGTGAGATAAACCTGCCAGGCCGCGGCATCGGTCATTACCTGTACCTTGGTGATGATCGCAGCTTCCAGCGATTGCGGATCAACGTCCGGCCGGGCCGCGTCGCCGAGCAGGGTCAATAGGTTCTGCGCGCTATCAGGAATAATGCAATAGGTAGACAAATGCTCTCTCTCCCAAATCAATCCAAATAAATCAACCGATTCTCACGCTTTCCATTTTAGCATATCCTGTCGATGGAACGCACACCGTCAATTTCGGTGATGCCCTGAATTAGCTGAAATATATCGGCATTTTGCGGAATTCTGAGGACAAACTCCATGTCGATGGTTTTTTTGTCGGAATCGTGATTCATGGTAACACTGCGGATGTTAACCCCGTTTTGACCGAGAAACAGTCCGATGCGGCCCAGTTGTCCCGGCTTATCCTCGATCGTAAGCTTGAGGCGCTGCAGGCACTTATTGACCAGCCAGCGGCGCTCCAGATGGCCGAAGAGGACAAGCGCCAGGAACACGAGCGCCGTTGTGGTGACGGCCGCGAAAAATTGAGCCGTCCCGATGGCCAGGCCGATGCCGGCCACCACCCAGAGGCTGGCCGCGGTAGTCAAGCCCTTGACCGAGAAACCTTCCCGAATGATCGTGCCGGCGCCCAGAAAGCCGATGCCGCTGACCACTTGCGCGGCAATGCGTCCGGGATCTTTGGGACCCTCGAATCCGGCAAAGCCATACATTGAGACCAGCATGATCAGGGTCGAGCCCGCGCAGACCAGGATATGGGTGCGAAAACCCGCCGGACGGTCATGGCTCTCCCTTTCCAGGCCGATAAGACCGCCTAAGATACAGGACATCACCAGGCGAAAGGCTATATCAAATTCGGTAATCGGCATAGGCCCACTTCCTTTCGCTGATTATGGCATTTGGGGGCGGGAAGAAATGACAATCGTTCCCGCCTGTGGAAAAACCCCCATCTGCAGCGTCAGGACCGGATGTTTGCCGGCATGGCATAAGTTCATGCGGGCAAAAAAAGCTTCGTCCTTTCCGGCATTTGGAGGCTTTTGGCAGCCTGGGGCCAAGGCTTGGAGCAACATCTATTTCTGACGGGTAAGTTCGTCGATTTCGGCGAATAAGGCCTGGATGAGTTCACCTTCCGGGACTTTGCGAATAATTTCGCCTTTGCGGAATAAAATTCCTTGCCCCTGGCCGCCGGCGACGCCGAGATCGGCTTCCCTCGCTTCGCCCGGCCCGTTGACCACGCAGCCCATTACCGCCACTTTGAGGGGCTGCCGAAGGGTTTTGAGTTTATCTTCCACCGCCCGGGCGATGGGTTCGAGGTCGATATTGCAGCGGCCGCAAGTCGGGCAGGAAATCAGCGTCGCCCCGTATTCGCCGAGGCCCAGCGCTTTGAGGATCTCCTTGCCGACCTTCACTTCCTCCACCGGGTCGCCGGTGAGCGAAACCCGCAGGGTGTCGCCGATCCCCTGCGCCAGCAAGGCGCCAATTCCTACCGCCGACTTGATGATGCCCGAGGTCACCGTGCCCGCCTCGGTAATGCCGAGGTGCAAGGGAAAGTCCACGGCGTCGGACATCAGGCGGTAGGCCTCGATTGTCATGGGAACATCATTGGCTTTCAGGGAAATTTTGATGTCGTAGAAATCGAGTTCCTCCAGGATGGCCACATGGCTGAGAGCGCTCTCCACCATGGCTTCGGCGGTCGGATGCCCGCCGTGCTTGACGAGGGTGGCCTGGCTGAGCGAGCCGGCGTTGACCCCGATCCGGATCGGAATGTGTCTTCGTTTCGCTTCCCGGACCACGGCCTTGACCCGCTCGGGATCGCCGATATTGCCGGGATTGAGCCGCAGGGCGTCGATTCCCCGTTCCATAGCCGCCAAGGCCAGGCGATGGTCGAAATGAATATCGGCCACCAGCGGAACATCCCCGACGGTCTGCTTGATCGCGCCGAGGGCTTCGGCGGCCGCCATATCCGGAACGGCCAGCCGGACAATATCGCAGCCGGCGTCGGTGAGCCGCCTGATTTGGCTGACGGTTGCCGAAACGTCACTGGTCTTGGTATTGGTCATCGACTGCACCGATACTGGCGCCGAACCGCCGACCGCGATCCTGCCGATTGTAACGGAGCGAGTTTGTTTACGCTTCATAAGCATCACCATAGAATCCTCAGGATTTTATCACTAAGATAAAGGCACGCCCCGGCCTGAGCCGTTCGCTAAAACAGTTTCAACCGGCTGATATCCTTATAGGTCGCCAGCAGAAACAGCAGCATCAACAGCGTAAACCCGACCAACTGAATCCACTGCAGCTTATCCCGGCTCAAGGGCTTGCCGCGGATCCCCTCGACGGCGAGGGTGACGATGTGCCCTCCATCCAGTACCGGCACCGGCAAAAGGTTGATAAGCCCCAGATTGATGCTGAGGAAGGCGGCAAACTTGAGGAGCGGCACAATACCCAGTTGGGCGACCTGGCCGGCCATCTGGGCGACGCCGATCGGCCCCGCCACATCGGCCGGAGCTTTTCCGGTAATCATCTGGCCGATCCCGGAGAGCATAGTAGTCGCGATCATATAGGTCTGCTGCACGGCCAGCGTGGCGGCTTCGCCCGGGCCCGGCTGGTAGTGGGCAACTTCCGAGGCTACGCCGATGATTTGCCGGTTGGTCTTCGGATCGGGCTGCGGCGTAATAATCATCTGTTGGGGCGAGCCGTTCCGGTCGAGGCCGATGGTCATCCGGCCATCGCCGTTGGCCTGGATGGCGGCGACAAACTGTTGCCAATTCCCGATCGGCGCACCATTTACCATCGTGATGCGGTCGCCGGGCTGGAGCCCGGCCTGGGCGGCGGGGCTGTCTTCCAGCACATTGGCGATTGTCGTTGTCGGCGTGTCGATTCCGGTGGCCAGAATAATAAAGAAGAACAACAATACGGGCAAAATGAAATTCATCAGGGAACCGGCGGCGATAACCAGCATTCGCGCCCAGATCGGTTTGGTCTGATAGGACTTTTCATCCTGTTCCTCATCCGGGTCCATTCCGGCAATCTTGACAAATCCGCCCAAGGGAAAGGCCCTGAGGGAATATACGGTTTCCCCGTGCCGGTGGCTGACCACCTGGGGGCCAAAGCCGACGGCGAACTCATTTACGCGCATCCCTACGCTTTTTGCGGTGATAAAGTGTCCGAACTCATGAAAAACAACCAGGAGTCCGATTACGAAAATGGTGGCGATAATCGTAGTTGAAAACAAGATTCCACCTACCTTTATTATAGATTGTTGACCAGTTCAGGTCGGCGAGCGTTCACAAACATCTTCCGGGGGTTTGGCAGAAAGCCGTCGCGTACTTTGGGGCGTGCGCAAGTTCTTGGCGCGCATGCTTAGAGCCGCGGCCTACCTCCCTGCGGGGTGCAACGCGGATGGGCTTTCTCGCTAACCTGCCTTTATTATTTCGTCAATTCACAAATGCTCTGATCAGCCCTGTCCCGGGCCCACTGATCGGCCGCGAAAATTTCCGCCAGAGCCGGATGATCGGTGCTGGTGTGCTGACGCATGACCTCCCCGATGATCAGCGGGATGTCGAGAAACCGGACCTGATTCCGTAAAAACGCAGTTACGGCAACTTCATTGGCGGCGTTGAAAACGCAGGGCATGGTGCCGCCGGTCCGGCCGGCCGCATAGGCCAGCTGCAGCGCGGGAAAGGTCTCGGTGTCCGGGGCTTCAAAGGTTAGCATGCCCATTTTCTGAAAATCAAGCGCAGGCACCTGGCTGGCAAGACGGCCGGGATAGGTAAGGGCATACTGGATGGGACCGCGCATGTCGGGGGCGCCCAACTGGGCGATGACCGCGCCGTCGACCAGTTCGACCATGGAGTGGATAATGCTCTGCGGGTGGACAACCACTTCGATTTGGTCGTAGCGCATGTCGTACAGCCATCTGGCTTCGATTACTTCCAGCCCCTTGTTGGCCAGCGTAGCGGAATCCACCGTAATTTTCCGGCCCATCGACCAGTTGGGGTGGCGCAAGCACTGTTCCAGGGTGACGTGCTGAAGCTCCCGGGCCGTCTTGCCGCGAAAGGGTCCGCCCGAGGCCGTGACGAGCAGCTTGCGGACGTTTTCCCGCTCCAGGCCGCACAGGCACTGGAATATGGCGCTATGCTCGCTGTCGACGGGCAGGATTTGCACCTTGTTGGCCCGGGCCAGGGAGGTGACCAATTCTCCTGCCGCCACCAGCGTCTCCTTGTTGGCCAGCGCAATGGTCTTGCCGGCTCCGATAGCGGCCAAGGTAGGCTTCAGCCCGGCAAAGCCCACCAATGAGGTCAGAACGATATCGGCGCCGGGGTAAACGGCGGCTTCGAGCAGTCCCTCTTCTCCGGCAAGAATTTGGGTGCGGCCCCGGTAGCGGCTTCGCAGCCTTTCGGCGGACCGTACATCCGCAAGAACCGCGATTTCGGGCTTAAAGCGCTCGATTTGCTCTTCCAGCAGGCCGTCATTACCATGCGCGGCCAGAACCGCCGCCGAAAAGTGTTCCGGATGGGCGGCTATGACGTCGAGCGCCTGGGTGCCGACCGAGCCTGTCGACCCCAGGATGGCGATGGGTTTAGGCATTACTCAGTCTCCTTTATCCTTCCTGACGGCCAGTGCCGGTTGCCGGCTTGGGGCCGTTAAGAGAGAAACGCGTAGATATAATAATATACAGTGGGCGCCGTGAACATGACACTGTCGAAGCGGTCCAAAACTCCGCCATGGCCGGGCAGCAGCCGGCCGGAATCCTTGACTCCCGCCGAGCGCTTGATCGCCGATTCCACCAAGTCGCCCAAAGGGCCGACGATTCCGACCAATCCGCCGATCACCAGACTGTGGGCAAGAGGGATGTCGCAGATTGTCCCCAGTCCTGTCACCGCGAGAATGCTGCCGGCAATTCCCCCGGCCCCTCCTTCCCAGGTTTTCCCCGGACTGACCGCCGGCGCGAGTTTGTGCCGGCCGAATTGGGACCCGACAAAAAAAGCCAAGGTATCGGAAGCCCAAGTGCCGACAATCGCAAGCCACAGATAGATGGTTCCGGCTTGTAAAGTGCCGAATTGGGTGGGTATATATAAACTGTTGTCCATAAACCGCAGGAGGATCAAATGGGGAAAGGTCAAACCGATATAGATAAGGCCGGATAAAGTATAAACCGCGTCGCGGACGGTAAAGTTTGCGTAGGACAGCACCATCTTCGCGAGTATGAGAAAACTGCTCATGAGAAGAACCGCCAGTATTTCGCGGGAGTTTCCCAGCCAGGCGGACCCCCACAACAGCAAGATGCCGAGGATGCCGATGTAGTAGGCGATGGATATTTCCAGCCGGGTCATCATGTTGTAGTACTCGTGCCAGGCCAAAAGCGTGAGCAGCAGGACAGTGGCGGCAAACAGCCAGCCCCCGTAATGAATGATGAAGACAGCCGCAATGATTCCGATGATTGCCGTGATAACACGTTTGAGGAGCATCTGGACCCCACCTATATCTTTTTTTTGAGGCCGCCAAACCGTCGTTCGCGGCGCTGGAAGTCGGCGATCGCCGCGATGAGATGCTCTGGTTTAAAGTCAGGCCAATGCACATCCGTAAACCAGAATTCCGCATAGGCCGACTGCCAGAGTAAGAAGTTGCTGATGCGCTGATCCCCGCTCGGCCGGATAATGAGGTCGGGGTCGGGCAAGCCGGCGGTGTACAAGTGGTCATGGATAAGCTCTTCCGTAATAGCTTCCGGCGCTATGGCTCCTTGCCGAACCTGCTCGGCGAGGGCTTGAACGGCGTGCACGACCTCCGCCCGGCCCCCGTAATTGACCGCGAGGGTAAGAACCAGTCCGGTGTTGCCGGCGGTGCGCTCCCGGGCATCAGCCATCTTGTCCCGCAGATTAGCGGCAAGGCCCTCCAGATTGCCGATAAAGCGAAGCTGAACACCGTTCTGGTGCAATTCGTCGATTTCCGTATCCAGATAATCGGAAAAAAGCTTCATCAGCAGATTCACTTCTTCGTCCGGGCGTTTCCAGTTCTCGGTGGAAAAAGCATAGGCGGTGAGCACGCCGACGCCGATTTCCGAAGCGGTGCTGACGATGGCTCGCAAAGCTTCTGCGCCGGCCCGGTGGCCGAAGGTGCGCGGAAGCCCCCGCTTTTGCGCCCAGCGGCCGTTTCCATCCATAATAATCGCCACATGTTGGGGGATCTTGGCGGGATTGAGCTGGTCATAACCGGTTTCGGGCTGAGCTTGTTTGCTTTGTCCAAACCACTTTTTCCACACAGTAATATCTCCTAGTTCGAAATGTAAACCCCCTCTTGGCGAGGGGGTTCCGAAGTAGAGCTTTGATCGCACCGACAGGGATAATGCATCCATTTTGCCGTAGAAGATATCGGTGATCACATAGATAGGATCCCCATCAGTTATTTTTCCGATAGCGGTTTGAAAACGGCGTTCGGGAGCTAGGAACGTTCCCCTTTCACCATTTTGGCCGCAACGGTCAGGCGATATACGCCCGCTGTGTCGAGAACTTGCCGTATGACGTACCTTTGCCCTTCATCCAGCGAAGCCGTCTTCCGGGACGGGGCAGTGGTCGCTACGGAATAGGGAAGCTGCCGGGAAGAAAACTCAGCCACGGCCGACGCAAGAGGCAGACCCACGGTATCCACGGCTATACTTCCATGATCTCTTTTTCTTTGGTAGCCATGATCTGATCGATTTCTTTGATATATTTATCGGTCAGCTTCTGAATGTCTTCCTGAGCCTTTTTGGTTTCATCCTCGGATATAGTTTTCTCTTTTTCCAGTTTTTTAATCGCATCGTTGGCGTCCCGCCTGAGGTTGCGGACGGCGACGCGGCTTTCTTCCGCCTTTTTGTGGACGACCTTGACCAGCTCGGTCCGGCGCTGCTGCGTAAGCTGAGGAATAGCCAGGCGCAGAACACTTCCGTCGCTATTGGGGGTGAGCCCCAGGTCGGATTTGAGAATGGCCTTTTCAATGGGGCTGAGCATCGTCTTTTCCCACGGCTGGATGACAATCATCCGGGGCTCAGGCACGGAAATATTCGCCACCTGATTGACCGGGGTCGGTGTCCCATAATAGTCCACCGCGATTTTATCAAGCAGGGCCGGCGTGGCCCTCCCGGCCCGAAGCGAGGAATATTCCTTCCGCAAAACCTCCAGGGCCTTTTTCATTTTGTCCTCGTGACTGGTGAAAACTTCTTTGCTGGTCATTCTTTTGTCCCTCCCACAACAGTACCAATGTTTTCGCCTAAGGCGGCTTTCAGTATATTGCCGGGTTCGTCGATGCTGAAAACGACGATGGGAATTTTATTGTCCATACACAGACTGGTAGCTGTGGAGTCCATTACCCCAAGTCCGCGCTGCAATATTTCCAGATATTCCAGTTCGGTGAATTTCTTGGCGTCCGGATTGCGGCGGGGATCGGAGTCGTATACTCCGTCGGTGTTCCGTTTGGCCATCAGGATGACGTCGGCTTCGATTTCCGCGGCCCGGAGCGCGGCGGTCGTGTCGGTGGAAAAGTACGGATTACCCGTGCCGGAGGCGAAAATGACTACCCGCCCCTTCTCCAGGTGGCGGATGGCCCTGCGCCGGATATAGGGTTCGGCAACCTGGCGCATTTCGATCGCCGACTGAACCCGGGTATCCACGCCGGCACTTTCGAGAGCGTCCTGCAGGGCAAGCGCGTTCATGACGGTGGCCAGCATACCCATATAATCCGCGGTGGCGCGCTCCATCCCTTTTGAACTGCCGGCCAGTCCCCGCCAGATATTGCCGCCGCCTACCACGATCGCAATGTCGAGTTCGGTGGCAGCCTTTAAATCCTTAATTTCGCGGGCAATTCTGTCAACTGTTTCCGGATCGATTCCATAGCCGATATTACCAGCGAGTGCTTCTCCGCTCAGTTTAAGCACTACGCGACGATATTTTGCTGCCTCCATTGTCTAACCCCCGTTTTGATTGTCATTTCTACAGGCAAGATGCCAAATCCTTTATCTGGCAGTCGGGTTTTCTTAGAAAAAAGAGAACACGAAGTGTTCTCTTAACCTTTATTGACGGTAGCCATGACCTCAGCGGCGAAATCATTGGTCTTTTTCTCAATGCCTTCGCCAAGCTGGTAGCGGGTAAATCTTCTGATCGAGATATTCTCGCCGATTTTGGCGATGCTTTCGGTGATCAGTTGCGTAATGGTCTTGTCCGGATCTTTGATGAAGGGCTGTTCCATCAGGCAAGTTTCTTTGTAGAATTTTTCGACGCGGCCTGCCACCATTTTTTCGGCGATATTGGCCGGCTTGCCCTCGTTGATCGCCTGGGCGCGAAGGACTTCCCGCTCGTGCTCCACGATCTCGGCGGGGACTTCCTCCCGGCGGACATAGCCCGGATTGGCTGCTGCAACCTGCATGGCGATATCCTTGGCCAGCGTTTTAAAGCCATCGGTTTTGGCTACAAAATCGGTTTCACAGTTCAGTTCCAGCATGACACCGATCCGTCCGCCACCATGTATGTAAGCTTCGATGACGCCTTCGGCGGCCACTTTGCCGGCCCGTTTGGCGGCGGCGGCCAGGCCTTTTTCCCGCAGGAAATCGATGGCTTTTTCCAGGTCACCGTTGGTTTCGCCCAATGCTTTCTTGCAGTCCATCATGCCTGCGCCAGTCCGTTCGCGCAGTTCTTTTACCATTTCCGCAGTAATCATTTCGAACCTCCTGTCCATTATTAAAGTAAGGTAAGGGCGGTAGAGCCTCCCTTACCTTAACACAATTACTCGTTTGCGGCGAGTTGCTCGCCTTGCTGGCCTTCCAAAACGGCGTCAGCCATCTTGCCGGTCAGCAGTTTTACGGCGCGGATGGCGTCGTCGTTGCCGGGAATGACGTAGTCGATTTCATCCGGGTCGCAGTTGGTATCGACAATCGCCACAATGGGGATGCCCAGCTTGCGAGCTTCGGCCACCGCAATGCGTTCCTTGCGGGGATCAATGATGAACAAGGCGCCAGGCAGCTTGCCCATGTTTTTGATGCCGCCGAGGAACTTCTGCAGCCGGTCCATTTCGTGGCGAAGTTGAATGACTTCTTTCTTGGGCAGTACTTCAAAAACGCCTTTTTCTTCCATGCCTTCGAGTTCACGCAGGCGGTTGATGCGTCTTTGAATGGTCTGGAAATTGGTCAGCATGCCGCCGAGCCAACGCTCGTTGACAAAGAACATGTCGCAGCGGGAAGCTTCCTCTTTAACGGCGTCCTGGGCCTGTTTCTTCGTGCCGACGAAAAGAACGGTTTTTCCTTCGGCCGAAACGTCGCGGACGAAGTTGTAAGCATCCTCCACTTTCTTGACCGTTTTCTGCAAGTCAATGATGTAGATGCCGTTGCGCTCCGTAAAAATGTACGGAGCCATTTTGGGGTTCCACCTTCTGGTTTGATGTCCGAAATGAACACCAGCTTCCAGAAGTTGTTTCATAGAAATTACCGACATTTAGGGTCACCTCCTGTTTTATTGCCGCCGCTCCCCGCATCTTTTGCCTGAAACCGGATGTCCGGCACAGTCGGCAAAATTGGAAAGCGTGTGGATTACACCGAAAGTTAGTATATCATAGTCTGTTGGCGGGAACAAGTGTTTTTGCCAGTAATTCGCTCATTAGTATGGGAGATTGGTTATTTTTTATTCAGTTGCAGGATCAGCATGATTTCTCCCTTGCCCATCCCCGTCGTCTTGGCAATTTCAATGACGCTGTAGCCTTCTTCGGCCATGTTCAGGATGAGGCGCCGTTTGTCGGAATTCGGACTCTCGGGGCCTAGAGGCCGGGAAGAGTGCTCAGCGGGAAGAGCGGGTTCGGAAGCAACAGCCGCCGCCGGCTCCGGAAGTTCGGCCGGCAGGCGAAAGTCGATGCCGCCGCCGGCGGACGGAAACTGCGGGACTGGAGAAGCTCCGCGGGGAGATTCGCGGTTCATGGCCGCTACGTCAGCCGCTTTTATCGTTTCGTCCAGCTGGTTGATCTTGGCGTCCGCTTCTTCGAGCAATAATTCCAAATGAGCGATCTGGGTTTCGAGCCTTTTTACCGCCGCGTCAGCCGTCCTTTCCAGTTGGGCCTGAAATTCTCCGGCCGGCATGGAAGCATTGAGGGAAAACATTTTTATTAACATATCGCGTTTATGGATAATGAAAAAAACAAAAAAAAGAATGACTACAACGAAGATGATCATGCTGTTAAGCATAGTCCACCTCAGGTTTTAATATCAATATGCAACCCGCGTACCGGGTCTTTGATGTCGGAGGCCTCTTCTTCCGTCTGGTCGCCGTGGCCCGCCGCGCCATGCCGATTTTCCTGGTCGCGCCGGCTGTGCCTGTCCTTGGATTCTTCCTCCACCTTCCCGCCCGCGTTCGGCGGGGTGCGCTGCACCTGTTGCTGGCGATGGGAAGCAGCCTTCTGCATCTGCTCGGCGAATTGTTGCTGCTGAAGCGTCGACTGGTGGTCGGTAACCTGTTGTGCTTTACTTACTTCGGTTGCGCGAGGGATCAGCACCTGGAGGTCGATGGATCTGATTGTCACCGCATCCACCACCTTTATCATTCATCACTGCTAACGGAAGGAACCGGTTTTGATCTCTCCCTCGTCGGCATAGAAGGACACAAATTTGGAGGATTCGCGGATGGGCCGGACCAACGTGCCGATTACCAGTTTTACGCCGGGGTAAACAATATCCTGCACGCGGATGCGGCCATAGCGCATTTCCTCGAAAATCAGCTCGATTTCGGCGACCCGCTTGCGCATCGTATCGACTTGGCCGGTAAGGTTGAACTGGGTCTTGGTCATTTTAAGCATGACTTCGCGCTTTTCGGGCGACAACTCGGTATTATAGTTCCGGAGCACGTTGAGCGCCTTTTGAGCCTGGTCGAGTTTCGCCTCGGACTGCTTGAGCTCTTTGCGAAGCTCCTGATATTCGGCGCGCAGCCCCGGATTTACCCCTACTTCCAGTTCGGTGGAGACCGCCAGATGGGTTCCTACAACCTTCGCCCGGATTTCCTCGCCGGCGATAATATGCCCGCCGGCGACAAAGCCCCGCCGGCCTTCCACGATGACCTTCCGTCCGGCGCTCACGTTGCTGTGGAGGACGACATCGTTTACCATAACATCGCCATCCGCCGAAACAGTGGCATTCTCGATGAATTTGGTGGTGACATGCTCCTTGGCTTTAATATAGCCGCGGTGCATCCCCTGTATGCCCATGCGGACAACGACATTCCGTCCTTCGACGATCCCGCCGCTGACCGACCCATAGATTTCCACGTTTCCGTCGGCTTTGACGGTAAAGCCCGATTGCACCGAACCGCGGACAACGACATTGCCGACAAACTCAATATTGCCGGTCGACAGATCGACATCCCCCTTGATCTCGATAACCGGCGATACATGGATTTTATTGCTGATGACCTGAAGCTGCCCGCTGATTCCGGCGTAAATCTTATTGTCCTCCACCCGGACATTCTTCCCGGCCGGAATGGGAAGATCGCGGCCGGCTTTGGCAAATACCGGCTGTCCCAGTACATCCGTGCCGGGCGTGCCGGTGGTCGCGGGTATCTTCTCGGCCAGGAGATCGCCCTCGGCAACGACGGTAAACAGATTTAAATCCTTAAAGTCGACCCGCCCGTCCTCCAGTTCCAGCGGCCGGCCTTTGCGCTCCGTGTCGACATGGAATTCGATCCGGGCGTCGGTGCCGTTGACCGGAACGGAGCCTTTGGCGATAACCGCTCTTGAACCGGGCCGCTCCACAGCTTTTTGGACTTCGTTCCGATCGACACCGTTGACAACCCCCGCCGCATGGATTTTCTCCAGGGCTTCCTCCAGTTGCACCGGCCGGCTGTTTTGGGCCATGACAACCTGCAGGGACGCTTCCATCCGGTCCCGCTCAACCAATACCTGGATTTCCGGTTCCGCTCTTTCCGGCGCCGCGTCAGCGACCTTTACCGCCGTGCCGGCGGCTTCCTTGACGGTGCTCATGAGCAGGTTCATGTTAAAGTCTTTGATATCGCGGCTTTTCAGTTCGGCGATAACCGCCGGTTCCCGTACCGGGGCTCCCCCGCCCCGGGCGGGAGAAACCGTCAGGTAGACTCCGCCGTCGTCTCCCGAAGTAATTTTAAAGGTACCGTCAACCATTACTTCTTCGGACTGGTTAGGAAGGTTCCCTTGCTCACTCATTTTTTCCCCTCCTTGGGAATTTGCTTTCCACTCGGCTTTACAGCAAGCTGGACTTGATTCTCGACAATGCCCCCCGCAAACGAAAGATGGCCTTGGTATGGAGCTGTGAAATCCGCGCTTCCGTCAGGCTCATGATCAGGCTGATTTCTTTCAGCGTTAGCCCCTCATAATAATAGAGCGTTATCACCAGCCGTTCCTTCTCGGAAAGTTTGTCGATCGCCTTGGCCAAAGTGGCCTTTACTTCCTCGTCTTCCAAGAACTGAGACGGACTTGTGGCATTGCCGTTGGGCGATTCGGTCTTGATATAATCCTCCAGGGGAATCAGTGCGCACCCGTTTAAAGTTGTAATGAGATTGTGAAGCTGAGTGACGCTTATCTTGAGTGCCCCGGCGATCTCCTCATCGGTGGCGGAACGTCCCAGCCGGTGTTCCATCTCCGCCAGGGTGGCCTCGTACTGGCGGGCCTTTTGGCGGATGGTGGCCGGAATCCAGTCCTGGGCCCGCAGTGAATCCAGCATGGCGCCGCGAATCCGGGCTACGGCATAGGTCTCAAATTTGACTCCCCGGGCGGTGTCGAAGCGCTCAATGGCTTCCATCAACCCGAAAAAGCCGTTGCCGATCAGGTCGTCCTTATCTACATATTGGGGAAGTCCAATGGCGATTCTTCCCGCAACGAGCTTAACCAGCGGTAGGTAATGCTCAACCAGTTTCTCGCGAATATCCGCCGTTTTATTTTCCCGGTAGTCAGCCCAAACCTGACTGATCCTGTCGACAGCCGTCGCATCCTTCGCCGTCAAGTTATCTACCCCCAACACTGCACTACTCCTTAACGGTAAAATGTTCGAAATCGTTAGGGGTCAAGGGGCTGAAATTTTTTTGAGCATGGGATGGGTTGATCAGCTCATCTGCTTCAACGATACTGTCCTTACTAGTTATATCGATGTTTTGCCCCTTGGGGTTTAGTGCTGTTTCTAATATACCGCGTACAAAAACCTCGGCATAGCCTCCGAAGAAAAACCCGACGGCACCAAATATAACAATCGAAATAAGAGTGCGATAGGAGAGGGTGAAAGTTCCGAGGTCTTGCCATAAACCAGATATTGCCGTCACAAGGCCGGCAGCTACTGCTAAGCCGAACGCAACATATAGTCTAAACATGATAACCTCACTATCCCTATAGTTCCTTTTCACCTTTATCGATGGTCTTAATGCGGAAAATACCGCAGTCTAGTTTAAGTTCGACAGTCCGTCCGTAATTTCCCCCTGTGTCTTCATTGATAATCTTGATATCCAGTTTTCTGAGCACCTGCCGGACAGCCTCGACATTACGTTCTCCCACCCGCATGATGTCGGTGGCGTTGGCGAAGGTAAACATTTGGGCGCCGCCGGCAATTTTGGCCCATAACCGGTTTTTGGCCGCCCCAAGCTTCAGAATTTCATCCATCATCAGCGGCAGGCACGTATCAGCGAACTTGGCCGGGTTTTCCGTCGCCCGGGATTGGGTGCTGTCAGGAAGCATGATATGCGCCAAGCCGCCAACTTTCGCCACCGAATCGTACAGGGCGATGCCGACGCAGGAACCCAAGCCGTAACTAATAAGACTGGCGGGATGGCTGCCGGTTTTATAATCCGCCATACCAACCTTGATCAATTCGCCCATTATTCCTTCACCCCTATTGCCGCGAGAATGGTCGATAGAGACCCGGGGTCAGGAATAAGGAAGAAATGGCCCTTGACACCGTCGCCTTCGGTGGAAAATTCGGTTTCAATAACCAACGCATGGTCGCCTAGGGCTCCGAGTTGAATGAGTATGACGCTGAGGATCGCCCCGGCCATGTCCATGGCCAGAGCGGGAATCGACGGCAAAAGGGTAAATTTGGTGAAATAGGATAACGCATTGAGATATGCGCCTGCCAAAATATTTCCGATCTCGAGGAGCGCCGACTCATCCATGGCGTCCAACGCCTGAGTCACTCCGCGATCGCGGCCCATGAGCATATCCACCAGATACATGGCGCTCTCTCTGGGCAGCAAAAACAATATGCTGCTGGGAGCAGGCCCGAACACCCTGAGGAACACACCGGCCACCATTGTCTCGGGGCCGCCCACGACGTCGGGAACCTCGCCAAGGGGGAGAATCGCAACCTGCGGAACAGTCATATCAATCTTTTTGTTGATAATCTGAGACAGGGCGGTAGCTGCGTTTCCAGCGCCGACATTGCCAATTTCACGCAACGCATCGAGCTGCAGCGAGGAAAGCTTGGTTACTTCTTCAGACAACACTTCCACCTCATTCGGTTATTGGTAAGTCTAGCTGGCTTTGGTCATGTCGGCGCCGACGCCGACAATGGCCTCGAGATTGAGCAGAATCAGCAAGGTGTCGTCGAGTTTCCCCACCCCGCTGAGATACTGGGCGCTCAGACCGCTCACCACCGTATGAGGCGGTTCCACGCTATCCGAAGAAATGGTCGTGACTTCTGACACGGCATCGACAATCAGCCCCACGGTTACATCTTCCATTTTGACGATGATAATCCGGGTGTCGTCGGTGTATTCGCCGGGCGGCAGATCAAGACGCTTCTTAAGGTCAAGGACGGGCAGCACGCTTCCCCGCAAATTGATGACGCCTTTTACATAATCCGGAGAGTGCGGCACCCGGGTGATCTCGAGCATCCGTTTGATTTCCTGTACCTGGAGAATGCTTATACCGTAGCTTTCGCGGTTCAGTTTAAATACAACCAACTGGATTTCTTCATTGTGCACGGTCTCTTCCATCTTGTCATCCCTCCTTTATTGCATGAGCGAGCCGACATCGAGAATGAGCGCAACCTGACCGTTGCCTAGAATGGTGGCACCGGCTAAAACCTTAATTCCGGCCAGAAGTTTCCCCAGGGATTTGATAACGATTTCTTGCTGGCCGATCAACGTATCCACGATAACTCCGGCTTTTTGCTCACCCATATGAACGATTACAACGAACAATTCTTCCTTATTGTCGGATGCGGCCTCCGGCGCGTTCAGCTTCTTGGCCAGGCGCACGATGGGAATGATCTGGCCGCGCAGCAGAATAACCTCTTGATTCTGAATGGTTTTGATATCGCCGGGCGTGATATTGATGGTGCTGTCGATCGACCCCAGCGGAATGGCGTAAATTTCGTTGCAGACATCCACCAGCAGAGCTTGGATGATCGCCAGGGTAAGCGGCAGGCGAATCTTGAATTTGGAACCTTCGTTGATCTTAGTCTCCACATCGACCATGCCGCCAAGGGATTCGATCTTGGTTTTCACGGCGTCCATTCCAACGCCCCGCCCCGATACATCGGTAACGGTTTTGGCGGTGGAAAACCCGGGAAGGAATACCAGCCGCACGGCGTCCGCCGTATCCATTTTCTCCGCTTCGGCCGGAGTAATGAGGCCTTTCTCCAATGCCTTTTGTTTGACAATCTCGGGATTAATGCCGGCACCGTCGTCTTCAACCATGATGATGACGTTGTTGCCTTCGTGACGGGCGATCAGACGGATTTCCCCCACCGGGTTCTTGCCTTTGACCTGACGGTCCGCCGGGTTCTCGACGCCGTGATCAATCGCGTTGCGCAGGAGATGGACCAGCGGGTCGCCGATTTCATCAATTACGGTGCGGTCGAGTTCGGTTTCTTCCCCCTGGATAATCAGGTTGACTTCTTTGTTCAAATCCCGGGAAAGGTCGCGAACCATGCGGGGAAAGCGATTGAATACCTGGCCGACCGGAACCATCCTGACTTTCATTACCACCGTCTGCAAATCGGTGGTTACCCGGTCCATCTGTTCGATGGTTTCCACCAAATCGCTCAGCTTGTGGTTGAGTCCGATCTGCTCCAGACGGGTTTTGTTGATGACCAGCTCGCCCACCAGATTAAGCAGCGCATCGAGTTTCTCGATGTCCACCCGCACCGATTGTCCGCTTTTCAGCTTCTTTTCCGCGGCCGGGCCGTGCTGCTCGACGACCGGTGAAACGTCCGGCTTGTTTTGGCCTTCCGTCTGTTTTTCAGCTTGGATAATCTCTTCCACGGAGGGAATAACCGCCGCAGAGGGAGAAACCACCGCGTTGCCGCAGTCGTTGATGATTTCAACCGACACCGCATCCACCTCGGAAATCGAAAGCAGGGTCTGCTCGACCTTTTCCGGCTCGGCGTCGGTAATGACGATTACATTGAAGCTGAGGTCGAAATTTTCTTTCTCCAGTTCATCGACCGGCGGGATGCTTTTTATGACATCGCCGATTTCATCCAGGGCGTTCATGATCATATAGGCCCGGGCCGATTTTAAGAGACAGCCTTCCCGTAAATTAACGCCCACGTTATAGGTGCAAAGTCCCTGCTGTTTGGCGGCCTGAATGACTTTCGTGTCGGTTTCGTCCAGCTTGATGCCGTTAACGGAAATAGCCGCGGCTCCCGGCTCCTCGGGAATAACTTCCTCCGCGCCGCCGCCGGAAGCCAGTTTATTCAGGGTGGCCACCAAGGGTTTGATATCAATGGCGGTCTCGGTCTGCTCGGCTACACTCTCGACCAATTGTTCAAGTTGGTCGAGGCATTTGAACAGGGTGTCGACAATCGCGCTATTCGCTTTCAGTTGCTCTTTGCGCAAAAGATCGAGGATGTTTTCCATCTCATGCGTCAGCTCCGCGATAGACGTAAACCCCATGGTGGCGGACATACCTTTGATGGTATGGGCGCTGCGGAAGATTTCGTCCAGTACCGACAAATTCCTTGGGTCGTGTTCAAGGTCCAACAGGCAGCGATTCAGGGTTTGAAGATGCTCGCGCGACTCTTCCAGAAACATCCCCATATACTGGTTTACATCCATTATTACGCACCTCCGTGTTTGGTTTGCAAGCGTCTGACAATTTCCGTCGCGATCCCGGGAAGAGGCACCACTTTATCAATAATGCCAAGTTCGATGGCCGACTTGGGCATACCGAACACGACTGTGGTGGACTGATCTTCCGCGATAGTGTAACCGTTATGTTGCTTGATTGCCTTCATACCCTTGGACCCGTCGTGGCCCATGCCGGTCAAAATGATGCCGGTGGCCCGATTCCCGTATATTCGCGCCACCGACTCCATCATCGGGTCGACGGACGGGCGGTGGCCGCCAATGGCCGGCTCCTTGTTCAGTCTGATATGAGTCTTGTCGCCCTGGCGTTCGAGGGTCATATGGTAATCCCCGGGCGCAATGACCGCCAGGCCGGGTGCCAATACGTCATTCTCCTCGGCTTCCTTAATCGCCAGCGCAGAAAGGGAATTCAGCCGGTCCGCCAGCGACTTGGTGAAGCCGGGAGGCATATGCTGCACAATCACGACCGGGCAAGGCAGGTTTCCCGGCAGCCGGGTAAGAATCTCCTGCAGAGCCCTGGGTCCGCCGGTTGATGTGCCGATGGCCACGATCTGATCCTGGCTGAAGCCGGCGGCCCGCACCGGAGGCTGATAATCAGGCACCGGTGCTCTGGGCAGTTCAGGGCGGACGAGCGGTTTGACATTGACCCGGGCTGCGGCTCGGCATTTTTCGATAATCTCGCCGCGGATCTGCTCAATGCTGGAGATTGGGCCGGCCGTTTTGGCGACGAAATCGACCGCCCCTTTTCCCAGCGCCTTGATGGTGGCTTCCGCGCCGGCGCGGGTCAGACTGCTCACCATGACAACCGGCGTAGGGGCCTCCCGCATAATAGTTTCCAAAGCGCTGATGCCGTCCAGGATGGGCATTTCAACGTCCATCGTCACTACATCGGGTTTAAGGCGTTTGACTTTATCAATGGCATCCTTGCCGTTACGGGCAATGTCGATTACGGTGAAATCCGGCTCAGCAGCAAATAGGTCGCTCAGGACTTTCCGCATAAAGGCGGAATCGTCGACTACAAGTACTTTGATCAAGCTCATCCCACCTATCATCATGAGTTAAACGCCTTTTTGACGCCGTTCGAGCTGCTTTCTAAAAATATACTTGATAATTTTATCGCGGTCTTTTTCCGCAAGCTCGGTAAACTTGATTCCGGCGGCGTATAATACCCGGTCAGGCAACAATTCTTCCCTTACGATCACGCCCGCTCCCTGGACAACCCCCGTGCCGGGCAGGTCGAGACTGACTTTTAGATTGGTCCCCACTTGCAGTTGCTGCTTGGACACGGCGCGCAGTCCGCCGCCGCTGATGTCGCTGGTGGAAGCGGCGAATACAGGCTGGCTGCCATCCTCCGAAAGCACCTGGAGTTCGACGGGAAGAACGGTATCGATACGGACAAAGGCCCTGAGCTGAATTTTTTTGATGTCAAAAGGCCGGGAAATCACCCAAACGGGGATGGGATGGATTCGTTTGTCAAGGAATTCGCTGGTGAACTGCCAAACCATGCCGTCCACTACAACGCGGCCGTTGAACCGGGTGCCTTGCAGCAAAATAATGGGCACGCTTTTCGCCATCGGCATGGCGATGAGGCAGTAGTCTTTCCCGATTTCCTCCACCCGGCTGGGGTGGCGCTCGACCGAACGCCCCGTAGTAATAATAACATCCAAGCGTTGGTTTACTTTTAACAGTTGTTCTGACTTAATCGGACTCCCTCCTTGGATGACAAGCTATTGCATAATCTGTAAGAATTTATTGATAAATCCTCTAATTCCTGTTGCGGTGGAAAATTCTTTGCCATATAAAAGTTTTTGGGCGAGATGCTCGATGGAACGGGCCGCCAGCGAGTCAGGTTGAGCCAGGATAAGCGGTTTCTGGCTCTTTACCGCCCGCATTACGCTGGGGTCCTCGTGGATAAACCCCAGGCTCTCGATCGGCAGGCCGAGAAAGCGTTCCGCCACTTTGGTCAATTTATCGGTGACCAATTGGCCTTCCACCATGTCGGTGACCCGGTTGACAACCAGCTTGAGCGGCAGGCGGCCATGGTTGCTCGAATAGGCCTTCATCAAGGCATACGCGTCGGCGATGGCGGTCGGTTCGGGCGTCGTGACGACTAAAACCTCATCAGCCGCCAGCACGAAACTCAAGACACTCTGGTGAATCCCGGCGCCGGTATCCACCAGAATGACGGTGGCCCACCGGTCAAACAACACGACTTGGTTGATAATCTTCTGGAGCTGCGCCTCGGATAGATCCGCCAGTTCACACAGGCCCGAGCCGCCTGAAACAAATTTAACACCCCGTGGTCCGTCGACGATAATATCCTCGATACTGTAGCCGTCTTCCAGGAGGTTGAGCAAATTGTACCGGGGAGTGCACCCGAGGATCAATTCGACATTAGCCAGCCCCAGGTCGGCATCCAGAATAAGCACCCGCTGTCCCATATTCGCGAGCGCCAGAGCCAGGTTAACCGTGAGGTTGGTCTTGCCGACCCCGCCCTTGCCGCTGGTTACGGTAATAACCCGGGCCTGAAGTCCGGGCTGCTTAATGATTGCTCCTCGGGAGGACTGACGCCCCCGGACCAGTTGCCGCAACTTTTCTGCTTGGTCTTGCATATTAGTCCTCTAGAATTAAATTTGCCAGTTTCCCGGGATTGGCCAGTTCAATGTCGTCCGGCACGTTCTGCCCGGTGGTGACGTAGGACAGCGTCGTGGGAAATTGATACAGCAGGTTGAACAATGTGCCTAAATTACTTGCTTCGTCCAATTTTGTGAACAGGAATTTCTGAGGAGAGCAAACCGCAAAGCGGTTTACGGCCTCAAGGGCATCGGTATATTTGGTTGTGGCGCTCAGCACCAGGTGAGTCTCGATGTATGGATCAACGGCGAGCAGCGCCTGCAGTTCCGCCAGTTGGAACTGGTTGCGCGGACTTCGTCCGGCGGTATCAACGAGAACCAGCCGCTTATCGCGGTGGCGATATAAAGCGGCCTTCATTTCATCAGGACTATAAACGATTTCAATGGGGACGCCGATAATATCGGCATAAGTCTTGAGCTGCTCTACAGCGGAAATCCGGTAGGTGTCCGCCGTAACCAAAGCAACTTTGTGGCCGTGGGTAATGGCGAAATGAGCGGCAAATTTCGCGATGGTCGTGGTCTTGCCGACGCCGGTGGGGCCGATGAAGGAAACGACCTTGCAGCCGGTTTCCGGCAGCACGATCCCCTCCACCCGCTGCAGATAGTTGGTCATGCGTTCAGCCAGCAGCTTGCGCACCGTAGCGGGGTCACCGCCGATAAAGGCGCTGTCCTCCGGCAGGCCCTGGATCAGATTCGCCGCAATATCGGGATCGATATCATTCTTAATTAACAGTTCGTATAAGGGCGATTTTTGGTTTTCCTGGCGGGGAAGCTTGGCCAGGACCTGTTCCATGAGCCGGCGCATGCTGGCGAATTCCAGTTGTAAGGCGGTCACCTTATTATCCTCCTCATTGGGTCGAGGGAGAATAACCTGTTGGGGCTTCTTTTCCGAAATGGGCGGAGCGGCGGGAGAATCAAGAGCCGCCATGACTTCCACCATTTCCTTGCCGAAAAAGCCCAGGAAGCCGCCTTTGCGGAACCGGCGGGTATGAAGAATGACGGCGTCGCGTCCAAGTCCGTTTTTGACTTGAGCCATGGCCTCCTGCATATTGGTTGCGGTAAAGACTTTGACTTTCAATTAAATTTTCACCATCCCCAAGGCTTGTACCTCAATCTTCGGATCCAATTCAGCGTAAGAAAGAACAACCAGAGTAGGTGCCACCCGCTCGGTGATTTTGCGGAAATGCAGCCGGGTGGGCGGACTGGTCAGGACAACCGGCTGATAGCCCAACCCGGTCAGTTTGGGCAACTCGTTGGTGAGGGCGGTTATGATGGCCTGCATGGTCTGCGGGTCGAGAGCGACATAAGAGCCGTGCTCCGTCCGCTGGACCGCGGCATTGATCTTGTTTTCCAGTTGAGGATCAACCGACAGGCAGGGCAGCACATCATTATATACATATTGCCGGGATATCTGACGGGATAAGGCATGCCGCACATACTCGGACAATAGCTCGGTATCTTTCGTGACAGGAGCGTAATCGGCCAGGGTTTCCAGGATGGTCACCATATTGCGGATGGAAATGCGTTCGCGCAGCAGATTGGAAAGCACCTTTTGGATATCGCCCAGGGATAAGAGGTTGGGAATGAGTTCTTCCACAACCGCCGGGTTGGCGGACTTGACCGAATCGATAAGGGTCTGAGCTTCCTGCCGGCCAATGATTTCCGCCGCATGGGACTTTATGACCTCGGTCACATGGGTTACCAGCACGGAAACGGGATCGACCACGGTGTATCCGGACAATTCGGCGCGTTCCCGGTCGTTTTCCGATATCCACAACGCCGGCAACCCGAAGGCCGGTTCTACGGTTTCGATTCCCACCATTTCGTCGGATACGTTGCCGGAGTTCATCGCCAGATAGTGGTCCAGCATCAGTTCCCCCTTGGCCACTTCCACGCCCCGCAGTTTTACCAGATAGGCGTTGGGCCGCAGTTGAATGTTGTCCCGAATCCGGATGGTCGGTACGACCAAGCCCAGCTCGATGGCGCACTGGCGCCGGATCATCACGATCCGGTCCAGCAAATCGCCGCCCTGGCTGGCGTCGACCAGCGGGATAAGGCTGTAGCCGATTTCCAGCTCCATCGGATCGACCTGGAGCAAGGCGACCACGTTTTCCGGCTTGCGCACTTCTTCCGCTTCTTTCTCCTCCTGGCGGGAAATTTCCGAGATCGCCGCGGTTTGCTCCGTGCGTTTAAGCGCATAGGCCAATGCGGCGGCAATAATACTCAGCGTAAAGAACGGAATGCCGGGCAGGCCCGGAACCATTCCCAGGAAGGCCAATACGCCCGCCACGATATAGAAGACGCGGGGATTGGTCAGGAGCTGATTGACGATGTCATGGCCCAGGTTGGAGTCGGAAGCCGCCCGGGTAACCACGATGCCGGTAGCGGTAGAAATCAGCAGAGCGGGAATCTGCGCCACCAAGCCCTCCCCCACGGTAAGCAGCGTATAGGTTTGCAGCGCCTGTCCGGCGTCCATGTTCCGCTGAACCATGCCGACCACAAATCCGCCGACGATATTAATGATAATAATTACAATAGCGGCAATGGCGTCGCCTTTTACGAACTTGCTGGCGCCGTCCATCGCTCCGTAAAAGTCGGCTTCCCGTTGAATGTTTTTCCGGCGTTGCCGGGCTTCGGCGTCGGAAATCAGTCCGGCGTTCAGGTCGGCGTCGATGCTCATCTGCTTGCCGGGCATCGCGTCGAGGGTGAAGCGGGCCGCAACCTCGGCCACCCGTTCGGCGCCGCGGGTGATGACTATGAACTGGATGATGACCAGAATGACGAATACGATAAAGCCAACGAAGGGATTGCCGCCGACAACAAAGTTGCCGAAGGCGGTGATCACTTCGCCGGCATAACCGTCGAGGAGTATGAGTCTGGTTGAGGAGACATTCAGGGCCAGACGAAACAGAGTGGTTACCAGCAGCAGCGAGGGAAAGACCGAAAACTCCAGCGGCTCAACCAGATAAATCGCGACCATGACGACAACCAGCGCGGCCGTAATGTTGACCGTCAGCAAGACGTCCAGCAAAAAAGCCGGCAAGGGAATAATCATCATGACAACAATCGTAATGATCGCGACCGCGATCAGAATGTCGCTATACTTGAGAATGGGGGCAAACGGTGATGATGATTGAGTAGCCAATGTTCTTCGCTCCTTTTACTCAGGACAAGCGTTTTTTCAGTCTGAAAACATAAGCCAGAACTTCCGCTACTGCCTGATAGAGTTCAGCCGGGATGGCGTCGCCGACTTCCACCGTGGCGTATAGGGCCCGGGCCAGCGGCTTGTTCTCGACGATGGCGACCCGGTTTTCACGGGCAATGGTTTTAATTCGCTCGGCCAGGAAATCTTGACCTTTGGCAACTACCTCCGGGGCGGTCATGGTCTTGTCGTATTTAATGGCCACCGCAAAGTGCGTAGGGTTGGTGATGACTGCCGTGGCCTTGGGGACTTCCTGCATCATCCGTCGCATGGCGATTGCCCGTTGCCGTTCTTTGATCTTGCCTTTAATCAAAGGATTGCCTTCCGTTTGTTTGAATTCCTCCTTGACTTCCTGTTTGCTCATGCGGAGGCTTTTATTGTGTTCCCACCATTGGTAGAAATAGTCGAGCGCCCCTAATACCAGGATGATCGCCCCGATCTGAACGGCCAGATCGAAAACCAGCGCTGCCGCGTAGTCTAAAGTGGTGGCTAAATCCAGTTGCAACAGCTCCGGAAGTTTGGGAACCTCACGGTTGATAAACCGGTAAACGAAATAGCCGATAAGCGTAATTTTGAACAGGGACTTAACCAGTTCGACCAGCGACCTCAGGGCGAACAGCCGGCCAAAGCCGGTAATGGGATTGAGCCGCTCCAGCTTCGGCATCAGGGGTTCAAGGGTAAACATGAAGCCTACCTGGAGGAAACTGACAGCCAGTGAAATGATCAAAATAATCAGCATGACCGGCAAAGCCGTTTTAAGGAACACCAGCGCGAAGCTCATGAAGAGAAGGTGAGCGCTGTCTACCGTGAAGTCGGCGGTGGCAAACGGGCCGAACATGAATTGCATATAGCCGGTCAGTTCCGAATATGTATAGGGACCAACCACCTTGAGGCCGAGGAAAGCCGCCAAAATTACAAACGCCGAGTTGATTTCGATGCTTTTGGCTACCTGTCCTTTTTTGCGGGCTTCTTCCTTCTTCTTGGGGGTTGCGTCTTCCGTTTTTTCCTGATTGAAGAGTTGGAGATCAAAACGCAGAATGGGCGTATCTTCCGGAGGCTCACCGGAAATTGTCCAGGAGGCGGTAAACGTCTTTATACATTTCATTGAAGCCCACCTCCAGAAACGCGATATAAAACGGCAGCGCCACCGCCAGGGTGAAGACGCCGATCAGGATTTTCGCCGGCACCCCCACGACAAAGATATTCATCTGGGGCATGGTCCGGGCCAGTATACCCATGGCCACATCGGCCAGGAGCAGGGAAACAAGCACCGGCAGGGTCAATTTTACCGCTATGATAAAGGTGGCGACAACCAGATCGGTTATGAAAACGGACAGGGACGCCGGAATGACCACGCCGGTAAGCGGAACAATCCTGAAGCTGGCGAATAACGCCGACAGCAGGACATGATGGCCGTTGGTGGCCAGAAAAACCAGCAGGGCGAGAATGTATTTAAAATTGCCTAACAGAGGAACTTGTTGGCCCAACTGGGGATCAAAGATATTGACAATGCCGAAGCCGATTTGCATATCCAGGAGATGTCCGGCCATCTGAATGGCCTGCATGAATAAGGAGCTGACAAAGCCGAAGATCAAACCAAGGAAAAACTCTCCGGCGACCAGGAGAACGTACGGGAAAAGGCGGTCCGGAATTGTAATCTCCGGCGAAAAAATGAGCGGAAAGACTACATAAGAGAGGAACAGGGACAGGCCGGCCTTAACGTAGACCGGAATATTCCGGTTGCCGAGAAACGGCAGGGTGCTGAAAATTCCGCTGATCCGCGCGAAGATTAATAAAAAAAATCCGGTTTGAGTAACAAGTACGGAAGTAATATCCAACGCTTTCCCCCACCTTCACGGTTATCGGATCATCTGCGGCATGTGAAGGAATAGTTCACGGGTGTAGTCGACCATGAGATGCATCATCCAAGGACCAAAAATCAGAATAGCGACGAAAACAGCAATAATCTTCGGGATAAAGCTCAAGGTTTGTTCCTGGATTTGCGTGATCGCTTGAAAAATACTGACCAGCACGCCTACCAATAGTCCCAATCCGAGCATGGGCGCCGAGATTAGCAGGACCATATATAAGGCGTCGCGGCCGATTTGAATCGCCATGTCGCTGGACATCGTGCCCCTCCTTTAGTGAAAGCTCGTGATCAGGGAACGGATGATAAGATGCCAGCCGTCAACCAGAATAAACAGCAAAATCTTGAACGGCAGGGAAATCATGACCGGCGGCAGCATCATCATGCCCATCGACATGAGCGTACTGGCTACAACCATGTCGATAACAATGAAGGGAATATAGATCAAGAACCCGATTTGAAAAGCGGTCTTCAGTTCGCTGATGACAAAAGCGGGTATCAGGGTGGTTGTCGGAATATCCTCCGGCGAATTGGGCCGGGGGGTTTCCGAAAGATTCACAAAAAGCGCGATATCGTTCTCGCGCGTTTGTTTCAGCATGAATTCCCGCATGGGCTTCATGCCTTCGGTCAACGCCGCTTCCTGATTGATCGTTCCGGCCAGGTACGGCTGCAAGGCGTTCTGGTTCACCTGCTCCACATACGGCGACATAGTAAAAAAGGTAAGGAACAGCGCCAACCCGACCAGCACCTGATTGGGGGGCATTTGCTGCGTGGCCAGCGCGCTGCGCAGAAAGGACAGCACGACAATAATCCGCGTAAAGGACGTCATCATTATTAAAATTGACGGTGCCAGAGTCAGCACTGTCAAAACAAATAGCACCTGCAGGCTTAGAGCGACATCCTGGGGATTATTGGCCGCTTCAACGCCAACGTTAATGTTGGGCACCGGAATAAGCGGGGCTGCCTGAACCGTGAGCGACGAAAACACGCAAAATATGAGCCCTAAGCCGAGAGCGGCAAAAATACGCTTAGACACTACCCTACCTCTTCTCGCGTTCATTTTCGTTGTCATTCCGGCTGGCATGACCGAAAACGCCTGGAAACTTATTGGACATCTGCTGCAAAGAAGCAAGGTGTCGCTGAAACACGGCGTCAAACTGGGTGGGCGGCGTAGCCGACTCGGCAGCTTCTCTGAGGCGTTCGACCTGCAGAGGATCGGTAATCTCCTGCAGCAGCGTAATGTTGTGATCCGTGACGCCGAGCACCAGAAATTTTCCGGCTATTTCTACAATTTGAACCGCCCGGTTGGGTCCCAGTGGAAGATTGACAACGATGCGATGGTCACCGGTTCCTGTGAATCGCCCCATTTTCTGTCCCAAAAACCGGGAAGTAAAATAGGCCAGGCCGATTACCAAGGCAAAGGTTAAAACCAGCGTAACCAGGTAAGAAAGGGTGGAAAGCCACGAAGTTCCGGCAGGCTGAGGAGGCTCCTGATAGGCGAGATATTCTCCCGCCTGCCCGGCCGCGTACGCGGATGAAAGATTCACGATCATAATCAGACAGGCAAAAAAGAGAAAAATCTGCCAAGTACGCGGAATTTTCATGTTAGCCGACGGCTTTGCGGACCGCTTCCAGTACCCGGTCAGGCTGGAACGGTTTAACAATAAAATCGCGGGCGCCCGACTGGATTGCTTCGATGACCATTGCCTGCTGCCCCATTGCGCTACACATGATTACTTTCGCGCTGGGATCGATTTTCTTGATTTGTTTGACTGCCGAAATGCCGTCCATTTCCGGCATCGTGATATCCATCGTGGTCAGATCGGGGCGCAGTTCCTGGAATTTCTCCACCGCTTTCGCCCCATTCTCGGCTTCGCCGACGACCTCAAAACCGTTTTTGGACAGAATGTCCTTAATCATCATTCTCATGAAGGCGGCGTCATCCACAATTAGCACTTTAATAGCCATCTCGATATCCTCTCCTATCGTTATTTGGGTAACTATTGCAAACTGGCCCGGTCTAATTGACCAATGATTTCGGTGATCCTTACACCAAAGTTCTCGTCGATGACTACTACTTCGCCTTTCGCAATGGGTTTGCCGTTAGCGAGAATGTCCACCGGTTCACCAGCCAGTTTGTCGAGTTCGACCACTGAGCCTGGAGTGAGATCGAGAATTTCCCGGATGAGTTTGCGGGTCCGCCCGAGTTCAACCGTTATTTGCAGCGGTACGTCCATAATCAGGCCGATGTTGGTTTCCACGCCGGCAAAGGCAGCCGGGCGCAGGGGCGCGAATTGGACCGGCTGGACCGCAACATTTTGCGGCTGGATATGCTGGGACGGAGCCGCTGCCATGGGCTGATGATATGCCTGCGGAGCCGGCATGCTCATCGGCTGAGGCTGGGGTTGGGGTTGAGGTTGGGGCTGTGCTTGCGGCTGGGGCTGAGGCGCCGGAGCAGCGGCGGCCGGCTGGGGCTTCGGAGCCTCTTGCTGGGAAACGGCGCCCAGCAGGCTGGCTACCATGTCCTTGGCCACGTCAAAGGAAACGATCTGCATGATTTCACTGTCAATGAGGTCCTCTACTTCCATCCGGAAGGAAACCTGAACGATCGGCTCATCGCCGTTGGCGATGGATGTGATATTCGGTTCGGTGGCGAAATCCAGCAGATTGCAATTGGGGGGAGCGATATCGATCTTCTTTTTGAACACCGTCGACATCGAAGTCGCCACCGCGCCCATCATCTGGTTCATCGACTCGGTAACCGCGCTCATATATAGCTCGTTGAGCTCGTTGGGCGGGTTGGAACCGTCGCCGCCCATCATCAGATCGGAAATGATCAGGGCGTCCTGCTCCCGAATGGCCAGCATATTGGTGCCCATCAGGCCATGGGTGTACTGCACTTCGATAACCAGATAGGGCAGAGGATATTGCCGCTTGATTTCGTTAATGGTGGAAATCCGGACTTTGGGAGTGGTGATGGATACGCGGCGGCTGAGCAGAATAGATAACGTGGTAGCCGCGCTGCCCATGGAGATGTTGCCGATTTCTCCCATGGCGTCTTTTTCAATATCGCTAAGCGCCTCTTTTTCCGAAGCTCCCGAAGTTGACGTAGGTTCGCCTTTCAACAAGGCGTCGATTTCGTCTTGGGAGAGAAACCCGTTATTCATCACCATCTTCTCCTTTGGTAATTATTTGCGTCACTTGGACTGCCAGCTTTTTGCCGGCAATGCCAGGCTTGCACTTGAATTTTTCATTGCTGCCGATAATGATGTTGAGATCGCTGTCGGCTTTGGTCTCCAGCTGCAGTACGTCACCCACGGCCAGATCCAGGAGTTCATGGACGTTGATGGTTATACTGCCAAGTTGGACCACCATGGGAATAAGCGTTCTCTCAATTTTGCGCTGCAGGGCGCTGATATTTTCGTCTGAGGACTGTCTCGCCACCGCGGATGCGACCCAGAAAGTCGTTGACAGCTTGGACATGATGGGTTCGAGTACAAGGTAAGGAATGCAGATATTAATAAGTCCTTCGGCTTGTCCAATCTTGGTCTGCAGGGTAATAATCACCACCATGTCGTTAGGCGGCACGATCTGGGTGAACTGCGGATTGGTCTCGATGGCCTCCATCCGGACATCGAGGGCGATAACCTGCTTCCACGCCTCCTGAAGGCTTTCCAACGTCTTCGTAAGAACCCGTTTGACAATCGCCTCTTCGATATCGGTCAAGGCCCGGGGCTTTGCCGGAGGGGTGCCCGGTCCGCCAAACAGCCTGTCGATGATCGCGAAAATCAGATTGGGGTTGACTTCCAGCAGCACATTGCCCTTGAGGGGGCGCATCTGGAAGATGCTGATAACGCTCGGGTTGGGCAGCGAGCGGACAAATTCTTCGTAGGTCAGCTGGTCCACGGAGGCTACGCTGATGTTGACAAAGGCGCGTAAATGGGCTGCCAGATAAGTATTTACATAGCGGGCAAAGTTTTCATGGAGCATATATAGCGTACGGATCTGATCCTTGGAAAACTTATCCGGGCGCTTAAAGTCATAGGTCTTGATTTTGCGTTGATTCTGCTCGATCTTGATGTCTTCCGCCGTCACGACGCCGGTAGATAACGCAGACAGCAGTTCGTCTATTTCTGTTTGTGAAAGTATGTCGGAGCCTGCCAACAAGCCTCCCTCCTTTCCACGGCATCCATCCTTTTATTGCAAAACGAAGTTGGTGATATAGACTTCGTAAACTCTTTCATCTCCCAGCACCCGGTTGACTTCGGCTTTAATCGCCTCTTTCAGGCGCTCCTGTTTGCCGGGCTCAAAGTCTTCCACTTTTTGCATTCGCAAAAGTTGGATAACGGCGTCTTGTGCTCTTATTTCCTCAGGGGTTGCCGTTTTTCCTCCCGAAACTTGTTCTTTCTTGTCGGGTTTTAGCTCTAAAATCATGGAGATCTTCAGATAGCGCCCGCTATTGACGCCGCCAATGTTGATCACCAGGCCTTCCTTCGCATCGCCCAGCTTCACGAAGGTACCGGGCTCGCGCCCTTTTGCATCACTTTTTGTGGTGATGACTTTGGTTGCAATAAAATACGATACTCCTCCAGCCAGGATGAGCCCTACGACAATCAGAGCCACAATCAGCATGACTGGAAATTTTCTGCTATCGGCCATACGGACACCCCCAGAATTGTTTAGCCAGTTTATTCATCCGCTTGGTTGTTTTTGAGGGTCTTACGCTTTTGCGGTGCCAGGAAAGCTTCCAGTTTTTCCTCCACGATGCGCGGGTTGTCCCCGGCCTGGACGGAAAGAATGCCTTCAAGGGTTACCTCGTAAATCAGAACTTGGCTGGCGCTCCGGTTTTTCAGCTTGCTCGCAATCGGCAGAAAGAGAATATTCGCGCTGAAGATACCGTATAAAGTCGCCAAAAATGCAGTAGCGATAGCTGGGCCAAGACTTTCGGTATCCGAGAGGTTTCCCAGGACATGCACCAGACCCATGACGGTGCCGATGATACCCATCGTCGGAGCATAGCCGCCGGCTGCTTCGAAGATACTCGCACCCTTGTGATGACGCTCCTGAATAAAGGCCAGTTCGGTTTCCATGATGCTGCGGACCAGTTCGGCGTCAGTGCCGTCAATGACCAACTGCATGCCTTTTTTCAAAAATTTGTCCTCGATGGTACTCAGGTCTTCTTCCAAAGCCAGCAGGCCTTCCCGGCGGGCTTTCTCCGCGAAACCTACCATGATGCTGATGAGCTTGGCCACATCGTGTTTCTCGTCGGAAAACGCAATGCGGAACAAGGTCGGGACATTTTTCAGCTCTTCCAGGGTAAAGCCGATCATGGTGGCGCCGACGGTGCCGCCAAGAATCATGACAAAGGCCGGAGAGCTAACCAGGCTCGAAAGGTGGCCTCCCTCCATGAGGACGGCGGTCAAAAGCGCCCCGATGCCTATTGTCAAACCTAAGATTGTTGTTAGATCCATTCCAGCACCTCAATTATCGCAAGTTCCGATAAAGGGCTCTACGGAAATCCATAACCCGGCGAACCACTTCATCCATCGATTCGGACACGATGAGCTTCTTCCCGTTGGTGAGGGTAATCACCGTATCAGGAGTTTCCTCTACGGTTTCGATAAGATCGGCGTTCAGGACAAATTCGTGATCCTGGGACTTGAATTTCGTCAGTTTAATCATGCATACACCTCCAGAGGAATATTACCAACCGGGATTAGGGGGGCCGCAGCCCCCCTGCCCGTTATCCGCCTTTAACGTTTCAGGTTGGCCAGTTCCTGCAGCATCTCATCCGAGGTGCTGATGATCTTGGAGTTGGCCTGGAAGGCCCGCTGGGTGACGATCATGTTGCTGAACTCCTGCGCCAGGTCGACGTTGGACATCTCCAGGTTGCCGGGGTTGATGGTGCCGCGGCCGCCGCTGCCCGGCGTGCCGACATTGGGATCGCCGGAGTTGCTGGACTCGGTGAACAAGGTGCCGCCGATCTTGATCAGACCGCCGGGGTTCGAGAAGGTCGCCAGGGAGATCTGGCCGAGGGCCAGCGTTCGGTCGTTGCTGAAGTGACCGACGATCGTGCCGGAGGTGTCGACCGTCTTCGAGTCAAGCACGCCGGCCGCCCAGCCGTCGCTCTTGCCGGTGATATTGGAATCGGAGCCGTCCTGTTTCAGGCTGCTGAAATCGAGTTCAATGGATGAGGGTGCGCCGCCGCTGGCAGTAGAAAATCCAAGGTTGCCGACCGCGGCGGTAGTATAGGATGGGTCGGCGTCTACCGAAATCGGACCTGCAACAGTGGGATCGACAGGCGTCGCCAGGTTAATCGTAAAGGTGTCCGCCGTGGCTCCGGAGCCGACCGTCAGCGAGGAAAAGCCCGTATATGTGGACGTAGCAGTGTCCCACTCGACCGTTCCGCCGCTGCTTTTGCCGCTGGCGTTGTCCACCGCGTTGTAGGTCCAGTTGTCATCCGCCGCATTGTAGGTGAAGGTCACCTCTAATGTATGGGCGATGTTGTTGCGGTCGAAGACCGTGTAGGTCCCGACGGTTTTTTTGCCGTCAGCGCTGTTGTCGAGCTTCATGTCGGGAATGTTGATAGTCGTCGCCGGCGCCGGCGGAGCAGCGGTCACGGTCGGGTCGAGGCCGGATACGGACGTAAGCTTGCCGTTGGTATCAAAGTTCAGCACATAGTGTGCGTTGGTCACCGTACCCGGCAAGGCGTCGGGAACGGAGACGCTGACCAGCCACTGATTGGTGGCGGACTTGGTATAAGTTACATTGGCGTCGTGCCGGACACCCAGCGTATCAAAGGTTTTCACCGTAATGGACTTTTGGGTGCCGACCAGTTCGGAAGCTTTTAGGTTGTTGGCGAAATCGACGATTGTCGTCGCGCTGGGGTCCATATTCTTCAGGGCGAGCTGGATGGGCGTCGGCTGACCGGAAGTATTGATATTGCCGTTGACATCCGCCATATAGCCCAAGACCCGGAGGCCGGTTCCCGGAATGACGAAATTGTCGTCCTCGTCGAAGTCGAAGTTGCCGGCCCGGGTGTAATAGGTGCTGGACCCGTCGGTGACCATGAAGAAGCCGTCGTTTTGGATGGCCAGATCGGTCGGGTTGCCGGTCGACTGGAAGCTGCTGTTGCCGAAGAGGGTATCGATGCTGGCGACGGTCACGCCGAGGCCGATCTGCTTGGGGTTGGTGCCACCGCGGCCGCCCTGCGGCGAAGCAGCGCCCTGAATGGTCTGGCTGAGCACATCGGAGAAGGTGACCCGACTGGCTTTATAGCCGATGGTGTTGACGTTGGCAATGTTATTGCCGATAACATCCATTCCGGTCTGCTGGCTGCGAAGGCCGGACACGCCGGAAAACAGGGAACGCATCATGACTGTTTGACCTCCCGTTTTTTTAGTGAGACATGCGCGGAACCGGAGACTGCCTCTGTCGTTCAACAGTCCCGGGCTTCCTGTAGAGGTCCGGCCCGTTAGACGATAACCGCGCTGTCGATATTGGTGAATACGTTGTCTTTAAGGCTGGCGCCGTCCATGGCGGTGATGACCGTCCGGTTTTTTACGCTGACGACCAGCGCCAGGTTGTTCATGAGGATGAGCGAATCGTTGGCCCCTTTCTGGGCTGCCTTGTCCACCGCACTGCTCAGCTTGGAAAGCTCCGCGGGATTGAGCTGGATATTCCGGGTCTGGAGCCGCTGCAGGGCGTGGTTGGAAAATTTGAGGCCGGATAGTTCCTGCTGCAGTACCTGGCTGAAGGACGCTTCGGTGGCCGCCGAAGGCCGCTGGGACTGCTGGGCAGACGGTGAGGTTACGGGCTTGGTAACCGGCAGGATGGATTGCTGCGGATAATAGATGCGGTTGTCGGACATAGCCCCTATCCTCCTTACGTGGTAGTTTCAGGTTCAGGTTCGGGTTCAGGTTCGGGCGTTTTCTCCTTGATCGCGATGATTTTGTCTAGGTCGATCGCCTGGTCGCCTACCACGACCTGGGTGACGCCGTTGGAAATATAGACGCCGCTGACATCGCCGGTAAAGAGCTGCCCGTCGCCGCTGCTCCACACGATGTTCTTGCCGATCAGGCTGGTGGCTTGATACTTCGCCATGGTGGTGTTCATGTTCTGCATTTGTTCCAGGGAGGAAAACTGGGCCATCTGAGCGACGAACTCCGTGTTATCCATGGGATTCATCGGGTCCTGATAGCGAAGCTGGGTCACCAGCAGTTTCAGGAAATCATCCTTGCCCAGACTGCCTTTATCCTTGTTGGTGGTGTTATTGGTGGAATTGGCAGTTGAATTGGCGGCGATAGGATTAGTCGTTGCCATACTGTTCGCTCCTTTCTTTTAAACTCGGTAGTCGACGGCGGTATCCGTGCCCGGTTGGACCGTGCCGGCCGCTTCGACCGCTTCTTCAAAGGCTTCGCCGTCCCGGCGCTTCAATTTGATGGTCTGCTGCTGCGCCGTGCTGCGGTGATCGCGCGGGGAGAACTGGTCCAAGGACGCGTATACTCCCACATAATCGACCTTGAGTCCCTGGTTCGAGAGCTCTTGTTTGAGCTGCGGCAGCGTGGCTTCGATGGCCGCCCGGACTTCGCTGTTGGCGGAATGGAAGCTGGCGCTCACCGTGCCCCCCTCGATGGCGACTTTCAGGGTCAGTTCGCCCAGGTGCTCGGGCTTGAGCTTGATGACCATTTCCGAATTCTGGGCTCTGGTAATGAGCTTGGCCTGATCGACGATCTGGCCAAAGACGTTTTGAGCGTCCGCTTTGGCCGGTGTTCCCGCGGTCGTAGCGGCGCTGTCGGCAACAGACTTGCCGGTATGTGCCGCCTGCGAATCGAGTACCGCCGTGAACGAGGGGGTCTCGGCGGCCTTGGCTTTGTCCGGCATTCCCTCGGCTTGCGCATCTTGCAGCCCGCCGGCCGTAAGATTCGGCTCGGCGCCCTGGCCGTCTTTTTTCTGGCCGGCTCCATTGGTCAAGGCGGTTGCTGCCGGAACGGCCTGTTCTTTCCCGGCGTCGCCGGCAGTCGCGGTGGCGACCTCTGGAGCAACTGCCCCGCTCGGCTTAGCCTGCTTTTTCTCGCCGGCAACCGGCATAAGCTTCTGGGCTTCTTCCGTGATGGTGGCCGACGCAAGCTGGTCAGGCTGCTGCTGGGCGTCCGCGGCGACAGCTTGTCCCGACTGCCGGACCTCAACCGCCGTCTTTGCGTCCGTGCCAGCCACGGCTACAGGGGCGGCAGCCTCCGGTTGCTGTGGGGCGGCCGGTTGCTTCACGGTCGGCAGGTCGGCATTCGCGCCGGTCGTTGGGGGAGTTCCCTGCTCCTTCGCCGCCATGCTGAGGATGGCGAGAAAAGCCGGTTTAGCAGGGGTTGCTTCCGTCGCAACAGGCTGGGCGGTTGCTTCTTGGGCGGCGGGAAACGCCTCGGCCGGCAGAGCGGTTTGGGTTTGACCGGCAGCTTGGCCGGCCTGGGCGGCAGTGGCCGCAGTTCCCAGCGCGCTAACAGCGTCGACCGTACCGGCGTCACTGGTTCCGGCAAGGACCGGGGGAACAATGACCGGAGCCATCCCCCCAGGAACCATGGGCTGTGCCGTGGCTGCCCCCTGCGGGCTGCCCGCGGCTTGATCCTGTTGTTCCCCCGAGGCCGCTTTGGCTGCTGCTTCGGGCTTGTCCTGCCCGACTTTAGCCGACAGAACGCTGCCAAAGGAGCCGGAAGGCTTTTTGACGGCTTTGCCGCTATCCTTCTGGGCCGCGGGTCTGGCCGGCGCAGCGGGCAATGGGGTTTCCAGCGGAAGCATCATGGATGGAGTTGGCATTCTTTCACCTCCTTTCTAGGAAATTTATATGCAAAAAGGCTATAGGGATTTGCCTTTTAACATATCCTGCGTCAGGCGGGCCGCCCGTCCGGCGTCCATCTGGGCCAGTATTTTGGCGACCTGGTCGTCTTCCATTTTACTTAGGATGGCAATGACGGTGGGATCATCGAGCTGATTGAGAATGGGCACCGCTTCATCGGGTTTCATTTCCCCGTACAGGCGGGCCAGTTTCGAAATCCGTTTGGCTTCTTCCTGCTTGAGTTTGGCCAGTTGATCCGTATCTGGCGCTGTAGCGGCTGTAGCGGCAGGCACGGCCGGCGGCTGAGCAGCCGACGGCGGCGCTGTGGGAGCCCCAGGAATCTGCTGGGCAGCCGGCGCGGCGGCCGGAGCCTCATCCGTAACGGGTTCCTCGAGATCGACCATTTCGAAATTCGTGGCCGGTTTCGGAAAATAACGGTTGAGTACCGGATAATCGTATAATTTGTATCGCTCCGCCAACTGCGGCACGTCGACGAGCTTGAAATACACCCCCGCATACCCTAACCCGGCAGCCAGCATCAAAAGCACAAGAATTCCCAGCAGTACTGCTAACAGCTTGCGTTTGCGCTTGGGCGGCTGCGGCGGTTCTTTCTTGTCGGTGGAGGGCTTGCTTGTTTTTTTCTCTGCCATTATCTACTGCCCACCTTTACGAAGCGAAGTGGAATATCAAACTAACGGGATAAATCCAGCACCCTATGAACGTAATCCCGGGTCTCGGCATAGGGAGGAACGCCGTTATACTGCTGCACGGCCCCGGGCCCGGCGTTATAAGCGGCGACGGCCTTGGCGACATCGCCGTTGAAGGTATTCAGCATTTGCTTCAAATACCGGACGCCGCCATCGATATTTTCCTGGGGATTATAGATGTCGCGGACCCCCAGCCTCTGGGCGGTTTCAGGCATCAGCTGCATGACGCCGGCCGCCCCTGCCGGCGAAACGGCGCTCGGCTCCAGGCCGGATTCAGCGGTGGCTACCGCAAGAGCCAGCTTGCCGTCGACGTTGTACTTCTTCGCCGCAGCCTGCACCATTCCGGCGATGTCCGTCCGGTGGGAAGCGGTGCTAAAAGCCCCGCCGCGCTCCGCCCTGCTCAGGGCGGCGGCAAAACCGGCCGAGGGCGAGGGTGCGGTGTCGGACAGCCGCTGCACTCTGGCTTCGATATCGGCGATCCGCTGCATGACTTTTTGGATACTCTGCATATCGGTACCTCTTTAATTCCGGACAAACGCTTGCAGACCAAGCTCATCAAGCTCTTTTTGCTCCTCGCGGAGCAACTCGGCCCGATATTGGCGCAACCGTTTTTCCCGTAATTTTTCGACTACCTTTCGCGCCTTGGCCGCTTCTTCCATATTATGAATACACTCCTGACGGAAGCTTTCGGCGGCGGCAACGCTTTGCTGCTGGCGCGCTATATCACATATCAATTTATCGTTATAATCTTGAAACATCTTAAGTGAACCAACCGTAACCGGCTGTTGCTGGCGTTCCCGCCAAACCGCAAGATGGTCGGCCAGCTTATCTTCCATCCGGACGAGTTCCTCCTGGGCGGCAAGATACTTGGCCGTTGCCTGGGCAAGCGACACCTGGGCCTGTTCCTCCTGGATGCGGCGGAACTTCAGCAGGGCGTCGAGGCGAAACTGAAAGGGCTTTATGGTGACCACCTCCCAGGATGACGTCTAGCCGGAAATATTGGACAACAGGCTGCGGGTCAAGGCGAAATTCGTTTTCTCGAATACATCCTGCTGCAGGAATTTGCGGATAGGGCCGATCAGGTCGATGGCCTGATCGATATTCGGGTTGCTGCCTGCAGCGTAGGCCCCGATATTGATGAGATCTTCCGCGTCCCGGTGCACCGCCAGCATCGTGCGAATGAGCTGCGCCTTCTGCCAGTGTTTCTGGTCCACCAGTTCCAGCATCAGCCGGCTCACGCTCTGCAGGATGTCGATGGCCGGATAATGGTTCTGGGACGCAAGGCTGCGGGATAAGACGATATGTCCGTCGAGGATGCTGCGGACGGTATCCGAAATCGGCTCGTTCATATCATCGCCGTCCACCAGAACGGTGTAAATCCCGGTAATCGACCCTTTGTCACTGGCCCCGGTCCGCTCCAGCAGCTTGGGCAGCAGAGCGAACACGGACGGCGTATAGCCGCGGGTCGCCGGCGGTTCGCCTACGGTCAGCCCGACCTCCCTCTGGGCTACTGCGAAGCGGGTGACGGAGTCCATCATCAGCATGACGTTCAGACCTTGGTCCCGGAAATATTCAGCCACAGCCGTCGCCGTCATGGCGCCTTTGAGACGCAGGAGCGCCGGCTGGTCGGAGGTGGCGACGACTACGACGGAGCGCTTGAGGCCTTCCTCACCGAGATCGCGTTCCAGAAACTCGCGAACCTCCCGTCCCCGCTCGCCGATGAGCGCGATAACGCTGATATCGGCTTCGGTATTGCGGGCCATCATGCCCAACAGGGTGCTTTTCCCCACCCCGCTGCCGGCCATGATGCCGATCCGCTGGCCGCGGCCCAGAGTAAGCAGGCCGTCGATAGCCCTAACGCCTACCGAAATGGGTTCCGTGATGCGTTTACGGGACAGTGGCGAGGGCGGGGCGGCATGCAGCGGGTATTCCCGTTCGGAAAGAATCGGGCCTCCGCCGTCGATCGGATTGCCGAGCCCATCCAGAACCCGTCCCAGCAATTGGTGACCGACGTTTACGCGAAGGGTGCGCCGGGCGGAGATGACGGAACAGCCCGGGCCGATGCCGTGCATTTCTCCCAGCGGCATCAGCAGCGCCTGGCTTTGCCGGAAGCCGACCACCTCGGCGGGGAGCATCAGATTCTCCTGCGGCGAAGATATGTAGCAGAGGTCGCCCAGGTTTACCCGGGGACCGTGGGACTCGATCAGCAGGCCAACGACCTGAGTCACCCGCCCCAACTGCTGAAAGGGGTCGATTTCATTGACAGCGGCAAAATACTTCTCCATATCAAAGCTGTTCATTGGACCATATCCTTCAGCGCCGTTTTGATCAGCTCGAGTTGGGTGTCAATCCGGGCGTCAATCGCCCCGTAGGGGGTTTCAATGACGCAATCGCCGTTTTTGAGATTGGTGTCGGCCTGAATCGTCAGTTTGCTCTCCCGTTTTAAGAGCGACTGAAGTTCCCGCCTGGCTTGCAGCACAACTTCATAATCCTCGGGATTGACCCGCAGCGAAACCTGTTCCTGATCGCGGACCCGGTTTAAAGCCGCCTGGACGATCGGCAAAACCGCCATGGGATTTTCCTCGATTTCGCGGGACAGAATCTTGCGGGCGACCGCCACGGAAAGTTCGACCATTTGCCGTTCAGCGGAAGTCAGCATTGCCGCCGCTTCCTCCTGGGCAAGCGCCATCAGCCGCTCCGCCCGGCCCACGGCCTCTTCGAGGGTGCTGGCCACTTCCGAGAAACCTTCTTGCCGGCCTTCTTCCTTGCCCTGATTAAACCCGTCCTGATGCCCCTGCTGGAAGCCTTCCTCCCGGGCATCCGCCTTCAGGCGTTCAGCCTCCTCGGAGGTTTCGCGGATGATGTCCGCGGCCTCGTCCTGGGCGCGGGCTACGATTTCTTCCGCCTTGGCCAGTGCTTCCTGCAGCGCCTCTTCCGCGGGAGAAACCGCAATCTCCTCCGCCGCAGCCTCGTCAGGCTCGCCGGCATCGGTTATTTCGGGGTTTTCAGGCACGACACAAGGTTCCGGCATCCGGTACTCGATAATCACCGGCGTCTTCCGGAGCCGCGCGCTCTTGATAATGTTAGACAATGATCTCGTCTCCTTTGCCGCGGGACACGATTATTTCGCCCGAGTCTTCGAGACGGCGGATGACATTGACCACTTTTTGCTGGGCTTCTTCCACGTCGCGGATTCTGACGGGGCCCATGTATTGAATTTCTTCACGCAGCATCTCGGATGCGCGCTTGGACATGTTCTTGTAGATCTTTTCGGCAACCTCGGAGGAAGACGCCTTGAGAGCCAGCGCCAGATCCTTCGAATCGATTTCGCGGAGCACCAGTTGGAGGGACCGGTCGTCGAGCAGAACGATATCCTCGAATACGAACATCCGTTTTTTGATTTCTTCGGCCAGCTCGGGATTCTGGATCTCCAGGTTTTCGATAATCGTCCGCTCGGTGGTCCGGTCAACCCGGTTGAGCACTTCGACGACGGAATCGATGCCGCCGGCGGCGGTAAAGTCCTGAGTGACAAGCGAGGAAAGCTTCCGCTCCAGAATACGCTCGACGTCTTTGATGACATCCGGCGACGTACGGTCCATAAGCGCAATACGCTTCGCCACGTCCACCTGGCGGTCAGGCGGCAGGGCCGACAGGATGATCGACGACTGATCAGGCTGAAGGTAAGCCATGATGAGAGCAATCGTCTGGGGATGCTCATTCTGGATAAAATTGAGAAGCTGCGACGGATCGGTCTTGCGGGCGAAATCAAAGGGCCGGATCTGCAGACTGGAGGTCAGGCGATTGATAATCATGATCGCCTTCTCGGGGCCGAGGGCCTTTTCGATGATCTCGCGGGCATAGTCGATGCCGCCGGTGGAAATATATTCCTTAGCCATGCAGAGTTGATGGAATTCGGCCAGCACCCGGTCTTTCTGTTCCTGGCTGACCTTGCGCTGATTGGCGATCTCCAGGGTCAGCTTTTCAATTTCATCTTCCCGTAAATGTTTAAAGATCTGCGCAGAGGCATCGGGGCCGAGGGTGATAAGCATAATGGCCGCTTTCTGCTTGCCGGTTAGGTCACTGCTGGACTGAAGCGCACTCACACTCACCCCTCCTTACTCTTCGGTCAGCCAAGCTCGGATCATCTGGGCCACCTCGTCTGGTTTTCCTTTAGCGAGCTTGGTGATTACCTCGCGCTGAGCCATCCGGTCTTTGTCCTGCTGGGACAGGTCCTTGTTGGCCGCTTCAAGCACATGCGGCTCCTCGATCGGCAGCATCGGTCCCGCTTCCAGGGCGGCGGCGGCTTCCTCTTCGGCCCGGCGGCGACGTACATAGGAAAGGATAAACAGTAGTAAAATTATAAGTGCTGCGACTGCGGCTCCGACCTTTATCCAGAAGGAACGGGTCTGTGCTTGGGCGAGCTCCAGTTCTTCCTGCTTCTGTTTGTCTGCCAGTTCGGTGCTGAAGGGTATGCTTTCCACGGAAATCATGTCGCCCCGGGTCGGATTGAACCCGACGGCGGAGGAGACCACTTTCAGGATGCTGTCCTGCTGGGCGGCCGCAACGTTGGAATCGACCATGACCGCTACGGTCAGCCGTCTGATGGAACCGGGAGCGGCCACGACTTTTTCCTTGGTTTCGTTGATTTCGTAGTTGCGGGTTACTTCCTTTTTTTCGTATGTAGATTGGTTATTGTTGGTGGTGACATAGCCGGGAATGTTGGAAGTCGTTCCCGGTACTCCGCCGGGCTGCTGAGGCGAGGTGCCCCGATAGCTTTCGTTCATTTCCTGCGAACTTCTGACAATGCCCTTGTCGTCCACCACCGGTTCGAAGACCTGACGGTCGAGCGTCCGTTGATCGAAGCTCAGCTCCACGCTTACCCGGACCGCCGACCGGCCGGGCCCCAGCACCTGTTCCAGGAGCGACTGCGTGCTTTTCTGCAGGTCGTCCTGAACTTTCTTCGTCAGTTCGAGCTGGGTCAGGGTCTTCTTGCTGTTCAGCTTCTGGGGATCGGTGTCATCCTGGTCATTGAGCACCCTGGCGTAATTGTCCAGGACGGTTATGTTTTCCGGCTTGAGACCCTGGATGCTGTGGGCAACCAGGTTGACAATCCCTTTGACCTGTTCGGGGGAAAGCTCGGCTTCGGGCTTTAGCTTCAACATGATCGAGGCCGTGGCCGGTTTCTCGTTCTTCTTATACAGGCTATCCTCCGGGAGCACAATATGAACGCGGGCTTTTTCCACCTCGGCCATCTGCTCGATGGTCTTGGTCAGTTCCCCCTGGAGAGCCTGCAGAAGATTTACTTTGTTCTGAAACTCCGTGGTCCCGAATTTTGTCTGGTCAAAGATTTCAAAGCCTTTATTGCCTCGTGGCAAGCCTTGGCTTGCCAGATCAAGCCGTATTCGATAGACGTCTTTGGCGGACACGAGGATGGCTGATCCGTTGCTGCCTATCTCGTAGGGCACTTTCATCTCTTTTAGTTTTGCGGCAACTTCCCCTGCGTCTTTGGCATCCATACCGGTAAACAAAGGTACGTTTTCGGGGCGGCTGCCCCACCATACACTCCATCCGATAACCACGGCGACTAAGAGGATGGCCGTACCCGCGATAATATACTTTTCGCGTTTTCCAATTTTCTGCCACAACTGCAGAAGCCGTTCTTTCCACTCGGCCATAGCTCCACCTCTTCGAGCGACTTATAATACCCAAGGAATACTTACCAAGTTATACCTGCATCCGCATAATTTCCTGATAAGCATCCAACACCTTATTTCTCACCTGCATGGTAAGCTGTAAGGCGATCGTCGCTTTTTCAGTGGCCACAACTACTTCCGATACATCTTGTATTTTGCCTGTCGCCAAGTCGATCGAGGCCTGCTTGGACTGCTGCTGCAGTTCATTGACATCGGCGACCGCATCGGAAAGAAATTGGCTGAAGCTTTTTCCCTCGTCCGCCGGCGCAACCAAACTCTGAGCCCGGTCGACTCCGGCAGGGAGCAATTTTAGCGGTTCAATGCGCATTCCATTTCCTCCTTAATTCTACCGGCCTATATCCAGGGCTTTCATCGCCATGCTCTTGGCTGAGTTGACCGCCGTGACGTTCGCCTCATAGGCGCGGGTGGCGGTAATCATATCAACCATCTCCGCCACGATATTGATGTTCGGCATTTCCACATAACCGTCCTGATTGGCGTCGGGATGGCTGGGGTCATACACCATTTTGAACGGCGACTCGTCTTTCGTGATGCCGACGACCCGGACTCCCTGGCCGGGGTCCATTTCGCGGGCCAGCATCTGGCTGAAGGCATTGGTCTTGGCGCGCGGTTCGAAGACCACCATCTGCCGGCGATAGGGCCCGCCTTCCGCCGTACGGGTAGTGTTGGCGTTGGCAATATTGTTGGATATAACATCCAGCCGTAGCCTTTCGGCCGTCAGACCGGAAGCTGCGGCGTCAATCGCCCCGAACATTCCCATAGCTAACGTCTCCCTTCATTGATTACCGATTTGAGGCCGGAAAAATAGCGGCCAAGCTGTTGGGCCACAGCATCGTAATAAATGGTGTTTTTGGCCATATTCGCCATCTCGGCATCAATATCGACATTGTTGTCATCCGTCCGGAGAGAAGTTGTCGTGTCGGTGGTGATCACCGGCTCGAACCCGCCGGAGTGTTTACTGCCGGTCAGATGCTTGGCGTGGGTTCTCGTCATCGCCGGTTCGGCAGGCGCAAGCGCTTCGGCGAGCTGATCTTCGAACGATACATCACTTTTTTTAAACAGCGGTGTGTTGACGTTGGCAATGTTGTTGCTGATTACTTTATGCCGCAACGCCGAAGCCGACATCGCACGTTCCAGGATGGTCTCCTGAGGTGACGATAAAATTGATTTGACCACAAGATAGCCCCCTTATTTGATGATATCAAGGGTTTTTCTACCACATCTCTTGCATCATTCTACATAATTAAATAAAATCCTTTCGCTTTTTTCACAAATTAGTCATTTTTTTGACAAGTTTTGTTATAAAATCGAAAATTATGTCGATTTTCGCGCTTTTTCTTTTGCATGCAAAAAAACACCCACGCTTACGTGGGTGTTTCCAGCTCTTGCTATTTTTGCTATTTTTTTAACTTCTTCAGTTCTTCCAGGAGACGTTCATTCAGAACCTTGATATAGGTTCCTTTCATGCCAAGCGACTTGGACTCGATGACGCCGGCGCTCTCGAATTTGCGGAGCGCATTGACGATTACGGAGCGGGTGATGCCCACCCGGTCGGCGATCTTGCTGGCCACCAGCAGTCCTTCATTGCCTTCCAGTTCGCCAAGAATGTGCATCACGGCTTCGAGTTCGGAGTAGGACAGAGTGCCGAGGGCCACCTGAACCGTCGCCTTTTTCCGGGCTTCCTCCTCGATTCTGCCGCTTCTGTCCCGCAGAATCTCCATACCGACAACGGTCGCGCCGTATTCGGCCAGGATGAGATCCTCGTCGGTAAATTCGATCTCGAACTTGGCGACAATCAGCGTGCCAAGCCGTTCGCCGCCGCCGTGAATGGGAATGATGGTGGTGAATTTTTCCCGGAAGATGCATTCGGTTCCTTCGCTGAACGCGCAGCCGCCATCTTTCAGCAGCAGGTTCGGCGAAGCTTCCTGAATCCTGAGAAGCCATTCCACATACCGTTCGGGAAATACGCCGGGCGAGAGCACCCGGTCGCGCATGATGTCACATTCGAAGTCGTGCAGCAGGGCGAATCCCATAACAGCTCCGGCTTTGCTGACGATGTAGACATTGGCATCCATGACGTTGCTTAAAACATTGGAAATAGCGGTGTATTCGACAGTATCCGAATTTTGCAGTAGTTTATTAATTTTGCGGGTGCGTTCTAGCAATGACGACACTCCATATCATCCTGCCCTTCTGTTTGAAATTTGTTCTGTTGGGTGAAACGGTGTTCAATCATCCGACGACGCGAAAGCTAAAGAATGAAGTGGCTTAAATCCTGATTGACAACAATAGGATCAAGTTTACTCTTTACATAGGTTCGGTCTATATTAATTATTTTATCAGGTATATCGGGTGCTTGAAAAGCAATATCTTCGAGTAACTTTTCCAAAATGGTGTGAAGCCGCCGGGCGCCGATATTCTCGGTCTGCGCGTTGACCTGGCAGGCAACTTCGGCCAATTCATCAATAGCATCGTCGGTGAAATGGATTTTTATACCTTCAGTTTCCAGCAGACTGGTATACTGCTTGATCAGAGCGTTAGCCGGCTCGGTCAGGATTTGTTTAAAATCCTCCTTCGACAGGCTGGCCAATTCGACACGGATCGGGAAGCGTCCCTGAAGCTCGGGGATGAGGTCGGAAGGCTTCGATATGTGAAAAGCCCCGGCCGCTACGAATAGAACATGGTCGGTCTTGACCGGTCCGTATTTCGTGACGACCGTCGAGCCCTCAACAATCGGCAGAATGTCGCGCTGAACGCCTTCCCGCGAGACATCCGGACCGGTAGCCCGCCCCCGCCCCGCGATTTTATCGATTTCATCCAGGAAGATCATGCCGTAATTCTCCGCCAGATGGATGGCCGCCGCTATGACTTCGTCCATATCGATAAGCTTTTGGGCTTCTTCCTGGATGAATATCTTGCGGGCGTTCGCCACCGTCACCTTGCGTTTTTTTTGTTTCTTGGGCATCAGATTGCCCAGCATATCCTGAAGATTGATCCCCATTTCCTCGGCGCCGGACCCGGCAAACATCCCCATCATGGGATTGGAGCTGTCCTCGACGACAATTTCGATGAGTTCGTCTTCCAGTTCGCCGCCGGCGAGCCGGCTACGCCAGATTTCGCGCTCCGTATCGACGGGAGGCTGTTCCGGGGCCGGTTGCGGCTGCTGGGCGGTATTGAGGCCGCCGCTGAATAAGAGTTCGAAGGGATTGCGGGATTGCTCCTTCTTGGCGCTGGGCCACAAATGCTCCAGAATCCGCTCGTTGGCCAGCACGCGGGCCTTGTCGTTGACTTCAAGCATCTTTTCCTGCTTCACCATGCGGATGGCGGTTTCCACCAGGTCGCGGACCATGGATTCGACATCGCGGCCGACATACCCGATCTCCGTAAACTTGGTCGCCTCCACCTTGATGAAGGGAGCGTTGACCAGTTTGGCCAGGCGTCTGGCGATCTCGGTTTTGCCTACCCCGGTGGGACCGATCATGAGGATGTTCTTCGGAATAATCTCTTCTTTAAGTTCAGGCGGCAGTTGCTTGCTGCGCCAACGGTTGCGCAGCGCGATCGCCACCGATTTTTTCGCGTCCTTTTGGCCGATTATGTATTTGTTCAATTCGGCCACAATCTGGCTGGGTGTCAGTTCAACCATGACCTACCCCTCCTTGTTTATAGCTCTTCGACGGTAATGTGGCTGTTGGTGTAGACACATATTTCCGAAGCGATTTCCAGGGCCCGCCTGGCAATCTCGGCCGCCGGGAGAGGCGAATGGCCGACGAGCGCTCTGGCTGCCGCCAGGGCGTAAGGCCCTCCGGAGCCGATGGCCGTGACCCCGTCATCCGGCTCAATGACTTCGCCGTTGCCGGAAATAATCAGGAGATGCTCGGCGTCGGTGACGATCAGCAAGGCTTCAAGACGCCTGAGCACGCGATCTGTCCGCCAGTCCTTCGCCAGTTCGACGGCGGCCCGCATCATATTGCCGTTGTATTCTTCCAGTTTCTGCTCAAATTTGGTAAATAGCGTGAAAGCATCGGCAACCGAGCCGGCAAAGCCGGCAAGCACCTTGCCGTGGTAAAGACGGCGGACCTTCTTGGCGTTATGTTTCATGATCGTGTTTTGCCCGAAGGTCACCTGGCCGTCCCCGGCGATCGCCGTCGCGCCGTTATGGCGGACAGCCACAATCGTGGTGGCGTGAAACATCGTTCTACCTCCTATGCGCGCGGATGCGCTGCCTGGTAAACCGATTTGATTTTTTCTTTCGTTACATGCGTATACAGTTGCGTTGTCGATAGGTTGACGTGTCCCAGCAGTTCCTGCACCGACCGGAGGTCGGCTCCGTTGTTCAGAAGATGGGTGGCAAAGGTGTGGCGGATGGTGTGGGGGCTGACGTGCTTGGCAAGAGCCAGCTCCTTGACGTACTTGTCGAGAATCCTGCGGACGCTGCGGTCCGTCAGGGGCCCCCCCTTCTGATTGACAAAGAGACTGGCATGAGGAGAAGCGGCCTTCGCGTATAACTTGGGCCTGGCCAGATCGATATACAGCTTGAGGGCGGCGATGGCTTTCCGGCCGACAGGCACGACGCGTTCCTTCGCTCCCTTGCCGTATACAAGGGCATAGCCGCTTACCAGATCGACATCCTTTTCCGTCAGGCCGGTCAACTCGCTCACCCGGATACCGGTGGCATATAGTAGCTCCAGAATGGCTGCATCCCGGCGTCCGGCGGCGTTTTTTCCCGGGAGGTCAAGCAGCCCGTTGATCTCCTTGGGATCAAGAAAAACCGGCAGCCGTTTATCCAGCTTGGGAGTGCGCACCGCGGTGAAGGGGTTGTCGCTGATGACCGCCTCGCGGCACAAGAAGCGAAAAAAGGACCGCAAAGCGGCCACCCTGCGCGCTATGGTGCGGCGCGCATAATCCTTCTCTTTCAGTTGTGCCAAGTACGCCCGGATTACGATAGGGGTGATATTTGCCACAAGTACCTCCCCATTTTGATGGCGGCGAACAAAATCGAAAAAACTTTCGAAATCGGTCTGGTAGTTGTTCACCGTATGGGGTGAGGCATTTTTCTGAACTTTGAGATACAGCAGGAAGTGGTCCAAATGGCTTTCTAACGAATTCATAACTGATTATCACGCTTTTTCTGGTTATTTTCGTTAGGAAATTGCTAATTTAATTATTTATACTAGCATAAGGGTCGGATTTATGCAAGAATACTGTCATATTTTTCGTGAAATTTCGTCAGGGCGGTCAGGGCCCTCGCGGAAATCTGACGGTTTTTTTCTTTTTTGTCCCGTATCTTATGCGCCAGCGGCGGCAGCAGGCCGAAATTGATGTTCATGGGCTGGAAACCGCCCGGCTGGGCATGGGTGATGTAGTGGAAAAGAGCGCCGTGAGCCGTTTCCGGCGGAAACGCCAGCGGCATTTCCCCGCCAGCCAGCCGGGCGGCGTTGATCCCGGCCGCCAGACCGCAGGCGGCCGACTCCACATAGCCTTCCACTCCGGTAATCTGCCCGGCGAACAGAATGCCCGGCTGATTCCTCATCTGCAGGCTGGGTTCTAGAATATGGGGGGAATTGATATAGGTATTGCGGTGCATCACGCCGAGGCGCACGAATTCCGCCCGTTCGAGCCCCGGAATCAGGCGGAAGACCCGTTCCTGTTCAGGCCATTTCAGATGGGTTTGAAACCCCACAATATTATATAAGGTCGCCGCGGCGTTATCCTGGCGGAGCTGGACCACCGCATAGGGCACCTCGCCGGTGACCGGATGGCGGAGGCCGACCGGTTTCAGCGGACCGAACCGCAGGGTGTCGGGCCCGCGGCCGGCCATTTCTTCCACCGGCATGCAGCCCTCAAAGAAAATAGCCTTTTCAAAGTCCTTCAGCGGCGCTGTTTCCGCCCGGGTAAGCTCTTGCCAGAACAATTCGTATTCTTCTTTGTTCATCGGGCAATTGAGGTAATCGTCTTCGCCTTTGTCGTAGCGGGAAGCCCGGAAGACCTTCCCGTAGTCCAGCGAATCGCCGGTCACGATCGGCGCCGCCGCGTCGTAAAAGTACAGATAGTCCTGGCCGGTAAGGCCGGCGATGGCCGCCGACAGCGCCGGCGAGGTCAAGGGCCCGCTGGCGATGACCAGCGGGCGGCCTTCGGGTATCGCTGTTATTTCCTCGGACCGGATCCGGATGTTCCGGTGCCCGGCAATGGCGTCGGTGATATACTGGCTGAAGGACGTCCTGTCGACGGCGAGGGCTCCGCCGGCGGGAACGCGGCAGGCGTCGGCGGCGCGCATGACCAGGGAATTCAACCGCCGCATTTCTTCCTTGAGCAATCCGACGGCGTTTTCAAGCGCCGCGGCCCGCAGGGAATTGCTGCAGACCAGTTCCGCGAACAAGGCGGTATGATGAGCCGGGGTCATGACCTTTGGCCTCATCTCGATCAATTCAACTTCCACTCCGGCGCTGGCAATCTGCCAGGCGGCCTCGCTGCCGGCAAGACCTGCGCCGATTACGGTAACGTTAGCCACGGCTGCCTCCTGCTTTCGGGGTCGATTTGGGCTTCGATTTGGGCTTGGCCTTTTCCGGTTCGGTGCGGACGCGGGTGGCGCAGGCCTCGTTGCCGCAATACACGACCGAGCGGCCGCCTTTGAAATTGTGGCGGACCTTGAAGGAGCCGCAAGTCTCGCAGTTTTCTTTTAAGGGCGTATCCCATGTTGTAAACTGGCATTCCGGATAGTTGGCGCAGCCGTAGAAGGTTTTCCCGCGTTTGGTGCGGCGCTGGACAATCGCGCCCTGGCACAGCGGACAATTGACCCCCGTCTCCTTTAAAATCGGCTTGGTGTTCCGGCATTCGGGAAAACCCGGGCAGGCCAGAAAATTGCCGTAGCGTCCGTGTTTGACCACCATAAGGCGCCCGCATCTGTCGCACTTCACGTCCGACACTTCCACCGGCAACTCGACCTGGCCGATCTCTTCCTCCGCCTTGGTCAGCGTGTCCACGAACGGCCCGTAGAACTCCTTCAGCACATGAATGCGGGAGCTTTCGCCGTCCGCCACGCCGTCCAGGCGGTCCTCGAGGTCGGCGGTGAAATCGACGTCGACGATATCGTGGAAATGCTCTTTGAGCAAATCGACAACGACAAAACCCAGTTCCGTCGGTTCAAACTTTTTTTCAACTTTCGTCACATAGCCCCGGTCCTGAATGGTTTCGATGATCGGCGCATAGGTGCTGGGGCGGCCGATGCCGTTCTCCTCCAGCGTTTTGACCAGGGACGCCTCGGTATACCGCGGCGGCGGCTCGGTAAAGTGCTGCTTCGGCGACAGCTTCTGCAGCTTGAGCGTGGCGCCTACGGCCAGTTCGGGAAGAATTGCTTCCTTCTCGGCATCCTCCTTGCTGTCGCCGTACACCGCCAGAAAACCGGGGAATTTCAGCGTCGAGCCGGTGGCCCTAAGTCCGTACCGGGCGGCTTTGATATCCACCGTGAGCGTATCATAAACGGCCGGAGCCATCTGACTGGCGACAAACCGTTCCCATATCAGCAGATACAGGCGGAACTGGTCGCGGGATAGACTTCCCTGCACCAAGTCCGGCGTCAGTTCCAGGCTGGTCGGCCGGATTGCTTCATGGGCGTCCTGTGCCTTCTTCTTCGTGCCGTATACCGGCGGTTTCTCGGGCAGATAAGGCTGGCCGTGCGTAGCGGCGATATAACCCCTCGCCTCCTCCTGCGCCATGGCCGCGATCCGGGTGGAATCGGTCCGGATGTAGGTGACGAGGCCGACCGGTCCCCGGCCCTTCACCTCAATGCCTTCATAAAGCTGCTGAGCCAGCATCATGGTTTTGCGGGCGGTGTAGCCGAGTTTTCGGGAGGCATCCTGCTGAAGGCTGCTGGTGATAAAGGGCGGGGCCGGATTGCGGCGGCGTTCCCGGCGCTTTACGTCCTGCACGGTGTAAGCCGCCTGTTCCAGGTCCTTCGTCACCTGGTTGGCCAGCGTTTCGTCGCCGATTTCGGCTTTCTTGCCGTCGATGCTTACCAGTTCCGCGTCGAACTGGGGCGAGCGGGGCTTCTCCCGCAGCCTGGCGGTGATGGTCCAGTATTCCTCGGGAATAAAAGCCTGGATCTCCCGCTCCCGGTCGCAGATCAGCCGCACGGCCACCGATTGGACCCGTCCGGCGCTGAGTCCCTTGCGCACCTTCCGCCAGAGCAGGGGGCTAAGCTTATAGCCTACCAGACGGTCGAGAATGCGCCTGGCCTGCTGGGCGTCCACCCGGGGCAGGTCGATGGGCCGGGGATGTTTGATGGCTTTCTGGATGGCCGGTTTGGTTATTTCATTAAATTCGATGCGACAAGCTTCGCTATAAGGAATATTCAAAAGGTGGGCCAGATGCCAGGCAATGGCCTCACCTTCCCGGTCAGGGTCAGTTGCCAGAAAAACGGCGCTGGCTTTTTTTGCTTCATCCTTCAAAGTCTTGATCAGGTCGCCTTTGCCGCGGATATTGATATACTTCGGCTCGAAGTCATGTTCAATGTCCACGCCGAACTGGCTTTTCGGCAGGTCGCGCAAGTGCCCCATGGAGGCACGGACGACATAATTGCGGCCTAAAAACTTTTCAATTGTTTTGGCTTTGGCCGGTGATTCGACTACAACAAGGGCTTTGTTCACCCGATTTCCCTCCCAGGAAGGCGGATATAACGCTGTCCGCCGGATTGCGCCACAAGATCGCGCAGTTCCAATTGCAATAAAATATAAGCGGCAACTTGGGGCGTCATATTGGTCTTCAGGACTATTTCATCTACGGTCAGGGGATTCTCGCAGTTGAGCGCCTTATATACCGCGCTCTCGTCCGCCGTCAGCGGAGCGGCGGGGATTTTCGGCTCCGCATCCCCGTCCAGGCCGTACTCCTCCAGGATGTCCGCCGCCCGCTCCACCAGTTTGGCTCCCTGCTTGATGAGGCGGTGGGTGCCCCTGCTGGTTTCGGAAAATATGCTGCCCGGAACGGCAAACACGTCCCGGCCTTCTTCCAGGGCAAAATCGGCGGTAATCAGCGCGCCGCTTTTTTCCGCTGCCTCCACTACCACAACGCCCTGGGACAGGCCGCTGATAATCCGGTTGCGGGCCGGAAAGAAGCCGGGCAGCGGCGGTGTGCCGGGAGGATGTTCAGAGATTACCGCGCCCTGTTCGGCGATTTTCTCCAGCAAGCGCTTGTTCTCCGCAGGATAAGAGACATCAACGCCGCACCCCAGCACGGCGAAAGTACGGCCGCCTTCCAGAGCCCCGTTATGGGCGGCGGTGTCGATGCCCCTGGCGGCGCCGCTGACAACCGCAAAACCGGCGGAAACAAGCTGGGACGCCAGGAAGGACGCCGCGTTCTTCCCGTAGGCCGACGCCCGCCGGGCGCCGACGATCGCGATAAGCGGCTGGTCGCCGGGCAGTTGCCCCCGATAAAACAGTACTTGCGGCGGATCAAAGATGGTTTTTAAGAGGGCGGGGTATTCGCCGTCCGGAGGCCGGCACAGGCGAATCCCTTTTTGCTCCCACTCCTGCGCGATCTTATGTACATCTATCTTTTCCCGCTCGGCAAGCAAATTATTACAGTCGGCGACATCCAGGCAACCGCACAAAAACAAATCGCGCCGGGCGGCTTTCCAAGCCGTTTGGGCGCTTCCGAAAAAAGAAACAAGGGATTTGATGCGGGAATTGCCAAAACCAGGAATCAGCCGGAAAGCCGCCCAGTAATACCGTTCCATAAGCATCCTCCCTTTGCTTGTTGTTACCGGCCTAATTATAACCAGTATCGAATTTTCAGTCAAGCAAGTTTTGCCTAATAATTTCCAAAATCTTACGGGCCGCCGCTCCGGCCGCCCCAGGCCGCCCCAGGGCAGCCGCCCGGGAACCCATGGCCTCAAGCCCGGCCGGATCGGCGAACAGCAAATCGGCGATGGCGGCCTTCAGCGCTGCGGGCGAGTCGATCCGACGCGCTACCGAATGCTCCGCGAGGTAACGGGTGTTGGCCTCCTCCTGGCCGGGAATGGGCCGGTAAATCAAAAACGGCAGTCCCCGGCTCAGAGCCTCCGCCGAGGTTGCCCCTCCCGACTTGGAAACAAGAATATCGGCGATGGCCATGAGTTCGTGCACATTGTCCACAAACCCGAGCGGCCGCAAAGTGCAGTGTTTGAGCGTCGGGCCCTTGGCTAAAAGCCTGCTGCGGAGCCGTTCGTTGGTCCCGCACACGGCGATCAGCTGAAGGGGTTTTCCAACCGCATCGCAGGCGGTGATAATCTCTTCCATGGGGAGGACCCCTGCTCCGCCCCCCATAATCAGCACGGTTTTACAGTCACCGGCCAGCTTGAGGGAGGCGAGGACGCTTTCCTTGTCCACAGCGGTTGCAAAACCGTCGCCGACCGGGATGCCGGTCACCATCGTCCGGGTTGGGTCAATCCCCTGCGTCTGAAGATACTCCTGAAGTTCCTGGTTGGCGACAAAATACCAGTCCAGTTCCGGATATACCCACAGCCGGTGCACAATATAATCCGTAACCACAGCCGCCGCCGGGGTCTTCAGCGACCGGTGCCGTTTCAGATACGCCACCAGGCCGGCCGGAGTGGCATGGGTGCAGATAATGGCCGCCGGATTGACCGCCGTTATGTAGCTGTGCATTCTTCCGGCCAGATACCGGCTGATCAGTTCCCGCCCCGCCAAGGCCGCCCGGCTGCCGTTCCCCCAGTGGTAAGCCGCGCCATAGGCCGCCGGGCATATTTGCAGGACCTGGAGATACAGCCGCAGGATAAACCGGCCGATCGCCGGGCTGAGGAAGTCGAAGACATTCACATATCTGACCTCCATTTCGGCGGCCTGCCGCTGGATAGACGCGCCTAAGGCCCGGGCCACTTTGACATGGCCCGAGCCTATAGGGGCGCTGATAATCAGGATTGGCTGTTTTTGATCCAATGTTCAATCACCCTGAAGTTTTTTGTATAGCCGGACATCACTGTCCGTACAGCCCGCCAGGCACTCGGCGGCTGTCTTGCCGCCGCGAACCGGCACGTCGGGCGCGATTTCCGCCAGCGGCACCAGCACGAAGCAGCGCTCGTGCAGCCTGGGATGGGGCAGCGTAAGTTGCTCCGACGCCAGTTCGACCGCATCATAGATCAGCAGGTCGATATCCATGGTCCGCGGGCCCCATTTCACTTCCCTGACCCGGCCGAGGTCCCTTTCGATGCCCAGGCAGACCTGCAACAGTTCGAGAGGTTCAAGCGCCGTGCTGATCCGGGCGGCCGCGTTGAGGAAGTCCGGCTGATCGGTAAAGCCGACCGGCGCGGTCTCATATAAGGAAGACACCGCGATCAGCTCAATATCCGGATACCGGGCCAGGGCCTCAAGCGCCGCCCGGATGTTTCCTTCCCGGTCCCCGACGTTGGAGCCCAGCCCGAGAATAATCATGCTTATTGTCTCCGGGCGACTTCAACTTGCACAAAGTCGATCTGCCCGGGAATCGGCACATGCTTGCGCACCCTGACGACCACCTGGGAAATGCCGGGGCTGAGCAGCCCGTCGGCAATGTGGCCGGCAAGAGCCTCCAGCAAGTTGAATTTTTTATTTTCTACCACCGCTTTCGTATGCTCATAAACATTCAGATAGTCGATGGTATCTCTGACATCATCGGTTTGAGCCGCCTTGGTGACATCCATCGTCAATTCAACGTCGACATAAAAACGCTGGCCCAGCTCGCGCTCGTGTTCGTACACCCCGTGGAAACCATAAAACATCATGTTTTTCAAAAAGATTTTGTCACCCATTTGTCATTACCTCCTGTGTGATAGCGTCGGTCATCCTCGCCACCCGGGCCATGGCCTTCACGTCATGGACCCTGAGAATCCGGGCCCCTTTCGCAATGCCCAGGGCGACGGTCGCGGCCGTCCCTTCCCCGCGGTCCTCCGGCGGCAGGCCCCCTAAAGCCTCCCCGATAAACCGCTTGCGCGACGTCCCCAATAGAAGGGGACAACCCAGCGCCGCCAGTTCATCCAGCCGGGACAGCACCGTGAGGTTGTCAGCGGCAGTTTTGCCAAAGCCTATGCCGGGATCAATGAGGATATGTTCCAACGGGATGCCCGCATTTTCGCCGATGGCGATGCTTTTTCGCAAAAAGGCGGCGATCTCGGCCATGATGTCCCGTTCGTATACCGTGCCGTTCTGATTATGCATCACCACGACGGGAACGCCGTGCCTGGCGGCCACTTCGGCCATGGCGGGGTCGCCCTGGAGCCCCCAGACATCGTTGATGATATGGGCGCCGAGGCGCAGAGCCTCGTCCGCCACCGAAGCCTTATAGGTATCCACCGATACGGGGACCGGAACGGCAGAAAGCAGACGTGCGAGGACCGGCAGAAGACGTTCCTCCTCCTCCGCCGCCGAAATCTTCGCCGCGCCGTACGGCCGGGTGGACTCGGCGCCGAGATCGATGATGTCCGCCCCGTCTTTGACCAACTGCTCGGCGTGGCGCAGGGCCTTGTCCAACGTGTTGAACTTTCCTCCGTCGGAAAAAGAATCGGGAGTTATATTCAAAATCCCCATAATGACCGAATGCCGCGGCCGGATCGCCAGCGTCCGGCCGTCTTTCCAGCTGTAATGCCGCTCCGGCAGCCTTTCCGCCGCCTTCAGCGCCGCCTCGATCGCCTCCGCCAACTGGGGCAGCCCCCACGGCTGCATTTTGAGCTGAGCAAGGGCCAGGCGATATTGCTTGAGGGTCGCTGCGACCAGCACGTCGGTCGCGGCGATCGTCAAATCGGCAGTTCCTCTGGCCACCGCCGCTTCGCCCCCCTTGGCCAGAAAGGTTTGTTTCAAAAGATTTGCGGCCTTCGCCGGCACATTCTCCAATTTGACGGTTTGAAAAACCGCCTTACCGGACATGATGTTAATACCCAGCGGATCGCAGCCGATTTTGGCCAACTCCGCCCGGGCGTCTTCTTCGCTTCCTATTTTAAGTACGCGTGGATTGAAATTCATTGGGCTCTCCTATTGCCGGAATTTACATTTTTATTGTATCATGGTTATGTGTAAATAAACAATATTCTTGAAAAAGGTTGGAAAAACCCGACTGTTTGGAGGCTAATCATATGAATCGACGCTTGTCTCCCGACGTTTTTCGAATTCCTGTCGAGGAAATCAAAAACGGCTTTTATAGCGACAGCTATTTCTTGCGAACCCGGGAGATCCTTCTTAAAGACCATTTTCACCGCAAAGTAATGATGCAGATTTTCCAGCGCCAGGAAGCAATCCTCTGCGGCATCGACGAAGCCATAGCAATTATTCAGAAATGCGCCCACAACCCGGACAAGCTGGTTGTCAAAGCGCTGCACGACGGCGACGCCATTGAGCCCTGGGAACCGGTCCTGACCATCGAAGGCGACCTTGCCGACTTTTCCCATCTCGAGACCGTCTATCTGGGCATTTTGTCCCGCCAGACCAAAATTGCCACCAATGTGCGGAAAGTTGTCACCGCGGCCAACGGCAAGCCGGTGATGTTCTTCCCTTCCCGCTTCGATCACTGGGGCGTCCAGCCCGGCGACGGATACGCGGCCCGGATCGGCGGCGTATTCGGCGTCTCGACTCCGGCCAATGGCCATTACTGGGGCGGCGAAGCGCTCGGAACCATCCCCCATGCCTTAATCGCCACCTATCAGGGCGATACGGTCAAGGCAACCCTGGCCTTCGACCGGCACATCGATCCTGCCGTCAACCGGGTGGCGCTGGTCGATTATGATAACGACTGCGCCAGAACCTCGGTCGAGGTGGCCAAGGCCCTTGGCGGAAAACTATGGGCCGTTCGCCTGGATACCAGCGACAGCCTGGTCGATGTCTCGGTTGTTCCCCAGATGGGCACCTTCCGCCCCACCGGCGTGTGCGGCCCGCTGGTGGCCAATGTGCGCCAGGCCCTTGACCAGGCCGGTTATCCCCATGTCAAGATCATGGTCTCCGGCGGCTTCACCGCCGAGCGGATCGCCGAGTTCGAAGCGACGAACGTGCCTGCCGACATTTACGCGGTCGGCGCCAGCCTGTTCCGCGACAGTGTAAACTTCACCGCCGATATCGTAATGGTCGATGATCAGCCTTGCGCCAAAGCCGGCCGCGACTATCGCCCCAATCCCCGCCTCGAATTGGTATGATCCCGGACACTCCGCAACCACCGCGGAGTGTTTTTATTTTCCGCTATTCCTCCGCCTTTCGGAAAATCCGACGGTTCAGGCCATTCACCGATACAGCCGCAGCGGATCGGTCGCGAAATCTTCAAAGGATAGTTCGGTATAGTCGACCTCGCTGCCCAAAAACCGCCGGTAGCGGTTGCGCTCTTCTTCCACCCGCCCGGGTTTCTTGCCGGGATGATCGTTGACGACGCTGAATTTCAGCGTCCTCGTCCGGTTGGTTTGCGCCCTTTTGAAGAGATATTTCACATGCAGGTCGGCGTCGGGAAACGAGTAACCGCAGAAAATGACCTTCCCCGCTTCCTGAAGCCGGCGTTCTGCCTGATGCCAGACCACCCCCAGAAACACATTGGATAAATCCTTGAAAAAGGTCGGCGGGACAATGACCGGCTGGACAACGGAGTGGCACGCCTCGCAATGGGAATGCCGGCTGCCGGTGAGCAGCCTCGCCGCTCCCGCCTCGCGCAGCGTTACATCCACCGCGTTGCAGGCCGGACAAAACAGCCAGTTCAAGGACCCGTGCACCTTGTATAATTCGACAGTCCGTCCGTTCGCCGGCCTGCCCTTTCCCGCCATGAGGCCGCTGAAGCCGTAATCCGGTTCGTAGCCCGGCAGGGCGGCAAGGGCCCGGTCCAGCAGCAAGTCATAGTTGGTGGTAAGAAATACCGTATCCGCCAGCGCGTCTTCCTGCCGGAGATTTTCCAGCAGCCGCCGGTGCAACGCCTTGCTGCTGCCGGCGGGATGATCCAGCACCGCCGCCATCAGCAGCACCAGATACTGCCGGATGAAGCCGATCCGGTTGCTGTCGCGGCTGATGTTCTCCAGATCGTAGTGTTTCAGGGTTTCCCGTCGGCGTACGGCCAAATCAAGGACCCCGAGCGCTTCTTCAAAGGTCGGAAACAGAACCGCGTCCGGCTCGGCCCCGCGAATCTCAAGGCCAAACACTTCACCGAAATAGTCCTCCAGTTCCCGCAGCATGGTTGGGTCAACAAGCTCCGGCTTTTGCCGGACGAGTTTCCAGTAATCGCGGAACAATTCGGACTGGACCGGCGCACCTTCGGCCGCCGAGGCCCCGCCCCCCAGAAATATTGCCGTTTTGATTGCTTTCACCTCCCGCGTTTATTTGTTATTCTGGATGTTTCCCGGCAAATTCATCCGGCTAAGGCTGCCCCTGAAAGGAATTACTGGCCGCCAGCGGGAAATAACTCACTTCAGATTGTTGACAAGCCCAGGCTGGCGAGAAAGGTCCAGATGCACGTCCTAATTTCATAAGTTCTTTCAGCGTCCGGTGCTTATAGGCAAATAGATTCACAAACCATGTGCGGGCCGCACCGGAAGAGCGCGGTAACCGGAAGACCGGAAGATGTTTATGATAAGCGGAGGGAAGCGTCAGCGTCGGAGCGTTCATAAACATCTTCCGCGTTTGGGCAGGAGGTCGCATACTTTGGACGTACGCAAGTAAGTGCGCAAGTTCTTAGCGCGTATGCGCCTAGAACTGCGGCCTACCTCTTGCGGGTACGACGCAGATGGCCTTTCTCGCCAGCCTGTCGTTGGAAAGGAGCTTCGCCATGCGTCCCCCAGCCGTCCCTCTTCGCTATGCCGATCTTCTGCCCGGGGATATACCGGGCCTTGTGGCCATGATCCGGGACGTATTTTTTGAATTCATGGCTCCCGCCTATACGGAGGAGGGAATAGCCTATTTTCTGTCGGGTCTGGAGCCGACGGCCCTCAGCGCCCGTCTGGCCTCGGAAGACCGGTTCATGCTGGTGGCCAAGGATGGGGACATCCTGGCCGGCGCCGTCGAAGTCCGGGACCACAGCCATATATCGCTGCTGTTCACGGCAAAGGACTACCACCGCAGAGGCATCGCCAAAGAACTGGTGCGCCTGGCCGTCAGCCGCTGCCGGGAAGCCCTCCCGTCCCTGACGGCGGTGACCCTGAATTCCTCCGCCTTCGCCCTGCCGGTTTATCAGCGCCTCGGCTTCCGGCCGACCGGTCCCCGGCAGGAGCGGAACGGAATGGTTTTTACCCCGATGGCGCTGAAGCTGGCTTCGCTGCCGGAACGAAAGCCCGGCGACAGCCCTTGACAAGCTTGGGCCGCAAAAACGCGATAGTCCGTACCACGTTAATGTGATACGGACTATTTTTCCGAGCTTTATAAGCCACCGGCAACTTTTAAGGGCCGCTTCGCACGGCCTTTTCCCATAGACAGTTTCACACTCGTATTATCGAACAAGCCCCGATTGGCGAGAAAGGTCCAGACGCACGCCCTGCTTTCGCGAGTTCTTTCAGTGTCCCGTTGCTTGTCACAAATCGGTTCACGAACTGTGTGCAGGTCGCACCGAAAGAACGTGCCAGCCGGAAGATGTTTATGATAAGCGGAGGTAAGCGATAGCGTCGAAGCGTTCATAAACATCTTCCGCGTTTAGGCAGGAAACCGCGTACTAGGGCGTACGCAAGCAAACGCTCTGAGAGCCAAGTGCGCAAATTCTTAGCGCGCATGGCTTAGAGGCGCGGCCTACCTCTTGCGGTACACGAAACAGATGGGCCTTTATCGCCAGCCTGGGCTTATTCGTTCAAGCCGATGCCGATCTCGATCGGCAACTCGTCGATGATCATTTCAATGCCGATAAAGCTGCTGTTACAGATCTGGACGGCGGGAACTCCCTGCACCAGCCGGGGCGGAGCCACCCGGAGCTGGATGCCGTTCTGGTTCAAAGCCGTGGCCGCAGTGGAAGTAATCATGTTCGCCAGTTCGCAGATCGCGCTCTGGGCGACCTCGTCAAACCGTTCGACCGGCATGCCCATCATCATGGCCGACGACAGCCGTTTCGCCGCATCCTCGGTCATGTTGAACACCACATTGCCGTTCACATTGCTGGCCATTCCGACCTGCACCGTCACCCCGAGACTCTCCAGGATCTGGTCCTTGGTATAAACTTTTCCCCTGGCGATATTCTTGAAGCCCAGTTGCGGCACTACACTCGACGCCGCAGCAATAAACGGGTTCACATACCGTACATCCACGCCGTTATCCTCCCAGAAACGCTCTAATCCACGCGATACACCGTCGCGTTCAATCCAATACTCCCCTATTATTCTATACCTGTTAGAATAACTTTCCAACCCGACCGCCGCCTTATTTCTCTGAAGCTTTGGTCCTAGACCACCCCATGTCGGTCATCGGTATTATTGGCTGCTTTCCGCATTCCGAACAGGCTATATGATGCGCCGGTACAGGGAGCGCATCATAAATCAGCTTTGACCGATGCGGGAGTTTCCGATACAAAACGCGCCGGAAATTTAGCTCCGGCGCGTTTTGTAGATGGACGACTGGGTTTATCGGTTGGCGGGCGGGCAGCCTTCGCCGCTCTTCTCCACCCGCTTCCGTTCGGTTTGCTGGTAATCGAGTTTCAGTTCCTCTTCCATATGCATGGCCCGCTGGTTTTGCCGCTGGAGAGCGTACAGAGTATAACCCAGGATCGCAATATAGACAATGATGAGAAAAATTGCCACAGCTATGCCTCCTTTAGTACGTAAAGACAACAAACGAGTCCGGGCGAAGCGGCAAAATCACTTGCAGCTAGCCAAGCAAATGCTCCTTGGCGACATTTCGCAAATGAATGGCCTCGGCCACCGCCGGGCCGGCGATGATTTCCTCGCCGGCTAAATCGGCGATGGTGCGGGCCACTTTGAGGATGCGGTCATAGCCCCGCGCGCTCAGGTTGAACTTATCGAAGGCCTGACGCATCAGCAGTTGGGCCTGGGGATTGAGCGCACAGGCGGCCTTCACATGGCGGTGGCTCATTTGGGCGTTGCAGGACAGGCCGAACCTGGCCAGCCGCTGCTGGCCGATCTCCCGGGCCTTTTCCACCCTGCGGCGCACCGCCTCCGACGACTCCGCCGCGCTTGTCGCCGTCACGTCCTTATATTCCAGCCTGGGTACGGTGATGTTGATATCGATCCGGTCTAGTAGCGGACACATTAGGATATTTGTTGCCGTTAATAGTTACATCTATAGTTCTATCAGGATATACGACAATTTCATCGATTAGGACTTCCAAAAAATCATCCGTTATTCCAGTTGCATCCTTAAATTCCATACTCAAAAAGTCTTTTATTTTAGACATTCTATTTTGTTTATTGCTTAATAGCTTGGATTGTTGCATAAGGTTTTGTAATTGTTCTTCAATGGCATTAAGTTTTTCGCTTAATTCATCATTTTTCTTTTTAAACTCATCCTTGCTTATTAATTCATCAGAGTATAAATCAAGCAACTTATCCTTTTTTGTTATCATTTTTTCTTTTTCTTTCATTAATTGGTTAAGCTGTTGACTGCTATTATTCTCTTCTACGATATTATCAAGTATGGCTAATACATTTTTAATAGTTTCATTTTTGTTAATCCAGAATTCAAATGCCACTTCTTTTATTATCGCGTTCAAATCATCTTCTTTTAAACTTATATTCGCACAACCATAAGGACTTGACCTTCCATAATTTTTATATTGTGAACACTGCCAAACGTTTACCTTATTATTTTGTTTCGGATATGTTCCATGATAATAATTACTTCCACATAAGCTGCATTTAATTTTACCACTTAAAGCAAATGATCCATTAAAATACCCAGCCACTTGTATCTTTTCATTAATATCTAACTTTTTCCTTTTGCCGCTTAAAATTATGTTTGCTTTTTCCCATATATCAGGATCAACGATTGGAGATATTCTGTTTTCATGAATTTGCCAGTCGCTTTCAGGAACATCTTCGCATTTTTTAGTGAAAAAATTTTTATGATGTTTGCCACAAATTAGTACTCCCTTATATTTCTCATTTCTTATCATACGTTTCAAAGTTGTTAAGGCGAATGGTTTGCCGTTTCTATTTGTAATTCCCGTGTTGCTTAATTCTTTCGCTATTTGTCTAAAACCTTTACCTTGTATGTATAAATTAAATACAAGTCTTACTACTTCAGCCTCTTTTTCATTTATAACTAAATCAGCATTAATTTGATTATAACCCCACATTTTACCGTTAGTTACAATGGTGCCCTTTTCCATTCTCGTCTTATGAGCGTTATTCATTTTTCTTGATAAATTTCGTGAAGACCACTCGGAGAATATATTATCCATAGTTGTACTAATATATTTCCCATCATCTTCAATATCATAGAATTCATTTTTCAATCTGATAAACAACTTTTTATTATTTTTTATAAGCTCGCTTTCAAATAGTTTCCAATCAGCTAAATTCCGCCAACCTCTATCAATTTGCTTAATTAAAATAATATCATATTTATCTTCAGATAAATCGGAAACCATCCTGATAAATTCATTTCGACCAATTGTAGTTGTTCCAGATTTAGCTTCATCGACATATTTGTCTACCAACACCCAATCCTGAGTCTTTGCTATGAAATTCTCATTTTCTTCACATTGAATTTTAAGAGCTTCCATTTGTCGTTCTTCTTCTGTAGACGCCCTTGCATAATGCACCAACCTTTGCATAAATTCAATCCCTTTCTACGAAAATATTTTTCCGTTGTGTCCTATACTAATATTATAACTTATTGGAAGAAATAAGGAAAGAATTTTGCATGGAATAATTCCTATATTAATGAAGTAAACCTCCAAGATTCAACTTGACTTTTCATTTCTGGGTCGCGCTTGTGCGGATCAACATGTTGCTAAAAATGACGAACGCTTTTTCATATTCGCTTCTATTAATAAACCCTTTATTTAATAGCAACTTTATAATAATTAATTCCATCATAATATAACCTCCTATTTTGTCATTGTAACGATTCTCTGAGCAGCTTGGCCACTCCAATACTACGGCCACCCAGATCACTTTGGACTATACAAGCACCGCCATACTGCCGATCAGTGACGACAGATGACTAAGCTGCCCAAAGAAAGTTTGCAATGCCCACCTAAACGCGGAGTACGTAGTGGCGGCTTAGCGTAACCATTATATAAGGAAAATAAAATTGTTCCTCGGTGCTGACAACTTAGAACTATTATCTCTATATCTGCATGAAACCTACTTATTCTTACCCCTAGCTTTAGATGCGCCCATAACTTTTACAACCCACACAACCTTATACCTATACAATATAGAAAGAACTTTGCGGACGGCATCTCTGCCCACGGGAATCCCACCCCTGCACCTCAGTGCAGCCGTACCTTCGCCTGCGACAGTTTTTCTCTGCTCGGACTAGAGCTATACGGGAGTTTCATTATCTGTATCCGCAAAGTTTATACTGTGCTTTTGCACTTTCTTTGTCAAAGAACGGGCCTTTTTTTACACGGTACGGAATTTTAAAATTCCTGCGATAAGCTTATTCTGCAGTTCCGTTTTCAGTTCGTAATCCACAAAGAAATATAAATTTCCGTGTCGGTCAAATAACTCTTTGGATGCCAGCCGCGTTATATAGCGTTCATAGTACGCTAATACCTGTCTTAGCGCAGGTTCTTCTCCACGTACAGCAGCTAAAATAACTTCATGCGGAAGTAATGAGCGTTTTCGATTAGATTTCCTCAAATTAGCGTTTTCTTTTTTCTTCATCTGCCAAATCCTCCAAGTATTTTTTTAGTTGTTTTAGCGTAGTTCCTCTACGATATGATACGGTTCGGCGGATAAGCTGCAAACATGCACCAATCTCGCTGTCCGTCATATCCAAAAAGTACGACAGTAAAACAATTGTCCTTCGTTCCTCGGATAATTCTTGTAAAGCTTCGCCGAGAAGTACATCTTCCACGCTCACTTCCATATCCAATACACGAAATACATAAGTTTCTTGAAAAGGTGCGACAGAAAAGAAATGCTGAAATCTTTTGTCTTCGCAAATATCTTCCGAAAAACATTCTCTTTCTCTGCGACGCCGTATCACTTGATCGTAGTTGCGAGCATGGTTCCGTAAGACGCTTTTACAAAAACTATCAAAACGCTCCTGGCATTCCACCATATCACCTCCCTTCGCAGCAAGGAGAGGTCTATGCGAATGCACAGTTCGTCCTATTTATTTGTGCCGCAGATACACTCTCCATATTTTCCCTTCATACAACTAAAACAGTTGCTAGAAGCATTTGGGTAAAATTACCAGAAAAGTTGTCGAAAAAATTTGTCAAAGTATTACAAAAAAACTGCCTTAGTCCTCACTCTTTCCAGAGGACTAAGGCAGTTTTTGTTTTAATGGATCTACCCGATATCAGGTTTTCCCCGTTTATCAGAATACCGTGTCTGGCAATCCGGATAACAAGAACATCCCCAGAAGAATGTCCCTTGTTTCTTGCCGCTGCGCCGCTTCAAAAATCCTCTTTTGCAAACCGGGCATCGGATTTGTCCTTCCATTGCCGAAATGGTTTTCCCTCTGGTTTCCCTCAGCAGAGTTTTGACAAAATCCGTGGTCGCATCCAGAAAAGCATCTGCGGAAAAGTTCTTTTTAGCAATGCGTGCAAGTTTGTCTTCCCAAATTGCCGTTATATCGGGGTATGCCAGGGATTCCGGCAGCGCGTCAAACAGCTTTTCCGCAACGTCTGTTGCATAAAGCATGTTTTTTTCGACCTGCAGGAATCCTCCCTGTACGAGTTCATCTAGAATTCCTGCCCGTGTTGCCTCTGTTCCGATCCCGGAGCATTCTTTCATCTGCGCCTTGAAGCTTTCTTCCCGAACAAAATGGTGAATGTTCTTCATGGCTTCAATAATGCTGGACAGATTGAAGCGCTTTGGCGCCTTTGTCATTTTCTCTTGTAAAGTCAGTTCCCGTAAGTTTACTTCATCCCCATTTTTAAGATCAGGGAAAACCGCTTCCTCCTCTGACTTTTCATCTTCACCCTCCGCCTTATATAAGGCGCGCCAGCCTTGTTCTAGGACCACTTTCCCGGTCCCCTCAAACATATAGTTGCCGATGCGGATGCGAAGAACCGTCTTGGAAAAGCGGTAAGGCGGATAGAATTGTGCAAGATAAGCGCGGGCAATTAAGGCGTAAATAGCTTGCTGCTCTTTACTCAGTTTTGCCTGATCGCAGGGGAGGGTTGTCGGGATAATGGCATGATGCGCCGAAACCTTTTCATCGGCCCAGGCCCGGTTTTTTCTGCTCACATCCGCGCCTGCCACTTCTGCCTGCCAACCGGACCGCGCCAAATTTCCCAAAATGATTCTGGCATCCTTGAGCTGAGCTTCCGGCAAATAATCGCAGTCGGAGCGCGGATAGGTCGTCAGCTTCATTTCATATAATTTCTGAGCTAGATCCAAGACCTGCTGCGGCGTATAGCCGAACTTGCCGGCTTGAATCTGCAGTGCGGATAAGCTGAGCGGTAGAAGAGGCGCTTCTGCCGATTCTTTTTTAGCCACGTTTTCGACCTGAACGGCTACGCCGTTTTTTACGGACTGTAGAATCTCCTGCGCAACGCGCTCTACCAGTTCCCGTTTTAAAATCCGCCCTTCACCGCCGCAGCCGGGAAAATCTTCCGGTATAAGCCACACTGCCGAAAAGCATTTCCCGTTTTGCTCCAGGTTCACTTGAATACCATAATGCTTGGTCGGCCGAAAGGCCCGGATTTCCCGTTCACGCCTCACAACAAGCGCCATTGTCGGTGTCTTGACCCTGCCAATCCGCATGACTTCATCGTAACCCGCTTGCCTGGCCATTGCCGTATAGGCGCGGGTTAGATTCATACCAATCAACCAATCCGCGCGGCTGCGGGCCAGCGCCGAATTTTTGAGCGGCTGAAAATCGGCATTATTCTTTAGATCCCCCAAAGCCCGATTGATAGAGGTTTCATCGAGAGCATTCAGTAAAAGCCTTTTCACCGGCTTTCTATTTTTCAAATACTCCAGCAGCTCATCCACCAGCAGCTGGCCCTCACGGTCGGGATCGCCCGCGTGCACGATTTCGTCCGCCTGTTTCAACAGATCCTTGATCGTCTGAAACTGTTCTTTTGCTTCATCCTTGACGAAGAGCTCCCATCTTTGGGGCACAATCGGCAACAGCGCAGGCGACCACGATTTGTAAAGCGGGTCATACATCTGCGGTGTTTTTTGTTGCAGAATATGCCCAAACAGCCAGGTAACCACATCGCTTGTCCCGGCAATATCAATGTACCCATTCTTTGGCGTCCCCTTCCCCAAATATTTGGCCAGTTCACGACCAACGCTTGGTTTCTCGGCAATCCATACTCTCATTCAGCCTCCCTCCCGTCTTCCGGGTTAAGTGGATTTTCCGACGAGGGAGAATCTGCCGGTCGGGCATATTCCCCGCGGTTTGCCGCAACCATTTGGGCGACCTTTTCCATATCCACCTGCCCCGGGGAGAGCTTTGCCTTCGCCAGGCGAAAACCAAAGTCTCTGCATTCGCGAGTAAATTTTTCCTCTTCTAAATCCCTGATTTTCTTTTGCAGCGTTCTCATTTCCGTAGTTGATTTTTTGAGCCGCTGTTCCGCCTTTTGCCGGCGCCGGTAAAGGGTGCCAAGACGTTCCTCCATTTCTTCAAGCGTTTTCGGTTTTGCCGCTGTCATCACCAATCCCCCTCTTTCTTTGCTGCTTTGCCTGCTGCAAAGTGCAAATAAAGGCGGCGGTCGGTTTCTGAAATAGCACGGCATTTTAAGGCACGCAGAAAGCCGACTAGCAAGGAAAATTCCTCCTCGCTCCATTCTGCTTTACTCTGCCAGTCGGCCCGGCGCAACGCATCGTGGAAAATACGTGCGTTATATTTATGTAGCAAGGACTGGCACGCTCTATCCACTCGCTTTAAAGTCATTTGCTTCTGTTCGATTTTCTTCTCAATTGCCGCTAGTCTATCCATGTTCTTCCACCGCCTTTTTTTCATTATACGGAGCCCGTAAACCTTAGAATAGGCGGTGTGCGCAACTCCTACAGGAGCGTGCAACATGATTTTTTCGCGGACGTGCTACAATAAAAACGAACCAGCAACCCGAAGTAGAGACAGGCGCACTTAGGACTTGACGGTTCCGTCAAGTCGCACCAAAACCCATCTGCCGCTTGCCTGCGGCGGCGCTGAACCTGCGGTTGGCAAAGGGGGGGGTATCCAGCCATGTCGCTGTACCACTTCACGATCAAGGACAACAAAACACCGGGCGGCCGCATCGTACTGGCCAGCGACCACGCCGAATACAATCACCGTGAGGGCAAGTACGCAAACCTTGATCAAAAGCGCGCCGGACATATCGCTGCCGCCGATCACCTCGACTATATCGCGCGGCTGGAACAATACAGCCAAAAGGAAGGGTTTATCTGCGGCGGGCATCATCTTCCCGGATGGGCGGAGAATTCGCCGAAAGTCTTTTTTCGGGCGGCAGACGCTTATGAAATTTCTGCCCATACCTACAAGGAAATTGAATTTGCCTTGCAAAGCGAACTGACGCTGGAACAGAACCTCGCCCTTGCTCAGGAATTTATCGACAAGCATTTCGGAACAGACTACTATTACTCGTATGCCATCCACAACAAGCTGGCCGCCATGGGCGAGGGCGAGAAAAACCTGCACTGCCATCTCATGTTTTCACCGCGAAAACTCGATGCTTTGGAAAAGGAAAGCGAACGCCAGCCGCGCTGCTTTTTTCAAAAGGCTCGCCGGCTCTATACCCGTAAGGACGGTAGCGTCGTGGACCGCCGCCGTGAAGGCGGTTGCGCCGTTGCTCCCGTATGGAATAAACAAGTGGAAGGCCGGAGTCACCTGTTATATTTGCGCAAGGATTTCGCCAACATGACGAATGCGGCGTTAGAAAAATATGGGCATGCGGATCGCATCGACCACCGCTCCCATCGCGCCCGCCGGCAGGAGGCCGCTGAGAAGGGGGATGCCTTGACGGAGAGGTTCTTTTCTTTGGAGCCCGAAAAGCACATTGGACCCACGATTGCCAATACTCCTGACCACCCGCTGGTGATCGCCATAAAAGAGCGCCGGGCTCTCCGCAAAGAGCTCTGCCAGTTAATTGAAGCGGCCGACCGTCTGCAGAAATTGCAGAACTATAAACATGAGCGAAAATCAAAAAGATTAACCGCGCAGGCGGCTGGCCAACTACACAACACACCGGATGAACCCCTCCCGTCTCCTCCCCTTGATCTCGCCGCTGCGCAAAAGGCAACGGATCTTGCCTGCCGAAACATCCGGCACTTTGGCGAATGCCTGGCTGCCGAACGTTTCTCCGAAATGAGCCCACAGGAAAAAGAGCTTTTCCACACGATAAAAGAGGTGCGCCAGGATAAGCAATCCTTATCCATTGTCCTGGAAGCAGTACGCGAAAAACGCAGCGAAGAACAAGACCGGCTTGCCAGCTTGCAGAGGCAGGAGAGTAAAACCCTGTCCCAACAGATCGCGTACTGCGGATCAGCACTGACCGTCTTGCAGTGTAATGAAGAAGAGGAACTTCTCTGTCACGCCCTGGACGATGGTACGGAAAAAATGCGCCAGTCGGCCCAAACTCTCCGCTCCATTTCTCCACTCACGAATAAAAAAGCTCGACTGGCCAGAGCATGTCTTACCTATTTGCAGCAGTCATCACGGCTTGAAGAATTCGAGCAGGCCGTCCTGGTAGAGCTTCCTTTGCAAAAAGCGGAATTGAAAAAGCAGGCCGCTGTTCTGGCCGATATGGAACAGAAGCTGCTTACCTATCCGCAGGCCATCCGCAAAGCCCAGGAAGAATACATCATCAGGACACTCCCTAATCCGGATTTTGCAGCCGCTTGGCAACAAGACACACAGCTCTCCGGGAACCTTTTGGCCCTAAAACGCGCTCAGAAGGATGTCGGAACCCGCCTGAAATCATCTTCTTCCCCCGAAGAGACTGCCGCACTTCTGGCCGAGCAAAAGCGTCTGGAGAATATAGCACAATCCCATGGGGCGCAGCGTAAAGAGCAACACTGTGTACTGCAAGAAATCCGCAAAAACCTTGACACGCCAAATGCCAAATCCGCTATTACCCGCAAAGCCAATGCCATTCTGCTGGCGCAAAAACCGCAGCAGGACGCCTACCGGTTGGTGCAGGATAAGCTAAGCGAAACGACAGACCGTATCCGCAGGCTCACCCTTCTTCGCGTAAAGCTGATAAGAGAAACCGCTCTGGTTAAAAACAAATTCTCGCAACTGCCAACCAAAGAAACGCCGCAGGAACAGCACTATACCGCGCGGGAAGTTCAAGGCATTTTGCGTACCGCCTTATATTCCCTACGCGCTGAACAGAAGCGCATCGCAAAAGAGATAGAGGAACTGCGCCCGCTCTATATTTCCGAAAATCGCGCCCGGACAATCGCGTTCTATCGCCTGAGCGAAGGAAAAATGCAAGCTCTGCAAAAGCTGAAAAAGGAGTTATCCCGCTCAGAACGGGAAAAGCGCAGCGCAGAAGATACTCTTCTTTCCAGTGAATATGCATTGACCATGCTGGAAAAACCGAAATGGTATGACAAAATGCTAAGTACTCAGGCACAACATCAATACCAGGACGCTCAAATCGCCGTCGAAACACAAAAGATGCAGACCCTTACCGCAGCCCAAACGTATACTGCCTTAAAGGAACGCATCTCCTGTCTGGAAAAAGAAATGGAGCAACTGACTGCAACGCCACAGGCTAAAGAAAGGTTATCCGCCATCACAGCCGGTATTTTAAAGAAAAACCAATCCATAGGAGAAGAAATGCAGCGCCTGACCAATCGGCAGGACGAACTAAGAAACCAGGCAAACGAGTTGGCTCATCTTCTTACAGCCACAGAAAAACAGGTGCTTACTGATCAGTGGCGAAACGTCCGCTACGCTGCCAAAGGTATATCCACTTCCGCTAATGCAGTTTCCCTCATTGCGCGTTCCTTCGCTGCTGAACCAGTTGCTCGTGCGGCTATTACTAGGATTTCTGAAGAAGAGGACAATTGCCTATTTGATTCTTCTGCCAAAACGGCAGCTGAGCGTGAAGAAAAGCAAAGAAAAACAAACTGGGAGCATGATGAATTTTAAAGAGTGTCAAACTTTCGCTTAAATCTTATCAAAAGGCATCCCCCAATTATTGTCTTATCCGCAGTTGGAACATGAGTATAGTAACAATGATGATCACCATCGTCGGCACCGGCTGCAGCAGCCACTTAGTTGCTTGTAAGCTCATTTCAGTCGAGCCGATATTCCAGTCTTTTATAGCGGCAGCGTTTTCTTTTGCTATGCGAAGTGCCATTCTAATATAAAGCGAGACCTCTGAATCCATGATATATTCCAGCAAATCCGGAGATACCTCATTTCGAGCTTTTCCCGCTAAATCATTTAGAAATGCCTGTTCTTTAGGTGATAAAGCTAATAATTTGATCAGCATATTAATTTACTAGTTATAGGGTTACGCTTGTTTTTTTCAATATCACCCAAATACGTTATCGATAAGCCCAATTTTTCCGCCAAGTCTTTAAGGGTGATCTTTCTTTTCCGACGTTTTGCTCTGATAAAGTCCCCGAATCGCATCTTATGTGTGTTCATTCTAATTTCCTCTTTTGTAGCAGACAAAAAAATCCCCATTAGCATGGATATTTATTTGGGGCTATTTACAGGCCACGAGTTTTCATTAAACCTGTCTCTCCGGTTAAGGAGAAACAGGTTTAATGATTCTCTCATCTGGATTATTACCTTACCGGAATTCCTTTACCAAATAGAATCGGGCAAAAATCTCTCTTGCGGTAAGTCTTACTGAAAATTTACTCTATCCATCATATTATCGTAGTTGCCACCCATCATACCGCCATGATACGACGTTGATTGTGCTTGTCCGTTGGGCTTACCGCCTTGGTCAGGGGCATTACCATTCCCCCATTGTTTCATTGCCTCATTGCAATACTGATACATCCGGTTCATCATATTTTCGTTGTTCGGTTGATCATTCGGGGCCGCGAAGGCGGTACCAGCGGTCACGAGAGCGACCACCATCATAATCGAGACTTTCTTTTTCATGGTTTCTTCCTCCCTTTGATTTTATGGCTTTATCATATCTGATAATTGTGGAAATCTTATGGAGGAACCATGGAAAAGTAGGGTAGTTTTTTGACAGACTCTGAATTAAAAAGCGGGGAACCACAAGCATGGTTAGCGTTTTTTCAACTCGGCATTTCCGCCAGAACTGGATTGACGGTCACCGTTTCTCCATCCCTGATAATGGTGACTGTAATCTTCCTGCCCACCGGTAGATTGTCCAATACGGCCCGTAGGTCGGCGACGCTACCGATATCTGTCCCGTCGATTTTCACGATGACATCACCTTTGCGGATGCCTACGCGATCAGCCGGACCATTCGCTTCCACTCGCACCACATAAGACCCTTGGTCTACTCCCAAAACATAACCGTATCGGGCCGCCGAATTCTTATCAACAATCCCAACGCCCAGGTAGGCACGAATAACCTTGCCTTTTTCCACAAGTGATTGAAGAATCGGCTGCGCAGAATTGATCGGAATGGCAAAGCCTATCCCTTCGACACCGGCAACAGAAATTTTTGCGCTGTTAATGCCAACCACCTGTCCGTCAGCATTGACCAGGGCTCCCCCGGAATTACCGGGATTGATGGCGGCATCGGTCTGGATCAACTTAAACTTGCGGTCGCCGATCTCGATGGTTCGATTCAAGGCGCTGATAACACCGACCGTCACGCTGCCGCGAAATTCCAGGCCCAATGGATTGCCGATTGCGATGGCCGGCTCACCGACCGACAGGGAATCGGAATCGCCAAACGTTACCGTCGGTAATCCGGTCGCATCGACCTTTACCACAGCCAAGTCGGTAGCGGAATCCACCCCCAGCATCTTTCCGATCATGGTCCTGCGTCGGTAAGGGATACGGTAATTTCCCGAGCCCCTTCGACAACATGGTAATTGGTTGCAATAAATCCGTCAGAGCCGAAGATTACCCCAGAACCTTCCCCACGTTCCATGAGCACCTTCTGGCCCGAGTTATTTTCCGCGTACACTTTGTTGGTGATGCCCACCACCGCTGGGCCGACTTTCTTGACAGCCTGGACAATAAAAGTATTGCGGGCAGCTGAAAGCCCGGCCTCATGGCCGGCCGCCTGCACAGAACTTGAACGAGATGTCACCCCGCCGAAAGTTGCCATATAAACCCCGGCCGATAAGGCAACTATCAGGCTAAGAATGGCGAAACGCCGCACCCATATCTTCATGATTTCCTCCTTGTCTCATCGGATAATTCTCCGCGGCCCTATATAACGGGACTTCCAATAAGGACTTCCTATTGGGTCAATTGCTACCCCCCGGCTCGATGTAGCGCTGATGAAGTACCCATTGCCGATGTATATTCCATTGTGGGAAGGCCCTGGTTCATATGTACTGAAGAAAACCAGATCGCCCGGACTGAGTTGGGAGTACCCTACGGGTAGACCGACCTCATACTGAAGGTCGGCGGTCCGGGGTAGCTTGATCCCGTATTGGGACAGCACATACTGGGTGAAGCCGGAGCAGTCGAAACCTGCTGGAGTCGCCCCTCCCCACAGATATGGCACTCCCCGATATTTCACGGCCGTCTAGATAATCTGCTGAACAAGAAGACTCCCTGTTCGATAGCGGCTTACTACCGGCTTGGCGCCTCGTAATGCATTCCAGGTGACCTGGCCGACGACGCCGTCATCCTCAATATCGGCCGCCTGCTGGAACAATTTAACCGCCCATTCGGTTTCCCTGCCGAAAATGCCATCGATATTTCCGACGTAAAACCCCAACGTTCCGAGACGTTCCTGGAGCTTGGTGACTTCATCGCCTTTATCGCCGTATTGCAGTAGTGATGACGCCTGAGCCGGTACGGTAAATAAAACTGAAAGCATCCCGACAAACAAAAATACTCTAAAAAATTTTACCCAGTATTCTCTCATCCCTTGCCTTTCTAAGCCTACGGGGTTAGCTGTCGGGTTAGGGCAAAAGGCTCTCCCTGCATTACTGCTTCACCCCAATAATTGGTTCCCCCGCTCCTTACGGATTCGGCTACATTATGATTGTTTAATTAACTTACCCACGCTCCTCAGCCAAATCTAACCACAGGTATTGGGTACATACCCGAACTTTCTTGCGGCAAAGATATCTCATAGGAGGTGTTATCATGTCAAAAGTGGTGAAATGCATGTGCGAGGAGTGCCATCACAACCAGAATTTCGAATGCCATGCCGACGGCATTGAGGTTATGTCTAGCGGCGACCGGCAGGTCAAATCTTCCGACGGGACCTGCTGCAATACGTTTAAGCCAAAATAGTCGATTTACCAGGCAGCAAAACGGCACGGCCAATGGCCGTGCCGTTTCTAACACGGGTCTTTTACCGTCCTGCCCGGGACTAAATAATGTGTCCCTCTTTGCAATGGGTTATCGGACGAAGCACCATCCAGGTCATTGCTTTCTCACCTCCTTATATAGGCCGCACCTAAAGATTTACCATCAATGCATAATCCACATCATGGCCATAAAGGCGGCTACATAAGCTCCGTACTTCAGTCCTTTCAGTATCCTCTGCTGGGCGGGCTGCTCATAACTTCTTGCCCGCTTCCTTTACCCTGAGAAAGCGCGGGAGCCTCGGTATGAAACCGGGTGTCTCTGCCATATATCTGGCATATTCCTCACCGAAAAACGCGAGCGACTCCTTCTCTTCCATTTTGGCCAGGCGGATGTACATATAAACCAGAATGGGAAACATCGGCACGGTTAAGATTGTCGGCCACTGGATCAGGAAGCCTGTCATGACCGCGATGAACGCTACGTACTGTGGATGACGCACAAGCGCGTACGGGCCTTGGGTGGCAACCCGTTTTTCCCGCTGCGCTTTATACAAGTACCGCCAGGTCACCGCCAAAAACAGCATGCCGCCCATAATCAGCCAATCGCTCAGTGCGTGGATGGGATATTGGTGCGGGTCGCCCGTTAGTCCGAGCAAGGTATACCAGAGATGGCCCCCATTGTGCGAGAACATGGTCAACTCGGGATATCGGCTCCCCAGCCAGCCTGATAAAAGATAAAGGGTCAGAGGGAACCCGTACATTTCGGTAAACAAGGCAACGATAAAAGCCGCGAATGCCCCGAAGGATCGCCAGTCTCTGCCGGTTTGCGGGCGGGCGAAACTAAAGGCGAAAACTACGAATATCAAGGTGTTGATGATTACCATCGGCCATAATCCATACTCTGCCAATCTACATTTCCCCTTTCAGCCGTTTCTCTTTTCCTTTAACTGCTCATGGCCAGTAATTGTCGATAGAAAAATACTCCCTCAAGTTTCACGGTAACGGTCCTAAATACATTTGCAACCGAGTTGGGGAAAAAGACATCGATCCCGTCTACGGTTACTTTATCGTAATCCTCCACATCAAAAGGACTAACTCCTAGTTTTACCGACGGATAGACGCCAGCGCCTACTCCACAGCCGCAATGAGCGGCGTCCCGTTTGCCCACTCCGAGGGTAATCGCTTTCTGGGGATTCTTTTTGGAAATGTAGTCGCGGGCCGACGGCTCAATATAAATTTCCATTCCCAATCACCTCCCTCTATCCCATTCTTTAGGCCCTTGCTTTCTTTCTGGCATGCTTTTGGCTGACAGGTCGCGACGAAAACCACAGCAGGACTGCTCCCGCCACAGCCGCCGTAAGGGCCGCCGCCAGTTGGGCCGCCTTGAGTTCACCCAGCATCAGGCTGTCGGTGCGGACAAATTCAAGGAAGAATCGGGCTGCTGAGTACATGATGAAATACCACAAGGCCACCTGGCCGTCAAACTTTTTCCGGCGAAAGATCCACAACAGAATAATGAGTATCCCAAAATCCAGGACCCCTTCGAATAGCTCGGCTGGTATGAGCGGGGTGGCCCCCCAGGCGTTGTAGGCCGAGGTGCCCGGCTGGTAAACCACTCCATACCAGGCGTCAGTGGGCTTGCCGTACGCATCGCCGTTAAAAATACAGCCGATACGGCCGAACGCTTGACCCAAGATGAGACCGGGGGCGCCAAGATCGGCGAAGCGCCAGAAGGAGAGCTTTTTCCGGCGTGTATACCACCATGCCAGCAGCACATTCGCAACCACCGCCCCCTGTATAGAAAGGCCACCTTGCCAGAACATCAGGGCGTGCACAGGGTTGTCCGCGTATTGCCGCCAAGTAAACGCAACTTCCCACAGCCTGGCGCCGATGAAACCGGCGATGATCGCATAAATTAGATATTCGGTTAATATTTCTTCGGTAAATTCGCTGCCTTTCGCCAGTCGGACGGCCAACAAGTAGCCGGCGATGATGCCAAGACCAACCATGACCCCCCAGACTCGGACATCGAAACTGCCTATGCTGAAAAGTATCGGATGCATTCTATACCTCCATGTATTGCTGCTTATTCTGGCAGATAGCCGGCCTCCCGGACGACCTGTTTCAAGTCCTCTACCTTGACAACCTCTGGGTCGAAGGTCACTTCGACGATTTTAGGCAGTGAAACTTTGGCGCTGCTGACTCCAGCCTTGCCGAGGAGAGACTTTTCGACCATTCCCGCGCAGTGCTGACAGGTCATCCCCCCAACTACAAAATGTGTAGTGGCAAAGTTTTCTGCCAATTTTTTCGACAGCTGAATTCGGGAAACTGACCTGCTTCCGGAGCTATCGTGACTCTCGTGCGCGTCCTTGTCGTGTCTGTCATGGTAACCGTTGTTGTGTTCTCCGTGACCGCTGCCGCAGCAACCACCAGCGCCAGCATTGCCACCGTGGGCTTGCCCGCTGTCGGCACCTCTTTGCTGATGACCACCACCGCAGCAGCCACCGCCCCGCAACATCATGAACGCCATCGCGCCGAAAAAGATCAAATATCCCAGATTGCTCCAGTCCACAATTATGCCTCCTAGCTAGTGCCTTCAATTTTACTTCTACTATAAACAAAATTTATGAATAACTGATGAAGATACTGCGAATGACTTGTGTGAAAAAAATTTTTTAATGAAACCAAAAGGCTTAAGAGAGTCCGGCGGACCCTTCTTTTATGTCGGGTAGACTTTATGAACGCTCGCTTTCGTCCCGACAGCTCGGGCGACAAAATTACAGGGCTCGCCCTTTTCTTTCTTTTCCGGAAAATTTAACCCGAACTATTTGGCTATGTTGTTTTACGTAAATTTGCGTCTTTCAGCAGCTTAAACGCTTTCGATCTGTTCCCTCCTTCTCATCTGCGTACGTCACCCGCTCGAAGTGGATAAGAAAAAAATTATGGCCCAGCAACGTAATGCTGGGCCATAATCTTGTAAGGCTTCTCCCTACATTTTCATCACTTTGTTCGGGGCCTGCTGCAATAATCCCTTTACCGTTTGAACCCCTTTGTCCACTTCAGCCGGATTCGGAGTCGGTTTGTTTACTTCATCATTCAGCGATTGTATCGCGTGGTGCAAGTTATCCCGGAACGCCGTATCGCTAAAATTTGGCGCAAGCCGATCGTTCAGGGAGATTAAATTGCTGCTTGACTGCCTGGCCTGCGGGAGTTGGTTCGCTTTGGCCTTGGCGGCAACATCATCTGCCGCTTGGTTCATCTGATTGATAAGGGGAACAGGGTCCTCCATCGCCTTCATATTTGCTGGCCCTGGCGCTGGATTTGGAGCCGGCTTTTGCTGCCCCGCGCAACCGGCAATTACTACTACCATAACTATGACCAACAATGCGATAAGCCGTCTATGGATATGCATATATTCCTCTCCCCTTTACATCATTCCCATACCGCCGCCCCCCGACGAACTGCCACCGCTTGATGGCATCTGGGTCATACCGCTACCTGACGGCATCTGTCCCGTATTACCCATCGGCATCATGCCCATGCCGCCTCCCTGCGGCATCTGTCCCGTATTGCTCATCGGCACCATGCCCATGCCGGCGGCCTGCGGCATCTGGCCCATGTTGTTCATCGGCATGACCGCGACACCGCCATTGGGCAACGGCATGACGATGACACCGTTCATCGGGATAGCTCCTTGGGGATAGGATGCTCCCTGCATCGGCGCCATCTGGGGCATAGACGCCCCCATGTTGCCCATCGGTTGCATTGGTTGCATCTGCATCCCGGCCATACCGCTGGCGGGGTAGGCGCCCCTCGGCGGCATGTTGCCCATATTCATCATGCCGGCGTTCATCCGCATATCATTCCCCTGACGCGCCTGCATGCCGCCGGACATCGGCCCCATCTGCTGCATTTGCATGCCGGCCATGTTGCCGTATGGGTTATCGGGAGCCAGCAAGCCCATGATGGCGACCAGTAGCAGGATACCCAGAAACGAATACAGTGCGTAGCGTAACCAGTTGTTCATCGAAACTCCTCCTCGTACTGAATATTTAGCGTCGATATCCGCTTTCTTTTTTTTGCCGACAATAAATCGGACTGCTGCCATCAATGCCAGCCCTAAACTGACAACCAGCATGACCACCAGAAAAAAGGTATACGCTGAACCCAGAAAACCCAGGAAATCCATTCGCCGTTCACCCCAAATTGTGCCAGACGATCAGCAAGAAAGCCGTTCCTGCCATGATGAATGGCAACAAAATAAAAATTGTATTTGTTGTAAAGCGATTCATCCATTGCATAGACTCCGTCGATTCCTTCTGCCGGGAATTGCCCATCCCCCCATTTTCGGTCCGCCATGTGAGAAGCTGCGCCGTAGTCACATTCGACGCGTGCATCGTCCGCATCATGTTGCCCATACTCTGCCCCATCATCTGGGTCATCATATTTTTTTCTTGGACTTGGTAGCTGTGCCACTGTAGACCTACGGCTACAATGACTAGCAGTACGAAGACGCCTGTCAGTTGCCAAAAATGTAGTTTCGTCGGATTCATTTGTTCCCTCTGCGCCACATTACTAAAATCGAGGTCGCCATTGCCGCCAGAAGAGTCTCAACAAGCACAAGAGGGGTTAGTTTGATCACTGGATTAACCCCCATATCCTTACCTGCCAGCCCCATCAAAGAGGAATCCATCGCCTGATCCATTCCGGCCATGAACTTCCGGACCTGAATGTTGCCGGGCGGCGGCCCCGCGGCAGAGATGATGATGGCCGCAGCGGAGAAAAAATACGCGGTGACCAGCACCCAGATGAATAGCTTGAATCCCGGTTCCAACATCAAATTGGTGGCGCCTCCTTCTTCTTTTGGGAAACGAGGCCATATCAGCGCGTGCGCTTTTTGATAAATGTGCCAGATAACCCCCGCCAGAGCGACATAGGTCAACTTCTCATGCACGAACATCGCGAAGGCTACCGCAGCGCTGTTCGTGTCGTCGCTCCCCCAGATGATCGCCCCGCTCAAGATAAGCATGACACTGGTCGTCAACGTGAATAGCCCGTATTTTTTCGGCTTGAATATTCCCCATCGATGCCGCGATATATTCCCTCTCAGGTCGTTCATCACTTCCGAGCCGATGTAAATTAGCGTCAATACTACGAAGAATACCGCCGCTATCCGGTGGACGTAATCGGCCAGGGCAATGTCGTACTGGAGAAGCCAGCCGAAGCCGGCCCCGATCATGGCGACGCCACTGATCGTGAGTATCGCGAACACCACGGCAAACAGCCAGTGGATGGCAAAATCGAAGCGGATGTTCAATATCTCTTCTCCCCGGTTGATTCATTTTCATCGTCTTGCCCGACAGGTTCGGCAAGCAATGCCTGTGTAGGCTCCTGCCTTGCTGCCTCCTGCGGTTTGGCGTCGAGCATCTGCGCCTTGATATATTGCACCAGCGCGAAGATTACCGAGACGATAAACGCGATAATCAGTAACTTTATCAGAAAACCGAGCAGGGCAAACAAGCTGTAATAGGGACTGTACATATACCCGCCCATATTGACAAAGCTAAGGCTGTTGAAGAGGCCCATGATGAAGTAAAAGGCGATAACACCTGCAACAACAATTAAGATGGTTTTCAGTAGCGGATCTTGATTAATTGCATTCATAGTCGGCGAGGTTTTTGCCCACCCGTCCTGCTGGGAAAGAAACTTGCGGATTCCGGCGATTATGCCGGCGATCAGCGCGAAGACTAGTACCAGTGTCAGGATTTTGATTGTGAAAGTTATCAGCCCGGCTATCAAGCCGCCGAACAGGCTGCCGCCGGCGTAACCGGCCTCCATGGTTGCTCCATGGTGTCCCCCAAGACTTCCGCCTCCGGTACCGCCGAAATTGAACCCAAACAGGAAACCGAAAACAAGCAGCCCAATGAAGACAACCAAAATCGCCCGCAAGATCGGATCGTTTCGCAGCGTGTCGTTCATTTCACATCATCCCTTTCCCAGTTTTTTGGGGCCGTCGTGGTTATTGTTCGGAGAACTGAACAGATCGCGAAGCAAGCGCTTGATCAAGATCAAGACCCCCAGTACGATTCCTAGTACAATCACCAGGAAGGCCAAATTCAGAATCAAAGAGCTATTTCCCAGCCAGGAAAACAGGCTCCCTCCGTGCGTGGCAGGCATGCTGTAAGCGGCCATCCGTAAATCATTTGCGATCAGCATCAGTTGCTGATTGAATTCCTCATTAAGCCGGTTGAGCATTACGGTGCTTTTCGCCAATTCAGTGATCCCTTGGTGGAGTTGCTGCATTCTTTGATTATTAAATACATACCCGCTTTGCGGAGCGTACGGATTTATATTCACAAGAACCGCAGCTTCCCGTAGCAGGCGGTTGGCCAGGGTCAATTTATTCCGATTATTTAGCGTTAAATTATAGCGGGCAACAAGGGTCTGCTGGTCAGGTGGATTGGCTTCGCCCATCATGCTTTGATCAGCCAGGTCATTGTTTAATTCGTTGAGCAGCATCTGAGCCTGCGATAATTTGAAAATGCCGTCATGCACTTGTTCCAGCTTGTACTGGTCAAATACGATATTTACCGAAGGCGGCAAATCCCTTGCCGGGGGCGCTCCTGGGGGGGCGGTCGTCGTACCGGGGGCTGTCCCCGTCGTTGGCGGGTTGATATTTATGGTGACATTTTCTTTGTTGGTTGTACCTGGCGTGGAGCCTGTTGTATTATCTCGCGGATAGTCGCTCATCCGGTTGGGCATAGTGATCTGCGAATAAGGGTCGATGGTAATTAGGTCAATGGCCTGGTTAAACGATGTCAAGGCCTGATTCAAATTTGCCCGATTGTCACTGGCCGTCGCGTTAAAAGGGCTCGGAACTGGTCCTCCCATTCCGGGCATTTGGTGTCCGTCCATTCCTGCGCGCCCCTGGTTGGCCGCGCCATGCCAGTTTCCTAGTAATGAAGTTACGCTCGACATATCCCATCCCATCTGCGTAGCGTATATCATGCCTCCTACAGCCAAAATAGCAATGATTATTAGAAATAGAACGAATTTCAGGAACCGCATGCCATCCACTCCAAGTAAAAGTTTGTATCGGTAGTGTTTGTGTTTGGGCAAAAAATATACTCTGTGTCTAAAAGCGCCATACAACTAATTTACAGCAACAACCCGGCGCATAAGCTTATGCAAAATAAAGAGGCGCTGGTTTTGCGCCTCTTGGGGAGTCATTGTGTTCGATTTTTTTAGGCAAGGATTTGTTTAAGTTCTTCAAATTCGGGGCGGCTAATCTCACCCTTGGCAAGGCGCTCCTTCAGTATTTCAAAAGCCTGGCCCGGAGCCGCGGTAGCCACGCCGCCCTGCTTTCTGGCGCTGAGTGCGTCCCAGATTCTCCGGGCCAGAAAGACCGCCCCGGCCAGAATCAGCGCCCAAAACAGCACGGTAATCAGTGTTGTTAAGATACCGCCCTGAAATATGTCGAAACCAGAGCCAGGCATTCCCATGTAACCCATTGCTTGCCCATTCGAGAGGTTCATCATCCCAGCCCCTTGCACATTATAGTACCCCATCCCGTGCCCCATTGCCGCCGAATTAAACCCGGAGGAACCGGAAGATTGCCCGAAATTTGCCATGTGTGTCCACATAAGAAGCTCTCCTTTCAAAATGATGGTTGCGGTTCTGGAGAGGGAGGCATGGATCACGCGCTAATGTACGCCACATCACCCCATTTTCGATTTTCTCACAGAAAAGCAGGAGAGAGGTCACACAGGACATTCTGGGCCTGTGACCTTTGGCTCCATTGTATCATAGGGGTGTGAAAATCTTATGAACACTCGTCAACTCCGGACTGTGAAAAGATGCTCACTATCAGCAATACGTCACAAGTGCTGAGAGATGGCCCGCTAAATCTTATAATATGCGGTAAATTTTAGGAGTACCAGCAGTCCGATAAATGTATTACCGGACTACTGGTACTATCTCTCAGCGGAAATATAGTGCTTTGGTGAATAGCGCCTCACATATCTATGAAGAATATATATGCAGGCTAAACAAATACAGAAAGAGGGATGAGGCTGTGGCTATTTGGTTTCACAATAAAAAGAAAAAACCGGAAACTAGTGATAAAGCAAAAACGAACGATGCCGCTTTGTCTGAGCATGCTTCCGAGCTTAGTCCGCCTATAGATTTGTCGCTGGAAGATTCAACTGTAGACATCTTGGCAAAAATAAAAAGTGATACTTTTACAATTGGCGTAATAGCTGGAATATTGGGCACGGCGGTATTGCACATTCTTTCCGTAATAGAGAAATCTCTTGGTTTAATCCTTATGTCGAGCATGCAAACGTCAGGAGAGTTATTTCTTGCTCCAGCTCAAGTTAATACGCCCGCAGGATTAATTGTGAGCGCTATTGCCCATCTGATGATAGGTTCGGCAGGAGCAGTTTTACTGGCGTATTTTATAAAAATAACTGGTAAACCTTTTTACTGGTTAAAAGGGCTGGGGTTAGCCGGGCTTATGTCATTAGGAGGAATGGGGCTTGTTGTCAAAATAATGGATGTTGCTCCACAAATGCGAAGTGACAGTACAACAACAATGTTCCATATCTTTAATTTCTTGGCTTACGGCCTGACGGTCTCTTATATTATCTATAAGCTGATGGATTTGCACGCCAAACAGCAAAGCAGGTAATCTGTGTGCGAAACCTACCTTTAAACGCAATGACATCTTTTCCAAAAGGCAGTCGCGGGGAATAACCCCGGCTGCCTTATTAGCTTATATAGCGTTATTCACGTATATAACACAAGGTTGTAAACATCCCGCCCGTCTCGGGAGTCATATTATTGGCCGTGTGGTGCGGAATGTGGCAATGAAACGGCCAGTTTCCCGGATTGTCAGCGACAAACTCAATGTCGTATGTTTCACCGGAAGCTACCAACACAGTATTTTTGAGCATCCGGGCACAAGCGTTTAGATCATTCCCGTCAGCCGAGACAACAAGAAACTGGTGACCATGTAAATGCATCGGGTGAGCCTTCATCCCGGGATTGGCTATGCGGATGCGTATACGCTCGCCCGCCCTAACAGGCAACATCGACGTATTGGGGAAGCTGCGTCCGTTGATTGTGAAAAAATTCAAATCATCACTTAACGGTTCAACTTCAAATCGACCTGGCTTCAACTCTCCCATGCGCAGCCCTTTAACGGCAAACTCCTGTAATATCAGAAGATATTCAAAAGAGCATTGCTCCGATTCACAGGGATCAAGGATGATAAGCCCGCCCGCCAGGCCCATCATTTCCTGCTTGGCCACATTGAAATGGGTATGGTACATATGGGTGCCCGGCGGATTTACTAACCGAAAACGGTGATCAATATATTCCCCATGCTGAATTTTGACGCCGTCCATGTCTTTCGGAATGTCCAGTCCATGCCAGTGAACGCTGGTAGGTTCATTCAAAGAATTGTATACCCTGATGTTAATACAGTCTCCCGGATAGGCCTTGATCGTCGGTCCCGGAATACTGCCGTTGTAGCCCCATCCCTGGATGAAAATTCCGGGAAGTATCTCCTGAATGACGGGTTCGGCCACGAGTTCGAAGTATTTGACGCCTCGCCTTTCAGTGTATGGCAGGTCGTCAATATCCGGAGTCATTACCATGCTTCACACACTCCCATACTATGTTTATTATATAATATGGGAGTAATCTCGTTATGTTTAATAATTTGTCAATAGGTATGCATAGCTTGTCCGCTCATCGCCTTTATCGGCATTCGCGTTATCAATCCAGCTCATAACAAGCTGAGAGCAAAAAACAACACCTCATTTACTCTCATCATCGTCTTCTTCAGGGGGAGTGGGTGGGGTATAGTGCTTGTAGGCTGGTGATGGCACTGTATGACTAAACATATGGCTTTTTTGTTCGCTCTTCACATAGTTCTCTAACCAAGCAAGCACCGAAGCAAGAACTAAACCGTATATCGTTGCCGTGACAAGATGTGATAAGGTTGTTTCCGGCGTCGATTTCTCCAAAATAGGCACATGGAAAAATGAACCCGATGTGTGCATTATAAACCAGGTTGCCGCGCCGTAGGTTGAGCCTTTAAGCAAAAGATACTTGCTTTCTAGCCTGGGAAGTAGATAAGCGAATGCAATTCCGAATAGCCCCGCAACCGCTATATGAAGAACTTGGGCAAAGATTTCTTCCCAAGTGGCTTTCGGAAAGTCACCCCATATCACCACTGCTGCCATATCAAGGTATCGAACTTTAGTGATACCAAGCATGAAAGGTATTAGATCTAAGACGGCCATGATTACCCCAGCAACAGCCCCAGCCAAGTAGCCTCTTACAAACCTGTCTTGCAAGCTTACCACCTCATTTCCGCTTTTGTTGATATTATCAGCAAAAGTTAGTCTCATAATTCTCGCCAGAGAGATATATTAACCGAGATGACTCCAGCCATTGACAATGTCTGGAGTCATTATCATGCTATACACACTCCCATGCTGCTTTACTGTATAATATGGGAATGGTCTCGTTATGTTCGCAATAGGATGCCCCGGCAACGAAGTGAAACCGGTGACCGCCTGGTGTATACTATTTAACCGGCATTTCCTCCAATGTCACGTTTTTCGTCACCGATGCACCATTTCTGATGATACCGACGCTAACAACACTGCCTACTTGTTGGGAATCCATTACCGTCCGCAAATCAGCAACGCTATTAGCCTCTATCCCTCCCACAGATATAATGACATCTCCCTCGACAATGCCGGCCTTAGCTGCCGGCCCGCCTTTATGAATTTTTGCTACATAAACGCCTTTGTCAATAGTAATGTCATACCCATACTGTGTAGCAAGATTGCGGTCTAAGAGCCCCACCCCCAAGTAGGCTCTTACCACCCGCCCCTTGTCAATAATGGATTGCAAAATAGGGCGGGCGCTGTTTATTGGTATGGCGAAGCCTATACCTTCCACTCCCGCAACGGCAATTTTCGCGCTGTTTATGCCTATTACCATTCCGTCGGCATTAACTAGCGCGCCGCCCGAATTACCGGGATTGATGGCCGCATCGGTCTGAATAAGTTTGAAACGCCGCTCATCCAGTTCAATTGATCGGTTTAGGGCACTTATGACCCCTGCGGTCACACTGCCTCGGAATTCCAGCCCCAGCGGATTCCCGATGGCGATCGCTGGTTCGCCCACCAAAATGGCGTCGGAATCGCCAAATGTAGCGGCATGAAGGCCCGTAGCATCAACCTTTACCACCGCCAGATCGGTCACCGGATCGGTTCCAAGTACCCGTCCGGGTAAAGTGCGACCGTCAGATAAGGCTACCACAATTTCCTTTGCGTCTTGCACAACGTGATTATTGGTCGCAATATACCCGTTGGCGTCAAAAATGACGCCTGAGCCGGTGCCTTCGACCATAACCTGACGATTAAATGAATCCCTCGCGTATGCTTTATTGGTTATTCCGACAACAGCCGGGCCAGCCATTTGTACGGCCCGGACAATCGGGGTGTTGCGAGCATCGGACACACTCCCCTGCGCCGGAGGAATCGCCGTATTGGGTGGTTGGGCCAGTTCCGGCAACGGTTTCCCTAGGCTACCGCCACAGCCGACCAGAACCATGCATCCAACTAAAATGGCGGCAATAACGGTAACGACCAGGGAGTGAAAGCGTTTAATCATCAGCAAGCCTCCTTTTGTTATCAACTCCACATTACTTTAAACAGCCTGGTAGCCCCTGAAATATAAAATAGGACGTGATCATATATTTTTATGATAAGTATAAAATTGAATGGAAGATGGAGGGGTATGAATGAATTCAATATCGCCGTTTATGAAATTGATGGCAACCCGTCTTAAACCCATCGGTCCAGATAAAGCCATGGAATTCGCTATTGATACAGGAATAATATTGGCAAGGGAATTACAACCTGAAGAACAAACAATTGTTGGCAATGTTTTTCTTGTAATAGGCCAACTCCTAACGAAATCTTCATCGATTCAAAATTATGAATGGCAACAACGTAGAGAAGCACAAATTGAAATTTTAGAAATAGAAACGGAAATACAAAAACTACAGAAGCGTTTAAATAAGTTAACCGAAACGAACAATTTGAAAGATTAACTTCTCCGCCTTCCCCCTCAATCATTTATTAAAGGGGTGAAAAAATGCAAATTGAAATGCCCTTTTTTGAATTGTCCGCCGATGAACTTGCTATCTTAGCAGCTCTTGTTGCATTGGGCTTGTCAAAAGGATTAAACGTAAATCAAATAAATGTATTGGGTAATTTCTTAGCCGCAGTTGGAACCTTGATGACCACGATAGTCGCTCAAGAACAAGCACTGACTGCCACACAACAAGAAAAGCAGCAGAAAAAAGAAAAACAACAGGAAGAAAAGCAAACAGATGATATGCAAAAACAAATAAAAGAGTTACAAAAGCAAATTCAACAAATCTTAAATGGAAAATGACCTGGGAGTGGGCGAAGTTTGCCAGAATAAAGTCCTGGTACTACCATCGGGGCTTGCTCGAAACTCTTCTTCTTGAAAACTTCCTTAAACATTTGATCCGACCGCAAAACAAAAACTTATGTATATGCTTAATTTTGGTTAAGGATAAAATATTAAAATGTGTTTATTGCAACTATATAGGCCGCGAATTGCTACTTTAACCATTCCGCCAGCGGTTGAAATAATGCCTTGATTACTTTGTCCGGGTTGAGCATTGGCCATCCCCCCAGATGCGGTACGGCTAGTATCAGAGCCAGTAAAAGATAGAATCCGTACACCATCATTTCACGCCGCATGTTATGTCGTATGAGGGAAGAAAATTTCAAGCCTGCCGTCAGTAACATAGCTAGAATTACTGATGCCAACACTCCTATTCCCCCTTCTCGGTAAGCATTTTTGTACGAAGCAGCTAGTATTATCGGGATTCCCGCAAGTTCGCCTGTTTTCCAAGTATGCCGGAATGGCGAACAGCGACCGTGGCGTGGATATCGGCACCGGCATCAGCAAAAAATCCATTCCAGTCCTTTTCCATTACTTTCCATTTTTGTTTGTATTTTTGATGAAAATGTTCACCAAAATGACAGCCGTCGGTTCTGTACAAAACCTGCATTTTAAACAAGGCATCCCGGGCATACCTTTCAATCTCGTCTGCGGCTGTTTTTTGGACGGCCTCTAATATCTCAGGCTGAGTGACATCCGCAGTATCCTGCTGCTCAATCAGGTCAACATCCGTCATGATGATGACATGAAACCCGACTTTTCCGTCCACGAATTCGGGCTCTACCTTGGTCGTACTCTTGAGGATAGAAAACGACAGATACTTACCCGGGGCAGATGGCGAAGGCACCGTAAATATGCCTTTCTCCAATTCTCCTCGCAGCCACTCGAGGCCCATGGTATCTTTCTCATCAAGCCAGCCGACCAGGCGGTCGCCTCTAAATACCGCTGTTCCGGTAAACACCGCCTCGTTATGTGCTGCTTCCCCCTTTGCGCCGCCTGGACCCTGTGGCGTCCCCTGACGGATTATCTCGATGCGGGGGGCGACCGGGTTGCTTTCTCCGCTGGACAGGTCATACATAAAGTCATGGTATTCCATATGTAGGCCGCTATTTTGCAAAGACATCTGAGCAATTGCCTGGGCGGAAGTATTCTCTATTTCGGAGTGGCTGTTGATGATATCCAGGGCCTGGCCTGGTGTGACCGCTATCCACATCGTCTGACGTGGTTCCGCCGACCGGGAAAAATAGTTAGTGATGTCACGCAGACCATCTCTGGCTGCGGCCTCGCCTACAATAAATACCAGGCAATGGGGCCAGTGCAGCTTGCGGGACAACCGCGTGGCGAGGCCCTGCTGGGCGTCGGCCACTGTTTTGCCTGTCTGACTGACTACCATAACTGTCGCCTGCTCTTTTCCCGGCTCGCCTGCGCCGCCGCCCCCGCTTGCCGCGCTAGGCTTGACGATCTGTAAGGTGAGGGTTACGTTCCCTTCCGGTGTCCGGTCAACCCCCGCCGCCAGGATAATGGCAATATCGGGCAATTCCTTGCGGCTCCAGCAGCCAGTTGCCAAAAGGCTAACCATGATCAGCAGCAAAAACAAGGATAGTCTTCTACCCTTCATTGCGAGTCACCTCGTCCGCGGGCCGCCCTATAAATCCCCACAGCTAACAGAACCACCGGGATGCCTGCTTCAAAAATGCCGATAGCGTAAACCGGCCATATTGTACCCAGAAAATCCAGCAAGTCAGCCGGGCTTTCGTGAAGACTCATGGACAACACAAACAAGAAGAAGCCGACAGGCACCACAATCGGACGGTAATCCCTCAACCCGGCTATTTGGCCGCTGCCGAATGCGGCCACCCAATAAAACAGGCTGATTTTCAAGAAACCACCCAAAACAATGACAATCACCAAGACCGGATCGACCCGTTCCACAAAGGTGCTGATATGGATCAGCCTTGCGCCAGTCAGGAGGGGCAACAAGTTAGCCGCTGTGATGACTGGGCCGAGTAGAGCCACAACGCCCACAACAGTGATCAGAAAAAACAGGAATACGAGGAAAATGCCGAACAACACGGAGCGGGTCGAACTTTCCGCCCGGTTGTTGAGAAAGGGGAGCACAGCCGTAAACGCCATGATTTCGCCGAACCAGGACAGCGGTACGGCGGAGCCTTTGAGGATGGATAATGGATCGGTGTCGAAGATCGGAAACAGATGAGCCATATGCATCTGCGGTATGGCCAGTACAAACAAAAAGAGGGTGGATATCAGAATGAAGGGTACAAATAACTGAGCCACCCGGGCTAATACTTCCAGGCCGTGCCAGACGGCATAAGCAGCAATGGCAGTCATGATCAGATGGAAAACAAGAATGGGCGTTTCGGGCATAAAGGCGGTCATCATAAGAAACGAAAATTCATGGATCACTTCGGCGCATATGTGCAGATTCCACCATATGTACAGTATAGCCGTCGCCTTTCCCAAAACCTTACCCAGGAGGAGTTCTGGAAATTCGAAGATTGTTGCGCCGGGAAAAAGTTTGCAAAGATGTATGGCCAGCAAAGCCAACATGCCTCCCGCCAAGGTCGCGATCAGGAGGGACAGCCAAGCATCCGTCCCGGCGTGTTTTACAATAGCGGACGGCGCAAAGAGAATAGCAGAAGCCAAGACGGTGTTCGTTATCAATAGGGTTAGCTGGCCTGCCGTGATTTTGCCATGCTCCGTCATTTCCTTCAAATCCTTTCGGCTGGACTGATGCCGGTCTGGCGTGTCTTGTTGAACCGAGCGATCAGGTGCGGGCGGGTCAGGATGGCCCTCCAGGGAGCCCGCACCAGGGTATCTTTTTGATCTGACGGAGTAAACGGCGACAGGGGCGACAGATAGGGAACTCCGAAGGAGCGCAAGGAGCAAATATGGATAAAAATTGCTGTTAGGCCGATCATCAGCCCGAATAGCCCCAGAAATCCCGACAGCAAAAGCAGGGGAAACCGGAGCAAACGTACCGCGAGGCTATTTGAATGGGCAAGGAGAAACGAAGAGATGCCGGTAACGGCGACGACGATTACGGTAGCTTCGCCGACAAGGCCGGTCCGCACGGCTGTTTCGCCGAGGACCAGGGCGCCGACGATGCTTACCGCCTGTCCCACCGCTTTAGGGAGACGGAGTCCGGCTTCCCGCAGAATTTCAAACATAATTTCCATTAGTAAGATTTCCATAAAAGCCGGAAAAGGGACATGTTCGCGCTGGGCGGCGAAGTTTAGCAGGAGTGCCGTCGGCAGCATCTCGTGGTGAAAAGTGATGACGGCCAGGTAAAACGAGGGGACAACCAGGGAAAGAAACTGCGCGACAAAACGCAGTATCCTCAAGGCCGTGGCGGCTTGCCACCGTTCATAATAATCGTCAGGCGCTTGCAAGTATTCGACAAAGAGAGATGGCACGGACAAGGCGAAGGGGGTTCCATCCACCAGTATGCCCACTCGCCCCTCGAGTAGGCGGGCGGCCAGCCGGTCTGGACGTTCGGTATGGTTTATCTGGGGAAACAGGCTCCAGGGATTATCTTCAATGAGCTCCTCAATATAGCCGCTTTCCAATACAGCGTCAATATCAATACGTCCAAGGCGCCGCTTTACTTCTTCCACCATATTTTCACTGGCCACACCCTTTACATAAACGACTGCTACATCGGTGCGGGTCAGGCGTCCGAAGGTCATGGCCTCAATTTTCAGATCCGGGGATTTGATTCTGCGGCGCAATACGGCGGTATTGACCCGCAGGGTCTCTACGAATGAATCCCGGGGGCCACGCAACACCAGCTCGCCGCCGGGTTCCTCCATCGTACGGTTTTCCCAGCCTCGCGCTCCGTTGATAATAGCGCGGGTATGACCGTCTACCAGCAGAACCGTATCGCCGGAAAGGACCGTGTTCACCACGTCCTGGAATCGGTCGGTTTCCCGGGTTTGGTGGGTGCGAAGTTGCCGTTCCAAAATAAACCGGAATACCTGTGTTTTATCGACTGGATTGTTGGGGGGCGTAGCAGATGCATCAGCAATTAACGGTTTAAGGATATGCTCGCTAACCTGAACCTTGTCCGCCAACCCATCAATGTAGAGAAGGGCCAGTTTGGTGCCCGAGTCCTGGGCATAAATAAATTCATGAAACACAACATCGCTGCAATTGTAAAAAATATTTTTGAGAATGGTAATGTTGGGGGCGAGGGAAGGAAACAGCGTACGCTCTTGCCATCCGAGCGCGCCGGAAACGGCTGATGATGCCGGCTCTTCCCGTAGAACGCTTATCAGATTCTCCATGTCCTCTTCGACCTGGCGACTTTCACTTATCAGCGACTTCAGGCGACTCAGGTTTTGAGTTATGTTGTCCGTGCTCTTTTCTGTCATCCCATTATCTCCACAATTTTGCCGCCAAGTATAATCCACCAGTCAGCTTGATATATTTCAATCTTTGCGGTAACGGATATTGCAGCAATTGCCTGTATCTTACTAAATCGCCCCTTTATCTAAAGCGGGGTGAGGGCTATACCTGCATGAATGTTAACGGCAAGCTATTTTTAAGGCTTTTTGAAACCAGTTGGTGAATATTACACCCGCGGCTTCGACAAATAACGCGTTCAGTAAAAATTTATTCATAGGAACGTCTCCCGGGGACAATTATCCCCCCAATATTAGGATAATATTCCTTGCTTTCAGCCATTCATGGTTCCTCCCGGGGCGCACCACGAAATCGGCCAATACGGATATTCTCGTCCTCGGGATTGCCTTTTTAGCGGCTTTCGGTCTGGTGTATTACGCGCTTTTCTAGACTTCGTGAAAATGCAAAAATAAAAATGGCCTGCTCTTCCTCGAAGCAGGCTTTAGACACGGCATCTATCTGAGCTTATCAGCAAGGCCCAGGCGAGGTTGACGGGTTTTTCTTAAGCAAAGCGATTTCGTCACGTAATTCTTGTAATTCCCTCGTTATGTTTTTATGATCTTTTTCTCCATTCTTAGTTGTAGCGTCATCTTCTCGATGACTTTTTATTGCAACTACTAATGCTAATACACTCGATAATAAAGAAAGTATCAACGTTAATAAAAGCAACTTATAAGTTTCTTTAGACGAGGAAATATTGTCATGCTGTACTAACTCTATCTCCCTGGAATTTGGATCGGTAGTCATCGCTTTACCCTTCCCGCATCATATGCAGCAAAGTCTAGGTTGTCTTCGGAATCATCACAGTTAAAACCTCAGTGTATAATGGCGAAAACCTGGAAAGAATGTTTATTGTAAATGGAAGTCAAAATCAGGATATTGTTCCTTTATCGCCGCGATGATACGCATGTTGATTCCCAGGAGCAAGAAAAAGACGCCCCATGCGCCCATGTTGTTGTTCATAGTCCGTCCCCCACCTTTTCTTTATTGTATAAATTGGAATCAACGGCCTACCCGTCACAAGAATTGACGCGAGAGAGGCTATACACATGTTCTATTATATGCAACGGTAGGGAATATGATTAATATAGATATCTTAAACCTTCATAGCTTATGCAAAATTTTGTGGTATTATATATGGGCGACATCCCGATAATCCATAACTGGTAGACTCTGCAAAATAAACAGTCGTGAGAATGCCGGCCAGGGTTGACATAGACCCCTAATTATGTAAAAGCTACTGAATATGGACCGCAGTTGTTGCGCCGTCAAACTTTTGTGATAACAGGGCATGCTTGCTTTAAGCATGCCCTGTTATCACTTACTTTGTTTTGAAAGTGCTACAGCATGTACCCGCAGAGGATTTCACCCGGTTGTCGCCGTTCGAGCGAACTTCGATACCATCGGCGTGGCATTCATAGCCTTTGTTGTAATGGCATTCTTCACACATACACTTTGATACTCTGGACATGACGTCACCTCCTTGATGATAGTATGACCTTGCTTCAATACAATACAGCTGGGAAATTATACAAGTCCGGTCTCCAGCCGGCCTTTACCCAGAATGTATTACTATGTTCTTCCTTAAAATGGATGACAGGGTCGACTCAAAAGTCTAACTAACCTTTAAAGTGGCCTAGAAGCAAAAAGGCGCAAGCTTTTGCACCGGAAACTTGTGCAGACTTGCGCTTCTTCATACCAAAAATGAGGTAATTATTTTACTGATGTACTGCAGCCAAAACTATCCTTTTTGTCGCCTATTTAAGGACTGACCACAATCAGTTTTTACAAGTTACCGAAGACATTTTCGATTCTATTGATATAGGGGCCGGCTTCAAAGACATTCTGGAAATACTGGATTCAAAGCATCCATTAAAGCCCCTCCCAGGAGAGGATTTTCACTCCGCACATGCGCCCATAGATTATCTGGTTCCCTGGACCTTCAAATCCGGTCGCGACACGCCCTGCAAAAATGTCTCACTGCCTATGGTGAGCTGCATGGTCGATGGCACCAGATCCAGCGCCTTGTATAGCTTCGCTTTCACCACCGTCCTGTGCGTTCGCCGGGGGGCCGCCCGCTGGTTGACTGGTCTCGCTATGCTCATATTCCTGTATGACCCGTTGTCCGGACTGATTAAAAAGTTCGTTGACAGTTTGTGGTACAACCGCAACGACCAATACGATAGAGATAATTGAAGAAATCAGGTATACAGTGGCCGTGGCGCGTTGATTTTGCCATTGCCGTTTTGCGACAAAAATGAACCGTAGCGACACTGCCAATGAAACAATCAAAAACAGGGCTTGAAGCGGACCAGGAAGTACCAGTAGACTTGTTCCTATGGTGGTCAGACCAAGAGCAATGAGCAGGGTGTGTACCCAGTGATGGGATGATGCCACAATGGCCAATAAAATCGAACCAATCCCTTTTAGGACACTTCTCTCCTTCTTTTTATCACTGGCAGAGTCGGCTGTTACGTTCATATATACCTCCGTTCATGTTCCAAAGCCGGCGTACACTGTCGACAACCGAATAATGTACTCCAGCTTGTGTCGATGCAAGATCTCTCGGACTTGCCCGATTGTGATTTCGTAACCCGCTGCAGCCGGCGCCCTTTTTTTCCTCAGAAGCTTTTCCAAAGCCTGAGTAATTGTATAAAGGTCCTTGGATTTGGCTGTACGATATGCCTGGATCACCAAGTTTTCCATCCTCATGCCCCCTTCTCGATTACGGGGCTGCATTGTCTTGTGCCTGATCTTTCCTCTTATGCATGCCGCGCATCATAAATATGTGCATTAACGGGCACATCAGAAACGCGAGGTAACTGGCGACCGTCCCGTAGCCCATCGCCTTCAAGCCAAATGCCAATCCTAGGGGTACAAGACAGCACAGCACCATCATTAAGCCGTGCTTCATTCCATGGCCGGATTTCGACTGGTGGCAACCTTCTTTTTTCTCATTTGAATCCCGGTTATCTTGCATAATTCTCTTTCCCCTTCCACCTAGCGGCTTACATCATTTTCATAATCCCGCGCTTTCTCACTTATTCGGATCAAAAGCATGCAGATGATAAAAATGTTCACCAGAAAAAATATCGTGGACACTCCCGTTCACCTCACATTAAAACCGTAAAAAGTTAACTTCTATTTTCACTTCACAGTATAGCCGTCATCTATGAAAAACCGATGAACAAATTTTGAGTTTGTTGTGGGTTTTTATTTGCCGCTATCGGGTAAATTTCAACCACTCGAAAAAAATAAACGCCGAGCGCATCCGTTCGACGTTCTATATAAACCGGCTTGACCCACTGAATCACATTAGCGGATGGCAGGTAGCACAAGCCGGGGCTTATCACTCGCATCCAACACCCTCGTCACTTGAAAGACCTTCTCCATCAGAGGCCTGGCGCTCCAAAAGTATAATGCGTCTGACTAATGCGCGGCGCACAAATATTCAAAGTCCAAGCCAAGCGAGTGGCATAAAGCCTCTCTTGGTAGCTACAGAAATCACCTTCACTCATATCGTCAGTCAAGTTAACTCATGCCAGTTCTTTTTTCATCCGCAGATATTCGTCATGCCCGATCTCCCCTTTTGTATAACGCTGCTGCAAAATCGCCAGGGCATCCGGGGTTGCCGCGCCTTGGCCGGGGCGAGCCACCGCCCGGAACAGCCAGACCGCGCCCAGCACCATAACGGCGAAGAAGGCCAATTGCGTAGCCATTCCAATAAGCATGCCAATCCCTCCTCCCAATGACCCATACCCGCCAAATCCATATCCCATCATTCCCATCATGATTCACTCCCCTTTCCTATTCTTACCGACAATATACCACTTATATGTGGAGACATTATGGAGAAAGACTGGAGATTCTATGAGGGTTTGACAGGCAGGGAAAAAGAAAATGAACTGCCTTGGCCGACCACACTGTTTACTTTTATCGTTCCCCGTTGAGCGTTGACGAGTTGGCGGACGATGGCTAGCCCCAAGCCACTGCCGCCGCTATGCTTGGAGCGTGAGGAATCAACGCGGTAAAAATAGTCAAAGATGAATGGCAGATTCTCTGGTGGAATGCCAACGCCGGTATCGGCAACGCTCACCACAGCCTTATCTCCTTCGGCCGTCGCAGACAGCGTTATCGTACCGTCTACCGGCGTATACTTTATCGCATTGACCACAAGGTTATAGACGATCTGGCAAAACCTGGTCGGGTCTGCCCAGGCAACAGCTTGCTTATCCGGTAACGCCAGAGCAAGGTGTATACTCTTTCCGTCGGCCAGAGGTTTAATCCTATTGACTACGTCGGCCAAAACATCGTTTACTGCTACTGACGAAAATTCTAGCCGTAGCTGACCCGCCTCCAGCAGCGACAGATCACGTAAGTCCTCGACAATTTTGGTAAGTCGGTCAATTTCTTCGGTCAATGAGCCCACCTGGGCAGCATCAGGGATTACTACCCCGTCGGCTATCCCTTCCAAATTGGCCTTTAATATCGCCAGCGGGGTGCGTAATTCGTGGGCCACTCCGGCGAGGAATCTTTGCCGCAGCACGTTGCTGGACTTCAGGCTGGCCGCCATAGAGTTAAACGATTTTGCCAGTTGGCCGATTTCGTCTTTCCGACTGTCGGACACCGTAATATCCAGGTCGCCCTTAGTAACCGCGTTCACCGCTTTATTTAAATTTAGAACCGGGGTGGAGATACTACGGGCTAGATAGTAGCTGACAGCTGCCCCAGCGACTGTCATGAATATTGCCACTAGCGTCAGGGATTGCCTGAACGAAGCCAGGAATTCTATTTCCGGCCTTCCCATCATGGCTGCCATCATATCGCCCCCCATCATGGCTGCCATATCACCTCCCCGCATCATGCCATGCATCCCGCTCCCGTGGTACATGTAGATGTAATTGCTGAAACTGGCCGATACTTGATAGTTAACGATCAAGGCTAAGGCGGACACCATGGCTACCGTCGACAAGAATGAAAACGCCATTATACGGGCCAGCAGGCTACGCATGATCATCACCAGCCATCTTGTAGCCGACACCATAGATTGTCCGAATATAACGGGGCTGGTTGGGGTCGTCGCCAATTTTTCTGCGCAAGTTTTTGATATGCGAGTCAATGGTCCTCTCAAAGCCATCGTAGCTGTTACCCTGAGTCCGCTCCACTAATTGCAGCCTGGTAAAAGCTTGTCCGGTATGGCTCATGAGCAATTCCAGCAGTTTATATTCGGTCGGTGTTAATTCAACGGTCTCGTCGTTCACCGTAACAGTATGTCTTACAGAATTCAGCTTAATATTCCCCACGCGGAGAACACGGTCTTCCCCCGCAGCCGTTGGTTTCATTCGGCGGATGATTGCCCTGATACGGGCCAGCACCTCACGCGGACTGAAAGGTTTTGTCACGTAATCGTCAGCTCCAAGGTCGAGCCCGCTGACCCGTTGGTCCTCGCCAGCGGCTGCAGTCAACATAATGATAGGCACATTGCTTGTCCGCCGTATCTCCTTGCACACCTCCCAGCCATCTATGCCGGGAAGCATTAAATCAAGAAGAAGCACATCCGGCTGAAATCGAAGGACTTTATCTACGGCTACCAATCCATCAAACGCCGTTTCCACTGTATATCCCTCTTTGAGCAAATATGCTTTCAGCACTTTAACCAATTTTTCGTCATCGTCAACGACCAGAACTTTCATTGTAAACCCCTCCGGCTTTTATAGATATCATACTCATATCGCAACCGGCAAATTGTGTGGAAAATATGATGTTGGCTTTATTCATTATGGCGACAAGACTGGGGTCATTACCTCACGGTTTCGCAAGTCTTCTTGTACAACAGGCAAGGAACAGTTCCCCTGGAAACTGTTCCTTGCCTGCGGTCAATCGACTCAGCTTATGTAAGCCCAGCTCCTGGTAAACCGACACCTTTGCGGGCAATTTGTACATATCTCCGAAGATATTCCGCCAGTGCCACTTTTGTTGAGACTTTAACGCCACCTCAGCCGGCCATCGGTAAAATCGGTTATTATCTCCGTTCTCTTTACTGATCTGCTTACCATAATTCATTAAACCTTCGCCCCCATCTAACTAAATTGGGCTTTGGCTTCATTTTACTTTTGTTAGATGAAAATTTAACGAAGGTATGATGGAGAAATTATGAGGTTTTCGTCTCCTACGCCGTGGCCAGGATTAGCTTGACAATCTTCCCGGCTACATTCTCCACCTTCTCGATAGATATTCCGGCTTTTTTTACATTTTCTACCGTTCGTCTATTGATATTGGACCCGATAAGAAACAAGAACACGGGGTTCAATGTATCCATCAGCCAGCCTAAAACCGGATTGTCGCTGCGGACATGCTCTAAGAGCACGATCTTTCCTTCCGGTTTACACACCCGCCGCGCTTCCCGCAACCCCTGAACCGGGTCAGGCACCGAGCAAAAAACGCAGGTTGCCACCACCGTATCGAAGGTATTGTCAGCAAAGCTCAAATGCTGCGCGTCCATTTCCAGCAAAGTAACCGGCACCTTTGTCAAGTGCACCCTGTTTTTGGCTTTTGCCAGCATCCCCTGGCTAAAGTCGATGCAGGTGACCCGGCAACCCTCCCGGTAAAAGGGAAGGTTGCTGCCTGTGCCGACGCCGATTTCAAGCACATCGCCGCTGGCCTGCTCAATGGTTTTTTTTCTGAGACGTTCCGGGATCATCCTGTCCATCCAGTCGTAATACATAGCGGTCCTGTTATATCTTTCGCGGATGGTTTCAGTAAGGTCACGCTCTCCCACAGCCCACCCCCCTCTGAGTTCCCCGGTTATTCTATAGAAACAACTTCGTAGCCAGCCTCCTCAACGGCGGCTTTAATCTTTTCGGCGTCAACCTCGTGGGCTAACTCCACTGTGGCAAAATTACCCGCCAAATCGACCTTGGCGGACTTTACGCCGCCGACTTCTTTTAGGGCTGCTTCCACGTGACTGGCACAGTGTCCGCATGTCATCCCCGCGATAAAAATTTTCTTTGTCATTGCAATCATCCTTCCCTTCTTTTTACCGGCATTTCGTCATAGGCAGCCTTGAACCGTTTCAACCTGAGAGCGTTGGTTACCACGGAAACCGAACTGAAAGCCATTGCCGCACCGGCTATTACCGGCGACAGGTAGCCGAACGCCGCCACCGGCAGCCCCAGCGAATTGTAGATTAACGCCCAGAACAGGTTCTGCTTGATGTTCCGCATGGTCGCCTTGCTCAGTTTTATCGCCGTAACAACGCCCCGGAGGTCGCCACGCATCAGAGTAATATCAGCCGCTTCGATAGCGACGTCGGTTCCCGTGCCGATAGCGAAACCGACATCGGCGATCGCCAGCGCCGGCGCGTCATTGATGCCGTCGCCGACCATACCCACGATCTTTCCCTCACGCCTAAGTGATTCCACTTGTTCCGCTTTATGCTCAGGCAGAACTTCCGCCATGACATTGGTGATGCCCACCTGTCCGGCGATAGCATTGGCGGTGCGCGCATTGTCGCCGGTTATCATCCAGACATCAATGCCCATTTTATTAAGTTCAGCCACCGCCTCCGCTGAGTGGTCTTTAACCGTATCAGCCACGGCCAACAGACTGGCCAGCTCGTTATTGATGGCCATTAGCATGACCGTTTTGCCTTGCTCTTCCAGACGTTCGATCTGGGGGATAACGTCCTCAATGGCAATATTGTTCTCGCGCAGTAATTTGCGAGTACCGACCAATACCCTCCTCCCATCGAGCAACACTTCGACCCCATGCCCTGGAATGGCGGTAAAGGTGTCAGGGTCGGCAGCAGTTACGCCCTGTTCCTGACCGTGCTTGACTATCGCCTGGGCCAGTGGGTGCTCGGATTTCTTTTCTGCCCGCACGGCCATCGACAACAGGTCTGCGGCGGCGAAGCCGTTTAGGGCGACTATATCGGTAACACTGGGTTCTCCCTTGGTGATCGTGCCTGTTTTATCCAAAACAATGGCCTTTAGCCGGTGAGCGGTTTCCAGGTGTTCGGCGCCCTTGATAAGGATGCCGTTTTCCGCCCCTTTGCCTGTTCCCACCATTATGGATGTGGGCGTGGCCAATCCCAGAGCGCAGGGGCAGGCGATAACCAGCACAGCGGTGAAGTTCACCAGTGCTCGCGAGAAATTACCAGGGTCGATGATAAAATACCAGGCCAGAAAGGTCACCACGGCGATTGCCACGACGGCCGGAACAAAATAGCCCGAGACGACATCGGCGAACCGCTGGATGGGGGCTTTCGACCCCTGGGCTTCCTCGACGATGCGGACAATCTGCGCGAGTGCAGTATCTTTACCGACCTTGGTGGCCTTGAATTTAAAGGTGCCGAATTTATTGATCGTCGCGCCGACTACTTCATCGCCTACCTTTTTGTCGACCGGGAGACTCTCGCCGGTCAGCATGGACTCGTCCACCGTCGATGTGCCGTCGGTAATTACACCGTCAACAGGAACTTTTTCCCCTGGCCGGACAACGACGATATCCCCCACTAATACGGCTTCAATCGGCAAATCCTTCTCTTCACTGTCCCGGATCACGCGGGCCGTTTTGGCCTGCAGGCCCATGAGTGCTTTTATGGCCTCGGACGTGCGACCCTTGGCCCTGGCTTCGAGCAGCTTGCCTAAGATGATGAGGGTAATGAGGATGGCGGAAGTTTCAAAATAGAGATCTGGAGCATGATGTATTACATTGGCGAGGCTATAAAAATACGCCGCCGATGTTCCCAAGGCCACTAGCACGTCCATATTGGCGCTGCCGTTACGCAAAGCGCTATAGGCGCCGCGATAGAACTGCCAGCCGGCCACGAACTGCACCGGGGTGGCCAGCACAAGCTGGAGGTAAGGGTTTTTCAGAAGCTCACCAACAGACCACATAATGCCGAAAAAATGCATAACCATCGCCAACAGCAGCGGGAACGAAAGGAGTGCCGACAAAGTCAAACGGAATCGTTGCCTGGCCACTTCCGCTTCCCGGGCTTCTTTTTCCCGGTCGACTTCGCGGGCATCTGCGATATTATGGGCGGCATAGCCCAGGTTTTCTACCACAGACTGCATCTGGAACACCGTAATCTCGCCGGGATCATACTCGACAGTCGCTTTTTCGGCAGCAAAATTGACCACAGCCTTATATACACCCGGCAACCGCCCAAGACCTTTTTCGATGCGGCCAGCGCAGGCGGAGCAGCTCATGCCAGTGATTTTCAGGTCTACTTTATCGCGAATAATTTGATAACCCAGATCTTCTATCTTGGCTGCAATCTCCTTAATGCCGAGGTTGTCCGGATCATACGTTACGCTTGCTTTTTCCGCTGCGAAATTGACGTTAGCTTTTACGACTCCTTGCAATCCGTTTAAGCCTTTCTCAATCCTGCTCGCGCAGGCTACGCAGCTCATGCCGCCGACCTTCAGGCTAGTTGTTTTGCTCTCGGCCATGTTATCCCTCCCTCGTATGTCCAGCATTTCATCAGGTTCTTAGTATATTATTACTTATTCCTATCTCCAATACTCCTTCAGCTTGTGCCAACAAGCCCAGGAGTATCACCTTCCGCAAAATCTTTATTGTCGCTTATATTATGGCTCATGGCTATGAATATCTAATGAAATCGGCATGACAATGTTGTGAAGGAAAGGAGAATCATGGTAAATGATCCAGCGTATTTGTCTTAGGCAAGCGGACCATCGTAAGCCGTCTTTCTATAAATCCACGAAAAATTTATTCCCAGTCAAATCGCGGGGTATCCCTTCTTTTTTCATCCTGCAATGATATTACTCTTACACAAAAAGACCATGCTAGCGCTATGTGAGCCTACATGCGGTGCGGAAACGAGCCCCAAAGCAGCCAGTCGGAGGTCTTTGTCGGGCATTTTCAATAGGCTGCCACATTTATCTGGCTGCCACAGGGATAAATATAGCAGTATTGTTAGGTTGCTTTGCTTCCTGAATACAAGTTGTAAATATTAAAATCTACGGTTAGACTTTGAATCGTTGCACTGCGTTTTCCAATTTCTGCGCCATTTGGGCTAAACTTTGGCTGGAAGCCGCGATCTCCTGCATCGAAGCCGATTGCTCTTCGACAGCCGCGGACACGGTTTGAGTTTCACCGGCGGTGTTTTTACTCACCTGCTCAATCTCTTGCATTGCCGAAACAATTTGGCGACTACTTTTCGCAATATCCTGTATTGCCAGTGAAATATCGCTTACCTGTGTGGACACCTTGGTAACAAGAGATGCAATCTCAGCAAAAGCATCCCCTGCCGTATTGACGACTTCCGCACCTGTTTTTACTTCACGCATACCGGCGTTCATCGCAACAACCGCCTGCGCGGTCTCGTCCTGGACCTCACTTATCAAAGCGGCAATCTGCTGTGCTGCTGATTGCGCCTCACCGGCTAGCTTCCTAACCTCTTCGGCAACCACCGAAAATCCTCGGCCTTGTTCACCCGCTCTGGCTGCTTCGATAGCTGCGTTGAATGCCAGCAGATTAGTCTGCTCCGCAATACCTGAAATGGTGTCAATGATCTGGCCGATTTCCTTCGAACGATCTCCCAGTTTTGTTATCACATCTGCCGATTTCGTAACCGCATTTTCGATATTTTTCATCTGATCTATCGCGGCAACCACCGCTTGGCTTCCTTTTTGGGCAGTGCCCGCGCTGGCATCAGCCATCCCCACCGCGTTAGTTGCGTTCTCCGCGACTTGCTGAATGCCGGAAGAAATCGATTCGATTACGGCTGAAGTTTTGCTAACCGTGATTAACTGCCGTTCACTCCCTTGGGTCACTTCCATAATAGATGTCGCTATTTGCGTGGAAGCCTGAGCCGACTGCTGAGCACCGGCAGTAAGCTCTTCCGACGCAGCGGCTACCTGTGCTGCCGATTGGATAACTTGCCTGATCAATTGAGTCAAATTAGCCGTCATAGTATTAAATGCGACGCTCAGTTGACCGATCTCATCTTTTGCATCATAATCAATGGCTTTTGAAGTTAAATCCCCTTCAGCCAGATTTTGAATCCGGCTTGATACTGACGTCAAAGGTTTAGTTATGGTTCGAGCAATTACCAGACCAAGGGCCAAAGAAGCGAGCATCGTCAAAATTGTAACTGCAATGGTGACCTTGACCGATATCATAGCTTCTTTCTCACTGTGCTCGTTCAGCATCGCCGCTTCTTCCGAGGCCCTGTGAGCTGATTCTTCCAATTCGTCGTTAATCATCCCGATATGGGGCGCCGCATTTTGGGCGAAATATGTATATGCTTCCTGGTTATTTCCTGCCAAGGCTAATTCCACAGCTTTATGACGCTCTCGATGGTATACGTCAAGCATCATTTTCAAGGCCGCAAATCTCTCCTCTTCTTTCGGGTCGCGTATTGTCTTCTCATAATCGCCAAGCAATTTTTCTACTTCCTCCATGCGTGTTTTCGCATCATTCAGCAGTTTTTGTTGCTTCGCCTTGTCAAGGTTCGCCAACAGTACTTCCATGGTGATAGCTTCGACGGCTCGCGACTGCGCGCTGGCCGCATTCAACCACTTAACCGGAAGAAGATGTTCTTGATAAATTGCTGTTTGTGTTTTTTTGATATGGCCTATATAATAAAAGCCAATGTATCCGACCAGCCCGGTGAAGAATACCATCATGATAATTAAAGAAATAATTTTATTGGCTGTTTTTAAGTTGCGGAATCGCGGCATGCCAAAAACCTCCTGTAATGTTTATAAAAACCGTTAGATAAAATTCGTCAAAGCGTGTCGAATACCTCTTAATAAGCAATTAATTATCATCTGACAATTCAGATTTATTGTTATTTCTGTCCCCAAAAAACGCGGCTCATCCTCCTGAAGATGAGCCACGTTTTCAATCAAATCCACTTGATCTCGCCCAGTTTTACAATAACGAACCCTTCAAGCATTCGACGGGCCCCTTCTTGCGTTATGTCTTACTGGAATTCCACACTGCTCATCATATTGCCATAGCTACCATTTCCCATCATATTGC
>DLGF01000024.1:225849-344324 GCA_002482545.1 Sporomusaceae bacterium UBA7701
TTCCCATCATATTGCCATGGCTAACGTCAGAACTGTTGCCGCTCATCATTCCACTGTGGTAAGACGTAGACTGAGCTTGTGAGCCGGTCTTTTCACCTTGATTAGACGCATTGCCGTTTCCCCATTGTTGCATTGCCTGATTACAATATTGATACATCTGATTCATCTGATTGCCGTTATTAGGCTGATCACTCGGAGCTGCGAAAGCGGTAGCTACGGCCAGCATGACAATGACGGTAATAATTGAGACTTTCTTTTTCATTTTTTGTTCCTCCCTTTAAGTTTATGGCTTTATCATAGCCGGTAATTGTGGAAATTTTATGGAGGAACTATAAAAAAGTTGTGCAGTTACTAATTTACACCGTCTTCTGTCAAAACTTCTCATGTGCTCGGTTGAAAGCGCTAACTACTGTTGGATCAAATTGACTCCCGGCGCAACGGCTAATTTCATCCTTAGCCACATCAGGTGACAATCCTTTGCGATATGGTCGATCTGACGTCATTGCCTGATAAGTGTCGGCTACAGCGATAATTCGCGCACCAAGCGGAATATCTTGCCCTGTCAGCGGCTCTGGATAACCCTGGCCGTCCCAGCGGGCATGATGGTGTTTTACTAGCTCGGTCACTCGGGCCAGTGCCGGAATGCCTGCCAATATTTTTGCTCCTATCACCGGATGTTGTTCAATAATTTCCCGTTCGTCAGCATCTAGACGACTCTGTTTATTGAGCACATGGTCAGGAATACCGATTTTACCGATATCGTGGAGCAAGGCCGCGATCTTTATCGTGAATTGTTCCTGCTCGCTTAGATTCAATTGGCTGGTAATACCCGATGCTATCGCACTTACCTGGGATGAATGGCCATACGTATACGCATCTTTCGCCTCCAAAGCGGTAACGAGGGATTCGATGGCTGAAAGCAACATCTCCTCCCGCTCGCTGTATAGTGCAGCAGCCAAACGGTTCAGCCGCCCCGCCATCTCTGTCACTTCATCCTGTCCCGTATCCGGCAGCATAATATCCAGCTTGCCCGCAGCCATTTCGTCAATCGCCCTATTAAGGCGGGAAAGGCGATGGACAAAGCTTCCTGCCAGCCACCAGCTTATTGCCGCCACCACTAGCAATGCCAATAGCGCTGCCCGAAATACCTGCAAGGCAAAATGAATAATATCATTGTCTACCAGCGAACCGTCAACTTCCAGTCCTAATATTGCTATCACTGCCCCACTGCCGTCTCTGACCGGGGCAACAGCCATCATATCGTATCCACGATTTCGATCCAGCAGCATCGGTCGCTTCACGTCTGCAACCGATAGACCTACTCTAAAATCTTCCTTATCAGTGTTGGCAATATTCTCTCCCCTTGTGCTGCTGTCAGCTAAAAGAATATATCCCCCCGTTTGCACTCGCCGCCATAGATAGACATGAGTAATATTTGGGCTTTCTTCGGTTAGTCGTTGGATTAATTTCCTTATTACCTGCTGTGCTATTTCATCTTTACCGGCAGTGGCAATCTCTCCGATATTTTTTCCTTCTGCCTGTATAGTTGCTAAATCGGCAATTACTATCAGGCTACGCTTTAAGGTGTCAAGATGGTTCGTACTCATATGTAAAAACAAAGTATAGGAAATCGCCAGTGTAATCAAGGCGGATAGTAGAAAAAAAGCCATAAATAGTTTAGCCCTAAGTGAAAATAAAAGCTTCATTTTACGCATTTTATTCTCCAGTGATTCCCAGGATAGCTTCGTTCTCGAAATTGTTGTACAATATTCATCGTAGCATTAATTAAATGCTTTGTCTAATTTTCTCATTAAAAGGGGGAAACTGTCCATGAAGTCAGATTGGTTTTATAAACTGCCGCCAATATTGTTCGGACTTTTGGGACTCTCGTTCGGCGCCGGTTGCTTCCTGGTAGAAAGTTATTCTCCCAAGGGTATAACCCACATGCTCTATTGGACTGTATTTTTTACTATTCAAACAGCAACTGGTGTTATTCTTGGATTACTTTTTAAACGCATATACTTCGCCGCCTACACTGATGCCCTGACCGGCTTATGGAACTACCGATACTTTTACAAGACCCTCCTCGGCCAACTAGCTACTCCCGCTTCAAGTTTTTGTTTAGTCATGCTGGATATTGACAACTTTAAACAAATCAACGATAGCAAAGGTCATCCGACAGGCGACATGGTGTTGCGCGAACTCAGCGCAATCCTTCGTAGTAATTGTCGAAATACAGACACTGTCACTCGCCTGAGTGGCGACGAATTTGCGTTAATCCTGCCCAATACGCCACTTAAGAAGGCGCTCACTGTTGCCGAACGCATCCGCCATGAGACGGCGACTCAGTTGGCGCCATATCAGGCTACAATCAGTGTTGGTATAACAAGTAGTTGGCCGGGTGCAACTGGTGATCGCCTTATTTCCGTGGCGGACCAAGCGCTATATAAAGCCAAAGTTGACAAAAACCAAGTTGTCCATTACTCTACAGCGGAAATTTGAACCCTACCCAGCAAAACAGAATTGCCAAAACCAAAATAGGTTGTGATTCATGGCCGTTAAACGCAAGGTCAGTTTCGTGCTCCAATTTAAGCCCGCTGCATTATTTAGATCCTATTAATTCAATGTCCTGTATTCCAAATTGTTCAGCCTGTTGACAAGTTAACTTTAAGAGTAAAAGCGACAAAATGGCATTGACAACTCCAGCATTTACGCTGGTTGCCGATGCTCAACTTTTTAGAAAAGGCCTTTTGTAATCCAGGCCCTATTAAGAATACCGTGGGTTTGATTTTAAATCCGATCAGTTTTTGGTATCTTGAACACAACACGCCGGCGTATTGTCCGATTTCCCCGTATCTGGATGATTAGCTGCAGCCGCTTGTCTTTCAGCTCTTTGTTTTTCTATCCTATTGAGAATGAAATCACCTCCATTCGCAAATGCGGTGGAAGCTCCAAAAGCGGTGATCATCAACGCCAAAAGGATGGACGAAACGAGTTTTTTCATATTTTTCACCCTCTAGATATAATGTTTTATTTATTTTAAAATATAATAAATTCTCGTGAATTTCATGTGAAGGGTTCATGAATAACCTGTGTTTTTTTCCCGGCTAGGAAAATATTTAATCCAGGGTTTCATTCTGGTTAGCCCTTAACAGAAGTTGAGGAACTATTGACTCGTCATTGACAAACAACCCTGAAATTGCCTTCCGACGAAGGAAAGCAAATTCAGGGTTGTTACTTATAAAAAGCCTATGAACCATTCAGATAACATCACTTAAGGAAAGGGAACAAAAAGGCGTGATTTCCCGCCTTTACAACTTAACTGCTATGTATTGCCCCGCCTTCACTGGAGCCTGGGCAACATTGGCGCCCGGCAACAAGCCGGTATCATTTAGAAACTTCTTGGCACCGACATATGCCCCCCTGTTAGTATGCCGGATAGCAAAAGCATTTAGGTCCTTAGCATCAGTAGGTAAAATCCCGATTGCTTTGTTGTCTTTGTCATAGGCCAGCATACAATAAGGTTTGTTCTCTAATAAAGCAGCGGCAGATTTATTAAATGCGATGCGCCCGTTTGTCTTTACTTCGACCTCTGTCTCGATTTTTTTAGCCATGGTCCTCTTCTGGGGTTCGTAAGTCGTAAAATTGAATTCCATAGTTACCTTACCCTCCTATGCGATTCTACACATAGTATTCTCTTTATATCCATTATTTCCTACTTGGGTATTATTCACCCACAAGAATATTCAAGTAACACAGATTCCGTAATATAGCTTCTTCATAAAGATGGAACCAACCTAAACAAGCTGGCGAATATATCGCCATCAAGTTTTGACAATGAAAAAAGGCAGGGGAAACCCGCCTCTTTTCATTTTAGCTACACCGACCGGACCTTCTCTAAAGATATCGTTCAGATAGATAGGTACATTGGGAGTCTTTATGACTATGCTGATGAGAAGCGGGCAATCGGTCCTCTTTACATCATTCACTTTTTCCTTTATGCCCGCCCACATATTCCGCCCGTTCAAGGAAGGTTCCACCAGCCATCGACCCAGCATAAAAGATCGTTTTTTTACCAAATCGCTTCCGAAGATCATCTACTACTCTATCCATAGCATGTTTCTTTTCTTCCCCTTCAAAAAACAGCTCCAACTGCTCATGTCCTTGTGGCACGATTTTTCCAGCAGTAATATTTACTGATCGTACTGGTTCACCCTGCCACCGCTTAATAAACTCCTGACGTGCCACTTCACTAATGATATCCGTTGAGTGTTCCGGGCGAACCAGCTTAATTCGTGCAGTAAAACCCAAATTAAAATTTCTATCTGAGTATCCTATTCCTAAATATACCTCTTGGCATTTCTCCTGGTGCTTACGTAGCCGGGCGCATACATCGCCCACCATTTCCTTGATGATCATTAGAATTTCTGCTTTTACATCGTAATCCCGCATCAATATCTGGTTCTTACTATAGGATTTACTTTTCGGCCGTTCCTTCTGGCTAATAATGCTAGCATCCAAGCCCCATGCGTGGTAATATAGCTGCAACCCCATTACGCCTAGAGTTTTCTGCAACCGCACTGGATTGGCGTGAGCCAGCCCCTCAATCGTATAAATACCCATTCGCTTGAGTTTCTCATCATATCCTCTGGATATGCCCCAAAACGCAGTCAGTGGCTGTATTTTCCATACCGTTTCCGGCACCATCTCATACGTCCATTTTGCAATCCACGGCGGACGCTTTTTCGCTTCATTATCCAGTGCCAGTTTCGCCAAAAGTGGATTATCGCCAATGCCTACAGTCACAATAAGCCCTAACTCATCCTTCACCGTCTTTAAGATGGCGTGGGCAATCGCCTCTGCGGGTCCAAATAAATTTAGCGATGCGGTAACATCCAATATGGACTCATCAATGCTATAGACATGTAGATCTTCATCTGTTACGAATCGGCGAAATATATTCTGTATCGCCTGGTTCATATTGATATATAACGCCATATTTGGCTCCACTACCATAATCGGAGAATGCTTGGGAATTTCGAAGAGTCGATTTCCAGTTTTGATGTTATATTCCGATTTAACCTTCGGGCTGCTGGCCAGTACGATTGCCCCGGTTCGCCTTAAATCCGATACAACCGCAATATAGGCTTCTAGAGGGTCAACCCCCCGCCGCACCGCCTCTACGGACGCAAAGAATGATTTCACGTCGACGCATAATACGCTCCTGCGGGGAAAACGAGAAAAATCAACGAGCCCCACCGCCTTTGCCTTCTTTCTCTTTCATCTGCTCGTTGTGCTCAGATAGAAGCATTCCCGCCCACTTGACCATACACCGGTCGATGTAAAGTATCCGAGCCATCTGCTGATAAATAGGAATACTCAGTAAATCTATCGTATGTTCGCTCATCACTATCCACCTCCATATACAGAATAACAGAACATATGTTCTGTGTAAATGTCGATGGGCTTGGTAATTTATGCTAACTTAAATGGAAATAGAGCCGACTAAGATGGCCATCAAAACCACCCTAGCCGGCGTTGCATACCTCATCTTGCTAAACTATAAGGTTCTTTCCTTCTTTCATGCGTCTGCACAGTTTCCTGAATAGCCTTCGCCTTCTCGATTACACTTTTCCCCTTAAATTCCGGCAACTCCAGCACGGCCAGTTTTTTCTCCAGCATTGGGCCCGTAATTCCCTTCGCCGCCAGGCTATCCGCCGCGTGCGAAAGAGACGCGTATTCCTGTTCTTTCGGTTTTATAAGGTTTGCCGGGTCTTTCTTATACGCCCGATACTGCGACTGGGATATTTCCTGAGCTTTGCCGTCTACGACCAAGGTATACCGGCTCTGTGTTTTCGTTCCATCGGTACGGGCTTGGCCATAGGCAACGACCGTTCCGTCTTTTGCATCGTGCAGAATGATCTGTCCGCCCTCAGCCGCTGAACCTCTAAATTCAGCAATATTCTTGTCCTGAACAAAGCTCATGCGTTCTTTTTCATTTTGCAGCATAATATAGGGCGTTTTGAAGCTTTTGGCATCATACGCCTCCACCTGGGCAACTACCAGTGATTTACCCTTTCCCCTGGAGTTAGCTATACTCCGGTCAATTTCTTTTTGCTCTTTTTTCATTTCAACCTGAAGGTCCTGAAGTCGTTCTTTCATTTGGGCCTTCTCTTCCGGAGAAACTTGACCGTTTTGTAATTTTTCCACAATCGACTCTAGCTCTTTTTCCGGCTGTTTCACGCTTGCTTCCGTCTCCGGCTGCATTGCCGCAAGTTCTTTGGCGGTTTCGCGGTCAGTTTCAATAAAGTTTCCTTTTTGATACTGATAATAGGAAACCTGGGTTCTAAGGGTCTGGTAATTTTCCTGCACGACGGCAAATACCATATCTTCCTTGGGCTCATAGACAAATAAGGCACCCGGCTCACCCAGGCCGTCCCGTCCAGTATAGCCGCCTACCCGTTGCGGATGCCCGTAAGCATTCTGGCCGTTCATAAACGAGAAACTGCCGTCCTGACGCAACAGGGCTACAGACGGATTGCCAAACCTTTCTTCGTCAAACGCCGGTACATCCTTTAAGACCACCTTCTCCCGAGCTTTCTGCAAAATCGGCTGTTCATGCATTTCGCCATTCATGAACTTCATGCGCGCCGCCATCTCCGTCTGTTTTTCCGCCAGATCCTTTTTCCATACGACATAAATTGCATTTTCTTCCGGCTGGTTGATATAAAATTGCCCGGGCTTGCCTTCCCGGCCGCCGGAATAGCTGCCATAAAAGTGGCCGTCTTGCTCACCGCTCTTGCAGATGCGTTTCCCGTTTTCCATTACTTCTTTCGCTACCCAAATTTGATAGCGGTCAGGGTTATACCCTTCCGGCATGTCCAGGACGACTTTGCCTTTGTCTTCGACTTCAAACGGGCGGAATTTTCGCTCATAACCAACGCTATTTTCGGCCTCTTGTCTGGTCATTTCCACGGCCTTACCATTCTCCACCCGGTAAAAATGCAGATGATGCTTATTCATCTGTAAATCCTTCTGGCCAACAACAAACACCTGCTCCGGCGTCGGATTAACGACGAATGCCTGCTGGAACTCACCCGCCTGGCCAACCACTCGCCCGACCACTTTCCCCTCCGGATTGCCGACAGCATTCAGTTCAATTCCCTCTTGGGTCAGTTCAGAGACCCAGGGCTTGCCCAGCTTTTCCGTTGAATAGGCGCCAAATTCCTTGATCACGACGATTTCATTAAATTTTTTATAGCGTTCCAGTTGCTGTTCGACGTTTTCCTGTGCTTCCTGCGCTTTATTAGTCGCCCGCTCAGACGGAAGGGCCGCATAATAGCGGTCCTTCATCTCGACGATAATGTCTTTTTCAACCGTATCAAAACTTTGCCCGTTAAAATTCACATATTCAATATTGCTTTCCCGCGTCTGATAATCTTTCTGCCCAGTCGCATAAATGGTTCCCGGTTCCACTTCTTTGATATAAAGAACGCCCGCCTCCCCATTTTCCATATTCCCGCTGTAGGAAAAGGGAATATTAAAATTCAGTTTCCCGCTGTCAAGCACCTTGGCCGCCCAGGGCTTCCCTTTTTCCCTGGTGTCATACGCTTCAAACACACGAATTTCCACATCCGCCATTTCACTCGCTCCTCGTATACTATGATTTGCAGGAAGAAAATTGGCGCTCCTGCTTAGTCGCCGGCCAGTCAATCAGCTTGCCAATACCCATGATATAATTGGCCTAAGTCAATCAGGTAAAAGTTCTTCTCGCTCCTGTTGAACCGAAAGGTTGCTTCATCGAAAGTCTGTTCCCCTGAACCGGAAGTTAGCTTCAAACCGCCGGCTGTTTGTTGGAGTTATGGTCTGCCTCTTAGCAGTGAGGGTTCGCAACGGACCGCCTCCAAGTGGATTCTAATATGCGAGGGTGTTGATGCTCCGGTATCGTGGGTATTACCAAGCCGATTGACTCAGAATCTCATGCAGAAATGGGGTGATAAATTTGAATCAATTATTTGTTGGCATTGATGCGGGAAGCCGCAATAATGCAGTTTACATCATGCTGCCGGATGGATCGAAATACAGTTCCTTCACCGTCCAGAACAATCTCGGCGGCGCTCAATCCCTTTCAATGCGGGTGGTGGCCGCGTTGACGGAGCAGGGCTTATCGAGTGTTGTTCTCGGCCTGGAAGCCACTTCGGTTTATGGGGATAATCTCGTTTGCTTTTTACGCGAAGACGGTGCGCTGGGTCGCTTCAACAAGAAGATCCATGTGCTTAATCCAAAGCAGGTTAAGAAGTTCAAGGACGCTTATCCCGACCTACCTAAGAACGATGCAGTAGACGCTTTTGTCATTGCGGATAACCTTCGGTTTGGACGAATTTCTGCCGCGATCTACATGGACGACTACCGCTATAAAGCTCTACAAACGCTCACAAGAGCCCGCTTCTTTGCGGTCCAAAGCCTGGTCAGGGAGAAGCAGAGGTTCATGAACTACCTTTTCATGAAGTGCTCCGGCCTAGCACAGGAAAAGACGTTTTCTAACAACTACGGGGCTGCCGCCTTAGCTGTTTTAGAAGAGTTTGATTCGCCTGATGACTTAGCCAATATCGATTTGGATGCACTCACTGCGTTTATTGCCGAAAAGGGTAAATACCGTTCTCCAAACCCCGAAGCGATTGCTAAAGCGATACAAGCCGCTGCCAAGGGTTCCTACCGCCTGCCGAAAACGGTAAACGATTCCGTCAATCAGGTGTTGTCCATTTCGATTTCCTCCATGAGAGCTATGCAGGCACAACTCAAGACGCTGAATAAAGAGATTGAACGCCAGTTCGAAAATATTCCCAATACCTTGACTTCTATCCCCGGTATTGGAGCTGTCTTTTCTGCCGGTATCATCGCCGAGATTGGCGATATTAACCGTTTTAAAAATCACGCAGCTATTGCGAAGTATGCAAGGTCTTGCATGGTCTCAACATCAGTCCGGCCAATTTGAGGCGCAAAACACTCGCCTCATCCGTTCCGGCAACCGCTTTCTTAAATACTACTTGTGTGAAGCTGCTCATTCTCTTGTGCGTTGCGACACAGAGCATCGGCGCTACTACGACCTTAAATACAAAGAGGTCAACAAGTACCAGAACAAACGCGCACTCGCCCTCACTGCCAGAAAATTGGTTCGGTTGGTCTTCCGACTGCTGAAGGACAACCGCCTGTATAACCCCTCGGCTACGGCCTAACCGTACCGATGAAGTCGCCCCGTTTTTTTGAAATCAAGGCTGGGGCTTAATTCGTAGTTCTTTTTTTGCGCCATTTTGACGGCTACCAGCGCCTTTTTAAGGCTTTTGTGATCTTTTAAATCCTTGACATATTACCGCCGGACTTTCGGTGATCGTCAACTGCTCATCTTTACGCTACCAGGAATTCCTCCGCATAACACACCTTTTTCCCGCAAAATAAGCGATCAAGCCATCATTCGGAAAAATCCGGCAGGCCCGGCGCCTTGGGTTTCGTAAACACCTTTGCATCGCTTGCACTCTGTGCGTAAGGCGAGGCAAACTGCATATTGAGGTTGCGGCGATTTTGCGCCTGCATCCGCACTGTTTCATCGATTTTCGCCTGTTCCCTGACGGCAATGAGCGCGCTTTGCAAACCGATTAAACGGTTTTTCTGTAAGGTATCAGCCGCCTGGATTCCTCCCAGACCGGCCTGCGCCTGTGACGCCGCAAATTGGCCTTCGGCCGCGGTCGAAAGCGCCAGGCCGTTTTTCAGTGCGCCCGTACTCGCCCCGTAGCTCTGCCGGTTTTCCTGGCTGTAGGCAATAACGTTGCGATACAGGCTATCTAGATAACGCAGTTTATCTGCTTCAGGCTTGGCAAGATCGCTGCCACTATCATCCGTAATGGAAAGCAGCGCCGCCGCGTTCTCCTGCTGCGTAAAGACCGCCTGGTCCCTTTGCGATGTGTACGACTTGGTCAGAGACTGCCAGAAACCGCCCCAGGCCGCCGGCGTCAGGCTTTTTATTTCGTTTGCAAGCTCGTCAATCCGTCGAAGCTGCTCAATCGTAGTTTTTAGCTCTTTGAGCGTGTCCTGGCCCTCTTCCGTGTAATCATGGACCGTGCCGCCCTGCCGGGCAAGGTCAAGCAGCGTAAATACCGAAGGCTTGGAATCCCGCAAGGAAATAGCGGTAGGACTGTAATAGGCCGGCGGGTCATACGGCTCGGTGATCCCCGGTATGCTCCAGCCCCAGGCATAGGCAATGGCCTGCGATAAACCCAGGCTGCCGGCAAGTATGCCCCATAGACCGATTTGTTTGATCCAGGCTTTCGCTTTCATAATTTTCTCCCCCCTTTTTTAAGCGCTGCGCCAGCGAAACCCCTCGCCGGAGAAGGTGCGCAAGATCACTCCGCTTACGCGGCTGCCGATCAGTGCCGCCAGTAGTACTAAGAAAAACCGTTCGACAGCCAGCACTATATCAAAGACCGTACTTTCCCCGCCGCCTTTTTGCTCGAATTTTGCAAGATAATCGACCGTTTCTTCCGGCAGCGCCTTGCTGCCTATCCAAGCTTCGCCCGCGTTCCAGGCGATTGCAACATCCCGCCAGTCACCGTAGCGCTCATAATACTCGAGCATCTTATAGCGGGCAACCCGGTCCTGATTGGCAGGCGTCCACGGCGAACCGGCCGGAAGCCCGGCCTCTACGCACCACGCATCCCAGTTCGACTCCAGAATCTGATATTTCCCCTTCGCGCCATACGTATTGGACGGTGCGCCGTAATCGCCGCTGGATTCGATGTCGCCGATTGTCTCCATAAAACGGTCAATCGTCATATCTTCGATTCCCGTGTGATTGGTTACAAGTCCGTCTTGGGGAATAAGCTGCACCATCAGCGTCAAAAACATCGCGAAAAAGGTCATCCACATGAGTTTGATGGCTGAGGCCAACAGCCCGTTGATGCCGAAATTGGCCAGTGGCAGGTCCGACGTATACCTAAAACCGGCGAGGGTCACGCTGACCACACTGCAGACGCCCATCAGGTAAAATTCCATATAGGCGAGCATGATTTGTATGCCTAGGAGCAGAAAGATCGCTATCGTCAGAACACCCAGCAGGAAGGCAATTGCGATTAGGCCCTTGTTGAAAAAAATTGCAATGGGGCTATGAAAACTTTCGATGTAATTAAAGTAAGGTGCGGTCAAATGCATACCCTGCTGAATGACAGCCGTCGGATCGGAAACAGCCGCCACCGCGGTTTCGATATCTTTATGAAACATCAGGGCCGCCGAGCTTACAAAATAGTTCCGCAAAAGATCGACCAGGCTTCCCCAGTTCTCAATAAAGAACAGTAACACCCCGTAGACTATGCTTTTGTGCAGCAAGAACTCGAACATTCCCTGGGTGCCGCTCTGCCTGAACAGGCTCCAAAGAAACGCCAAAGCCAAATCCATGGTGATGAGGCAAAGAAAGAGAGCCAGCATTTCTTGCTGCAAGAACTTCAGCCCGCTGATGCAGGCGGTCGCCATTTTGTCCATCATATTGCGCAGCGGCAGAGCGAAATTATAAAAGGCGGAAAAGTCGACCGGCACAAACAGTTCTTCCGCATCCCCTCCGGCGCCGCTTGCCATCGGCAATCCGCCCAGATAATCCTCCGGATTGACGACTTCGCCCGTAAGTCCGCCATAGCCCGTACCATTGCCTAGCCGCACCTCAAAATGCAGACAGTCCCCCGATACCGTTCCCGTCGCGCCGGAATAAGCAATCACCTCGCCCTGCTCCACTTGCTTCCCGGCGAAACTGCCTGCAAGATTACTTAAATGTGCATAGCCGGTGCGGATGGTTCTGCCGCTGTCGTCCTGACCGTGATTGATGAGAATATAATAGCCGTACCCGGATATCCAGCCGCTGTATTCGATGACGCCCGCTGCCGCCGCATGCACCGCCGTGCCTTCCGCCGCCGCCAGGTCGATGCCGGCGTGCAGGCGGGGCGTGCCGTAGACAGGATGCATCCGCCAGCCGAAATCGCTTGTTTTCGGTGCCGCCACCGGAACCTGCATGGCTAAATTGGCATAAGCCAAGCAAGGGAGCAAGAAAAAAGACGCCAGGAGCAATAAAGTGCGCAAAATCTTCATAGCAAGGCACCTCTAATCATCCTGGTCGACAGCATACGGTGGCCGTTCATAATTATACGGCTGCGCATAACGTCCGCTGCCCCAGGTAAGCCCGGAGCGGTACATTCGGTCTGCCTTGTCGTTTTTGATGGCCCGGTAGTGACGCTTGGCCGCGGCTAACGGTCCCGTTGTCGCCCAGGCATTTTGCGCCCGCCGCCATAATACCTGCCCCCAGGAGGCGTTGCTGCCGCCGGCCATCTGCCGGGCAATCTCCATTTTCCCAACCTGCGACATGCCGATAGTGCCTGCGGCTATGCCAGCCGCTACCGCTGTCTTCACCGGCTCGAAAATATCCCCGGAGCCAAGCGACGGGTGTCCGCTCATCAGTCCGGCGATGACCTTCGGCAGCTGCATGACCATGCAGGCCAGCACAATTCCGCCGAACATCACCTCAGCCGCCGCCGCCAAGTCGCCTAACCCCCCGGTCGTATTGCCATCTTTCAGCGGTTCGGCTAAAGAAAGCAGCGTCGGCTGGATCACCGCCGCGATAAACGATATCACCGCCATTTTGATGCCTAAATTCAAAACCGCGCCGGTGGCTTTCTCAAACAGGAATTTCGACTTATCCCAGACACCGAAGGGGATCAGGACGGTGGCCAGCGTGACAATCGTCCAAAACTCCACCCGACACATAAACAGCGCAATCGCGGTAAAAATGACCGCGGCCAACGTCACCACCAAAATCGTGAGACTGGCCAGGACGCCGCCGATATTCGACCAGCTCAGCATTTTGATTCCCTGCCAGGATGCATCCAGGATTTCCAGGCCATTGCTCCAAATGGCATCCGGCTGGAGTGGCAGCGAACTGCCCGAAGCCAGCTGCCCGGCTCGTTCAAAGGAGGTAAAAATTTTGGCCGCCAGCGCCATGCCCTCGGTCCAGTTGCTCAATATCCACATGAAAATGCCGTATTTTATCGCCTTGGAAAGCAGGTATTTCGGCCCGACCTCGTTTAAGCGAAACATCGCCGTCCAGGAAAAATCAAGCACCGCAAGGAAAATCAGCAGCTTGAAGGCTGCCGGAAAGAGCGCCGCCGCCCCGCTGTGGCAAACGGAAATGTAATAACGCATCATGGAACTTAAAAAATCCGTTCCTTCCCCCGCCGTATGATGCGCATCAAGCGTCGGCGGACTGATGTCCACGTAAGCCGCGGACGGATCATCCACCTGAAAGAAGGTACTATTGAGCCAGCTGCCAACAAGCAGCACCATGCTCGTTCCCAGGATCATGTTTAACGTCGTCCGGGCCGGGCCGCCGACTTCGCCGAACATCAACAAGAGCCCCGTCATCGCAATCGACACTGTACAGACGATGCGGGCGACACTGCCGGTCAATTCGGCATTACTGGTATCAATGGAGAACGTTCCGCCGGAAACGCTGACATCGCCGATCAGATGCGTCAAAACCGTATCCCACGGTAGCGACGAAGCCGCCGCATAGACCTTACTCATATCAGGCAGCAACAACAGGAAAAGTGCGGCAAAAGCAACGAAGGATTTCGCTAAACCACTTGCCTCTGTCCTCATTCGTACTCCTTCGCCAGCCAGCTCGGATAAATTTTACTCAAAACCTCCTGCGGATCTGTAGGCTGCCGGACAATCGCGTTCTGTACGGTCCGATGCGTATTGGCGGCGGAAAGCTCCAAAATGGCTTTGGCGGCTGCCTTTTCCTGGTTTTCTCGCAGGTAACTTTCGGCCATCATACCGGTCTGCTGGGCAATTAGCTGCGTTTCCTGCAGTTGCGCAGTCGCTGTAACGGCTGCAACCTGCGTATCCGCCTGCTGAGCCTGCTTTTGCCCTTCGGCCTCGGCGGAATTTTTTAACGCTTGCTGAAGAGCTGTCGGGTCGCTGCTCAGCTTTTGCACGGTTTTCGCCAGTTGGATGGAATCGCGGAACGTGCCTTCCAGCGCCTTATACGACGAGCCAGATACGTTCAAATATGTGCCGACATCAAAGGAACCGCCTAAAATGTCTTCGATGCGCCCGCCTTTTTCATCCCAAATGCCTGCCGAATCCTGCCCCATGATCCCTTGAAACGCTTTCATTGTGTCTTGCAGGCTTTTTTGCCGACTAGCAATTTCATCGCTGTATTGACCGAGAATGCCGCCGTCAATCCCTTTGATGTTGAGTAAATCGAGCGCCAGCTGTTTAATGAGGTTCAGTGATGTCAACTCCGTATTGGCCGCCGTTTTGGTGTTGATGGCAATATTTTGCGCGTCGATGACGGCGACAGCCGCATTAACCGGCAAAATCGCGAGCAGCCAGGCGGCGCCTGTTCCCGCCAAGACCGCGCCGACAATCAGCATATGCTGTACGGATTTTTTCATTAAGCATCCCTCCTGCTTTTCTACCTTTGGAAAAAGCGGTGGTCAAATTGACCACCGCTCAGGCATTTTTGGCGGCCTCTTCCGGTATAAAGGCGAATGAATCACCACTCGGGACCACAGAGTATGCCGCTCCCGTCGCCGTCCTGGCTTTCATCAGCACCGCCGCTAAAAACGGCTCCTGATTTAAGCTGAGTTGCGGCGGGTAAAGGAAATAAACGCCCTGCACCTTGGCCACTCGCATCGTTTCCTTTTCCATCACGCCACCCGCTCCTTATCTTTAGCATATCGGCCAACGGCCGCGAAATAGGCTTCCGCGCCTTCGACGTACCGGCTCGCTAAGGCGGTTAGAATACGGTCCTCTTCCCGTAACTCCTGTCGCATAAGGTCGATGTAGACTTCGCGATGTAGGGGCAAAGACGGATCGGCCTCGGCTTTCTGATCTGCTTCTTTTTCTTCCGGGCTCAATGCACCATGCAACGTTTCATAGATTTTTAGATAATAAGCGTCGCTTTTTAGCTCCGCCTGCTCTGCCGCAGCCTGGAGAACGCCTTCCCGGTAGGCAAGATACTCTTTACCGTAATCAGCCTCCGCCGCCTGAGTACGGGCGGCAAAATCACGCTCAGCCTCTTCCTGCAGAACCAATGCGGCAAGAGGCATTTTCTTTTTCTGTGCCGCCAAAAGTTGTTGCCACTCTTCTGCGGTAAAATCCTGCCTTTTACCGAAAGCACTCCGAAGTTCTGTAAACTCCTCCAAAGAGCAGGCGGCCGCCCTCGCCTCCCCTGCCAGCATTTCTTCTCCGGCCAGTTCGGACAAACCGCGCAGGTATTCTTCCGGAACTAACATGCCATAATCTTTAGCGGCAAAAGCAAGTTCGATATCGCTTAAGGCATTGGCAAACAGTTCATAGGTATATCGCGCCCGCTCCCCGTTTGCCCAGGCCGCCGCTTTTCCCCTGATGCGCCTGATTTTTGCTTCGCCTTCATAAGCGCGCAATTCCTCAAAATCAAGGAGCGCTCTTTCCTCTTCACGGGTAAGGGAATATGGCGCCTCGTCCAAATCAATATGGAAACAGGCCGCATACATCCGAAGAAATATGTCTTTTGGTATTGTGTTGAACTCCACTACTTGCATGATCATCCCTCCTGTCGGTTGCTTTACAAATTCACTGTAACAAAAATAAACAAGTGAATTCATACCCGTTTCCGGCAACCTGTCTCGTGCTTTTCCGCTCTCATATTGCCCCCCGGCGCTGCGCCCGGCAAGGGTGAAGTGCACGCTGCGCGCCCTTGCCGGTCACAGCGCCGGGGGGCTTTTTTGCCGCAGGAAAAGCACAAGACAGTGCTTGAAAAAATTGATGATGTAAAGGAGAAATGAATCATGAACCAGGTAAGCTTAGTAGGGAGACTCGCGCGGGAGCCGGAGGTATCCTACAGCCAAGCGGGAAAAGCGATTGCCAAGTATTGCCTTGCCGTTCCGAAAAGGATCAAGGGCGAAACAAGTGCGGATTTCATTAATTGCGTATCCTTCGGGAAAACTGCCGAAACCATCGGCAACTACGTAACCAAGGGTCAGCAGATTGGTGTGACCGGCCGCATGGACCCCGGTAAATACACGAATAAAGAGGGCAACACGCGCTATTATCCGCAAGTGATCGTGCCGAGCTTTACCTTCGGCGCAAGGCCGAAGGCAGCCAGCCAAAACACACCGTTGGATTCGGAGGAAATTCCCTTTTGAACGCTATACGCAGAACAGCGCTTGACGCAAAAAAATGACGTCAGGCGCTGTTTTTTCTTGGAAAACGTAAAATTCTGACGTAACTAAAGGAGGTTGTTTACGATGGCAATTGCCTTCAAGGTCATTGGCGAGGTAAAGAAAGTGGTTGACTCCCAAGGAAGGGAACGAGGTTTCGGCGTGTTGCTGGAACTATATTTCCCGGACGGTCAAACGCGGCAATACCGCTATACGGCCCGCCGGAAAAAGGATCTGATTGCGGCCATGCATAACGGCAAGATGGCAAGGTGGGTCGATTGCGCCCGCCTGGACGAGCACGGCCATCTGGTATTTGAAATTCAGCTTTACTAAGTAAAGCTCCCTGGCCGGTGCAAACCGGCCAGGGAGCTAGCCAATATTCAATGAAAAATGGGAGGTAGAAAAGCTATGTCAGGTTTAGTAACCCGTTTCGGCAGTAATTCCTTTGGGTTTCGGTCGGATACCCCGCTGACGGATGAGCAGCTGTACCGGATCGCCCCCAGTATTTTCGCAGCCGGCAAACATCAATCCCGGTCGGACCGATACACCTACATCCCCACCAGCGAGGTATTGAGCGGCCTCAGAAAGGAAGGTTTTCAGCCCTTTATGGTCGCTCAATCCAAATCCAGAGTGGAAGGCAAATCGGAGTTCACCAAGCATATGCTCCGGTTACGCCCGGACGGCCAGATTCAAAACCAGGAAGCGTACGAGATCATTCTCATCAATTCCCATGACGGCACATCCAGCTATCAGATGCTGGGCGGGGTGTTGCGGTTCGTCTGCCAGAACGGGTGCGTCGCCGGCGACATTATCGAGGATATCAGGGTGCCGCACCGCGGGAACATCACCGAAAATGTGATCGACGCCGCATACAAAATCGTCGACGACTTCGGCGCGGTGGAAGAATCGATAGACAACATGAAGGGCGCCCGCCTGGCGCTTCCCGAGGCGCGGGCGTTTGCGGAAGCGGCACTATCGCTGAAATATGACAGCAAGGATGCCGCACCCATCTTGCCGGAGCAGCTTCTGACCGCCAGACGGTATGAGGATCGCGGCAAAGATGATTTATGGAACGCCTTCAACCGGATTCAGGAGAACCTCGTAAAAGGCGGCTTGCGGGGCAAAACAGCGACGGGCAAACGCACCACCACCCGCGAAGTTATGGCTATCGATACGAACATAAAGCTGAACCGGGCTCTTTGGATATTGTCGGAACGCATGGCCGGGCTGAAGGCCGGCGCTGACGATAGCCAACAGGTCAGGTAAACGGTCACAGGCAAGGGCAGTATCCCGGCATGACCGGGCTACTGCCCTTTTCAAGGTAAAGATGACACTACAAGGAAGGAAGTATTAACAATGGAAACCACCGGGACCTTCGGCTCAATCTCGCATGGTACGCATAGGTTAGAGGACTTAATTCCGGCGTTCATGGATGCGTTGAAGGAATTGGACGAAGCCGCCGCTGCCAGGTTAATCCAAGAGTATCCCTTGGTCCTGACGAAAGACGGCTCATCTATCGAAGATTACAACGAATTTGCCAGGGAAGAAGCATGTTATTTGCTGGATAGGCTCTTTGATATACTGGCCGAATATGCACCGAAAAACGGTTACTTCGGCGCTCATCCCGGAGACGGTTCAGACTTCGGATTCTGGCCGGTGGAAACGTATTAAGCAAGTCGAAGCGGCCTGCGGGCCGTCTCCCGGAAGTAGCCTATCGGGACGTAAGGAGGAATTTTGAAATGGCGCGTATTATCGGAGGGACGATTCTAAATAAATGGAATGGTGTCCCGGTTGATGTAAAGGAATGGCATATTCAAAACGCTGTCGAATCAGCCATCTTGTGTGGCAGCGTTGGCTATTGTCTATCAGGCGACTTAATGGTTGTCGCATCTTGCAGACAGCCATCTGACGCGCCAGCCTACTATGAGGTCTTCATTACCAAGGTCCGCGAGAGCGGTCAGGCGATGGCCTAGTGCCGAAACATAGGCGAAGCTGCCTTTTTAAAGCTAGAGGAAGAGAGTGATAAACAATGACCCTTATAGAAGCGTTGGAAACGTTAAAGAACAAAGGAATTACTAAATTGTCCGGTATGTTCGGCGAAAGCGACATTGACAAATACATTGACAATGCCGTACAAAGCCATGAAATAAGCCTTCGCTACGCCGATGTACCCTGTCACAAATACTCCTTGGACCATGAGGATGACCACTATATCATTGAAACTAACGGACATTTTATCATTGTCACGCATTACGACAATTTTGATATGGCTACTTACGGTAATTATGACACGAAGGAAGAAATGTATGCCGACTTCGAAGAGTACACGATAAGGAAACAAGCTGAAGAAATTGCAGACCAACTAGTTAAAGACAGAAGCGATTTCCCCCGGGCCGTATGGTTGGCCCTAGCGATTCACGAACTCCGGCAGGCTCATGCCGCAGCAAATGCCGCCTTTGAACGGGACTTCGGAGGCCAAGCCGATAACGAAAGCGAGGAAACGTCCCCGTTGGATAAGGAGAAATTGGAATGATTGGCTTTACAATAACACAAGGGGAAAATAATATAACCACCACGGTATTTAGCAGCAGTATTGTGTTTGATTTGATCTATAAAATAACGAAGGATGAAACAGTGGCAATCGAAGTATCCAGCTGGTCAGAGGTGGCAAGTGTTGGCGATATTTACAAAACAGACAACTTCACCGTGGAAGTGATTGGTTAGTTTTAAATGCTATACCAAAACAGCGCTTGACGCAAAAATGACGTCAAGCGCTGTTTTTTTCTTTAAAAACGTAAACTACCGGCTTATCCGCCGGTAGTTATCCTATTGCAAAAAATGGAGGTAAGGATATGGATATCATGGAACAGGCCATCCAAAAACTCGATGCGGAACTGGAGACAGCAGCCGATGATCGAGGCTATCTGTTCGCCATCAATCAGATGGTGCGCGCTCTGCTGCTCGAAGATGAAAGCTATGCGGAAAAGGTCTTGGAAGAGAAACACACGCTAAAGCGCGCCTACAAGATCATGCGGCATATTGCGCAAAAAAATCGCGGGAGCGACACTTGCGTATGCATTGCGCCTGACGAGGCCCAGGATATTATCGGCCGATTCTATGGCTTTTGGGGCGAACCCTTTGACTTTGATCCGGATGAAAAACCCAAACGCCCCATTCCCCCGGCGGCAAAGCGCCCGAACGCGCCTGTCGTTCCTAAAAACACCCCCATACCGGCAGCGGCGAATAGGCTGGCTGGCCAGCTCAACCAGATCGATTTGTTTGGCGGGGAGGCGTAAGTCATGCTGCCACAAACTGCCGAACAAATCTTAACTCATTTCCGCCCAGCGCCGGTCACGAAAGAATTACAGCAATTCGTCCGGAAAAATGCCTTCAGCAAGGAGTACTTATTCATCCGGACAAAGGGCGATACCACCGGCTATTGTTCGTTCTGCCAAAAGGATGTGCCGCTCAAGGACCATTCGTCTCTGCAGCACAATGCGGAAACAACCTGCCCGCGCTGCCGCAGGGAAGTCACCCTAAAGCATGTCTGGCGTGGGATAAAAAATATCGTCGACGAGGCGTATGTGTACCATTTTGCGCGTTCTATAAAGAATAAGCAGATGATTACCTGCCAGACCTTCTATGTCTCTCGTTTCTTAGACAGCAATCCCGGCGCGATAAGATACTCCCCCTCCTGCTACTATGTGTTTGCCGACCAAGGCGCCAAGATGATGTATATTGACCCCTATTACCGCCAATATGTCTTGACCCAAAGTATCTATACCAAGCATCCGAGCGGTGGTTTCTACTATGGCTGGCAAGGCAAGCTAGCCGTAAATATGGCTAGTCTCGCAAGGGCGATCCCTCACACGCCGTATCAATATAGCGCCTGGGAAAACTACACCGATATGAATGAACAAATCCTGCGTTACTTCGCCCTGTTTGCTAAACATCCGCAGGTGGAATATTTCAGTAAATGCGGCCTCAGCGCTTTGGTAAAATCCTATCTGGGCAAGCATCCGGCCGCTCGCGGTGTTTTAAATTGGAACGGCAAGTCACTCAGAAAAGTGCTGGGCTTTCAACCGACAAAGCCAGAACTCAGGCATGCCGCCAAAGCGAATGTATCCGGAGGAAAACTGGTGCACTGGATTAAGCTTAGAAAAAGCGGCTGTCAGATTTTACTGCCGGACTTGGACGCCTATGGCTGGCTGACTGAAACCTTGGTTCTCAAAAGTTTAAATGAATTTATTCCCTTTGACAACCTTCTTGCTTACCAAAAACGGCTGGAAAAACGCGGTGAACTAGCCGCGTATTTTTTTCGCGATTATCTGGACTATTTAAGAGAGTGTCAACCGCTCGGCTACGATATGTCGTGCAAAGAAATTCTCTACCCGAACAAGCTGGCGGAAAAGCATCTCCAAAACCAACTGCGTATCACGCACAGAAGAGACCGGCAGCTTGATCAAAAAATTAGCGAGCGGTATCCCCAATTAGTAGAGAAGTACGAGTATGCCGCGAAAAATTTCTGCACCGTTGTTCCCCAAAATTCCGGTGACCTCATTGCTGAAGGGCGCGACCTGCTCCACTGTGTCGGTGATTACATCTCCACCTATGCAAACGGGTTCACGGACATTGTCTTTTTGCGGAAAGCGGCGGAGCCGGCTGCTTCCTATTACACTATGGAAATTTACGACGGCGAGATCCTGCAATGCCGCGGGTTTAAAAACTGCAGTCCTACTAAAGAGATTAACGTGTTTTTAAATGAGTTCAAACAGCTTCGCCTGACGAAAAAGCGGAAAAAACGGGCGGTGTAAAGGGAGGAATTGGCCTTGAAAAAGAAAGCGGCTGAGCTTGATTACGCTTTGAATATCCTGTTATATCGCTGTTCCCTTTATGCGCGAAATCGAAATCTGGCGCGAAAATATCGCCTGTTGATTGAGCAGTATGGCGCAGCCCTTGAGTATTCCCAAGAGAAAATTAATCAACACGTCCAGGCGGAGCAGCGCCATGTCCTGGCCGTGCGTAGGCGCAGGGAAAAAGCCCGCGGTAACTATCATGGTAAGCTTGCGTAACCGGCCGGAAATTTAGGAACCTTCCGAATTCACTCGGAGGGTTCCTGCTTCTTCTGTGTCTGCAAAGGAAATAAAATGGGCCTGAAACTTTAGAAAAGGAGTGTTTTTCATGCTGGAATTTCAAAAAGAAATGTACCGAGATGAGCTTATCAGGCACCTACAGGAAAACGGGTATACCAAAATAGAGTTGCCAATAGTCAATGACGGCAAATTCTACCTTCTGGAGTGTCTAACACCTAAAAACGGCGTATGGATTGGTCAGCTCGGACAAGGTATCGGTATGGCATATACTAATGGTTTACGCCTGAACGAGGTTACAATGAACAAAGTCAACTTTCCGAGTATCATTGAGCCTGGAGAAACGTTTAATCAGGCTATAAAGGAATACCTGCTGCGGAAAGCAGTCAGATATACCGATATTAACGCCACCGGTATCCTGTTCTTTCTGGAGGACGCGGCAAAAGAGCTTGCCGAAGGGGCTGCTGCGGAAATTGACTTGTACTTTCTGCAACAAGGCGTTGACTGGCAGTACGATTACGGCAAAGTTGTTGACGCTGTTCCAAAATATTACCGGTTTTCTGTAAAAATCATCTATAACTCTAAGGACAAACGTCTTACCATCTATGAAAAACCCGGCAATGTTTAGTTGCAGGTCCAGCTGGGGCGCGGCGCTCAAAGCTAGCAATGGCGGCAGTGAGGATAATAACCTAAAGAAAAGTACAAACAATGCATGAATGGCAGAACCCTCCGCATTATTCGGAGGGTTCTGCTTCTTCCATGTCTTCAGGGCCACCCATAATCAGCGTCCAATTTCTTTTGTTGTGTAAAATACGATGTATCTCAATAACTGGCCCGTTCCAGACCCATAAAGCTGAATAGTTTGTCTGCACGGAAAACCGTAAGTATCCTTGTTCCGCTAAAAAAGGATACGCTCTAGGCGGTAAACAGATATTGGGACTGTTCGCTAAAACATTGTTTAGCCTGGCCCTTATGTCTGCGACAAATTTTCTGGCATTCGCAGGACTGTCTTGCGCTATATACATTGCTGCATCCCGGAGGTCTTTCTTAGCCGTAGGTACGATTTTAACCTGATACTTTCCGTTCTGTTTGCCTGTCGTCATCTTCCCGCTCCCTTAATTCAGCGTCTAATTCATCCAAGACATCGTTAACGTCCTGGCTTTCGCCTCTACGGCTCTCGCCCGCCGCTTGAATAAGAGATTTATATAATTCGTTTTCTTCTTTAAATTTTTCGAGTTCGGACATTAGATTCTCATAGTTTTCGTGACCAAGGACAACCAGTCTGCCAGTACCTTTTTTCGTGATATATACCGGTTGGCTTTCGGTAATACAAAAATGTTCAATTTCGTCCATCTTTTTTGCCAAATCCGTCATGGGACGAATGATAGCTTTCATATTCGTTCTTTGCACCTCCTTATGTTAGAGTTCTACCTCTATTATACCCGAATAGTCAATCTAAAATCAATCTAAAATCAGTTTATAATCGTTATATCTTGGTAAATAATGATATGTCAATGGTGGTATCAAAATATCGGTTATAGTGGGCGCTGGCTCGGAGTAATCCGACAGGATGATCCAGCTGCATCCACGGTGCTGGTTTAGCGCTTACTTTACCATACCCCACAGGCAAAAGCAAGGGTACGCTTGCGCCTCCCGCCCTTGCTTTTGTCTGTGGGGTATGGTTTTTTTACGCCATAAACCAGTACCGAAGGCAGAAAGGATGGATGAGAAAATGGCTCAATTGGCGAAAACACGCCAAGAATTAGAGGATCAGGTGTTACAACAAATTACATCGAGCATGGCGGCCTGGAAAGCTTTTTTGACAACAGTCGGCAGGATGTACAAATATCCGTGCACCGACCAACTCATGATCCATGCGCAGCGCCCGCAGGCCCAAGCCTGCGCTGAAATGGAACTATGGAACCGCTGCTTTCACCGGCGCATCAAACGCGGGGCAAAAGGCATCGCTTTATTTTTTCAGGATGGACGTTGGCAGAAGATCAAGTATATTTTTGACCTCAACGATACCTACAAGCAGGATGCCGATGCCCCGCCGGTTCTCTTATGGACCTTGGAAGAAACCGGCGAACAGGCGGTTTGCCAGGCGCTGAAAGACCTATATAATCGTACCGAAACCGGCTTTCTGTCGCTTATCTCAGCTATCGCCGCGCAACAGATTGGCAATACCGCCGACAAAAAAAGCCTCCTTGCCACCCGGCCGGCCGACGCTCTCCACCAGTGCGATAATCAAAAACCGGAATTCCGCCTGCAAAAATTTATCGTTGACAGTACCTGTTATGCCATATTTTCCCGCTGCCAGAAAGAAACTCCCGTATCGCTGGCCGAATATGAGACACTGCTGCCTATTTTTTCAACAAAGGACAGTATCTTGCGTATCGTCGAAGCTGTCAGTCATTGTACGGCCAATCTGCTGCGCTCCATCGAAAACGCTATTAAAGCGCCGCAGCCGGTGAAACCAGTTGCGGCCTCACCTGTAAAACTTCATGTTGTAGCAAAAACCGAAACTCCCCCGCCGGAACCGGAAACTGCTACGCAAACGCCAGTAGATCAGACGATGCCGCTGCCAGTGGAAGCGCCTTCGCCGGCACCGTCCCTGCCTGCTGCTTCCGGCGAAAACTTTGATCTAACAGTGAAAAGTTATCCGTCGGGGGCGAAGACCCGCTATCAGCGCACGGTAAACGCCTTAACGCTCTTGAAACAGCTGGACGCAGCGAATAGGCAGGCAACCCGGGAAGAACAAGAAATTTTGGCTGGGTACGCCGGCTGGGGCGGACTTTCCCAAGTCTTTGCGTCGAATAATCTGACCTGGAAACAAGAATATCAGGAAGTTCATGATTTATTGACAGAGAAAGAATACCGGTCGGCTCGCGCTTCCACCCTAACGGCTTTTTACACGCCGCTGCCGATTATCCAGGCCATGTATGACGGTGTCCGCCGCCTCGGGTCCAAAGGCGGTAAGATTCTGGAACCTTCCTGTGGAATCGGCAACTTCATCGGCGCGGTGCCGGAAGAATGGAAACAAGCTGCTTGTTTTTACGGCGTAGAAATCGATGATCTCACCGCCCGTATCGCCAAACAGTTGTATCCGGCGGCAGTAATTCAAAACATCGGCTTTGAAAAAGCGAAATTCCCGAATGACACTTTCGATCTGGTGATCGGCAATGTACCATTCGGGAATTTTGCCGTTTATGACCCAACCTACAAGGATAAATGGTCCATCCATGAGTATTTTTTCGCAAAATCACTGGACGGTTTAAAAGACGGCGCACTGCTGGCCCTGATCACCAGCAAATTTTTACTGGATAAAAAAGACTCCGCCTTTCGTGAATACCTGGCCAAACGCGCGCAGCTGCTAGCAGCTTTCCGCCTGCCGGATACGGCCTTTCTCCAGGCTGGCACCAATGTTCCCATGGATATTTTGTTTTTCCGGAAAATAGCCGCGCCGGAGCCAAATTGGCTGGAGCTCGGTGAAACCGCAGACGGCATTGAGATCAACCGCTATTATCTTGAACATCCTGACCACATTTTAGGTACGCTCACCAAGAGCAACCACCGGTTCTCCGGCGGCAGCACCTGCATGCCGAAAAAGGAAGAACTGAGCTTGCTCTTGGCTAACATCATGGAAAACTGGCAAGCCTGCCCTCCCCTGAGTGAAAACAGCGAAATAACTGACCAGACCCCGGTCCGTATTCCTGCCAATCCGTCGGCTGTTTCTCCCGAACCTCGGAATACCTCCCTGTTTGACCTGGAAGCAAGCCCGCTTGTCCCGGAATCTCCAGTCGAAGTGACGGCATCAGCGCCAGATATTGTTATAACGTCCGTGAGAAAAGAAGCCCATTTAGCGGCAGAACCAGCTTTGCAAAAAACGGCAGCAGCCCCGACAGACCTGTTTCAGCAGGAGGAGGAAGCTGTCCCGAAAACGCTGACGGCAACGGGCAACATCCGAAATTTCTCTTATGTGCTCCAAGACAACAAACACCTGTATTACTGCGAGGACAACGAGCTGACTTTACAGGAGGTTTCAGACGGCACCTATCAGCGGATCGCAGCGCTCATAACCCTGCGGGATATTGTCTATGACCTGTTGTTTGTGCAGATGCACTCGCTGGAGGCGGCTTTGATTGAAACCAAGCAAGCGTTATTGACCCGACGCTATGATGCTTTTGTCCGCACCTACGGCTTGATTAACAGCCGCGCCAATAAACTTGCCTTTGCCGAGGATTGCTCCTATTATCTGCTTTGCTCACTCGAAATACTGGACGAAGACGGCAACTTCGAACGCAAGGCGGATATTTTCACCAAGCGGACCATCGCTCCCCACCAGCCGGTGACGCAGGTAGAAACGGCCAGTGAAGCCCTCACCGTATCGATGAACGAAAAAGGCCGTGTGGATCTATGCTTTATGGCATCCCTGCTCGGCAAGGAACTACAGGAAGAAAGCTACAAGGCGATCACTGACGAATTGCAGGGAACGCTTTTTTTCGACCCGACGGCGAAAAGCTGGCAGACGGCGGATGAGTATTTGTCAGGCAATGTCCGCACCAAGCTTCGCCTTGTCGAGCAGCTGGCCGCAACCGATCCGGCCTACGCCTCCCATGTGGCAGCTTTAAAACAGGTACAACCACAAGAGCTCACGGCCGCGGAAATTGACGTCCGGCTGGGCACGGTCTGGATCGACGCAAAGTATATCCAGGAGTTTATGCTGGAAACGTTTCAGACACCAATCAATCTCCGCCAACTCATCCGGGTGGAATATGCCGCTTATACATCCGAATGGAATATTTCCGCCAAGACCCAGGTGTCGGGGGATGATGTCGCAGCCTATACGACGTATGGCACCAAGCGCAGCAATGCCTATCAGCTCTTGGAAGAAGCCTTAAATCTCCGGGATATTCGGATCTATGACACTGTCGTTGAGAACGGCCAGGAAAAGCGGGTACTCAATCAACAGGCAACCACCCTGGCCGTCCAAAAACAGGAAGCCATCAAGCGCGCGTTTCGCGACTGGATTTTCCGGGATGGCGAGCGGCGTCAGACATTGGTTTCGTTATACAATGAACGGTTTAATTCCACACGTCCGCGCATTTATGACGGCAGCCATCTGGCGTTTCCGGGTATGAGTCCGGCGATTACGCTCCGCAAGCACCAGCAGGATGCCATTGCCCACATCTTGTACGGCAACAATGTTTTGCTGGCCCATAAAGTCGGCGCCGGCAAGACCTTTACAATGGCGGCGGCGGCAATGGAATCCAGACGGCTAGGCCTTTGTACGAAGTCCATTGTCGTGGTCCCCAATCATCTGGTCGAGCAATGGGCCGTTGAATTTTTGCGGCTGTACCCGGCAGCCAATCTGCTGGTTACCCGCAAAAAGGATTTTGAAAAAGCCCACCGCAAACGCTTTTGTTCCAAAATTGCCACCGGCACCTATGACGCGATTATCATCGGGCATTCCCAGTTCGAGAAAATTCCGATTTCCCCGGAGCGCCGGGCAGAGCTGATTCAAAGCCAAATTGACGATATTACCGATAGCCTGGAAGAGTTGAAAAGCGAAAACGGCCAATCCTTCAGCATCAAGCAGCTGGAAAAGACAAAAAAGCAGCTGGAAGTCCGCCTGGAAACGCAGCTTAAAACCGAACGCAAGGATGATGTCGTGACCTTTGAACAACTGGGCGTAGATCGCCTGTTTGTCGATGAAGCACATTCTTATAAGAACCTGTTTATTTACACCAAAATGCACAATGTGGCCGGTCTTTCCACGACCGATGCGCAGAAATCTTCGGATATGTTCGCCAAATGCCGCTATATCGATGAAATCACGGACAATAAAGGCATTGTATTCGCAACCGGCACGCCGGTATCCAACTCCATGACCGAGCTATTTACCATGAAGCGTTATCTCCTCTATAAAAGGTTAGAAGAAATGGGGCTGAGCCACTTCGATGCCTGGGCGGCAACCTTTGGTGAAACGGTCACGGCGATTGAGCTGGCGCCGGAAGGAAAAGGCTATCGCGCCCGCACGCGCTTTGCCAGGTTCTTTAATCTGCCGGAACTCATGAATATTTTCCGGGAAGCGGCGGACATACAGACCGCGGACATGCTCAAACTGCCTGTCCCTGAAAGCATTTACGAAACGATTGTTGCCAAGCCGACCAGCTATCAAAAGGATATGGTGGACGCCTTGTCAAAACGCGCCGAACAGGTTCATAAGAGGCTGGTCAAGCCCCATGAAGACAATATGCTTAAAATCACCGGCGACGGTAGAAAGTTAGGGCTTGACCAACGGATCATCAACCCTGCTCTGCCTGACGACCCTGACAGCAAAGTCAATCAATGCGTACAGACCATCCGGAAATTCTGGCTTAACGGCAAATTGCAGAAATGGACGCAGTTGGTGTTTTGCGACCTATCTACACCGAAGGCAGACGGCAGTTTCAGTATTTACAGCGACATGCGGGAAAAACTCATCCAGTTGGGTATTCCCCGCGAGGAAATCCGCTTTATTCACGAAGCGGACACCGACCAACAGAAAAAAGACCTCTTCGCAAAAGTCCGGGCTGGCAAAGTACGCGTTCTCTTTGGCAGTACGCAGAAAATGGGCGCCGGTACGAACGTACAGGACCGACTGATCGCCACTCACGACCTGGATTGTCCGTGGCGTCCCGGCGATCTGGAGCAGCGCGCCGGCCGAATTGTCCGGCAGGGCAATAACAATGAGACCGTCTATGTCTTCCGCTATGTCACGGAAGCCACCTTTGACAGTTATTTGTACCAGACTATCGAGAACAAGCAAAAGTTCATTTCCCAGATCATGACCAGCAAAGCGCCGATACGGTCTTGTGAAGATATTGACGATGAAGTGCTCTCCTATGCGGAAATCAAGGCGCTCTGCGCCGGCAACCCGCTCATTAAGGAAAAGATGAACCTGGATATCGAAGTGGCCCGCCTGCGGCTGCTGGCGGCAGATGATAAATCCAAACGGTATCAACTGGAAGATAAACTTGCGAAAAATTACCCGGCGCAGCTCAAGAGCGCCGAGGATACCATCGCCGCCTTACAGGAAGATCTAACAACGGAACAGCAACACGCCATTGCCAAGGATACCTTCATTGGCATAGAGATACTGAATACATTCTATGCCGACAAAAACGCGGCTGGGGAAAAACTGCTTACCCTTTGCAGCGAGAAAAAAGAATGCGAACCAACCCTGATTGGACAATATCGCGGGTTTCTGCTGGCCCTGCGTTTTGACCTCTTTGACAATGAATTCAAACTCCAGTTAAAAGGAAAACGAACGCATGAATGCAGTATGGGAACCAGCGCAACCGGCAATTTTACCCGTATGGATCATTTGCTTACGGATATCGTGAAGAAATTGTCTGAAACCCAAGATAAACGCCAAAGCATCCATATGCAAATCGCCGCCGCCCAAAAAGAACTCGCAAAGCCATTTGCGGAAGAACAGGAATTAAAAGAAAAGGAAGCCCGGTTGATTGAACTAAATGCGCTGTTAAGTACAGACGCGCAGGACGGCCCATCTCAGCAAGCATCAGACCAGATTGAAGAACAAATTGCCTAGCTGCATAAAGTTTCTATACCATGCGGGATAGCCGCAAAAACAAGGACTGGCAAAGGGATTACTTCTCCCTTGCCAGTCCCTTTTTCATTTTTCAAGTATAAGGAGGCATTATTATGCTCATAACTTTTCAAAAACTTGCAATCGTAAAAGAAGAAAGAAAACGGTATTCCCTAGAACCCTTCGTCCAAGCGCCGGCCGATGCTGCCCACGCCTTTCAAGCCATATTTGAACTTGAAAACGCTGCCGAAGAGATGTTTTGTGCTTTATTCTTAAATACGAAGCACAAAATTATCGGCGCCGCCGAAATATCGCACGGTACGCTTAATTCATCTGTTGTACATCCGCGTGAACTTTTTAAAAGGGCATTGTTTCACAACGCCGCGGCTGTCATTATCGGCCACAATCACCCCAGCGGCGATCCAGAGCCAAGCCGTGAAGATATTGAATTGTTAACAAAGTTGAAAGAAGCCGGTGAAATACTGGGTATTAGTATTATTGATCAAATTATTATCGGCGGCGATGGAAACTTCTACAGTTTTTCACAGCATCCTAAATAGGACCGCTTGCTTCACTCAACTTAGCTAAACTTGATCAGTCTCCATACGCCGGTGTCACTTCCCAAACAAGACGGACTTGCCGAACTGCCACCACTTGACGTTAGATACCTTGCATTCCTTTTAGCATCTTCTCTCTGCCTGTTTTACGCACTCTCACACTGCAATCCTTTGTATTCCCGCCACTTTTGCACAAAATTAGCCTTGCCATATTCGGCTAAAATCCGCTTGCAAGTGATTAAATCCTGCTTATTGACTGCGCAATAGGCCAGAGTTTCCGGCTCCAGGTCCAGATCATACAGGCGGCAGCCGAGTTCCGACACATAATAGTATTCCTTCTTGGGCATTGCCTGCGTGAGAATTTGCAGTTGCCTATCATTCAGACCAAAAGCCCGGTACAGTTTCTTAGACCGTTCCTCAAAGGCATTTTTATTGGGCAGGAAAATGCGCGACGGACAGGATTCCAGGATGGTAGAGAAAATCGGCGTATCTACTATATCCGCTAATGACTGCGTTGCAAAAATAACCGCTGCATTGCTTTTTCGCAAAACCTTAAGCCACTCCCGGATTTTCCCCGCAAAGGTGGGATTGTCGAAAAAGACCCAACCCTCATCTAAATTGATCAATGTTGGCTTGCCGTCAAGGGCCTGCTCGATGCGATGGAAAATATACATCAGCGCCGGCGATAAAATCGCCGGGGTATTCATCAGCGTTTCCATTTCAAAGGTCTGCCAACTGGAAAAGGCGAGCCTTTCGTCCGCCGAATCGAACATTTTGCCATAAGCGCCTTCAATGGTTAGCGGCACCAAGGCATCTTTCAGCAATTTATCCTGCACGGTGGTTTTCAAGGTGGAAATCGTTCGGTAGCCCTCCGGCAGCGCCGCCATGGACGATAAGGCCGTCCAGGTATGTTTCTTAATTTCCGGCGTAATTGTTACGTTCTCCTGTCGCAGGAAATCATAAATCCATTCGGCAGCCCACATGCGCTCTTTCTCGTCGTCAATTTGCCGCAGCGGTTGAAACGAAAGCTCTGTCTCATTGCCGAGGTCAAAGAAGTTGCCGCCGACGGCCTCTGTCAAAATGCGGCTTGATGCGCCTTTGTCAAAAATAAAAATCCGGGCGTCTTTATATTTGCGAAACTGCGCCGCAATGAGATTGAGGTGCACGGATTTACCCGCGCCGGTCGGCCCGATGAGCATTGTATGCCCGACGTCGCCGACATGGAGATTCAAACGAAACGACGTATTTTCGCCGGTTTTTGTGTAAAGCAGAACAGGCGCTTTGAGATGTTCATTGCGTTTCTTCCCTGCCCAAATATCGGTAATCGGCAACAGGTGTATCAGATTTCCCGTTGACAGCATCGGACGGCGGATTCCATAATACACGTTGCCCGGTATGCTGCCGAAGTAGGCTTCCAGGGTGTGCATCCCTTCTACCTTTGCGGCGATAGACCCCTGCTCCATATTCGTAAACAACTGCACAATTTCCTCGGCGCATTTCTGCAAACGGATTTTGTCCTGGTCTGCAAGGAGCAACATGGCCGAGTAATAGCCGCAGCCTACGGTATCGGATTCAACCAACTGCTCCATAGCGCGGATTTCCTCGACCTTTTCCACCGCATTCTCATTCACCTCATTGCCGGCAAAACCGGTAAGCAGTTCCTTGATCGTGGCTGTAAACGGTTTTACCTTGGACCGCCACCCCCGCGCAAACGTCTTTATTTCACCAAGCGCATCCTGCTTGTCTAGGAAATAAAAGCGAGTGATAAACCGGTAGGAAAACGGCAGCGTATTTAAGATATTGAGCATGCCAAAGCTACTGTGGTCCGGATATTTTACCGGCGATACGGCCGCTAAGTATTTCGCGCCCAAGCGAGGCTCCATGCCGCCGTACAGCGGGGTATCATAGAGCAGCCCATCCAAAAGGATGGGGTTCTTGGGTAATTTGAGCGGGACATGCGTCAAGGAGATCGTCGAATAAAGATAGGAAAGGAGATCATCCGGTCCCAGCCATTCGGTTTCCGGCATACCGACCACCGAGCACGACGCGAAAATAAGTGCCAGTTGTTTGGTATAGTCCTCGATGTACTCCGCGGCATCGGCAGAAGCTTCCGTCCGTTCCGCCCCCTCGACAAAGAAGTTCTTGAGCTTGCTGATCGTATCGGCAGGCGGCATCCAATACAGCGAGAGATAGTAGCTATTCTCAAAGTGCTGCCCGCTCTGGAAATTTTTCCGTCGCTCCTCATCAATGGCCTTTGTTACCGCGTCGGGAAAACACACATCCGAATCGTAGCTGACCGAAGGGGCGCGCTGCGCCTCGGCATACAGCACCCAGCCGGTCCCCAGCGTTAATAGCAGGCTATTCATCTGCCCGGTCATCCAGGCCAGCGTTTCTTCGATTGCGCTGTCTAAATCGGGCCCGCGATAGCGCAAGCTGGAGAGAAAGGCTCCATCCTTTAATACGCACAGGCCGGCGCCGTTCTCTAAATACAAGATGCGCCCAAACGGCATGACATCCTGTAACAGCGCCCGCTTTTCCCGGTATTTTTTCAAATGAATCATACCGGAGTCCCTTCTTCGCCCGAGAACAGTACTTTTACGTCGTCAATCTGAAGCATTGGCGCGACAAGGTAGGCGCGGAAATTCCCGGGAACAGCGGCAAACCACAGTTCCGGCTGAGCATGTTCGCAGTGAACAAGCTGGCCTTGCGCCCTAAGAAACTCCTTGATCAGCCTACTTTGCCGAACGAGTTCATTCTCTTCCGTATTCCAATGCACTAAAAGATGGGCATAAAAGCCGCAAGGTTTCTGCGGGTTGGCTTCATAGGCCAGAAGTGGCGCGATTGTCTTGTGATTCTTGCACCACCCGGCCATATAGCGGTTTGCTTCTTCGTCCGCCTCAGTTGCGGTGAGCAGTAAAAAGCGACGCACGGAACGAAACGGAATGGCTTTTTCTCTTAAAAAGGAATACAGTCTGCCGGCGCATTCTTCCAAGAATCCGTTCAAAACGAGTACTGTCACCCAATATCCATCCACGTTAATTTCCCGCGGCTTCAGCTTATACGTCTGCCCCAGCGACAGCAATGCATCTAAATACATCGGTATGTCAGGAAATGCGATTTTCTTTTTGATGGCAATGCTCTCAAAGAGGTATTGCAATAATTCTCCTGCGTATAGACGCTCCAGCGGCAAGTGTTCGGCCAGCGTCTCCAGAAGCCGGTCAAAGTGGCCGGCAGCATTGTCACTTTCAGCCTGCGGCAGCCAAGAAAACGCCACATAGCACCGGCCTTGCCGGTTATCTGACCATATTCCCCAGCCGGAACCCAGCGCCTGGAGCTCCCGGCACAGGCAGGCGCTATCAAAGACCGCGTCGCAAGGATAAGAAAATGCCCCGACAAAAGAATGGTCTTTATTTTCCACAACGCCTGCAAGCGGCATGGAAGCCCACGGCAGCCATTCGGCCACTTTCGTCAAATCCGCCTGATATTCCTGAAATGTTTTCATTTGCCCTCCTCATACACCATAATAAGATTTTTTGTGCAAGTAGCGCCGTAAAATATCGAAGAATTGCTCGTCTTCTTTGGTCAGATAGACCGCAGATAGATGAATTAAGAGATTGACCGGCACAATCCAGGGAATATGCAGCGCCATGAGAAAGATGGCGGCAAGGCACATATTGAGAACAATCATGCCGCGCGGCGCCCCGGCAACCAGCAGTTGTCCGGTAAGGGCGCGAAACAGCGGCTGGACGGCCAGCGTTCCCCCCTCCTGCGCCATCAAAATAAAACCCCGGCCGTTACATCCGGCGCAAAGACCTGGATAACCTGCGGCGCCAAGAGGGCGATGCCTGTACCAATGCAAATGCGCATAGCCGTGCGCGTCATTTGCCCTTCACCAAGCATGTACATGGCGCCGCCAACCGCGATGGCAATCGTCCCGCCAATCAGCGGTACAGTTCCCGTAAGCTCCGTATACATCGTGGATAATGCCGTCTTATACGGCAGTTTCATACTGCTCGCATCGGTGGCCATGCCAGTGCCAGGGAAAAGAAAAATTCCTGCCGCTACCGCCACCAAGAATAGATACCGGACACTCCTTCCTGCGTTTTTCTTTCGGATTTTCATTACGTTCACTCGTCTCGCCTCCTCAAAATTCCATTACCGGTTCCGCTTCGAGCATAATAAAAAAAGGGCGGCTGCGCGCCACCCTTTTTCCCCATTTCAACTTTATTGATAATCCTGCTCGTTTTTAAGCCTTTTATAATGCCGGTGTTGTTTTGCTCTTTCCTTGCAGATGTCGCAACAATACCGTGTACTACTTCTGGCAGGAGTGAAGTATCTATGACATTTATCATTCATGCATTTACGGGGCATCTTTCCGGCTGTGATATCAAGAGCAAGCATGAAATAAAGTTGTGATATCATTGGCCCCGACGTCCATGCCAAACTCGGTTGATTGCCATTTGCCTTATCTCGCCACATAATACATGGGCAAATATCAGAAAGGTAATGTTGAAACAAAGCATCAACATATCCCTGCCCCAAATCAGCTGGGGACAAATCCAATATGTTAACTTTGTTGAACAAATCTTTTATCTGATCACTAACACCTTCGGCTATTTCCTTATAGCCACAGATATGCCCTGGTATATACCCATGATATTGTTTAACAATATCATCCATGATTGCGTCAATGCTTTCCGCGCCAGATTGCAGGGCTTCGATAACAGTAAGCACATTATTGATTTCCCTGACGTGTTTTGCAAAAACCTCAAGGGGGTAATAGCATTCCTCTTGAGTATCAAACCGGACGTTGCCATCCGGAGCTCCAAAATGGGTAAACCATTGCACTACCTGTTGAGGATTATTACTGTCTATGGAGGCGAATAGAGTATATGGATTCAACTTGTCGGATGCCATTTCGCCGAAAATTGCTGTGATTATTTCACGGGGCATTGGACGCTCGTAATATTCAAATAGGTTGACAATATGCTCCTTTGATAGAGTAAGGCTCCCACAAATACGTCCATCTTGAAGATGGCACAGGGGAAAAGATGGGTAATTTCTTACGAAATTAAAACCAGATTTTTGAATAAGTTTCTCGCCGACCATCGTCTTTTTCATTAGTTGCACATTCACTCCCTTCTTCTCGATGAACTAATACTACCATATTAATTCTAACATAAATATGTCAAAAAGGGGTTAGAATGTATTTTTTCGTATTTCATCATACGCATAAAAATGGGACTGTTAGCTCCAGCCCCAAATAAGGATTCCACAAGTACTTCAATATATTTTCACAGCTTCAGCACTGATACGTCAGCTTTGATACCTTCATTTCCCGAATGCAGAAAACTTATCCTTTTCGCTTTCCCATAGACTCGATCCAGCTCGTTTTGATTCACTAATACAGTCGGCCATGGCCCCAGTTTCATACAATTCTTCGGGCAATAAAAGCTGACCAGGTCCTTTGCATTGACTTCAATCATTTTTTGATCGCAAACATGACAATGGGCGTGCCAGATTATTACATCGTCCTGAGCGCTGCCAACCGCAATACGGTGCAGCGCTTTTTGCAGGATTTCCAAAGAACAAGGTTTTACGATAAAGGCATCAATGCCGAAACGGACACAGGTTTTAATGATATCCTCCGAATTCCTGCAGCTGCACATCATGATTTTGGTCGCAGGCTGTGTTCGCCGCACTGCCTTCAGCACAGCAATGCCGTCCACCCCCTTCATGGTAATATCTAAAATGATTAGATCAAAACATTTTTCTTTTATCTTTTCCAGAGCCGCTTCGCCACTGCCGGCTTGATGAATTTGCCTTTCGTCAAACCCCATGTCGATCAACTCTCTGACAATAATATGCCGAGCAAAAGCAGCATCGTCAACAACCAATATTTGCGCCTGTCTATACGCTTGTATAATTCTATCTCTTATTTTTTCATCCACAATAAAACCCCCATTCTAAAATACCGTATTCCGTTCAACAAATTCACATTAGCCTGTTCCACGCTATCCACTTCTCAGTTGCAGGGTGGTCAAATTGACCACCCTGCTTACAGTTCCCGGACCAAGTATTCTTCTTTATTGGCATCCCACCCGTCCACAGCCAGAATCTGTTCCACGTTCCGCTTCAACCCGCTATAGCGCAGATACACGATAATGTCAATGGCTTCACCGATCATATACTGATGCGCCCGGGCCTCTGCTCGGGCCGTAAGCTCTTCCAGGCGGCGCAGCGTTTGCCGTGCGCTGTTGGAATGGATGGTTGACGCCCCGCCTTTATGGCCGGTACTCCAGGCATCCAGCAAGATAAGCGCTTCCGCGCCGCGTACCTCGCCAACGATAATCCGCTCCGGCGTGAGGCGCAGCGTATCGCGCAACAGGTCTTCCAGTGTCTTGTTTTCGGTCGTAAGCAGCCTGTCCATATCCGGCGTCGCGCATTGCAGTTCCTTGGTATCTTCAAGCAGGACAACCCGGTCGCCGGTCTTGGCGATTTCCGCTAGAACAGCGTTTAAAAAGGTGGTTTTGCCGGACTTTGTGCCGCCCGCCGCCAGGATATTTTGGCGGGAGTAGATGGCCTCAAGCAACACCTGGTGCTGCCACTCGGTCATGATGCCGCTGGTTACATAGTCCTCCAGGGTCAGCGCCCCGGCACAGTGCTTGCGCATATTAAAGGCAGGTTTCTCCACAACACGCGGCAACAGCCCTTGAAAACGAATACCCTGAAACTCAGCGGCAAGCGTCTCGTTCGCATCATTACAGATTTTTCCGGTGAGATCGGCAATCGTATAAATAACATTGGCCGCCGTCTGGGCATCCATCATTTTTCCCGTGGCCACTCTGCCGCGATCCTTGGTGTCAATCCAGATTTGATCGGAATTGGTATTGAGATACACTTCCGTAATATTATCATCGGCGAGGTAAGCGCGAATGTCATCGCCCAAAAGGTAATACAAGGTTTCTTCGGTGCGGCTTTGTTTGGTCAAATAAGCGTTCCTCCCCATCTACTCTATAAAGCGAAACTCCTCCCTCATATTTGCCGGCATGATTTCTGTTTCGACGCTTTCACCGGCAGCAGCGTCTAGCGTATCCAGCATTTTTATAGCTGCATAAGAGGCGTCCAGCCACTCGGCAAGCTGGTGCTTCTTGCCTTCCATCTCGTCTAGCTCCTCCTGCCTAGCCTGGACGTTGTCGGCTGTCGGAACCTGCATGTCCGGCGGCAGAAGATCATCATAGGAACGTACGACGCTCGCCGTATCCGAACGCAAGTTCAGTGCCTGTGCCTGCCCGCAGCTTTCGATTTTTTTCATAAAGAATTTCTCTTTGAAATAAAAGAGCTTATCAGCCAGAATCGGCCGGTTTTGCGCGACAAAAACAAGCTCCTGTTCCTTGGGCAGGCGTTTTACTTCATCGGGCGTCATTAACTCGCGCCCGGCCTCCGAGGTCGTATACGACGTCGTGCCAATTCCCTGGCCGCTGTTTTTACTGTCGACGCGGATGGTCTTTTTCCCCAGAGATCTACTGAGCATTTCCGCTGTTCCGTCTTCGTTCGGGGTATGGAACACCCGAACATGGCAGTTGGAGATAACCGAATTATCCTTTGTGTAGGCTTTATCCAGTTGGTGGATGTCCTGGGCAATGAGCAGCGCTTTCAAGCCGTACCCGGCCATGACCGCCAGACCCAGTTCCACCGAATCCATGCGCCCGAACTGGGGGAATTCGTCGTAGAGAAGCAGGCAGCGCTGTTTCTGCTTGCTGCCAAAATCCATGCGTTCTACGTTTCGCTTAATAACGAAGTTCATAAATAAGCGAAACAGTGGTTTGATCGTGTCCAGATCGCCCGGCGCCGTAACGAGAAAGACCGACACCGGGTAATCCGGCCGGAGCAGGTCGGCAATCTTAAAATCACTGGCGCCGGTATTTTGGGCAACAACGGGATTGCGGTACAGCAAAAACGCTTTGACTGCCGATGAGAGAACGCTGGATTCCTCCTTTTCTTCCCGGTTCCCCATCTCCCGCGCGCCTTCCAGCACCTTGGGATGGACCAAGAGCTCCGCATAGGGCATCTGCGTGAAAATCTCCGGATTTTCGCTGTAACGTTCTTTCATATAGGCACGTACGTCTTGCAGTGTTTTCAATGCTGTGACGGCCTGTTTCTCCGCTTGGTCTTCTAAACGGTCCGCCACCTCTCGCGTCCAGTTGCCGATGTCAGTGTACGGCGTGTCCGGCAGGCTGTAGATTTCATCGAGAATGTTGGTATCGCTCAAGAATTCTTCCGGCGCAATATGGGGATAGACTTTCATTTCCGCAATAATGGCTTTGTGGGGCAAAGACAAAAAAGTGGCGACTTCCATCATGGTTGGCGGCAGTTTTCCTTCCTGGTGTTTTTTGTACATCAGATGCATAATGACGGTACGCATGAGCGAAGACGCCGTAATGACCCAGTGCGCGCCGTCGCCGCTAATGTCCTTACCATCGGGGTTGGCAAGCATGTCGGCGATGATTTGCACATCGCCAAATTCCCGTACCGTCCGATAGCGGATTTCGACGAGCGGGTTCCACCTGGCGCCGGTCCCGTCAATGCAGCAAGGTTCAAATTTTATGACCCGGTTTTTTAGGATTTTTCGGCGGTACGGGGCGGAAAAATTCCAGTTTTCCGCCTTCACATCCGTGACCAGCATCGAATGCTTCCAGACAAGACACGTTGGGATAATCACTCCGACACCCTTGCCGCTACGCGTTGGCGCCAGCAGCAAAATATGTTCCGGCCCATCGTGAAAGAGAAATTTTTTGGTGTAGGGATTGCGGCCTAAAATGACGCCTTCTTTTACGCAGAGGCCACTTTTCTTAACATCGCTGCGGCCGGCCCAATCGGCGCTGCCATGCGAATCCAGCGGTCTGAGCTTGGTTTCGATGTAAAAACTCAGACCGACGCCGCCGAGCAGGCCCAGCAGCAGATATTTTTCGGCCAGGGCCGATAAATGCGGCACCACGGCTGCAAATTTCCAGCGCCAAATGAAAATGTCCCAGGGGAAATAGAGCTTTGTGTCGTCGCTGACGGAAAAAGCCCAGCCTAGCAGCGGATCATAGTCTAAGCGCTTGGCAAACCACTGTGTTGTCAGCCAGGAAACCATCAACATAACCAATCCGACCGTACCCAGGAGGATCAGGATACGCCTTTTCCTTTCGCCCTCCATTGCTTAGTCGTCATACGGGCGAAGTGACAATATATCGGCGACGCGCAGGAAAAAGGGAGTTCCCGGCTCAACGGTAATCGTCGGCATGCGGCCCATTTTTTGCTCCATGAGCTTGCCTGCCACATTGAGCAAATTGCTGGCGGCCCCTTGCGCGGCCAGATTCGAAGCGCTGTAGTTGTCTCCGCTAGATGATGTATTGCCGGCGGCAATCGAACCGAGAGCGCCGAGCGCCGTTGTCACCAGCCCGGCCGAGACAACCTGGTCATCGTGGTTATTCACTTTGCCCAGAATGCCCGGATAGCCGTCCACGCCTGCGGTTACAATGGTGTCACCCATCTGGTACGAGGCGCCGTTTGGCAGCAGGATGCGGTTCCAGCGAATGTTAACGCGGGCCTCGCCCAGCTTGGCCCCTCCTTCATAGGTGCCTACAAGCCTTGTTCCCATTGGAATTAAGAGCGTATCGCCATAAAGAGAATCATAGACGTCGGCGGTAAGCTGCGCCGTAACCTGCCCGCCATTATCGGAGTTAATGCCGCTGATCAGCATGGCCGGCAGCATGGTGCCTGGAGCAAGCGAGTTTTTCCGTGCTGCCTTGTAGGTATTGGCGCGCTGTTCCGTCGCGCCTTCCTGCCCCTCCTTCTTGAGCGCAAAGGCAATCGCCGAGCTCCATACCTTTTCCCGCAGACTCTGCGCCCGCTCCGCCGCATTCCTTTCCTCCGTTTCCCGCGCCCGGATATCGCCGGGTAAAGTCGGCTTGATTCCCGGATCGTATGTCTGATATACCGTCCTGGACGACGGTTCGTTTTGCATGCCCGTCAACGCTTCCTGCCTACCGGCAGCAGGCGCTCCGTTCCCCGATGGCCCCTTCGGTTTCGCGTCTTTTTGCGCCAGTCGCGCAAAGTCCCCATAATCGTCGGACAGCTGCGGCACCGCCAGTTTTGCGTCCGCTGTCTCGACCGATTTTTGCTTGGGCTTGGCGGTATCCTTGGAAAAGACGAAGAAGGCGCCGATAAATGAAACCAGCAGCAGAATGCAAAGCAGGTACACTTTCTTTTTATTGACCGTGCGACTCTTAGCCGTTTCTGCTTTCGTGGTTACCTCTGCTTCTTTCGCGGTTGCCGTCTCCGGCAGCATTTCCCGTTTCCGCCCTGCCTTTAATTGCTTCATAATTACCTGTAAATTTTCCAGCATATCAGGCACCGCCTTTCCTGTTCCCCTGCCGTACAATATCCACTTTTTCGCCCTGTGCGCTCTGCAGCCGTGCCCGGTCCAGAATGCCATTTACAATGAAATATTCGCCTTCGCGCTTATACTGTACCGGAGCAGTCCGGCCTTTTTCCTGGAGTGCAAACAGAATGGGAAGTTCTTTTTGGGTATCGCCGAGGTGGATGTAGGTATTCTTGCCATCGTCGTATACGTCACGCGGCAGCCATCCGGGCGTCGCTTTGCCCTGTACCCGAACTTCATAGCGGGATTTAGAATTCCGCGGCAGCGGCAGTTGCTTCTGTGCCCGGTTGTCGGCCTCATATTGGGTAATTTCTTCCTCTGTACGATACTCCCAGATGATGATGGGATTATACCAGTCCGCCGCCATAAGCAGGACGTGATACCGATGCCGGTCTGTGTTGACAATCAAATTCGTTTGGGCATCCGTTCTGAGCGGTTTGACATAGATATGCGGCGTGTCCTGGGCGGTACTCGCATCGACCATCCACTGCGCTGTGTCGCCCGCCGCGATATAGAGCACTTGATCACCAGGATAGAGTGCAATATCTGTCAAGTAACCGGGGCGGCAATAGACAGTATAGACGCTTTCCGGGTTATAGGAGAATATCTTCTTGGTTTTATCCTTCGTATCGGCGGCATCGTAAAACTCCCCATAGGAAAACATGGGCGGCGCCGGGGGAATCTCTATTGCCTCCGCCCAAGCAACTGCCATTGTGCTTTGCAAAGACAATAGCAGGCTGAATAGTATCGCAAGCTGACGACCTTTAAGCTTCATCCCTTATTCCCCCTTCACGCTTTCTTGGGTCCAATTGAAGTCGGCAACGAAAATGCCCAAAGGATTGATTTCCAAATCCTTTTGCTGCTTCGGCGGCTGCAGGCGAATCGTAAAAATACCGCTCATCGGCATGCTTGTTTTCTTGCCGGAAGCAATATCATAATGCTCTTCCGTCCAGCGGATCTGATACGACGAACTGCCGTCCGTCATTTCCAGCATGCTTCCAATCTTCACTTGCACGGTTTCTTTCCCGAAACGTTCCAGTGGATTTTCGTTTTGCAGCTGCACATTCATTTTGTTCGCCGCTTGCTTGGTCAAAAATCCATACGCCGCTTCTATGTTCTTTTTGTAGACGACCGGATCAAGCGGGAGAGAGCGGATATTACGAATAAACTGCGAAAGAAAGTATTTCATTTCCGCTGCCTGCGGCGTATACTCCTTCGCTTCGGCCAGTCCGGCATTTCTTACCACGCCGGTGGTGCTGTCCACTTCCACGACATACGGAACCACGCTTGATTTTAACGATTGCATTACAAGCCCGCCTGCTATGACAAGCAGGACCAGCCACGACAGCAGCAGCAAGCGGCGCAGGTTATAGTTTTGAATCACGATATGGCCTTCGCGCCTGTCCCATTCTTCTTTTGCCTGGTCAAAGGGCGTTTTGGGCGTTGAACTGTTGGCATACTGCTTCGGTCCGGAAAAAAATTCCCGTATCTTCATGCCCTGCGCCCTCCCTGCCTTGTCTTTCTTTCCCTCTTGTCCATCAATAAAACACCTCCAAAAGTTTCATTGTGAAAAGAGGATGCACATGCTTATAGACTGCGGTGAGCGGCAGTTCTCCGAAATAACGGCCGTCAAAGGAACCGGGCCGGTACGTTGCCAGCGGCAGAAACTGGCCTGGTTTGACTTGAAAACTACCGCGAAGCTGCGGCAAAGGCCGTCCTTGCCGGTCTACAGAGGCAACCGGGCCGGCATACCGGCCGTTAATGTAAATGCCGGTATCGGTAATTGTGTAGGTATCGCCTTCGACCGCGGCCACTTCCTTTAGCCAGTACCGTTCCCCCTTGGTCCAGCCGCGCTCATTTGCCAGTTGTGAAAGTTCCTGCGGCGGCGTAAAGACAACGATATCTCCTGCTTTTACGGGCCGGTCGGGTAAGATAATGTAGAAGCCCAGTGGCATAGATTCCGTATCATTACGGATAAACAGCCCAGGCATTTGCTGCCGGCACAGAAACGGTAGCGCCAGTATCAGCCAGAAGAGAAGTGTCGAGACGCATTTTCGGCGGGACAGTTTTCGCATGCGCATCCTCCTTTCTGCTTCAGCTTAATAAAAAGCAGCGGAGGCCAGCGCACCCTTTTCCCGCATGTTTCTGACGCAATCTCACTCCGAATACCGCACCTTTAAAACGGCACCTATCGTCCCGATATCAATTCCGGCACAAAAAACCGTCCGTAATGATTGCATACCTTTGCTAACAACGTTTAAAGGCAGGAACTCCGTGAAACTATCGGATTCATGCCTTTACCGTTAAAATGGACGTTTGCTAATCTTACTTGTCTAAGAATTCATTGTGTAGCCATGATTAACAAGAACATATAGTCCCGCCTTACCCCTTCCCTGCATTTTCTTTGCGCAGTGTTTCCCAAAAAATAAACATCGCGCCTTTAAAACGCAGCACATATCTTCCCGCTGTCGATTCTGACACATAAAACCGCCCGGCGAGCTCGACATAGGTAAGGCATGGATCATTGCACCAACAAAGTAAGAGCTGGCGCTCTTGCGCATTCACTTTTTCCAAATACTGCTCCATGTATAGCCTCAACCGGAAAAGAGAATCCCTTCTGGTTTCCAACTGCCTGATATAGACGGGATCTGCATATTTCATTCCCTCCATCAGATAAAAATCTGAAATGGTATTGAGATAGCTTTCAACTGCGCGAAGAGCCTGCGGAGACAGGATAAAATCCCCTACTATGCCTTCCCGCAGGGCATAAAGACGTTCCAGAATTTCCGTATTCCAGGCGCCTGCGACTTTTGGCGAAATAAAGAGCTTGGGCGCAACAAAAACCAGCGGCATGGCCTTTTGATAGCGGAGGCGGAAAAACTCTTGTTTTTCTTTAGGCAGTAAGGTAATCATGGCGGCGACTAAAGCAGCGTCGGCCTTTCGTTGGACAATTTCCTGGCGCAGTTTAAAAACCAGGCGCGGTTGATTAAGCTTCCCTTGCATATACTGCAAAGCCCTCTCCAAGGCATGTATTTTCCCCAGTGCGTAATAATCGGCGATCATTCGTAATAATCGCCCCTTGACCAAAAATAAGTTCATCCGTCTTCCTCCTTGTTCTCTTTATCTGGCGTTCGCTTCAGTATTCTGTCTAACATTGTCTGGAATTCCGGCGAAAGAGGATGTTCCTCGCCCTTCTCTGCCGACGGCAGTGGCGGCGGTTGAACGACTGCGGGCTTCGGCTTCGGAAGTGGAGTATCATAATCCTGTTTTAATGCCTGAAACAGCCAGGCAACAGGGTCATGCACCTTACCTTTTTGGGATGCCAGATAAAGCAGCTGAACGCGAATCTTATCTTCCGGATAGCGCTTGAGAAGTTTTTCAACGCTTTCTCCTGGAACGCGGCATCGGTTCGCGATTTCTACAAGCTGTTCCAGTAGAATAGCTGCGTTCGCATCCTTTTCTCCTTGTCCATTGTTTTCTTCACCAGAAACCACACCGGCATCGCTTTGTTGTGTGTGTATTTTCTTGTTTTCTTGTTTAGTAAGGTACGTATTTTGTAGTGGCTGATTTTCCGTTGACGGTTTATCCGTCGGCGGTTTTTCCGTTGACGGGTTTACCGTTGACGGAAAATCGGTAAATGGTTCCTTTTCCTCGGAAACAGCCATTGGCCGATTTTCGGCAAATGGCTGTTCTGCCTGGATTTGCGGCTCCTCGTATAGGACATATTCCGTACCGGTAAATTTGCCGTTATTATCGTGCAAACGACTGCGCACAAGATAGCCACAAGCTTCTAATTCGTGCAGCGCCGACTGAATAGAGCTTTTTCCTTCACTGCCGATCACTTTCACTAACCCGCTGACGCTGTACGTCCAGTTGTCCGGCAGGCTCAAACAGTAGGTAATGAGGCCGCGCGCCTTTAGGGATAGGCGGGCATCCTGCAAGGGAACATTGCTTACACAGGTGTATTTGCGTTGTTTTTCTACCCGGATGATGCTCATACCCCATCCCCTTTCCGCTCAAGTTTTTCTACACGTGCTTCGAGATTTTTAACCAGCAGCCGTAAATCAATTAGCTCATCCTCTTCTAGGAGCTTGCGCACGTCGATCCCATAAAATTGCGCAAGCAGCGTAAGGCTGGCCAGGGTTGGCGTCGTTATTCCTTCCTCCCACCGGTAAATGCTTGTCCGGTCGACGCCTACGTGCCGGGATACCTTGGAAATGCTGTAGCCGTTTTTTACTCGCAAACCACGTATTTTCTCTGCCAATGTCATGCTAAGCACCTCCTATTTGAGCAACTCGTCAAGTTGACGCGCGCCGCTGTGCAGGCTGTTAATTATTTTTTTCAATAGATTCCGTTCCTCCAAACCCACTGGAAAGTTCTCAAATTCCACAGCGATTTGTTTTAGCCGCGTCTGTAAAACCGCCAGGAAATCTGCGGCCAGCATGTCCAGCGACTGGACACCGGAAAAGGACAGGATATATCGTAGGGCCTCAACCTCTTGTTCCAGCTTCCCGGCATGGGCTTTCATTTCCTGATAATCCTTCGGCTCAATAACTTGCTCGACAGTCAATACGCCGCGCTCGTTTAGCTCCGTTTCCAATACCATAATTTTCTCTTGCAGCGCGGCAATTACCAGTTCTAATTCTTCCCAGCTTGTTTTTTCCACGGGATTTCCCTCCTTTAGCAGCAATAAAAAAAGCGGCAGAATCTCTGCCGCCAGTAAATAGCCCATTAGCCTTATTCCACTATGCTCTTTTCCAAACTATCTAGATGTGAAAGTAACTCCTTCCATACAGCGATTCTGCCTACGGTCTGTTTCGAGGTATCTTTTTCTTCTACCAACCGCTCGGCTGTCTGCCGCATCTGATTGTGACAAAAATCCGCCACCCAAAGGATGCTCTTTTTTTGAATCTGTACGGACAGGCTGTAAAAATCTACGGTTTCGATTTGTTCCTTTGCCATACCATCTACTTCATCTTCTTCGGAAACGGCCGCTGCAAATCGTTCCTGAAGATCGTTCGGCAGGGGTTGATTCGCATGTATAGGCGACACGCCGCCGGATTCCTCTTGAGAAGAACTTTTTGCCTTTGGTTCTGACTTTAGTGAAAGTTTTTTCCTACTTTTCTTGCTATCAGAAATGCCTGGCGTTTCTCCTTTTATTCCAAGCTTCTCCTTGCCGGCAGCTTCTTCCCGGGCAACTGCCGAAGGCTTCTGCGCCCGGATTTCCTCTTTCACCTCAATTGCTGCCTGCACACTTCCGTCTTCCGGCAGGGCGTGTTCCGCCTCTTCCTGTTCTTCCGGCGATAGGCCGGTTAATTCATACGCTGCCGACAACGGCAGTTTTCCTTCTTTCAGCCGGTTCAGGAGTGCCGGTGAAAGCTTCAATAGCTCCAGTTTTCTTTTCAGCGTTGACTCGGACAATCCCAGTTGGCCTGCAAAATATGCGCGGAACTTCCCGCCTGGCTTCTCTTCCTCAAACCGGCTACGGAAGATCGGCTGCAAATATTTCAGTTCATTGAGCTCATCCTCTATGGTTTTGTCGCGTTGGCAGTTGGCCGAAATGATTGCTTCTATTTCGTCTTCCTCTGATTCATAACGGCGTATGATGCAAGGGACTTTCTCAGGAACGGTTTCTCCCTGAGCTTTTAGATGCCTTAGTGCGATTAGGCGCCGGTGCCCTGAAATCAGGCGATAGGTGACTCCATCCTGCTGCATCACAACTTCAAGCGGCTGACGAATCCCGTTGCGCAGGATGTCTGCTGCCAAAACCTCTATATCGGCGATACTGTAAAAGTTTTGTTTGTTCTCAACAAGTGTGGACATATCAAGCAGGTGTGTCAATTCCGGCAGTATCTCCGGGCTCTGTGAAGCCCGATTGAAATATGCATTCATATCCAATTTTTTTGCCATCAGCGTTCCCAACTTTCTTGCGTGTAGAACAACTCTTCCATAAACTGCTTGAAATCCCGTGAGAATCCGCAGCTTGGCGAAAGTGCTTGAACAGAAATTCCACGCTCGGCTGCTTCACGCAACCGTTTCGCCCCGGTTTTGGTTAAACGAATAGTAGTTGAAAAAGTGGGCATTTTCTTTTGGATACTTTCCAAAATCGGGGCGGCATCCGGCGTATATTTGTTTAGCACACAACCCCGGAAATGAAGGCGACGGTCCGGCAAAAATTCACTATATCCCTGGTCCATCGCGACTCGATCATTCTTTGCCGCTCGCAGTTGTTCGTACATTAAGTCCATGCCATCGCGGGCGTAGCAATCCGGTGTCGTTACGAATATAACTTCATTGGCTACCATCAATGCATTGTAAACGCTGGTATTGATGTCCGGCGGATTATCTATAATGCAAAACTGATATTGGGTACGAACCGGTTCTAATGCCTCTTTGAGTAAGAACTTTTGATTGCGATTTTTATATTTATCCGAAAGCATAATGTCAAAATTCACTGCAGCTAGTCCCATATCCGCTGAAATAATATCAATGTTTTCATATGAGGTTTTCTGAATAGCCTGTGCTGCCGAAATGCTGCCGTCCAAAACTTCGGATAAAGTATTTTCTGTCTGCGCTTGAAAAAAGCGGCTAGCATTTCCTTGTTTGTCATTGTCAATGAAAAGTACTTTGACTTCCTGCTTTGCCAGGGCGCAAGCAACGTGCGTAGAAAGTGTCGTTTTGCCCACGCCTCCCTTGAGGTTCATGAAGCAGAATATGATCATACCGGCACTTTGTTCCATTGAATTGTCTCCTCCTTTTTTGAAATAAAAAATAGACGTCCAATACAAAAATTGAACGTCTATTAATGATTGAAAAAATTGATAATATTAAATTAAAATATAAACATTCACTTTATAGATTACTGGATTTATCCTACTTTCCCATATACAAGGGATTTCCGTGTGTGTCCAATGCGTTCCAGCAAGGGCCCGGATATTCTTTTCATATAGCGGCGCAGATCGCCGGGCGAGCAGGTGCATTGCTGGGACGGGTCGCCGTAGAATCCGCAGGGGCAGGGATTCATGGCCGCGATCATCATAAACTTGGCCGGATAGGACAGCGACGCGTTTACCCTGGAAATCGTCACTTCCCCGTCTTCCATCGGCTGGCGGAGCACTTCCAGCACCTGCCGGGGAAATTCGGGCAGCTCGTCCAAGAACAATACCCCGTGATGGCTCAGGGTGATCTCGCCCGGCTTGGGCAGCCGGCCGCCTCCGATCATTCCTGCGTCGGATACGGTGTGATGCGGGCTGCGGAAGGGCCGGACGGCCACGAGCCCGGTATTGGCTTTCAACAGCCCCGCGATGCTGTATATCTTGGTGACTTCCACGGCTTCCTGCTCGGACAGGCGCGGCAGTATGGAGGGAAGCCGGCGGGCCAGCATGGTTTTCCCCGAGCCCGGCGGGCCGACCATCAGCATGTTGTGGCCCCCGGCCGCGGCGATTTCCAGGGCCCGTTTCGCCACCGGCTGACCCTGGATCTCGGCCAAGTCATCCTCTGCTGTTGCTGCGGCTGCCGTCGGAGCTTTTTCCACAGGGGGCAGGACCGCTTCGCCCCTAAGGTGCAGAACGACCTCGCGGAGCGTTTCCGGCGCGTACACGGTCAGACCGCCGAACAGGGCTTCCTGGGCGTTGTCGGGAGCGACGAACACCGCGGTCCGGCCTGTCTCGGCCACGCTGAAGGCCATCGGCAAGATTCCGGCGATGCCGCGCAGCTTCCCCTCCAGCGACAGTTCGCCGATCAGCGCATGGCGGGAACAGTCCGCGGGGCTGATCTGGCCGCTGGCGGCCAGAATGCCGATGGCAATCGGCAAATCGAGCCCTGAACCATCTTTCTTCATATCGGCGGGAGCCAGGTTTACCGTGATGCGGCGCACGGGAAACTCGAAACCGGTATTTTTAATGGCCGCCCGCACCCGCTCCCGCGATTCCTTCACCGCGGTGTCCGGGAGGCCCACAATATCCAGTCCCGGCAAGCCGTTGGCGATATCCACCTCCACGGTTACAAGGGCGCCGTTAATGCCCAGCGTTGTTGCCCCATAGGTCTGGGCAAACATAGTATTCCCCCCAGTCCCCGCCTCTTTCGGGATGCCGTTTTAATGCAACCTCACCGGCGCCCGAAGGCATTGGCAATATGATTGACCCGGGGATTGACGCCCGCCCCCAGGTAGATTTCGATCACATCAAAGCGCAGGGGAGCTGCGGTGCGGCCGGTTTGTTTCAGATAACACAAGGCCGTATTCAGGATTTTCCCCTGTTTCCGGTAAGTCACCGCTTCGGCCGGACTGCCGTAAGCGTCGCTATGGCGGGCTTTGACCTCGACAAAAACCACTGTCCCGCCCTTCTCGGCGATAATATCGATCTCGCCGGTCCTAGCCCGGTAATTGCGGGCCAGCAGGGCGTACCCCGCCGCCTGAAGATAGTCGGCGGCGGCCTGCTCGCCCCTTTGGCCGGCGGAGTCCTTCTGCATCATCTAACTCCCTGCCTTTGGCTAGCGTTCTACGACGTCGGCGATATAAAGACGCGGGTTTTTGGACAGGTCGATTTCGACCAGTTTGTTCATTCGTTGTTTATTTTCGTCCATCAGGATGCGGATAACCGGCTTGTTCTTCGCTTCATGGGATATGTCGACCACCACGCCGATCTGATTGTTGCTCAGCCTGACCACCGAGCCGATCGGGTAAACGGCGATATTGCCGACGAAATGTTCGATGAGTTCGGGGTTAAAGTAGGTGCCGGAGGCCTGGTTGATGATCGCCAGGGCTTCATAGACCGGGACGGCCCGGCGATAGGCCACATCGGAGGTCAGGGCGTCATAGACATCGGCAATGGCGACAATATGGGCGAATTGATGGATTTCGGCGTCTTTCAGATTGCGGGGGTAACCGCTCCCGTCAAACCGCTCGTGATGCTGAAAGGCGCAGTGGGCGGACATCAGGCTGATATCGGGATTTTTGCGCAGGATTTCGAACCCGTAGGCGGGATGTTGTTTGATTTCCTCGGCTTCTTCCGGCGAAAGCCGTTCGGTCTTATTTAAGATTTCAGGCGCTATCTGGGTTTTGCCCACATCGTGCAGCAGGGCTCCGACGCCGAGATCCCGCAGCTTCAGTTCATCATAGCCAAGGCTGATCCCGGTAAGGACCGACAAAATGCAGACGCTGACCGAATGACTAAACAAATAATCGCTCCGGGTCCGCATGTCGACGAAATTGACCATAACGCCATGGTTCCGGCACAATTCATCCACCAGATTATTGGCGATCTTCTTGGCCTGGGCGGCGTCGACCTTCTTCCCCAGCTTGACGTTGTCCATGATCGTCTTGGCGGTGGAAACAGCCTCGACCCGCGCCTGCTCGCTCACTACATCAGGGACTTCGATATCGGCTGTAAGATCGTCTTCCACATATATATAGCTTACATCCAGATTATGCAAACGCTCGATGTAGCTTTCTTTCAGTTCCAGCCCTGCGTTGAGCAGGATTCGTCCATCCGCGCTGTATAGCGGCTTGGCAAGCTTCATGCCTGATGCGATGTTTTCCAAGAGTATGCGGCGCATAAAAGACCTCCCAAATTACCGTTTTTGCCTCTGATCAAGCCGGTATACGTAAGCCAGCACTTCGGCCACGGCCAGATACAGTACCGGAGGTATCTCCTTGTCCAGTTCAACGGCCATCAACATGGCGGCGAGGGTTTTGTTCTGGTATACCGGCACAGCGCTTTGCTGCGCGGCAGCCAGAATCTGCTCGGCGACATACCCGGAGCCTTTGGCGACAACAACAGGCGCTGTTCCTGCTTCCTGCTCATACTTGATTGCTACGGCGTGTTTCTTAGACCGGTTTTCCGTTATGATCATACACCCCCAGCGTTGGTTCGGCTAAAGGCAATTCCGTTGCCGGAGCGGTAACGGTTATGTCGGTTAAAGTAAAGGGCCCGTCATGGAATTTTTGGCGGATGGCCGACAGTTCCCTCCGGAAGCTGTCGGCAATAGCCGCTTCCCCGAAGCCGGCCTTGATGGTCAGCATATTCTGGCCGTACAGATGGAAGATGAGGTCCACCAACCCGAGATTTTCGGTCAGCAGACAAAGCCTGAGCCAGGTGTCGCGCACCGCATCGCCTCGGCCGCCGCCCGGCGGCTCACGGTCCTGTGAAATATGGATATAAGCCGGATAGGGCTTCTTTTCCTCACCCAGATAAAGCGGAAGCGCAAAGGACAAGGTTTTATGGCCGGCCAGCGTCTCCCCCGCCGGCTGAGCGGCCGGGCGCTGGGTCAAAGCAACCATTTCCTGCAGCGTCTCTTCCGCCTGCTTCAGGGAAGCGGCAGGAAGATGCGCCATATCCACGCATTCGGCGACTTTCAGCCAGACTAACGCCTGGCGCAGCTCCGGCAGGTTATGGGCCGTCACAGCCTGTTTCAGCCTGCCGGAAAAGGTTGCCGCAAACGCTTCATCCAGTCTGGCGAAGACCTGCGGCGGAAGGCTCCGGGGGATAAGTTCCCGGCACAGGACGCGCAGCTTATCCGCGGCCGCGTCCCCGGAACCGCTTTCAGCCAGTTGGCTGAACAGCGCCGCCAATTGCGTCGCGAAGGTTTCGCCGGGTTTCGCGGCTGGGCTTGAAGGCTGGCCGGCGACTTGACCCGTCGGCGGATGAACCGCCGGTTTATTGGCTTGCCCCGGGGCAGCCTGGGGCGCCGCCTGGGCCTGATCCCCGACAGGGTCCTGCCCTGCGGCGGCCGCTTCGGCAGGTTGTCCGGCCCGCTGGGCCAGCTGCCTGGAGCTCTGGAAAACCTCCGCCGGCGGGTCCTGCAACAGGCCGGCGGCCGTCTGACGAGTCCCCGGGGCTTCGGCGTCAGCCTGTCCGCCCGGTGGCTGCGCCAGCGCAGCCAAATCCCGTAGTACGCCCCGCTCCTGTCTGGACAGCGGGGGTTGGACGGCATCCCAGTCCAGGCCGTCGGCCAACCGGACCCAAGCCAATACTTCCTGCAATTCGGCCAGAGCACCGCCGGGAAAGGCCTGGCGCAGCGCCGGCGGAAGCTGCTGCCTGGCGGCAAGTTCCTTTACGAGGCTGGCGGTCTTGCGGTCGCTTGCCGGAGGCATGAGCTGCCGGCAAAGCTCCCGCACATTGGCCAGAAGCTTCCCGTCCAGAACCGGCCCGCTCATAAGCTGCCGGATCAACCCCTGAAGCTCTCCGGCCAAATCCGGGTTCTTCGCGGCGATCTGGCTCATTGTGGTCTGAACCGCCTGGATTAGGGCCGGCGGCATTCCTTCCGGGAAAAGCTTGCGCAGTAAAGCGGCGTTCCCCGCCTTTTGGGCCAGAGCGGTCAGACTGTCCGCGGCGGTTTTTGCGCCTTTCAGCAGGCTGGGAAGCCCGTTCGCCAATGCCTCCTCCGCCGAAGGAAAAACGCCGGTTTGAAGGACGGGCTCGTCGGCCAGGCCCTTCGGCAACAGTTTGAACAAGGCATCCTGGTGCTCCAGCATTTTGGCCACCTGTTCCAGAAGCACCTGAATCCGGCTTTCCGCCGCCAGTTCAACCTGGGCCTGCAAAGCCGGAGGTAATTCGTTTTGTACGGGTTGGGCTCCCGGGTTCGGCCGGGCCCCCGCTATGGAAGAGGCCATACCCGAATCGGGCAGTTGCGCTTGGATCTTCATAGGACAAATCCCCTTTGGCCGGTGTTGTCAAAACATCTTAAGCTGCTCGGACCATTCCGGATTTAGCAGCAGCTTCACAGGGGCGTAGGTTTTGCGGTGAATCGGGCTGGGGCCGTATTTTTTAAGCGCCGCGGCGTGCTCTTTGGTGAAATATCCCTTGTGCCGGTCAAAGCCGTATTCGGGATATAGCTCGTGATAACGGAGCATGGTGCTGTCGCGGGCGACCTTCGCGATGATCGAGGCGGCGCTGATCTCCGGTATGGTATCGTCGCCTTTGATGATTGTCTCGGTATGGATCGTCAGGTCGGGTTTGTGGATCCCGTCGATTAAAACTTTGTCCGGCCTGACCTTGAGCCCCTCGACGGCCCGCTTGATGGCCAGGAGGGTGGCGTAGTGGATGTTGAGGGCTTCAATTTCTTCCAGGCTGGCGAGGGCGATCGACCAGCAGAGCGCCTGCTGTTTAATCTCGCCCGCAAGCAGCTCCCGTTTACGGGCAGTGAGCTTTTTGGAGTCCGCCAGGCCGGCGATCGGGCGGCTTGGATCGAGAATGCAGGCGGCGGCGTATACGTCGGAAACCAGGCTGCCCCGCCCCACTTCGTCGCAGCCGCAGATGAGGATTTTCTTCATTTTGCTTGTTGCCATATGTTTCGTCTACCTTTGCCGGTATGTATGTTTCAATCTCCGGAGCATTCATACATATTCTTGGCAATAGGCATAAATCCCTGCCTGGCATACAAACAAAAGAGGACCGGCCGTGGCCGGTCCCTTGTTATGTATCGCCTTTTTATTCTCCTGAAGGCTTCTCCTCCGGCAAAGAGCCGGGCTCGTCCAGGGTAAACCTGCCCAGTTTGCCGTCTCGGAATTCGTTCAGCACAATGCGCCGCGCCTTCTCATAGTCGATCGCGCCGCCGCTTTTGAGGCAGCCCCGGCGGGAGCCGATGAGTTCCAGAATGGCGGCGGGGTTTTCCGGCAGCGGCAGGGTGAGGTTATAGCGGCCCGACACCCGTTCGGGGTAACGCTCCCGCAAGAGTTCCGTCAGACGATTTACAACCTTCTCCATGTCGAAGACCTCGTCGCTGATCGCGCCGGTTATCGCCAGTTTGAAGGCCGCTTCCTGATCTTCGAATTTGGGCCACAGTACGCCCGGGGTATCCAAAAGCTCCAGGTTCTTGCCGATTTTGAGCCACTGCTGGCCGCGGGTCACCCCCGGCTTATCCCCGGTCCGCGCGGTCGCTGTGCCCAACAGCCGGTTGATCAGCGAGGATTTCCCCACATTGGGAATACCCAGGATCATCGCCCGGACCGCCCTGGCCCGGATGCCCTTGGCGGCCCAGGCGGCCAGTTTGTCTTTCGCCGCCTGTTCGGTCCGGCCGATCAACAGTTTGGCGCTGCCGCCGCTCACCGATTCCACGGCCACAGCTTCCTGAGCGCGGGCGCGGAAGATCCCCAGCCACTGCTCCGTGGCAACGGGATCGGCCAGGTCGGCCTTATTCAGCACAATGACCCGGGGTTTCCGGTCGATGATTTCATCAAGGACCGGATTGGCGCTGCTGACCGGGATACGGGCATCCAGGAGTTCGATTACGACATCGACCAGCTTCAGTTGTTCGCGGATCATCCGGTGGGCTTTCGCCATGTGCCCGGGAAACCAATGGATATGCATCGCTTTCTCACAACCCTATTTTTGCTGCAGATTGACTACGGCAGGGATTTCATCTGATCCAGCGGCCAGAAAACAACGACCGCCTTTCCCTTGATCAGGTCGTAGGGAACAAAGCCAACGTCGGCGAAGCGACTGTCTTCGGAGTTGTTCCGGTTGTCGCCCATCACGAAGATATGTCCGTCGGGAACGGTTGCCAGGGGATAGGAGCCCCTGGTTTTCTCCAGAATATACGTCTCATTCAGCAACTGGCCGTTGACAAACACACGGCCATCCTTGATTTCAATCGTGTCCCCGGGAATGGCGATAACCCGCTTGATAAAATCCCGGCTGGGATCGCTGGGGAACCGGAAGACGATGATTTCGCCCCTGACAGGCTGCTTGAAGCGGTAAATGAATTTGTTGACGACCAGCCGTTCACCGTTCACTAGGGTCGGGCGCATCGAAGGGCCCTCTACCATGTACAGTTCGACGATAAAGTACCGGATAAAAAAAGCCAGGACGACCGCGATGAGTATGGAAATGACCCAATCCTTGATTTCTTCGCCAAGTGTTGTGCTCATGACGGATCCCTCCCCCCTCTCGGATGAAGAAAAGGGACTGTGTTACCAGTCCCTAGCTTACTAGCGTCTTTCCTTAATACGTGCCGCTTTACCGGTAAGGTTGCGCAGGTAGTAAAGTTTAGCCCGGCGGACAATGCCCCGGCGAGCCACTTCAATTTTTTCCAAACGCGGGGAATGGACCGGGAAGGTTCTTTCCACACCCACACCATAGGAAATTCTCCGTACGGTGAAAGTTTCCCGGGCACCGCTGCCCTGCCGCTTGATTACGACGCCTTCAAAAACCTGGATGCGTTCCCGGTTGCCCTCGACGACCTTTACGTGGACCTTCACCGTGTCGCCGGGCTTGAAGTCGGGAATGTCGCTACGAAGTTGCTCCTGTTCCAGGGCTCTTAAAATATCCAAAAGAATTTCCTCCTCAGACTAGACGTTCTTACCGGCGCAGGCAGAGGACCGTCCGTTTTACACATGATGGATTATACCATATCATTGCCAAAAAGACAACCAAAAATACCTCTAGTCGCGGGACAGCCACCACTCCGAGCCGAGTAGCCGGTCGAGGATGATGGCCACTGCGGCCCGGACGGGCAGATGATTGTAGTCGCCCCGCCCGTAGATGGGTTCAAGAATATAGTCGAACTGCGCCATCAGCGTCTTCTCCATGCCCCAGCCGGTCCCAAAGAGCAAGAGGCAGGGCTGCCGCCCGGCTTCCAGTCGCCGCCTGAGACCGGTATAGGAGACGGTGTTCGGGTAGCGGCGCGCATCGGTGGTCACCACGATGGGCGATGAACCTTCCGCCTCCTCGATCCGCCGGATGACGGCCGCGATGTCGGGGGCGACTTCCAGCACCGAAAGGGCTTCCTGCCGGTCGGGGTTATATCTGCCGCCGCCGCCCTCCCGCCAATAGCCCAGGATGTCCCGGGCCAGAGCCGTCTGGCTCTCAAGGGGATGAATGACGAAAAAGCGCTTGATGTCGTAGGTCCTGGAAGTGCGGGATATGTCATGAAGGTCGAAGTTGGTGATGGCCGTGGCGATGACTTCATTCCGCTTATTGTAGATGGGATAGTGGACAAGCCCGAGATATATCGTACTTGCCATTACTCCTCACCCGTCTCTTCCGCCCGAATTTCCGCCAACAGCTTGGCGTCCTCCTTGGACAGCGGGAACGATGCCAAAAGGTCCGGACGGCGGAGCAGCGTGGCCCTGAGCGACTCTTTCCGCCGCCACCGGGCGATCTTGGCATGGTCGCCGGACACCAGCACTTCAGGAACCTCCCAGCCGCGGAATTCCCGGGGCCGGGTATACTGGGGATATTCCAGCAGGCCGCTGTAGAAAGAATCCTGTTCCGCCGCGTCGCAAGCGCCCAGCACGCCGGGCAGCATCCGAGCCACGGCGTCGGTCACCACCATCGCCGGCAGTTCGCCGCCGGTCAGCACATAGTCGCCGATGGACAGCGCCTCGTCCGCGAGATGGCGCCTGACCCGCTCGTCAACGCCCTCATAATGGCCGCAAACCAAAATGAGCTGATCATACGCCGCCAATTCCTTGGCTTTTTCCTGGGTGAACCGCTCGCCGCCGGGGCACATGAGAATGATCCTGCGCTTCAAGGCCTCGCCGGCGGCCAGGCTCTCCACCGCCCGGAACACCGGATCGGGCTTCATGACCATGCCCGATCCTCCCCCAAAGGGATAATCGTCGACGATCCGGTGCTTGTCGACGGTGAAATCCCGGGGATTGGTGACGGCAATGGCCAGCAGGCTGGCCTCGCGGGCCCGCTTCAGGATGCTCGTGCCAAGCGGTCCCTCGAACATTTCGGGAAACAGCGAGACGATATCGATGCGCATGCTCAATCCCATTCTTCCTGTAGTTTGACCGTTATCTTTCCGCCAGCCACATCAATGGCTTTCACCACTTCTTTGAGCGCCGGAATCAGCACCGGCCGCTCCCCTTCCCGCTCGGCGACATATACATCGTTGCTGCCGGTGTGCAGGACATCGGTGACTGTGCCGATATAGTCCCCGGCCTCGTCATAAACCTTAAGTCCGACAATGTCGAAAACATAAAAGTGTCCTTCCGGCAACGGCACCAGGTTGTCTCTGGTGACCTCCAGCAATTTTCCCCGCAGCGTGTCCGCCGCATCGCGGCTGTCCAAGCCGCGAAACTTCAGGATGACAAACTGCTTGTGGTAGCGCACCGTCTCGACGGCAAGCTCCCGTCCTCCTTGCAGCAGGACTTTCTTCAGGGTCTGAAACCGGTCGGGGAAATCGGTAAGCGGGACAACACGAACGTCACCCCGCACGCCGTGCGGGGCAACAATTTTACCGATTGCTATCAACGTTTCATCCGGCATGGTTAGGCGCGAAAAGCGATAATTTTACCGTCTTCCAGTAAAATTTCCGCATTCATCATTTTGTGCAGATCATCGCCGACGCTGACGGTGATAAATCGCTCCATGTTTCCCTGAACAACTTCCGAACCGATTTCCAGCCCGGCAGTCTCTTTCAAGCGTTCCACCATATGATTCTTGAAGTCGATCCGTTTTTGCCGTTCGGCCTCAATCTGCTGCCGCAGGCCGGTTAAGCCCTGGGCGTCGATTTTGACCTGTTCGGCCATCACCCGTTTGGCGTGGAAATCGATTTGCTGCAGTTCCATGTCGGCTTTTTTGATTGCGTCCTGAATCTCCGCCGCCATTTGACTCTTAAGACCTTCGGTGACTTTGGCCTTAATTGCGACCGGGCATTTTAAAGTCATGCTTTCCATAGCGTCAACACCTCTTAGATGATTTCCACCATAACTTTCTTATTCTCCCGGGTAGCGGCAGCTTTAACCACAGTGCGTAAGGCCTTGGCAATCCGACCCTGTTTGCCGATGATTTTTCCCATATCGTCCGGCGCCACGCGCACTTCGTAAACGATGACGCTGTTGTCGGTCTGGGAGGTAACATGGACAAGCTCGGGGTTTTTGACCAGGGCTTTGGCGATCACTTCAACCAATTCTTTCATGGTTCATCACGCCTCTTTCTTGCTACGCTTCAGTTCATCCCATTTTTTCAGGATGCCGGCTTTCGAGAACAGGTCTTTTACGGTATCGGTGGGTTGAGCACCCTTTTTCAGCCAGTCAATGGCTTTATCTTCATCAATCTTGATGGTTGCCGGTTGGGTAGTGGAGTCGTAGTGTCCCAGGGTTTCGATGAACCGTCCGTCCCGCGGCGAACGGGAGTCGGCCACGACAACACGGTAGAAGGGGCTCTTTTTCGCGCCCATACGTCTCAGACGAATTTTTACCGCCATTTCAAATTCACCTCCTTTATCGGATATCTGCCGAACGGCAGTCGCTTTATCGCATGAAAGGCAACTTGAAGCCGCCTTTTTTGCCGTTTTTTTGCATCCCCTGCATTTTTTTCATCATCTTGCGGGCCTCGGCGAACTGTTTGAGAAGCCGGTTGACATCCTGGACCCGGGTGCCGCTGCCCACGGCAATGCGCTTGCGGCGGCTGCCGTTGAGGATGGCCGGGTCCCGGCGCTCTTTTTTCGTCATGGACTGGATGATGGCTTCGATTTGTTTGAACTGCTTATCGTCAAACTCCATGCCCTGCATTTTTTTCAGATTTCCCATGCCCGGCAGCATCCCGAGAAGCTGGTCAAGGGGTCCCAGTTTCTTGACTTGCTGCAGTTGGTCGAGAAAATCATCAAGGGTGAAGTCGTCCTTGCGAAGCTTTTTCTCCATGGCCTGGGCCTGTTCGATATCAATGGCCGACTGCGCCTTTTCGATAAAGCTCAGCACATCGCCCATGCCCAGGATGCGGGAGGCCATCCTGTCCGGGTGAAAAGGCTCCAGAGCGTCCAGCTTTTCGCCCATGCCGGCGAACTTGATGGGGCATCCGGTTACGGCCTTCACGGACAGGGCCGCGCCGCCCCTGGCGTCGCCATCCAGCTTGGTAAGGATGACGCCGTCCAGGCCGAGTTCGCCGTGAAAGGCTTCCGCGACGGTTACGGCGTCCTGGCCGGTCATGGCGTCCACCACCAACAGAATCTCATGGGGCCTCACAGTCTGCTTGACGGCTTTCAGTTCATCCATTAGTTCGGCGTTGATATGGAGCCGGCCGGCGGTATCGATGATGACCACGTCGCGGGCATAGGCGTTGGCATGGTCAATCGCTTTTTTCGCGATCGTGACCGGCGTTTCCTGATCCCCCAGGGTGAACACCGGCATCTCCAGCTGTTCGCCTAAAACCTGAAGCTGCTTAATCGCGGCGGGGCGGTAGATATCGGCCGCCACCAGGAGCGGCCGTTTGTTTTGCTTTTTCAGAAAATGCGCCAGCTTGCCGGCGGTGGTGGTTTTGCCGGCGCCCTGGAGGCCGACCAGCATAATGACGGTCGGCGGCCGCGAGGCTATGGCAATGCGGCTTTGCGTCCCGCCCATGAGAGCGGTCAGCTCGTCGTTGACGATTTTGACTACTTGCTGGGCCGGGGTAAGGCTTTCCAGCACATCCTGGCCGACGGCCCGTTCCTTCACCCGGGCGATGAAATCCTTGACGACTTTGAAATTGACGTCGGCTTCCAAGAGAGCCATGCGGACTTCCCGCAGCGCTTCCGTCACGTCGCTTTCCGTCAGTTTTCCCCGTCCCCGCAGCTTTTTAAAGGTATTTTGGAGTTTATCGGCAAGGCCTTCAAAAACCATTTCCGGCCTCCTTTCATCGGTCAATCAGCTGTTTCAGAAGCCCCACGGCCTGTTTTACGCCCGGCTCCCGGCGGCAGTCCCCCGCAAGGCCGGTGAGCAGTTCGTACGCCCGGGCGACAACGGCCTGTTCCTTCTGATAGCGTTCCACCAGGCCGAGCTTGAGCTCATAATCCTCGAGGACCTGTTCCGCCCGGCGCAGAATATCGTGGACAGCCTGCCGGGATACTTCGAATTCAGCGGCGATTTCCGCCAGCGACAAATCATTCAGATAGTGAAGTTCAAGGCATCGCTGCTGCTTTTCGGTCAGCATGGCGCCGTAAAAATCGTACAGAAGGGCGATCTTCAGCACTCTGTCCAGCATTTCGCCACCTCCACTGACAAGGCCCAAGCCTTTACATTACATCAGTATAGCCAAAAAACCGGACGGTGTCAAGTATTTATCCTTGTCATTTATCAGCAAACAGCGCCTCGGCAAAATCTTCGGCGACAAATGGGCGAAGATCATCCATGCCTTCCCCCACTCCGATCCATTTTACCGGCAGGCCCAGTTCGGCCCGGATGGCGACAATAACGCCGCCTTTGGCCGTTCCGTCCAGCTTGGTGACAACCACGCCGGAAACCTGAACCGCCTCTTTGAACAGGCGGGCCTGGCTCAGGGCGTTCTGGCCGGTGGTTCCGTCCAGCACCAGCAGTACCTCGTGGGGCGCCCCGGGCAGTTCCCGGGCGATGACCCGGTGAACCTTCTTCAGTTCTTCCATCAGGTTGGATTTGGTGTGCAGCCGGCCGGCGGTGTCGATGATCAGCAGATCGGCCTTGCGGGCCCTGGCGGCCTGGACGGCGTCGAAGGCCACCGCCGCCGGATCCGACCCCGCGCTGTGCTTGACAATCTCCGCTCCGCCCCGCTGCCCCCATATTTCCAGTTGGTCGATGGCCGCGGCCCGGAAGGTATCCCCGGCGGCGAGCATGACTTTTTGGCCCTGGTCCCGGTAATAATGGGCCAGTTTGCCGATGGTGGTGGTCTTGCCCACGCCGTTGACGCCGACCACCATGATCACCACAGGGCCTTCGCCGGCGTGGGGCTGGGCATCTTCTCCCCCGGCGAGGAGCGCGCTGATCCGCTCCCGGAGAAAGGGCGTCAGTTGCTCCGGCGTTTCGATCTGTTTGGCCTTGATGGCCTGCCGGATATCGGCCAGCAGGCTCCCGGTCGTCTGAATCCCTACGTCGGCTGACAGCAGTACCGCTTCCAGATCTTCGAGAAATTCCTCGTCAATCTGCGCGTAGCCGGTAACCAATTGTTCGATTTTCTCGGTAAAACCCTTCCGGGTTTTGCTCAGGCCTTCCTTGAGACGGTCAAAAAATCCCATAGTTTACCCTGCCTTATCCATGAATTTGACGGAAATGAGCTTCGAGACGCCCGACTCTTCCATCGTGACGCCGTGCATGACGTCAGCCACTTCCATTGTCCCCTTGCGGTGGGTTACGATGATGAACTGCGTACTTTCGGAATAATCCCGCAAAAATTCGCTGAACCGCTGGACATTGGCTTCGTCCAGAGCGGCGTCGATCTCGTCCAGCACGCAGAAGGGCGTCGGCCGGTAGGTCAGGAAGGCGAACAGGAGCGCGATAACCGTCAGCGCCCGCTCTCCTCCCGACAGCAGGGCCAGATTCTGCTGTTTCTTGCCCGGCGGCTGAACGATGATTTCAATGCCGGTGCCCAGGATGTCGTCCGGGTCGGCAAGCTGCAGCTCCGCCTTGCCGCCGCCGAACAGCCGGATGAAGAGTTCGCCGAAGTGTTCGTTGATCTTGAGGAACGCCGCTTTGAACTGCTTGGACATCGTGCTGTCGATGTCTTTGATGATGGTCATCAGATATTCTCTGGCGGCGGTGAGGTCCTGATACTGCCCGCGCAGAAATTCGTACCGTTCCTTCAGCCTGGCGTATTCGTCGATGGCGGCGGGATTGACCGGGCCTAGGAGGGCGATGGCGGCTTCCAGTTCCTCTACCCGGGCGGTTAAAACTTCCGGAGCTTCATCCCGGAACAAGGCTTCCGCCTGTTCCCGGTTCATTCCGAAGCGGTCCCGGAGCTGCTCGTCCGCATAGGATATGTCGTAGGTAAAGCGCGCGGCCAGCAGCTCCAGTTCGTGAAGCCGGTTCTGAATGGCGGCCTGCTTGCGCCTGAGCTCGCGGATCTCCCGGTCGAGCTTCTGTTGCCTGGCCATGACGTTCAGTTTATCGCCCATGAGGGTGTCGCGCCGCTTTTCCTGCTCAGCCTTCTGCCCGGTCAGCTCGTCCTTCCGGACGGCAATGCCGGCCAGTTCCGCGCCGGCGCGGGCGATTTCCTCGTCGGCGCGGGCGATTTCCGCCTCCAGGGCGGCGGCCTGCCGGGTAAAACGAGACTCGGCCTGCCGATAGTTTTCGCAATTCAGGGTGATCGAATGAACTTCCTGCTCCAAAGCCGAAAGTTTGATTTTCGCGTCGGTCAGGGACTCAGCCAGGGAATCCCGCCGCTCCTGCAGTCGCTTCAGGTCTTCCTGCCAGGCCGTGATCTGGAGTTTGTGCTCGGCGTCCCGCGCTTCGAGGACGGCGATCAGCCCGGTGGTCTCCGCCATCCGGTCGACGAGGGCCGCCGACTCCCGGCGGAGGTCCTCGCGTTCGCTTTCCAGCGTCGCCAGGGCGAGCCGCTGCCGATTCAATTCCTGCCCCGCCTTCTCCGCCAGGATGGAGAGTTCGGCCTGACGCACCTCTACCCCCTGACGCCGGGTTTGGCTGTTCTCCAGCTCCGCCAGGACGGCCGCCTTGGCGCGGTCCGCCGCCCCGGCCCTTTCCCGGAGGGCGGCCAGCTCGCTTTCCAGCGCCTTCAGGGCCTCCCCGGTGACCGTGATTTCATTGCCGCGCCCGAGGAAACTGGCCTCGCGGCGGGCCACGCTGCCGCCGGTGATACTGCCGCCGGGCTGGATAAGCTGCCCGTCAAGGGTGACAATTTTTACGCCAAACCCGCTCTGCCGGGCTATCTTGAGGGCCGCGTCCATGTCGGCGGCCACTACGGTACGGGCCAGTAAAAAGTCGACAGCCGGCCGGAACTTGTCGTCACAGGAAACCAGCTCCGCGGCAAACCCGACCGCTCCCGGCGAATGCGCCGCGGCCGCTTCCGTGTCCCGCGGGCGCATGGGTTTGACGGTATTGAGCGGCAGAAAGGTGGCCCGCCCCAACTGGCGGTTTTTCAGATATTCCACCGCCGCCTTGGCGGTATCGTCGTTCTCGACGATAATGTTCTGCAGAGCGCCTCCCAGCGCCGTTTCCACGGCCACAACATGCTCGTCGCGCACGGAAATGACTTCCGCCACCGCGCCGCACACCGCTTTCCGCCAGCCGGCGTTGGCTCTCAGGACGCTTTTCGGGCCGCGGCCAAAGCCTTCGTATTCGTTCTGCATATCCAGGAGAACTTTCATTCTGGAGCGATGTTCGCTTATTTTCCCGGACAGGCGGCTCTCGGCGTTGGCCATCTCGCCCAGCCGCCGTTCCAGCGCCTGCCGGCGCTCGACCGTTTCCGCGATCAGGGCGTCGACGGCTTTCAGATCTTCGGCCAGTTCCCGCTGCTCGCCCTCCACCCGCGCCAGCGCTGCTCCCGCTTCGCGGGCCTGGGCGTCGTATGTATCATATTCTTTGCTTAATTGCGTCTCGCGATGTTTATGATTTTCCCGGTCCCTCTCCATGGTCCGAAGGGTGTTCTTTTGGGTGACCAGTTCCTGAAGGTGGCCGAAGGTGGCGTCTTTGGCCTGCTCGATCCGCCCCTCCGCCTCGCCGATGGTACGCAGCGCCTCCTGATACCCGGCGTTTTTCGCGGAATGAGCGGCTTGCAGCTCGAGCACCTGCTGCTTCTTGGCGCTTAACGCTTCCTGCCATTCGGCCAGCTTGCCGCGGTTTTCCTCCCGGTCGGCCTCCAGCCGGACGACGTCCTGGCGCGTCCGCTCTTTGGTCCGCTGTTCCTGCCCGACCCGTTCCGCAAGGACGGCCGCCTTTCCGTCCAGCCGCTCCATTTCCGTGGCCAGCGAAACAATCGCCGTCTCGGCCTGCCGGGCGGTTTCATCCAGCGCGGCCAGCTCGTCGGTCAGCCGCTCCCGGTCGGTCTCGGCAAGCACCAGGTGGGAGGCGGCCGCTACGTCTTCGTCGGCAATAGACGCCTGCTCCAGCCTGACGCTTTCCGCATTTTTTTCGGCCTGGGTCAGCTTATGGGAAAGCAGCGTCACTTCGCAGGCGGTCTGTTCCGCCGCCAGAGCGTTGTACTGCGCGGTGCGCTCGGCGCTTTCGCCAAGCGGGCCGAGCTGGGTTTCAATTTCCGAGGTGATATCAAAAACCCGGGTGAGGTTTTGCTCGGTATCGTCGAGTTTGCGCATCGCTTCCTTTTTACGGTTCTTGTACTTGGTGATCCCCGCCGCTTCCTCGAATAGCAGCCGCCGTTCATCCGGCTTGCTGTTGAGCACCTCGTCCACTTTATTCTGGCTGATGACGGTCATGGATTCCCGTCCTAACCCGGCGTCAATCAGCAAGTCATAGATATCTTTCAGCCGGCAGGGGGATTTGTTGATGAAAAATTCACCTTCCCCGGAGCGAAAAACCCGGCGGGTAATCGTTACCTCGTTGAAATCCAGCGGCAGCGTTCCGTCGGTATTGTCAAAAAAAAGCGAAACTTCGGCAACACCGAGGGGGCGCCGTTTCGCCGTTCCGGAGAAAATGACGTCCTCCATCCTCGCGCCCCGCAAGTTGCGAATGTTTTGCTCGCCCAAAACCCATCGGACGGCGTCCGAGATATTGCTCTTGCCGCTGCCGTTTGGCCCGACAATTGCGGTGATGCCGGATTTAAACTCGATCTCGGTTTTTTCCGCGAACGATTTGAAGCCATAGGCCTCAAGCTTACGAAGTAACAAAACAAACCACCCTCACTATAGCCGAATTGCCCCTCACTGGTCCAAAATCCCTTTGCCGGTTCATCCGCGCAGCAGTTTCCCGGCCATCTGCGGGAAAGATTGAAAATTGCCTGTAGTCATCAAAATTTTACCACGGGCAGCGAGTCTACACAACATAAAAAACCTGTTCACCCCGTGAACAGGTTTTGTACGGTGGCCCTACCCTTTTTTAGCGCGGCTCGACGATAAAGCGGATCGCCGTACGCTCTTCTCCATCGATCGTTATTTCGGCAAAAGCGGGAACCGTAACCAGATCAATACCATTCGGTGCGACGAAACCGCGGGCGATCGCCACAGCCTTGATGGCCTGGTTTACCGCCCCTGCTCCGACTGCCTGCACTTCTGCTGACCCTTTTTCTCTTAGTACGGCAGCCAGGGCACCTGCTACGGATTTAGGATTTGACTGTGCGGATACCTTAAGTACTTCCATTCCTTAACTAACCTCCTTTGGTAGCTAGGGCCTTTTATGGTACTAAGGTATTCTCCGCATTTCCTAAAAATTCCTTCTTTGGTATTTTTTAATTATTCAATAACATAAATTTATTACCATTATATTGAATCTGATCGATTTCAACGATGATTTCCCCTTGCCGGGTGCCCTCCGGCCGGAAGGAAATCTCCCGGATTCCGTACTGGCTGCGCCAGTAAGCCGTATTCCGGTTGTTCAGGCCTCTGACCTTCGAGGCATCCCGGCGATGGTGCACCACCGTAAGCTTTTCCGGACGCTTGGCGGGAAAGCAGTCTAGCAGCCGGGCGACCAGCATTCTGTACCAGAAGGACTCGACCAGTTCCCCGAATGCGGGATGATAGGGGCCGGCCAGAACGGTATCGGCGTTAAGGTCCTCGGTTGCCTGCAGGCCGGTGCGAATAACCGGGATGCCGGCCGACTCGAACAAGAGTTTGAGATAGGCGGCGCGGGCCACGGCCGAATCCAGAGCCAGCGGCGCGTACCGTCCCGCCTGGTAAAGGGCGGCCAGCTGGGTTCCCGCAATGACGATTGTCGGGTATACCCGGGTAAAGTCAGGCCTGAGGCGGACGACCTGGCCCGCGGTCCGGATGAGGCTGGGCCAATCTTCTCCCGGCAGGCCGGGCATGAGCTGAATGCCGCATTGCAAGGCATAGCTCTTGATGAGCGCCGCCGCTTTGGCGGTATCGGCTGCGCTGTGGCCCCGCCCGGCGCTTGCCAGCACCGCGTCGTCCAGCGACTGGGCTCCCAGTTCGATGGTTCCCACGCCAAACTCAATCAGCCTTTCAATCCGCTGACAATCAACGGCGTCGGGACGGGTGGAGACGCGGATGGCGTCAACGGCCCCGTCTTCCAGCGCCTGTCTTGCCGGCGCCAGCAGCTCAATCTGCCTGGCGGCCGGCAAGGCGGTAAAGCTGCCGCCATAAAAAGCGATTTCCACCCGCCTGGGCTCCGAGATGCGGGCAAGATGACCGGCGATGATCGCCCGGACCTGTTCGACGGTTACCTCCGCAGACGCCCCGGTGATCAGCCTTTGGTTGCAAAATACGCATTGATTGGGGCAACCGAGATGGGGGATAAAAATGGGGATGATATAGTGCTTCACCAGCGCTGACCTCCTCTGCCGGATCTCCCCTGCGTGAAACAACACATGGCGGCCAAGGGTCCTCCCCGGTCGCCATGTCAGCCCGCTATGCTTGCAATTCCTGGAGCGCCTGCCTGGCGGCGTTCTGCTCCGCTTCCTTCTTATTCCTGCCCTGTCCTACGCCGAGCCGGTCCCCGTTGACGTCAACCGCGACCTCGAAGGTCTTGTTATGATCCGGTCCGCTTTCGCCAACCACCTCATACAGGATCTTATGGCTGGAGTTGCGCTGGATGATTTCCTGAAGCAACGTCTTGTAGTCCTGAGCGTAATCGCCCCGTTCCACCAGCGCGAGGTCGGCTTCCAGCTGGGTCAGGACAAACCGGGAAGCGGCGTCGAATCCGCCGTCCAGGTAAATTGCGCCGATAATCGCCTCAAAGGCGTCGGCGAGAATGGAAATCCGTTCCCGGCCGCCGGACGCCGCTTCCCCTTTCCCGAGCTTCAGATAGTCCCCCACCTCGAGTTCCCTGGCCCGCCGGGCAAGGGTCTGCTCGCAGACCACCGTAGCCCGGGCTTTGGTCAGTTCCCCCTCCGGCAAGGCGGGAAATTTACGGAAAAGATAGTCGCCGATGACCAGGTCCAATACGGCATCGCCCAGAAATTCCAGCCGCTCGTTATGATCAATCAGTCCGGCTTTTCGTTCATTGGCGTAGGAACTGTGGATCAAGGCCTGTTCCAATAACGCCGGATTACGGAACTCGACACCCAGTTTGCCGCAAACGGCGGTTAGCGTATCAGCTCTCCGGGAGGAAGGCATGGGCTAACCCTGGTATTTTTTGACCATGATGGTTGCGTTATGGCCACCAAAGCCGAAAGAGTTGGACATTGCCACATTGACCACCTGTTTGCGCGCCGTATTGGGTACGTAATCGAGATCGAGCTCAGGATCGGGATTGTCGTAGTTAATGGTCGGGTGGATCATATCATGGGCCACCGACATGACGCAGGCGATAAACTCAATGCCGCCGGCGGCGCCCAGCAGGTGGCCGGTCATCGATTTAGTGGAGCTGATCGCCAGCTTTTTGGCATGGTCGCCGAACAGCCGCTTGACGGCAAGGGTTTCATTCTTGTCATTGAGGGGGGTCGAAGTCCCATGGGCATTGATATAATCCACTTCGTTCGGGGCGATACCGCCGTCTTTGAGGGCCATTTCCATGCACTTGGCGGCTTGGGCGCCCTCAGGGGCGGGAGCGGTAATATGGTAGGCGTCGGCATTGGAGCCGTAGCCGATCATCTCGGCGTAAATCTTCGCGCCCCGCGCCTGGGCGTGTTCCAGGGTTTCCAGAACGACAATGCCCGCGCCCTCGCCCATAACGAACCCGTCCCGGTCCCGCTCAAAGGGCCGCGAGGCTTTTTCCGGTTCGTCATTGCGGGTCGACAGAGCCTTCATCGAAGAGAAGCCGGCCAGCGCCGCCTGGGAGATGGTGGCCTCGGTGCCGCCGCAGACCATTACGTCGGCGTCGCCGCGCTGAATGAGCTTAAAGGCTTCGCCGATGGCATTGGTGCCGGTCGCGCAGGCGGTCACCACCGTCATGCAGGGCCCCTGCAGGCCGTACATGATGGAAACCTGGCCGGAGGCGATGTTGGCGATCATCATCGGAACGAAAAACGGGCTGATCCGGTTGGGACCTTTTTCAAACAGGACATGGTACTGATCGTGCAGGGTTTCCATGCCGCCGATGCCGCTGCCGATAATCGTTCCGATCCGATCCCGATTGATGGTGTTTAGGTCAAGGCCGCTATGGTCAAGGGCCATTTTCGTCGCGGCTACCGCGTATTGCGTAAAGCGGTCCATCCGTCTGGCCTCTTTTTTATCCATGAAGTTACCAGGTTCAAAACCTTTCACTTCGCCTGCGATCTGGGTCCCATAGTCGCTCGCGTCAAAGCGGGTGACTCTGCCGATGCCTGATTTGCCGGCCAATAGGGATTGCCAGTATTCTTCAACACCGATGCCGATCGGAGTTATTGCCCCAAGTCCAGTTACGACAACTCTTTTCTTCATGCGATTCACCTCTTAGGAATTGATTTCATCGGCTTCTTTCAGAAGTCTTGCAAATATATCTTTGACAGGAAGGATATCATCTATTTTATGAATATACTCGCCGGTGAAGACCAATCCAGTCTCCACGTCTCCCTGCTGGGCACGGACGAGTGCCTTGATAATGCAAAAGTTCTGTTCGCAGTGCTTGAGACATGCGTCGCAGGAATCGGGAGCATCGACGGTACCTTCAATAATTTTCTCTGCAAACGGGTTTTTGACCGCCCGACCGGGCAATCCAACCGGACTTTTGATCAAAACGACATCTTCGGGTTTGGCCTTAAGGTAGAATTCCTTAAGGGACGGGGCAGCGTTCGATTCCTCGCTGGCGGCAAACCGGGTTCCCATCTGGACTCCGTTGCCCCCCAGCTTCAAGACCTCGACAATGTCCCGGCCGCTGATGACGCCGCCGGCCCCGATAATGGGTATATCTACCGCTTTTCTGACTTCCGGCAGAATTTCGTGCATGGTACGATCCGTACCCAGATGGCCGCCAGCCTCTTTCCCCTCCACAATAACGGCGGATGCGCCGAGCGCTTCGGAAATTTTCGCCAGTTTCGCCGAAGACACGATGGGGACAATAGGCGTACCGGACTCTTTGCCCAACCCGAACATGTCGCGGGAAAACCCGGCCCCGGCCACAATGAGGTCGATGCCTTCATCGATGGCGGTTTTCACCAGGGAGGCAAACTGTCGGGCCGCAACCATCGCGTTGATCCCGATGACGCCAGTTGTCAAGGAACGGGCCAGACGGATTTCATGCCGCAATTCATCCAAAGTCATACCTGAAGCCGCGATAAGCCCAATACCGCCCTCTGCGGCTACGGCAGCAGCCAAGCGGGCAGTCGATATTCTGACAGCCATACCGCCCTGGATGACAGGGATTCTGGCTACGAGTCGGCCTATCCTGAGTTCCGGAAGTTTCAAGAAACAACTCCTCCATTCAACGGGCATTACCCTTAAGAAAGTCCCGCGAAAAGCTCCACGGGACTTTCTTTTTTTCCAGGTAATGTTTTAGCCTTGCTTTTCTTTGTCTATGTACTCCACAGCGTCTTTAACGGTTTTGATTTTCTCGGCTGCTTCGTCAGGGATCTCGATATTGAATTCCTCTTCGAAGGCCATGATCAATTCGACGATATCGAGCGAATCGGCTCCCAAGTCATCGATGAAGGTGGATTCCATTGCAACATCGGCTTCGTCTACACCAAGTTGTTCTACAACGATTTCCTTTACTTTGTCGAACGTAGTCATTACGTTTCACCTCCTTCCAAAATTATTGCATTACCATTCCGCCGTCTACATTGATGGTTTGCCCGGTAATATAGTTTGCCGCGTCCGAGGCTAAAAATAGCACTGCCGCCGCTACATCTTCCGGAGTGCCGGCCCGGCCCAGCGGAATTTGCTTGGCGTGTTCCTCCTTAGCTTGCTCAGGAATGGCGGCCGTCATGTCGGTAAGAATAAAACCCGGAGCAACGGCGTTGGCCGTAATGCCTCTGGAAGCCAGTTCACGGGCGGTGGCTTTGGTAAAACCGATTACGCCGGCCTTGGCGGCCGCGTAGTTGGCTTGACCGGCATTTCCCATCTGACCGATAACTGACGCCATATTAATTATTTTACCACTTTTTTGCTTCATCATAACCCGGGCTGCCGCTTTTGTGCAGTTGAACACCCCTTTGAGGTTGGTGGTCAGCACTGCGTCCCAGTCTTCTTCCTTCATCCGGATAAGCAGCCCGTCACGGGTAATGCCGGCGTTGTTCACGAGAATGTCGACCCGGCCAAAGGCTTCCATCGCGGTTTTGACGAGCTCCTCGGCGATTTCCGCTTTCGACACGTCGCCCTGGCAGAGGACCGCTTCGCCGCCGCCCGCCTTGACGGTTTCCGCAACCGCTTCGGCTGCGGCCCTATTGCCGGCATAGTTTATTACAACTTTGGCGCCGGCCTTGGCGAGCCCCACGGCGACCGCCCGGCCGATGCCCCTGGAAGAACCGGTTATTATTGCCACTTTGCCACCTAAAAGCATTTTAGCGGACCTCCTTGAAATAATCAAGGGTTTTTTGTAGCGATGCGTTATCCTCCACATTAAGGGTTTCCGCATCTTTGACAATTTTTTTCGTAAATCCGGTCAACACTTTGCCGGGACCTACTTCCACAAACAGCTTCGCCCCGAAATGGACGATCTGCCCTACGCAGTCTTCCCACAACACCGGGCTGGCCGCCTGCTGAATCAGCAGCGTTTTGATCTCGTCGCCCTTGGTGACGATCCGGCCGTTGACATTGGCGACCACCGGAATGGCGGCGTCGGTTACGGTTACTTTATCCAGTTCGGCGGCCAGTTTTTCGGCGGCCGGTTTCATCAGCGTGCTGTGGAAAGGGGCGCTGACCGGCAGAGGCACGGCGCGCTTGGCTCCCGCCTGTTTCAATGCCTCGACGGCGGCTTCGACGGCCTTGGTTGCCCCGGCGATAACCACCTGCCCGGGGCAGTTGAAATTCACCGCCTGGACCGGACCGGAAGCAGCCTGAACGGCTTCGCAAATCTGGATGATCTGATCCCGCTCCAGGCCGAGAATGGCCGCCATGCTGCCCTCGCCCAGCGGTACGGCTTCCTGCATCAGTTGGCCGCGTTTGCGGACCAGGCGGACGGCTTCGGCGAACGACAACACCCCGGCCGCCACGAGAGCGGAATACTCGCCGAGACTGTGGCCGCCCACAACGGCCGGCGCAATGCCGTTTTCCGCCAGCACGCGGTAGCAGGCGACGCTTACCGTCAGAATCGCCGGCTGGGTATGGAAAGTTTTCCGGAGTTCTTCCTCCGGCCCGTTGAAGCACATATCGGTGATGGAGAAACCGAGGGCTTCATCGGCTTCTTCAAACACCGCCCGGGCGGAAGGATACAGCTCATAGAGCTCTTTTCCCATGCCTACGGCTTGAGAGCCCTGGCCCGGGAAAACAAATGCCGTTTTCGTCATCTTTGCATCCCCTTTTTTCTGAAACTTTACGGTAATACAGTCCTATTGATTCAGCCGTGCCAACACGGCGGGTATACCCTGGACAATCTCCTCCATGATTTCCTTGACCGGCTTGATATCACTGACAAGGCCGGCCACCTGGCCGATCATGACCGAACCATAATCCATGTCGCCATCCCGGGCGGCGGCTTTCAGCTTGCCCGCCCCCAGGCGGTCAAATTCCTCGGCGGGAGCGCCGTTGCGATCGAGTTCCGAAAAATCCTTGGCGAGTTTATTGTCCACGACGCGGACCGGATGGCCGGAGTAGAGGCCGGTCACCACCGTCGTGCGGTCTTTGGCCTTGAGTACCGCTTCTTTATAGTTCGGGTGCACCGTGCACTCGGTCGAGGCGACAAAACGCGTCCCGATTTGGACGCCCTGGGCTCCGAGGGCAAAAGCCGCCACAACGCCGCGGGCGTCGCCGATGCCACCGGCGGCAATCACCGGCAACTCCACGGCATCGACAATTTGCGGCACCAAAGTCATGGTGGTGATTTCCCCCACGTGCCCGCCGCTTTCCATCCCCTCGGCGATGACGGCGTCGACGCCGGTCCGCTCCAGGCGCCTCGCCAAAGCCACCGAAGCAACGACCGGGATTACCCGCGTACCGATCTCTTTCAGCGCCGGAATAAACTCCGTCGGATTGCCGGCGCCGGTGGTGATCACCGGCACCCGCTCTTCGTAAACCACCTGCATCACTTCCTTGAGGAAGGGGGACATCAGCATGATGTTCACGCCGAAAGGCTTGCCGGTCATTTCTTTGACCTTGCGGATTTCAGCCCTGAGCGGGTCCGGAGGCATATGCCCGGCGCCGATCAGTCCGAGCCCGCCGGCGTTCGACACGGCCGCCGCCAGCTCAGCGGTGGCTACCCAGGCCATCCCTCCCTGCAGGATGGGATACTCGATCCCTAATAGGTCGCAAATTTTATTGTTTAGCAATATGAGTTTCCTCCTTGTACCACTTCAACACGCAAGAGGCCCAGGTCAGGCCGGCGCCAAAGCCTACAAGGACTACATTGTCGCCTTTCTTAATGCGTCCGCTCTCAACCGCTTCCGTCAAGGCAATAGGTATGGAGGCTGATGAAGTATTAGCGTAATTATGAATATTGATGAATACCTTCTCAAGCGGGAGCTTCAGGCGCTTGGCCGCCGACTGGATGATGCGGATGTTGGCCTGATGGGGAATGAGCAGATCGACTTCTTCTGGGGCAATCCCGGCTTCGGCAAGGGACTTGAGGGCCGACTCGCCCATGACTTTTACGGCGAATTTGAATACTTCATTGCCGTTCATATGGATAAAGTGCAACCGGTTGGTGATGGTTTCCGGCGTGGCCGGCATGCGGGTGCCGCCGGCCGGCTGTTTCAGGAGATCGCCGCCGGTGCCGTCTGCGCCCATGTCCGCTCCCAGGATGCCGAAGCCCGGCTCCGTCTCGGCAAAAACGGCGGCTCCCGCCCCGTCGCCGAAAAGCACGCAGGTCGCGCGATCCGTCCAGTCCATGATCCGGGACAGGGTCTCGGCCCCGATGACCAGTATCTTTTTGTAAAAGCCGGCCTTGATGAACTGGGTGGCGACGATGGAGCCGTAGACAAAGCCCGAGCAGCCTGCCAATAGATCAAAGGCCGCGGCGTTGGTCGCCTTCAGATTGGCCTGGACGAGACAAGAGGTCGAGGGGAAAACCATATCCGGCGTGGCGGTAGCCACGATGATCAGATCGATTTCTTCCGCCGTCACTCCGGCGTCGGCCAGCGCCTTTTGCGCCGCCCGGGTCGCCAGGTCGGACGTAGCCATTTCCGCATCGGCGACATGGCGCTGCCGGATGCCGGTCCGCTCAAAAATCCATTCGTCGCTGGTTTCGACGATTTTCTCCATGTCCTGGTTGGTCAATATCTTTTCCGGTACATAGTACCCTAAACCGATGATCCCGACTGATTTTTCATTCTTCATTGGTAAGCATGCCCTCCTTAGCGATATTGTCGCGTATATGTTCGACGACGCGTTGTTCGGTAAATTCTTTGGCAACCCGAATGGCGTTTTTGATCGCCCTGGCTTTCGAACTACCGTGGCAGATGATGAACCCCCCGTCGACTCCCAACAGAGGCGCACCGCCGTATTCCGCGTAATCCAGCTTTCGCTTAAGCCCCTGAAGCGCCGGCAAGACCATGAGTGAAGCGATTTTTGCCCAGAATCCGCCGCCTTTGATGGCCTCCTTGATCAACTGCAGGATCGCGCCGGCCAGACCTTCGCCAAACTTCAGGACAATATTGCCGACGAACCCGTCGCAGACAACCACGTCGACCGTGCCTTTCGGAATGTCCCGCCCTTCGACGTTGCCGATGAAATGAATGGTTTTGGCCCGGGCCAGCATCGGGTAGGTGGCCAGCGCCTGTTCATTCCCCTTGGTTTCCTCTTCGCCAATGTTCAGCAGACCTACCCGGGGATTTTGCATCCCCAGGATGGATTCGGCGTATATGGAGCCCATGACGGCGTTCTGCACCAGATTCTTGGGCTTGCTGTCCACATTGGCGCCGGAGTCCAGCAATATCGTCGTGCCTGCAAGATTGGGAATGGGGGTAGCGATGGTGGGACGCTCAATCCCCTTGATCCGGCCGAGCCCGAACAAGGCGGCGGCCACCGCCGCACCGGTACTGCCTGCAGAAATGACCACATCGCAGTCCCCTTGTTTTACCAGTCGTGTCGCCACTACCACCGAAGCATCCTTCTTTTTGCGGACTGCCGCTCCGGGATGCTCGTTCATTTCTATAATTTCGCTGGCGTGGTGGACGCAAACGCCCGCCTCCCGCCAGTTGCCATGCTTCTCAAGAATCGGCAGAAGACGGGACTCGTCGCCGACCAGCACGATTTCGCACTTGAGTTCCCGCGCCGCCTCAAGCGCTCCCAGAATAATTTCATCCGGCGCGTGGTCCCCGCCCATAGCGTCAATTGCTACCCTCATGTTATCTCCCTTCGCCGTCAAACGAAACCAGAATAAACTTCGAGCGGAACACTTCGTGTTGGTCGTTCCTAGTTTTTACCCAGACGAAATATTTATTGCCCCTCTTTTTGACGATTTCGGCTTTGGCGATCAGCTTTTCGCCAATATGTACAGGAACCTTGTATTTGATGTTGGCGACGCCCGTTACCGCCACCGGCGCGTCCAGCACCGCCAGCGCCAGCGAATTGGCCTGAGCAAAAATAAAATGCCCGTGGGCGATCCGGTTTTTTTCCATCACCATATCCCCGGTGACGGTCATGACGGAAATCCCGGACTTTCCAAGCTCCAAGTCGATCAGATCGCCAATGACATCCCGGCTGCCGATCGCCTTTAACTTGGCTCGCGCTTCTTCCGCCATCTGTTTGGTGCGCTCGCGGACCTCGGGGATGCCCATCTCCAGCCGGTCAAGCCGAATAGTCTGTACGCTGACCCCGAGTTGACCCGCCAACACCTCGTCAGTGAGAAAGGGACTGCTATTCAGTTTTTCGCGCAAAGCGTCATGCCGTTGCTTTTTTTGTGACCGGGCCATCATATCACCCTGTTTTATTACCAAGTAATAGAACTTAATGCTAGTAATTATTATAGCCGGGGCCCTTATAATTTGCAACAAAAAAACAGAGCAAGATGAAAAGTCTGATTCGCCTTTTATCTTGCTCACCTGAAACAATTTTATTCGGCTTTGGCAACTACGGCCTTGCCTTTGTAATAACCGCAAGCGGGACAAACGCGGTGCGGCATTTTCGGCTCGTGGCACTGAGGACATTCAATAAGGCCAGGGATTGTCAGCTTCCAATTCGCACGCCGCTTATCCCGGCGCGCCTTGGACATCTTGCGCTTCGGAACTGCCATGTTCTAACTCCACCTCCTCGGGTAGCGGTCCAGAACGACCACCATTCTTGTCAGCACTTGATTCAATAACTATCTTGTATGGGGATTATTCTTTGTTCAGCAATTTCTGCAATCCGGCGAGACGCGGATCAATCGTTTCGCGGGGACAATTACAGTCTGCGACATTCAGATTCGCGCCGCATTTAGCGCAAAAGCCCTTGCATTCTTCCGAACAAAGAGCCTTGAGAGGTTCCGCCAGAAGCAGCGTCTCCCGCACAAGGTCGGTAATATCAATTTCCTCGCCCTGATAATACGCTTGGTCCCCCCCGGCGTCCGTCGCTTGGAGGTCCGAGGCCTTCTGATAATCCTCGGCGAAGGGGACTATCACATCCTGCGCATACTCGGCAAGGCAGCGGTTGCAGACAAGGGTAGCCTTGGCCCGGATGGTGCCGCTGACGGCCAGCACCCGGCCATTATTGACCACTTCTCCTTCGACGGCGATCGGGTCGTCGACCCACAGGGGTTCGCCCTCGCCGAAGAGTGCCGCGGCCGGCCCGGCAAAACGAAAAGATTGGCGTTCACCAACCAATTGCCGAAGCTCTGCTACAGAAATTTTCATCATTTTCCACCCCAGCCTTCATCTATTATAGCGACCGTACCATGGTTTGTCAAGAAAACCGGACCGGGAAGGAGTGAAGGAATCGGGAAGGGCCGCCGCCCCTCCTGTCTGACGGCTAAATTAGATTGGCGCAGATTTCCTTGGTATCGCGGGCGATAACCAGTTCTTCATTCGTCGGGATGACAAAAATCTTCACTTTGGACCCGTCGGCGCTGATTTCTTGCGCTTTGCCCCGGACATTGTTCTTGACGGGATCAATGCGCGTTCCGAGATACTCCAGCCCGTTGCAGATCAAATCCCGCATGGAAATGGAATTTTCCCCCAGGCCGGCGGTGAACACAATGGCGTCTACCCCGCCCATGGCCGCTACATAGCCGCCGATGTATTTCCGGACTTTGTAGGCGAATACTTCAAGGGCCAGTTCCGCTCTTTCATTGCCCTCCTTCGCGGCATTCTCAATGTCGCGGAAGTCGCTGGAAATGCCGGACAGCCCGAGCACGCCCGATTTCTTGTTCAGATAGTTGTCGATCTGATCCGGGGTCATATTTTCCTTTTTCATCAGGAACGGAATAATGGCCGGATCGATTTCGCCGCAGCGGGTGCCCATGACCAGGCCTTCCAGCGGGGTAAAGCCCATGCTGGTGTCGATCGACTTGCCGTGCTTGACGGCCGCGAGGCTGGCGCCGTTGCCGAGATGGCAGGTGATAATGCGGAGGCTGGTCAGATGCTGCCCCAGCATTTCGGCCGCCCGTTGCGATACATACCGGTGGGAAGTGCCATGGAAGCCGTAGCGCCGCAGGCCGTATTTCTCGTAGGCTTCGAAGGGAATGCCATAGAGGAAGGCATGTTTCGGCATGGTTTGATGAAAAGCGGTGTCGAACACGCCGACCTGAGGCACTCCCGGCATGAGTTCGGCGCAGGCGTTAATCCCCAGAATGTTGGGCGGATTGTGGAGCGGGGCCATTTCGATGCACTCCTCCAGCGCCTCCATGACCGCGGGGGTGATGAGCACGGAATCGGCGAACTTTTCGGCACCATGCACGACCCGGTGGCCGATCGCCGAAATTTCCTTCATCGTCTTGATTACGCCGTGATCCTTATGGGTAAGCGCTTCGAGGACCATTTGGATGCCGATGCTGTGATTCTTTATATCGGCTGTCAGAACAACTTTATTTCTGTCGCCCGGCTGGTGGGTAAGCACCGATCCTTCGATGCCGATCCTCTCCACCAGCCCTTTGGCCAGCACCGACTCGTTGGTCATATCGATAAGCTGGTACTTGATGGATGAACTGCCGCAGTTGACTACCAGAATTTTCACTTGAATCTCCCCCTTATTGCTGATAAACTAGCGGCCAGACTTGTCCGGCCGCGGCGAATGGCATACGTCCCCTTCATTCGACACCGGGATTATTTTCCCTGCCTTATTGCAAAACTATTACCAGAAATTTAGGACCAGGCAGGACTTGATACTGCTAACCGCGAAGGCAGCTTTACAAACAACTGCGTTTATGAGGATGCTATGAAAATTGTAGGAATCATCGCCGAATACAATCCCTTTCACAATGGACACCGGTATCATATTGAAACAGCCAGGCGCCTTTCCGGCTGTGATTTTGTCGTGGCCGCCATGAGCGGGAGCTTTGTCCAGCGGGGTGAGCCGGCGATCTTCGACAAATGGTCGCGGGCTGAGATGGCCGTTGAGGCCGGAGCCGATCTGGTGATCGAACTGCCCTTTGTCTTCGCCGTTCGCAGCGCTCAGTATTTCGCCGCCGGCGGCGTGCGGTTGCTGAGCGCCCTCGGCGCAGTCACCCACCTCAGCTTCGGCGCCGAGCACGCCGACCTCGGCGCGCTGGCCAAACTGGCCGAAGCCGCCGACGAAGAAGCAACCGTCCGCGCCGTCCGCGACCACCTGTCCCGCGGCGTCGCCTATGCGTCCGGCCTTGGCCGGGCCCTGGCCGACCGCACCGGGCTGGCGGCGGAAATTAGCGCTTCCCCCAACAACATTCTGGCCATCGAGTATTTGCGCTCGCTTCGCCGCTTTGCGCCCGCCATCACACCGGTTCCGGTCCAGCGGCAATCGGCCGCCCATCATGACCCGGCCATCACGGGGACCGTCGCCAGCGCCACCGCCATCCGCAAAGCCTTGACCGAAGGAGCTGTCGGCAAGGCCGAACAGGCCATTCCTCCCGTTTCCGCGGGCCTGGTCCGCGCCTTGCTGGACGGCGGCGAGGGCCCCGTCGAATACTCGGCCTTTTCCCAGCTCATTTTGGCCCGGCTCCGCCTCGCGCCGCTGGCCTCCCTGGCGGAACTCCCGGAGATGAGCGAGGGCCTCCATTATAAATTGAAAGAAGCTGCGCTTGCCGCAACCGATCTGGAAGAATTGCTCGCCACCGTAAAAAGCAAGCGTTATGCCAGAACCCGCCTGCAGCGCCTGTTCATTCACGCCCTCCTGCAATCCAGCAAGGCCCGGATGGCTTTATTCGATGCTGCCGGTCCGCTTTACGCCCGGGTATTGGCCTTCAACAGCCGCGGACGCAGTATTCTCCGTCATATTGCCCTGAGCTCCGCCATACCGGTCATCACGAAAACCGCCCACTTCCTCAACAGCCGCACGCTGTCGTCCGGAACGCTGAGTCCGTTGCAGGAAATGCTCGGCGCCGATATTCTGGCGACCGATATCCATGTCCTCGGGAGGCCTAATCCGCGCTCGCGGCTGGGGGGGCTTGACTTTTGCCGTTCGCCCCGCTGCATTCCTTGTCGCCCATCAGGCGTTTGACCTCCGGCAGCATCATCGCCATGGCCTGCACGCCCAGGGTGACGCATTCGTCCACCGCTTCGAAGGAACTGGGGGAAATGTGAGCCACATCGGGGCGCACCAACACGTCGCAATACTGTTCGCGATGCTTGAACAACTGGCGCTCGACGATATCAATGGTCTGGATCATGACATCAAATATGTTCGTGACATTGGCTTCCACTCTGGTGGGAACAAGATCAATGGCGATGACCAGATCAGCCCCCATCCGATGGACAATATCCATGGGCGTGGGGTTGACGACGGCCCCGTCCACCAGCAGCTTGTCGCCGAGCTTGAAGGGGACGAATACCCCGGGTACTGAAATGCTGGCCCGGATGGCCTCGGCTACCTCCCCCTCGGTAAAAACCACTTCGTCCCCCGTATTCAGCTCGGCGGCCACCACGGCAAACGGAATCGCCAAATCCTCAAACCGTTTCCGCTGTGTCAGCAGCCGCAGCATATCCAGCGTCCGGTCACCGGCGACCAGCCCCATCTTGGGGATGACGAAATCAAGCCAGTGCCGGCGTTTCAAATTTTTCGCCAGTTTCAAAATTGTCTCGCTGTCCAGGCCTGCTGCGTAGAGTCCGCCGACGAGGCTGCCGATGCTGCAGCCGGCCACGAAGTCGATCGGAATCCCGGCTTCTTCCAATACCCGCAGGACACCGATATGGGCCAGCCCTCTGAGCCCGCCCGATCCGAGAGCCAAACCAATTCTAGGACGACTCATAAATTACCTCCCAGTCTGAAGCCTTTTTCGATGGTTATATTACCTCTGCCCCACCAATATATATAGTACCAGACCGCCTGGGGTGAGGAGGAGATAGGCATGAAGATTTGGGGCAGGGGTAAACGCTATCGCTCCCGTTTACTTACATATTGTATGGCGTTAGGCACGGTTTTCATTACCGTGGCCATGGTTCAGTACCCCAAGGAAGCTTTCGATTCCGCGATTATGGGCCTCAATCTGTGGTGGAATGTAGTCTTCCCCGCCTTACTGCCTTTTTTTATTTTATCTGAAATATTGATGGGCATCGGGGTGGTCCATTTCATCGGCGTACTGCTGGAGCCATTGATGCGCCCGGTATTCAACGTCCCCGGCGTGGGAGCTTTCGCCCTGTCGATGGGCCTGGCCTCTGGGTACCCGATGGATGCCGTCATCACCAGTAAATTCCGGAAAAATCAGATGTGCTCGGCGGTCGAGGCCGAGCGGCTGCTCTCCTTTACCAATACGGCGGATCCTTTATTTATGTTCGGCGCGGTAGCGGTTGGAATGTTCGGCATGCCCGAACTGGGAGCAACCATTGCTCTGGCCCACTATTTATCAAGCTTCCTGGTAGGGGTCGTCTTCCGGTTCCACGGACGGCACCGGGACATCCGCACCCCGGATTCGGTGCGCCCCAAGGGCAACATCCTTGTCCGCGCTTTTCGAGCGCTGTACAACGCCCGCCAGGAAGACCAGCGCTCGCTCGGGCAGCTGCTGGGGGATTCCGTCAAGGCCTCGATGAATACCATCCTGCTGATCGGCGGCTTCATCATTATGTTTTCAGTCTTCATCCGGATTATCTCGGTTGTCGGCCTGACCACCTGGCTGACGGAAACCTTTTCCTGGTTCCTAGGGATCATTGGATTCAGCAACACCCTCGCGCCGGCACTGGTAAGCGGCCTGCTGGAGATCGACATCGGCGCCATGGCGGCCAGTCAGGCCGCCGCTCCCCTGGCGGAAAAAGTGGCCATCACCAGCGCGATCATCGCCTGGAGCGGTCTATCCGTCCACGGCCAAGTGGCCAGTATCGTCATCGAATCCGGCATCCGGATGGGGCCCTATATGGCCGGCCGCCTGCTGCACGCCATCCTCGCCGCAGCCCTTACCTTATTCCTCCTGGGCCCGGCTCAAGAAATAACCCTGCTTTTCAGCCTGCCTGTCACCCTGACGCCCGGCAGCGTCAATACCTGGGCCTTCTGGCTGACCCGGCTGGAGCAGGTGAGTTACCAGATCGTCCTCTTCACGGCGATATTAGTGGCGCTGTCGCTGGCGCTCCATCTCCTGCGCGGGCTCAGGCTGATGCTGAAAAACAGGTGACCGCCCCCGGCAGGGATAACGCTTCTGTGAACGGTACGGAAAAGGCCCAGTTACGCCATGCAACTGGGCCTTTTTACGCTTGCCGGAGCACCGCTGCCCGAAATTCGCCCGGAACCGCGGAAGCTACCTGCTATTCGTGCTTGCTCTGATGCATTTTTCCATGGCTCTGCCGGACGACTTCCAGGGTTTTCTCCAGGCTGTCTTCCAGATAGGAAAACACCTCGTCGGCATAGGCGATGGAGTCGCCCTTTAGCTCACGGCTGGTTTTTTGCGCCTGATGAATAATCTCATTGGCCTGATCCTGCGCCTGGCGGGTAATGGCATTCTCGTCCGTCAGCTTATGGATATAGTTTTTGGCCTGATCCACAATCCCTTGAGCCTCTTTTTGCGCTTCTTCCATAATCCGCTGACGATCATTTATAATCCGTTTCGCCTCAAGCACTTCGCTGGGCAACACTTCCCTGAGCTCATCGATCAGCCGCCCGAGATCGTCTTCTTCAACCATACGTTTGTTGCTGAACGGCAGCCTGGCTGCTTCCAGCAGCAGACCTTCCATTTCATCCAAAATTTCTTCCACAGTCATTCTGGCTTCCTCCTCTCCTGCCTGCAGGAAACTAGCTACATTTCACTAAACTTTTTCAGTATTCTTTTCTCTACCGACTTCGGAACCAAGAGGGATATGTCGCCGCCAAACTGGGCGAGCTCCTTGATTCCGCTCGAACTGACAAAGGAGTACTCCGTACTTGTCATCATGAACACCGTTTCGATTTCGGGATCCACCTTCTTCATCAGCAGCGCCCGCTGAAACTCATATTCAAAATCGGTGAGGGCCCTCAGACCGCGGACGATGATACGGGCATTCTGCCTTTTCACATAATCGTTCAGCAGACCGGAAAAACTGTCAACACGCGTATTGGGAATGTGACGCGTCGCACATTTCAGCATTTCAACCCGCTCATCCATGGAGAACATCGGCTTCTTGCCCGGATTGTGAAATACGGCTACAATCAATAAATCAAACATCCCGCTGGCCCGCTCAAATATATCAATATGACCATTGGTAACCGGATCGAAGCTGCCAGGGCAAACGGCAATACGCAACTGAGCCCCTCCTGTCTCAAGTGGTTTTTACTGAACAAAACTAACGAGTGTTTCACCATAGCGTTCCGTGCGGCTTGCCGCCAGATGCGACAAGTCGGCCGGAACAGGCTCATGCTTCGAATGTTCGACGACGATCATTCCGCCGGGCGCCAATAACCGGAACCGGTCGATGCTGCGGAGGGCTTTTTCGACAAAACCCCGGTTGTAAGGCGGATCACAGAAGATAATATCGAAGACTCGCCCCCCTGCCGCCAGCTTTTCAATGGCGGCAAGCACATCGCTTTTCATAAATTGGGCGGATTCGAATAGCTTTGTTCGTGCCGCATTCTCCTTTATGAAGCTCATGCTGGTATGACTGTTGTCTACGAAGACAACCTGTTCGGCTCCCCGGCTTAAAGCTTCCAGTCCCAGATTCCCCGTCCCCGCGAACAAATCCGCGACGGCGGCATCCCCGACCCGGTCGGCCAGAATGCTGAAAATCGATTCCTTTACCCGATCGCTGGTCGGCCGGACATCAAGCCCTTTGGGAGCCTTGAGTTTGAACCCTTTCGCACTGCCGGTTATAATTCGCATATTATTTACCCATTATCTTTTATATTTTACCACATTCAAGCAAAATAGTACCAGCCTTACAGGAATTTGTCCATAGAGGTCGAAATTGTTTGGGTCTGTCACTCATACGGATTGCAACCGGCAAACCCATCAACCATGAGGTGAAGTATGCGCTCCAAGTACCTATTCAGCCTAGCGGTCATTCTAATCGCCAGCGTTGTTGCCGTCCTCTTTCAGTACTATACAGGCGGCATGCAACGTGCCGAGCCGGTAACGATCACCAGAAACGATCACCCCAGGCTGGTCGTTGCCTTGGTTCCCCTGGACAGCCGCCCGCCTTGCACGCAGTTTGTGGATCAACTGGCCCGGCTCGCGGGAATGGAGCTTCTCCTCCCCCCGCCGGAGCTGCTTGACTCCTATAAACAGCCATCGGACAAAATGGCGCTGCGAAATTGGCTCAGCCAGGCAGCCCGGCGTTCCGACGCGATCATTGTCTCGACCGACATGCTCGAACACGGCGGCCTGCTCGCTTCCCGGCTCAACCTTGGCGCCAAAGCCGACTCGGACGCCGTACTGGCCCTTCTGGAGGACGTTCATAAGGCCTACCCGCAGGTGAAACTTTACGCCTTCCACATTATCCCCCGTTTGCTGATTGCCGATAGCGCCGACAGTGCGCTGTACCAGCAAAAAATGCTGAAATATTCGGTGTTGAAAGACGAAATATCCCTATTTGAAAACCCTGCGGATATCGATGCCTTTCTTGCCTTGGAAAAGACTATCCCGGCTGAACTGGTCAGCCGCTACCGCCAACTTTACGAAAATAACCTGGAGGAAAACTTTAAACTGGTTGATCTGGTGGAACAGGGAGTACTGGACGGACTCGTCATCGGGCAGGACGACGGACAGCCTTTCGGCCTTCCCAACATGGTAAAAAAGCGCGTCAGTCATTATGTTTCCCAAAAACCGGCCATCGACGGCAAAGTCTTTGTCACCCGCGGAACCGACGAGGTAGCCCTCACCCTGTTGGGCCATATCGCCAATCAGACCGGCGGATTCGAGCCCAAAGTCTATGTTCAGTATTCCGACAGTGAAGCTCCCGGAATTATCATGCCGTTCATGCCCCACTCGGTAAGCCGGACGGTTCAGGAAAAGCTCGAAATTGCCGGCGCCAGAGCGGTATTCGCGCCGGATGACGCCGACTATACCTTATTTGTCCATATCGGCACCCATAAAACCACCCCGGCCAGGCTGCAAGCCGCCGCCCGGACCGTAAACCAGCTGGTAAAATCCGGCCGCAAAGTCGCCGTCGTCGATTTGAGCGAAGATTACTACGCTCACGAAACCCTTCTTCCCTACCTGTTGAAAGAAGGGGTTGATCTCACCCGCCTGGCCGCCTATGCCGGCTGGAACACCACCAGCAATTCCATCGGCACCGCGGTGACCCAGGCCTCGATCTTTACCCAGGCCCTGCAGGCGGAATTGCCGGCCGCCGCAGCCCTCCGCCTCTATAAGTACCAGCTCGAATTTCTGACGGCCCGCTATCTGGACGACTGGTACTTCCAGAAAGACGTTCAGCCGCTGGTCAATAACCAACTGCGCAAGGCCCGTATTGACGCCAATGACCTGGGGGCAAACTTCACGAGAGTGGACACCCAGATCCGCTCGCTGCTGGCCGACCGTGCCGACGCACTGTTCCGGCAAGCGCTGCAGCATCGCCGAATCGTGGTAGGAAGACCCCAGGACCAACGCACCTTGGTGATCACTTCCCTCAGCCTGGAAAGCCACCTGCCTTGGCAGCGCACCTTTGAAATCCTTGTAAACCCTTCGTTATCCTTTGCCGCGGCGCCGGATTGACCCGCCCAACCCTGCGCCATTGCTCCACGCTCCCGGAGCCAAACGGCGGATTCTCCTTCAAATAAACATCCCCCGGCCTAGCCGGGGGATGTTTATTATCTTATTATACGGCGTGCGCCCAAATAACGGCTCATATAATAGGCTTTGCCCAGCGCGGTGATGGTTACCTCCTCGGCGCCGGAGCTGGCATGGATGAATTGCCCCCCGCCGACGTAAATCCCCACATGGGACGGCCCCGGTTCGTAGGTGCTGAAGAAAACCAAATCGCCGGGCTGAAGCTCCCGCATACTGACCTGGGACCCGACCGCAAATTGCCCGTCCGCCATTCGGGGCAAATCAATGCCGAAATGGCTAAACACATAATACACAAATCCCGAACAGTCAAAACCGGAAGGCGACCGGCCGGCCCAAACATAAGGAACGCCAAGATATTGCCTGGCAAAAGCGGCCAGTTGCTGTCCCCTGCGGCCGTCGCCGGCGCGGCTGGCCGCGAGCTTGTAGTCTTTCAGCGCCAGCAGGGTGGACGGACCGACCACACCGTCGGCATCAAGGCCGTTGTCCAATTGAAACGCCTGCACGGCCAAACGGGTCTGTTCGCCGAAAGAACCGTCCGGCGCAGCCCCGTAATAACCATATTCATATAACTTAACCTGCAGCTTATATACCTCGTCACCGGTCATTCCCTCCTTCAAAAGCGAAGGATCTTGCGGAGAGGCGTAAACAACCGGGGCGGCTATTAACAGAAAAACAGCAAAAATAAATGATATTACGTAACCTTTCTTCATATTACCCCCCTTTAGATTGTTTTTGGTATATTTCGCCAAAATAAGGAAAATTCCTGTTGGGCTCCCCGCAAAAGCAGAAATTTTTCTCGGTAATATCTTTGCTCGCTTATGTTGACAAATAGAGGTTTCTTGTGTATACTTTATAAATGTGAATAACGGGGTGTGGCTCAGCTTGGTAGAGCGCACGGTTCGGGACCGTGAGGTCGCAGGTTCGAATCCTGTCACCCCGACCACCAGGAGGCAATCCGGCATTTGATGCCGGATTGCCTTTTTTTATGCTTGCCTCTTGTCCGTCCGGGTCCGTTACCGCCTTTTCCAGCCTGGCCCCGGCAAAACATCGCCAGCCTATGATATATATATGTTTATGGAAACTATATGTTTACAGAATGCGCGAAACTTTTCCCTGTTTCTTGAATCTGCCGCCGCCAGCCCTTATAATCCTGAGTTTTATCGCCTTCTACCCGGCCATTCGCTTGCGTGATGACTCGAATTATGCTATACTTTATCATAAAATCTCACAGGGGCGTAGCCAAGTCGGTAAGGCAACGGACTTTGACTCCGTCATGCGTTGGTTCGAGTCCAGCCGCCCCTGCCAAAGAAAAACCGCCGGATTATCCGGCGGTTTTTTATTTCTGGATTATTCCTCTTCCGCTTTGTCTTTCTTGGCGGCGGCGATAATGCTTTCGGCGATGCGCTGCGGCACTTCCTCATAATGCAGGAACGCCATATCAAACTTGCCCCGGCCCTGGGTCATCGAGCGAAGATCAATGGAATACCGGAATACTTCGGCCAACGGCACCTGGGCTTTTACGACTCCGAGGCCCTTGCCGATGGGCTCCATCCCGAGGATGCGGCCGCGGCGGCTGTTGAAGTCGCCGATGATGTCGCCCATATAGGATTCCGGAACAATAACCTCCACGCTGTAAATAGGCTCCAGCAAAACCGGTTTGGCTTGCAGCGCGCCTTTTTTCAGGGCTCCGGACGCCGCAATCTTGAACGCCATTTCAGAGGAGTCGACGTCGTGGTAAGAACCGTCGACCAGGTTAGCCTTGAAGTCGGTCATCGGATAGCCGGCGAGCACCCCGGAAATCATGGTTTCCCGGATGCCTTTTTCCACCGCCGGGAAGTACTGGCGGGGAACGGCGCCGCCGAAGATGGACTCGGTGAATTCAAAGCCGCCGCCGGGCAGCGGGTCGAGCTGCAGCCAAACATGGCCGTATTGTCCATGGCCGCCGCTCTGTTTTTTATGCTTATACTCCACCTTGACACTGGCGCGGATGGTTTCCCGGAAAGGAATCTTGGGATCGCTGAGTTTGACGTCGACCCCGAACTTCCGCTTCATCCGCTCAATGATTACATCCAGATGAAGGTCGCTGATGCCGCTGACCAGCAACTGATGGGTCTCGGTATTTTTCTCCAGCGTGAAGGTCGGGTCCTCGTCCGCCATCCGGTTGAGCGCATTGCCAATCTTATCTTCGTCCCCTTTGTTCTTGGCTTCCACGGAGAAGGTGAACATCGGTTTCGGATAATCGATGGGTTCGAACACGATCGGCTTATCTTTGTCGCAAAGGGTGTCGCCGGTCTTGGTGTCCTGCATTTTGGGGATAACGACGATATCGCCGGGGTTGGCAACCGTCAGCGTATCTTGTTGTTTGCCGCGCATGGTAAAGATATTGCCGATGCGTTCCGCCTTGTCCCTGGACCCATTGTACAGCGTTGTATCCGGCTTGATCTGGCCGGAAAAGACGCGGATAAAGCTCAGGCGGCCGACAAAGGGGTCTGCCGTGGTTTTGAACACCAGGGCCGAGAACGCATCCGATTGACTCCGCTCCAGAGGCTCCTTCTTCACCGGATGGATGCCGGCCACAACCCGGTTTTCAGGTGACGGGAAATAAGCCACCGCCGCATTTAAGAGTTGTTGCACACCGATATTTTTAGCGGCTGAACCGCAGAAGACCGGGAAGAAATGCCCCTGAGCGATTCCCTTGACCAGACCTGTCCGCACTTCTTCGTCGGTCAATTCTTCGCCTTCCAGGTACTTGGTGAGCAGATCGTCGTCGGCTTCGGCCGCGGCCTCGATCATCGCCATGCGGGCCGCGGCCGCCTGGTCGGCCATATCGGCGGGAATCGCGCCTTCGACGGCTTGATTGCCCTGGCCGGTGTAGGCCTTCATATTGACAAGATCGATAATTCCTTTAAAGCTTTCCTGGGATCCGATCGGAAGCTGAATGGGAACGACGTTGTTGCCGAACATTTCTCTCATCTGGCCGACCACGCTATCGAAATCGGCGTTCTCACGGTCCATTTTGTTTACAAATGCAATACGGGGCAGGTTGAGATCCGAAGCATACTTCCAAACATTCTCGGTGCCCACTTCCACGCCGGATGCCGCGCAAAGAACGACCAGCGCGGTGTCCACGGCCCGAAGCGATCCTTTTACTTCCGCCACGAAGTCGGCATAACCGGGAGTGTCCAGGAAGTTTATTTTATGGTCGCGCCACTCGCAGGGTGCCAAACCGGTGCTGATCGTAACTTTCCGTTTTACTTCCTCCGGTTCGAAATCGGTTGTCGCCGTACCTTCGTCCACTTTTCCCAAACGAGTAACCGCTCCAGTAGAAAAGAGCAATGCTTCAGCGAGTGACGTTTTGCCCGCACCCCCATGGGCAAAGAGGCCAATGTTCCTGAGTTTGTCGCTTTTGTACTCTTTCAAGCTAGGTCCCTCCTGTTGGTATAGTTCCTGTCCCACACAGTACTGCAAAGTGTGAAATGCGGTCTTAATTCTCTGTTTGGGAGAAATTTTCCTGCTTTTCAGACTATTGGGCGCAAATTAATAACCGCCTGGATTCAGGCGGTTATTATTATTGCCGCATTTAGCCATTTTTACTAAAAATTCGCATGAATTTCCGTAGCGGCCGTGGCACCGTCATTACATAAAATCGCAACTTCACCGCGCTCGCCCCCTCCAACATACTCTTTATAATGTATGTTGAAAATGGCTGACTTGTTCCGGCTTTTTGCTATTTGCAACTCCCGCAGTTCTTCGATGCGCACGACCCGCAGCCGCCTCCGGCGCCGCCGGGGCTGGAAAACCGGGACAGAATCTTGGTCAGGTTGGCCGCACCGCAGGAAGGACACTTTACCTCGCCCTCCCAGTCGACACGGCAGAGTTGTTCAAAATTCCCGGAGCATTCGTTGCACTTGAACTCATAGATCGGCATGATCAGGCGTCCTCTCCTCTTTCGCTTTCTCCGCGGGCGAGCACAAAACACAGGTCGGAAAGCCGGTTTATGAGCACCAACAAGGTTTCGCTCACCGGCTCCTGGCGGGCCAGCTTCCATAGCTGGCGCTCCGCCCGCCTGGCCACGGTCCGGGCAAGATCGAGGGCGGCTGCGCCCCGCGTATCGCCGGGAATGATAAAATGGGTCAGCGCCGGAAGATCGGCCTCCCATTGATCAATAGTCTTCTCCACTGCCGCCACCTCCTGCGGCGTTATCCGCGGCTGCCCGCCCAGGGTTGCGACTTCGGCCATTACATTCCACAGCAGCTTCTGCACCGCCAGAACCGCCTCACGGACTTCCGCCTTCTCGCAGCAGGCCCGCGCAAGCCCCAGCGCGGAATCCAGCTCGTCAATGGTGCCGTATGCCTCGACCCGGAGGCTGTCCTTGGCGACCCGCTCGCCGGAATAGAGGGATGTGGTTCCCTTATCCCCTGTTTTGGTGTAAATTTTCATGATAATCCTCCCGCTTCTAGCCCAATAGCTCCTCCGGCGCGAAGAATACTGCGATCTCCCGTTCCGCGCTCGCCGGGCTGTCGGAGCCATGGACAATATTCTGCCTGATCGCCAGGGCGTAGTCGCCGCGAATGGTCCCCGGAGCGGCGGCCAGGGGATCGGTGGCGCCCATCATGGTCCGCACCGCCTTGACGGCATTGTCGCCGCCGAGGACCATGGCCACGACCGGCCCTGAGGTAATAAACTCCACCAGGCTGTCAAAGAAAGGTTTATCCCGGTGCTCCGCATAGTGAAGCTCAGCCTTGCCGCGGGACAGCTTCAACATTTTAAGAGCGCACAGTTTCAGTCCCCGCCGTTCAAACCGGGCGATAATTTCCCCCGCAATCGCCCGCGCCACGCCGTCCGGTTTTACTAACACCAGCGTTTTTTCCATGCACGATCTTCCTTTCCTGTATATTGCTGCCCAATTCGGCTGACACCAGCAGGCGGCTACCGGACAATTTCCTGATAGGCATCCCAATCCAGGCGTTTCAGCATCGCGACCAGCAGGCGCACGGCGGCGTCATAATCATCCCGGTGAATGATGCTGTTGTGGCTGTGGATATATCGCGTGGGAATACTCAAAACCAGGCTCGGCACACCCTGTCCGTGGATATGGATCCGTCCGGCATCCGTGCCGCCGCCCTCAGTGAATTCCAACTGATACGGAATATGATTCTTCTCGGCGATTTCGACGGCGAAATCACGCAGCTGCGGCGACGGGATCATACTGGAATCAAAGATGCCTATGGCGACGCCTTGGCCAAGGAGGCTTGACGCCTGGTCATCGGTCACGCCGGGCGTGTCGCCGGCAACACAGGTATCCACCGCAAAGGCGAAATGGGGATCAACCATGCCGGCGCTGGTCTTGGCGCCGCGCAATCCCACTTCTTCCTGCACGGTTCCCACTCCGAAAACCACATTGGGATGGGCTTCCCGCTTCAGTTCTTCCAGGACCTCGGCCATAATCGCGCACCCGATCCGGTTGTCCCAGGCCTTGCCCATCAGCAGCTTATCGTTGGCCATCACCGTGAAGGCGCTGCAAGGCGCTACCGCATCACCGGGGCGAACGCCGAACTTTTCTTTAGCCTCGCGTTCGTCGGCGGCCCCAATGTCAATGTACATGTCCTTTTTCGCCACTATTTTCTTCCGTTCTTCGGGCGTCAGGATATGCGGGGGTTTCGAGCCGATCACTCCCGGCACGTCGCCCCGGGCGGTCAAGACGGTGACCCGCTGCCCGAGCATCACCTGTTCCCACCAGCCCCCCAGCGTGGCGAACTTCAGATATCCTTCCTTGGTAATATGCTTGACCATGAAGCCGATCTCGTCCATGTGGCTGGCTAACATAATGCGTGGTGCTTCCGAGAACCCCTGCTTTTTAAAAATCACGCTGCCGATATTGTCGGCGCTTACCTCCGCAACTCCGGCAAGACGTTCTTTCAGCATATCCCTTACGCGGTGCTCAAACCCCGAAGGCCCGGGAACCTCGGATATGCTCTTCAGCCAGGCTAGCGACTTATCCACAATAATCCCTCCAATCTCTATCCGGTAGTTTGCGGCGAAGCAAAAGGCCCTATACCTTACCACCATTATATGGAGAGGGCAATTCGTTGTCAAAAACCAAAAAAATAATCCTGCAGTCCATTGCTGATCTGCAGGAAACTAATCAACCGCAAAACTCCTATACGCTTCAAGGAGAATAAAAACCCCTCCTTAAGACACTTTTTGAGCAACCGGCTCTTTCATTTGACCCCGCTTGACTTCTGTGGCGTCAACATCCGATGCCTGAAATCTCTCCACCATAAAACGACATGCTTCCCAAGGATCGACACGCTCGCCGCAGGTAAACACGTCAACCGCGGCGTATGCCAATTCAGGCCAAGTGTGGATGGCGAGATGGGACTCCGAGATTACGACGACTCCGCTTACTCCCTGCGGGCTGAATTTGTGAAAAGCCACCTCCCGCACCTCGGCGCCGGCTTCCAATGCCGCATCCACCATTACCCGTTCCACTTTTGCAACATCATTCAGGATTGTTGCATTGCAACCGTGGAATTCAGCCAAAATGTGACGTCCCAAGGCGTTCAACTCATCCATTACCTCCTTTGCCAATGAGCAATCAAATCAATTTTAGCAAATCACCGCAAAAAGTCAATATATTAAAATAATATATTCGATCCGCTTGCAAACGTGCCGGATTAAGGGCTAAAACCGGCGATTTCAGCCCTTGACAATCCGATTGGTCAGTTCGCCAATTCCTTCCAATTCCACGGAAACGGTGTCGCCGGCTTCCATCGGTCCGACCCCCGAAGGAGTGCCGGTCAGAATAACATCCCCGGGGTAAAGCGTCATAACCTCGGATACAAAGGCGAGAAGCTCCGGCACCTTGAAAATCAGGTTGCCGGTATGGGAGGCCTGCTTGACCTTCCCGTTCCGGTAAAGCTTTATGGCCACGTTGCCGGGATCGATCGCCGTTTCGATGCAGGGACCCAGCGGCAAGAAGGTATCGAAGGATTTGGCCCGGGTCCATTGGCCGTCCTTGTGCTGCAAATCGCGGGCAGTCACGTCGTTGGCGCAAGTGTAGCCGAGTATATAATCAGCCGCCTCGGCAGCCGCAACATTTTTGGCCTGCCGTTTCACGACAATTGCCAGTTCGGCTTCAAACTGAAGATTACGGCTGATCGCGGGATACACAATGGCTTCATCCGGACCCACCAGGGCCGACGACGGCTTGAGAAAAATCAGCGGTTCGGCGGGAAGGGGCAAATTCATTTCCTTGGCGTGGTCATGATAGTTAAGACCTACGCAGACCGCCTTACTTGGCGCGCAAGGCGCCAAAAGCCGGACACTGTTCAGCGGCACCAGACGTTCGGTCACCCGGTAGTTCCCGAAAAAATCGCCTTCAATTACCCGGATGATGTCCTGTTCAAGAACGCCGGCTAAGACAGCCGTATTATCCTGGAATCTTACTAATTTCATTCTCCAGCCTCCTCTTACTCTTTATAGTATTCATTCGGCCGGGGGAACGATATTCCTCCGCCCATCCGGCAGGAATCGGCGCCAAAAAGAAAAACCCCTGAATTTCAGGGGTTTAGAATGTAGATAGACCTAGGCTGGGTAGAAAGGTCCAGATGCACGTCCTGATTTCGTGAGTTCTTTCAGCGTCCGTTGCTTATCTGCAAATAGACTCACGAACCGTGTGCGGGCCGCACCGGAAGAGCGTGCTACCGTTTCCTCTGAGACTTGTTTGCTGCTATTGTTTGCACAAAGCATGGTTTAACAGCATCGTAAGCGTACTTGGGTCGTACGCAAGCAAACGCTCTGAGGAGCAAGTGCGCAAGTTCTTAGCGCGTATGCGCTTAGAACTGCGGCCTACCTCTTGCGGGTGCGACGCAGATGGGCCTTTATCCCCAGCCGGGAAATCTGCTTTCGGTACTACCGCATCCGTCCGGCCAGCTCCTTCAGCCGGGCCACCCGGTCGGCGGTGGAGGGATGAGTGGTGAAAAGTCCGGCAATCCAGCTTCCGGCTCCCGCAAAGGGATTGACGATAAACAGGTGCGAGGTGGCCGGGGTTGCCTCCGGCATGACCCGGTGCTTGGCATAATGCTCGATCTTCTGCAAAGCGCTGGCGAGGGCCAGCGGATTGCCCGACATTCTCCCGCCGGTTTCGTCAGCCTGAAATTCCCGGGACCGGGAAATCCCCAGCTGAATCAAGGTGGCGGCGATCGGGGCAAGGACAATCATGAAGATAAACCCGAAGATGCCGCCGCCGTTGTCGTCGTCGCTATTGCCGCGCCCGAAGCCGAAAATCGCGGCGTATTGGGCCATGTGCGCAATCATGGTGATAACGCCGGCCAGCGTCGCGACAATTGTGCTGATCAGCGTGTCGCGGTTCCTGACGTGAGACAGCTCGTGGGCCACCACGCCTTCCAATTCCTCGTAGTTCAGGGCCCGCATGATGCCGGTCGTCACCGCCACGGCGGCGTGTTCCGGATCGCGTCCGGTGGCAAAAGCATTGGGCACGTCGGTATCGACAATGTACACCTTCGGCATGGGGAGCTTGGCTTTTTGCGCCAGGCCCGAAACCATCCGGATGAGGTCGGGAGCCTGCTGAGGCGTTACCTCGCGGGCGCCGTACATGCTCAGTACGATTTTATCGCTATACCAGTAGCTGACAAAATTCATCAGAATAGAGATAACCAGCATGAAGCTCATGCCTCTCGTTCCGCCGAACATGGCCCCCACCGCCAGAAGAAGCCCGGTCATGGTAGCCAAAAGCAGCGTCGTCTTTAACGAATTCATTCTTTAACCCACCTCCTAGTTTCAGTAGGCAGCTTTGTCGTCTGTTTATATAGTCTGAGGCAGAGTATGAATCGACTATACGCAGTAATCCCTCCCATATAGTTTCTAAAACTATTATAAGTAGTTTTCTATGAATTCACAACAGCCAATTATCGTGTTTCCAACCGGTCTTTGATGGCCTTAAGCATATTTTCGCTGTTGGTCCGCACTTTTTTCTTCAGGATGGGGTTTAGCAAGCCCGCAATCATCGGGACGCCGAATTCAAAGTCAACGGTCAGCTTGATCTCCGTCCCCTCCGCCAGGGGCGTCAGCACCCATTCCCCCTCGAACTTCCGCAGGTCGCCGTCGAGCTGGCGGTAGCGGATGTGCATCCCGGCGTCATCGAAGTCATCCCGCTCCGTCCATTTGATAATACGGCCGTCCACATTGGACACCCACCGGGTGACGGTCGCGTTCGCCTCCCGCTCCACGACCTCCACGCTCACCAAATCCGGCATAAACTCCGGGTATTTCTCCATTTCCTTGATGATCGGATAGATGTCCGCTGCCTTGGCCATCACCGGCAGTGTCACTTCTACATACGGCATGATCCAGCCCTCCTATAGATCCTCAATCATATCCTGAGCGGCCTCGACCCCATGGGCAAAAGCCTCCAATACCGTGTCCACCTGGGTTTGGCTGATCGAAAGCGGCGGCTCGATCCGGATTACCTTGGGGTTATTCAGCGTATAGGCAACCAGCACGCTGCGGTTGATCAACTCGGACATTAAAAACCCGCCGATTCCTTCCTTCTGCAACTCGACCCCGATCATCAGACCCCGTCCTCGGACTTCCCTGATCACCTCCGGGTAATCCTGGGCCAATACCTTAAGCCGCCCCGTAAAGTAGGCTCCCGTATTGGCGGCTTTTTCCGCCAGTCCCTCTTCCCGGATTACGCCGATGGCCGCCGCCGCGGCGGCGCAGGCCAAAGGGTTCCCGCCGAAGGTCGAGGTATGCAGGAAAGGGGCGGTTACGTATTTTTCCCAGATATGCGGCCGCGCGGTGAAAGCCCCGATCGGCATCACCCCGCCGCCCAGCGCCTTGGCGGTGGCCATTATGTCGGGAACCACCTGATAGTGGTCCACCGCGAACATCTTCCCGGTACGGCCAAGGCCGGTCTGCACTTCGTCGCAGATGAGCAGCGCGCCATGACGGTCGCAAATCTCCCGCGCCTTGGGCAAGTAATCATCCGGGGGCACGATGATGCCCCCCTCGCCCTGAATGGGTTCGAGAATTACGGCGGCGGTATCGGCGTCCACGGCTTGTTCCAGCGCCGCCGCGTCCCCGAAAGGAACATGGCTGAAACCGGTCAGCAGCGGACGGAAAGGATCGCGGAACAGATCCCTGCCCGTGGCGCTGAGGGCTCCCAGCGTTTTGCCGTGGAAGGAGTTCAAAGCAGCGACGACTTTGCTTCGTCCGGTGTGGATCCGCGCCAGTTTCAGCGCTCCCTCCACTGCTTCCGTGCCGCTGTTGCCGATGAAGCTATATTGAAGATCGCCCGGCGTAATTTCGGCCAGCAGCGCAGCCAGGTCCGCCATGGGCTTGTCGAAGAGAACCTTGCTGGACATCGGCATCCGGTCAAGCTGTCCTTTTACAGCCTCCACGACCTTGGGATGGCGATGCCCCAGGCTGAATACCCCGTACCCGCCCAGGCAGTCGATATATTCCTTTCCGTCAATATCCCGGATAACGCTGCCCTGGGCTTCCCATTCCACCGTCGCCAGGCCCATGAACCGAAATAATTTCGCCACGGCCGGGTTGACAAATTGTTCGTACTTATCGATGGTTTCCGAAATAACCTTCCCTTTATCCATCGCTCACACCTCCCCGTATATCTGGTATCCTTTTCTATTTGTGGCAAGGCAATCCCTTTTTTATACCTAGTAAAAAAACGCACCATCGGTGCGCTTTCTTTTGCTTCGGCGCGGCTTTGTAAGGAAGCCGGCCGGGCGTCCGCCGGGGCTTTATCTTCCGTCACAGCATAAACACCAGCCGGTATACCGGCAGCGCCAGTCCGGCCAGCACAAGCGCCATTACGCCCCAAGCGCCGAGTTGGTTTCCTTCCTGCTTCAGCCACCGGGCGTAGGTCAAAGCGTGAAATCCCGCAAGAGCGGTAAGGGCAATATAAACGTAATCAGACATAGCACCCATCCCTAGCGATTTGACGGTAGTATGCGCATAAGCCGGGCGCTTCAAACCTGATCGCTCCCCATCCCCGGCGGATACCCGCAACCTGCGGAAGACATTTTCAGATTTGCCGCAAGAACCTATTTATTTTCTTTCACATAACATATATCAGAAACACCAAAGAATAGGAGGCCCTGCTTAATGCATTGCTATCACAATAGCTTGCCGTATAGAGAATACATCATTATCGGTTCTCCGGAATGCGGCTATATCGGGTTCGGCTGGCCCATCCGCCATGACTGCTACCGCCGCCGCCGTCGTTGCCGGAAACACCGCCATCACCGCTACTATCACGACTCCTGCAGCCACTATCCCTACAGCCGTTATCCCTTTTTCCGGTCCCATCCATCTTTCCAGTCCTACGGCTGCGCGGATCAGTCCTACGGCTGCGCGGATCAATCCCTTGACGGCTGCCTTTTCCCGCCCCTTCCCTACTGCTGTGAAGACTATCCCTTCTAGGTTACATCAGGATAGCCAGCACGAGTGTGCTGGCTATCCCAAGCTGTCCCAAGGCCCCTCCGGCAGCGTTAATTCGCGTAGTAATTCATCAGGCAACCGGCCAGAATGATATCCCGTTCCTCTTGGGCCAAGCCTTCCAGCTTCAGGCTGATTCCCGCCGGCTCCCTGGCGCCGATGACGAAGGCTTCGACTTTTTCCGCACCGGCCTTAAGGGCCTGACGGATTCCCGGTATATAGATCAGATCGCCTGTCAAAAGGATATCTCGGTCGCCGTCGGCAACGGTGAAGGGAAGCATGCCCCAGTTGATCAGATTGCTGCGGTAACGCTTGGTCGCGTATTCAACGGCAATATTGGCATCGCCCCCCAGCACCCGCTGCGAAGAGGCCGCCTGCTCCCGCGCGGAGCCGTCGCCCGGTCTGACCGCGAAAATCACGCTGCCTGCTCCCGTGTCTTCCATAAATTGCTCGAATTGCTCAGGCTTTTCCAAGCCCGCCGCCAAGACAGGCTGAAAGAATGCCGCCACTTCATCCGCCTTTTGCTGCCCGGATAGCTTCTGCCGCTCCAGTTCGATCGCCTGAACCGCCTTGGCCCGGCCGACATACCCGGGGTCTTTTCGCGAGAGGGTGAATTCGGCAAGCTTTACCGGATTGGAACGGAACGAGGACGCCTCGCCCGATGGAATGAGTTCATCCGTGGTGGTAACAGGATCATGGATTACGGAAGCGACCTTGAGCAACAGGTTTTTTGGCAGGGCCCGAACCCTGGGCCATTCGGCGATATTGGGCCCAAGGGTTATTTCTTCCTCCGGCCTGGCCTTGCCGAAGCCCTGATAAACCCGGTTGCCATAGACCTTACTATCAAAGCGGTAGGGCAAAAGCTCTGCCGGGAAATCCATTTCCGTGGCTGGGGTAAGGCTTCCTCCGTTCACGGCGGTGGCCGCTATGGAGCGGGCGTCCATCAGGGCTACGGAGGCAATCTGTCCGTCGGCAGGCTTAGAACCTTCCCGGTTGGGGAAATTGCGGGTTGTATGCCGGATGCTCAGGCCGTTATTGGCCGGCACGTCGCCCGCCCCGAAACACGGGCCGCAAAAGGCCGTCCTTATGACCGCACCCGCACTCATCAGTTTTTCAATGGAATGGTTACGGATGAGTTCCAAATTTACCGGTTGACTCGCAGGGTAAATGCTCAAAGCAAACGCCCGTGCGCCCGTAGACTTTCCGTCCAGAAGCTGCGCCATCGCCGCTATGTTCTCAAAAGTGCCGCCCGCGCAGCCGGCAACGATGCCCTGGTCGACCTTCAGCCGCCCGTTCACGACCTTATCCGTAAGCCGGAGTGCCAAGCCGGGGTTTTCCAACTGTTTTTCCCCGGCTGCTTCGACCTCGCGAAGAATCTCCACGGCGTGACGGTTCAGCTCCGAAATCGGCCATACATTGCTGGGATGAAACGGCAGGGCAATCATCGGTTCCACCCGGTCCAGATCGACTTTTAGCATTCCGTCGTAATAGCTGACTTCAGCAGGCTCCAGCTTCCGGTAGGCCTCGGGGCGTCCGTGGATCCGGTAATAGTCCCGCACTTTCTCATCCGCGCACCAAATGGAGGACAAGCACGCCGTCTCGGTTGTCATGACATCGATGCCGTTGCGGAAATCGACTGAAAGGGGTTCTACGCCCGGCCCGACAAATTCCAGAACCTTATTTTTGACAAATCCGTCTTTAAATACAGCCCCAATGATCGCCAGGGCCACATCCTGCGGCCCGACGCCCGGCTTCGGCCGGCCGCTTAAATAGACCGCCACCACTTCGGGATAAGCGGTGTCATAGGTTTTCGCAAGAAGTTGCTTTACCAGTTCGGGGCCGCCTTCACCAAAGGCCATGGTCCCCAAAGCGCCATAACGGGTATGGCTGTCCGACCCAAGGATCATTTTTCCGCAGCCGGCCATCATCTCCCGCATATATTGATGGATAACCGCCTGATGGGCGGGAACGAAAATCCCGCCAAATTTCCGGGCGGCGGTAAGGCCGTAAATATGATCGTCCTCGTTGATTGTCCCGCCCACGGCGCACAGGCTGTTGTGGCAGTTGGTCAGAACGTAGGGCACGGGAAATTCCTTCAACCCGCTGGCCTTGGCGGTCTGAATGATGCCAACATATGTAATATCATGGGACGCCAAGCAATCGAAACGCAGCTTGAGATTGCGCCAGTCCCCCGACGCATTGTGCGAATTCAGTATCCCATAAGCAATGGTGCCGGTCCGGGCCCTGTCCACGGCGCCGGCCGAATCTTCGCCATGCCCGTGCCGGGCCAGTTGGCCCGCTTCTTCCACAATGATCCGACCGTTTAAAAGGAAGACTCCTTTTTTTAGTAATTTAATCATCTACCCCGCCCATCCTTATTCAAAATTATAAATGCCGCTTCATTGGCTTCGTCAGCGACCCAGGTTTTTGATAATGGCCGCCGTCATCTCTGCGGTGGTTGCCTGCCCGCCCAGATCAGGGGTCTGGGCTTCGCCGCCGGCAAGCACTTTTTCCAGCGCCGACCGGATTTTGGCGGCCGCCGGCCTTTCTCCCAGATACTCCAGCATCATCGCCCCGGATAATAACATTGCGGCGGGATTGGCGATATTCCGGCCGGCAATATCGGGAGCAGTCCCGTGCACCGCTTCGAAAATAGCCCAGTCCGCGCCGAGGTTGGCGCCGGGGACAACCCCCAAGCCCCCTACCAGGCCGGCGCACAAGTCAGAGATGATGTCCCCGTAAAGGTTCGGTGCAACCAGCACGTCATATTTCCCGGGCCGGACCACGAGCTGCATGCAAAGATTGTCGACGATGACTTCCTCGTACTCGACGGCCGGGAACTCTTTGGCAACCTCCCTTGCGCAATTCAGAAACAAGCCGTCGGTAAATTTCATAATATTAGCCTTGTGAACAGCCGTCACTTTTTTACGGCCGTGGGCGGCGGCGTATTCAAAGGCGGCCCGGACAATGCGCCGCGAAGCCTCGGCGGTAATGATCTTCAAGCCGACGGCGGCCTGGCTTCCCACCTGATGCTCCGCCCCGCTGTACAAGTCCTCGGTGTTCTCCCGGAATACTACAAGGTCGACCCCTTCGGGGTAGCGCGTCTTTATGCCCGGCAGCGACTTTACCGGCCGTAAATTACAATATAGCTGAAACTCCTTTCGGAGGGTAACGTTTATGCTGCGATAGCCCGCCCCCACCTGAGTTGTGAGCGGTCCCTTCAAGGCCACCTTATTGGCGCGGATACTGTCCAGCGTTTGTTCCGGCAAGGGATCCCCAAACCGGGTTATCCCCGCCTGGCCGGCATAGCATAGCTCCCAGGTCACCGGCGCTTCGGCCGCGGCAAAGACCTGCCGCGTTGCCTCCGCTATTTCCGGTCCGATGCCGTCGCCCGGGATTAAGGTTACTGTATGCATATTGTTTTCTCCCTTCATCCTAAAGCTTTAAACCGCGTTAACCTTTTCGTAGGTATACTCGTCGTATAAGTGAATAAGTTCCTTGTCAATCAGCGGCCGCTTGAGGTCCACCGCCAAGGCCCTCACCTTGGTCAGCAGTTCTCCGGCTACGGCTTCATCAAACTGGACGCCTAATTCCTTAAACTTATTGATAAGCGACGCCGAACCGGAATGCTTGCCGATGATGATCTGCCGCTCCAGGCCGACTTCCTCGGGATCAAAGGCTTCGTAGGTTCTGGGGTTCTTCAGCGCCCCGTCGGCGTGAATACCCGATTCGTGGGCGAACATATTGGAACCCACCACTGCTTTCCAGGCGGGCAGGATCCGGGCGGAGGCGCGGGCGACATACTCGCAGGCTTCTTTCAGCTTGCCGGTGTTGTAAGGCACCTCATTATTGTAAACATGCTTCAGGGCCATGACCACCTCTTCCAGGGCGGCATTGCCGGCTCTCTCGCCTAGGCCGTTCACGGTGACGCCCATATATCTGGCACCGGCCTGCAGCCCTGCCAGCGCGTTGGCGGTGGCCATCCCGAAATCATTATGGGTATGCATCTCGATTTCCAGATCGATCGCCTGACGCAGGCGTTGGATGCGCTCAAATATCGATAACGGATCCATAATGCCGACGGTGTCGCAATAACGCAGCCGGTCGGCTCCCGCCTGTTTGGCCGCCCGGGCAAACGCCAGCAGGAACTGCTCATCGCTGCGGGAGGCGTCCTCGGCATTCACCGAAATGTATAATCCCTGGCTTTTGGCGTACTCCGCCGCTTTGACCATGCTTTCCAGCACTCTCTCCCGCGTGGACCCCAGCTTGTATTTAATGTGGATATCCGATGTCGATATGGAGATGGCCGCTGCGTCGACGCCACAGTCGACCGAGGCTTGCAAATCCTTGATGCTGGCCCGGTTCCACGCCATAATGCTGGCCTTCAGGCCCAGCCTGGCGACGGCCTTTATGCTTTCAGCCTCGTCGCCGCCCATAATCGGCGTACCGGCCTCGATCTGATCCACGCCGATCTCGTCCAGCAGCTTGGCGATATACACCTTCTCCTTCTTCGAGAACACTACCCCCGCCGTCTGCTCCCCGTCGCGCAGGGTAGTATCCACTATGTATACCGGCTTCTCCGGCAGCTGCCCGTAGCGCCCGATCATCTTATTCATGTGTTTCCCCTCCCGATTTTTTGTACCTGACAAGCGGAAAAATTCAACTGCCCTCCTTCCATCGGCGACCCTCTTGCGCATCGTTCGAAGTTTTCATTTTTTGCACTTTTTAAATACATGTATTTACGTATACAAGTATTTTAAATATTATTATAGCGGCAGATGGAATATTTGGCTAGTAGCTTTATAAAAAATTTTTAAATATTCACAATGAAGCATATTAATTCATTTAAAATACAAGGTCGCCCGCCTTTGGACCACCGCCTGCTGCTTTTCCCGGAAAACCGCCGTCGGCTAACCTGTCCCGGAGTCTCCACTACAAGATTAAATGAGAAACCCCCCGGCNNGCCGGGGGGTTTCTCATTTAATCACTTATTCAATTTAATGCCAACAGAACCTGCTGGCATTAAATTTATTTCTCTTTCTACACTTCCGATCAATTGGCCTTTCCGGTCGCACACGCCAATGACCGGCGGCAACGCCTCGCTGTCCGCCAGGGTCAGCACATCCTGCTCGCTGTCCACTCTGGCAAGGATGTCCGGCTTTTCATCGGCTTTGACCGGAATCATGATATCGATCATTTTCATCGGCGACACCTCCTATGGTGAGGTAATGTGGATAAGGTTCCGGATTTTCATTTGTTGATTATAGACTAGCGCACTTAAAAATAGATGTCCATAAATATCTCTTCGTCTCTTGCAAAAGCGGAAAAGGATGCCTTCCTGCCAGGAGCGCTCTTTTCCATTGGCGAAACTTGTTTTATGTGTCCGCGCATCCGGGCCGTCCCGGCGGAATTCGCGGCAAATGGACGAATGGTAAAGCCGCCAGGAGAAAAATAGAGTCTTGTAAAGAGGTCGACATATCTGTTCTGTAATGAGGGATGACGAGCGGAAGGGCACCGTCGAATTTGCGCACCAGCCCGCGATATGCCAGCTGCTACAAGGTTTCACACCCGCCATACGTAGCAATCGCTTATTGACAATGCAGGCCATTTTTTATATGATATTTACTGACCACGGTCAGTAAATATCATATATCCTAATTAATGATTTACCGGCAGTATAAATCCTTTTCCATTGGCTTAAACTAAAAATTGCATTGCTACATTGTAAAAACTCGACATAGCCAGGGAACCTGCTGCTTTCCTTCCGGTACCTGTTCTTGCCAGCCTCCTTCAACAGGAAGAAATCATGCGTATGGTTTTGTGCAGCCGAATCGTTTATGGGAATGCTTCTATCCGGAAACAGCACCGAAATATTCCCTAAACGAAACGCGTAAGCCTGCGCATTTTTTTCGCCCATTAACTGACCTAGGTCGGTTATGGTCCAGTCAAATTCTATGAAAAGGACGAATCCTATCCACTCCTTCATGACCGGAAACTTCACCATCGCCACGCCGCTTTAATTCTTGGTTTCTAGGAGGGTTAACCCTTGATAAACCTGCTGAAATTTATCGCTCCATATAAAAAAAGAGTTATTGCAGGGCTATTGTTTTTATTTTTACAGGTGCTGGGAACCTTATACATCCCTACACTGACCGCCGCTATTGTAAACAACGGCATCGTGCCGGGCAACATGGATTATATATTGAATACCGGCGTGCTTATGATCCTGGTGGCAGCGTTGACGGGAGGGCTTTCGATTACCGCCACCTACCTGTCCACATCACTTGCAGCGTCCTTGGAGAGAGATATTCGCAACGCCCTGTTCCGGAAAACCCAGTCCTTTTCCGTCACTGATTTTCAGCGGTTCGGAACAGCTTCGATGATTACCAGAAGCACCAGCGATGTTATTCAGATCCAGCAGGCCTTCGCCATGATGATGGAAATGCTGCTGCCCGCGCCGCTCATGACAATTGCCGCGCTGATGCTGGCCTTCGCCAAGGACCGTTTTCTGGCTTTGGTCATTATGGGAACCATGGCCCTGGTGATCATATTTGCAGCCATCGTCAGCCGGAAAGCCATGCCGATGTTTGTAGCGCTGCAAAGTTTAATTGACCAGATCAACCGTGTCCTCCGGGAAAACATCATTGGTGTAAGGGTCGTCCGAGCTTTCAACAGGGTTGATTACGAACGTCGGCGCATTGATAAGACCTTCACCGATTACGCCGGTACGGCGATCCGGGTAACCAAGATATTCGCCCTGATGATGCCTGTCATCATGACCATGATGAATCTCTGCACGCTGCTCATCCTTTGGTTTGGCGGGAAAAGGGTCGGGTCGGGGCTGATGCAGATCGGCGACATCATGGCGCTGGTGGAATACTCGCTGCTCATCCTGTTTTATCTGATTATGGGCATGATGGTGTTCATGATCATCCCGCGGGCGCAGGCCTGCGCCGCCAGGATTCACGAGGTGCTCGATTTCAAGCCCGAGTTTGCCGGGCCGCCGCCGGCCGGTCAAAAATTTGAACGCAAGGCAAAGCTTGAATTCCGCCATGTGACCTTCCGCTATGCCGGCGCTGAAGAAGCCGTATTGAGCGATATCAGCTTCACTACCGGCGCAGGGCAGACAACGGCGATCATCGGCGGAACCGGTTCGGGAAAATCCACGGTCGCGAGCCTGATCCCCCGCTTTTACGACATTCAGAGCGGAAACATCCTGATCGACGGAATCGACATTCGCAATTTGCCGCTAAGCGAATTGAGGCAAAAAATCGGCTATGTCCCGCAAAAAGCCTTTTTATTCAGCGGCACGATCGCCGATAACCTGCGGCACGGCAAGAAAAACGCCTCCCTGGAGGAGCTCCGCCACGCAGCCCGGATTGCCCAGATTGACGACTTCATCAACGGACTGGACCAGACTTATGACGCTCCGGTCGCCCAGGGAGGCGGCAATTTCTCCGGCGGTCAGAAACAACGGCTTTCCATCGCCCGGGCCATCGTCAAAAAGCCCCAGATTTACGTCTTTGACGATAGTTTTTCCGCCCTGGATTTCAAAACAGACGCCCAGTTAAGGAAGGCATTAAAACACGAGGTGCGCGATGCCGCTGTCATTCTGGTGGCGCAACGAATCAGTACGATCATGGACGCAGATCAAATTATCGTACTGGATGACGGGCGCATCGCAGGCATCGGCATCCATCGGGAACTGATGGATAGCTGCCTGGTGTATCAACAAATCGCCCATTCCCAGCTAAGCAGGGAGGAGTTGGCGTGAGTATGGAAAGAGACAACCTGGAAAACGATGTGTTCCACATGCTGGACAACATGCCTGCAGGAAAAGCGAAAAATGTCAAAGGTACGGCGGCGCGTCTCTTAAAACAGCTATACCGGCAGAAATGGCAATTGATCGCGGCTTTCGTCTGCATCCTGTTCGGCTCCGCCTTTACCCTCGCCGCCCCCCTGATCATTGGCCAGGCGATCAACCTGATCTATGAGGGCATTATTTCCGGTCGTCCTTTCGAAGTGAATGTCGGCACGCTGGGCAACATTATGCTGACCCTGCTGACGCTGTATCTTTTTAGCGCCGTATTTTCCTATTTGCAGGAATTCACTTTGGCCGGCGTTGCCCAAAAGCTCACTCTTTCCTTGCGGGAAAAGGTCAGTGAAAAATTAACCCGGCTCCCCCTCCGCTACTATGATCAGCATAAAAAGGGAGATATCCTCAGCCGGGCAACCAATGACCTGGACAAGGTCGCCAGTACGCTGGAAGACGGTTTGCTGCAGTTTTTCAGCGCGACAGTAAGCATTGTCGGCTCCTTCGCCCTGATGCTGGCGATCAGTCCGCGGCTTACCTCGATCGCCCTGGCGACAGTGTCCGTCAGCATGGCGGCGGCCACCTGGATCGCCCGGAAAACGCAGCGCTATTACGCGGAAAACCAGAAAGCACTGGGAGAAATGAACGGCACGATTGAAGAGGCGTTTACCGGCCATCAGGTCATCAAGGCTTTCAATATGGAGCAAGCCGCCATCCGGAATGTGGAGGCGCTCAACCAGGCCCTTTACCAGGCCGGCAGAAAGGCGCAATTTATCACCTATGCGGTGGACCCGGCAATTCGTTTATGCAACCAAATCGGTTATATCTTAATTGCCGTGCAGGGTGCGCTATTGGTCACGCAGGGCAGGATATCCATCGGCAACATCCAGGCTTTTTTCCAATATGTCAATCAAGCTTCGGAGCCGCTCACGCAACTTGCCCACATTGTTAATTCCATGCAGGGAGCCATTGCGGCGGCGGAACGGGTCTTTGTGTTTCTGGATGAGGAGGAGGAAGCCCCCGATCCCCCGAACCCGCGGGAGATTTCTTTGCCCCAGGGGAATGTTTCCTTCGAGCATGTGCGGTTCGGGTATCAGGACGGCGCCGCTCTGATGAACGATATCAACTTCCGGGTAAAGGCCGGCGATAAAATTGCGATAGTCGGCCCCACCGGCGCGGGCAAGACGACCCTGATCAATCTGCTGATGCGGTTTTATGAGCTGCAGGACGGGAAAATCACCATTGACGGGATAAATATTACCGAAATGAGCCGCAGCCGGCTGCGCTCGCTGCTGGGCATGGTCCTGCAGGATACCTGGCTGTTCGGCGGGACCATCGAGGAAAATATTGCCTACAGCCGGGAAAATGCGACCAGCCAGGAAGTGATCCAAGCCGCCAAAGCCGCCCGGGCGGACCATTTCATCCGGACGCTGCCCGCAGGTTATCAAACGAGCCTGGATGACGAGGCGGCCAATATCTCCCAAGGCCAGCGCCAGCTGCTCACCATTGCCAGGGCCCTTCTGGCCGACCCCGCCATCCTGATCCTGGATGAAGCCACCTCCAGTGTGGATACCCGCACCGAGCTCGAAATCCAAAAAGCGATGGCAACGCTGATGAAAGGCAGAACCAGCTTCATCATTGCCCACCGGCTCTCCACCGTCCGGGATGCCGACCATATCCTGGTGATGAAGAGCGGCACGATCATCGAACAGGGGACGCACACCGAGCTGATGAAGCAAAACAGCTTTTACGCCGATTTGTACAACAGCCAGTTTGCCTCAACCGCAGTATAGAAAAGGCCGTCTCCCCGCGGGAAATGGCCTTTTCAGAAACGTTCTCGACCCTTTATCGGCACAACTGATGATTACTTTTTTTCTTTGGCCAGGTCTACCGTTCCTTTATATAAGCGTTACCGAGGTCAGCAATGCTGCGGCTTGGCAATGAGCTAACGGATAATACGGCTTACTTAGTCAGGAGGTGCTGGTTATCACTAGAGTCAGAAAAGATCCCGAAGTCCGGCGGACCGAGTTGATCGATGCGGCCTTGGAGCTCTTTTGCTCCGCCGGCTACGAAAAAACCATGATCACTGATATTGTCAAAAAAGCCGGCGTAGCCAAGGGAACCTTCTACTACTACTTCCCCACGAAAGAAGCCGTTTTGGAAGCCATCTGCACCCGCTGGGACACCGAACTGGCCGCTTCCTTCCGGTTGAAAGGCCGCCAGGGCACCGCATTAAGCAAACTGCAGGCCTTTATTTTGCAACTGACTTTTCCCGGTCAGCTTGACGTTCTTTTCGACAAGCTATGGGAGGAGAAACAATTCAACTTGCTTTACCAAATCTGGCAGCAGGAGACGGAAACCGTCTTTAATCCGCTGCTTGCCGACCTGATTCGGCAGGGAAATCGGGAAGGAACCATGCATGCGGCTTGTATAAACGAAACCCTTGTTTTTTTCTGGAGTACGCTGGAGTGCTTGTGGGAAGCCCTGTATCTCCGGGAGCCTTCCGAAGTCCTTCGCAATAAGGTAAAAATCGCCGAAGCCATATTGGAACGAATTCTGGGGATTGAGGAAGGAGCGCTCCAATTATCCGTTGCCTGGCCGTAGGAATTGCCTGGAAACGGCGCAGTCCTTTCACTCCGCAGCCGACGCCACCGAGCCGGCCAGCGGTGCAGGAAGGAAAGTCATGAGGCGGCCTCATGACTTTCCCCCAAGACGGCGCGAGCCGAAGGGGCAGCCTATTAAGCCGCCGATCCTCCGGCCTTGATCTGCGCATCCGCCCGAGGCGGTACGGTGCACCTATTCTCCATTTATAGCGCGCGGCTTCATAAAAAACTCCTTATCATACCAATAGGATAAGGAGTTTTTTCAGTCCATGATAAGTTAATCCTTTGTTTCTAATCTTCCTGTCCCCTGCGCAAAGATTTTTTCAGCTGTCCCCAACTCGCGCGCTACTTGGCGTCCGCCGGCGCGGCCTGCTGGAGCGCCTTGCCTGCCGCTTCGCCAAACATCCGGTGCGAAACCGTGGCCCCGGATATCGCGTCAATCGCCGCCGGATTCTGCGTTTCCACCAGCTTGGCCGGATAGGTCGCCGAAGCTTTCAGCGCATGCTGCGCTTTATTGTAAAATTCCTGGTTTTCAATCTTACCGTTGGTTTTGCCGTAATCTTCATCCTTGATTGTGCCGTCTTTTTTTATTTCCTTGTAATCGGCCTTGACGATCCGCCCCTGTTCAACGACCAGCGTGATTTCCCCCACCGCGCCCCGGTCGTCCGCACTGCTCCGGGCCGTATAGGAGCCGTCTTTGTAACTTTTTGCCGCCGGGCTCGTTTCTTTGGTTCCGCTGCAGCCGGTCAGCAGGCCGGCGGCCAGCATGCCCGCGGCCAGCCAGGTGATCCATTTACGCATTCATAACCCTCCTTTACTCAATCAAACGCCCCTGCTCCAGGCACAGGTTCCGATCGGTCCTGCCTGCCAAGCCCGGATCATGGGTCACTAAAATAAGGCCCGTGCCTCTCCCGCAAGTTTCCAGCAGGCTGTCGGCCACTTCGGCGGCGGCGGCCGGATCGAGATCATTGGTCGGTTCATCCGCCAGGATGACTTTGGGACTCAAAAGCAGGGCCCGGGCGAGCGCCACCCGCCTCAGTTGCCCGAGGCTCAGTTCCTGCGGCCGATAATCGAGACGCTGCGCCAAGCCAAACCGGACCAGCAGTTCCTGCGCCCGCGCCGCGGCCGCCTTTCCCTCGCGGGTCAGCCAGGCCGGAACCATGACATTTTCCAGGGCGGTGAGGGAATGAATCAGCCTCGCCCGCTGGAAAACAAAGCCGAAGTGGGCGGCGCGCAGCGCGGTCTGCTGCCGGGGCTCCAAGCCGCCGGTATCCTGCCCGTCAATGAGCACCGTTCCGGAAGTCGCCTGCTGCAGTAAGCCGATGATGGACAGCAGCGTGGTTTTGCCGCCGCCGGATGGTCCGGTAATCGCCAAAGCCTGGCCCGGCGCCAATGCCAGCGAAACATCGTTCAAAATCCGCTCCTCACCGTAGCATTTGCTGACCTGCCGCACTTCTAGCAGATAGTTCATGGGTATCTCCCTTCTAATCGCATTCGCCGCGGGTCATGATCGTACCCGGGTCCATCCGGCTTCCCTCGTAAGCCGGCAGCCACGCGGCCAAAGCGCTCAAACCGGTGAAGCTTCCGGCCAGCGCCAGACCCAAAATCCCCAGGACCTGCCAGGAAGCGGGCACAAAAGGAAATGCCTGATAAGCATCCAGCACGGCCAGGCCAATCTGGTACAAAACCCCGCCGAGCGCCAGTCCAACCACCGCGCCGACCAGGGCCAGGATGACCGCTTCACCGATGATCAGCGCCGCAATCGTGCGGCTCGACGCGCCCAGCGCCAGATACAGCCCCCATTCTGCCTGCCGCTCCCAGGTCAGCGCGTAAAACCGGGCGAAAAGATGAAAGAGCGATACCAGCCCGGTCAAGACCCCGGCGCCGCCCAACAGCACCCCCAGCGCGGCGAATTGGTCCTGAATGCGGGACTTCACTTCCGCCGCCACAATGGTTTTTACAAAACCGAGCTGCTGAATCCGGTCGACAATCGCGTCGAGATTGGCTTCGGGATCGACTTGCACCAGCACGGCGGATATCCACTGCTCCGGCACGCCGTATTTCTGCCAGGACGCCTGCATACGCGGATTTGCCGCAGCCACCCGCCGCGCCTCCGCCATGCTCACCAGCAGGGAATAGTCCAGCGTGGTGCCGGTCTCCTCCGCAATGGCGACAATGTCGTACCATTTGCCGAGAACCGAGATGCGGTTCTGTTTCCAGGTGGGAACCTTGGCCCCGAGGATGACTTCATGGTCGTTCAGCCCGCTTTTCCTTGCCTGTTTCAGCCATGGCCCGACAATCCAGTCGCTGTCCGGATCATAGCCGATCATCCGGTTTTTGGTGCCGATATCATGGCAGTCGGCCGACAGTTTCTGGGTAAAAAATTGCGGCGTCGCCCGGACAATGCCCGGAACGGCGCGAACCGCCTCCAGCGTATCAGCCGGCAGGTAGGAATTGTCCGTCGCCCCGCCAAACAGATAAACGCTGGGGTCGAGCCTGGCGCCGCCATAGATGACGACAAGATCGGCGCCCATACGTTGCCGGGAAAGCTCCATGCCTTTATCCACGCCATAATAAATGGCCGTCATGCAAAACAAAATGGCTACCCCGGCGGCAATGGAGAAAATCAGCGCCGCGTTCTGCAGCTTGCGGTGGCAAAGACTCTTCCAGATCAGCGCAATCACCGGTTTTCCTCGCGGTATTGCCGGTAATTCAGCCAGGCGATGAACGCGCCGGCGAATGCCAGCAGGCCGGCCCCCGCCGCCGTAAAGAAGGCGGTTTTCTGGCAGGCGCCGTTGGCGCAAATGCCGCTGACCCAGGCCTCCGGCAGCAAAGCCAGCACAATGGCTACCAGCGCCAGCGTGAAGCCGGTCATCATCCGGGCTTCCGCCGTTTTCAGCACCAGCAAAGCCCCGGCCAGGATGATGGCGATTAAGGTCAGCAGAAATTCAGCCTGATAGGTATAATGGCAGCGCATGGGGCTGCCGGCGGCGGTAAGGCCGGTGCATATCGGAATAAGGCGCGGCAGTACGAGCAGGAAAAAACCTGCGGCGACCGCCAGCCAAGACGAAATTCTAGCATATGCCATGTGTTTCTTCTCCCTTCGCCGCAACCTTCATTGCCGTATCCGCCGCATAGACAGCTGCCGCACCGGCGGGAGACAATTGACTGTGCATGGGATGGTCCATTTCCGGCATCTGCCGAAAAGGAGCCCGGTTTAGGCCGGTATAAAGGGCGAATATCCCCGCCAGAAAAAAGATGATGGCAATAAGCGCATATTTTTCTAACCGCATTGGCACTGTTCCTCCTTGTTATCAGCCGGGCGTCCCTCCGGCGCAGGCTTGCACATCCGCTGCTCGCCGGCGATCCGGCCATGCCCCAGCACGATGCAGCGCTCCGCCCTGGCCGCCACTTCCGGATCGTGGGTTACGGTGACAATCGTATGGCCTTCCCGGTGCAGGGTCTGAAAGATTTCCAGAACCAGGTTCTGATTAGCTTCGTCCAGATTGCCGGTCGGCTCGTCGGCCAGAATGAGCGCCGGATAGTTGATCAGCGCCCGGGCAATGCATACCCGCTGTTGCTCTCCGCCGGAAAGCTGGCTGGGCAAATGCCGGGCCCGGTCCTTGAGCCCCACCCGCGCCAAGGCCGCCAGGGCCTCCTCCTCGTCGGGCATACTGTGGTAGTATTGCGCCACCATCACGTTTTCCAAAGCCGTCAAATAGGGAATCAGGTGAAATTGCTGGAACACCAGCCCGATTTTTTCGCGGCGAATGGCGGTCAATCCTTTGGACGAGAGAGTCGACAAATCCACCCCGTCCAGGATGACCGCGCCGCCGGATGGTTTATCCATGCACCCGATAATATTGAGCAGGGTCGTTTTGCCCGAACCGGACGGGCCCATAATGGCCAGCCATTCGCCCTGCTTGACGGTCATCCGGACGTCGTCCAGGGCCTTGACCGTCCCGTAATCCATGGTGATCCCCTGCAATTCCAAAATATTCATCCTTGCCCTCCTTTACTCGCCCCTGAGCACGGTAGCCGGTTCCACGCCGGTCGCCATCCGGACCGGGATCAGGCAGGCCAGGCCGGCCACGGCCACCGCCGCCCCGAAGGCGGCCAGCGCGATCAGCGGCTGAAATGAAATGGGCCGGGCAAAGACCTGGAGACTGACGACCTGGGCGAAATAGAAGCCGCAGCCCGTACCCAGCAGGCCGCCCAGGCCGCCAAGCACCATGCCTTCGCCCAAAAACTCCAGGACGATGCTCCGGTTCTCCGCCCCCAGCGCCTTTTTCAACCCGATTTCCTTGCGCCGTTCGGTCACCACCGCCATCATGGTGGTGGCCACGCAGATCAGGGTCAACAAGAGGACGATCAGCGTGACCAGGTAGACCAGGGCCTGCAGTTTGCCCAGCACCAGCCCTTCCGACTGGGTCAGTTGCTTGACCAGGCGCGGCGTGATGCCGCCCCCCGTTCCGGCCGTTTGCTGCATCCAGGCCGTCAATTCGCCTTCGCCGGCCTGCACGCTCACCTGGGCCACGCTGACCAGGCCAGGCTTGCCCAGCCACTGCTGCAGCAAGGGCAGCTCCACAAAAATAAAGTCCTCTTCACTGCCGCCGGTGTGCACGATGCCCGCTACCGGCAGTTTTTTCTCCTGCTCGGCTCCCGGCACCGTTATGGTCACCGTCTGGCCCGGTTTCAGCCGCAGCAACTCCGCCACTTCCGCGCCGACGACCGCTCCGCCGGAGCCGGGCGCAGGCCACTGGCCCGTGATCTGCCAATAGGGGCTGACCTTCTTGACTGCGGCAAAATCGGTTCCCGCCGCCATGATCGGCTGGGAATTGATGAGCACCCGGTCATACAAATACGGCGCCATTCCAATCACCTTCCCCTGCGGCAGCGAGCCGGCCGCCAGCTGGACGGCCTGTTCCGGCATGACCTGGTTGTCGCCGTCCGGCAACAGCAACAGGTTGGCCCCGTAGGAACGGAATTCCCGGCCCATCTGCCGGGGCACATCGTAGTACAGCGTTACCAGGCCCGACAGCACCGTCGCGCCGATGGCCACCGCCAGCAGGGCGACAACCATGCGGGACCGGCGGCGCAGCAGCGCATACAAGACCATCTTGCCGTATAAGGAATATTTCGTCACCCTTCATCACCTGCCATGAAGTACTTCCGCCGGCCGCAGCACAAGCAGCATCCGCATGGCCGGCAGGCTGCCCGCCAGCGTCACCAGGGCGACCAGCACCATGACCAGCGGAATAACCATGCCCTTGGCCGCCACTGCGGCTCCGAATACGCTCCAGCCGATAATCTGGGCAAACCCCAGGCCGGCAAAATAGCCGGCAATTCCTCCCGCCGTCCCGGCCGCCAAGGTTTCCGCCAGGACTAAGAGCGCCACCGCGCCGTCAGTCGCGCCCAGCGCCTTGAGCAGTCCGATTTCCTTGCTGCGTTCCATAATGCTGGCGGTCAGCAGGTTGGAAATGCCCAGCGCCGACCCGGCCAGGCTGAGAACCGTAATCAGCAGCATCAGCAATTGAATCTTCTGCAGGATCGCCCCTTCTGATTCCGCCACCTGCCGCACCGGTTTGGCGCGGGCTCCGCCCACCACTTCTTCAATCTGATAGGCAATGGCGCTGACATAGGCGGTGCAGTACCAGGTTTCCCACTCGGCGACTGAGAGGTTCTGCGGGTTTTGGGCCGCCCGGCGGGCCAGCTCGTTTTCCGGGGTGGTAAGAGCGCTGACTTCCACTTTGCCGACTTTGCCTTCCAAATGCAGAGCCTGCTGAACTGTTTTCAAGGGTATAAACACCTGCATATCCTCCGCCCCGCCGCTGTCAAACAGGCCGGCGACCCGGAAACGCCCGGGCTGCCGCCCGTCCCCCAGCCGTACAGCCAGCGTGTCGCCCGGCCTGAGTCCGAGCTTGCCGGCCAGCAGGCTGCCGACCATTGCCGCCTGGCCGTCGGCATCGTCTACCCAGTTGCCCTCGACCTGCCACCAGGGTTTCAACGCCTTGATGCCGGTGACCGCAGTCTCCCCGGTCGGCAACGGCAGGTAATGCTCAAACCAAGTGCCCACCACCGTAACGGGTTGCCCGTCCGGGGTCACGGCCTCGGCAGCCAGGCTGGGGGCAAAGGTCACGATATTGTGGGCCCAGAAGATGGTTTTGATTTTGCCCACATCGGCTTCTTGCAGGTACTGGTTGCCCCCGCCGGCCGCCTCCACGCCGTAGAGGTCTTTGACCACCGAAGCCGCGCGGGGCGTGACCATGATATTGGCCCCATATGTTTTAAGCTCCCGGTTGACTTTGTCGCCGACATCCAGCATCACGTTCAGCATGGCCGTCGTCAGCGAAACTCCCAGCGCGATGGTCAGCGCCATCATGAACATCCGTCTTCTTTGCCTGACCAGCGCGCCTTGCAGCATTCGCCAAAACATCGTCCTCCCTCCCCGCTAGAATCGTTCTTTTTCCTTTTCCAGAGCCGCCGCCGGCACAACCAGGTTGCCTCCGGCCACCTTATGGGCCAGCGGCACCGGATTGCAGCCGCCCGCAAAGCCGATGGTGGCCTTGTTCATGACCACATCGCACAGCTTGCAGATCACCTGGCCCTCGCGTTCGTAATAGCCCGTCGGGCCGCAGATATCGCAGGCGTCCAGCCCGACGCCGTAGGCCGAGCCGCTTTTCTTGATGATGATAAACCGCACCGCCGTCCCGTTGGACGCCGCATAGACGAACCGGTGCAAATGACCGTCGTCCACCGTCGCCAGCGGTATCCGGACCTCGTCCCGCTCCGCCGTCACCGGTACGGCCGGCGACAGTTCGACTTTCTGGGCGATATAGGCCTTGCCGGCGGTGGTTGCCAGTAAAACGCACAGCAGAGCCGCGCTCACGGCCGCTCCCCAGCGCAGGCGGTGGCGGCCGGCGGCCCGGACTTTGCGCCGCTGGGCCGGATTGAGGTGCGGCTCCGCCTTCGCCGGCCGCCGGCAGACCAGCGCCACCGGCAATACCAGGGCGCTGGCCGCCAGCGCATAGAAAAACCAGTCCAGACTGTTAATCAGCGGGATCATCAGCGCCAGGACGACCCTTTTCATCGGCAGCAGCCCCCGGGCCAACAGCACCTGCACTACGCCGACCGTCTGCTGGGCCATCACCGCGAGGAAAGCGGCCGTAGCCACGCCGAGCACCGCGCCGGCCGGCAGGAACCGCGCCACCCGCAGCACGGCCAGCGCCGTCAGCAGCGCCAGGCCTGCGCCCAGCAGGTAGCCGGCTGCCTGCAGCCATGCCTCGCTGCTGGCCCAGGTCGTGGCCATCGCCAATCCGTTGGCCGGCACCAAAAATACATCCGGTCCCCGGAAGAGAAGCAACGCCGCCGGCACGAGAAACACCGCGCCGGCAGGCAGGCCGGAAGCCGTATTCAGCTTGCCCCGCCGGTAGGCCAGCCAGCCGCCCAGCAGCACCAACAGTTCGCCAGCCCAGGCCATGCTTTGGGTCCCCGCCTCGTACAGCTCCCGGTTGATCCAGACGGTATACCATTCCACCAACGCCACGGCGAGGGCGCCCATACTGCCGAACACCACGCCCCGCCAAAACCATTTCGTTCCCCTGTCCCCCGGCCGCCGGCCGGCCAGAGCCAGCAACAGGGCCAGGGGAATGCAGGCCGCCGCCAGGTTCTGCAGCAGCGGTATCAGGTATGGAAGCATACGCCGCCTCCTTTCCGCTCGGTCCCCGCTCTAGGGAAATGGTCCGGGAATCCCTTCCCGGACCACTTGTTTTTCCTTACCATTTCCGCGGGATGAAATCAAAGTCCCACTTGACTTCCAGGGGTTTGGTCCAAAACCGGCCAGGAACTCCGGTCTCCTTGTCGGTGTGCAGCAGGAAGCCCTGTTTCTCCGGACTTTCGATGATAAACATCACTTCATACTTGCCGGCCCCGAGCAGTTTTACATTGGCTCCGTAGTGGGGTCCGTCGGTGGCGTTCATCGGCATGAAGTTGCCTTCGATGACCTGCCCGTCATCCTTTTTGGTTATTTTGTATTTTACGGTCAGATTCGGCACGAAGTCCCCCACGCCGAAGCCGGTCTTGTTGTCCTCAGTCGCCGAAATATCGGCTTCCAGATGGAAATCGGCTTTGTCAGGCGGCAGGTACGTGCCGGCCGGTTCCATGGTTACCGGCTGGAAATATACGGCCGCGATCTTCAGCCCTTCCATCTCCTGCTCCTCGCCGATCGGGAACTCCTCAAAGCCCTTGGCTTGATCCGGAGCGGCGGCCTTATCCGCTGCGGCCTTATCCGCCGCTTCCGGCTTGGTTTCGGCCGGCTTGGCGGTCTGGCTGCTGCCGCAACCGGACGCAAATACGGCCAAGGCGCTCACCAGTACAATCATCAGAACCAGATACATTTTCTTTTTCACTTGATTCCCTCCCCTTTTTCTTAGCAAAACCAGTTGTCGGAAATCTCCCGCCATTACCGGCCGGAGCTTGTCCCTGCCGAAAGTCGTGGCTTACCTTTGCGCCGCTGATACAGCACCCCGCCGACAGCCAGCAGCAACAGGACGATTTGTGGCGTCAGCGTCTCCCAGGTGGGGTAAATCCCCAGCAGATCAACCGTCTCAACCCAGGGCACCGGTGTCACGCCGACGACGCCGGCCTCCTGCAATTCCTTCACCCCGCCGCCGGCGAAGCTGATGGACAACAGATACATTAGCGCACTGGTGCCTAGGAAGAAGGGCTTCAACGGAATCCGCACGCTGCCGAAGCGAATGAGCACAAAAATGACCACCAGCGCCACGCAGCCTGCGGCAAAGCCGCCCCAAATCATGTTTTGCTGGCCGTCGGCATCAGCAAACAAGGCCTGATAGAAGAGCACCGTTTCCGCCCCTTCGCGGTAGACCGCCAGAAAGGCGGCCGCTCCCAGAGACCAGGTATTCCCGCCGCTCAAGGACTCCTGCACCTTGCCCTCGATATAGTTTTGCCAGGCCCGCGTTTCCGCCTTGCCCACCATCCAGTGGCTGACGGAAAACAGCACCACTACGGCCAACAGCATGGTTGCGCCTTCCAGGATTTCCTGATTGGCCCCGCTGATGCTGAACAGTTGTTGAAACGCTATGGCGGTTATAAAACTGGCCAAAATCGCCGCCAGGGAACTGTAATAGACGCTACGGGTTTTGGCGGCGTTACCGGATTTTATCAGATAGGCAATAATTGCGCCGATAACCAGAATAGCCTCAAACCCTTCGCGCACCAGAATCAGAAAGGACGCCAGGAATGCTTCCGTCGGGCTCTGCTGTTTGCCGTCCAGTTGGACCGCATCCTCCCGCAGCATGGCCACCAAAGCCTTGACTTCCTTTTCCACCTGGGCTGCCGGGGCCTGGTTGGCCATCAGCTTGCGGATCGCGCTGATCTTATATTCCTCGATACTGGCTCGTTTCCCGGAAATGTTGGACATGACCGCCCGTTCCATGCCGTCTTTTTCAAACACGCCGAAATAGGCATCATTCACTAAATCCCGGGCTTTCGCGGCATCCCCCTGTTTATACACCGTCACCGACTGCTGCAGAACCTTCTCCATGTCGTCGACCACATGTCCCCAGGTCTTGGCGGCCAGGGCGGTGTTGGCACTAAAGGCGACCAATAGCGGCACCAGCAAAATCAGCAACCATTTGCGCATACTTTCACCTCCTTTCACCATCCCGTTCCCAGGGGTAAATCAATTTTCAATGATAACGATAATCATTATCATTCTACAAGTAAAAAAAAATTCCTTCCAGATTCCGTAAAAAAATATCGGGGCCAATACCGCCCCTTGTCGCTGGCGGGCGACGACGGCAGGCTCTGTCTTTAGCCTGCACTTTCAACAGCCGCAGACTGTTTAACGTCACCAGAATCGACGCCCCCATGTCGGCCAGGATGGCCAGCCAGCCGGAAAATACCGCCAGCACGGCGACGGCTTTTATGAACAGCGAAAACCGATGTTTTGCCGGATGGATGGCGAGCGCTGACGGCTAAGCCGGATCGTAAAAGGAAGCTTGCTCAAATCGTTCCCCATCAGGGCAATATCCGCCCTCCACCTGAAAAACGGCCTTACTTGTCGCTTTTCTTCCTTCGGCTACTGTCGTCAACCGGACATACTTCCAGCCTTATTTCTGCCGAACGTGGTCAACTCCGTACTGGAGCAAGGTGGCAACATTATGGTCATTCAAGGAATAGCAAGCCATCGTGCCTTCCTTGCGGTATTTGACCAGCCGGGCGCTGCGCAGCAAGCGAAGCTGATGGGAGACCGCCGACTGCCCCATTTGCACTACGGCGGCGATATCACAGACACATAGCTCCCGCTTGGACAACGCCTGCAGGATTTTAAACCGAGTTATGTCCCCCAGCAACCGGAACATATCGGTTACCTGCTGCGCCAGGGCCTCCGGCACCATATCGGCCCTAGCCAAGCATATCGCCTGGGGATGCTCACACAATTCCTCACATACATCGTAGGTACAGTCGCATCTTTTCATCACACACCACCTAAGCACATGAATATGTATTTAGGTAAAATATAGCTTTTCTGACTGTTAGTGTCAAGAAAATGCCAGGTGGCTGACGAGAAATGCGCTGCCTGCAGGAAGCAAGCTGATCGATCCCGGCTTGCCCTGTACGGCTTACATACCTGGAGACACCTTGAAATATCCAATATATGAATATATTTTCATATATACAATATACTCCCTGCTATAATGGTTGTCAAGAAAATATATTGACCGTCGAGATCAATTAATACAGCCCCGGCTGCTTGCCTAATAAGAAAGAGATGCCGGGATTTGTAAATTTAAAAAGCATCGATTCGGTTATCCTGCAACGACCTGGATATTACATAAACCGCTCACTTGTCAGCCATACTATTGACTGTATCTATTGGGGAGGTGCTCCTTTATGCTGTACTGGAGTTCGAGAATACTGCAACGTATGTCTCCGCTGGGGTGGCTAGCCGGAGGCGTCGTGTTGGCCTTGTCATTTCCAGCAGTTAGAAAACGACTTAGATCAGCGGTCGTCACCGCAACCGCCGGTGTCATGTCGGCGACGGATCCTGTCAAAGGAACGGATATCTGTACCCAAGACGAAATGGGCAGCCAGATCCAGGATACTCAAAATATGGAAGCCGATTTAGAAAAACGGTGACAGTGAAATCGTATTATCTTCCATTGCCGAACCACTTTGGTTAATTAACGAAAGGTTGGGCAGCGAATTATTAACCTTCTGTTAAAAATCATCATTATCGATTGACGCTGCAAAGGCGAACTATTATATTAGAAGCGAGCATAACAAGCACATATTGGCAAACTTGTCGAAAGACAAGGACGCAAAGCCATGGGTCTAACGACATTATGTCCAAGATTGCCAGGTTGCCGTTTTAGGTTCTGCTAAAATGTATACAGACCAGGCGAAAGCGTGGTCTTTTTTATAGATTATGTTGAGGAGAGAAGCAAAATGTGTAAAGACGACGTCGCCAAGCTTGTTCAGTCATATTTCCCTTCTGCAGACGAAGCTGTCATCCAGGAGCTGGCTGAGGATATCATAGTCAGCTTCCGGAAATATTCCACATGTATGCCGCCGGAAGTAATGGTATCTCCAAATAGCAATGCCGCTTGAAGGATAGAATGGACGCAGGCTTAAACCAGAATGATAATGGCATTGGAGGTAGAGACCTATGGGTATTATAAATTGCGTGGAATGCGGTCAAGTATGTATGGCGACCCCCAGCAAACGATGCCCCGGTTGCCGGCAAATAATAGTGCAGCACGAGGAAAAAGTTTTGGAATACCTGGAGCATCAGCCAAATTCCACATTGGACGCCATCCATGCGGCGACTGACGCTCCACGCCACATCATTATGCAGATGATCAAGGCGGGACGGCTTGAGCCGTATTTGGTAGCCTATCCTTGCGAAGGTTGCCGGCATCTTATTACCCGGGGCCGTTTATGCGCCAGATGCGCTGAAAATCTCACCAGCCCGGCCCCCGCTGCAAGAGCGCCCATCGATCCCCGAGCAAATATGTCCCGAGTCCCGTATCGCGAAGCAACCGGCGCCAGTCTTCCGCCCCTCACACCGCGCTCGCCGACAAAGGAACTGAAGTAATGCTGACGTTGAATAATCAGTTGATCCAGCGGTATTTATTCAGATTAAACTATCGCCGCAAACTTCAAAGATTGGATAATGCCCGGATCGATTTCGAAGCGGTTGTGGTTGTTACCGCCCTGGCGATATTCATTATCATGGCTGCGCTGATCCTTGCGGTGTAACTAACAAAGCAGATCATGGTGAAACCGATAACAAATGACTCAAAGTCCGAGGGGAATAACTGGGCCACCCGTCCAGCGGGTGTCCCAGTTATTCCCCGGCTTTTTTTCAGTTCCTGTGATGAACGCAAATACCAGCCATAACCTCTGCTCTGATTCTTATCGTTCATATCAAAAAAACAGCATTTCTACGCCACGTCCTCTTGTAGTATACAAAAACTGTCTTATGAATAAAAGCACCTTTGCCAAACCTTAATTAAAGATAACAATCACGGAAACGACCTCCGCCGGCCTGTAAAAAAACGCCTTATCCCGCACTCAGGCTGTGCCGGATTCATTCAGAACTGAGGCCAAATATTATTTCAACGTTTTATCTTGCCAGGATAAGGCTAAGCTCAGAATGGACTATTTCAGCACTCGTTTGGACATCACGATCCCCATTTCTACATAAAGAAAAAACTGCAAAGGCCGAAAACCCTTGCAGTTTCTATGTTCTTATGGCGACCCCGGCAGGATTCGAACCTGCGGCCTTTTGATTCGTAGTCAAACGCTCTATCCAGCTGAGCTACGGAGTCATGTGGAAAGTATATTTGAACAATCTTCCTCAAGAACCGTTGGCCGGTGCCGCCCTTCCCACCTTTCGACGGAAACGGGAAGTTTTCTGCCGCCTGTTACAGCAGTAGCCGGCCATGTCTCAGTATAAACCATACCGCGATATCTTGTTCTCAACGAAGATTGGACTTGTAAGCTTTCACAATCCTGTTACGCAAGATTTCGTCAGTCGCAGACCATGGTGGAGGGAGGTGGATTCGAACCACCGAAGGCGATAGCCGGCAGATTTACAGTCTGCTCCCTTTAGCCACTCGGGAATCCCTCCGGATGAATGGCGACCCCGAACGGATTTGAACCGTCGATCTCCGCCGTGACAGGGCGGCATGTTAGACCACTACACCACGGGGCCGCGTGTGATATGGAAGCACCATTGCTATGATGTTGGAAGTTTGGTGACCCGTAGGGGACTCGAACCCCTGTTCCCGCCGTGAAAGGGCGGTGTCTTAACCGCTTGACCAACGGGCCATAATGGTGACCCACGATGGACTCGAACCATCGACACCCTGATTAAAAGTCAGGTGCTCTACCAACTGAGCTAGTGGGTCATATGGCAGGGGCGGCTGGACTCGAACCAACGCATGACGGAGTCAAAGTCCGTTGCCTTACCGACTTGGCTACGCCCCTAGTTATTGAATTGAAATATGGGGTGACTGGAGGGACTCGAACCCTCGAGTAACGGAGCCACAATCCGCCGTGTTGACCACTTCACCACAGCCACC
>DLGF01000018.1 GCA_002482545.1 Sporomusaceae bacterium UBA7701
GGTCAACAGGGTTGCCCCCAGCAGGCCGCCGCCGATGGCGACGGCCATAGGACCCCAGAAAACACTGAAGACCAGGGGAATCATGCCCAAGATGGCGGCTACGGCTGTCAGCATGATGGGGCGGAAGCGGCTGATCGTCGAAGCCACGATGGCGTCCCACAGCGAGTCGCCGGCCGCCAGATGCTGTTCAATCTGGTCCGCCAGGATGACCGAGTTGCGCATAATGATCCCGGACAAGGCCAGAATTCCCAACTGGACCACAAACCCCATGGGACTGCCTGTCAGCAGGAGGCTGACGGCTACGCCGATAATGCCCAGCGGCGCTGTCAAGAGGGTCAGCAGCATTCGCGGGATACTTTGTAGCTGCATCATGAGCAGGACCATAATGATAATCAGCATGACCGGAATGGGCTCCGCCAGGTGCTTGCCGCTTTTAATGCCTTCTTCCACGGCTCCGTCAAATTCGATGCGATAGCCTGCCGGCAGGCTGCTTCTTAGTTCCTGGAGATTGTCGTAAACTTGCGTGGTCACGTCGGTGCCGGTAAGGGTGGACGAGGGCTTGAGTTCCGCCTGGACAATCATCATGGGCAGGAGATTGCGCCGGTAGATCAGGCCTTCCTCGGCGTCATAACGGATGGCGGCGATTTGATCAAGCGGGACATACCTGCCGTTGCCGAGGTGGATGTTGAGGTCTTTGATGCGTTCGGGATTATTGCGGTCCGTTGCCGCAAACCGGAAAACTAGGCTGACGGTTTTATCGCGCTCCCGGAATTCGGCGATGGGCACACCAGACAACTGCGTCTGGAGCGACGCGGCCAGTTGCTGGGAGCTCAGTCCCAGGGCCTTGGCTTTGGCCTGGTCGATCTCCAGATGCATCACTTTACTTTTTTCATTCCAGTTGAGGTTTACATTTTGCGTAGCCGGGTGGGCGGCCATGACGGTGCGGACCTGCTCGGCGATCTCGCGGACTCTTTCGTGATCAGGACCTCTTACCCGCAGCATCACTGCATAATCGGCCGACGGGCCGCTGAACAATACCTTGACATGCCCCTGAACACCGGTAAATTCGGTATTTAATAGTTGCTCCGCCTTTTGGGCCAGCGCGTTGCGGGCCTGGACATCCTTGGCCACCACAATGAATTCGGCGAAATTCGTTTTATGGAAGGTCGGCTCAAAACTCAGCACAAAGCGGGGGGCTCCCTCACCCACATGATAGGTGTAATAGGCAATATCAGGGTCGCCGTCCAATTTTCCGGCAAACTGGCTGGCCACCTCCTCGGTGTTGGCCAGGGAAGCTCCTCCCTGCAATTTAAGCTGGATGATGACCTCCGGCCGGCTGGAGGCCGGGAAGAATTCCTGCTTGACGAAACCCATCAGAAAAATGGAGCCGATGAATGCGGCGGCCGTAGCCGTCAGTACGGTTTTGCGGTGATGCATGCACCACAGCAAAAGGCGTTTGAAGCGGCGGTAAAACGGGGTGTCGTAGAGGTCGGAGTGCCCGGCGCCTTCGCCGGCTGCCGGCTGCACCGGTTTTAGTTTGAGAAACAGATAGCCGAGTAGTGGCGTAACCGCTCCTGCAACCAGCCAGGAAGCAATGAGGGCAAATAGCACCACCCAGAAAAGCGTGACGCAAAACTCGGAGGAAGAGCCTTGGGAAAAAGCGATGGGAATGAACCCGGCGCAGGTTACCAACGCGCCGGTCAAGCGGGGATAGGCGGTGGAGGTATAGGAAAAGCAAGCGGCGTCAAAGCGGCTCCAGCCTTGCTCCAGCTTGACGATCATCATTTCCGTGGCGATGATGGCATCGTCGACCAGCAGCCCCAGCGCGATGATCAGGGCGCCCAGCGAGATGCGCTGCAGGGCGATGCCTGTCAGGTGCATCAAGGCAAAGGTAATGGCAATGACCAGGGGAATCGTCAGGGCCACGACCACGCCGGACCGCATACCCAGACTGGCAAAGCTTACTACTAAGACGATGACAACGGCTTCGGCCAGGGATTTGACAAATTCGCCGATGGAGGATTCCACGACTTTCGGCTGATTGACCGTTTGATTGATTTCCAGCCCGGCCGGCAGTTCCTGTTTGATTTGCGCGACGGTGGTCTCGAGATTTTTACCCAGGGTCAGAATGTTGCCGCCGGGCTCCATCGCCAGCGAAATGCCAATGGCCGGCTGGCCGTTATAGAACATTTTCGGATCGGTCGGTTCGGCATAGGCGCGGGTGACCGTGGCGATGTCGCCCAGGCGGAAGGTGCGGCCGCCGGCCTGAATGGGCGTAGTGCGGATGTCTTCCAGATTTTCGAACATGCCGGTGATTCTGAGATATACATTGTCGGACGCCGTTTCCAGCATGCCGGCGGCGGCCGTGGCATTCTGGGCCTGCAGGGCGGCCGTGATGGCAGCCGGGTCGAGGCCCAAGCGGGCCAGCTTGCTATTTTCAATCTCGATGTAGATTTTTTCTGTCTGCACCCCCAGCAATTGGACTTTGCGCACGCTGGGAACGCCCAGTAGAATGCGGCGGATTTTCTCGGCCTTTTCCCGCATTTCTTCATAGGTGTAACCATCGCCGGTCAGCGTGTAGACTACGCCGTATACCTCATCAAAGCGGTCATTGAAGCTGGGCTCCAAAACACCTGCCGGAAAGGTTCCCCGGATATCATTCACCATATTGCGGGCTTCCACCCAGCGGGCCCGGATCTCTTCCTTAGCGGTCACCTGATCCTTGAGATTGACGTAAATCACCGTATACCCCGGCGTGGAGTAGCTTTTCAGATAGTCGAGCCCGGGCAGATCCTGCAATCTTTTTTCGATTTTATCGGTAACCTGCTCTTCCATCTGGCGGGCGGTGGCCCCCGGCCAGGCGACGCTGACAATCATTTGCTTGATGGTGAAGTCGGGGTCTTCCATGCGCCCCAGATTTTGATAGGCGAAGAGGCCGGCCATAAACAAGATAACGACAAGGAAATAAATGAATTGTTTGTGGTTTAACGCCCAGGCGGTGAGATTAAATTTGCTCACAAAGCATCACCGGCCGTTTTTACCCTCTGTCCTTCCTTCAATTTATGTACGCCGGCGGTAACAATCCGGTCGCCGGGCTGCAGGCCGGCCAGCACCTGGATGGTGCCGTCGCCGAAGGAACCGGTTTGGATGGAGCGCAGTGCCAGGATATCGTTCTTTACGACCCATACGGCGGGGGTGTCCCCGGTCTGATACAGCGCGGCCAGCGGAATGGTAATCACAGGCCGGGCATCGCCGTCGGATAAGGCCACGGTGGCCGTCATGCCCAGCTTGACAGCCGTCGGCGGATTGAGCAGGCTGACGCGCACTTTGAAGGTTCGGGTGGCTGGGTCGGCCATGGGCGCGATTTCCCGCACCTTGCCGTCCAGAGTCACGCCGGGCAGCGCCCAGAGGGTGACTTTGAGCTGTCCGGCGTTTTTCAGTTCCTCCAGCCGGTTTTCGGGGACATTGATCTCGATTTCCCGCTCCCCGTCCCGGACGACGGTGACAACAACCTGGCCGGCGCTGACGACCTGGCCGGCTTCGGCGGTGATCGCGGCGACGACTCCCGCCTGATCGGCCTTCAATAGGGAGTAATCCAGCTGATTCGCACTTTGCGCATGCTGGGCGGCCGCCTGCTGCACCGCGGCCACCGCGGCGTCGTAGGCATTGGCATACTGGTCATACTGGGCGCGGCTGACCGCGCCGCTGTCCAGCAATTGCCGGTAGCGGTTCAAATTGCTTTCCGCCAGCTTAAGCTGCGATTGGGCGGAATAAACCTGGGCCGAACTGCTGTTTACGGTCTGCTGAATGTCTTTGGCGTCGATCTGCATGAGTACATCGCCGGCGCTGACGATACTGCCCAGCTCAATATTCCGCTTGATGATCTTGCCGGTGACCTGGAAGGCCAACTGGCTTTCGTAACGGCCGCGGACTTCCCCGGCATAGGCATAGCCCTGCCCGGAATTGGCCGCCTGAATGACCTGGGTGCGGACTAGGGTAAGATTTTCGGGTTCTATTGCAGGTGCTGCGAAATGCGCTTTGGCCATCATCCCGGCCACTAGGCAGCCTGCCGCCAGAGCGGCCAGGGCGTAATAACGTTTTTTCCGGCTGAGATTCAGTCGCACGTTGAACATGGAAACACTCCTTAGCGTATAAAATAGGTATTTCCCATGAAAGGAAACTCATAATGCGCGCCGGGCGATGCCGAATAAATAATTTCTACCGGCTACGGCGTAAAAATGGGGGGCTTTTGAAGAACGGACTCCCAAAGCATTCATCACCATCATTTGCAATAAGTTGGTATCGATTCGGGGGCGGTCGCCTGAACCTGGCCAATATGAAACTGACCGGCGGCCGGATCAACTCCAGTTTGCTGCCGAAATAGGGATTGAGGCTGCCGAGAGAAAGAGGCCGGTGAGCCGTTAACTGGTCGATCCTCAAGTCGTCTCCGTACTCCCCTTAGCTAAAATAGGAGCGGGGTAGAGGCTGGATACTTGAGACAGGTTGCTTTGTGATTGACCCGGGTCAATTATAGGGCAAAAAATGATGCGTAATACTACGCAGCCTAATAGCCACTCAAGGAGCTTTTTTAGTGTATTAGATGTATGTAAAAAAATGATAACGAAACTCATTCTCGATGTAAAGCCTTCAATAATATGCTTTGAGAAATAGGTTAAAGCATATTATTGCCAAGAATCATTTAGTTGCTAAAACGTCGAACACGTTATCACTTGAAATAAACGCACTATGTCTAAATGCAATATTTTAGCTACCAAAACATTGCATAAAAAATAATTCTTTTTAACTATGAGGCATCTTCGCAGTCAGCTTGTCAAATAACGTAATAATCGCTTCAATTTTGTCATCATCCAGGGAATCCATATATTCTAATGCCTCGGCATGCATTACTTTATGGTGGTTTTCATGACCATGATAGACTTCTTCACCTTGCTTGGTAAGACGAAAATAAGTATCTTTCTTATTGTCTTTTACTTTATATCTCTCAATAAGACCTTTTTTAACCAGCTTGTTTGCCACTTGGGTGACAGCTCCGTTTGTAACCCCTAATGCATGGGCCAACTCGCTTGCGTTTGCGTTTTTATGGTTAAACATTGCTACAATTAAATGGACTTCAGAATGATACAGTAGATGCCCAGTACCGTAATCCCTGGACTGCTTGATCTCTGCGTTAAATATATTTACTAATGAATACATCTTTTCAATGATTTCCTCTTTCACAAGCATCACCATAAAAATTATATAGCAGCTAAAATATTTTGTCAAATTGTTTTAGCAGCTAAAATGTTTTTTTCAACTCGTTATTATATCGGATACCCTATTCATATATTTAGGAAAAAGAATTAGTAGGTGAAAAAATGTCAATATTGACACAAATTATTCTGACGAACTTGTTCCTTTCCTTAGATAATATAGTAATTATCGTCAGTGCGACAAAGAATTTACGCCCTAAACTGTCAAATATTTTACGTCTCCTGGGAATTTGCCTAACGCCATTGCTGGTGTTGTTATTTATCTGGCTAACAAGCTTTTTATTAAGCATGTCCTGGATGCACATCCGTATCCTTGGAGGCGTATTGTTAATCTATGTAAATTATGATATGTTACGTAACATTGATAATAATAACCATGAAAATGTGAGAAGCGAAGGGATAGCAGAAGCAATCCTGTCTATCGTTGCCGCTGATCTTACCCTGAGTTTGGAAACTAGTATATCTCTTTTGTCTATTGTCACAAAGAATGGGGCGATGCTGGGAGGAAAAGAAATAGGGCAGATTGTCATCGGTCTCTTAATTTGCCTGCCCATTCTGCTGTTGTTCGGCAAAGCCGTATCAAAATTGTTAGGAAAATACACCGTAATCACTTATTTATGCGCTGGATACTTGGTATTTATAGCTGTGGAGATGATTTTTGCCGATGAATCTATTCAAGTATTTTTCCATGCAATAAATTTTACATTGACGACATTTACAGCTGCGCTGATTGGTATATTAGTTGTTGTTGCAAGCCTGTTCACAAGCTCCCCAAAGTCGTTTGGTTCTCCTGAACGGAGAAAAGAGATGGTTGTCCTCGGATTTGCAACTGTGGCATACGCGCTATTTACTACTATAAGAATAACTTACCTAAACACTGGCCCCATCATTGATGGTGCAAGGTTTTATACAGAGCAAATGCTCGGCTTTACTCCTTGCGGCGCAAACGCGGTCTACACGCTTTCTATTCCGCCGCACCTGTTTCCTATTTTTATGATCTTTTTGTCAGGCATTCTTTATGGATATTCAGTTTCAGAACGACCGTCGTTCAGACACTACATACGCCGATTCAAACAATCTATCACCTGTATGTTATTACTTATAACCTTTCATATACTGATTTGTATAGTTGGTCTAACCAATACTTTGGGGTTTGGCTCTTTCAATCCATGGAGCCTTGTTAATCTGTTACTTCAAGTCTTTATTTTAGTAATCTATTTGTCCATTTTCTTTTTCATACGGTCACTGAGCAAAATCAAAGCTGTAGGTACATTTGGTTGCCTGATGTTTCTTTTGTTGGAAGATTTACTTACCGAGGTATTTTTACATATAAAACCATTACAATTTTTCGTAGTCTTGCTGCCTGATTACTATGTTCATATATTACAGACCCAAATCACAACTTCTATAATACCGATCCAGTTGCTGTTAGCTGGTTTCTCAACGATCTTTGGAACCTTATGGGCGGGATATTTCTTTTTTAACAGAGTGAAAAATTAAGATAAAGTCAAAGATGCGTATTTGCCCCGTTTGAAGCGCAAGTCTCACCGCCCAACGGGGTATAAAAGCTCGTTGAAGTGATAGCCCGCAGGCAAGAGCATGGAAGGGACATGCTTTTGCCTGCGGGCTATGGTTATGCCACCATGAAGGTGAGAATTATAGTTATCAGCTTAAAGCTTTTGTCTTAGCATTACAGAGACTCCGTTGGGATCATAGACATAAAAGTAGCGGCTTTGGGGGTCAGGATTTCGAATATCGGAAGGATTTAAGCCTCTGGCCTGCGCAAGCTTATGCATCGCGTCCAGCTTATCCGTCACGAAGCAGATAAAAAAGCCCTTGCCTTCAAACTTCTGTGCCTGCGGCATGTAAACCAATTCGATTTCCGTTTCGCCGCTGCTGTTGGCCATAAAGGCGATTTCCCCCGGTCCCTCCTTGAAACGGCGAGAAATAGTCAACTCTGTAATTGTCTCATAAAATTCAATAGATTCCTCGAGGTTTTTGACCATTAAAGACAGTTGTCTAAAATACATAAGCTATCTTCCTTTCATTACCTAATGCACCAACGGGTAAATGAATGTTCACTTTAAATGCTCCTTTGCGTTTTATTATAATCACCTTGCGATGATTACAACCTCACTGTATTGCATAAACCTTGACCTTCCCAGAAAGCTAATTAAAGAACAGCCGAGGAGCCAGGACTATAGACAAGAGTTTCTGACAGTTACTAATATATTTGACCAGACGCTTCCTCCATGGATAGGGTAAAAGAGGGCTACAGGCCCACGGGGATGTTAGGAAAAATGCAGACCTGCGTTCTTTTTTGCCTTTCGATTGACCTGGGTCAATGATGTGGTAAAAAAATACCTGGCTTTAGGCAAGCCAATAGTTGGTCAGGGATATTTCGAATGTATTTTTTTCGATGCCCAAGATGCGTTCTAAGAGGGATTGGGCCATTTTTGTTTTGCTGGCAATGACTTCAGCCGGTTCCTGAAAAAAAATAGCTTCCCATACACAATGCAAGGTACTCCAGAAAAAGGCGATGGCTTGGTTCCGGCAGGCCACATGCATGGTTTCTTCTCGGTTGCCCTGCTCAATTATTTCGGCAAGCAGCGGGTTAAAGACGGTTTCGACCAGGCCTCTCCAGGTTTTATAATATAAGTTGAGTTGTTCTTCATCCCATAGCCGTTTAAAAAGAACATTCAGTTGATGAGGGTGAAACAGGTGTTCAGTAAACAATTGCAGCTTGGGCAAGGCACTAAGTTGGCGGTTTTCCCGTTCAAAGGAAGTGGCCATTTTGATTGCCCAGCGGTTGCAGATTGCTTCCAGGATAGCTTCCTTGGAAGGATAGTAGTGATAGAAGGTGCCTTTAGCGGCGCCGGCTTTTTTGGTAATATCGATAATCATCGTTTTCTGATAGCCGCCGGAACGAAACAGCTCCAGTGCCGCATCCATCAGCTCGGTGCGCCGGACTTCAGCTTCTTTTATGATTCTTGTGATGAAAGGCGCCTCCTAACGGGTAGTTTCGATCCTGTTGTCCAACAGCTGCAGAAATAGCCTAGTAACAATACCAATAATGACCTAGATCATTATAATTTTATAAAAATAGTATTTGTATTGTCAAGAAAAACGGTTAGGAATAAAAGCAGGGAGTTTCATGACCTCTGGCTGACGATTCTTATCGCGCATCCTCCGAGATGGGCCCGTTTTTTTCGTTTCCTTCTTTATCGAAATCAGGTTGGTGTCTGTTTTCGGGGAGGATGCTGTTCGGGTTCATTTTCATTGATTGCCGGAGCACGGTAAATTTCAAAGGCCAACCAGGTTATGCCATCACAGAGCTGCTGCGGCTATCTTCACCAGTCCGATAAGCTGTCCGGCCGCCTTGAAGGATATCGGAAATATTTCCAGAAAACAACATACATTGCAGGCAGCAATTCCGATTGCGGGCGATTGGCCGCCGTTAAAGAATATTGCAGCAAGTGTTGAGAAAGAAGTAATCACCAAGGTCTTAAGAAATATCCTTCTTCAGGTCGCCCGGATAAGTTTTAGGGGTATCCAATACCACGCTATTCATATACTCAGATACGGCCGGGGCTGGCATGAATGTTGCGGATTATTACAATCGTTATTCCCGAGATTCAAAAAGGAGAGGGGCGAACAGAATGAATCCAGAGGACAACGGTATGCAGCGGGGCCTGAAGAATCGGCATATCCAGATGATTGCTCTGGGGGGAGCAATCGGCACAGGGCTGTTTTACGGCTCAGCCCAGACGATCAAATTAGTAGGGCCGGCGATTACTCTTTCGTACATAATCGGCGGGATCATCATCTTTATGATTATGAGAATGCTCGGCGAAATGGCGGTAGAGGAGCCGGTCTCGGGTTCTTTCAGTTATTATGCTTACAAATACTGGGGAGAGTTTCCCGGTTTTTTATCCGGCTGGAACTATTGGTTTAATTATATCGTCGTCAGTATGGCCGAACTGACGGCGGTAGGAATCTATATCAATTATTGGTGGCCTGACGTGCCCCATTGGGTATCGGCCCTGGTGTTTCTGGTAGTAATCACCCTGCTGAATCTGATTGAAGTAAAGATGTACGGCGAGCTGGAATTCTGGTTTGCCATCGTTAAAGTAGTCGCTATCATCGGCATGATTATTCTGGGAGCCCTGATGATTTTTACCGGGATCGGTGTAGGCGGCAATCCGCTCGGTTTTGAAAATCTCTGGATCCATGGCGGGTTTATGCCGAATGGGGTTTGGGGATTGCTGCTTTCGCTGGTTATCGTGATGTTTTCCTTTGGCGGAATCGAACTGATCGGGATTACCGCGGGGGAGGCCGACAATCCTAAAAAGTCGATTGCGCAGGCTGTCAACCAGGTCATGTGGCGAATTCTGATCTTCTATGTAGGCGCATTGGCGGTCATGATGATTATTTACCCCTGGAATAAAATCGGCGTGGATGGAAGCCCGTTCGTGCAGATTTTTTCGAAAATGGGCATTCCGGCGGCCGCCACTATTCTGAATGTGGTTGTTCTTACCGCCGCCTTGTCGGTTTACAATAGCGGCATTTACAGCAACGCCCGCATGCTGTACGGGCTGGCGCAGCAAGGCAACGCCCCCCGGGTTTTTGCGAGATTAAACAGCAAGGGTGTCCCTGTATCAGGCGTGCTTGCTTCTTCCGCCTGTACGCTGGTTGCCGTGGTATTGAACTATTTGGTACCGGGCAAAGTGTTTATGTATTTGATTGCGGTAGCCATCCTGGCGGCGGTCATCAGCTGGGTTGTGATTATTATCGCCAACCTCAAATTCCGGGCTGCCAAGGGGGCCGATGCGGACAAACTGGAGTTCAAGGTGCCCGGGTATCCGTATGTAAATTATGTTTGCCTGGCGTTCATGGTCATGATTGTGGGGTTGATGACCCAAATCGATGATATGAAATTGTCGGTTTACATTCTGCCCTTGTGGCTGGTTATCCTGTGGCTCGGTTTCAAATGGAAGAAGAACTATGCCGCAAATAAGACCATCAAAGCGTAGCCGGGCAGCCTGAACTAATAAGTTTTCTTTTCGGGCTGAAAAAAACTTATCAAAGGAATTTATCAGGCCGTCTGGAAACGACTAATTCACGAAGAGGCTCTTTTGAGCTTTGCCTGTAATACCTGAGGCTGACATCGTTTTATACGGTGCCAGCCTCAGGTATTACAGGATAATGCGGTTTAACGCACGGGAAATAACCGGCAAGAGCGACTGGAAGGCTGTTCAGTTGCTTCCCATAACTTCTTTCAGTTCGGAAAGAAGCAGGGGAATGCAGGGGTTCGAATTATTGGCTTTCCACACCATAACCAGGTTGACGCCGGCGTCGTTATTGTTTATGTCAATGAATCGAAGCGAGGGAGAAACGTCGTCTTTGGCATGGCGTGAAAGAATTGTAACCCCAAGGCCGGCTTCCACCAGGAGCAGCACTGTTTCGTAATGGGACTGAGTCACGATATCCGGGTAAAAGCCCCCGTTAACGCATAATTTTATAATGTGGTCAAAGAGTTGCGGCGATTTGGTGCGGGACATCAGCACAAATGTTTCCTGCGCCAAATCTTCCATATCGACCTTTTCTTTGTTCGCCAGGGGATGGTCATAGGCCACGGCTAAAGCGTGATATTCGGTGCAGACCGTTTCCCGGCGAAGATCAGGGATGTTCTCAAGACCGATGGTGAGGGTAAAGGCGAGGTCCAGCTCTCTCGTGTCCAGGGCGTCGTTCAGGGTTCCCCAGCTCGCCCGGCCAACGGACAGGCCGATATGGGGATTTTTTTTATGAAACGAGCGAATCAGCCGGGGAAGGAATTTTTTCTCCGAAGTGCCCAAATAGCCGATTTTCAAGCTGCCCACGACACCCGCCCCCGCTAATTTGACCTTTCGCACGGCTTCTTCCGACTTGGCTACAATCGCACAGGCCTGGGCAAGTAGTTCGGCCCCGGCCGCGGTCAGCTGGAGGCCGCGCTTGTCGCGGATGAACAACGGTACCCCAAGGTAAGCCTCCAAGTCGGCGATTTGCCTGCTCAGAGCCGGTTGGGCAATGAAAAGATGCTTGGCCGCTTCCGTGAAATTCAAGTATTTGGCTGCAGCGATAAAATACCGCAGTTGCTTGATGTCCATTTTTCTCTCCCGAGCTGATAAAATATCCCGCAGGCGGATGACCGGCCTGCCATACTTTTTTGTAATACGGCCAGACGGATAAAGCATTTTTCTTTTCCGAGGGGCGAAAGTATACTGGAAGGGAAGAAATAACCAATTCCGCAAAGGAGACATTCGGCCATGCAGAGTGAAATTGCCCGGAGGCTGATGCTCAAATACTCTCCTGTCGCTATTTTGTTCAGCAACGAGAAACCGCAGGACGCCCTGGAGTTCGCCGAAGGGCGCTGGGGTTGCGTTGCCGCCATGCTGACGGCGGCGATGAAGGGACGCCGGGTGGTGTTTAGCCGTAAAACTTTTGGCTGTAAGGGCGGCGGCATCGGACTGGGCCTTGTGGATGAGTATGCGGACGGCTTCGAATACTTTATTTCCACGGGAAAAGAGGGCGCACCCCCGGCGGCGGGAATGCCCGAGCCGGAGGCTTACAAAAAGACGCCTGACTTAGCGAGAGAATTTATGGCGTCCATGCCGCTTGCCAATATACCTGAGCAATACGTTGTCTTTGCCCCGCTGCCGGAGGTCGACGCCGCCAAAGGCCAGCCGAAAGTCGTGGTGTTCTACGCGAACCCCGACCAGTTGTCGGCCCTTGTTGTTCTGGTCAATTACAGCCGTTCGGGCTTTGACAATGTCCTGGTCCCCTTTGCGGCCGGTTGCCAGACGGTTTGCCTGCTCCCCTGGAATGAAGCGGCCCGGGAATGTCCGCGAGCCGTTATCGGGATGACGGATATTACGGCGCGTCCCTATATGGACGCCGATCTGTTGTCATTCAGCGTTCCGTATGCCATGTTTAAAGAGATGGAAGACAATGTGCCGGGCAGTTTTCTGGACAAGCATGACTGGAAAAAAGTAGCCGAACGCATCCGGCGCAATAGCTGATGTGTTCCATAAATGACAGGAGAAAGAGGGGTGAGCTCATGCCGATCATCACGGTGGAAGGCCCGCAAATCAGCAAGGAGCAGAAGCGGCAGCTCGTCGGGGAAATCACTAAAGCCGCCAGTGATATCATCCGGCTTCCGGCGGAATATATAACGGTTTTGATTAAAGAGAACGGCCATGACAATATCGGTGTTGGCGGGAGTTTATTGTCGGATGCGGAAGCCCAATAAGCGTTTTTTTCGAAGCTCCACAAAGGCCCAAGGCCGGTGTGGAGCTTCTTTTCCTGATCATAACAGGCCGGTTTTTTTAATGTCCGGGACCCTTCAGATTGAGCAATACCACGCCGCCGATAATCAGGGCTATTCCCATGCCGGTGTAAATGTTGAAGGACTCTTTCCAAACCCAGATGGCGACCAAGGCCGTCAAAACCGTGCCCAGTCCCGACCAGATAGCATAAGCAACGTTCAGGGGGATAAAGGTCAGGGCGCGGGACAATGTATAAAAGGAAGTTCCCATCCCGATGGCAAAGGCAAGGCTGGGCAGGAACTTGGTGAACCCTGCCGAGATTTTGAGCATCGACGTGGAAAATATTTCGCAGACAATGGCTATACCCAATAAGATATATCCACTCACAGGGTTTCCTCCCCGGTCAGAGAAATCAAGTAGTTTAAGACTTTCTCGCGCACTTCTTCCCTTAGGTTTATTCTGTAGAGCTGATTGTAGTAGAGGCCGTCGACGGCCAGCCGGATGACGGTCGAAAGGGTCGGATCCATATGATCGTTCTCAATGCGCTTTTGCAGTTGCTGCATTTGCTTGGACACAGACAGCAGCATTTCAGGGTTGGCCGCGATGGCGGACAAAAAGGCGACATTCATGGTCAATTCATCGTCCGGCTGGCTAAACGTCACGTTCGCATAAGCCCTGGTCCATTTTCCCTTTTCCCGTTGATCCTGACCGGCAATATGCTCCACTTTATCAATAAAGCCTTGCAGCACAAAGTCGCTCATGCCTTTCATCAAGGCGTCCTTACTGGGGAAGTGATAGAGCAATCCCCCCTTGCTCAGCTTTGCCTCTTTGGCGACCGCTTCCAAGGTTAAGGCCGTTACGCCGGTGGTATTAATGATTTGAGCGGCGGCCCGCAGTATTTTATATTTCGTATCAGTCGTTTTATGGGGGGGCTGGATTGGCATAGGCTTTACCTCCCAATGAGTTCTGGATATTATTATATACCGTCCGGACGGTATAGTAAAGAAGTTTTATCGCTAGATCTATCCCCTTAAATCACCATAAACGGGCTAGTTCATCCTCGTTTTCCGAACCTGCTGCTTACAAGATAAACGGCTCGTCCGAACCCTTGAGGCGATATTCTAAAGACGGACGGACTTAGAAGAGCCGGACAACTGGGGACCTTGACTTTCTGTTTGAGGAAATAGCTCTATCCCCGCCAATATTGTTTATTTTGAAAGCAAGGCAATAACAGCGTGATAAACATAAGCCTAGTCCGCCGGGAACGGCGAACCGGGCTTTTTTCATGCATACGCTTATCTGGCAGGCGCCGGCTTTGCTATCAGGAAAATCCGGATACGGTTCATTAACTCCTTTTACAGGTAGAATGGGAGCCGGTTCTCTAGTATTATATAACGGTAACGATAATCATTCTCAAAATTTGTCTTGCTTCAGGGCACCAAAGCCCATAGTGTCTAATTGTTTTTTTATTATTTAATGAGGTGATGCAGTGAAAAGAAAGCAAAAACAGGGATTGGTGAGCGCTCTGGTGAGCGGGGTTTTACTGTTGGCCGGACCGGCGGCGTATGCGGCGGAACAGGAATTCAACCTGGACGAGTACGTGGTGACGGCCAACCGGATTCCGGTAAAAAAGACGGAGACGGCGGCCAGCGTCACCGTCATTACCCGCGAGGAAATCGAAAAAAGCGGGGCAGTGAGCGTACCGGATATTTTGAAGAAAACCACCGTGACGATGCAGCTTGACCGCACCGCCAGCGTTCCCACCATCAACGGCGATGTGCGGGTGCTTGTGCTGGTCGACGGCCGCGAAGTCAACTGGAAGGGCGGCGGCATGCACATGGGCCAGTCCGGCGCCAACCTCGACTACTTGCCCGGCGTGGACAGCATTGAGCGGATCGAGATCGTCCGGGGGCCCGCTTCCGCCTTGTATGGCAGCGACGCGGTAGGCGGCGTGATCAATATCATTACCCGGAAAGCTTCCAAGGAGAGCACCCGTTATTCCTTGGAAACCGGCAGTTGGGGCCATCGCCGCTACAGCCTGATTACCGAAAACAAAGACGGCGACTTCAGTTACCGGATCAATCTGGAACGGGAGCACCAGGACGACTACCACTATAAAAGCGGCTACAGCGGCAAAGACGAACGGGCCGTAAACACGGCCCTGGACCAGGATAAAATGAATATCCGCCTGGATAAAGATCTCGGCGACGACCGGTCGCTTTCCCTGACTTTTGATCATACCGACGGCCGGAAAGGGTTCAACGTCATGCCGGACTACGGCGCCTTTGCCGACTCCGGCGGCAATACCACTTATCTCGCCAATATTGTCAATAACTTTATCGAAAATAACGCCAGTTTGACCTACCGCTGGAATCAAGGGGAAAGAGCCAATAATTTCATCCGGGTGTACCGCAACTACCTTACCTATAATTATGAGAATCATATGGACTATACATATCCCGACTATTATTTCAACGGGCTGTCGTACACCACTCAGGCCGACGGAGCGGAATGGCAGCAGACCTGGCGGATCAGCGACCGCTATACGCTGCTGGGCGGCGCTTCCTGGCGCCAGGTTTCGGCCGACTCGGAGGAGTATGACGTTGTGATTCCCGGGTTCGGGGTCTACCTGCCCGGCAACAACTTCAAAGGCAAGAAAATATCCAACCGGGCCTTCTTTCTGGAGAACAACTGGCGGCTGCCGAAAAACTGGTCGGTGACGGCCGGGATGCGCTACGACGATTACACCCTGTTCGGCGATAAAACCACGGCCCGCATCACGGTCAACCGCGAGCTCGACGATACCACCAACGTATTCGCCTCCTGGGGGCAAATCTTCAAGACGCCGTTTATCGCCGATGTATACGGGGGCGGGTTCATGCTTCCCAATCCGAAACTCAAGCCGGAAACCGGCGATGTCGTCACGCTGGGCATAAACACCCGGCTGGCGGAGGGGACCGAGCTGCAGGCCAGCGTGTTCAGCAGCCGCCTCAACGATGCGCTGGATTATTATATGGTGGGTGCGAACAAGTATCAATGGATGAATGTGGCCGAACTGAAACGCCGCGGCCTGGATATCAGCCTGAAACGCCGCTTGTCGCCGCAGTGGCAGCTATCGGCCGGCTATTCCTATGTCAAAGTGGAGGAAGAAGAGTCGGGAACTGTCCCCAATTCCTATCCGAAGCGGGAAGAGATCAACAACAACGAGCCGCACGGTTACCGGCTGGGCCTGCAGTACGAGCAGGACAAATGGAGCGCCGACTTTACCCTAAGGGGAGCAACCGGGCGCAGTTCGCGGGCGTTCACGTCGTCAGACTATTGGGTGGCTGATCTGGGCGTAAGCTATAAAATGAACCCGGCTACCCGTATTTACCTGAAAGCGTACAACTTAACGAACGAAGCTTATGAACTGCATGGCGCCTACGGTGATAAGACCGGCTTCACGGGACTCTATCCGATGCCGGGAAGGCAGGTCGTTTTGGGCATAGATCAGCGCTTTTAGCCCGGGTTCCGGGGGACCCGTCATATAAGAAGCCCGGTTGCAGGCAATTTTTTTGCCTGCAACCGGGAAAGCAGAAAACCCTGTTACTTATGCTACGCCAGATATTCACGCGGACTGATGCCGAATTTTTTGCGGAAGGCCAGGGCGAAATAGCTGACATTTGAATAGCCGACATAAGAAGCCACTTCGCTCACGTTCATATTCTTTTCCTCAAATAGCTGCTTGGACAATTCCAGCCTTTGGTTTACGACATAGGAATGCACCGTATAGCCGAAGAGTTGTTTGAAGCCGTTCTTCAATTTAAACTCATTCAGGCAGATCCGTTTGGCTAAGGCGGCGATGGTCGGCGGCGCGATGAAATTCTGATCCAAAATCCGTTTGGCTTCGTAAATGCTCTTCATATCATAGCGGGAAAGATACGGGCAGTTTGCCGGCAGTTCATCCTGATAAACCGTTTCGTGGAGATAAACCGCCAGGAATTCCAGCAGCTTGCCTTCCATATAAAGCGTTTTCAGCGATTTTTCGTAGGGGCAGTGGACGAGTTGATGAATAACGGTCTTGATCGCCGCCGACATTTTATGGGTGAAAAAGGTGGGGCCCTTAGCCTGGAAGTGATCCGTCAGCGCGGTTAAATCGCCGCTGAATTGCCTGAGCCTGTCGGGATAGATTTCCACGGTGACAACCTTATGAAGCAGGTTGGGCCGGAACAGGACGCGGCTTAGGTCGGGTGCGCTGAAAGCAAGGAAATTAGCGGTATCGACGATAATATTCTTTTCTTCCAGAACCAATTCCCCGGCCAGACAAAGAAATAACACGATGCGCAGCCGGAGGTAACTGGTGCCGCCGCACATGGAGTCGCGGAAGGTAAATTCAGTGTCTTTGATTTCGGCAAAGGGGCAACTGAACAGTTGCTTTACATGACCGCTGCCGAATCGCTGGGGGAGTTGAAAGAACTCCTTAGGGCTGTCGGGAGAAGACATTACATGCTTTTTATTGTTGTAAAACAACCAGTGCTTTTCCTCGCTCACGATATCCGGCCCCCTTTGATTCGGCGAAAACTTCGCGCGGCAGGCTGAAACCTATAAAAATAAATGAATATGATTATCATTATCAATATAACAATTTTTGGTTCGTTATGCAAGTCCAACCGTCGCTGGCGGATCCCTGGCGGATTTCCGGCCGGCCCGGCCGGAATCGTCCGGGGAAACGGAAGCGAATAAACAGGAGTTGATTTTATTGAAAGAAGAAAGGAAAGAAGGCATGGCAAGGCTGCTGGCGCTAGCCGGGGAAAAGAAGCCGCTGCTGGTGTGGTCGATGGTTTTGTCCACCGTGAGCGTGTTTTTGCTGCTGGTGCCTTATGTGGCGGTGTATTATGTGTTGATCGAGCTTTTGCAGCATGCGGCGGACCTTTCCGGCGTGGATGCCGGGTACCTTTGGCGGTGGGCCGCCTGGGGCGTCGGCGGGATGGCGGCGGGGTATTGCTTCATGTATGCCGGGGGCATGTGCTCGCATATCGCCGCGTTCCGCATCCTGTACGACATCAGGGTAAGGCTGGCGGAGCATATCGGGGCTTTGCCGCTGGGCTATTTCAACAAGAACGCCACCGGAAAAATCAAAAAAATCGTGGAACTGGATGTGGATCGAATCGAGCTGTTTATCGCCCATCAGTTGCCTGATCTGGTAAACACCGTCGTGATGATCGCAGCGATCATCCTGGTGATGTTCTACATGGATGCCTGGCTGGCCCTGGCCGGCGTCATTCCGCTGCTGCTCGGCTTTGCCTTCCAGTATTCCATGCTGGCCGGGCAGCAGAAAAGGGCGAACCTGAAGGAATATTTCGACGCCCTGGAAAGCATCAACAGCTCATCCATCCAGTATGTGCGGGGCATGCCGGCGATCAAGATTTTCGGGCAGACCGTCCGCTCCTTCCGGAAGTTCTATGACGACATGCTGCATTACCGCGACTTCTGCGTCAGATACACCGACAATTTTCAAAACGGTTATGTAGCTTTCAAGACCGTTATTCTGTCACTGGCAACTTTTATTATGCCGGCGGGGCTGTTTTTCCTCAGCGGCGATCCCGCCAACATGGCCTTTGCCGCGACGCTGATCTTCTTTCTCGTTCTGGCGCCGGGCATCAGCGTGCCGATCTTCAAGCTCAGCACGCTGGCGTACACCGTCACCACGATTGACGAGGGATTGCAGCGCATCGACGCAATTCTGGCGGAGGAAACCGTCCGGGAGCCGGAATCGGGGCAAAAGCCCTCTTCCTATGATGTAGAGTTCCGGGATGTCTCTTTTTCCTATGACGGCCAAAACGGCGCGGAGGTTTTAAAAAAGATCAGCTTTACCGCGCGGCAGGGGGAAATCACCGCCCTGGTGGGGCCGTCCGGCTCCGGCAAATCGACCGTCGCCCAGCTCATCCCCCGCTTCTGGGACGTGCAGCAGGGCCGCATCACCATCGGCGGGGTGGATATCCGGGACATGAAAATGAACGATCTGATGGATGCTATGTCCTTCGTGTTCCAGGACGCCTTCCTGTTCGCGGATACTCTGTTCAACAATATCCTGGCCGGCAAGCCGGCGGCGACGCGGGAGGAAGTGTACGCAGCGGCGCGGGCCGCCCAATGCCATGCGTTCATCGAGCGTTTGCCGCAGGGCTACGACACGCTCATCGGCGAGGGCGGGGTCTATCTTTCAGGGGGCGAGGAACAGCGGGTGTCGGTGGCCAGGGCCATATTGAAAAACGCCCCCATTCTCATTCTGGACGAAGCCACGGCCTATGCCGATCCGGAAAACGAATACCATATGCAGCTCGCCCTGCAGGAACTCATCAGAGGCAAAACCATACTCATCATCGCCCATCGCCTGGCAACCATCCGCGAGGCCCAGCAGATCCTTGTTCTGAACCAAGGAAAAATCGACGGCAGCGGCACCCATGACGGGCTGCTTGCGCGGGGCGGCTTATACAAAAACATGTGGGACGCCAACACGTTTTCCACCGACTGGCAAATCGACCATTCCCAGGGGAAGGAAGCGGGATAATGATAAAAAAACTGCGAGACATTACAGCCGGCAATCCGCAAAAAATGCTCAAACCCATCCTGTGGGCGATTGTGGCCAATTTGGCCGCCATGGTTCCGTTCGGGTGCATGGTGATGGCGGTGGTCCTGATTTACGGCTTCCACGCCAAGGAGCAGCCGGTGCTGAATATCCAGGATTTATGGCTGCTGTCCGGGGCCATGATCCTGCTCGGAGCCCTCGTGTTTGCGGCCGAACTGATGGCCTACCGCGCCACCTACCGCGGCGCGTACACATCTTCGGCCGAAGGGCGGGTAAAGCTGGCCGAGCATATCCGCAAGCTCCCGCTCGGCTTTCTGATGAGCAAGGACCCCGGCGAACTGGGCCATACGATGATGAACGATTTTACCCAGATCGAAAACGCCGTGAGCCATAGCCTGCCGCAGCTCGTGAGCGGCGCTGCCGTGCCTGTCCTGGCGTTCGCCGGCCTGGCGTTCATCGACTGGCGGGTTGCCGTGGCCATGTTTGCGGGACTTCCCGCAGCGGTGCTGATTCTCTGGGGAATTTCCGGGTTGGGGCGCAGACTCGGCCAGAGCCATGCGAAAGCGCGGATCATTCAAGCCAACTGCTTGCGGGAATACCTGTGGGGCATGAAGGTCATCAAGGCCTACAACCTGCGCGGGGAAAATTTCACAAGGCTGGAGCGGGCTTTTTACCGCTTCATGCAGGAAAGCGTCAGGCTGGAAGGCGTAATGGGACCGCTTGTGCTGGTCGCCGTGGCCTTTATCCAGTCAGGCTTGTCGCTGATTACCGTCGTCGGCGTTTATCTCCTTTTAGGCGGTGAAATCACCGTGCCGTTGTTGGCCGTGTTTCTGCTGGCCGGCACCCATGTGTTCGACCCGCTGGCGGTCGCAATCATGCGCCTGCCGGTGTTCAAATATGACGCCATGGCGGGCGAGCGCATCGTGAGCCTGCTGGGGCAGCCGGTCATGACCGGGGAGGAGGAGCCGCCGGCGAAGCATGACATCCGGCTGGCAAACGTGACCTTCGGCTACGGCGAAAACAGCGTGCTGGACAATGTTTCCGCAGCGATGAAGGAGGGGACCCTCACCGCGATCGTCGGCCCTTCGGGCAGCGGGAAAAGCACGCTGCTGCGCCTGATCGCCCGGTTCTACGATCCGCAAAAAGGCGAGGTGCTGTTCGGCGGCAGCGATGAACGGGCCATGGACCCGGAAAAACTCATGAAAAAAATCTCCATGGTGTTTCAGGATGTCTACCTCTTCCAGGACACCATCGGCAACAATATCCGCTACGGCCGCGAGGAAGCCACCCAGAAGGAAATCGAGGCGGCGGCCCGCGAAGCCTGCTGCCACGAATTTATCGCCAGGCTTCCGCAGGGCTACGACACCCCGGTGGGTGAAGGCGGTTCCACGCTCTCGGGCGGCGAAAAACAGCGCATCTCCATCGCCCGGGCCATGCTCAAAAACGCGCCGGTTCTTCTCCTGGATGAAGCCACCGCCGCTCTTGACCCGGAAAACGAGGTGGAAATGCAAAAAGCCATCGGCCGGCTGGTCAAAGGGCGTACGGTGATCATGATCGCTCATCGGCTGAAAACGGTTGTGAAGGCCGACAATATTATCGTGCTGGATAAAGGCAAGGTGGTGGAAGAGGGGCGGCATGGGGAGCTGATGAAGAACAACGGCCTGTATGCCAGGCTTTGGGAGCTGCAGACCCAAACAAGCGGCTGGCGTATTTCCGCGTAATTATCCTCTTTTAAGTTTAAACCCTTCATAATCATGAGCATAAAAAGGAGCGCTATCCATGCGTCAACAACGGATGGCCGCCGACCCGAAGGCGAGGTAAGCGTATGACCTGGGAACTCCGCTGGCGCCGGGCGATCGGCATCTCGGTAATCGTTCATATGTTGTTTTTGGCCGGAGCGGGGTATCTGGCCGCCCGGCTGTTTATCCTGCCGGCTTTGCCTGAACCGTACATCGAACTGGAACTGGCCAGTGAAATCCCGGCTGCCGCTCCTGTGCAGGCCGTGGCGCTGCCTGCTGCCCAAGTTCCGCCGGAACGCGCGCCTCTGGCCGCGCCGGCCTCCGCTGCGGGGCCGGCGGAGCCGGCGCAACAATCGGTACAGACGACGGTCTCGGCCGGCAATCTAGCCAGGGAAGCGGCCGAAGCGCCAGCGCGGCCGACTACAACACCCGGCGGCGCCGCCGATCCGGGCGGTTCCCGCAGCGGCAGCATGGCGCCGCCCAGAATTTGGACCCAGGTGGAGCCGGACTATCCCCAATCCGCCCGACAAGCAGGCATCCAAGGAACAGCGTTTCTGAAAGTCCGGATCCTCGAAACCGGCCGCCCGGGCAACATCCTCCTGGTCCGCTCCTCCGGGCACGGCGACCTGGACGCGGCGGCCATCGCCGCGGTGCGTAAATGGCGGTTCATCCCGGCCAAAGACCTGGGCAGCGGCCAGGCGGTGGCGTGTTACACCACCCTGCCGGTATCCTTTCGTCTGCAATAAGCCGGGACGGCAATCCCTAAAAAATGAACTTGTAGGGGAGGGAAACGCATGCCGCATAAATTGCAGGGCGTGCCGGAAACCCTGCTCATCCCGCTGTGGGCGCGAGCGGTGGAGGCAAACCGCGACGAACCGATCATTAAAGATGACAAAGCAGCGGCGATCATGCAGAGAATCGAATACGACTTCACAAAATTCGACAACGCCTGGAAATCGCAAACCGGCGTAGTGATTAGAACCGAACTACTGGACAAAGCCACGCGGAATTTTATCAAGAAGCATCCCGACGCGGTTGTCGTCAATATCGGCTGCGGCCTCGACACCCGGTTCTCGCAAGTGGATAACGGCAGAATCCGCTGGTACGACCTGGATTTGCCGGAAGCCATCCAGATCAGGCGGCAGTTCTTTGCCGAAACCGACCGCTATAAAATGATCGCCAAGTCGGTCTTCGATTACTCCTGGATTGACGGGATTGCCCCCGGTGGCGCCCCGGTTCTGATCATCGCGGAAGGGATACTGATGTACTTCACCGGGCCGGAAGTCAAGGACCTGATCAATAAACTCGTTGTCTCCTTTCCCGCGGCGGAGATGCTGCTGGAAATCATAACGCCGGCCCTGGTGAAGATGAGCAAACAGCACGACACCATCGGCAAAATGAACGTAAAGTTTCAGTGGGGGATCAACAGCGGCCAAGAATTGGAGGAATACAACAACCGGATCAGGCTGGTAAACGAGTGGAATTTACTCGACTATCATAAGGCCCGGTGGCGCTGGATGGGCCGCCTCGCTGTCATTCCCGCCTTTAAGCACCGGTTCAGTGACCGTATTGTCCATGTGAAGTTTGGGCGAGGCCAATTCGTTTAGCTCTTGGCGGCGCGGGAACCGGTTCGCTGCAAATCAGTGCTGCTTATCGTCCGCATATTTCCTGAAAGATAGGAAAGGAGTGAAAGGTATGGGCAGCTTGGATTGTCAAAACGAAAATAGCTATTGCCGTATCAGCCATTTCCGGGGGAGCGCCAGATTCATCGGCAGGATAACCGCGATGGGACTTACGATCGGCACAGTGGTCGAAATAGTGCAAAACCGAAAGTATTACCCGTTGTTGTTGTTTGCGCGGGACACCATGCTTGCCGTGAGCAGGAAAGAAGCAAGGAATATTCTGGTCGAGGAGGCATGAAGGTGGAGATTGCCAATTCTTTCACAATAGGCCTGCTGGGGCAACCCAACACAGGCAAATCAACACTGTTCAACCGACTTACCAACTCGCGGCAGCACGTAGGCAACTGGCCGGGGAAAACGGTGGAACAGAAAACCGGAGAATACCGGCATAATCATTACCTTTATCATATAGTCGATCTACCGGGAACGTACAGTTTATCCGCCAATTCGGAAGAAGAGATTGTCACGCGCGGCTTTGTGTTTTCCGGCAAAGGTGACGCCATCATCGCGCTGATTGATGCCTCCCAGCTCGAACGAAGCCTATATCTGCTGGCGGATTTCGCCGGCGTTGATATTCCGGTGGTCGTTGCCCTGAATATGATCGACATTGCTGAGCAGAACGGAAAAAAGATCGAATACAAAAAGATTGAAGATAAACTCGGCATACCGGTCATCCCCATGGTAGCCACCAAAGGAAACGGGTTTGCCGAACTGCTGGATCAGGTCGAGCAAACCATTGGACAGGCAAAAATGATGAAGATCGACGGCCTGCTGCAAAAGTACCGGCAGGCGTTCGGCGAAAAATTCGATAACTTGCTGAACGTCCTGCCGGACGGGGGCATCGGTCAATACAGCGCGATATGGGTTGCGCTGAAGCTGCTGGAAAATGATAAACAAATTGCCGATGTGGCGAAGGATGGTTTGGCTCAGGATGCCTGGCAGGACATACGGGCCATTGTCGGCGAGACCCCGGAGGGAGCTTTGAGCGCGGCCAACTGCAAATATGGCTGGATTGACAGCATCCTGCAGGGAGCTGTTGAGAAGCCGGACCGAAAGAGGCGAAGAAAGGGGTTTGACCGGGCAGCGACCCATCCTGTATGGGGAATACCGCTGGCGCTGCTTTCGATGCTGCTGGCTTTTGCCGCAAGCATGGGGGTTGCGCTGCCATGGATGCTGGCAGTATTTAAGCTGATTCCTCTGACAAGCCTTTCCTTGCGGGAAATTTTTCTTAATGCGGGAATGCCGGCGATATTTACCTCCCTGGCGGTCGAGGCGGTGATACCGGCCGCATACTGGGCGCTGTTCATGGGGATATTCGTATCGGGGGTAAGTCTGGTATTCGGGTTTATGGAAGACGTAGGCTATATGGCCAGAGTCGCCTATGTATTCGATGGCGTAATGGGGAAAATCGGGCTGCACGGCAAAGCCGTCATGCCTTTTGTCCTGAGCTTCGGATGCAATATTGCCGGCATCACCGGCGCAAGGGTAATCGACTCGTGGAAGCAGCGATTATTGACGATCGGGACCAGCTGGGTCATTCCCTGCACGGCTATATGGGGCGTCGTCGGTTTGGTGGGCAGCCTGTTTTTTGGACCGGGCGTTGTCTGGGTCATGACGTCGCTGTTTATCGCCATGATCATTCATATCATGTTTACTTCCTGGTTTTTCCGGAAATTGCTTTACACGAAGGAGGAAAGCGCGGGGCTGATCATGGAATTGCCGCCTTATCACAGGCCCAATTGGAAAACGATCTTTTCCTATGTCAAAGGCAGGGTGACCGGTGTTTTTTCCAAAGCCTTCAAGGTGATTATGGGGGTATCCATCGCCATGTGGGCATTCTCCTACTCGGCGGACGGGAACATTGAACACAGCTTGATTTACCCGGTCGGTAAATTCATCGAGCCTGCCGGAAGACTTTTCGGTCTGGATTGGCGGCTGTTCATCGCCTTTATTGTATCGGCAATGGGAAAGGAAGCGGCTTTGGGGGTCATAGCTATGCTGTACGGAGCGGGAGGAGGCCTATCCAGCTTTACCGGGACGATGGTATCCGGCGCTTTGCAGTATAATCAGGCCAACTTGGCGGCGGCATTGTCGTCGTCGGTGTCGAAGCCGGAAGCGCTGGCGTTTATTTATGCTTTCTTTTTCAACGTTCCCTGCATGGCGTCTATTGCTTCCGCCGGCATCGAGACGCATTCCGTCAAGTGGCCGCTCATCCTTGTGGTTTATTACGTCGTTACGGCGCTCCTGATCGGGGGAGTAGCCTACCGCGTCGGAACCGGCCTGTTTTGAGCAAACTTGGCCGCCTTGAAAACCTGTTGATGTTTCACTCCACTTATGCTAAGATCGACTTACCTGACTGTGGTCAGGTAAGTCGATCTGTTATGGAGGCTTTATGTCTGAACAGAACCTAATAAAAATAGCTATCCAGCATTTTCTGAAATTCGGTTATGAAGGAACCAAACTGGCTCATATTGCCCAAGCGGCGGGCATGAAAAAACAGTCGCTCTATTTTCACTTCAAGGACAAGGATGATGTATTGCGGCAGGTTAACCGGAGGGTAACCGAAACGGAAATCGATTTCTTGCGGTATTTTTTCGCCCAGAACCAGGATTCGTCCTTGGAAGACACCCTGTACCTTTTATTGGTCGAATATAAGCGGCGCTATCTGGACAAGGACAATAATGGCTTCATGTTCTTATTCACTTTTATTCCTCCGGATTGGTTACAGGATTATTTTTCCCAAAATTATCGTTTGTTCCTTACGCATTTAAAACAATGTTTACAACCGAAATTTTCGGCGGAACCCAATTTACGCATTAACCCGGATAACGGACCGACTTCATTCATCACCTTATTGGACGGTTTATTCACCCAGCTCATTTTTGAAACCCCCGGGGACTTCGATCATTCCCTGGGCATCTTCTGGGACATTTACTGGCATGGGATCACCAAATCGCAAAAGGAAGAGGCTGATTAGGTGTACGATATTACGGCAGGGCAAAGCTTGTGGAACAAAAATTTTGTTATTCTGTCTCTAGCCAATTCACTGCTGTTTATGGTTTTCGATATGCTGATGCCGACACTGCCGGTGTTCATAGCCAAGCATGGCGGGACCAGTTCGCAAATCGGCCTTATTATGGGGGCCTTTACCTTTTCGGCCATCTTTATCCGCGTGATAACCGGCAATTTGGCCCACCGCATCAATCAGAAAATACTGCTGGTTTTAGGCGTCGCCGCTTGCATGCTGGCCACCGCCGGCTATTACTGGAGCACCTCCACGCTGAGCACGTTCGGCATCCGCCTGGTGCACGGCCTGGGCTTCGGCGTGGCCACCACCTTGTACGCGACCCTGGCCGCCGCCTTTATTCCGGCAAACCGGCGGGGCGAAGGGCTTGGCTATTTCGGGGTCGGCGAAACCATCGGCATTTCGCTCGGGCCGTTCTTAGGCATCTGGTTCATGGAGCAGCATGGTTTCGAGGGCGTCTTTGGTGCCGGCGCACTCTTTCTGCTGTTTGCCATTTTCATTACCTGGCCGGTGGCCGTTCCGCTGCTTCCCGCAGAGGAAACAACACCCCGCCGTCAGGAAACGCCGAAAGAAAGTTCACCGGTTGATCTCTTCATCGAAAAACGCGTATTGCTGCAATCCGGCCTGGCCTTGTTGCTCGGCCTGTCTTTCGGGGGCATCCTGTCCTTTCTTGCTTTATACGCCAAGGAAGCCGCCATTCCCAATGTCGCCTATTTCTTTTTTGTGAATGCCACCTCCGGCCTAGTTGTCCGCTTTGTGGCAGGAAGAATATTCGATCGCAAAGGGCCGGGAATGCTGATCGGCGCTTCCGCCGTTCTTTGCAGCGCCGGCACTTTTGTGCTGGCTGAGGCTTCGACCACGTTTTCTCTCATTTGCGCCGCCGTTTTGTACGGAACCGGCATGGGGGCCGCCTTTCCCGCTTTGCAGGCTTGGTGCATCAACGTTGTGCCGGTGAATCGGCGCGAACACGCAATGGGCACTTTTTTAAATTTTTTTGATTTGGGAATTGGCTTAGGCGCTGTTCTGCTGGGAGTGGTAGCCGCGGCGACGGGTTATTCGATGATGTATAAAGCGTCGATCGCGTTTCTCATCGGCTACTGGCTGCTTTATCAGGTTTTTGGCAGGCGGCAGAATGCGGATGGCAAGAGTGGCTGAACGCATCCGGCGCAATTAGCTGATGGAGTTCATAGAGCTATAGGGGGAAAGTGAGCTTGCGCCAACCCGGCAATGTGGAGCCGGCGGAGATTTATTGTCAGCGAAAGAAGCAAAAAGACCAGTTAAAGGGCCCGCGAATTTCGCGGGCCCTTTAACTGGTGAAGACTGGCTCTGCAGAATGCCGGGTTATTCCAGCAAAACTGAAATTCGGACTTCGCAATAGTAGGGATCTTCAGCGGTTGCCATAGCCTCATCCAGAATACTTTCCACATAAGCGTGTCCCATGAAGGTGAGATCGTGACCATTTGCATAGTCCACAAGACGCTGAAAGGCTTGGTCCATCTCCGGCCAGGGTCCTTTGTAATGGGTGACAAGGTAACGGCCGGCAGGCTTATAAGTCCGATTCACGGCTTCGCTGGTTTTTTCGTCGACCCGGTAAAAGCACCTGCTCAATTGGTTGAAGATTCCCTGCCACTGCATTTGGGGGGCGTCCAGCATATGCCCCATGGGGTATCCGCTGTAGATCCGGCTATGATAGCAGTCCTGCGCAAAATCCACCATGACTTTCATGGTCTGTTCCATCGACATTCCGGAAGTTGCTTCGCTGACTACGATTGCTTGCGCTGTTGCCTCGACAATCTCGATTTTATCAGAAGCGACGCTTAGTTTGGCTTCCATGTTGTCGATTTTATTGCGCACAACTCTTTGCAGCCACATCAGCTCGGCAATTTCCTGCTCCAGCTTTTGATTCTGGTTATCCAGCAAAGTCCGCAACGTTTGCGGAGTGTAGTCTGTCAAATGGTTTTTGATTTCCTCCAAGGGGATACGGAGTTTGCGCAGCAGTTGAATGACGTCGAAAAGGCCGCTTTGTCCGTAGGTGTAATAGCGGTAGCCATTTTCTTTCACCGTTGCGGGCTTAAACAGACCAATGTCGTCATAATACATCAGGGTACGTTTATTAATGCCGTAGATGGCGGCAAATTGCCCGGTAGTAACCTGCTTTTGCAAAAACTTATACATACGCGCGGCCGCTCCTCTTGACTGTCCAGTAACTGTATAGATTATGATACCTCAGTAACCTGAAATAGTCAATTTTAGGAACATCAGCCAGCTTGGCTGATAACTGGCGCGGCGAGCCAAAGCTGCAATATCTTTAACCAATAGGAGGTTGGAAAGTTGTGTTTTCCGCAAAAATGATGAAGAACTGCTGCGCGGGCGTGAGTGCGGCAATGCTGACTTTGCTGCTGGCCGGCTGCGGCGGGCCGCAAGAGACCGGACAGGGAAAAGCTGTGCCGGTCAAAGCCGTGAAGGTCATCCGGCAGGATATACAGATCGCCAGTGAGTATGCGGGCCAGATACAGGCGCAAAAAGAGGTGCGGGTCCAGGCGCGCATATCCGGCAATGTTGTCGAAAAAATGGTTTCCGGCGGCGATATCGTGAAAGCAGGGCAGCCGCTATTCCGCATCGACAGCATTCAGTATGAAAGCAGCTTGCTCTCGGCTCAGGCGCAGTTGGTGCAGGCCGAAGCCAATTGGGAAAACTCGCGGATTGATACGGAGCGCTATCAAAGTCTGCTGAACGCCAACGCCATCCCGGAACAGCGGCTGACCACCCAGAGAGCGGCCGAGCGGCAGAATGAAGCGGTCGTGGCTTCTTTCCGCGCATTAGTAAAAAAGGCGCAGGATGATGTAAACAGTACGGTGGTTGTTGCGCCGATCGACGGACGCGTCGATGTAAACGACGTCAGCGTGGGGACCTATGCGCAGGCGGGAAGCACCACGCTGGTTACCATGGGGGCGCTGGACCCGGTGTTCGTGCAATTCAACATGAGCGAGATCGAATACCTCAACCTGCGGCAGGTTTCGCAAAACAACATTGCCAGAAGCGGCTGGGGCGAAACCGTGACGATCACCTTGAGCAACGGGGCGGTGTATCCGCTGAGCGGGAAGGTCGCGCAGGTGGACAGAGGCTTGGCCAATAACAGCGGAACACTGACGGTAAAAGCTTCGTTTGCCAATCCGGAGGGGATTTTGATTCCGGGCATGTTCGCCAGGGTCAAAATCCCCGGCGTGCCGATAAAGAACGCTGTCTTAGTTCCCCAGCGGGCCGTGCAGCAGGTATTGGATAAATCGCTGGTCACGGTTGTCAATGCCGAGAATAAAGCCGAGCCCCGTCCGGTGATTCTGGGGGAAAAGGTGGGCAGTTATTATCTGGTTAAAGAAGGGCTGACCGCAGATGACACCGTTGTTGTCGAAGGCCTGACCAAGGTTCAGGAAGGAACGGCGCTTGATGTGACCGTCGTCACGCCGGCAGAATTGGAGTTAGCGACTGACTCACAGGAGGGGTAGAGCGTTGTGGCAAAATTCTTTATAGAGCGTCCCATTTTCGCCATTGTTATTTCCGTCATGATTGTAGTCGCCGGAACAATTGCCGGACTGAATCTTCCCATCGCCCAGTACCCGCAGATCCAGCCGCCCACCGTATCGGTGTCGGCGGCGTACATCGGGGCCAACGCCGAGGTGGTCAACCAGACGGTGGCCCAGGTGATCGAGGAACAGGTCAACGGTGTACAGGGCATGAACTATATGAGTTCCAATTCCGATGACTCGGGCGCCTACAGCCTGGAAGTCGTCTTTGATCTGGGAGTCGACGGCGACATCGCCGCCGTCAAGGTCCAGAACAGCGTCGCGCAGACCAATGCGACTTTGCCGGCGGAAGTAACCACAGCCGGCATCACCACCAGAAAAGCGTCGTCCGACATGGCGATGATGCTGAGCATCTATTCTCCCAAGGGTACCTATGACAATACCTTTTTGACCAATTATTTCAATGTCTATCTGAAGGATGCCATTAAGCGGGTCAACGGTGTCGGCGATCTCCTAGTCCTGGGGCCGGAATTTTCCCGGCGCATCTGGATCAATCCGGATCGCATGGCGGAGCTGGGATTAACGGTAGCCGACGTGATTGCGGCCGTCAAGGAACAGAATGTTCAGGCGCCGGCCGGTACCATCGGCGCCATGCCGGTGCCCCGAAAACAGGAATTTCAATATACCGCGAAAGTGCGGGGCCGCTTAACGAGCATTGCCGATTTCGAAAATATCATCGTCAAGGCCCAGCCGAACGGCGCTTTTGTTTACCTGAAAGATATTGCCCGAATCGAGAATGCCGGCAAAGAATTGAATTTTTCCGGAAAGCAGAATGGAGCCAATGCGGTTGCGGTGGGCATCCAACTGACCAGCGACGCCAATGCCATGAATACCGTTCAAGGCGTAAAACAGGCGGTGGCGGCGGTGGATCTTCCGCCGGATATAAAATACAGCACTGTTTTTGATAATACCGATTATATTTCGGAATCCATGACCGAGGTGGTTAAAACCTTCCTGGAAGCCATGGCCCTGGTTATGATCATTGTCTTTACTTTCCTGCAAAGCTGGCGGGCCACCCTGATACCGATGCTGGCCGTTCCCGTATCGCTCATCGGCACCTTTGGCGCCTTTATCATGCTGGGCTTTTCGATCAACACCCTGACGCTGTTCGCCATGGTGCTGGCCATCGGCCTGGTTGTCGACGACGCCATCGTCGTGATTGAAGCGGTCGAGCATCACATCCGCCATAACAAGCTGACGCCGGTGGAGGCCGCGAAACGGGCCATGGCCGAAGTGTCCGGACCGGTAATTGCCATTGCTTTTGTCCTGGCCGCCGTATTTGTTCCGGTTGCTTTCATCGGCGGCATGGTGGGCGTTCTCTACCGCCAGTTCGCCCTGACGATCGCGGTGTCGATGGCTTTATCCGCCGTGGTCGCCTTGTCGCTGACCCCGGCCTTATGCGCCATGCTGTTGAAACCCCATGAAGACCAGGCCCACGGCAATTTGGTGAGCCGTTTTTTCGCCAAATTCAACGACTGGTTTGACCGGACTACCAGCGCCTACAGTGAAACGGTGAGATCATTAATCGCCAAAGCAAAATATTGCTGCATCTTCTTATTGATCGTTATCGTAGGGACGGTGTACCTATACAAAATTGTCCCGACGACATTCGTGCCGGATGAGGATCAGGGGTTCTTCGTGACGGCTGTCACCCTGCCGGAAGGCGCGAGCATGAACCGGACCCAGGCGGTGGCCGACCGGCTGGGGAAAGAAATGCAGGAACTCCCGGGCGTCAATAAGGTCCTGTCGGTTGCCGGTTTTGATATGTTGTCAAATGGCGCCAAGGCCAACGCCGCAGTCCTGTTCGTGGGGCTCGAACCGTGGAGCAAGCGCAAGGAGCCTGCCGCCCAGATCGATCCTCTCGTCAACCAGGTCATGAGCAAAGAGGATCTGTTTCCGGAAGCTTCGATTATGGCCTTCAACATCCCTTCGCTGCCGGGCCTGGGCATGATCGGCGGGTTTACCATGGTGCTGCAGGATATAAGCGGACACAGTAAGGAAGAACTGGACGACATTACGAAAAAGTTTGTCCAGGCCGCCAATCAATTGCCGGAAGTGACCGCGGTATACTCCACCTATAAAAGTAATTCTCCCGGCTATGAATTCGAAGTCGACCGGGAAAAGGTGAAAAATCTGGGCATTGCGCTCGATGATGTATTCACGGCGCTGCAGGTCAACTTCGGCGGCGCCCAGGTAAATGATTTCAACATGTTCAACCGCACCTACAAGGTGGTCATGCAGGCCGACACCATGTTCCGCAATGAAGCGGACATGACGCGCTTCATCTATGTCCGCTCCTCGAACGGCGCCATGATTCCGCTCAATACCCTGATAAAACCCAAACTGACGACCGGGTCGTCCATTATTTCACGGTTCAATGCCGCCCGCAGCATTCAAATCAACGGCTCCGTAGGCGAAGGCTACAGCTCGGGCCAGGCAATCGCGGCCATGGAGAAGCTGGCTAAGGAAACGCTGCCATCCGGGTTTACCGTGGACTGGACCGGGCAAAGCCGGGAAGAAAAGAAAGCCGGCAGTACGACCATGCAGATTCTGGCACTGGCTTTGATTTTCGTCTTCTTGTGCCTGGCGGCGCTGTATGAGAGCTGGAGCGTCCCCTATGCGGTCATGCTTTCGGTGCCGACCGGCATTTTTGGGGCCTTGCTGTCCCAGTACGCCATGAATCTCGAGAACAGCGTCTATATGCAGATCGGGGTGATCATGCTGATTGGATTAGCTGCGAAAAATGCGATTTTGATCGTCGAATTTGCCAAAGTCAGAGTGGATAAGGGAATGGAGCCGGTTCAAGCCGCTATCGAAGCTGCCGCCCTGCGTCTGCGCCCGATACTGATGACCTCGTTCGCCTTTATCATCGGGTGCCTGCCGCTGGCCATGGCCAGCGGCGCCGGCGCCGGCGCCAGGAAAGCGATGGGTACCGCCGTAGTGGGCGGCATGACGGTCGCTACGGCTTTGGGTATCTTCCTCATTCCGGTATTATTTGTGGTTGTGGAATGGACCGTGGCTAAATTAAGCCGGAAGAAAAAAAGGCAGGAAGCCGGTTCAGTCTAAGCGGCAAAAATATTCTCGCAAACTCAATAACCTAAGTAATTCAAGGAAGCAAGAGGTAAGCGGAGGAAGGTATGGATTTCA
>DLGF01000017.1 GCA_002482545.1 Sporomusaceae bacterium UBA7701
GGGCCGAGGCCCGGATCGTGGCCCTCGCCGCCGGCGAGCGGCGGGAAATCCCGGCGCCGACCACCCTGCTCGGGGAAGAGGATTGGCGGCGGATCATCGGGGCCGGGGCCGATACGCTCATGCTGCGCGGCGCCGTCGGCGACGGGCTGGCTGCGGCGCTGCTGCGGGAACCGGCTCCGCCGGCGATAATCGTCGTCGACGGCAGCAAAATATTCATCCGCCCCGAACTGTGGCGGCGGCTGATGGCAAAGAACGTCCGGATTTTTGCCGCAAGACCGATAAACCTACTGGGCGTGACGGTCAATCCGTCCTTTCCCGGCGGGGAAGGACTGGACCCGGATGAATTGCTTGCCGCGATGGGGAGAACCTTGTACCCCGTTCCGGTGATCGATATCGTGCGGGAGAAGCGGTACCGGCCATAAATCGACCTGTTGGCAGGGGGGAGAGCATGATCGACCGGGATACGGAAAACGAACAGTACTTTGAACAGATACTCGACAATGTGGAAGAAGCTATTCATGTGGTGGATTGTGACGGGGTGACGGTTTATTACAACCGGGCCGCCGCCGAGATTGACGGATGGAAGGCCGCGGACGTTATCGGCAAACACGTCCTGCAGGTTTATCCTTCGCTGACCCTGGAAACCAGCAGCATGATGCGGGTACTGGCGACCGGGCAGCCCATCGTCAATCAGCAGCAAACCATCGTCAACCGCACCGGCCGGACCTTTACCCTCCACTATTCAACTTTTCCCCTGTACCGCAAGGGGGTGCTTGTCGGGGCCTGCGATATGGCCCGGGATATTACCAAAATCAAAGAATTGGCCGAGCGGGTCACCGAGCTTCAGGCGGAACTGCTGGACGCCAAAACGCCGGGGCGCCGGCGGGCCAAGGCCCAGGAGACAGGCTGCTCCGCCCGGTATACGTTCAACGATATCGTGGGAACCCACGATTTGATCGTCAAGCTGAAGATTCTGGGCCAGCGGGTGGCTGGAACCTCGTCGCCGGTGCTGGTGCTGGGAGAGACCGGTTCGGGCAAGGAACTGGTGGTTCAGGCCATCCACAACGCATCGGCCCGCAAGAACGGGCCGTTTATCGCGCAAAACTGCGCGGCCTTTCCCGTCACCCTGCTGGAGAGCATTCTCTTTGGGACGGTGAAGGGCAGTTTTACGGGTGCGGAAGACCGTCCGGGCCTGTTTGAACTGGCTGACGGCGGAACGCTGTTTCTGGATGAGATTAATTCCATGCCGCTGGAACTGCAGAGCAAACTGCTGAGAGTGCTTCAGGACGGAACGCTGCGGCGGATCGGCGACAGCCGCCTGCGGCAGGTGGACACTCGCGTTATTGCCTGCAGCAACGTCGATCCGGAGGAAGCCGTCCGGCGGAAGGAACTGCGGGTGGATCTTTATTACCGCCTCAATGTAGTCAGCCTGCGCGTACCGTCGCTTCGGGAACGGAAAAGCGATATTCCCGCGCTGACCCATCACTTTGTCGGCTTGTACAATAACCGGCTGGGCTGCGCGGTGACGCGGGTCAGCGATGAAGTGTACCGGGCTTTCCAGTCCCACCCCTGGCCGGGCAATGTCCGGGAACTGCAACACTCGATCGAGCACGCGATGAATGTCGTTTCAGGAAAAGTCATTGAATTGGAACATTTGCCCGACGGGCTGCGTCAGTACGGCGAGGACCGGAACAGGCCCAGGCCCGAACCCGACCGCTCTGCGCCGCGGCGCACCTTGCCGGAAATTCTCAAGACCATCGAACGGAGCAGCCTGGCTGAGGCGCTGGAAGAGTGCGACGGCAACATTTCGCGGGCCGCCGCGTATCTCGGCATACCCCGTCAGACCATTCAATACAAAATCAAAATTTATAGTCTTCTGGACCGCGTAAAAGCCAACGCCGAGAAAGAGGGGGGGAGCAGATGAACAAACTCAATCTGGACCAGGAAAAGATCGTTTACGGGCGGCAACTGGCCGGCAATATCGCGCGAGGCGTCCAACAGCATATCGATGCCCATACTACGGTCAGCGTAGAGCGGGCCGCGCTGCGCCTCTTGGGGGTCGACGGCGTGGACTCCGCCGGGGTTCCGCTGGCCAATGTCGTGATCGATGTATTGAACCAAGCCGGACTGCTGGGACGCGGGGCGCTGTACTGGGTCGTCAACGCCGTGCTGCAGCTCAGCCTCACCCCGCAGCAGGTGGCCCAGGGAGTGGCCGACGGCGCCATCGCCATTGCCCGTCTCCCGGTTGCGCCGGAACAGGAAATCGCCGATATGGCCGGCAATCTGGCCGAAGCCGCATTATCCAGGATTCGCTACCGGCGGCGGGAGCGGGAACAACTCATCGCCGAACTGGGCAAGGGCTCGGAACCGATGATCTATGTCATCGTCGCCACCGGCAATGTCTATGAGGACGCCGTCCAGGCCCAGGCGGCCGCGCGGCAGGGCGCCGACATCATCGCCGTCATCCGCACCACCGGGCAGAGCCTGTTGGACTATGTTCCCTACGGACCGACAACGACCGGCTTCGGCGGCACCTATGCCACCCAGGCCAACTTCCGGATCCTGCGGGAAGCGCTCGACGAAGTCGGCCAGGAAATCGGCCGCTACATATATCTGACGAATTACTGCTCCGGACTGTGCATGCCGGAGATCGCCGCCATGGGAGCCGTGGAGCGGCTCGACGTCATGCTCAACGACTCGATGTACGGCGTCATCTTCCGGGACATCAACATGAAGAGGACTTTCGTCGATCAATACTTTTCCCGCCTGATCAACGGCTATGCCGGCATTATCATCAATACCGGCGAAGACAATTACCTGACGACCGCGGATGCCGTCGAAAGCGCCCATACCGTTTTGGCTTCCGAACTCATCAATGAGCAGTTTGCCTTTCTGTGCGGCATGAAACCCGATCAACTGGGGCTGGGGCACGCCTTCGAAATCGACCCCCAGGTGCCGAACGGCTTCCTGTATGAACTGGCCCAGGCCCAACTGGTGAGGGAGGTCTTTCCCGACTGTCCCATCAAGTACATGCCGCCCACCAAGTATATGACCGGCAATATTTTCCGAGGGCATGTGCAGGACACCTTGTTCAACGTCTGTTCGGTAATGAGCGGCCAGAGCATTCACCTGCTCGGCATGCTCACCGAAGCCATTCATACGCCGCTGATTCAGGACCGGTTCCTCAGCATCCAGGCCGCCAAGTATGTTTTCAACAACATGCGGGACCTGGCCGGGGAAATCAGTTTCCGGCCGGACGGCTTTATCCGCGGGCGGGCGGTCCAGGTGCTGGACGAAGCGGTGGCGCTGCTGGAGCGGATCGACGAAGTCGGGCTGATGCAGGCGCTGGCCAACGGCTGGTTCGCCGAGATCAAACGCGCTCCCGACGGGGGCAAGGGGCTGGGCGGCGTAATAAGACGCGAGGCCGGCTATCTCAATCCCTTTATTCCGCTCATGCTGCAAGGAGGGGAGAGCCGATGAACGTAGATCTGACCAAAATATTGCCTTATGGCGACACGCTGGGGGACGGAATCGTGCAGCTTTCTTTCACCTTGCCGGTGGCGCTGTCGGGCGCCGCCAAGGAGGCCGCCCGGCAACTGGCGGCCGGCATGGGGCTGGAGGAAGCGGCGGTGGTTCACGCCGAGGCCATCAGCGACCGTTTCAGCTTCTATGTCGTCTACGCCAAATGCCGCCAGGGCGTCGACCTTACCCGGGTAGTGGTGTCGGAAGCCAACACCACCGTTCTGGCCAAGGCTGAGGTTGACGAATTCATCCGGCAGCGGCTGGGGCGCAAACTCAACGTTCTGGGGGCGTGCATCGAGAGCGACGCACATACCGTCGGCATCGACGCCATCATGAACATGAAGGGCTTCAACGGCCACAAAGGCCTGGAAAGCTATCACGAAATCAACGCCATCAACATGGGCGCCCAGGTTGCCTGTGAAGAACTCATCCGCAAGGCTTACGAGCACCAGGCCGACGCCATCCTGATTTCCCAGGTGGTTACCCAGAAAAACATTCATGTCACCAATCTCACCAAACTGGCGGATATGCTGGAGGCCGAAGGCCTAAGGGACAAGGTCCTGCTGGTGGTGGGCGGCCCGCGGATCTCGCACGAGCTGGCCAAGGAACTCGGCTACGACGCCGGATTCGGTCCCAATACCTATGCCGAGCATGTGGCCTCATTCCTCGTCCAGGAGCTGAAGGAAAAACTGGCGGAGCAGAATGGCGGCCCCTTGAATTAGAAAATAGGGAGGTTTGAACGATGACGGAAAAACCAGGACTTAAGCTGGACCGGTCCCTGGCCTTGTTTGAGGAGGCGCAGAAGCTTTCACCCGGTGGCCTGATGGGCATCAGGCGCCCTTACAATTTCGTTCCCGGCGAGTATCCCATCTTCATCGAGCGGGGCTATCAAGGCCACATCGTCGACGTGGACGGCAATGATTACATCGATATGCTGTGCGCTTACGGCCCGATTATCCTGGGCTACGACGAACAGGAAATCAACCAGGCGGTCATGGAGCAGATGAAGTCGGGCTTCTGTTTTTCCCTGGTTCAACCCATCCAGAACGCGCTGCAAAAGCGCCTGTCTGAGCTCATTCCCTGCGCTGAAATGGCCATTTTGGTGAAAACCGGCTCCGACGCGACCGGCGTTGCCGTCCGGATCGCCCGGGGCTACACCGATAAAAAAGTCATCCTGCGGTGCGGCTATCACGGCTGGCACGACTGGTGCGTCGAAACCCACGGCGGCGTGCCGGAGGAGATCAGCAGCCTGACGGTCGAATTCCCCTACGGCGATCTCAAGGCCCTGGAAGCGGCTCTGGAAAAGCATAAGGAGGATGTCGCCGGCATCATCGTTACGCCCGTCGGCCACCCCCTGAACCAGCCGGTCGCAGCGCCGCCGCCCGGCTATCTGGAGGGCGTCCGGGCGCTGGCGGACCGCTATAAGGCCGTACTCATCTTCGACGAGATCCGCAGCGGCTTCCGGGTAGCCATGGGCGGCGCCCAGGCGCGCTATGGCGTCACCCCCGATCTGGCCACCTTCGGCAAGGCGATGGCCAACGGCTACGCCATCAGCGCCTGCGTCGGCAAGGCCGAATTCATGAAAGTGGCGGAAAAGAAAGTCTTCATCAGCTCCACCTTCTTCCCCAACAGCCTGGAAATGGCGGCGGCCATGAAGTGCATCGACATCCTGGAGCGGGACAAAGTGCTGGACGACATCTGGCGGCGCGGCCAGGCGTTCCTCGAAAGCCTGGCGAAGATTGCGGCCGACTCGGGTGTGCCGGCGACTGTTTCCGGCATTCCGCCGATGCCGTTCATCACCTTCAACAAGGTGGACGGTCACTACGCCGAACGGCGGACCTGCTTCTACACCGAGGCCATCCGCCGCAACCTCTTCATCCAGCCGTACCACCATTGGTATATCGCGCACCGCCATACCGACAAGGACTTGGCCTATGCCCTCGCCGTGATTGAGGAAGCCCTGGCCGTCGCCGGCCGGCGCTTTCCGGTGAAATAAGCATTCCACTTCGACAGGGAGGTGCCCTATGGAAAAACTGATCATCACCGTAGCTCCGGTCGGGGCGGAAGTCACCCGGCAGGACAATCCCAACGTTCCCCTGACGCCGGAGGAAATTGCCGAAGAAGCGGTACGCTGCGAGGCCAAGGGAGCGTCGATCATTCACCTCCATGTCCGGGACGCCGCCGGAAACGCCACCCAGGACAAAGCGGTGTTCCGGGAAGCCATCGGGCTCATCCGGCAAAGGACCAGGCTGATTGTGCAGACTTCCACCGGCGGGGCCGCCTGGATGAAGGCGGAGGAACGGCTCCAGCCGGTGGAGCTCAAGCCGGAAATGGCGACGTTGTCCACCGGAACGGTGAATTTCGGCGAAGAAGTTTTTTATAATCCGCCCCCGGTCATCGAAACCTTCGCCCGGGCCATCGCGGCCAACGGCGTCAAGCCGGAAATCGAAGTGTTCGACACCGGCATGATCCAGAACGCGCTTAACCTGGTGAAGAAAGGCATTTTCCAACTGCCGCTGCATTTTGATTTCGTAATGGGGGTGCCGGGAGGGATTCCCGGTGAACCCAGGCATTTGCTCCATCTTGTTGAAACGCTGCCGCCCGGCTGTACATGGACGGTCGCCGGGATCGGCCGCAGCGAACTTCCGCTGGCGGTCATGGCCATTTTACTCGGCGGCCACGTCCGGGTCGGCTTTGAAGACAATGTGTATTACACTAAAGGGGTGCCGGCCGAAAACAACGCCCAGCTCGTCGAACGGGTGACCCGCCTGGCGGGGGAACTGGGCCGGCCGGTAGCCGCGCCGGATGAAGCGCGCCGCATTTTAGGACTGGCGAAATAATCCGGAGAAACAACTTTCAGCCGACGTCGATCGGCACTGTGCCCAAATTTGGGCACAGTGCCGATTTTTATGCAGCCCAATCCGCCGATTTTTGATTGCTTCCAGCCGGCCTGTCCGTGAACAGGGGCCGGGAGGGCGGTATTTTCACCGGGCGGCCGGATGGTCCTTCCGCTTGGGTCACTTGGCATGGATGTTGCATGCTTAGCAGAATAAAGCGCTCTCCCCTCAGCGCCCGACCGGGCGTTCCAAATCAGGAGTGGGCGGTAAAAAGCGATCCCTTGCGGCGGCTGACGGTTCCGGGCCATCGGCCCGGCAACTGCGCGTCCGGGGGAAAATAGCGAGAAAGGTGGGGCGAGATGCGTAATTATCGAGACATCCCGCTTTGGAAGAACGTGACCGAGGAAGAGTGGCAGGACTGGCGCTGGCAAGTGGCCAACCGCCTGACGGACCTGGACGACTTGAAACAGGTTGTGCCGCTGACGCCGGAGGAAGAAGAAGGAGTCGTCAACTGCCTGAAGAGCCTGAGGATGGCGATTACGCCCTATTACGCCTCCCTGATTGATGTAGAAAATCCCGTTTGCCCGATCCGCAAGCAAGCGGTGCCCACGGCTTTGGAGCTTCATCACAGCCGCAGCGACATGAGCGACCCCCTGCATGAGGATACCGACTCGCCGGTCCCCGGCCTGACCCATCGTTATCCGGACCGGGCTTTGCTGTTGGTTACCGACCAGTGCTCGATGTACTGCCGCCACTGTACGCGGCGGCGGCTGGCCGGAGCCTGCGACCAGGCCCGGACCAGGGAACAGATCGACGCCTGCATTGCGTACATCCGCAAAACCCCCGCCGTGCGGGACGTCATCCTCTCCGGCGGCGATGCCTTCCTGATCAGCGATGAAAGGATCGAATACATCCTGAAGTCCCTGCGGACAATCGACCATGTCGAGATTATCCGGTTCGGCACCCGCACGCCGGTCGTGCTGCCCCAGCGGGTAACCCCCGAGCTCTGCGGCATTCTGAAGAAATATCATCCCATCTATGTCAACGTCCATTTCAATCATCCCCGGGAGATCACTCCCGCCGCCGCCGAAGCCTGCGCCCGCCTCGCCGACGCCGGCATTCCGCTCGGCAACCAGTCCGTGCTGCTCAGAGGAGTCAATGACTGCCCGGAACTTCTCCGCCGGCTGATGCAGGATCTCCTCAAGATCCGGGTCAAGCCTTACTATATCTATCAGTGCGATATGTCGCAAGGCATTGAGCATTTCCGCACCCCGATCAGCTCCGGCATCCAAGCCATCGAATATATGCGGGGCCACACCTCGGGACTGGCGGTGCCGACTTATGTGGTCGACGCCCCGGGCGGCGGCGGGAAAATTCCCGTCATGCCGCAGTACCTCATATCGCAAGGCGCCGGCAAAGTCGTGCTGCGGAATTACGAGGGCATGTTCACCAGCTACACCGAACCGCGGCACTTTGTCGACCCTGAAGTTCCCTGCGCCGTATGCGGCGGTTATCATCGCGACACCAAGGTCGGCCTCACGTCGCTTCTGAGCGGTGAAAAATACTCGTTATTTCCCGGCGGCGAGGAATCGCCCCGGACAGCCAGGCATAGATAATTAGAGGGGGGATGAGCAATGGCGGTTATCTGTTCGGCGCGGCAGGCGCTTGCAGGGCTTACCGGCGGCATGAGCGTAATGGTCGCGGGCTTTCTGGGGGTCGGGACTCCGGAAGAACTGGTGGGGGCCGTGATCGAAAGCGGCGTAACCGGCCTCACGGTCATCGCCAACGACAGCGCCTTTCCGGGCGTGGGCGTGGGCAGGCTTCAAGACAGCAAACAAATCGGCAAGCTTCATGCATCCTATATCGGGGGCCATTCCGACACCGGAAAATGCATGGAAACCGGGGAGATGGACGTCGTACTGACCCCGCAGGGCACGCTGGCGGAACAAATCCGGGCCGGCGGCTCGGGGCTGGGCGGCTTCCTCACTCCGACCGGGGTGGGAACGGTGGTGGCCAACGGCAAACAGGAGATGACGGTCAACGGCAGGACCTATCTGCTGGAGCTCCCGCTCAAAGCCGATTTTGCCCTGCTCAGGGCTCATCGGGCCGATGCGGCCGGCAATCTGATCTACCGGAACTCCGCCCGGAACTTCAACCCGCTGATGGCGATGGCCGCCGAGGTTGTCGTGGCCGAGGTGGATGAAGTCGTTCCGGTGGGCGCGATTGCCCCGGAAGAGGTTATGACACCCGGCATCTTCATTGATTATATTGTGATACGGGGGGAGAAGAATGGCTGAACAGGACAGACGGGGCCGCATCGCCCGGCGGGTCACCCTTGAACTTGCCGACGGCTCGGTGGTCAACCTCGGTATTGGCATGCCGACGTTGGTCGCCAACTATCTCCCGCCCGGCGTGGCGATTATCCTCCAGTCGGAAAACGGCTTTCTGGGCCTGGGACCCGAACCGAGCCCGGAAGAAGCGGACAAGGATCTGGTCAACGCCGGCGGGAAGCCGGTCACCATTCTGCCGGGCGGGGCGTTCTTCGACAGCGCCATGTCCTTCGCCATTATCCGGGGCGGCCATGTCGACGCCACCGTCCTCGGCGCCCTGGAGGTGGATGAAAAAGGCAATCTGGCCAACTGGATGGTGCCGGGGCGCCGGGTACCCGGCATGGGCGGGGCGATGGATCTCGTGGTCGGCGCCAAGCGGGTCATCGTGGCCATGGAACATGTCAACAGGGACGGCTCGCCCAAGATCGTCAGGGAGTGTACACTGCCGCTGACCGCCAAAGGCGAGGTCGACTTGATCGTTACGGACCTGGCGGTCATCGAAGTGCGGCAGGACGGGCTGCAACTGCTGGAGATCGCCGCCGATACCACGGTCGAAGCGGTGCTGGCCGCCACCGGGGTCCCCCTTTCCGTACCGGCGGGCGGTGTGCCGGTCTTTGGCGCTTAGCCGGATAATCTGAACAGGTGGTGAATATCGATGCGGGAAGTTGTAATTGTAGGAGCTGCCCGGACAGCCATCGGCAGTTTCAACGGAGGCCTGGCCTCTTTTTCGGCTACCGAGCTCGGGCGGGCGGCCATCGTGGCCGTTTTGGAGCGGGCGGGCGTCGCGCCCCAACTGGTGGATGAAGTCATCCTGGGAAATGTTCTCCAGGCCGGCCTGGGGCAAAACCCGGCCCGCCAGGCGGCGCTGAAGGCCGGGATTCCGGCTGAAGTGCCGTCCTATACGGTAAACAAGGTGTGCGGTTCGGGGCTGAAGGCCGTCAACCTGGCGGCTCAGGCGATTATCGCCGGCGACGCCGACCTCGTCGTGGCCGGGGGGATGGAGAGCATGAGCAATGCGCCGTATCTTCTGGAAAAGGCCCGCTGGGGCCACCGGATGGGACACGGCAAGCTGGTCGACGCCATGATTCAGGATGGGCTCTGGTGCGCCATGAGCGACTATCATATGGGAATCACGGCCGAAAACGTCGCCGCCCAGTGCGGCATCAGCCGGCAGGCTCAGGACGAACTGGCGGCCTCCTCGCAGGCCAAGGCGGCCAAAGCGATCGCCGACGGTCTGTTCAAGGAGGAAATTCTTCCGATGACCATTAAGGGTAAAAAAGGCGACACGGTTTTTGACACCGACGAATATCCGCGGGCCGGAACCTCGGCGGAAAGCCTGGCGGGCCTCAGGCCGGCCTTCAAGCCGGACGGCACCGTGACGGCCGGCAACGCATCCGGGATCAACGACGGGGCGGCGGCGCTGGTGGTGGCTTCCGCCGAAAAGGCGAAGCAGCTCGGCCTCAGGCCGCTGGCCCGCATCCGGTCCTATGCCGCGTGCGGGATCGACCCGAGCATCATGGGACTCGGTCCGGTAGCGGCGACCCGTAAGGCGCTGACGAAAGCCGGGCTGACCATGGCCGACCTGGACCTGATCGAAGCCAACGAAGCCTTCGCCGCCCAGTTTTTGGCGGTTGGCAAGGAACTGGGGCTGCCGGCGGAAAAGACCAATGTCCATGGCGGGGCCGTCGCCCTCGGCCACCCGATCGGCGCCAGCGGGGCACGCATCCTGGTGACGCTGCTCCACGCCATGAAACGGCGGGAGGCGCGCCTGGGGCTGGCCACGCTGTGCATCGGCGGCGGCCAGGGCGTGGCGACGGTCGTGGAACGGATATAGTCAGACAGCCTGGGTTTTTTTCAACAGACTGGCCGGCCCTTTGCGGGTCGGCCTTTTACTTGCAAAAGAGCAATTTTTACGGGGTGAGACCTGCGGCAGCCGGCGTTTTTGTGAAGGCGCGGCGCGGCCGGGCCGCCATTTCCAATATCCCCCATGGTTTGCATGTTTGTATGGAAGCCCCGGTTGTGGTACTATGATCTCGGAACAAAAAATTCGAGGTGAAACCGTGTTTCCATGGCAGGAATTTTTGGGCCTCATCCTTCAGAAGCAGTTTGCGGCGGTATTTGACCCGACTTTTTTGCTGGTGCTGGCCCTGGTGGCCTTTATGTACCAACGGCTCCAGCGGGAGCAATTGCAGATGTTCGGCGTCCTCGGCTGCCAGTTGTGGCAGCAGGTGCTGGCCGCGGCCTTTTACGGCGTTGTCGGCGGCATCATCGGCAGCGTGATATTGGGGGTGGCCGGAGTGACGGTCAACCACCTGGGATTGAATTACATCTGGCCGGTGGCCATTGCCCTTACGCTGGTCAATATGCGGTTCATGTGCTTTGCCTACGCCGGAGGACTCGTGGCTCTGGCCAACCTGCTGTTCGGCTGGCCGGCGGTAAACGTGCCCCAGGTATTGGCGCTGGTGGCGGGACTTCATATCACCGAAAGCCTCCTCATCTTTATCAGCGGGCGCTACAGCGCCGTTCCGCTCCTGCTGCGGCGGGAGGACGGACGGATTGTCGGGGCGTTCAATCTTCAGAATTTCTGGCCGTTGCCGCTGGTTATGCTGGGAGCGGTCGGCATCCCGGAAACCACCCAGCTTTCGGGCATCAGCATGCCCGACTGGTGGCCGCTGCTGCCGATCGGGGAGGACCTTCCCGCCGGCCAGACCTGGCTTTACGGCATGCTGCCGGTGGCGGCGGCCCTGGGGTACGCCGACCTGGCGGTGGCCAGCAGTCCGGTGGAGCGCCGGCGCGCTTCGGCGGCCCACCTCGCCTTGTACAGCATTACCCTGATGGGGCTGACGCTGCTGTCGGTAAAATACCACTGGCTGCAGTTTATTGCCGCGCTGTTGTCGCCCTTGGGCCATGAACTGCTTATCCAGCTCGACAACCGGCGGGAGATGCAGCGGGAGCCGCGATACGTTCCCCCGCCGGAAGGCGTGATGGTTTTGGATACGGTGACCGGGAGCCCGGCCCGCCGGCTGGGGCTGCGCCCGGGCGATATTCTGCTGGAGCTGGCCGGCTTGCCTGTCAATGACGGCTATGAGCTGGCCCGGGCGATCAGCTATGCGCCGGAAGCCTTCGAGGCCGTTGTCAGCCGAGGGGGCCGCGTTGAGCGCCGCCAGGGAAGGTTTGCGGACGGCGAGCGCCGGCTGGGGATTATTCTTGTGCCGGACGGGTATTCGGCCGGCTATGCCGAAGTGACCCGCCGGTACGGCCTGCTGGACTGGCTGGCCCGCCGGCTGAAAAAATGACGGCTTGGGATACTTTGATAAAATGATACAAACCTCTTGCCCGAACATATGTACTGTGTTAGGATAATAGTATGGCGAACATATATTCGTCCTGACGCGAGATTGTGTGGTGATAATTGTTGGCGACCATCGTGCCTAATCTAAAAACGACCCACCATGAGGACAAGCGGCCTTTCCGGATCGAGGCCCCCTTTAAACCGACCGGCGATCAGCCCGAGGCCATCCGCCAACTGGCGGACGGGGTTCGGCGCGGCGCTTGGTCGCAGGTCTTGCTGGGAGCGACCGGGACAGGCAAAACCTTCACCATTGCCAAAGTAATCGAGGAAGTGCAGAAGCCGACGCTGGTCATCGCCCACAACAAGACGCTGGCCGCCCAACTGGCCAGCGAATTTAAGGAGTTTTTCCCCGATAATGCGGTGGAATACTTCGTCAGTTATTATGATTATTATCAGCCCGAGGCCTATATCGCCCATACGGACACTTATATCGAGAAAGACGCTTCCATCAACGACGAAATCGACAAGCTGCGCCACTCGGCGACCAGTTCGCTGTTCGAGCGCCGCGACGTCATCGTCGTTGCCAGCGTTTCGTGCATTTACGGCTTGGGCTCGCCGGAGGACTACTACAATCTGGTGCTGTCCCTCCGGCAGGGGCAGCTGAAAGACCGCGACGAGATACTGCGCAAGCTGGTCGACATTCAGTACGACCGCAACGACATAAACTTTACCCGCGGCACTTTCCGGGTCAGGGGCGATGTCGTCGAGATCTTTCCCGCCGCCTACGGCGAAAAGGCGGTGCGGGTGGAACTGTTCGGCGACGAGATCGAGCGCATTCTCGAAATCGACACCATGACCGGCGAGATTTTGGCCGAACGCAAGCATATGGCTATCTATCCCGCGTCCCACTATGTCACCTCCCGGGAGAACATGGAACGGGCCGTGAAGGACATCGAGAGCGAGCTTGAAGCGCGGCTGGCGGAGTTAAAGGCCCAGGACCGGGTGCTGGAAGCGCAGCGGCTCGCCCAGCGCACCAAGTACGACCTGGAAATGATGCTGGAAATGGGGTATTGCTCCGGCATTGAGAACTATTCGCGGCACCTTACGGCGCGCAAGCCCGGCGAGGCGCCCTATACGCTGATCGACTATTTTCCCGATGATTATCTCATTGTCATCGACGAATCCCATGTTACCCTGCCCCAGCTCCGGGCGATGTACAACGGCGACCGCTCCCGCAAGGAGTCCCTGGTGGAGCATGGCTTTCGCCTGCCTTCGGCCTACGACAACCGCCCCCTGAAGTTTGACGAGTTTAATGAACGGATCAACCAGATCATCTACATATCCGCCACCCCCGCCCAGTATGAGCTGGAAGCCAGCACCCAGGTGGCCCAGCAGATTATCCGGCCGACCGGCCTGCTCGATCCTGAGATCGAAATACGGCCCATCAAAGGGCAGATGGACGACCTGCTGGGAGAAATCAAGGCCAGGGCCGCCGCCAACGAACGGGTGCTGGTCACGACGCTGACGAAAAAGATGGCGGAGGACCTGACCGAATACTTCAAGGAAATGAGTATCCGGGTCCGGTACCTCCATTCCGATATCGCCACCATCGAGCGGGTCGAAATCCTGCGGGACCTCAGGGCCGGCGAGTTTGACGTGCTGGTCGGGATCAACCTGCTCCGGGAGGGCCTGGATTTGCCGGAAGTATCGCTGGTGGCCATTCTGGACGCGGACAAGGAGGGCTTTCTGCGGTCCGAAACGTCGCTCATTCAGACGATCGGCCGGGCGGCCCGCAATGTCCGCGGCCGGGTCATCATGTATGCCGACACCGTCACCGACTCCATGCGCCGGGCGATCGACGAAACCGACCGCCGCCGGGCCGTGCAGGAGGCTTACAACCGGGAGCGCGGCATAACGCCGCAGACCATTCAGAAGCGGGTCAAGGAACTCATCGAGACCACCAAGGTCGCCGAGACTCCCGGCGAATACCGGGCCAGCCGGATTGAGGCCATGTCCCGGGCCGAGACGCTGGAACTGATCGCCAAGCTGGAAAAAGACATGCGCCAGGCCTCCAAACTGCTCGAATTCGAGCGGGCGGCCGAGCTGCGCGACATGATCGTGGAGCTCAGGCAGCGTCTGGCGGAAGCGCCGGGCGGCAAAAAAGAAAAAAGTACCCGGCCCAAACGGGCCTGAACGATAACCGAGTCAACCGGAGGACAAAACGTTGAAAGATAAAATCATTGTAAAAGGCGCCAGACAGCATAATCTTAAAAACATCGACGTGGAAATTCCCCGCGACGAGCTGGTGGTCATCACCGGTCTCAGCGGGTCGGGGAAATCGTCGTTGGCTTTTGACACCATCTACGCCGAGGGCCAGCGCCGCTATGTCGAGTCGCTTTCGGCTTATGCCCGGCAGTTTCTCGGGCAAATGGACAAGCCTGACGTCGATTATATCGAAGGCTTGTCGCCGGCCATTTCCATTGACCAGAAGACCACCAGCCGCAACCCCCGCTCGACGGTGGGCACGGTCACGGAGATCTACGACTATCTGCGGCTGCTGTTCGCCCGCGCCGGGCGGCCCCACTGCCCCCAGTGCGGCAAACCCATCAGCCAGCAGACGGTGGAGCAGATGGTCGACCAGCTCATGGCTCTGGGGGAAGGGACGCGCCTGTCCGTCCTGGCGCCGGTCATCCGCGGCAAAAAAGGCGAGCACCAGAAAGTGCTGGAAGATATCCGCAAGGAAGGCTACGCCCGGGTCCGGGTGGACGGCGAGGTCCAGGATGTCGGCGCTGAAATCAGGCTGGAGAAAAACAAAAAGCATTCCATCGAAGTGGTGGTTGACCGGATTGTCATCCGCGACGGTATCGCCCAGCGGCTGGCGGATTCGCTGGAAACGGCGCTCAACCTGGCGCAGGGCCTGGTCATCATCGACGTCGTCGGCGGCCGGGAAATGGTGTTCAGCCAGAACTTCGCCTGTGTCGACTGCTCGGTCAGCCTGCCGGAAATCGCGCCGCGGATGTTTTCCTTCAACAACCCCTTCGGCGCTTGCCCGGATTGTACCGGACTCGGCAACAACATGGAGATCGACCCGGCGCTCGTCGTGCCTGACGGCTCGAAATCGCTGCTGGACGGGGCCATCGCGCCGCTCAGCAAGAATACCAACTCCTACTTCATGTGCCAGTTGGAGGCTGTGGTCGACCATTATGGCCATTCCCTGTACGCAATCTGGAACGACATCCCCGAGGACTTGCGGAAGATTATTCTCTATGGCGCCGGGGATGAGCGCTTCTCCTTCAATTACGAGAATATGTACGGCGAGCGGCGGACCTATCACGCCCCCTTCGAAGGCGCCATTCCGACGCTTAACCGCCGCTACCGGGAAACGGCCTCCGACTGGTCGCGGGAGGAAATCGAGGAGTTTATGAGCTCCAAGCCCTGCCCCACCTGCAAGGGCGCCAGGCTGAAACCCGAAGCGCTGGCGGTGCGGGTGGGCGGCAAGAATATCTACGAAGTCACCCGGATGACGGTGGCGGAGAGCCAGGCCTTTTTCGCCGGGCTGGAACTGACCGAGCGGGAGAGGATCATCGCCCATCAGATTTTAAAAGAAATTAACGCCCGCCTGGGCTTCCTGATCAACGTCGGCCTCGACTATCTGACCCTCGACCGGGCTGCCGGGACGCTCTCCGGCGGCGAGGCGCAGCGCATCCGGCTGGCCACCCAGATCGGTTCGGGCCTGGTCGGGGTGCTCTACATTCTCGACGAGCCCAGCATCGGTCTTCACCAGCGGGACAACAACCGGCTGCTGGCCACCCTCAAAAAGCTCCGGGACCTGGGGAACACGCTCCTGGTGGTCGAACACGACGAGGACACCATGTACACCGCCGACCATATCATTGACATCGGACCCGCCGCCGGCTCGGAAGGCGGCCGGATCATCGCCCAGGGGACGGTGGAAGAAATCAAGCGCTGCGGAGCATCGATCACCGGCCAGTACCTCAGCGGCAAAAAGTTTATCCCGGTGCCGGAGGAGCGGCGCAAACCCAACGGCAAATGGCTGGAAGTGGTCGGGGCCAAAGAAAATAACCTGAAGGACCTCACTGTGCGCTTCCCCCTAGGGGTATTCACCGCAGTCACCGGCGTGTCCGGCTCAGGCAAGAGTACGCTGGTCAACGAGATTCTCTATAAGGGCCTGGCCGGCAAGGTCTACGGCAGCCGGCTGCGCTCCGGGGTCCATGACGAAATTCGCGGCGTAGAATACATTGACAAGATCATTGACATTGATCAGTCGCCCATTGGCCGCACCCCGCGTTCCAACCCGGCGACCTACACCAGCCTGTTCGACTCCATCCGCGAACTGTTCAGCCAGACGCCGGAAGCCAAAATGCGGGGCTACAAACCCGGCCGATTCAGCTTCAACGTCAAAGGCGGCCGTTGTGAGGCCTGCAAGGGCGACGGCATCATCAAAATCGAGATGCACTTTCTGCCGGACGTATACGTCCCCTGCGAAGTCTGCAAAGGGGCCCGCTACAATCGCGAAACCCTGGAGGTCCGGTATAAAGGCAAAAGCATCGCCCAAGTCCTGGATATGGTGGTGGACGAAGCCGTCGACTTCTTCCAGAACATCCCCAAAATCCATCGCAAACTGGAGATCCTCAAGGACGTCGGGCTTGGCTACATCAAACTCGGCCAGCCGGCCACCACGCTGTCGGGCGGTGAGGCCCAGCGGGTCAAGCTGGCCACCGAACTGGCCCGCCGCAGCACCGGCAAGACGCTGTATATTCTCGACGAGCCGACGACCGGTCTTCATACCGCCGACATCCACCGCCTGCTCGAAGTGCTGCAGCGGCTGGTCGACGGCGGCGACACCGTTGTGGTCATCGAACATAATCTCGATGTCATTAAAACCGCCGACTATATAATTGACCTTGGTCCGGAGGGCGGCAGCCGGGGCGGAACCATCATCGCCCAGGGGACCCCGGAACAGGTGGCGGCCAAACCCGGTTCCTACACCGGCCAGTTCCTGGCGCCGGTGCTCCAGCGGGGGAAAAAGGGCGCCAGCCGGGCAGGCTGAATTCCGCCAGGCGATAGATAAGGACGGGGTTCTGCCCCGTCCTCAGGCGGACGAAAAAAGCCCATCTGCGTCGTACCTGCAAGAGGTAGGCCGCAGCTCCAGTCATTGCGTACGACCGAAGTGCGCAATGACTGCCTAAACACGGAAGATGCTTATTAACGCTCCGACGCTGTCGCTTACCTCCGCTTATAAGAAACATCTTCCGGCCAGCGCGCTCTTCCGGTGCGGCCCGCACACGGTTCGTGAATTTATTTGCAGATAGGCAGCGGACGCTGAAAGAGTTCTCGAAATCAGAACGTGCATCTGGACCTTTTTCGTCCGCCTGGGTTTATCTACAAACTGAGGACGGGGCTCTGCCCCGTCCTGTTTATGATATCATGCGCTTGCTGATGAACTGGGTATCGATATCCCCGCTGCGGAAGAGCGGATCGGCCAGCAGCTCCAAATGCAGGCCGATGGTGGTCCGCACGCCTTCCACGCGAAATTCGCCGAGGGCGCGCTGCATGATGCGGATGGCCTCGCCGCGGGTCCGCCCGTGGGCGATTACCTTCGCAATGAGGGAATCATAATAGGAATGGACCGTCGTTCCGGCGCATACGCCGCTGTCCACGCGGATGCCGGGACCGCCGGGCTGGTGATAGAAGGTGATCTGTCCGGGCGACGGCAGAAAATTGAGCCGGGGATCCTCCGCGTTGATCCGGCACTCGATGGCGTGCCCGGTGAAGGCGATTTCCTCCTGGCACAAGGTCAGCGGCTCGCCGGCGGCCAGCAAAATCTGGGTTTTGACGAGATCGACCCCGGTTATGGCCTCGGTGATGCCATGCTCCACCTGGATACGGGGATTGATTTCCATGAAGTAAAAGTTCCCGCTGTTTTTGTCCATGAGAAACTCCACGGTGCCGATGCTGGAATAGTGAAGGGCCTTGGCGGCCCGCACAGCCAGTTCGCCCACTTGCTGGCGCATATCCGGACTCAGGCCGCTGGACGGCGCTTCCTCCAGCACTTTTTGATTGCGGCGCTGCAGGGAGCATTCCCGCTCCCCCAGGTGGATGACATGGCCGTAGGAATCGGCGACAATCTGCACCTCGATGTGGCGGGCGCTGGCGACGTACTTTTCCAGCAGCACGGAACGGGCCGATTCAAAAGGGGCGTTTGTCTTCGCCATGGCCTGGAGAAGTTCCCGCTGATTGTCCGCAATGTGAATGCCGCAGCCTCCTCCTCCGTTCGACGGCTTCAGGATAACGGGATAGCCGATCTCCTCCGCCGCCCTGCAGGCGCCGGAAGAATCAATAATGGCCCCCGTTCCGGGAGCCATCGGCAAACCGGCCTGCAGCAGGACTGAGCGGGCGATGTCTTTATTGCCGGCTTTCCGGATTGTTTCGGCGCGGGGACCGACAAATGACAACCCGGCCTGGGTTACGCCGGCGGCGAATTCGGCGTTTTCCGAGAGAAAGCCGTAGCCGGGGTGAATGGCGTCGGCCTGGGCTTCCTGGGCGACGGCGATGATCGCCTCCCCGTTCAGATAACTGTGTTCGGCAGGTGCGGGGCCAAGGGGGTAGGCTTGATCCGCCAGTCGTACATGAAGCGCGTCATAATCGGCGTCCGAATATACGGCGACTGTCTGAATGCCCAGCTCCTGGCAGGCCCGGATGATTCGGACGGCGATTTCACCGCGGTTGGCGATGAGCAGTCTCTTGAACATCGATTAGACCCTCCATTTGCTATGTAGGTTGGCCAGGCAATTTATTACCTGGTACTAATGATGCGATTATAGTATAATTGCTTACAGAACACAATCGAGAAAAACTATGTATACATGTATACACAATAAGGCGGAATATTGCGCAAAATCAGAGGCGGCCGAAAGGAGCAGGAAAAGATGACGGGGGAATTGGCGGAAAAGCTGGCCCATCTGCCGGACAAACCGGGCGTATATCTAATGAAGGACGACAACGGCCGGATCATCTACGTGGGCAAGGCCGTCAACCTGAAGAACCGGGTGCGCTCCTACTTCCAGGCCAGCCGGAACCACTCCCCGAAAGTGCTGGCGATGGTCGCGCGGATTGCCGATTTCGAATATATCGTTACCGGCTCGGAGATGGAAGCACTCATCCTGGAGTGCAATCTCATCAAAAAGCACCGGCCGAAGTATAACATCAGCCTGCGCGACGACAAGAGCTATCCTTATGCGAAGGTGACTTTGAACGAGCCTTTTCCCCAGGTGTATGTCACCCGGCGGGTCCAGAAGGACGGAGCCCGCTATTTTGGCCCCTACACCAACGTCGGCGCCCTGCATGAGACGATCCGCCTGCTCCGACGCCTGTTTCCCCTGCGCAGCTGCCGGGTGCTGGACGCCAGCCGGCCCTGTCTGCAGTACCATATCAAACGCTGCCTGGCTCCCTGCACCGGCAAGGTGGATCCGAAAACCTACGGGGAGATGATCAAGGCGGTGTGCCTGCTGCTCGAAGGCCGCAGCGACGAACTCGTCAGGGACCTTCGCCGCCGGATGGAAAGGGCGGCCGAAAACCTGGAATTTGAGGCGGCGGCCCGGCTCCGGGACCAACTGTCGGCCATTGAGAAGGTAACCGAAAAACAGAATATTGTCACCGGCGCCGGCGACCAGGATGTCGTCGGACTGGCCCGGTCGGCGGCCGGCACCTGCGCGCAGGTCTTCTTCATCCGCAGCGGCAAGATGGTGGGACGGGAGCATTTTATGCTGACCGGCGGGGAAGACGAAGAAGACCGGGACATTCTGGCGGCTTTTGTCAAACAGTACTACAGCGAGGCGGCTTTTATCCCCCGGGAAGTGCTGCTGCCGGAGGAAGTGCCCGACCGGGAGCTTCTGGCCGAATGGCTGAGCGGACTGAAGGGCGGGAAGGTGCGGGTGGAAACTCCCAAGCGGGGCACAAAGCGGGATTTGATCAACATGGCGGCCGGCAATGCGGCGACCGTTCTCGCCGAACAGGCGGCCCGGGCGGACGCCGATGCGGCCCGGACCAGCGGGGCGGCGGCCGAATTGGGCCAATACCTCGGACTGCCTGCTGCCCCGGAGCGCATCGAATGCTTCGACATTTCCCACATTCAGGGGGCGGAAACCGTGGCGTCGATGGTGGTCTTCGAGGGCGGACGGGCCAATAAGAATGAATACCGCCGCTACAAGCTGAAAACAGTGGAAGGTAAGCCGGACGACTTCCGTTCGATGCAGGAGGTGGTCGGCCGCCGCTACCGGGATGCCGGCGGTCCCCTGCCCGACCTCGTCATTATCGACGGCGGCAAGGGCCAGCTCAGCATGGCGCTGGCGATCATCCGCGGTCTTGGCTTGCACAGCGTGCCGGTGGTCGGCCTGGCTAAGGAATTTGAGCATATTTTCCGGGAAGGGGAAAGCGAGCCGTTGGTGCTCCCCCGCCATTCCCAGGCGCTCTACCTGGTCCAGCGCATCCGGGACGAGGCCCACCGCTTCGCCATCACCTATCACCGCAAACTCAGGTCGAAGCGCAATATGGTGTCGGTCCTCGATCATGTCCCGGGAATCGGCGCCAAGCGCCGCAAGGCGTTGTGGGACAGCTTCGGAAGCCTGGCCGGGATCAAGGCGGCCTCGGTCGAGGAACTGGCCGCCGCTCCGGGAATGAACCGCCCGGCGGCCGAAGCGGTCTATGAATTCTTCCGGCAGCGCCAGGGAGGAAACCGCAATGAGTAGCCCGAAGACCGCGCTGACCGGCATTGTGCTGGCCGGCGGCGGCAGTACGCGGATGGGGCGTGACAAGGCCAGCCTGCCCTGGGGCCGGGAGGACTTGCTCCATGCTGTGCTCAGGGCGCTGATTCCCGCTTGTGCGCGCCTGATCGTGGTCAGCAACACTCCGCGGGATATCGCCGTGCCGGAGGTCGCAGTGGTTGCCGACATTTTTCAGGGCTGCGGGCCCCTGGGAGGCCTCCACGCCGGCCTGGCGGCGACGGTGACGGAATACAGCTTTGTGGCCGCCTGCGACATGCCCTTTGTCAATGGCGCGGCGGTCTCCTATATGGCTTCGGCGGCGGCCGGCTTCGATGCCGCCGTCCCTTTTGTCGACGGTTTCTTTCATCCTCTTCACGCCGTCTATCACCGGCGCTGCCTGGCGTCCGTCGAGCGGGCGTTACTGGCCGGTCAACGCCGGGTCAGCGATTTTTATCCGGGCCTTGCCCTCCGCCGGATCAGCCGGGCCGAACTGTCCCGGTTTGACCCGGAGCTTTTGATGCTCAACAGCCTGAACCGTCCGCAGGACCTGCCGGCCAAGCTGTAACGAATTTCCAGGTATGGTGCGGCCGGCGGAAGCCATACTAAGGATGTAAGGGTCCGTAATGGTTGAGCCAAGACTGGTGTCGGATCCCGCCCCCGGGATTCGGGACTGGTCGGCCAAAGAGTGGCGTCGGATCTCATCCGAGGTTCGGCGTTAGTCGGCGGGAAGATCGGTATGTGTCTTGTAAGGCTGTACGGCAGCCCAACTGTTGTCGTGTGGTCAAAAGGGATGTATATCGGTCGAGCTAAGACTGCCACGAGTGCCGGAGTGGTTTCCCCGGAAAACCGTAATGGGGTCTGTTGTTGCCGGGAGGTTGCAGCAGGTTCGGCAGGTATTTTTGGTAGTCGAGCAAAGGTCGGTGTCGGTTGTGTAATGCTCGTGCGTAGTCGAAAGATTGCGTATGGGTATGTAATGATCGGTATCGGCTGTAGCGTAGATCATTGCGGGCCTTTATGTTATGGATTAAAACTCCGAGACTTGGGGAACCAAGTCTTTTTTATATTTGCATTTTCTTGCTGATATTGGTAGAATTTACAATACAAGCACATGTCGAAGGAGGACAAACAGATGGAAAAATGGGAATGTGCAGTTTGCGGATACGTATATGACGAGGCTCAGGGCGACCCCGACCACGGCATTGCCCCCGGAACCAAATTCGAGGATATCCCCGACGACTGGGTCTGTCCGGTGTGCGGGGTAGGCAAGGACCAGTTCCAAAAGCAATAGGCCGCGGCGGCCGGCGACCGGCGCCGCAAACGCTGGACAGCCCTCGGGATCGAGGGCTGTTTTTTTCTGACGCCGCCGCGCGCTTTGCCGGACATTGAACACCGTATAGGCTGTTTAATGTTTGACTTTGGCCATATGGGGCAGCCAGCCTTTATCGAGGGCCAACTGGAGCAGGCTGTAGTTGAAGTCGAAGGCCGCGTCGAGGATCCGGCGGTAGACCTGGGCGACTTCCGGCTGGTAGGTTTGATGCATGGCGGAGAGGACGGCGGTCTGGGAGGCTTTGGCCATACTGGCGATGGCCCCGACGATTTCCTGATCGCTGAAATGGGCGTCATCCGGCAGGTCCGGCGATGAATCATGCAGTTTCCGGCGGGCAAAATGCAGGGTGGGCAGCAGGCCGTCGCTGGCTTGGAGGAGATGTTCGGCCTTATTGATCAGCCAGTCGGTCTGTTCGTCGATGGCCCGCCGGATCAGGGCCTTCAGCTCGGGGTCCCGGGCATGGTTGTACAAGACTTCCAGACTTACCATGTTATGGCGGCCGGCGGCGACAATTGCGTAAAGACCGGCGACTTCCAGGTAATTGAGCGGTTCTTTGTCAAAGACCTGGTTGGCTATGGCGCTGATGCCGGCAGAAACCTTTTCCATCGTTGTCATGAAGAACACCTCCTGTTGCGGTTTTCCTATGTCATAGCATGAGCGGCCGGCTGGTTTTTCATACGTAAAGCAGGATTTGACACGGACCGGCAAGAAAGTATATCCGATTGGACGCTGGCATGGGAGGTAGCTTAGATGGATTGGAAAACCCTGCAGTCAAGCGCCCGGGAAAAGTTCCGCGGAGCTTGCCGGGTATGCCGGGTATGTAACGGCGTAGTGTGCGCCGGTGAGGTTCCCGGAATGGGGGGCATCGGCAGCGGAGCATCTTTCCAGGGCAACGTGGCGGCGCTGGCCGAATACCGCCTCAATTTGCGCACCATCCATACCGTTGTCCAGCCGAAGCTCGGCTGCCGGGTGCTGGGGCTGGACCTGGCGATGCCGGTCCTGGGAGCGGCAATTGGCGGAATCAAACTGAACATGAATGTCGAGGAAATGACGGAAGCGGACTATGACCTGGCGGTGGTGGGCGGCTGCCGGGCGGCGGGGACCATCTGCATGACCGGGGACGGCCCCATGCCGGAGGTCTTTGACAGTGGCCTGCAGGCCCTGGCGGCGGAAAATGGCTGGGGAATCCCGATCATCAAGCCGCGGGAACCGGAACGGATCGTGGAGCTGGCCAAACGCGCGGCGGCGGAGGGCGCCCCCGCCTTCGGCATGGACATCGACGCCGCGGCGTTTTTCAATATGACCCGGCTCGGGCAGCCGGTCAGCCCGAAATCCCTTCAGGAGCTCGAATACATAAAGCGGAATACGGAAATTCCTTTTATTGTCAAGGGGATCATGACCGCCGACGAGGCGGCGCTTTGCCGGGAGGCCGGCATCGACGCAATCGTTGTTTCCAACCACGGCGGGAGGGCCTTCGAGTTTGCCCCCGGGACGGCGGAAGTGCTTCCCCATATCGCCGAGGCGGTGAAGGGCAAAATGACCATTCTGGCTGACGGGGGTATCCGCAGCGGGGCCGATGTTTTGAAAATGCTCGCTTTGGGCGCCGACGCCGTTTTGCTGGGGCGGGCGCTGACGGTCGGCGCTGTGGGCGGCGGCCGCGAAGGGGTGCAGTTGGTACTGGCAAAGCTGGCCGATGAATTGCGGACCGCTATGGTTCTAACCGGAACGGCCAGCGTGCAGGCGGTTTCGGAAAATATTCTGTGGTAGACGGCTGGAAGACGGAAAAGCCGAAGCGACGGAGGCGCCATGAAAGAGTATAACGTTTTAAAAACCGACTGGGGCTATGTTGTGGCCGTATGGTCCGACCGGGGTCTCTGGGAGCTGACCTTTCCTTACCCGGACGCGGACAAGGCCGTGGCTCATCTTGTCACCCAAGAGGCGGCGGAGGGTTCCGCCAATGCTGCTGCTGAGGAATTGTCCAGGGAACTCCGGTTATACTACAAGGGTTATCAGGTCGAATTCGGAGTCCCGCTGGACTGGACGGGCTATACCGCCTTTCAGGCCGCGGTGCTTCGCTATACCGCCCAAATTCCCTATGGCGAGACTACGAGTTACGGCGAAGTGGCCGCCGCCGTCGGTTCGCCCAAAGCTTCCCGGGCCGTGGGCGGGGCGCTTCATATCAATCGCACGCCCGTCGTAGTGCCCTGTCACCGCGTGGTGGGCGCCAATAAAACTCTCGTCGGCTTCGGCGGCGGGCTGGACCTGAAACAGGCTCTGCTGCTTCTGGAGCAGGAATCCAGACAGGTGTGAGATTTTACCAGGATTTTGCTTGGCGATAATTGGTTCGGGCTATTGCCAGTTTTTTGTCCGACAGGATATAATATGTTTATTGGTATTTGACTAGGGAGGCACGACGCAATGTCCGGGTTTTTACTGCGAATTATTATTAACGCGACGATTTTGTGCGCCGTTGTTGTAAAACTGCCGGGAATATTTGTCGATACATTAGGCGGCACACTGCTTGGCGCAACCATCATCGGGCTGGCCAACGCCGCTATCCGGCCGCTGCTGGCTTTTGTCGACATGCCTTTTAACCCTGTCACGGTCGGTGGCTTAACCTTTTTCACGAACTTGATCACGCCGCTCATGGTGGTAAAAGCCCTGCCCGGGTTTCAGATTTCCAGCAGCATCGCGCCGATGATCGGGATCCTCCTGATGACGGTATGCAGCTATACGTTGACAAAGGTTATTCATGATCGCTAAAAAAAGCGCCTCAGGCTGGCGATAAAGGCCCATCTGCGTCGTTGCTCCTCAGAGCGTTTGCTTGCGTACAGCCGAAGTACGCAAGCAAACGCTCTTCCGGTGCGCCTTGCATCTGGACCTTTCTCGCCAGCCTGGGTTTGTCTTCAAGCAGAAGCACCTCAGCGAGGTGCTTTTTCCCTAGGGTGGGCCGTTGGGCTTTGGCCGCGGCAGGGCTCACCGGCCGGCCTTCCGGCCGCAGACAACATAGTAACGGAGTGATGACAAGTGATTCGACTCGTAGCCGTTGATCTGGACGACACCCTGCTCGACCGCTCGTTAAAAATCTCGCCGCGGGCCAAAACTGCGATCCGGTCCGCCGTGGACCTGGGAGTGACGGTGACGATCGCCACCGGACGGATGTATTGTTCGGCGGCTCCTTATGCCCGGGAACTCAATCTTGATGTTCCGCTGATCACCTACAACGGGGCGCTGATCAAGTCCGGCGTTTCCGGCGAAACGCTGTTTCATTGCCCGGTCGACGCCGCTACAACAAGCGGGATTTTGGCGGTCTGCCGCGAACGCCGCTGGCATGCCCAGCTCTATCTGGACGATGAACTCTATGTCCGGGAACGGGACGAAAAAACTCTTGTTTACGAGCAAATCGCCGGCATTACCGCCAGGGAACTGGGAGACGGCTTCTATTCGACAGCCGGCGAATCGACGAAGATCCTCATCATTGCCGATCCGGCGGAGGTACCCCATATCCGCGGGTACCTGACCGAGCGGTTCGGCGAAAAGATCAGTCTGGCGGTGTCGAAACCCTTCTTTCTGGAAATTGTCCGCAACGGGGTGAATAAGGGCAAGGCGCTGGACAGCCTGGCCGGGCGCCTGGGTGTGAAGACCAGCGAAGTGATGGCCGTCGGCGACTCCGGCAATGACCTGGACATGCTGGCTTACGCCGGCTGGAGCGTGGCGATGGGCAACGCTAGCGAGGCCGTCAAAAAGGCCGCCGACGCGGTAACCGGCGCGAATGACGCCGACGGCGTGGCCGAGGCGATTGAAAAATACGTCCTATATCCGGCGCGGGGAAAAGCAGGTCAGACCCTGAAATAATCCAGGACGGCCTGGACAAGGACGGTTGCCCCGACGCCAAGCGCTTCTTCCGCGAAGTCGAACCGGGGATGATGGCCAGGGTGGGTGCAGATTGCGCTGCCCGACCCCAGCCGGAAGAAGGTGGCCGGAACGGCCCGGGCAAAGTAGGCAAAATCCTCGCCGCCCATGCTCGGCGGGTAGGGGACGACATTGTCCCGGCCGATGGCTTTTACGGCGCTGGACTCAAGCAGGCCGGTCAGGGCCTGGTCGTTGACCAGGGATGGATAGCCGTGAAGGTATTCGAAACGGCAATCGGCGCCGTAGGCGGCTGAGACGTTGCGGACGATCCGCTCGATCTTCTCCGGCATGGCGGCCCGTACCGCCTCGTTCAAGGTCCGGACGGTTCCGTGCAGTTCGACTTTATCGGCGATGACATTGTTGGCGTAGCCGCCCGCAATCGTCCCGATCGTCACAACTACCGACTCCAGCGGGTCAACCTGGCGGCTCGCGATTGTCTGAAGCGAGGCGACCACCTGAGCGGCGGCGACGATGGCGTCCACCGCCTGGTGCGGATGGGCGCCGTGGCCGCCTTTGCCTAACACCGTGATTTTGATTTCATCAGTCGCGGCGCAGGTCTGACCGTAGCAAACGCCGATCCGGCCCACCGGCAGCGCGTTGGTGAGGTGCAGGCCGAAGATGGCCTCGACGGCCGGATGCTGCAGTACGCCGGCCTCAATCATCGGCCGGGCGCCGCCCGGGCCTTCCTCCGCCGGCTGAAAAATAAACTTTACCGTGCCCGGCAAGGGCGCCAGTTTGCTAAGCACCATAGCCGCCCCGAGAACCGTCGCCACGTGGCCGTCATGGCCGCAGGCGTGCATGACGTTCGGCACGGTGGACGCGTAGGGGACGGCATTCTGTTCCTGAATGGGGAGGGCGTCCATATCCGCCCGGATGGCGACGGTCGGACCCGCTTGACCGGCGAGGACGGCGGTGACGCCGGTTCCGGCCACGCCGGAGCAGGGGCTGATACCGAGAGCCGTCAGGGTTGAGGCGATGAGCGCAGCAGTGCGGTGCTCCTGGAAGCCCAGTTCCGGATGGCGATGGATTTGCCGCCGGAGGGCGATCAGAGTAGGGAGAAATTCGTCGACAAGCGGATGCCAGTGCATCATTGAAACCTCCTCGAAAGAAATAGCATAAGTTATCTAAATATATTCGGCAAGGACGGAAAAGACGCCTGCGCCCGCCACCGCCAATTGTGACCGGCGGGCTTTTTGCTTTTTTCCCCGTTTTGCCCTATAATTGGTTTAGAATAAAGGGGGGTCCGTCATGCGCTTCGTTGCCGACCTTCACATCCATACCGTCGCCAGCGGGCATGCCTACAGCACCGTATTGGAGATCGCCCGGGCGGCGGCCGACAAAAACCTGGAACTAATCGCCCTCACCGACCACGGGCCGGCGATGCCGGGAGCGCCGCACCCTTACCATTTCGGGAATCAGGTTGCCATACCGGACACGCTGTTCGGGGTGCGGGTCCTCAAGGGCGTCGAGGCCAATATCATCGACCGGGAAGGGTCCCTGGACCTCGAGAGCGAGCGGCTGGCCAAACTGGACATCGTCCTCGCCGGCTTACATACCGTCTGCGCGCCCAACGGGACGGAAGAAGAGAACACCGCGATGCTGATCAACGCCATGAAAAACCCGTGGGTGGATATCATCGTTCATCCGGGGAATCCGGAATATCCGATCAACGCCGAGGCCGTCGTGCGGGCAGCAGTAAAGTACGACGTGGCCTTGGAGATCAATAACAGCTCCCTCACCGTCTCGCGTAAGGGAAGCCGGCCCCGCTGCGACAATATCGCCGCCTTGGCCAGGCAGCACGGCTGCAAGATTTTTGTCGGTTCCGACAGCCATTTTGCCCTCACGGTCGGCGATTTCGGCGCAGCTTCCGAACTGATCGAACAAAACGGCATTCCGGCTGAACAAGTGCTGAATACCTCGGTTGATCTCGTCCTTCACCATCTTGCCCGGCACAATCTTCGACGGAAGTAACATCTTCGAGGTGGTTAGCGTGGAAAAGTTCCGCCTGGTTATTATCACCGGCATGTCCGGAGCGGGAAAAACGCAAGTAATCCGGGCTATGGAAGATTTGGGCTATTTTTGCGTCGATAACCTGCCTCCGATGCTCATTCCCAAATTTGCCGAACTGTGTGTCCAGTCCGCCGGCCGGGTCAATAAGATCGCGCTGGTGGTGGATATCCGGGGCGGCGAGTTTTTTGACGCGCTGGTGCAAGTGCTGGAGGATATGGAAAAGCTGGGTTTCATGTACGAAATCCTTTATCTTGAAGCGTCGGACGAAACCCTCATCCGCCGCTACAAGGAAACACGCCGCCGCCACCCCATGGCCCCGCTGGGGCGGGTGAGCGAGGGCATCAGCCGGGAACGGGAGCGGTTGGAACATATCCGCGGACGGGCCACGCATATTATCGATACCTCCGACCTGGCCACGGCGGAACTGAAGGACCGCATTGTCAACCTGTTCGCCGGGGAGCGGGAAAGCGAGCGCATGACGATCACCGTCGTGTCCTTCGGGTTTAAGCACGGCATACCGCTGGATGCCGATATGGTGTTCGACGTCCGGTTTTTACCGAATCCTTTTTATGTGGAATCGCTCAGGCGCAAAAGCGGCCGGGCCGCAGAGGTTTCCGAATATATCGGGAAATGGCCGATCACCCAGCAATTCCTGGAAAAGTTGGGCGGACTCATCGATTTCTTGGTGCCCAACTACGTCAAGGAAGGCAAAGGGCAACTGATCATCGCCATCGGCTGCACCGGAGGAATGCACCGCTCGGTCTACGTGGCGGAAAAGATTTATGAAAACTTGCGGACCAAAGGCTATAAAGTGAATGTGGAACACCGGGACATCAAGCACAACCTGGTTGAAGTATAAGGCTGTGGCGGGCTAGGATAGAGTTCCTTGGAGGATTGGGGTGTATCGGATGCATTTCCTCAAATGGCTATACCCCGGTATGAAGCTGAAGCGCTGGCTGCTGCTGTTTTCGCTGGGGGTCATTGCAGCCAGTCTCGGTTTGGCCATTGTATTCAACTATAAATATATCGGCGTGGTCGAAGAGACCATCTTCCGGATGGTGTACCGGACCACCGGGAAGTATTATTATACGGTGACCACTCTGGTTGGCATCGGGATTTTCAGCCTCGGACTGACCGTCATGACCCTGGCCACCCGCCAGATTATCCGCTCGGTCATTAGCGTGGTGGTTCCGGAAGGCCCGGACAAGCTGGTGGAGATTATTTTCCAGAAACGAAAACTCAATCGCGGCCCGACCATCGCCGTAATTGGCGGCGGAACGGGCCTCTCGGTTTTGCTCAGGGGGATCAAGAGCGTAACCAGCAACATCACCGCTATTGTCACCGTCGCCGACGACGGGGGGTCCTCCGGCCGCCTGCGCGAAGACCTCGGCATCATTCCGCCGGGGGATTTGAGGAATTGCCTGGTGGCCCTGGCGGACACCGAACCGCTGATGGAGAAGCTCTTCCAGCACCGGTTCGGCGGTGCCGGCGATCTGGCCGGCCATAATTTCGGCAATCTGTTTATTGCGGCCATGACCGAAGTCCTCGGAGACGTGGAACTGGCCCTGAAGGAATCCAGCAAGGTTCTCGCGGTACGGGGGCAGGTGCTCCCGTCCTCCACTGAAACCATCCGGCTCGTCGCGGAAATGGCGGATGGCACCTTCGTGGAGGGGGAATCGCAAATTCCCCTGGCCGGGAAACCCATCAAACGGGTGTTCACCCGGCCGGTGGACGCGCCGCCGGTGGCCAGCGCTCTGGAGGCCATCGGGGAAGCCGACGCCTGCATTCTGGGGCCGGGCAGTCTGTACACCAGTGTTCTTCCCAACCTGCTGGTCGGTGGCGTGGCCGACGCCCTGCGCGAGTCGCAGGCCGTAAAGATTTATATTTGCAATGTCATGACCCAGCCGGGCGAGACGGACGGCTATACCGCCTCCCAGCACGTCAGAGCTATCCTCGACCACGCCGGCCCGGGCGTGATCGACTATGTGGTGGTCAACGTGCAGGATGTGGCGCCGGCGCTGCGGGAAGTGTATGCCCGCCAGGGAGCCTATCCCGTGCTGGCCGACCTGGAGGCGCTGGAAGGGCTGGGGGTCAAAGTGCTGAAGGCCAATCTCATCAGCGAGACCAATCTTGTCCGCCATGATCCGGTCAAGCTGTCGCGGACGATCATGGCCATGGTATACAAACTGAAGGCCAGCTCGGAGCGGATGAAGCTTCTGGATTACTACCTCATTGCCGAGCAAATCAAAGATCTCAAAGACGATAACCGGTAAGCCGGCATGGGGAGAAACCGGTCCGGCGATTATTAGAATTACGGAGTGACCAGCCTTGTCCTTTTCATCTGAAGTAAAGAACGAACTCGCCCGGGTGACGGGCGAACACAGCTCTTGTCATATCGCGGAATTGGCAGCCCTCATGCGGATGGCCGGCACGATGCTGATCGGCGGCAACAACAACCTGGGAATCACCTTCACCACCGAGAACGCCGCCGTGGCCCGCAAAGTGCTGATGCTGATCAAGCGAGGGTTCGACCTGAAAACCGAAGTGGTTGTCACCCGCGGGCGGCGGCTCAAGAAGGGTAATTCTTACCTGATCAAGGTTGCTCCGTCGCCGGTGGTGACGGAGGTGCTGTCGTCGCTGGGACTGCTGAGCGGCGGCAATCTGAATGTCGGCCGGGACACGGGGCTTTTTCGCAAAACCTGCTGTCGGCGCGCCTATCTCCGCGGCGCTTTTTTGGGCGGAGGATCGGTGAGCAGGCCCGAAGGGGAGTACCATCTCGAACTGGTCACCGGCAATCTCGATTTTGCCAAAACCCTGGTCAGGCTCTTGAAAGCCTTCGGTTTGGCGGCACGCATGACCGACCGGAAGCAGGATTATGTCATCTATCTTAAAGGTGGAGACGCGATTACCTCGCTGCTCAGGATTATCGGGGCCAACAACGCCCTGTTCGCCTTCGAAAACGCCCGGGTTGTCAAGGACATGCGCAACCAGGTCAACCGGCTGGTAAACTGCGAGACGGCCAATCTCCAAAAGACGGTCAACGCCGCTGTCCGGCAAGTAGAACACATCAAGCTCATCGTCAAGGGTCCCGGTCTTGCGAAATTGCCGGCCAACCTGCGGGAAGCGGCCGAATTGCGGCTGGCCTACCCGGAGGCGACCTTGCAGGAACTGGTCGAGCTGGCGGGTGGAAAGATCGGCAAGTCCGGCATGAATCACCGTTTGCGCAAATTGGAGCAGATTGCTGCCGAACTCGTGAAGGTAGAATCATGAGCCGGCTGCGTAGCGGCCTGGCTCTCCTGGCGGCCCTAGTCGCCGCGCTGATCGCCTGGCTGGCCTACCCGGCAGGGGGCGTTCCCATCCTTGCCTACCATCAGGTGAATGACGAGGGGGGCAAGTACAGCATCAGCATCCGGGACTTCGGCGAGCAGATGGCGTATCTGACCCAGCAGGGCTATACCGCGGTTACCATGGCGCAGCTTGCCGATTTCATGGCCGGCGAGGGGCCGTTGCCGCCGAAAGCGGTGGTCATCACCTTTGACGACGGCTATGCCGACAATTTTACGAACGCGCTCCCCATTTTGGAAAAATACGGCCTTAAGGCCACTGTGTTCATCATCACGGATAAAGTCGGGCAGCCCGGTTATCTGGCCTGGGATGAAATCCGCCAGATGCGGTCCCGCGGAATTGAAATCGGCTCGCATACCCTCGGGCACTTGGCGCTCAACGAACTGGACATGCCGGAAAAGGTCCGCCAGGTTACCGTGTCGAAAGCCATCCTGGAAAAAGAGCTCGGCGGTCAGATCGGTGTATTGGCCTATCCTTACGGCCTGTTCGACGCCACCCTGTTCGACATCCTGCGCAGCGCCGGCTATAAGGGAGCCTGCGCCGGCGTCAACGGCTTGAACAAGCCGGGCGATAACCCGTACAGCCTTAAGCGGATCAACGTCGGTCGCGACCGGATCGGTCTTGCGGAGTTTCGCCTGCGGCTGCTCAGAGCCGGCATCTACAGCAAACTCAGCCTGTAGCCGCGCCGGCCACGATCCGGTCCGCCGGACGAAAAATTGGCAGAAGCGGTTTTCTACAGCAGCCTGAACGGCTGCTTTTTTGTTGGGAAAAAGTGGCGATTCTGGCTTATTTACATAACATGGAGCGACTGCTATAATGGGAGGGTAATAAAAACGGAGGTACGTACATACATGAAGCGAATGCTGCACCGGGTTCTGGCCGTCTTGCTGATTTCGGGAATGGCAGGCGTTTCGTCCGCCATGGCGGCGGCCGGACCTGAGAATCTTGACATACTCAAGCTGCCCGAATGGCAAGTAACCTCCAGCACCTACGGCGGCAAGCTGCTGCTGTCCGACAGCCCGGAATTTGTAACCGCGGACGCCATCCTGTACCAGGATAAGGTGGAAGGCGACGTGCGGCTGTTTTTCCATCACGTCAATTCCTCCCCCAGTCCCAAACGCCTGGTCGTGCTGCTGGAGAATGACGGAGCCGCGCCGGCCAATATCACCGTCTACCAATACGGGATCGGCGGGCCCGGCCTCGACTGGATGGCGATTGGCAAGGCCGCGCAAACCGCCTACCTGGCGGGTGGAAACATCTATCTGGTCAAGGTGCCCGCCCATGGCGCCGAACAATTATCTACCGGGCTGGGTGAGACCCAGGTCCGGCCCAATATGCTGGTCAACGGCATTTTCGACTTCAAAGCCGACCGGCCGGTCACGGTCAAGGTGCTGATGATGCCGGTCACCGGCGATATCCGCAAATTCGCACGCCGGGCGCCGGTAGCGCCGCCGGACCAGTATCAGCTCCGGGGTACTTTTGAAGGGAAGGACCGGCTGCTTGTGCCGTTGAAGGTCTATAACCCGTCTGAGCACGGACCGGTTGCCCTCACCCTGGCTGATAATTATCTGGACCAGTATGCCGAAGGCGTCGACGCCACCACCGGCGCCAGAGTCGTCAATTACGGCAACTACGGTATCGTTTACAGGATATTTCTGCCCTCGGACGGACAGGGCAAAATCGCGTATTTTCTCAATCCGCGCGGCGGCGATTATGCCGGCGCCATGGGAATAAAATACCGGCATGTCGCCGGAGCACCCGTGCCCACTCCCGAAGCGCGCACCGCCTTCGGCGCCGACAAGCTGACCGACTTCGCCCAATTGGGCCGTTTCGGGGCCGGCGAATCCCTGTGGCTGACTTTCAGTCCTCCGGGAGCCTCCAACCTGCCGGTCAAGCTGGTCATTCTTCCCGAGTAATTTCAAGCATATAATTGCCTTGTCCGGCATGCCAATCTGTGCTATTATAGATGGGTAGTGGCATATATTGGGCAAGGAGGGATGAATCAGTGGCGAAGCATATTGTTACTGTGAATAAAGCCTCGTTGCAGAAAACGGTACAAACGGGCGGCTGCGGCGAATGCCAGGCTTCATGTCAGTCGGCCTGCAAAACGTCCTGCACCGTAGGCAACCAGGTCTGCCAGAAGTAGGCAAAACATAAGTCCCTCGCCGCGCGCGGGGACTTATTTTTCTTAGATCGGCCAAGGGTTTGATTCAAGTCTTTATGGATATGAAAGGTATAAGAATGAACATGCATCGCTTTACGCAAAACGGAATGCACATCGTATTGGATGTGAACAGCGGGGCGGTCCACGTCGTGGACCGGCTCACCTACGATATTCTGGCGATTTTCGACGGGGCCAACGACGCTGCGGTGCTTGGGGCCTTCGGCGGCGAGCACGGAGCTGAAGCCGTCCGGGAGGTTCTGGCGGAACTGCGCCAGCTCATCGCCGCCGAACAGCTCTTTTCTCCCCCGCTCACCGTACCGTCGGTGCTGGCTTCGGCGCCGCTGGTCAAATCGCTTTGCCTCCATGTGGCCCATGACTGCAACCTGCGCTGTACCTATTGCTTTGCCGGCACCGGCGATTTCGGCCATGACCGGGGCCTGATGCCCAGGTCGGTCGCCGAGCGGGCCGTCGATTTTATCATTGAAAACAGCGGGCCGCGCCGTCACTGCGAGGTGGACTTCTTCGGCGGAGAACCGCTGCTCAACATGGATACCGTCCGCCACACCGTGGCCCATGTGCGCCGGCGCGAAGCCGAGACCGGCAAGGTGTTCAAACTCACCCTGACCACCAACGCCTTGCTGCTCGATCAGGATATCATCGATTATCTGAACGCCGAGAATATCAGCCTGGTGCTGAGCCTCGACGGCCGCGAGGCGGTCCATGACCATATGCGGCCTTGCGCCGACGGCTCCGGCAGTTGGGCCGAGGTGGTGGACAAGGCCCGGCGGGTGGTCGAGGCGCGGCAGGGTGAGAATTACTACCTGCGCGGCACGTTTACCGCTCACAACCTCGATTTTGCCGCCGACGTCCTGGCCATGGCCGATCTCGGCTTCAAGCAATTGTCGGTGGAGCCGGTTATCGGCAAGGATGTCGATTACGCCTTGACGGAAGAGCATCTGCCGGCGCTGTTCGCGGAATACGAAAAGCTGGCCCTGATTTATCTGGAGCGCCGGCTGGCCGGAAACCCCTTTGAGTTCTTTCACTTCAACCTCAACCTGCATAACGGACCCTGCGTCGCCAAACGGCTGATGGGCTGCGGCGCCGGGCACGAATATTTTGCCGTCACTCCCGAAGGCGATCTCTATCCCTGCCATCAATTCGTGGGGCGGGACGAATACCGGCTGGGGGATGTTTTCGCGGGGGTTGAAAAAACCGAACTGCGGCAGCGGTTCCGGCGGGCGCACGCCCTGAATAAAGCCGAATGCCGGGAGTGCTGGGCCCGCTTTTACTGCAGCGGCGGCTGCCACGCCAACGCCCAGCTTTTCAACGGTACCATCGATCAGCCTTATGAACTGGGCTGTAAATTACAAAAAAAACGGCTGGAATGCGCGCTGATGGTCCAGGCCAGCCTGGCCCTGGCGGCGAACCGGGAATAATCGGCATTCTTTCCCGGTTGCGAAAAATTCAGATAAATGGTAATCTCCAATTAAAGCGTTCTGAGGAGCAGGGTATGGACCGCGTTGCGATTGGAATCACCGGCATTGTGCAAGGGGTGGGATTCCGCCCCTTCATTTATAATTTGGCGCGGCGCTGCGGACTGGCAGGCTGGGTCAGGAACGACGCCGGCGGGGTCCGGATCGAAGCCGAAGGGCCGGAAGAGGCGCTGGCCGCGTTTGTCGCCGGCATCCGCGCGGAGGCGCCGCCCCTCGCGCAGATCGACTCCCTGGCGGTCACCCGTCTTCCGCCGGACGGCGGGACGGGGTTCGAAATACGGCACAGCGGTTCCGCTGCCGCCCGCGTGGCGCTTGTTTCCCCGGATGTCGCCACTTGTCCCGATTGCCGGAGCGAAATCAAGGACCCGCGCAACCGGCGGTTCGGATATCCTTTTACCAATTGCACCAACTGCGGTCCCCGTTATACCATCATCCGGGATGTTCCTTATGACCGGGAGCGGACGACAATGGCCGCCTTTTTGATGTGCCCCGCCTGCCGGGCCGAATACGACGATCCCGTCGACCGCAGATTTCACGCCCAGCCCAACGCCTGCCCGGTGTGCGGACCCGGCTACCGGCTCATCGACAACCAGGGCCGTCCCGGCGCGGGCGACCCGCTGGCAACGGCCCGGAAGCTCATCTTGGCCGGCGCCATTGTGGCCATCAAGGGCGTGGGCGGGTACCATCTGGCCTGCAACGCCTGGAATTCCCGGGCGGTCGCGGCTCTCCGGGCCCGTAAGGTCCGCGAGGATAAGCCCTTTGCCGTCATGGGCGGCAGCCTGGCCGCGGTGAGGCGGCTGTGCCGCGTTTCGCCCGAAGAGGCGAGCCTCCTTTGCGGCACCGTCCGGCCGATTGTGCTGCTGGCCAAAACCGGCGGCTATGATCTGGCGCCGGACGTGGCCCCTCAAAATCCCTGCCTCGGCGTCATGCTGCCCTACGCGCCGGTCCACTGGCTGCTGATGGACGAGGACGACGTCTGGGTCATGACCAGCGGCAACCGGAGCGACGAGCCGATTGCCTTCGCCGACGGCGAAGCGCGCGAACGGCTTGCGGACATCGCCGACTACCTGCTGGTCCATGACCGGCCGATCTACCGTCCGGCTGACGACTCCGTCGTCCGGGTCTTCCGAGAGGCGGCCTATCCCCTGCGCCGCAGCCGCGGCTATGCGCCTGCACCCATCCGGCTGGCCCGGCCGGGGATCTCGGTTCTGGCCTGCGGCGGCGAGCTGAAGAACACCTTTTGCCTGACGCGGGATGATTTAGCGTTTCTGAGCGCCCATATCGGCGATCTGGAGAATATGAGCACCTACGAGGCCTACGCCGCGGCTATCGAGCACTATCAGCGGCTGTTCGCCATCCGTCCCGCAGTGCTGGCTCATGATCTTCATCCGGAGTATCTGTCCACAAAATACGCCCGGCAAACCGGCCTCCCCCTCATCGGCGTCCAGCACCATCATGCCCATATCGCCGCCGTCCTGGCCGAACACGGCCTGAACGAACCGGTGCTCGGCGTGGCTTTTGACGGAACCGGCTACGGGACGGACGGACGGCTGTGGGGCGGCGAATTTCTGCTGGCCGACTGCCGCGACTTTACCCGGCTCGCTCATTTGGCCTATCTGCCCCTGCCCGGAGGGGCGAAAGCCGTCCGGGAGCCCTGGCGGCCGGCGGTCAGTATGCTCCATAGCCTTTACGGCCCCGGCTTTGTCCATAAGGCCATTCCCCTGACCCGGCATTTGCCTGAAGGCTGGGAACTGCTGCTGCAGGCAGGAGCGCGGGGCATCAACACCCCGCTGTCCTCCGGCGCCGGCCGGGTGTTCGATATCGCTTCCGCCCTTCTCGGCCTCCGCTTCTATAACCATTATGAGGGGCAGGCGGCGGTAGAGCTGGAACTGGCGGCCTCCCGCCTGACGGGGAAGGCGCTCCCCTTTGCCGTTGCGCAGGACGACCTGCCGCAATTGGATTTCCGGCCGACCTTCGCCGCGCTGGTGGCCGGCCTGGAGCGCGGGGACAACCCGGCGGAGCTGGCTGCCGCTTTTCAGGCCGCCTTTTCCCGGGCGACGGTAGAGATGGTGCGCCGGCTCGGCCGCCAGACGGGTATCCGCAAAGTCGCCCTGAGCGGCGGCGTTTTCCAGAACATTACGGTGCTGGAACAGGTCGTGAGGGGCCTTGAAGAGGATTATACCCTCCTAGTGCACCGCCAGGTACCGCCGAATGACGGCGGACTGGCTCTGGGGCAGGCCATGGTCGCCATGGAAAGGAGCAGATAGCATGTGCCTGGCGATACCGACCAAAATTATCGAGCGACAGGAGCTTATGGCCACCGTCGAAATTGGCGGCGTAACCCGCCGGATCAGCCTGATGCTGCTGCCTGAGGCCCGGGTCGGCGATTTTGTGTTGACCCACGCCGGGTTTGCCATCCAGGCCGTCGACGGGGAAGAAGCTGAAAAGACCCTGGCGTTATGGCGGGAGCTGGCTGAAGATGACCGGTAGGACGACGGACGAGTCCCGCCGGCTGGCCAAGCGGCTCGCGGAGGAGATCAGCCGGCTGGCCGTCCGGCCGATCCGGCTGATGGAAGTGTGCGGCAGCCATACGGTGGCTATTTTTAAGGCCGGCCTCCGCCAACTGCTGCCCGCCCAGGTCGAACTGGTGAGCGGACCGGGCTGCCCGGTTTGCGTCACGCCGAACGAATATCTGGATACCGCGGTGGCCTACAGCCGGCAACCCGGCGTCATCATCGCCACCTTCGGCGACATGCTGCGGGTGCCGGGCTCCTCTTCCAGCCTGGCGGCCGCGAAGATGGCCGGAGCCGACATCCGGATCATATACTCTCCGCTGGAAAGCCTGGATATCGCCGCGGCCAATCCCACGAAAACAGTAATTTTTCTGGCGGTGGGCTTCGAAACGACGGCTCCGACGGCGGCGGCCACGATTTTGGCGGCGGAGCAGGCGGGGCTCGCCAACTGGTTTGCCCTTTCGGCCCATAAGCTTGTCCCGCCCGCGCTGCGCGCCCTGCTGGAGGCCGGCGGGACGCGGATCGACGGACTGATTTTGCCCGGGCATGTCAGCGCGGTTATCGGGGAAGCGCCCTACCGGTTTCTGGCGGAAGAATACCGGATGCCTGCGGTCATCGCCGGCTTTGAGCCGCTGGAAATATTGCAGGCCGTGCATTCGCTCGCGCGGTGGCTCCGTTTGGGTGAACCGCGGCTGGCCAACCAGTACCGCCGGGTGGTGAAACCGGAAGGCAATCCGGTGGCCCGGGCGGTGCTTGGCCGGGTCTACGGCGAGGCCGACGCCGCCTGGCGGGGGCTGGGCGTCATTCCCGCCTCCGGCCTGGTTGTGCGGAAGGAATATCAGCGTTTCGACGCCCGCCGGAAAATCCCGGTGGAGCCGGAGGCCGCCAGGGAGCCGGACGGCTGCCGTTGCGGCGAGGTTCTCCGCGGGATGATCAGCCCGGAAGCTTGCCTCCTGTTTCGCCAGGCGTGCCGTCCGGAAAATCCGGTGGGCTCCTGCATGGTTTCAGCGGAGGGAGCCTGTGCGGCTTGGTATAAGTATGGTTCCGGGAGGTGGCAGGGATGATGAACGGCGACCGGATAACGCTGGCCCACGGCAGCGGCGGCAAGCTTAGCGCGGCCCTGGTTAAGGAAGTGTTTGCGCCGGCCTTTTCGAACGGCGCGCTGAACGAGCTGCACGACGGAGCCAGAGTGCGGATGCCCGGGGCGCAGTTGGCCTTTTCCACCGATTCCTATGTGGTCAAACCGTTGTTTTTCGCCGGCGGGGATATCGGCAGGCTCGCCGTGTGCGGGACGGTCAACGATCTGGCGATGTGCGGGGCGGACCCCGCATATCTGAGCGCCGGGTTTATCATTGAGGAAGGGTTCCCGGTCGCGGACCTCGCTCGGATTGTTTCGTCCATGGGGGCCGCCGCCGCGGAAGCCGGCGTAGCCATTGTCACCGGGGACACCAAGGTGGTCGAAAAAGGGGCGGTGGACGGCCTGTATATCAACACCGCCGGCATTGGCGCCGTCCTGCCCGGAACCGATGTATCGCCCCGCCGGATCCGCCCCGGGCAGGATATCCTTCTCAGCGGCACCCTCGGCGATCATGCCGTCGCGGTTATGGCGGGACGGTACGGCCTTGAGCTTCCGCCGGCGGTCGTTACCGATTGCGCTCCCCTGAATGGTTTGGTAAAAGAAATTTTGACAGCCGCGCCGACGGTGGCGGTCCTCCGGGATCCCACGCGGGGCGGCCTGGCGACGGCCCTCAACGAATTGGCCCTGCAGGCGGGCGTCGGCATGATGATCGAGGAGGGGACTATCCCGGTGCGGCGGGAGGTTGCCGCCGTCTGCGACCTTCTTGGATTTGATTCCCTGTATCTCGCCAATGAAGGGAAATTCCTCGTGATTGTCGAACCTAACTATACAGAAATTGTGCTATCGGTATTGCACCGCCATCCCTATGGGCGAGAGGCCGCGGTCATCGGTCGGGTGACGGCGGCGCCGGCGGGACAGGTGGGGCTGCGCACTATTGTCGGCGGGGTGCGCCTTTTAGATATGTTGGTTGGCGACCAACTGCCCAGAATCTGTTAACAGCTGCACCGCTCATCATAAAGGAGAGGAGGAGTGGTTATGCGTCTCGACTATGGTTTGAAGCTGGAACTGAATCAGAAGCTCGTTATGACGCCGCAACTGCGGCAAGCCATAGCCATCCTGCAGCTATCCTCACTGGAGTTGGCCGAAATGGTGGAGCAAGAGCTTTTGGAGAATCCCGTCCTCGAGATGGAGGAGAAGCAGAACGAGCCCGCTGAAACGCCGGAGGAGCCTCAAGATCCGGTCGCGGAGTACTTTGAGTGGGCGGAGTACCTTAATAACGGGATTGATCCTGGATACCGGGCGCCGGCGGAGGAAAAATCATCGCTGGCCGCTTTTGTCTCATCGGTCTCCACGCTGCAGGAACACCTGGAATTTCAGATGCACCTCACGCTGCTGGACGACGCGGCGCGAACGGTGGGGAGGTATCTGATCGGCTGCATCGACGACAACGGTTATCTGTGCGGCTCTCTGGCCGAAGCGTCGGAAAGCCTCCGGGTCAGCGAAGCGGCCGTCGAGGAGGTTCTGAAGGTCATCCAGACCTTTGATCCACCGGGAGTGGGAGCCCGCGACCTCAGGGAGTGCCTCCTGATCCAGGCTCAGCAGCGGGGCATCGCCGATGACCTTGTGCTGGCCGTCATCGACCGCCACCTGGATGAAGTGGCGGCCGGACACTACAAACACATTGCCGATCGACTGAACTGTACGCCGCATGACATCCAGGCCGCCGTCGATATCATCCGCACCCTTGATCCGAAGCCGGGGCGGGCGTTCGACGGGGGGGAACAGCCCTGTTATATCATTCCCGACGTCACCATCGAGCGGGTTAACCATAACTATGTCATCATCATCAACGATAACAATATTCCCCAGCTGACCATCAACCCCTATTATAAACGGGTTGTACGGGACGCTGACAGTGAGGCCAGGAAGTTCGTGGAAGGCCGGATCAATGCGGCGGTTTGGCTCATCAGAAGCATTGAGCAGCGCCGCCGGACCTTATATAACGTGGTCGAGACCATCATCGACATCCAGCGGGACTTCTTCGACTGCGGACCGAAGCATCTAAGGCCACTGACGATGAAAAAAGTTGCCGACCGGCTGGGTATCCATGAGTCGACCGTGAGCCGGGCGATTGCCAATAAATATGCGGACACTCCGCACGGATTATTTAGTCTTCGCGCCTTTTTTTCCGCCGGAATACAGGGGGTGGACGGCGAGAATCTCTCCGCCGCCACGGTCAAGCGGGAAATTAAGGAACTGATCGGGAAGGAAGATTCCTCCCAGCCCCTGAGCGATCAAGCCATCACGGAGATTCTGGTGGGCAAGGGCATCGGCGTTTCCCGCCGGACGGTAGCCAAGTACCGGGAGGAACTCGGCATCCCGTCGTCCAGCAAACGCAAACGGTATTGATTGGGAGGGACGAGCGGCTCACCAGGCAACAATCAAGCCTGCTGAAAGCATAAAACGCGGTTGACACCGCGTTTTTATTTTTGGGCGCGAGGTTTTCAGGAGCCGATGGCGGCGGATAGGGGCCAAAGGACGACTTTCCCTTTAAATCCAGGGGGAAGCCTTGTGGCCGCCTGCTTTACCTCGCTGTCGGCGCCGGCGATGACCAGGATGTCGGCCTTCTGGAAATCGGCCTCACCGAAAGCCGGAAGTTCTACCCGGTTGCCCTGCCGGGCCAGCCCGGCCGCCAACTGGCGAAGAGGGTCCTGCAAAGCCTGGCCGGCCAATACCAGAATGGTTTTGTCTTTTGCGGCGTCCAGGGTTTGGTGTCCGATGAAGGCGTTGCCTGCAAGGCTGATTTCCACCGCTTGCCCGGCCAACCGGCCGGGAGCGGGTCTGGCCTGAGTCGCGACATAGTAAAGCTGGGGCGAAGGTAGACGGCGCAGCACGACACCGGCAATTTTGCAGCCGCCCAGGGCCGGAAGCGTGAGGGCCACCCGGGCCCCCGGGGAAAGCGCGCCAAGAGCTTCCCGCATTTTAACGATCAGACCGAGGGTGCTCGGATGAAGCACCGCCGCGACAAGCGTATCGGGAGGATACTCCGGGACGCGGCTCCGGGCGGCCTGGTACCACTCATAAACGCAGTAACCCCGCCAGTCGCAGTTGCAGACCTCCTTCCCCTGCAGCAGGCTGCAATAACGGCATTCGTCAATATCCGCCAGAACACAAGGGCACGAACCCGCCACTACATCTTGACAGCTCACAGCACTCACCTCTCACGCAATCGTGCTCCATTATATGCAGAAGGCCGGCAAGGGTGCCGGAAGCGATAAAGGGGGCGCGCACGGCTGGTCCAAAATGGAAAAAGAGTAAAACTTTTTTGATTTTCTGCAGGAATATGGAAAGGCGCGCAGAATAAAATATATTAGCTCATCAATGATGAGTAGCGACCTGGTTGAACAACGGGTTTTCTTTTTGAATCATATCTACTCATCAAAGATGAGTAGCAAGCAGTTAAGGAAGTTTTACCGCAAACCGTTCGATGGAGGTGACGTATGGCCAAGCCGCTGGAACAAGTGATGGACGCCCTGGATATCGAAACCTTCTTCGTCTGCGCCTCCGAAGAGGAGGGCCGGGCGTTGATGCTTTCGCTGCTGAAAGCCTGGGGCTTCAAAGATGTCGATGTTGTTTTCGCCCAGCATGAGGGACCGGGGGTGCGGGTGCGGGGGCGGGCCTATGTTTACCGCCCGGCTGATAAATATCGCTGGCTGAGGGCCGAGGCCGGGCAAGAGGGGGCGCTCTCATGAAGAAGATTCTGCTGGCTCCGCTTGACCCGGTCCACGATATCGGCCTCAAAATGATGGCCAGGGGCCTCGAACAGGCCGGCCACGCGATTGCGCTGCTTCCGCCGGACCTGACGCCGGAGGAAGTGGTTGAGCAGGCCGTCCGGCGGGAGGCCGACGTGCTGCTGCTCAGCCGCACCCTGGGGTACGGAGTCGCCGAAATACTGGCCCGGTTTATTGATCTGGCGGATGCCGCCGGCCTTCGGGACAGCGTCAAGATTGCCATCGGCGGGATGGCGATCCGCCCGGAACTGGCGGCCGAGCTCGGGTTTGACGCCGGGTACGGGCCAGGCACGACGGTGGAAGAAGTCGTCTGTTTCGTGGAAAACCGCAACTACCGCCCGGATTCCACCCACAGCGGCAAAGCCAAGCGGGACATGACCGCGGGCTACGACTACCGCTACCGGCATCCGGGAATAGCGGCCAAGCTCGCGGCCATATCCGATATCATCCTCGAATGGGTTAAAGATAAAACGTCTCCCGGCGTGGAACGGGCCAAACTGCGCGACGAACTGTGGGACGCGGAGAAATGGCGGAACCGGCAGGGCGACGGCGATTTATACAGCCGGTATCCGGCCCTGTGCGGCGATATCCCCCGGCAGTACTACGCCGCAGGAACCCTGCACCCCAAGACGCGGCGCAGCACGAAAGAGGAAGTCGCGGGCCTGGAGCGCTATCTGGCGGAAACCAAGGCGCGGATGTCGGTAAAAACCCTTCAGCATACCCGGGCAAAGCCCCTGGTCTTTGTCCAATACGGGACCGGCTGCCCCTTCATGGATATCGGCCACATTCTGACGAGCGAAGCCTGGGGCGCCGACGGCGTTGTGCACTTCGACCCCTCCTGGGGCGCTCGAACCGAAGGTTTCCTGGATGGGTTCCTCACTCATCAGGAAGACGGCACGGTCATTACTCCGGCAAACATGAACCGCATCCACCAGGCCCTGGAAACATCGACACTCTGGCAAATAAGGGCCCACCGCGGCCTCAACACGCCGGAGACGGTCGTCCTGGCCGGCAAGCTGGGGGCCGACCTTACCAAGATCAACATTTGCTACGGATCGCTCGGCGCCGGCACCGACCCGGAACGGATGACGGTCGACGGCTACCATTCGATGCTGTACGCCCGGAAGTACAACCTGCCCTTCGATGTCGTGACCAACGAGGAATTGTGCGGCGTGCCGGCCCACAAGGCTTTCGCCGGCATGCTGATCGTCGGCGATCTCGCCGTGCGCCTGGGAGCCCGGCCGATCCTGCAGCCGCTCTTCGCCTATTCGCCCGAAGTGATGGTAAACGGCTATATGGCGGATAATTATGTCGATTTTAACGCCGCGAAGATCCAGGCTCTCAGAAAGATCATCAACTCCCCCATATGGCCGGGAGCGCCCATCGGCTTCCTCACCCAGACCGAAGACCGGGTTCAGTCGGCGATGGCCACCGCCCTGCACGCCTGCCTGGCCAATTCGCTTGCGGTTGACGCCATTTCCATCGCCTCGACCGACGAGGCCTATTCCGGCGGGCCGATCTCCGTGCCGGCCCGGATCGATACTCTGAGGGCCGTTCAAGAAGGGTTCCGGTTCTTCGGCCGGGCCGAGATCGCTCCGACGGACAAAGCCGGCGCCTATGCCGACCAGATTGTTGACGGCATTGAAAAAGCGCTGGAGGAAGTCCTGGCCTGCGGGGACTTCGTCGCCGCAATCCACGCCGGGGCTCTGGGGAGCCAGGCGGAGGGAGCTTACCCCGGCCGCAACGGCAAGGATACAGTGACCAGTAAAAAACGCTAGGAGGTCGGTGCCATGGCGGAAAAAGACCCTTATGCCGCAGGCAAATTCACTGTCAACCCCTATGCGGCGAAACGGGATGTGACCGGAACGCTGGCGGTGGTTCTCGACGGGAAGATGGAGGACCGGGGGCTGGAACTCATCAGGCCCATTTCCCGGTGCCTGCGGAAATACGAGATCCATGAACTCATCCTGACGGACGAAGTGGACGCGAAGCCCGGCTCCGCCGTCAACCGCATCGCGTATCTGGGCTTCGTCGAGCTGGAACAGGGCGGGGTCGTCGTCAGCGGCGACAAGCTTTTGCTGGACGGCGAAATCATCGGAACCCTTGCCGGGTTTGATGAAACCCACATGCCCAATCATCTCAACATCGTCGTAAAAACCGACCGGCTGGCCACCGGGGCTGAGCGTGGAGCCGGCCTGGGCCTGCCGGTACGGTTTACGACCCATACATAACGGTTGGGGTGCGCCCCATCAAAAGGAGGTGACAAAGATGTCCGTGGAATCCAAACTGGCGCAAATGGGGCTGTCCCTGCCGGCGGCGCCGAAACCGGTGGCGACTTACGTGCCGGCTGTGCTGACCAGCGACGGCTACGTCTATACTTCAGGGCAAATTCCGCTGGCAAGCGGTGAACTGAAGTACAAGGGGAAAGTGGGAAAAGATCTGGACGAGGCTCAAGGCTATGAAGCCGCCAAGGTTTGCGTCCTCAACTGCCTGAGTGTCGTCAAAGCGGAGATCGGCGATCTGGACAGGATCGAGCGAATCGTGAAAGTGGTGGGTTTTGTGAACAGCGCCCCGGGGTTCAGCCAACAGCCGAAAGTCGTGAACGGCGCGTCGGACCTGCTGGGCGAAGTGTTCGGCGAAAAGGGCCGGCACGCCCGGTCGGCGGTCGGCGTTTGCGAACTGCCGCTGGACGCCGCCTGCGAAGTGGAAATGGTGGTCAAGGTCAAATAAATCAACAGGAGGAATCCGTGATGGGAAAATTCAAGTATAAGTTTCAAATGTATAAGAGTCTTCAGGCCAACATTCCGAATATTTACGCCGAGGCCAAGAAGGCCGCCGACGAAATCGGCATCCCCCAGGAACTGCGCGGCAAATTCGGCCTGACGGGCGGCATTTCCGGCTGCCCGGCGCCGCTTCGGGAAGATATCATGCGGGCCGGCGAAGAGGCCGGCAAAACCGTTACTCCGCTGGCAACCATGGTCGACCAGATCCGGGAATTGGTCAAAGACATCTATGGCGACGAATACGACGCCGCGCCCACCAGCACCTGCGAAGCCGGTCTCTGGGTGAGCTTCGATTCGCTGTTCACCCCGCCGGCCTTGGGTCGGGGCGACAACTACCGCGCCCGGTATATCGCGCCTTATGAGAAGCACTTTCATCATCAGGGCGGCTACGGACGCCCTTATCCCGGCCGCTATAAGGATATCATCGCCGACCGCGGCTGCACCGCCGGCGAACTGGGCTTCTACGGCAAGCGCCAGAACAACCTGGACACCGTCATTGTTCCGCTGGAAGGGGCCGAATACCCCGTGCACGGCATCAAGTTCCATCCGGTGCCGCTCCTGACCAAGGTCGATCCGGAAGCCACCTATGAACAGCTGAAAAAGGTAGCTGAACGGCATGCCAATATGCTCACCGGCATGACTTCCCTCGGCTATGAAACTCCGGGCTACGGCTACGGCGTCAAGGATAAGGACGGCGCCCCCCTCCTCCAGAAACTGTATGCCAAGCTTTGCAAGGAATACAATATTCCGTACGTGATCGACAACGCCTGGGGCGTGCCGGGCATCGGCCACGACATCCGCAAATCCGGCGCCGATGTCGTCATTTACAGCATGGACAAAGCCAGCGGCGCAGCCACCAGCGGCCTGATCATCGGCAAAGAGGAAGTCATGGTGCCGATCCGCCGGGCTCTCGGCTATCACGGCGACCGTTGGGGCACCACCGCTTCCTACGGCAAGGCCGCCTATGTCACCTTCGACCCGGGCAAAGAGGCGCTGGCCACCCAGATCCAGGCCCTGAAAGTGCTGAGGGACAACCCGCAGGTGCTGACCAAGTCGGTCGACGATCTCTACGAAGTCGTCAAGGAAGAGTTTGATAAAATTCACCCGACCATCAAAAAAGGCCTGATCATCAGCAAATCCTATAATTCCCGCGCTGTCGAGATCAACTACGAAAACACCTGGGCCAACGGCGAACTGGGCCTGCCGATCTTCTCGATCGAGGACATGTACTCCGGCACGAATATCTTCCAGAGCGGCATGGCCCAGATGGGAGTCATCCCGACAGTGGCCTATGACGGAAACATCTACATGTCGCCCGACCTGGCCACCACCGACAGCAAGGGCAACCTGCTGAAAGATGTAATGCGTTACGCCGTAAGAGCCCAAGTCCGCCTCATCGAAATTGTCGCCAAATACTCGGGACTGATTTAAGGCGGAATGTCTGCCTGATTTTTCCCGGCTGCCGACCGCGCGGAGTTGTGGGCGTTCGCCCACGCTCCGCGTTTCCTTTCGCAGCCCAAGCATCTTCTCCCGGCCCGGCAAAGTCAGCCTTCCGTCCCCTGAGGCAGGAAAACCGAGAGGATTGGCGAATTAAATCACGATTTGCCTGAGAGGTGGAACTAATTATGCTCAATGAGCGGGAACAGCTGGAGCGCGACGTATTGACGATGGTCAGGGACAATGTCCAGCCGATTGGCTGCGGCGCACTCAGTCAGATGCTGCAGGCCCAGGGATATAATATCAGCGAGGCCACGGTCGGCCGGGTGCTCCGTGAACTGGACAATCTCGGCTTCACCGAAAAAGCCGGATTTCAGGGACGGGTCCTGTCGCCGCCGGGAATCGTCCGGCTCGATGAATTGGAAAGCAAGCGGCGCAGCAGGGAGTGGGGCGAGGAATTCGCCAACGCCCTGCGGGGCCATACCAAGGACGAGTTGCTGGAGGTTTTGGTGGCCCGCCGGGCAATCGAGGCCGAGCTGGCCTGTCTCGCGGCCGCCAACCGCACCGACGAGGAAGTCCGGCAGCTCGCCGAATTGCTGGCCAGACAAGGCGGAAGCGTGGCCGAAGAAGATGTGGAGTTTCACTCCCTCATCGCGCGCATGGCCCGCAACCGGGTCCTGGAAGCGGCGATCGCCCTCATCCGCCAGGACACCCAGCTTTCTCCGGTTCTCGAATACATCCGCCGCCATGTAAAAAGTATGGTCTATGTCGATCACCGCAACTTGGCCCAGGCGATTATCGGCAGTCAGCCGGAAAGGGCCCGGGAAGTCATGATCGAGCACATCAATAACCTGATTAACGACGTCGAGAAATATTGGCAGTTGACGACCGGAGACCATTATACCGGATAAATCAGCCTGGGTTGGTCTTCACTCGGCGCGGTGCAAGCCGCGCTGTTCCTTTGCTGTCCAGGGTCGGCCGGAGCCATTATAAAAAATTGACCGGCTCGCCGTTACCTTTTTTTACCCTGGACGTTTATAGAGGTGAATACATACTAAGGAGGCTGCCTATTTTGAAACGCAGTATAACGGTTTTGGCGCTGTGCGCCGTACTCCTCGCGACCGCCGCTCCCGTCTTTGCGGCATCCCCCGAGAACCCCCAGGCGATGATCAGTGTCACCGGCCACGCCGAGACGACCGTGACCCCCGATGTGGCCTACATGACTGCCGGGATTGTTACCACCGGAGCTGACGTGGAGTCGGCGCGCAGCGAAAATGACCGGGTCATGCGGCGGATCATCGACGCCCTGACCGCCCAGGGCATTGAGAAAAAGAACATCGTCACTTCGCAGTTTTCGCTTCAGCCCATCTATCGCAATGAGGCCCGGGACGGCGGGACGGGGACGATTACCGGCTACCGCCTGCAGAATAACGTAACGGTGGTCATCGAAGACCTGAGCAAGATCGGGACCGTGGTTGACGCGACTTTCCAGGCCGGGGCGAACCAGTTTCAGGGCCTCAGGTTCGGCCTGAAGGACGACAGCCAGCTCCGCGAAGAGCTCCTCCGGTCCGCCGTTCAGGACGGGCGGCGCAAGGCCGCCGTCATGGCCGACGCCCTCGGCGTAAGCCTCAAGGCGCCGCTGTCCATATCCGAAGGCGGTCACTATGCGCCGGTTCAGGCTGATTCTTACCGGTCGCTCAAAGCCGTCGCCGGAGGAGCCCCCATTGAAGCGGGCACCCTCACCATCGGAATCGACGTCAATATGGCCTTCGGCATCTAAGACCCCAAGAAACCGCGCCCCGGCTTNNAAGCCGGGGCGCGGTTTCTTGGGCCGGATTTTTTAAATTTAATGGAAAATATTATCTTTTTCAGCAGGAAGTAAAAAGAAGCCTGTTGAATAAAATATAACGACAAATAATTTTTTTGTTCCTATTGTGGGACGATATATGTTCCGCTGGGACAGATAAAGACCCGGGAGAAAATAAACATGGAAAAAGCTGCTGAATTGCATCGAATCATCGCACCTGAACTAACTGCGCTGCTCGAAGAACGTTACGCCCTGCTCCGCCAGATCGAGTGCCTCCAGCCGGTGGGACGGAGGGCGCTGGCCGCCGCCTTGGGCATGGGGGAGCGGGTGGTGAGAGCTCAGGTCGATTTTCTGAAGGAAGCCGGCCTCATCGACTTCTCGCCCCTGGGAATGACCATGACCGGCGACGGGCAGGCCATCCTCCCCGAACTGTCCGAATACGTGCGAATCCTCCATGGACTCGCCGGGCTGGAAAGCGGACTCGCCGCGGCGCTGGGGCTGCGCCTGGTCATTGTCATCCGGGGGGACAGCGACGCCGACGCGGCGGTCCGGCGCGAGCTGGGCCGGGCGGCAGCCGGTGTATTGCGGCAACATCTGGGAGATAATATGACCATTGCCGTCAGCGGCGGGTCGACCATGGCCCAGGTGGCGGACGCCATCAACTTCACCGCGTCGGCGACCACCGTTGTCCCGGCCCGCGGGGGGCTTGGCGAACGGGTGGAATACCAGTCCAACACCATCGCCGCCGGGATGGCGAACAAGCTCGGCGGCCGGTACCGGCTGCTGCACATCCCGGACGGGGTCAGCGAAGAGGCCATGGATGTGCTTGTCTCCCACGACCTCCATCTTCGGGATGTATCGCAGCTGATCCGCCGGGCGGACGTGCTGCTGTGCGGAATCGGCCGGGCCGACGCCATGGCCTTGCGGCGGGGAATGGACCCCGCCATGGTGGAACGGCTGAAAGCCAACGGGGCGGCGGGGGAGTCGCTCGGCCATTACTGCGCCCTGACCGGAAAGGTTGTCCATACGACCCGCAGTCTCGGTTTGCGCCTGGAAGACCTGGCGGGCGTCAAGCACGTCATCGCCGTCGCCGGCGGCCGGCAAAAGGCTGAAGCCATTGTGGCCGTCACCGCCGCCGGAGGTCAGGACATCCTGATCACCGACGAAGCGGCGGCCAAGGCGATTCAGGAAATAATAAAAAAATAACGAAATAGAGGAGGAATTTCTCTTATGACAACAAAAGTTGGTATTAATGGGTTTGGCAGAATCGGCCGCAATGTGTTCCGGGCGGCGCTCGCCAATCCGGCGGTTGACATCGTGGCGGTAAACGACCTGACAGACGCGGAAACGCTGGCCCATCTTCTCAAATATGATTCGGTCCACGGCACGTTGAACGCCGAAGTGAAGGCCCAAGGCGGCAATATCGTCGTCAACGGGAAAGCCATCCAGGTGCTGGCGGAAAAGGATCCTGCCAATCTGCCCTGGAAAAACCTCGGCGCCGACGTGGTCGTCGAATCCACCGGCCGGTTTACCGACGCCGCGAAAGCGGCGGCCCACCTCCAGGCCGGGGCGAAGAAAGTCATCATTTCGGCTCCGGCCAAAGGCGAAGACATCACCATCGTGCTGGGCGTCAATGAGCAAAAATACGACCCCGCCCAGCATCGCGTCATTTCCAACGCCTCTTGCACCACCAACTGCCTCGCTCCCTTCACGAAGGTGCTGCACGAGGCCTTCACCATCAAGCACGGCATGATGACGACCGTCCACTCCTATACCAACGACCAGCAGATTCTCGACCTGCCCCACAAGGACCTGCGCCGGGCCCGGGCGGCGGCCCTGTCCATCATCCCCACCACGACCGGCGCCGCGAAGGCGGTCGGGCTGGTGCTGCCGGAGCTCAAGGGCAAGCTGAACGGTTTCTCGCTCCGGATTCCCACACCCAATGTTTCCATCACGGATTTGGTCGTGGAAGTCGAAAAGCCGACAACGGTGGAAGAAGTCAACGCCAAGCTGAAGGCTGCGGCCGAAGGCCCGCTCAAAGGCATCCTGGCCTACTCGGAAGCGCCGCTGGTGTCCCGCGACTACAACGGCAATCCCAACTCGTCCATCGTTGACGCCCTTTCCACTATGGTTGTCGACGGAACGCTGGTCAAAGTGGTTTCCTGGTATGACAACGAGTGGGGCTATTCCAGCCGCGTCGTCGACCTCATCGTCTATATCGCGGGAAAAGGCCTGTAGGCCAAAACGTTCTGACGGCAAACCCATTCAAGGGCCACGATATGTGGCCCTTTTTGGAGGTATGAAAAATGGAAAAAGCAACCATCCGGGATATCGACGTAGCCGGCAAAAAGGTATTGGTCCGGGTCGACTACAACGTTCCCATGGAAAACGGCGCGATTACCGACGACACCCGCATCCGGGCGACAATCCCCACGCTGCGGCATCTTCTGGCCAACGGCGCTGCGGTGATCCTGGCCAGTCATCTGGGCCGGCCGAAGGGCGCCCCGGTTCCGGAGTTTTCGCTTGCGCCGGCGGCGAAAAGACTGGCGGAGCTTCTCGGGCAGGAAGTGGCCTTTGCCAGCGACTGCGTAGGCCCGGTTCCCGAGGCCATGGCCAGGGATCTTAAGCCCGGCCAGGTGCTGCTGCTCGAGAATCTCCGCTTCCACAAGGAAGAGGAAAAGAACGGGCCGGATTTCGCCCGCAGCCTGGCCGCCCTGGCCGACGTCCTGGTGAATGACGCCTTCGGCGTATCGCACCGGGCTCATGCCTCGGTGGAAGGAGTCACCCGGTACCTGCCCGCGGTTGCCGGCCTGCTGATGGAAAAGGAAATCGACTTCCTCAGCCGGGCGGTGACCAGCCCCGCCCATCCTTACGTGGCCATTATCGGCGGCGCCAAGGTCTCGGATAAAATCGGCGTCATTTCCAACCTGCTGACCAAGGTCGACACTTTGATCATCGGCGGCGGGATGGCCAACACCTTTATCGCCGCTCAAGGCTACGCCACCGGCAAGTCCCTGGTGGAAGAAGACAAGCTGGAACTGGCGAAATCCCTCCTGGCCGACGCCAAGGCCCGGGGCGTCAGGCTCCTCCTGCCCGGCGACGTGGTGGTCGCCGACCGCTTCGCCGCGGATGCGGCGGCGAAAGTAGTAAGCATTGACGCCATCCCGGAGGGCTGGATGGCCCTCGATATCGGTCCGGCCAGCAGCCAGACCTTCGCCCAAGCGCTGGCGGACGCCAAGCTCATTGTCTGGAACGGTCCGATGGGCGTCTTTGAAATGGACGCCTTCGCCCAGGGAACCGAAGCCGTCGCCAAGGCCGTAGCCGCCTCGGCGGCCACGAGCATCGTCGGAGGCGGCGATTCCGTGGCCGCCATTGAGAAGATGGGCGTTCAGAGCAAGATCAGCCACATCTCCACCGGCGGCGGAGCCTCGCTGGAATTCCTGGAAGGAAAAGTGCTGCCGGGCATCGCGGCGATCAGAGATAAATAGGTGGGGTGAGAAAATGCGCAAGCCAATTATAGCCGGGAACTGGAAGATGCATAAAACGGTCGCCGAGACCGTGGCCCTGGTGCAGGAACTGAAAACGCTGGTGGCCGGAGGAGCTCAGGCCGAAGTCGTCGTCTGCCCGCCCTTCACGGCCCTCTATTCCGCCGGGCAGGTCCTGGCCGGGTCCGCCATCGGGCTGGGAGCCCAGGATATGTACTGGGAAAACCAGGGGGCCTACACCGGCGAGGTCTCGCCGCTCATGCTGAAGGACGCGGGCTGCCGCTATGTCATCATCGGCCACTCCGAACGGCGGCAATACTTTGCCGAAACGGACGACACCGTGAATAAAAAAATGAAAGCCGCCCTGGAGGCCGGCCTTATCCCCATCCTGTGCGTGGGGGAAACGCTGGGCGAGCGGGAAGCCGGCGACACGGAAAAGATCGTGGGGGTTCAGGTCCGGGGCGCTCTTCACGGGCTGTCGGCCGAGCAGGTTGCCGGCATTGTGATCGCTTATGAGCCGGTTTGGGCCATCGGGACCGGGCGGACGGCTTCCAGCGAGGACGCCAACGCGGTGTGTTCCTTTATCCGCCGGACGGTGGCCGGACTGTTCGGGGCGAAAAGCGCCGGAGAAGTCCGCATCCAGTATGGCGGCAGCGTCAAGCCGGAAAATATCGGCGAATTGATGGCCAAAAGCGATATCGACGGCGCCCTGGTGGGCGGCGCGAGCCTGGAGGCCGCCACCTTCGGCAGGATCGTAAAATATTGATACGGCGGGCCGAAGCGAGACGCGCGCGTCCGGCTTTTGGCCCTGCACGGGGGGGAAACAGGTGAGCAAATTGCCGCATCCTATCGCATTAGTCATTCTCGACGGCTGGGGTATCGGGAAACCCGACGATTCCAGCAACGCCATCGCCCTGGCCAGCACTCCCCACATGACGCTGCTTTCGGAATTGTATCCGGCGACTTCGCTGGTTTGCTCGGGGGAAGCGGTCGGTCTGCCGGAAGGGCAGATGGGCAACTCGGAGGTCGGCCATCTCAACATCGGGGCGGGCCGCGTCGTTTACCAGGAACTCACCCGCATCTCGAAGGCCATCCGCGAGGGAGATTTCTTTGCCAACCCCGTACTGGTCGACGTGGTGCAAAAAGTCAAGGCGGCCGGCTCCGCCCTGCACCTCATGGGGCTGGTCTCCGACGGCGGAGTGCACAGCCATATCACCCATCTGTACGGATTATTGGAACTGGCCAGGCAGCATGGCCTGAACAAGGTATATATCCACGCTTTTCTCGACGGCCGGGACGTGCCGCCTTCCAGTGCCCTGAACTACATAAAGGATCTTGAGGCGAAAGCGGCCGAGATCGGCGTCGGCCGGATCGCTACCGTCGCCGGCCGCTACTACGCCATGGACCGGGATAAGCGCTGGGAGCGGATCGCCAGAGCCTATGCGGCGCTGGTGGAACGGGAGGGTGAAAGGGCTTCCGGGGCGGTCGCCGCTGTGGAACAGTCCTACGCCCGCGGCGAGACCGATGAATTCGTGCTGCCGACCATCGTCGAAACCTGCGGCGACTGCGGGATCAAGGCCGGCGACGGCGTGATATTCTTCAACTTCCGTCCCGACCGGGCCCGCCAGTTGACCAGGGCTTTTACCGACCCGGACTTTACCGGCTTCGAACGGAAGGCCGGCCTGCTGCCCCTGGCTTTCGCCACGATGGCCCAGTATGATGAAACGCTCCCGGTTGCGGTCGCCTACACCCCGCAGTACCTCGGGAACACGCTGGGCGAGGTGTTCAGCGCCGCGGGGCTTAACCAGCTCCGGATCGCCGAAACCGAGAAGTACGCTCATGTCACCTACTTCTTTAACGGCGGCGAGGAGCAGCCGGCGGCCGGCGAGGAGCGGATACTCATCCCGTCGCCGAAGGTAGCCACCTATGATCTCAAGCCCGACATGAGCGCCTATGAAGTGACCGATCGCGTGGTAAGCGAGATCAAGTCCGGCAAATTCGACCTCATCGTAATGAACTACGCCAACGGGGATATGGTGGGCCACACCGGTCGCCTGGCGGAAGCCATCCAGGCGGTAACGGTGGTGGATCAGTGCCTCGGCCGGGTAGTGGAAGCTATCCGCGACCGGGGCGGCGCCACTTGCATTACCGCTGACCACGGCAACGCCGAACTCATGACCGACCCCGGCACCGGCGAGCCGCATACGGCCCATACCGTCAATGTCGTGCCTTTCATTCTGGTGGCGGAAAAGTACCGCGGGGCGAGACTGCGCGAGGGCAAGCTGGCCGATATCGCGCCGACCATCCTGGAGTTGGCCGGGTTGCCGGTGCCGCCGGAGATGACCGGCCGGAGCCTAATTATCAAGGAGGATCAGTAAATGACGACAATTACCGATGTCTTTGCCAGAGAGATTATGGATTCCCGCGGCAACCCCACCGTGGAAGTGGACGTGGTGCTGGAGGACGGCTCCTTGGGCCGCGCCGCCGTTCCCTCGGGCGCTTCCACCGGGATGTTCGAAGCCGTCGAGCTTCGGGACGACGACAAGAGCCGCTACCTGGGCAAGGGAGTCCTGAAGGCCGTCGAGAATGTCAATGAAATTATCGCTCCCGAAATTGTCGGGATGGACGCCCTGGATCAGATCGGCATCGACAAACTCATGCTGGAGCTGGACGCCACGCCGAACAAGGCCAAACTCGGCGCCAACGCCATCCTCGGCGTGTCGATGGCGGTGGCCAAAGCGGCGGCCATATCCCTCGGACTGCCATTGTATCAGTACTTGGGCGGCTTTAATGCCAAACAGCTGCCGGTGCCGATGATGAATATCCTGAACGGCGGCAAGCACGCCGACAACAATGTGGACATCCAGGAATTCATGGTCATGCCGGTGGGGGCCGCTTCCTTCCGCGAAGCCCTCCGGATGTGCGCCGAGATTTACCATTCCCTGAAGAAGGTCCTCAAAGACCGCGGCCTGTCGACCGCCATCGGCGACGAAGGCGGCTTCGCCCCCAACCTGGCTTCCAACGAAGAGGCCCTCCAGGTGATCGTGGCCGCTATCGAAAAAGCCGGCTACAAACCCGGCGAGCAGGTGGCCCTGGCCCTGGATGTCGCCGCTTCCGAGATTTACGACAACGGCAGATACAACCTGGCCGGCGAAGGCAAGATCAAGACGGCCGCCGAAATGGCCGACTACTATGCCGGCCTGGTGGAAAAATACCCCGTCATCTCGATCGAGGACGGCATTGCCGAAGACGACTGGGACGGCTGGAAGCTGCTTACCGACAAACTGGGCGGCAAGATTCAACTGGTGGGTGACGACCTGTTCGTCACCAATACCGAGCGCCTCAGCCGGGGGATCGCCAGCGGCACCGCCAACTCGATCCTGATCAAAGTCAACCAGATCGGAACGCTGACCGAAACCTTCGACACCATCGAGATGGCTAAGCGCGCCGGCTATACCTGCGTTATTTCGCACCGCTCCGGCGAAACGGAAGACGCCACCATCGCCGACATCGCGGTGGCGGTCAACGCCGGTCAGATCAAGACCGGGGCTCCGGCCCGCACCGACCGGGTGGCGAAATACAACCAGCTCCTCCGGATCGAGGAAGAATTGTCCAGCCTGGCCCAGTACAAAGGGCGCGGCGTGTTCTACAACCGTAAATAAAGCCGGTTTGTCAGGGGCGGCCATTTGGAGATGGCCGCCCCTGATTTGTTCATAAGCAGGCGCAGGGCGCAAGTTCCTTCGCTGCGGCAGCGGCCAAAGCGCCCGCCATGCCCTAGGCCCGCCGCTGTCCCAATACTTGGGGCGAAAGCCTGCGGCGGCCGGACTTGAGGCCTGCGTTCCGGCGGTCAAAACCCTGCCTATGAACGTTGCAATGCGGGTTCAGCCTAGCAGGTAATTTCGCGCCCGGCTTGAATTAATAGGGTAAATCATCAAGAGCGACAGGGAGAAGCCCATGACCAGACTGAAACAGCTTGGGGCAATGGCCCAGCAGGTGGCGGAGGCGATTGCCAGCGTCCTCAACGTCGAAGTAACGGTAGCCGACGAGACCCTTTGCCGCATTGCCGGCACCGGGCGCTACAGCGGCACGACCGGCGAGCTGCTGGGCCAGGATTCGGCCTTCGCCCGGGTGATCGAGACCGGGCGGGGCTTCATCATTTCCAATCCGGGGCAGGACAGCGCCTGCATCACCTGCGAGGTCAAACACCGCTGCCACGAACGGGCCCAGGTCTGCTGCCCCATCAAGCTGGACGGGGCGGTCATCGGGGTTATCGCCCTGGGGGCGTTTAACGACGAACAGCGCAGTACGCTTCTGGAGCATCAGAGCGACCTGTTCGGCTTTATCGACCGGATGGCCGATCTCCTGGCCAGCAAAGCTGCCGAAGCCGAGCGGCTGCATGCGGTCAAGGCGCTGAAAAATCAGCTGGAAACCGTCATTAACACGGTGAATGAAGGCATCATCGCCGTTGATAAGGCCGGCCGGGTCGTCAATATCAACGCTTCCGCCTGCAAGATGACCGGACTGACCGGCGAGGAGGCCGCCGAGGTGGCGATCGACAGCCTTCTGCCGGGCCTGCCGCTGGCCGAGCTCATCCGTAAGGGCCGCGAGTTCACCAACCGGGAGATATCCCGCAGAGTGCAGGGCCGCCGCTTCCATTATCTGATTACCGCCAAGCCGTGGCGGGAGGGGGCGGACGTCATCGGCGCCGTCATCACGCTCCGGGAAATGGCTGAGGTCCGTAAGTTCGTTTCCCAGCTGTCCAGCCAGAACGTCTGCTATACCCTGGACATGATTCTGGGCGACGAGCTGCAGCCGGTGAAAAGCGCCGCCCTCAAGGCCGCGCAGACCAGCGTGACCGTGCTGATCCAGGGCGAGAGCGGCACCGGCAAGGAACTGTTTGCCCGGGCCATCCACTCCGGCGGCAGCCGGCAAGCCAAGCCCTTTATCGCCGTCAACTGCGCCGCCATTCCCGAGACCCTGCTGGAAAGCGAGCTTTTCGGCTATGAAGAGGGGGCCTTTACCGGCGCCCGCCGCGGCGGCAAGCCCGGCAAGTTTGAGCTGGCCGACGGCGGCACGCTGTTTCTCGACGAAATCGGCGACATGTCCCTGATCCTCCAGGCCAAACTGCTGCGCGTCCTGCAGGACCGGCGGATCGAACGGGTCGGCGGGGTGGACGCCATTCCCGTCGATGTCCGGATCATCGCGGCCACCCATAAGGATATCGAAGCGATGGTCAAGAGCGGCGAATTCCGCCAGGACCTGTATTACCGGATCAACGTCTTTCCGATCACCATTCCGCCCCTGCGCCAGCGGCAAGGCGACCTGCCGGCGCTGATCGCCTATTTCCTGGAGAAGTACGGCGCGGCTTTGGGCAAGGCCGCCGTCAGTCTGGACAGGGAGGCCGAGCGCTGCCTCCTGGCCTATGATTGGCCCGGAAACGTCCGGGAGCTGGAAAATACCATTGAATATCTGGTCAACATGGCTACAGGATCGCGGATAACCGCAGAGGCGCTGCCGGCGCGCCTCAAGGCGGCGGAGCCCCGGCTTCCGGCTTTGAACCGGATCATGCCGCTGGCCGAGCTGGAACAGCGGGCGATCGCCGCCGCGATCGCCGCCTTCGGCGATACGGCCGAAGGGAAGAACCAGGCGGCCGAAGCCCTCGGAATCAGCAGGGCGACCTTATACCGGCGCTTAAAGGAACAGAAGAATGTCTCGGAATGAGAAAAAGTCTCAAAGTGAGATTGCGCGGAGAGCAGGAGGAAGACGATGCTCTCCGCTTATTTTTGTGTCAAAATGAGAATTTATCAAGAGCGTGAGCTGGTAAAATCGCCGGAAACCGGCATTGGCACGGTTCATGCATAAGATAGTCGGCAGAATGGTTGTTAGGTTAGGAAGGGTAAAGGAGGAATGGAAAATGCTTTCCAGAACCGATGTCGTTAATCTCATTCAGGCCGGGGTAATGCCGGCGCTGGGCTGCACCGAGCCGGGCGCGGTGGCCCTGGCGGCGGCCTATGCCAGGCAGGCGCTGGGACAGGACCCGAATATTGTGGCGGTTGAGGTTGACGGTAACGTATATAAAAACGGTTTGGCCGTAGGTATCCCCGGGACGGGAGAGGTCGGTCTGCCGATTGCCGCGGCCCTCGGCGCGCTCATCGGCGATCCCGGCCTTCAGCTTCAGGTGCTGAGCGCCTGCACCCCCGACCTGCTGGAGGCCGCCCGGGCCATGATCAAAAGCGGCGGTATAGCGATTGCTTTAAATGACAGTCAGGGACTGCGGGTCAGAGTCACCTTGCGCACCGCTGAAGGGCGTCAGGCCGTAGCGGTGCTGGAAGGCGGCCACACCAACCTCACTCAGCTCGAAGTCGACGGGGAAGTGCTTGTCCGCAAACTGAACCAAACCAAGCAGGCCGGCTGGAAAATACCCAATCCCTGCTCCATCCAACTGGCGGACATGATCCGGGTGATTGAAGAAATGCCGGAAGAGGAACTGGGCTTTTTGGCCGAGTGCGTCCGGATGAACCGGCACGCAGCTGAATGCGGGCTGCGGGACCGCTTGGGCATGGCTGTGGGCGCCCATCTGCAGGATCTGGTCCGGGAAGGGCTGTCCGACGACCTGGTCAATCACGCCAAAATCCTGACTGCGGCGGGGGCGGACGCCCGGATGTCCGGGCTCAACATCCCGGTCATGAGCGTGGCCGGCAGCGGCAATCACGGCTTGACCGCCATTCTGCCGGTGGTGGCGGTGGCCGAGCGGCTGGGGCTGGATGACGCCAAGCTCCATAAAGGGCTGGCCATCAGCGTTGTGACTACCCAATATATCAAAGGATATACCGGGGGCTTATCGGCGCTGTGCGGCTGCGCGGTGGCGGCGGCCACCGGAGCCTGCGCGGCCATCGTCTGGCTGATGGGTGGCACGTCCGAGCAAATCGGCGGGGCGATAAAAAACATGGTGGCCAACCTGACCGGAATGATTTGCGACGGCGGCAAGGTGGGCTGCGCTCTGAAACTGGCCACCGCCGCCGGGACGGCTGTCGAGACGGCGCTCCTTACCATGCGGGGGGTCGTCGTGCCGTGCAGCAACGGCATCATTTTCGCCTCGGCGGAAGACACCATCCGCAACCTGGGGATGGTCAGCAATCCCGGCATGCTGCAGACCGATAAAGTCATCTTGGATATCATGCTGGAAAAGGGCAGAATTCAATAGTCTAACGCTAAGGCAGGAGGATTTATCCTCCTGCCTTTCCTTTTTGCGGTATAAACCCGGCAAATGTTGCCAATAATGTATAAGGGCAGAAGGATTGTACAAAAATATACCGTAGACAATTGTCAAGCGAAACCCCATCTGGTAAAATAGAGTGGTACAATTGGCTAGGGGGGTGTTATGAAAGTGAAGGAAGCGCTAATGGTTCTCGATGCTATCATATCGATTGCGCTTATTGCCGTAGTCGTGCTGCAGTCAGGCAAGAGCGCCGGCCTGTCCGGGTCAATAGCCGGCGGGGCGGAAACCATCTTCGGCAGCAAGAAAAAGGGCCTGGATGAAATATTGGCCAAGGCAACTATGATCTTAGGTCTGGTATTCGGCATAGTCACGCTGGTTTTGGTGAAGCTGTCGTCATAGTAGCTTTAATACCTCAATGGCCACATTGAGGTATTTTGAGTATTTTAAGGGATAACCCCGTCTAGTGTAAGGAGGAAAAACAACAATGGATCTCGTGTACCTTGCCCCTTTGGCCGGGATAGTGGCACTGGCTTTCGCCGCTTATCTCATGGCCAGTGTATTAAAAGAGAGCCCTGGCAATGCGAAGATGCAGGAAATTTCCAATGCCATCTTCGAAGGGGCCATGGCCTTTCTCAACCGGCAGTATAAGACGCTCATTCCTTTTACCGTCATCATCTTTGGCATACTGTATTTTGTAAATGGCTTCGGACTGGCGATATCCTTCCTGGTTGGCGCGACCTGCTCGGCCATCGCCGGCTACATCGGCATGACCTCGACGACCAAGTCCAATGCCCGGACCACGGAAGCGGCCCGCCACAGCCTGAACAAGGCGCTGGGAGTATCCTTCCGGGCCGGCGCGGTTATGGGCATGTCCGTCGCAGGCCTCGGCCTTCTGGGCGTGTCGGTCTTATACATAATCTTCCGCGATCCCGTGGTGATCAACAGCTTTGCCTTTGGCGCCAGCGCCATCGCCTTTTTCGCCCGGATCGGCGGCGGCATCTATACTAAAGCTGCCGACGTGGGCGCCGACCTGGTCGGTAAAGTCGAAGCCGGCATTCCGGAAGATGATCCGCGCAACCCGGCCGTTATCGCCGACAACGTGGGCGATAATGTCGGCGACACCGCCGGCATGGGGGCCGACCTCTTCGAATCCTACGGCGCGACCGCCATCGCGGCCATGCTGATCGGCAACACCCTGTTCGGCATCAACGGCGTTATCTTTCCGCTGCTCATCGGCGCGGCCGGAATCGCCGCCGCCATCGTCAGCACCTTCCTGGTCCGCACCGGCGAGGATGGAGATCCTCAGGCCGCCCTCAACCGCGGTCTGTGGGGCACCAATGTCATCACCGCCGTCCTGGCTTATTTCCTGGCTTCCTCCGTCTTTGGCGACAAAGGCTTCGGCATCTTCATCGCCATTGTCTCCGGCCTGGTCGTAAATATTTTGGTCGGCATGATCACCGAGTACTATACCTCCAACGCCAAAGCGCCCTGTCAGCACATCGCCGACGCATCGCAGACCGGTCCGGCCACCAACATTATTGCCGGCATCGCCACCGGCCTTCGCAGCACCGCGCTGCCGATGATTGTCTTTGCCGCAGCCACCTACATCGCTTTCACCTATGCCGGCATCTACGGCATCGCCATGGCGGCCATGGGCATGCTCTGCACCGCTGGCATGGTCGTGGCGGTTGACTCCTTCGGACCGGTCGCCGACAACGCCGGCGGCATCGCCGAAATGGCCGAGCTTGGTCCGGAAGTCCGCAAAACCACTGACAAGCTGGACTCGGTCGGCAATACCACCGCCGCGATCGCGAAGGGCTTTGCCATCGGCTCCGCCGCGCTCACCGCGCTCGCCCTCTTTACCGCCTTCGGCGAAGAAATCGCCAAGAACCCGAAACTCAGCGGGCTCGTGACCGGCGGCCACCTGGTGGTCAACCTGACCGAACCGGGGGTCATCATCGGCATCTTCCTCGGCGCCACCCTGCCTTTCCTGGTATGCGCCTTCACCATGGAAGCGGTCGGCAAGGCCGCCTTTGAAATGATCGGCGAAGTGCGCCGCCAGTTCCGTGAGATTCCGGGCATTATGGAAGGCACCGGCCGTCCTGACTATGCCCGCTGCGTAGACATTTCGACCCGCGCCGCCATTCGCGAAATGGTCGTTCCCGGCATCTTCGCGGTCGGTACGCCGATTCTCGTCGGCTTTTTGATGGGCGCCAAAGCTCTGGCCGGTTTCCTGGCCGGCGCCACCGCCGCCGGGGTGCTGCTGGCCATCTTCATGGCCAACGCCGGCGGAGCCTGGGACAACGCCAAGAAATACATCGAATCAGGCAAATTAGGCGGCAAGGGCTCCGAGCCCCATAAAGCCGCGGTTATCGGCGACACGGTCGGCGATCCCTTCAAGGATACTTCCGGCCCGGCGATGAACCCGCTCATCAAGGTGGCGGGAACCATTTCGCTGATTATTGCGCCGCTCCTGGGCAAAATGTAATAACGGTCTCCAAAGGCTGCCGGCATATGCCGGCAGCCTTTTCACATCATCGCCCGCCCGCCCGGAATACGGGCAGGCCGCGGGCGCGAAAAGTCGGGAAGGCAATACTATGTTTAAAATTGGCTAAAAATGGTATAATGTACAATGACGATCTTTTAGTGGGGAGGCATTTTTTTGGCGATCATTCCTGGCGCCGAGCCCTTTTTTTTCCCCGGAGGAAGCCGGGGCGCCCTTTTGATCCACGGTTTTACCGGATCACCGTCCGAGATGCGGCTGCTGGGAGAGGATCTTCACACCCGGGGATATACGGTACTGGGGCCGCGCCTGTGCGGACACGGCACTTCCGAGGCCGATCTGGCGCAAACCGGCTGGCTTCACTGGTACAGCGCCGTCGAGGACGGTTATCACTTGCTGAAATCCCTCTGCCGGGACGTTTATGTGGCCGGACTTTCCATGGGCGGGCTGCTTGCCCTCAAATTGGCCGCCGAATACCCGGTGGCGCGCGTGGCGTCTTTGAGCGCCCCCATCTTTCTCGCCGACAAACGGCTGCCGCTGTTGCCGATTTACCGCCTGTTCCGGGGCTATGTTCCCAAACGGCGGCGAAAAATGGATGTGGCGGATATCTACAATGTAGCCTATGGCCAAACGCCCTTAAGCAGCCTGAACAGCCTGCTGGAACTCATAAAACAGGTGGACGGACTGTTGCCCGCGATCGCTGCGCCGGCCCTGGTGATGCAGTCCCGCAGCGAGCATACCGTGCTCCCGGCCAGCGCCTCGCACATTTATGAGCGGCTTGGCAGCCAGGAGAAGGAACTCGCCTGGCTGGACCGGTCCGGGCATGTAATTACCCTGGATATTGAACGCGAGCAGGTCTATCAGGCAATTGGAGAATTTTTTGCAGGAGGAAACTCGGAACATGAAGGAACGGAATGAATGGTGCTTTGCCTGCGGCAAGCTCAACCCGATCGGCCTAAAGATGCAGTTTAGCGAAGAAGGTGAAAAATACATCGCCCATTTTACTCCCGGCCCTGAGCATCAGGGCTATGACGGCATTATGCACGGAGGACTGATCGGCACCCTCCTGGACGAGATCATGGCCCGCTACCCCTACGCCAAGGGCCTCAACGCCGTGACCGCCAGGCTGGAGGTCCGCTACCGCCAGCCGACCCCCATCGGCCAGACTCTGACCGTCGCCGGCTGGATGGTGGAACGGCGCGGGCGCCGCATCGAAATGGCCGGTTCGGTCGCGCTGGCGGACGGCACCGTTACCGCCGAAGGAAAAGCTACCGTGATGGTGGTGGAGGAAGTGAGACCGTGAATTTGAAAGAAAAAATCGTGGCCTTTATGCGGCATGAGGCCTACAAGCCTCTCACAGCCGAGGATTTGGCCGAGGAACTCGGCCTGAAAGCGAAAGAACTGGCGGAATTCTGGCCGGCCCTGGAGGAACTGGAGCAGAACGCCGACATCATCAAAACCCGGTTCGGCAAATACGGCGTTCCCGAGCGCATGAACCTCATGGTGGGGACGCTGGCGGCCAGTGAAAAGGGGTTTGGCTTTGTGCTGTCGGAAGTGCCGGCCGAGCCCGATGTGCACATTCCGGCGGAAGCCATGGCGACCGCCATGCACGGCGACCGGGTGGTGGCGAGGATCCACTCCCGGCAGCCCGGCCACGGCAAAGCCCGGGAAGGCGAGATCATCCGCATCGTCCGCCGGGCCAACACCCGAGTTGTGGGGACCTTCGAGGGCAGCCGCCATTATGGGTTTGTCACCCCGGACGAAACGCGGCTGCGGCAGGACATATTCGTGCCCAAAGGCGAATTCAACGGCGCGAAAAACGGTTCGAAAGTGGTCGTGGAAATAACGAAATGGCCGGAAAAGAAACGCAGCGCCGAGGGGCGGATCGTCGAGCTTTTGGGCCACAAAGGCGACCCGGGCATTGAGATACTGTCGATCATAAAAAAACATAATCTGCCTACGGCCTTTCCGCCCGAAGTCGACCAGGCGGCCGACCGCATCCCGCAAACCATTGAGCCGGGAGAAATAGCCGGCCGGCGGGACCTGCGCGATCTGCCCATCGTCACCATCGACTCGGAAGACGCCAGGGATCTCGACGACGGAGTGCATGTCGTCCGCCTGAAGAACGGCAGGTACCTTCTCGGGGTGCATATTGCCGACGTCAGCCACTATGTGCGGGAAAACAGCCCCCTCGACAACGAGGCCCGGGAACGGGGGACCAGCGTCTATCTGGTCGACCGGGTGCTCCCCATGCTGCCGCCGCGCCTCTCCAACGGCATCTGCAGCCTGAACGCCGGCGAGGACCGGCTGACTCTCTCGGCCCACATGGAGGTGGACCACCGGGGGAATGTCGTCAGCTATGAAATCTTTCCCAGCATCATCCGGGTTCACACCCGGCTGTCCTACAACATCGTCCGGCGGGTCCTGGTCGACAATGATGAAGAGCTGAAGGCCAAGTATCAGGCGCTCCTGCCCCAACTGGAAAACATGGAGCGGCTCTGCCACATTCTCCGGGGCCGGAGAATGCGCCGCGGCGCGATCGACTTTGATTTCCCCGAGCTCAAAGTCAAGCTCGACGACCGGGGGCAACCCGTCGCGATTGAAAAACGGCTTCGCACCATCGCCGAGTCGATCGTTGAAGAATTCATGCTCCTGGCCAACGAAACGGTGGCCGAGCACATGGACGGCCTGGAGGTGCCTTTTGTTTTCCGGGTGCATGAAGAGCCGGAGCCGGAGAAGATGACCAAGCTCAACAACCTGCTTCATAATTTCGGACAAGCCTTGGGGCGGACCGAGGACATTCAGCCCAAGTCCCTGCAGAAAGTCCTCGGCCGCATCGCCGGACGCCCGGAGGAGAAACTCATCAGCACGGTCATGCTCCGGTCGTTGAAGCAGGCGAGATATGAGGCGGAAAACCTGGGCCATTTCGGCCTGGCCGCCCAATACTATACGCACTTTACCTCGCCCATCAGGCGCTATCCCGACCTGATCGTCCACCGCATTCTCCGGGAGACCTTCACCACCGGCGATATTTCGGCCAAGCGGCGGCAAAAGCTGGCCGCCATGCTCCCGGAGCTGGCCCTGCACTCCTCCCGGCGGGAGAGGGCGGCGGCGGAGGCGGAACGGGAAACCGTCGATCTCAAAAAAGTCGAATATATGGCCCAGTTCGTGGGGGATGAATTTGCCGGGATTATCAGCGGCGTAACGGCTTTTGGCATTTTCGTGGAACTGGAGAACGGCGTGGAGGGCCTTGTGCATGTCTCCACCATGGATGACGACTACTATCATTACGCCGAGGAACGGTACGCGCTGATCGGCGAGCGGAGCGGCCGCGTCTACCGGCTGGGCGACCCGGTCAAAATCACGCTGCGCAAGGTCAACCCCGAGGAGCGGACCATCGACTTCGAACTGGCTGCGTCCCAGCTTAGGGCCAAGGCCGGCGGGCGAAAGGACGCCAAGCCTTCCAAAAATGGGAAATCGCGGTCGCAAGCCAGGCCGGACAAGCCCAAACCCAAAAAGACCGGCCCGGAAAAGACCCGGCGAAAGAAATGACTGGAAGACCATAGATGCATACGTACCCGGAACGCCTTTACACGCGGGAAGGGTACGTATCCTATACATATGGATAATACGCGACCTATTCCGGAGGTGGTATATTGCTAAACCGAGGGAGAGTCGTGCTAATCGTCCTTATTCTAATTCTTTTAACGCTGACCAGCCTTCACCACTACTTTGCCCTTTACCGCGAAACGCTGGGCACTTACCAGTGCCAAGTCAACCGGATTTCCCAGTACCTGGAATTGTACCTGAACGGACGGATTCAGGCTTTGCAAATGCTGGCGGCTGACAAGGAGATGGAAGGGCTGAACCCGGAGAATATCCGGGCGGAACTGACGCGGGTCGCCAAGGTGCTCGGCCTCGTCAATATGGCGGTAATTGCTCCGGACAGCCGGTTTATCGTCACCATCGATCCCAATCAGCCTGAATCCGCCGCAGACCCGGCCAGCCTGCAAAAAGCCCTGAACGGGGAGAGCGCGGTCACCGACCGGATCGGCTATGGAGCGCAGGATGATTACTTTATCAGCATCCGCGTCCCCATTCACGGCTCCCGGAGAGAAGTCGTCGCCGTGCTGTCCGCCGGCCTGCCGCCGCAGGAATTATACCGGGTCATTAATTATGAGTCGTTGCCGGCGGAAGACGAGCTCTTCCTTCTCGACAGCGGCGGCCGGCTCATTGCAACCCAGCCTGGCGCCGGTCAGCCGCTCCCGGCCGAACTGCAGCGAAAAATTTTCGCCAACCAGGCCGGCTATTTCACGGCCCAGTCGGCCTGGTCCAATTCGCCCATGCTGTACTTTTACACCTCGCCCGCCCGGACGCCGTGGCGTCTGGCCCATGGCGTCCCGGCCGGAGGCGTCTTCTATGCTTTGGGGAAACAGCTTCTCGCGGTTGCCGTCATCTTCTGCCTGCTCCTTGGGCTGATGACCGTCCTGTTCAGGGACCTGCAGCGGGAAGTCCGTCTTCGCCGCGAAATCGAATTCCAGCGGTTCGAGCGCCTGTCGGCCGTCAGCCAGCTGGCGGCGGCCATCGCTCACGAGATCCGCAACCCCCTTACCGCGATCCGCGGCTTTGTCCAATTGCTCAAGCTGCGGTCCGGCCATCTCGCCCCGCCCGGCCATCTCGACCTCATTCTCGGGGAGATCGACCGGGTCAATCAGCTCATCGAAGGCTTCCGGGCCCTCGACAAGCCCGCCGAAGACTCGGCCAGGCAGCCGGTCGAACTGGCGGACACCGTCCAGGACGTCGTTACCCTGATGGAAGGCCAGGCGCTCATGAAGCGGGTCCGGCTGAACGTAACGGTCGAGCGGACCGCATCGGTCCTCGGCAGCGCCAATCAGCTCAAGCAAGTCTGGCTGAATCTCATCCGCAACGCCCTGGAGGCCAGTCCGGACAAGGGGACGGTTGAAGTGAAGGTGACGCGCCGGGACGGGAAGGCTTTGGTCAGCGTCGCCGACAGCGGAACGGGGATTTCCAAGGAGGTAATGGCCAAACTGGGAAAGCCCTTTTTCACGACGAAGGAAACCGGAACCGGGCTGGGGCTTTCGGTATGCTACAATATCATCCGCAGCCACGGCGGCAAGCTGGAGGTCGAAAGCGCGCCGGGGCGCGGCACCATTTTCACGGCAAGCCTGCCGCTGGAGGAAGAAAGCTGAAAATCACCAGGGCGGATGTTTCCTTGTTTCGTCCGGTTATGCTATAATATACAGTACACGCCGCGGAATGGAGTGGCCAGTTTGGAAAACATTAAAATCGTATCCGAAAATCGCAAAGCCAGGCACGATTATCATATCCACGAAACCTACGAGGCCGGGCTTGTGCTGACCGGCACCGAGGTCAAGTCCCTCCGGGCCGGCAAAGCCAATCTCAAAGACAGCTATGCCCGGATCGACAACGGCGAGCTCATGCTGCACAACCTGCACATCAGCCCCTACGACCAGGGCAACCGCTTTAACCACGAGCCGCTCAGGACCCGCAAGCTCCTGATGCACCGCCTGGAGATCAACAAACTCATCGGCAAGACCAAGGAAAAAGGCTTTACCCTGGTGCCGACGAAGCTCTACTTCACCCGGGGCAAAGCCAAGGTCGAACTGGGCCTGGCCACCGGCAAGAAGCTCTACGACAAGCGGCAGGACATGGCCGAGCGGGATGCCAAGCGGGAAATGGACCGGGAATTTCGCAGCCGCCAAAAGGAATAGTTGGCGGAGAATGATTTTTATGTTATAATCATTACAAGAAGTGTACAATCGTTTGCAAAAGAAGTGCCCCAAGACGTCCGTTAACACGGGGGCGTACTGGTTTCGACAGGGGTAGTTGTGGCATGGGTAGCGAGCCGGGGTTCCATCTGCCCGTCAATACGGTGGGAAACAAGTAAACGCAAACGAAGAATACGCTTTAGCAGCTTAATGCTAACGTCCTGCCTACGCTCGCCCGTGGCCTAGGATAGGACGTCACTTAACGGGATACCTGAAGCCCAATTCTCGGAGGGCCGACTGGGAAATTTTATCGAGATAGCGCCGGCGAAGCCTGTCTATGGGCGTCAACGGAGCGAAACACCAAACCATAGACTGCGCTCGGAGAAGCCTGTGTAGCGATGCCTTTGGACAGGGGTTCGACTCCCCTCGCCTCCACCAAAATTTGGAAAAGAAAAAACCCGCGTAGTACGCGGGTTTTTTGTTGTTTGTGGGGGGAAGGGTGGAGGAGGCCTCCACCAGATGATGAAAGTGAGATATAAATGGCAAACAGAAGTGTCACCTTGTGACTTGGCATAAAATGAACAGTTTACAATAAACGATATACATACCATGAATCTATCATTATTGCAAGGATTTACTAAAAACTTGTCGAAAGGAAAAATGAAAACTATCGCGCTGGAGGTGCGTGCTCTATGGCAGATTCGTATCCTATTTTACCCGAGAAGAACTGGAAAGATCTCAGGACGCAATTCAGAAAGACGATGCCTAGCAGTGTAACTCCCTCGTATTTGCAATCCTTACTAAATCTAAGTTCAGAAAAATCCGCAAGGAACCTGATGAGCCCTCTGAAAAGGTTCGGGATCATAGATGACTTAAACAAACCGACAGATAGGGCTTTATCCTGGCGTGACGACACATCCTATGCAGATGTTTGCCAACAGATTGCCATAGAAACTTATCCCGCTGAGTTACGCGAAATTTATCCGGCTCCATCGCAGAATAAAGAGGGTGTAATTAATTGGTTTATGCGTACGACAGGATCTGGTCGATCATCTGCTCAGCTTGTTTCCTCAACGTATACTTACCTCATGGAGCCTTCATTACTGACACCGGAAGAAAGCGCGAAACCCAAGGGTAATAGTGGAAAAGCCACGACAACAAAAATGCGAGCTAAAAAAAACGAACTATCGCCCAAACTGGCAAAGACTGAAACGGTAGCGGCTACCGAAGAAACTCCGTTAGATCACCCGGTTAAAGCACCGCACAAAGCACCTACTGTCTATATTGACCTTCAGATACATATATCTCCGGAGGCCGATGCGACCCAAATTGACGCTATTTTTGCGAGTATGGCTAAGCATCTATATCGGTGAGTGGTATGTATAATGAATTGTTCCGGCGCGTGCAAGCGGCTAATAAAGAAATTAGGTCCATCCGGGGAACGATTAAAAGGGCTCAGCACCTAACAATATTGGAAGTTAAAGATGATGAATTGAGGACAGTTGTTTCTGAATTATATGATAATAGGCATTATAGTGAGGCAGTTGCTGCTGGATACAAATATTTGAATAATTTAGTTAAAACGAGGTGTGGTGTTGACTCGCTTGACGGTGCTGACCTTATGCGACAAGCTTTCAGCCCTAAGAAGCCGTTGCTGAAAATCAATCCCAACGTGACCCAATCTGAACGAAATGAACAACTGGGATATATGGATATTTATGCTGGATGCATGACGGGCATTCGTAATCCAAGAGCGCATGAGACTTATTGGCCTGACGATGAATATCAAGCCAAACTTTTGATCGAGTTAGCGGATCACTTAGTTACAAAAGTGCGAAATGCGTCATACACATGAGTGTCGGGGGACTTCTTGTGACATAAGTTAGGCAGATTTGCAAGGTCGTGGTTCGTCTCTACCCATGCAAATCCGAAATGGCTGAGAGCCCGCGAATTTCGCGGGCTCTTGTTGTTGGAGCGGTTGGCGGAGGTGGCCTCCACCAACAAAACAATATGTCAGAAGAACCGTCCCTCTGACACTCGTTTTTCGGAGGAGGATCGCTGGGCGGAGAGTGGAATAAACACGGATTTATTGTATCAAAAGAAGGAATTTATCGGGAGGTATTGAATACTATAGTATTCAATACCTCCCGATAAATGGCCGCCGTAAGGACGGCGGCAGCTATTCTTCTTTTTCGATATGCTCCATGAGACGGGCCAAGCTGATGCCGAGTTCCCTTGCGATTTTGGACAGGACACGGAGCGAAGGGCTCTTGAGTCCCCGTTCGAGCTGGCTAATGTAGGTACGGTGCACGTCGATCCGGGCCGCGAATTCCTCCTGGCTTACACACTTTGCCGTTCTCAGTTTTCTTAGGGCAAGGCCAAATTTTTTATCTATCATAGCATCTAAAGAATATGATAGATGAGACTAATAATCTACAGACTATAGTATTCATAATATTGTCGAGAACGCGGCTTATCAAAGCAGATCAAGCCTTGTATAAAGTGAAGTTATAAAAAATTCTATTATTACGATTATTAGGTTGAAAGATGAAAATGCGCATTAGTTTAGAGTACAAAGAAAGAGAAGCTGAGATATATGACAAAATTCAGGAAGCGTCTGATGAATTTTCTCGGCTGGATGAGTCGGGGAAAGATACAACGGAGGCTCTCCGACGACTGGAGTTAGCGCTGAGAAGGCTTGAGTTATTTCGGAAGGAATATGAGGAGAAATATTGATTTTCAGCGTGTCGGGGGGACGGTTCCTGTGACACAAATTAGGGTGGATTTGCAAGGTCATGGTTCGCCTCCACCATGCAAACCCGGAATGGCTGAGAGCTCGCGAATTTCGCGGGTTCTTGTTGTTGGAGCGGTTGGCGGAGGTGGCCTCCACCAACAAAAAATGTGTCGGAAGAAGCGTCTTTCTGACACTGACACATTATAAACATATTGCACCAGAACATTTTTTATTAACTGATAGGGCCGAGGGGAAACTGATTGCTTAAAAATGTAATTATTGCGTTGTAGTGATTTGCATACAATGTTATAATTGTGTGCAAGATAGTTGGAGGAGAAAGGAAAAATAAAATGCCTGTCAATTCGTTTGAGGATTACCCAATGAGCTGGAAACCGAAAATTGTTCAAACTAATAAGCCTGTGTATATTGCCATAGCTGAGCAATTAGAACAGGACATTAAAAGTGGGAACTTATTGCCCGGTACGCAGCTGCCACCGCAAAGAGAACTGGCAGATTTTTTGGATATTAACGTCAGCACTATTTCCAGGGCATTTAAAACCTGCACGCAAAAAGGCCTTCTTAGCAGTACAATCGGAAGCGGGACTTTTGTTTCTTATGATTCTTTAGCCAACCTTCATGTAGTTCCACAACAAAATGTACCTTCATTGATCGAATTGGGTTCTCTAATACCCGAAGACATCTCTTACGAAGAAATTACACAGATTTTAAAAAAGATGATGGCAGAACCGGATTTCGGCCGGTTATTTGGCTATGGAAACCTAACTACAACACTCTGGCAAAAAGAAGCTGTAGCTAAGTTAATTGCAAGAGCAGGTTATCAAGCAACAAAAAAGCCTTTACTTCCTGCAACCGGGGGGCAAAATGCGATTGCCGCGATTTTAGCGGGATTATTCCATGCTGGTGATCGGATTGGTACGGATCCGCTTACTTATCCCGGCGTAAAAAGTGCTGCAAAAATGCTGGGTATTCAGTTAGTACCCATTCGTCACGAGCAGAATGAAGTCTGTGAAGGTGGTTTACTGTACGCCTGTAAGAATGACAAAATCAAGGGTCTATACATTATGCCGGATTATCAGAACCCCACAGCTCACATGATGTCCGATCAATGCCGAAGCATGATTGCGCGGGTTGCTAAGGAGCAGGGGCTTATCATTATTGAGGACGGTATTCATAGCTTGCTTTGTAAACATCCGCAAAAGGCTGTTGCCGCCTACGCCCCGGAACAAACCGTTTATATAGCCAGCTTATCCAAAACAATATCACCCGGCTTACGACTCTCTTATATCGTAACGCCAAAACAGTATCAGGAAATTTTGGCTGATGCACTTTATAATCTTAATCTGACTGTTTCGCCATTTTTGTTGGAGCTTGCTTCCCGTGTGATGGCATCAGAAAAAGCCATGCAGCTTGCGGATACTCACCGTCGTCTGGCCGTAGAGCGCAATAAAATCGTCAATGAAATATTAGAGGACTATACCGTGCTTGGAGCAGATGAAAGCATTTTCCGCTGGCTTATCCTGCCTGGAAAATGGACGGGAGAAAGTTTTGAACGAGTTGCCTATGAAGCCGGTGTTCAGGTTTATGGTTCGGAACGTTTTGCCGTCGGAAAAGCGAAACCGGTTGCTGCTGTCCGGTTGGCCGTAGCAGCACCTAAAACCCCGGAAGATTTGAAACAGGCCCTTATCACTATTAGCGCTTTATTGAAAAGCGATAAGACATAAAGGCTTTGTATATAAGAGGGCGGACAGGGCGTTAAATTGTTTTGCACACAATATTCGTATTGTGTGTATTTCTTTGCTGTGCTACTATCAAATTAAGAAGCAACAAAAGGAGAACTGGAATGGAAAAAATTTATACGACAGCCGCACCACAAGCGATCGGCCCGTATTCACAGGCAGTAGCTATCGGCAATTTGCTCTTTATATCCGGACAAGGCGGAATCAACCCTAGCAATGGAACCGTTGTTGATGGGTTAGAGGCGCAGACAGAACAAGCTATAAAAAATATCGGTGCAATTCTTGATGAAGCCGGCAGTGATCTAACCAAAGTCATTAAAACTACCTGCTTCCTTACGGACATGAGAGATTTTAAAATCTTCAATGAAGTATATGAAAAATATTTTACTGAAAAACCAGCCCGTAGTTGTGTAGCTGTTAAAGAATTACCCCTTAGTATTCTTTGTGAAATAGAGGCCATTGCTAGTTTAGAATAAGAAGAAAGGTGGCAAATGACCGAATGAAATACTATGTTGTAGATGCTTTTGCCGAAAAAGTCTTTGAAGGCAATCCAGCAGGTGTATGTGTCTTAGAAAACTGGTTTTCGGACGAACTTATGGAGAAAATCGCTATGGAAAACAATCTTTCGGAAACTGCTTTTACGGTCAAGGAAAATAGCATTTATCGTTTGCGGTGGTTTACCCCTGGTGGAGAGATTGACCTTTGCGGCCATGCAACATTGGCAACCGCATTTGTGCTGGCAAATTTTTATGAACCCGCTTCAACAGAATTTATTTTTGAAACGCTTAGCGGGAATTTAAGCGTAGCACGCAAAGGCGATTTATATGAGATGGATTTTCCTGCTTATCATCTGTCCCCTGTGCCTGTGACTGATAAAATGGCAGAGGCGATAGGTGTGCGTCCTGTGGAAGCATGGATGGCCCGGGACTTGGTGTGCGTATTGGGAGAAGAAAATCAAGTCCTTGCTGCACAGCCTGATCAGGCAAAGCTAAAGGCGTTGGATGGCCTGCTGCTGCAATTGACGGCAAAAGGGACGGAATATGACTGTATTACCCGCACCTTTGCCCCCAAGCTAGGTGTGGAAGAAGATCCGGTTTGTGGCTCCGGCCATTGCCATGTGATACCTTTGTGGGCTAAGAAATTAGAAAAAAATACGTTGGTAGCCCGCCAAGCCTCTCGTCGTGGCGGCACCTTGTATTGTCAGGATTGCGGCGAGCGGATAAAGATTTCCGGTAAAGCCGTCCTATACGCTACAGCGGAACTCCATGTAGGGAGATAACGTGGATAGCAAAAAGCGGATACATAGCAATCCTTAGATTTAGGCACTTTTTAGGTATATGGTGTTCACGGACAAGTCATTAACTCCAGTTGCCTTCCTATGAGCCGATCAGAGCAACCTGCTTTTCTGTGCTTTTCTCAGTGGGATAAACAAAAAAAGCGCCGGAGGCGGGTTGTGCCTCCGGCGTGATTTGTTTGTCTTGTAGGGCCTTTGTCTTTCTGGTCTGCTATCTTCTCGTTTGCTAGCGCAACGGCCCCGATCAGGGTTCTCAGGATGACGGGCATGGATAGAGTTAAATGATATCAAATGTCCATAAGCACTATGAATTCATCCCACCGTGTCGGGAGGATGATTCCTGTGACACAAAATAGGGTGGATCTGTAAGGTCTGTCAAGAGCTATCCGGCTTGCTGTTGCAAGCCGGATTTGTTAATCAAATAGATATGCTATATAATAGTTTTGGTCGTTAAGACAAGAGATATTAAGTGAAATAATGTGGATTAAGGGGTATACATGGATAATATCTCTAAAGAGCAAATTCGACAATTTCGCCTTCATTCGCACCATTTGGACACATGGTATCAGAAGGCCGATGTGGAGGGCATTGCTGGCGCTTGCGGTTTTCAAAACTCGCCACCCGGCGCATGGGAGATCGCATTACATAACCGCATCCCTGATTGCCAACAGGACGATATGAAACAGCTGCTTGAAGTCGAGAAAACACTGTTGCAGGCATGGAGTTTTCGTGGTGCGCCCGTGGTCTTTCCCACTTCGGAAAGTGATGCGTTTTTGGCGGCGCTTGTTTCCGAACAAGACGAACCTTGGATCTATACCCAGGGAATACAACTGGCCCTTGATTTTTTGCAAATGTCCTTTGGAGAATTACTGCTGTTACTCAAACAGGTCATGCCGAAACTGGACGGCAAAGTATTAAAAAGCAAAACCGTGTTAGACCAAACTTTGGCCGAATGGGTGCTGCCGCTTCTTCCAAATGATAAAAGGGATTTGTGGAACAAGCCCTCTATGTACGGGAACCCGGAGAAACAGACCGTCGGCGGTGCAGCAGTTTCTTTTTTACTTCGGCCTTGCGCTTTTATGGGCTTGGTTGTTTTTGGCAAGAGAGAAGGTATTAGCCCCACATTTACTGCATATAAACACTGGACAGGTCATTCCCTTGAAGTAAAGGGTGTCCCCGAGCAAAAATTGGCGCGAAAATATCTACACTGTTTCGGCCCCGCATCCATAGGCGGGTTTGCGGATTGGCTTGGATGTTCCTCTCTACAGGCCGAACGAATATGGCAAACCGTTATAGATGAAATCGAGCCTGTCAACCTGTCCGGGAAAGAACGCTATATACTATCAACTGACAAAGAACTGCTTTTATCCCCGCCGCAATCAGAGAGAAAAGTACACTTGCTCGGAGGGCATGACCCTTATTTAGGTTTGCAAGACCGTGATGTTATCTTGGACAACAAGGCACGGCAAAAACAAATTTGGCAGACCGTTTCAAATCCCGGTGCCGTGTTATGGCAGGGTGAAATAGTAGGCATGTGGAAATCCAAGAAAAGCGGTAAAGGATTAGAAATAGAAGTTGCTTTGTGGGATGATGCAAAAATGTCCAAAAGGGATATCCAGGATTTAGGCGATGGATATGCTTTGTTTCAACAGCTCAAGCTAAACAAAATTACATTTTTAGCATAACTAGTGTCGGGAGGACGGTTCTTTGACACAAAAATGGGTGGATTTGCAAGGTCGTGGTTCGCCTCCACCATGCAAATCCGGAATGACAAGAGCCCGCGAATTCCGCGGGCTCTTGTTGTTGGAGCGGTTGGCGGAGGGGGCCTCCATCAACGAAACAATATGTCAAAGGAACCGTCCCTCTGACACATTCCTGGTATCGAAGGTACTCCAAAAGGTCTTGCTGTGTTGACTCTCATAAGCAGTTATGATATATTATAAAAAAATAGCTCATTTCGGATTGAGCACCTTACCGCAAACAAGGCTTTTTCTTGTTTGCGGTTTTTATTTTTGGAGGAAATATGTGGGAACTAATATGGCCAATTTTACTTGTGATAGGTGCAAATACTTTTTACAATATATGCGCAAAATCAACGCCGAATGATATAAATGCGTTTGCATCGTTGGGCATAACTTATTTTACCGCCATGATTCTGAGTATTATCATGTTTTTTATTACTGGCAGTTCGCCAAAACTGACGGCTGAACTTGCCAAAGCAAATTGGACTTCAGTTGTTTTGGGTATCTCGATTGTAGCTCTTGAGTTTGGTTATGTCAGCCTATATCGCGCAGGTTGGAAAATAGGCGAAGCGTCTTTAGTTGCAAATATCATTTTAGCTTGTGTTTTACTGCTAGTAGGATTATTACTATATAAAGAAGCCGTATCATTACGGCAAATAGTTGGCATGATTATCTGTGGGATTGGTTTATTCCTGATAGGTAAATAACAAAAGGTGTCAAGGGACGGTTCCTATGACACAAAAATGGGTGGATTTGCAGGGTCGCGAATTGCCCCCACCATGCAAATCCGGAATGGCTGAGAGCCCGCGAATCTTGTGGGCTCTTGTTGTTGGAGCGGACCTCTGTTAGGAAAAATAAATTGAATCAAATCTCGCAAGGTGGTAAAATTTGCTTGCAAATGTCGATTACTTAGGTAATTATGACATCGTTCAATATCACCATGATACATCCTCGTGTATTCTGACGTAACTAAAATTAAAGATGTTGGTAGACCAACGGTGATGAAATGAAGATTTGGGAGAGTAGGAAAAAGAGACGAAGTTATATTATGCGGCAAATGGAGAATCGGTGGAGTTATTTTGAAAAGAGAGTGCGAGACGTGCAACTATCCTCTGGTATATTTCGATAAATATGATTGTAACTTCTGTATTGAAAGAGATTAGCAGAAAGCTTATTTTATCCATTGATGACGCAGTGGCTAGTGGCAAAATGCTTTATTTTTATGGTATCTAATTGGCTTTAGTTATCATACCGAAATGTTAAAGTGAGTCAAGGGACGGTTCCCTGACTCACAAGAGGTCAGGCCTTTTTGTCCAGATTATAGCTAAAAGGAGAGGGAGAAATGGCAGTTGTAAAATGCACAAAATGCGGAAAAGTGTTTAATACAGAGGGAGCAATACTGAAACCGATAGGCGATGGCGGATATTTAGAATGTTGTCCCAAATGCGGGAGCACGAGTGTATACTGTGTGGACGATTTCTCAAACGACGAGGATCGATTATGGGAGGGGTATTAGGAAAGGAAGGACAGTCATCTGGCCCGGCCGCAGGAGTACAAAGGACGGCTCTTTGCCTCCACCAAGTAAATCCGGAAAACTTGAGAGCCCGCGAATTTCGCGGGCTCTTGTTGTTGGAGGCGGTTAGTGGAGGTGGCCGTCGCGTGCTTTATAAACTATAATTATTATTATTGAATAATTATAGTTTATATGGTACCATATAATCAAATGTACTGGAGGTGACGATGATGACCGATAAGGAATTTTTAGACTTGCTGATGCTGTATAAAGCCGGAAAAGTTCCAGTATTGAATGTCGGATTGGCATTAGCGAAAAATCAATTTGGCGATGAATACATAGCGTTAGCCAATAATATTTTGATTGCCCAGAAACAACAAGGCAAGGTGGGCAGACCGCAAACTATTTCTCACGATGAGAAAGAAGCGATTTTTAAGGTAGGAGCAGACGGGATACAGGGACAGGCTACATAAAATGATAAAACATAACATGCAGCTATTACCTTGTGGATTTGCAGGGACGCAGACCGTCTTCGCCGGGCAAATCCCACTTGAAATACTGAAGAAAACATGACAAGCCTCGTTTGCCGCCACAAAACGGCTAACGGGGCTTGCTTTTTTCAGCAAATTACGCAAGAAGCAAAACAAAAGAAAGGCTGCCGGTGCCCTTTTGTACCTTGCTCAAATTGCAGGTGCTTTTTAGGGGGATATCGAAAAGGTATTTCCAACTGCGGTTCCCCCAAAAACTGGGAGGAGGATAAAATCATGATGAGGCTTAGGAGTATGGGTGTAAACTTTCAATGCATGGATGCCGACAAAAAGATAACCGTGGATACATCCGAGAAAAATGGAGGAACAGGTCAACACCTTCAGCCCTTCGAACTGCTGGAAGCGGCGGTAGCGGCATGCATGAACATTACCGCGAGGGCGCGGGCGGAAAGAGCAGGGATAAAACTAAACGATGTCCAGACTGCCGTACGGATGAACTGGAGCGAAGAGGGTAAGCTCATATTTGAATATGATTATTCCTTGGGGAGCTTGGACGATGATGAGACCCGGAACATGCTTGTAGATGCAATAAATGGTTGCTTAATGCGGCAGCTTTTGACGCAGCGCAAAATTGAGTTCAAAAAAACTGAAGCGAAATAGGCGGAAATAGCTCTAGCCAACAACATGAGGCAAGTTAATCGGCAGCTACATCGAAAGGACTGGCGGCTACAGATTGTCGCTGGGGAACAGCTTTTCTGCATCATTTAGAGAACTAAAATTGTCGGATTTGCAAGGTCGCGGATCGCCTCCACCAACCAAATCCCACTTAAAGTGACCACAAAATGTAACAAGAAGCATAAGATTGCCGCTTCGGCAACTTATGCTTCTTGTTTTGCTCGGTACATTTGTGCTTCCTTGTAGTATGTAAAAGGAGTTTCAGCTATAATGCGACAATATGAATAAACCATATTTTTAAAGCCGAATTGGATGTATCGGAATAACGCTAATTGGATATTTCGGGAGGGGTAATTCCTATATTATACTGAGAGCGAGGCACTTGTCGGAAAGATTAGGGGAATTGCAACGAATATCACTCTTGAAAAAAGTGCGGACATTCCTTGGTATAAACAGATCAGAAGCAGATTCGTCACAGCCAATGACTACCTCGGCTTGGCTGATCATCCTCAAAACGAACATTTTGGACAGCCGCAATAAACCCAAACAATGAAAAGGAGTGAAGGGTATGGACCAACTGGACAGACAAATAGGGAAAATAAAGCAGGAACTGGTAAGCGTCAGGAAAGAACTGCACCGTATCCCTGAAGTCGGATTTCAGGAGTACAAAACGGCCGCAAAAGTAGCGGAGTATCTGAAAAACCTAGGGCTGGAAGTACAGACCGGAGTAGCCGGAACCGGAGTCATCGCCCTGTTGCGCGGGAGAGGCGAAGGCCCGACGACGGCCATAAGAGCTTGCCTGGATGCATTGGCCATGGACGAGCGCTCGGGCGTTGACTATGCATCTGAACATGAAGGAGTATTCCACGGCTGCGGCCATGACGGCAATATGACTTTTGTTTTGGGCGCGGCCAATATTCTGTCGCAGTATAAAGATCAACTAAAGGGAAATGTGAAGTTTATATTTCAGCCGGCCGAGGAGGAAACTGGCGGCGCCGCCGCAATAATCAAAGCGGGAGGCTTAAAAAATCCCGACGTTGACGCAATTGTTCACCTTCATAACTGGCCCGGCATCAAGGAAGGCGTCATTGCCGTCAAGTCTGGCCCGGTTATGACGTCCAGCGATCTTTTTCAATTGGAAATCATCGGGACGCCTGGACATGGCGCTTGGCCGCATTTGGCGGTCGATCCTGTCGTTGTCGCCGCAGACGTGATCTCTGCCTTTCAAAATATCATCAGTCGGGAAATCGATCCTCTAAAGCCTGCGATAATCACGATCGGCAAAATCTACGGCGGAACCGCGGTCAATATAATTCCGCAAACGATTACGCTCGACGGGACGGTTCGCACATTCGACCTGGAAGTCAGAGATTTTATCCAAACCCGCATCGAGGAGGTCGTTAAGGGTGTCACCCAGGCGGCTCGCGCCAAATATAAGTTAACCTTTAATCGCATTATGCCCCCCGTGATCAATGATGGACAACTGGCCGCCAAGGTTAGCCGAAGCTTAAGCTCTTCACTGGGGACTGACCTGGTGACGGACGACTTTACACCGGTAATGGGGTGTGAGGAATTCTCCCTTTTCCAGCAGGAAGTGCCCGGCCTCTTCCTGTATATTGGCAACGATAAAGAGGGGGGCGACGTCATACCTGTCCATGCCCCGAATTATGTCTTTAATGACGAAATCCTTGTGACCGGTGTAAAAGCTCTCTGTAAGATCGTATTAGACTACCAAAGGGACTAACAAGGTAAAATAAGATAATCGCTGTAGCGGCAATCCTCACTTATTAGAGAGGTTGCCGTTCTTTGCTTCTGTATCATTCCGGACCTAAGAAGCGGGTGGGATTGGCAAGGCCATCGATCGCTTCCGCCAATCCAATCGGAATGACTTAGAGCCCGCTAACATTGCGGGTTCTTGTTGTTTGTGGGGGCGGTTGGTGGAGGTGGCTGCCAACAGTTGAGAAAATAGGAATGTAAATGATACAATAGAACCTCCCCTTGTATCTGGTACCGTACTGAGCCGGGAGACGGACAGCCACCGAATGCAGCTGTCGGGTGGAAAGAAATGGAAAAATGAAAACGGCCGCGGCTATGAGGCCGGCGGCGCGTGGCAAGTGGAGACCCTCGGGAAACCGGGGGCTTTTTTACATCTCGCATCGAGACAATAATGTACTCGATATCATAACCTAATAATAAGGAGGAATGCAAATGCATATAAGTTCACTAGCTAAAATGGATTATTTTGTAAAAAAATATTTAGCTCAATATGCCGATAAAGCACTCAAAATATTGGATATTGGTTCACAGGACGTAAACGGAACATACAAGCCGGTTTTTGAGAATGATCATTGGGAATATATTGGATGCGATATGGTTTCAGGCAAAAATGTTGATATTTTATTGAAGAATGCTTATGACTGGTGCGAGATTGAATCAGCTTCACTGGATATTGTAATTACAGGACAAACTTTTGAGCATATTGAATATCCTTGGATAACAATTTTTGAAATTGCCCGAGTTCTAAAACCGGAAGGCATTTGCTGTATTATTGCTCCGTCAAGCGGCCCAGAGCATAAATACCCGGTTGATTGTTGGAGAATCTATCCTGACGGATTTAAAGCATTGGCCAAATTTGCTTGTCTGGAAGTTATCGAAGCATTTGTTGATTTGGATGGGAAATACTTGGATGATAGTGATGTTTGGCATGACTCTGTATTAATCGCAAGAAAAAGCATCATGACCGAAGACCAAAAAGATGCTTTTCAAATTAAAAATGCTTTTTTAAAAAGCATGGTGGGATGAGACTTCGGTTTTACGGCATCTCCGGCTGAACGGGTAAATCCGATAGGGTTTGGAGATCAATCCTTCGATTATATATCTATTATTGTTGTCTTTCACGTGTTTCGGATCGCCTCCACCAGTCAAATCCGGAAAATTCCCCCTGAGGGAGCCCGACCCCTCCTTGCCGGCATGGCAAGGAGGGGTTTCTGTATTTGTGGACGGATGCGGATATCTCACAGCCCCCTTGGCGATGGTGCGGCGTATTGCCTCTTGACAATATCCCCCCTAGGGGGATATTCTGAGGATGGAGGGATAACATGGAACATCACGGACATACCCGCCAAAAGCAAGTCATGAATAGGCTGGCCAGAATTGAGGGGCATGTCAGGGCGGTCAAGGAAATGGTTGCGGAAGGCCGTGATTGCCCGGACGTGCTACTCCAGATAGCGGCCATCCGCAAAGCCATCGACAACACGGCCAAGGTCGTCCTGCAGGACCATCTCGAACACTGCCTTGTCCATGCGGTCAGCGAAGGACAGGAAGCGGAGGCTCTGCGAAAGCTCCAGGAGGCTCTGGATCGCTACCTGAGATAGATTGGAGGGATTGCAGTGAAAAGTTTCTGGGTGCTTGTGGCCCTGCTTGCAACCCCGGCCGTTTGTTTCGCCCACTCGGGAGCGGTTGCCAGGGTGGTCTTGAACTACATCCCGTTGCTCCTAGCAATCGTTCCCCTTGCAAGTTCTGGAGCCTCCAAGGTTGCGACGCGCTGCAAGAATTTGTGGAAGAAAACGAAACGGCGGCAGCAGAGCGGCTGAAGCTCTTTCGTTGGAAACAAAGCCGCTACCAAAAGCCCCCTCCTTGCTAATCAAGGCAAGGAGGGGGCTTTGTTGTTCGTCTGGTGAGCTCGAAGTCAACGGGGAGACCACCGTTCAGTTCAGCCGGGAAACCAGCCACCGGCTGCTCTTCCTGCTCTTCTCGGAATCCTTGCGGCATCGAAAAGATGGATTTTACATATCTGAGTGTGACGGAGTCGTTCGGCGTGGTGGAGTTGTTCGAAGTCTCGTTGCTGGGCTTGGCTCTGCTACCCATGCGCATGAAGGAGGGGTCTGGTTGTCGTGGCAAGTATCTGCCGGCCCTGGACCTGGCGAAAGCGTCATCCGTCATTTGATGCAAGGGGATGGTTTGGCGGCGGAATGAGTTTCGGTTCCCCGGTCTCTGAACGAGGCCGGGGCATTTTTATTTCAGGGCTTTTTTCCTCTTTTTTGGTTATCATTGCTGAAGAGCCAGCTCCCGCCGGTTAGCCGCCAAGGGCGATTGTTCCATCCAGCCGCGCTTAATCAAGAGCTGGAGGCCATCTTCCCCGTACTGCATAACTTCCATCATTAGCCTGGCATAATCGATATGAAGGTCGACGCGGGTGCTGCTGGACATTCCCCAGCCGTACATTTTCGTAACATAGCTGGAGATAGTCGTGGCGTGAAACAACATGAGCTTATCAGAAAAGGGCGATACAGTAGATTCCGTTACATCAAGATCCCATGCGGTAGATGCCTGCAGGTCATTTTTTATCAACGCGTCGGAAAAGGCGACAATATGTTTTTTCGCGATGTCCATCCCCCGCAAGAAGTAATCGCAGAGTGTATCGTCGCGAACGACCTGGCTAAAGCCAGTCAGTAGGCACTTAGTGACGGTGGCAAGATCAATGCCTACATGGAGTAGGCCAATCTCTATTCCATTAAGCATTCGATTAGTTCCCAGAATACTCCCCAAAAAACTCGGGGATTCTACAAACTCAGCTTGGGTCGGGGTTGGGATATGTGGTGGCTTGATAAGCAGCCCCTTGGCGAGAAGTACCCGAGAAACTTCGTTATCCAGCTTGATCGACAAGTCAATGGCCTGTTCGAAAAATTTGCGTGTATCTTCCCTGCTCGCAGTGGAAAAAGACATGCCATAGTTCAACGTCTCCTGCTGGGTACGATGCTTCAGATAGTAGAGCATGAATGAATCAGAGAAAAGGCGGGGCGCGTTCAGAACTACATCTGTTGCGGTAAACCCGACGGGAAAAGCCATCGACTCGGTGCTCATCACTTGGCGAGAGGCCTTTAGATTGTTCTGGGTATACTGCAACGCCAGGTTTACGACAGGCTTGATATCGGTATCTTGAACACTCTTGGCAAAGTAGGTTAACACCTGCTCGGCCAGAGTGTCAGTTACATAGTGATACCACAAGCTCCCAATCTCCACCGACGAAAGCCTGGTAAAATTTAGATGATCCATAGCAATCCTCCTTGTGATTTATTGAAATAGGATTTGCTTTCAACGCTCTTAATATGCTGTAGAGGCATTCGCCATGGTTAAGTCGTGGTGTCTCATATGTTGCCGATATTAGCACGGCGCTTTGGTGCGGGGTTCCCGCGACGCCCGGAGAGGGCAATACCCCAGCAGGAGAGCCGTCTCTGCGATTGCGGGGCGGAGCATTTGCCGCAGCATATAGTTTTGTCAGCAATGAGAGCGTCAGCTGATGGCTGTTTCCTTAAGAGGGAGGTAGCAAAAAGTGCTGCTTGTAATCAGGATGGACTGGGCCTGTATTGCGATTAAAAATATTAATTAGTTGCCAAAATTATTTTAAAAGAGTAAAATATATATAGGAATATAATTTAAAAAATTATACATATTAAAAGTAAATCCTAAAAAAATTAAAAATTGCGACATTGTGGTATGCTGATTTTTACAGAGGAGGCCTTTTGTGACTGCGTATAAATTTGAAACCAAATTGAAAAACAATGATAATACCTTTAAGGAACTTTTCCAACGGCATCCTGCCAATCCGATTTTGACTGCTAAGAACTGGTCGTATCCCGTGAACACCGTGTTCAATCCGGGGGCGACTATTTTTCACAGCCGAGTCTTGCTGCTTGCCAGGGTGGAGGATCGAAGAGGGTTTTCCCACCTCACCAAGGCCATTAGTGAAGATGGCGTGACTAACTGGCAGATTGACGATGCGCCGACCCTGGAGCCGGACCCGGATAATTATCCGGAAGAGCTTTGGGGGATTGAAGATCCGCGGATTACCTGGCTGGCTGAATTGGGAAAGTGGGCAATTACCTACACGGCCTATTCGCGCGGTGGCCCGCTCGTGGCCATGGCATTGACGGACGATTTTGTAAAATTTGACCGGCGTGGGCCGGTCATGCCGCCGGAAGACAAGGACGCTGCGCTGTTTCCGCGGCGGATCAACGGGAAATGGGCGCTTATCCACCGGCCGATTGCTGCCAACTATGTCCCGGGGGCCCATATCTGGCTGTCATATTCCGACGATTTGGCGCATTGGGGTGACCGCAGCGTATTGATGCACGCCCGCCGCGGTGCGTGGTGGGACGGCGGAAAGATCGGTCTTGCCGCGCCACCGCTCGAAACCGCTGAAGGATGGCTCCTCTTTTACCATGGAGTAAAAAAGACCGCCTCCGGGTCAATTTATCGGCTAGGGTTGGCACTGCTTGATCTTGAAGATCCCCATAAAGTGAGGCACCGGAGCGATGAATGGGTCTTTGGACCGACCGAGCGGTACGAACGGGAGGGGGACGTTGATGATGTGGTTTTTCCCAGCGGTTTGGTGCTGGACGATAAGACCGGCCTGCTGAAAATGTATTATGGAGGAGCGGATTCCTGCATAGCCATGGCTACCGCTTCTCTGGGCGATTTGCTGGAATATATCCGGAAATGCCCTGAATCGAAAAATGAAGCTCTTTATTGATCCTAGAATCAAGAAAGTTAGGAGTAACAAGATGAACGAGCGGAGAAATGTCGCCTTCTTGAGTACTTATCCCCCCCGCGAATGCGGCTTGGCCACATTTACAGAAGATCTGGTGAACGAGGTAACCAAAATAGCGTTAGTCCGGCCATACGTTATTGCCGTGACCAATACTGAAGAATATGAAGACCTGCGGGTGGTATGCAAACTAAGTCAGCATGACCGCGAGAGCTATCTGCGGACCGCCCATTGGGTAAACAGCTATATCGATTTGCTGGTTATCGAGCATGAATACGGAATATTCGGTGGAGAATGCGGCGAATACATCATCGATTTGGTCAAGAAGCTGAAGATTCCTTTTATTGTCACTACCCACACGGTGCTGGAAGAACCATCTACCAAGCAACGGGCGGTTTTACGGGAACTTGGGCAACTGAGCGCGAAGCTTGTAACGATGGCTGAAAGCTCCGTGCCAATATTGTCCGGAACATACGGCATTGATGCTGCTAAGATAGTGGTTATTCCCCACGGGGTTCCGAACCTGCTTGTCGGGTCGCGGGAAAAGTTGAAAACCGCTCATGGGTTAAAGAGTAAACAGGTCATCAGCAGCTTTGGCCTCCTCAGCCCGGCCAAGGGGATCGAGTATGGCATCGAAGCGGTCGCGAAAGTCGGGGCAGATTTCGCTAATGTGGTGTATCTTATTCTGGGCAAAACGCATCCCTGTGTTAAACAGGGAACGGGCGAAAGCTACCGGCAGAGCCTCATAGATCTGGCGGAAGGCCTCGGGGTGCGGGATAACGTCCGGTTTGTCGACAAGTATCTGACCAAAGAAGAAGTGATAAAATATCTGCACTTGTCCGATATCTATCTGACGCCCTATCTCTCGAAAGAGCAGGCGGTCAGCGGAACACTGGCCTACGCGGTCGGCTGCGGCCGGGTCGTCGTATCTACTCCGTACCGCTACGCCCGGGAGATGTTGAGTGAAGGCAGAGGAGTGCTGGCTGAATTCAGGGACTCCGACTCGTTGGCTGAGGGCATCCGCCATATTCTCTGCAACCCTCTGCAGAAAAAAGAGATGGAGATGAAAACTTTGGCAGTTGGTCAGATGATGAGCTGGAGCAATGTCGCGGGACGTTATACCCAGTTGTTTATAAGTATTATGGAAGAATTCCGCCCGGACGGGGCGCTGGCGGGATAAATGAATCAACTTACAAAACCTTTTGATGATGCCCATATCTTCCGGATGACCGATGACACGGGAATGTTCCAGCACGCGCGATTCAGTGTCCCGGATCTGTTGGAAGGGTATACGACCGACGACAACGTCAGGGCGCTGATCATGGCGGTGATGCTTTACGAGAAGCTACAGAAGCCCGGTTACCTCGCCCTGGTTTACCGCTATCTGGGTTTCGTCCTGTATGCCCAGAATGAAACCGGCCGGTTCCGTAATTTCATGACCTACGACCGGCAGTTTACGGAAAAAGAGGGGTCGGAGGATTGTTTCGGGCGCTGCCTGTGGGCTCTCGGATATACTCAGGCATCTCCCGCTATGCCCGCCGGAATAAAAGAAGCGTGTAGCGGCGCTGTCAAGCGCGCCTTGCCCGCTATCCAATCCCTTACCGCCTCGCGCGGCCAAGCGTATGCCCTGATCGGTCTTAGTTTTAGCGACAGCCCAGCGGTCGATTTTCTTATTTGCGAACTGGCTGATTCGCTTTACGACCACTTTGAACACTGCGCCGGAGAGAACTGGCAATGGTTTGAAGACAGCCTTACTTATGACAACGCGGTGTTGCCGTGGGCTTTATTCGCGGCGTACAGCCGTCTGGGGCAGGGCAGGCTACTTCGCGTGGCGCGGGAAAGCCTGTCCTTCCTTGATTTAGTCACTTTCCGCGACGGCTATTTCCGCCCGGTGGGCTGCAACGGATGGCTGAAGCGCGGCGCAGAGCCGGCGCAGTACGACGAGCAGCCTCTCGAAGCCTGCACCGCCACCCTGGCTCACCTGGCGGCGTATGAAGCAACCGGCGAATCAGCCATGGTGGAACTGGCCCGGAAGAGTTTCGGCTGGTATGGGGGCGACAACTCCTGTCGTGAAGACTTGATCGATAGCGAGACGGGAGGATGCCGCGACGGCATCACGCCTGACGGCCTAAACCGCAATCAGGGGGCCGAAAGCATTGTCAGCTACTCGCTTGCAAGGCTGGCTTTGGCAAAATACGAGACGGTTGCGGGCAGAGAGCGTTTAGCTCGCTGTTCGCGCTGATACCGGACCAGGAAGGAACGTGATTCCCAATGAAAGTAATCATTCTCGCGGGCGGCGGGGGTACCCGCCTGTTTCCGCTTTCCCGCACGCGGTTCCCCAAGCAGTTTCTAAAGTTGAACGGCGACAAGTCGCTCTTAGCGCAGACGATAGAGCGCTTCCGTCATTCTGTTGAATCTTCGGACATCATTGTCGTGACAAGTGAGGACTATGTTCACCATGTTAAGACCGAGCTTGCGGTTTCACGAGCAAAGGACGCCCATATTCTGCTGGAGCCGGTGGCTCGCAACACGGCACCCGCCATCGCCTTCGCGGCAAGGTACTGTACCGAAGAGCTGGGGTGCGGGCCGGATGAGGTGCTGATCGTGACGCCGTCCGACCAGGTTATCTGCTCCGCGGAAATTTTTAAGGCTGACATACGGCAGGCAGTTGAGATGGCGGCCATGGATAAGGTCGTGACGCTCGGCGTAGCGCCCGACAGCCCGGAAACCGGCTACGGCTATATCCAGACCGGAAAACCCTTCGGCAGCGGTTTTCTTGTCGAAGCGTTCCGGGAGAAACCGGACAGGGAAACGGCAGAAATTTATCTGGAGAGCGGCGGATATTATTGGAACTCAGGCATGTTCGTCTTTACCATCGACCGGTTTATGGCTGAACTAAAGGAACATCAGCCGGATATTCACAGCTTGGCCGATACGGGCTTTGCGGCGATGACGGAAAATTTCGCCGCGATGCCGAATATTTCGATTGATTATGCCGTGACCGAAAAATCCAGCCAGGTTGTGATGTTGCCGCTCACGGCAAAGTGGAGCGACATCGGGTCCTGGGACGCCATTTATGATGTGCTGGGCAAGAATACTGACGGCAATGCGGTCAAAGGCGACTGCATTCCGATTGATTGCTCAAATACACTGATGCTGGGAAGCAGCCGCCTGATCGCGGGCATCGGCCTAAAGGACTTGCTGGTAGTGGAGACGGACGACGTCATCCTGGTGGCGCAAAAAGGCGAGTCGCAGAAGGTCAAGGACCTGGTCAGCGGACTCAAGGCCAGCGGCCGGGCGGAAGCGGACGAGCATACGACGGTTTACCGGCCCTGGGGACTATATACCGTGCTGGGCTCAGGACCGGGCTACAAGATGAAGAAGATCGTCGTCAATCCGGGTCAGGTACTTAGTCTGCAGATGCATTATCACCGCAGCGAGCACTGGATCGTCATCGGCGGCGCCGCGAAAGTGACCATCGGCGAGACCGAATCGATGGTGCATGAAAATGAAGGCGTGTTTGTGGCGCAGACCACAAAGCACCGGATCGAAAACCCCGGCAGGCTGCCGCTCGAAATCATCGAGGTGCAAAACGGCAGCTATCTGGGTGAGGACGATATTGTGCGCTTCGAGGACAAATATGGCCGGGTCTAAGGCTGGCCGAAAGAAGGATACGCCAATGATCAAATTCGGTACTGACGGCTGGGGCGAGGGATTGTTGGCGGCAGGGACTGGAGAATGAGGCATATTGGGCAGAAGGGAAAGTGATTTTATGAGCATATCCTCAAATGGAATGACGATTTACAGATTGAATCCCGATGAAATCGAGCGTTTTTTGACGGCTAAATATGGCGGAAAAATAGCGGCGGTAGATCCGGTCAAAATGGCGAAACAGAATCAGAGAATAGCCAAATTCAATGCGAAGTGTAAAGAACCAGATTTTTAAGAGCTGATCTGGGAATGAAAGACTGACAATATTCTGCGGAAGATAGGACGGGAAGAAATATTGAAGTCCTACCGAAACTGGAAGAAGGAGCTATGGTGGAATTAGATGATCTTGTTATACAACCTAGGGTGAATGAAGAATATTGGCTTGAGATATACCGGAATGTTGCCCGCGCAGGCGTTAACAGAGCTCAGATAAAAAATCTGATGTTTGTGGGTAGTAAACTAAAAAAGGCCAGAATTGATGAAAAAAATTACCCCTAAGAGGAACGAAAAATAAGTATTGAGCTTGTTGGCTGCAAAGGGGGATAAGACATGTTTGCGATTTTACTCATCGGCTTTGTCGTGGGGGCGGCGCTGGGAAAGCTTATGCCGGGGCGCGGATTGGGAGTGGTCGGTGATCTTGCCGTGGGGATGCTTGGGGCTTACGCGGGTTCCCAGGTTAACACGTGGGATTTGGCTGCTTATGGAATGGTTAGTTCTGGCGTTATGACGGCATTGGGAGCGGCCTTGGCACTGTGGACTTTTCGAATCCTTTTGTAAGGTCCTTTTAGGAGAGGAACAAAATAAAATCGGGATTCGGTATGCAGTCTATTAATAAGGGAGATGAAATTATGCCGGAGATCCCGGTTTTAGAGAACATAGCGGCACATCCAACATGAATAAGGATGGAATCGCAAATTGCCTGGTATATCGATAAAAGCGGCCATAACAAAAAATGGTATAAGGTGCTGAAATTTTTTCAGATCACTTTGGCCATTAGCATTCCGGTCATTAGCCATGTAGACACGGCGACTACAAAATGGATCATATCGATTGAGGGCGCCTTAATCGCCATCTTTGAAAGTATACAATACATGAATCAACATGAAGCCCTTTGGATTTCACACAGATCAACGGCTGAGCGGTTAAAGCGTGAGAAGTTCCTGTTTTTATCTGCCGCTGGTCCTTATCAAGGTTTAAGTGAGAGCGAGGGCCTTACACGCTTGGCGGAGCAAGTCGAAGAACACATCTCTATTGAACAGTCCAATTGGATCAACAATCGAAACTAAGCCAGAGCCTTTGAAAGGTGTGCGCTGCTTCTGTGCCAGTCACCCTTCAATTAATACCGAACTGAACAAAAAGCCGACGTAATGATATTGTTTGCGAGAAATCAACGTGGAAAAAGGAGAAATACCATGATTAATCCACCACTGGACGCACTGCTGAAAAAGGTCGATTGCAAGTACACCTTGGCGGTATTCGCAGCGAAACGAGCCCGAGAGATCATGAGTGGAGCTTGTCCGCTCGTCGAAAGCAAATCCAATAAGCCCGTAACAATCGCCTTGGAAGAAATAGCTCAGGGTAAGATTAGATATCAACGGACTAAAACCGGCATTAAATAGACGTATCAATGGATTATCGGCAAGACAAAAATACTATAGACAGAGTTTGGAGATATTTCCCGACAAATAGCTATTATGCTCTACGAAAAATAGGATACGAGGGGACGGATCTTCTGTATCCTTCAGGCTCTTATAAATTGGTGGATTTGCAAGGCTATGGATCGCCTCCACCAATCAAATCCGGAATGACTTAGAGCTCGCGAATTTGGCGGGTTCTTGTTGTTTATACGGGCAGTTGGTGGAGGTGGCCTCCACTAGACGAGGAAGCTTATCTTCAAACTGGCATTGGATTTCTAAAAATTGAATCAGGAGAACCATCCCTGTGATGCCCGTGATATGGGTTGGGGACACTGTCCGCTTTTGGGAAGCAGTTCATTCCGCCAGATAATTGAGGCAACAGGGAAGAGTATGCAGCCACCGGTTAGGGAAATATATACAAAATGAAGGACTGTCTGAAACGGCAAAGGGAGAGAGCCTTTGGCCTGTCCCGATACATAGAAACGGAGAACCGAAATGGATATATTAATAATAATATTGCTGCTGCTTTTCTGCCTGGTATTTTCCAATATCGTCAGCCACTACGTTCCGTCGGTGCCGACAGCGCTTACGCAAATCGCCACCGGCATCGTGCTTGCGGTTATAATTAAGGATATTTCATTCGAAATAGAAACGGAATGGTTTCTCCTTCTGTTCGTCGCGCCGCTGTTATATAACGAAGGAAGCCGTTTCCCACGGGAAGAATTGTGGGAAATGCGCTTACCGATCCTGGGTAATGCCATTGTTCTGGTTATTTTAACAGCGATAGGCGGCGGCTATTTTATTCACTGGATGATACCCGGCATTCCGCTGACTGCGGCCTTTGCCCTCGCGGCTATTTTATCACCCACGGACCCTGTGGCTGTGAACGGGATTGCCAAACGCATTCAAATTCCCCAGAAGATATTGTCGCTCGTACGGGGAGAATCCTTAATCAATGATGCCTCGGGGCTAGTTGCCTTCAATTATGCAATAACGGCGATCGTAACAGGTTATTTTTTGCTGCATGAGGCAATTTGGGATTTTTCCTATAAATTTTTGGCAGGGGCGATAGTAGGTCTGATCCTGGGCTTTCTGGTGACCTGGCTGCGGTTTGCGCTACGCCGACAAGGCATCGCCGACGTGACCTTTCATTCGCTGCTGCAGATCCTGACGCCATTCGCCGTCTATATTATCACGGAAGATTTTTTGCACGCTTCCGGCGTGATTGGCGTAGTGGCAGCCGGGATTGTTCATGCCCTGGTGAGAGAACGGACGGAAACCATGATCGCGGAAGAGCAGGTACTGACGGAGAACATATGGTCCATCGCTTTGTTTGTGCTAAATGGAGTGGTATTCCTATTGTTAGGATTAAACATCCCCTCGTCAATGGCCGAGGCAGTGGCTGATCCGGCTATCGACAACTACCTGATCATCGGCTATGTTGCTGTAATCGGAGCGGTTATTTTAGGCATCCGCTTTATCTGGTCCTACCTCTTTTTTTATGCGGACTATTATTATTTCAGCAAAGCGAAAGATGCTGTTAAACCCGATTTTCGCACGAATCTGACGATCAGTCTTGCCGGAGTCCGGGGCGCCGTTACCATGGCGGGCGTTCTTTCCATACCCTATTTTTTGGCGAATGGGGATGAATTTCCGCAGCGTTCGCTGATTCTCTTTCTCGCAGCCGGCGTCATTCTTTTCACTTTAATCGTGGCAACGCTGTTTTTGCCGGTTTTAAGCAAAAGAGAAGCCGGCGTAACGGAAGCAGAAGAGGAAACGGAGTTAGGCGAAGCGAAAAGGAAACTCCTGTTGGAAGCGATTAAGCGGATTCGGCTGGAAATGGATGATGAAAATCGATTCGCAGCGTATGAATTGATTGATGAATATAAGACCCGGCTCAGGCATATCCGGTCGGAACAGAGGCCGCATGATCCCAAGATAGCCGAAATACGGTTGATGGCCTTGAAAAAAGAAAGAGAATATATTCATGCTGCCATGGCCAAGCATGAGATGAGCGAAGCGGTGTTTGATTCATTGGAAAAATCGCTTGACCGCCGGGAAGAAGCTCTCTCCGCCAATGTAAACTCCGGCTTAATGTATCTCCTTGGCAGGATGATCCGAAACTGGAGGCATTACCGGGGAAGTTCCGGCAAAACGACCAAGGCTTTGGCTGCCGCTAAATTACGTATCAGCAATGACATCCAGTTAAAGGCGCTGCAGGTCACCTATGATTTTTTGGAGAAACATGCCCAGGAACATGACCGGGCCAATCTGGTTTATCCGGTCATGCAGGATTATAAACGAATGATTGAGCGCCTGGAGAAACCGGCTAGACAAAGCAGCGAAGAGCGAAAAGAGCAAAAAGAAGACCTGCGCATGAAGGTAATGGACATCGAACGCTCGGAAATCGGCAGAATGTTTGAGGCTGGAGAAATTACCAGGGAACAGGCAAAAGAGCTAAGAAGATTTGTCAATAATATCGAAAGTGTTGTGCTGTACGAATATGTTGAATAACTCGAAGGGACAGGGGAAAGGGACGGTGGGTGCTGTCTTACGTACTACTTCCACTTTTTTTCGATAGTAAAAAGAGCGATTGTATCAAGGGAACCGCCCTGTGACACAAGATTCGTTTATGGGGTAGCAAGCAAAAAGCCCCTCGCATGTGGCAGATCGTGCCAACGCCATTTAGGCATGGCTAGTAGAGTAGGGCTATGCCCGTTAAAGCAATACCCCCGGCTATGCCGGGGGATATTTATTGCTTGTAGAGGGATTACTAAATTGTTGGGATTGGGTGAGTCAGAGAACCATCCCCTGACTCGCGTGCGCCACATTGCCCTCTATGCGAGTTGCGTAATGACAAGATGTGCTGAAACAGGTCTTGTTCCTCCAGCGAGAGGAGTGATGGTTAATGCCGCGGCATTGCCGGCAGGATTTCGGACAGTGAGTAATGAATTGATGGCAGTCGTAGTTACAAGAGCCATTCCTACTATCTGAGATGTGCCTGTTGCTCGCCCGACCACCGTATAGGCGAGGTCAGCGCCATTAATAGTCAAAAGCAGTTGGCCCGCTTCGTCCACACTCACCTGAAACAAGACCTGATAAGTGCCAATGGCCGACAAGTTAAATGTGCTGGGACCAGTACGGGCAATAGTAGTTCCGCTGGTAGGTCCATCTTGCGGAAAGCTTACATCTGTGCCGGGAGCAACTGTTGCTGCATTATCAGGAGGCATCAACGCAAAGAAATCTGCAAAACCTAATACTCCTCCTGTGGTCCCCGTGGCTCCCGTGGCCCCAGTGTCGCCGGTAGCTCCGGTAGCACCAGTGGTCCCCGTGGCGCCGATGTCGCCTGTAGCTCCGGTTGGACCAGTGGCTCCTGTATCGCCTGTGGCTCCAGTTGGACCAGTGGCTCCTGTGTCGCCTGTAGCTCCGGTTGGACCAGTGGCTCCTGTATCGCCTGTGGCTCCGGTTGGACCAGTGGCTCCTGTATCGCCTATGGCTCCAGTTGCACCAGTGGCTCCCGTGGCGCCGGTGTCGCCTGTGGCTCCAGTTGGACCAGTGGCTCCTGTGTCGCCGGTAGCTCCGGTTGCACCTGTGGCGCCGGTGTCGCCTGTGGCTCCAGTTGCCCCCGTGGCTCCCGTGTCGCCGGTTGCACCAGTGGCTCCCGTGGCCCCAGTGTCGCCGGTAGCTCCGGTTGCACCTGTGGTCCCCGTGGCCCCGATGTCGCCTGTAGCTCCAGTTGCACCTGTGGCCCCAGTATC
>DLGF01000023.1 GCA_002482545.1 Sporomusaceae bacterium UBA7701
CCGGTGGCTCCAGTAGGTCCGGTGTCACCTGTGGCTCCGGTAGTTCCTGTGGCTCCGGTATCGCCAGTAGCCCCGGTATCGCCAGTAGGTCCGGTATCGCCAGTAGGTCCGGTATCGCCTGTAGGTCCGGTGTCACCTGTGGCTCCGGTAGCTCCTGTGGCTCCGGTATCGCCAGTAGGTCCGGTATCGCCGGTAGGTCCGGTGTCGCCGGTAGGTCCGGTGTCGCCGGTAGGTCCGGTATCGCCAGTAGCGCCAGTATCCCCTGTAGGCCCGGTATCGCCGGTAGCCCCGGTAGCTCCCGTCGGCCCGGTAGGTCCAGTGGGAGAGGGATTTTCTATCGTTACGATAGCAGAGCCTGGAGTAACCGTAATGTCCAGAGTAGAGGATTGGAAAGTCAAGTCTTCTCCAAATCCGACTGTTGCGGTGCCAACAGGACCAAGGACATTAAAAAGTGTCGTTCCCGGGGCAATTTCTCCGGTGGCCCCTGTGGGTCCAGTATCACCGGTGGCTCCGGTGGCACCCGTGGGGCCGGTATCGCCAGTGGCTCCTGTCACGCCGGTTGCGCCGGTATCGCCGGTTGCACCCGTGGCCCCGGTTGCGCCGGTAGCACCGGTGGCTCCTGTATCTCCCGTAGCCCCTGTTGCGCCGGTATCGCCGGTAGCCCCCGTAGCTCCTGCAGCCCCGGTAGCGCCTACATCGCCCGTCACGCCGGTTGCACCCGTGGCCCCTGTTGCGCCGGTTGCACCAGGGTCGCCGGTAGCACCGGTGGCCCCGGTATCTCCCGTAGCACCCGTTGCGCCGGTATCGCCGGTTGCACCAGTGACTCCTGTTGCGCCGGTAGCACCGGTGGCTCCTGTATCTCCCGTAGCCCCTGTTGCGCCGGTAGCACCGGTGGCTCCTGTATCTCCCGTAGCCCCTGTTGCGCCGGTATCACCGGTGGCCCCCGTAGCTCCTGCAGCCCCGGTAGCGCCTACATCGCCCGTAGCTCCTGTAGGTCCGGTGTCGCCGGTTGCACCCGTGGCCCCTGTTGCGCCGGTTGCACCAGGGTCGCCTGTAGCTCCGGTAGCCCCGGTGGCTCCGGTATCTCCTGTGGCCCCCGTTGCGCCGGCAGCGCCGGTCTCTCCTGTAGCACCGGTTATTCCAGGGTCACCGGTAGGGCCGGTAGCGCCCGTGGCTCCTGTTGCGCCGGTTGCACCAGGGTCGCCTGTAGCTCCGGTAGCACCGGTGGCCCCGGTATCTCCTGTGGCCCCCGTTGCGCCGGCAGCGCCGGTTGCTCCTGTAGCACCGGTTATTCCAGGATCACCGGTAGCGCCCGTGGCTCCGGTAGCCCCGGTGGCCCCCGTTGCGCCGGTCGGTCCTGTAGGGCCTGTAGGGCCGGTAGGACCCGGAGGTCTCGTAGGTCCCGGTGGGCAGTTGGGGTTTACGATAATGACTTTAGAGTCACAATGCCCATGATGATCACATCCCAATGAACAAGTGGGCTTTACGACGATAATGCCATGGTTGCCCTGAGGGTCGTAAATAAAACGGTCTTCGTCGCGGCCGTATCCCACTCCTATTCCTCCTTTCATTGTAATCATAATATCTTATTCATTATGTAGACATTTTGCTTCTGGCGCTGGAAACACAATGGCAGTTGCGTGGAGCAAAACGGATGAGAAAACGGCTAAACAAGAGCTTACGCGATTCCTGCCGGCGGGAGAGGGGCGGATTCGCGGATCCTTTAGCGGCGGAAAAATGTCGGTCTGACGGCGTTGCGCCGTTAGTCTGAACGGCAGTGCCCACCCTCAGAGGAGAGGCATTCGGCAGCTTTCCCTGGCAGCTTAATTTACATTGAGAGGCAGGTTCCTCAGAACCTGCCTCTCAAATCTTCTCAGTCAAGAACGGTTGCCTGACGGTTCCTAAGCTGCTCTTGCCAATCAATCCGGCAAGGAATAGCCATAGGGACACGGTTCTTGCCGGGGATTACGGTGGGGATAAGGGCGTTTGGCATAAAAACCGTTGTTTGTAGTGCGGTAATTTTATGTAAAAATACCAATGATCATAAAGTCTAAAAGGGTGAAAAAGGGAAATTTCCCTAATTCAGACTGCTGGAGAATACGCTATCTTTTTCCAGTGGAGCTTAGGCCTTCCAACGGGCCCGAATTGGACCTAAATGACAATTGACAATTATTCCCTGGGGGAGGAATATAAGGGTAAATAACGCTAGGTGGTGAGAGCATGAATCTTGCGGGAATGCCGCTAATGCAAAAACAGCTCATGAAAACGCTGTTCGGAAAAATCCGGCACGGCGGGCTTAGAGTCCGCTTCTGGGATGATGAAGAAGTGGATTATGGCGATACTGCACCAAAGGTAAATTTAACCTTTAAATCGTGCCCAAATCCGGCCCTTTACGCCGATGATCTGACAATGGCCCTGGGAGAGGCGTATATGGATGGGGTAGTGGAATATGAGGGCCGGCTGGAAGACATTCTCCTGCTATTGTCGGATAATTACCGGTATTTCACCACGGCAGGCAAAGCCGCCAGGGCGATTAAAAGCATTACCAATCTGGCTGACCGGGCTCAGGCCAAGAAGAATATCCAACACCATTACGATCTGGGCAACGATTTCTTTGCGCTGTGGCTGGATGAGACGATGAGTTATTCCTGCGGATATTTTAAACACCCGGATGATACTTTAAAGCAAGCGCAATTGCAGAAGATCGAGCACATCCTGAAAAAGCTTCATCTTCAGCCTGGCGAAACGTTGCTGGATATCGGCTGCGGCTGGGGCTGGCTCATCATTAAGGCCGCGCAGGCCTATAACGTCAAGGCGATGGGCATAACGCTGAGCGAAGAGCAATACAGGGGAGTGCGGCAGCGCATAGCCGATCTTGGCCTAACCGGCCAGGTGACTGTGGAACTTATGAATTATCTTGACCTTGACCCGGCAAAGCACCGTTTCGACAAAGTGGTAAGCGTCGGCATGTTTGAACATGTGGGCAAGTCCAACATGCCTCAGTATTTTAGCAAGATAAACGAACTGCTGAATCCCGGCGGACTGTCGATGCTGCATACGATTACCGACACGGTGGAAGACAAACCCGAGAATACCTGGATAAAAAAATATATATTCCCCGGGGGATATGTCCCCACGTTGAGGGAAGTCATCTGGCAGCTTCCCAGCAGTGATTTTCACCTTCTCCATGCGGAAAGCCTGCGCATGCACTATGCTATGACCCTTGATCAATGGCATTTGAATTTTTCCCAACAGATCGAATCGATACGGGACAAATTCGGGGACCGGTTTGTCCGCATGTGGGAACTGTATTTAGCCGGCTGCGCCGCCGCTTTTCGCGCTACCGGGCTGGACATTTATCAGCTTCTGTTTTCCAAGGGCCTCAATAACCAACTGCCGTTGACCTACGACCACGTATATATGCCTTGAGGCCCGCGCTCTTGGCGATGCCTGAAGTTTTGATCTGCGGGAGTTTGAGCCGCGGCGGGCCGTCCCGGTCTGACTTAAACTACGGGCCGGATAGTCCTGTCATAGACGGGATGTCGAAAAATCCATTCCATCCGGAATAGCTGCAACCCGCGGGAAACGCGGGTTTTTCGCTGCACGCAGGTTGTGGAGCTTTCAACAACGAAACTAGGCCTTGCCGCATCCGGTTTAGAAAAAATTAATAAATAGCTGGGCGACAAGACTGTCGCCCATGGTTACTTTCCTCAGGTGGGGCATTTGGGCTTGTCATGTTCGTTTTTGGGATTGTCTTTGCGCTTCGGCGCAAGTTCTTTGCCTAATTCCAGCCCACAGGTAGAGCATTTCACCGGCTATCACCTCCTCAAAAATAGATTGGCCAATAATCCGGGAAAAATCGCGGACAAAAGCACAAGAATTTATTGGATTTGATCAACAAGGCCAAGCCCGCGGGAACCGGTTCTCCCATAAATGCCAGGGCGCCATTCCCTAAAATCAAACAGAATATGACAGGGAAAATATTCAATGTGATATGGAAAATATTCAATTTCGAGTAAGAAAATGGTATAATTGAACAAATAGCAAAAATGTTCAAGCTATCCAGCGGGCTGATTGATAACTGTCAACCTCCGAGTCAACGGGAAGGAAGAATCAAAAGAAAATGGCGATTCAACGACGGAATCAAATATTGAACGTTTTCATACGAATTGTTGCAGAGCATGGAATAAACAGAACCACGATGCGGGATATTGCGCACGAAATGGGCTGTAGCGTGGGAACGATTTACAACGACTTTTCCAGCAAGGAAGCGTTAATCGACGGGCTATTGGAACGGGCTCAAGAAGAAATCGACCAATTGCTGACCCTTTTGTCCACCTCCTGCCAGGCATCGCCGGAAATGAGGCTCCGCCGGTTTCTGATCGGGTACATACAGGCGATCAATCTCAAAATGCGTCAGGACCATGCCTTTACTGAATTTATCAAGGAAGTCCGGTATTTTCGCTATATCGGGATTAAGACGACGGATTTGAGCAAGACAATAAAAGAAAATATGAACCAAATTCTGGAAGATATCTTGGAGGAAGGTGTTCGCGATGGCGTATTCCGGATAGAGAATATCCCTTTAACCGCGAAATTGGTGCGCGAGGCCTTTACCGAATATTTGATCCCGTGTCTTACCCTGGAAAGAGAGATCGAAGATATCGTCCAGGATGCGGAAAATATGCTGGATTTGATTATCAAGGCGATCAGGACCGTGCAAGGGCCGATTGCATTGAACGACGAAGCTCGCCAGGGACAGGTTTCCGTGTGATAAAATAAAAGAAAAGCACGGAGACGACGAAACGGGGGAAGCAGGCCTTTTTGCGAGCTTCATTTAGCGTATCCCGGAAGGCTTTGGCAGGCCTCGCGGAAAGCCTGTTCAGCGCCGCGGAACGCGGACGGAAATCATGGGGTAGGGCGGATCGACAAAGTTGCCGTTAGGCGCCGAAGATGGAGACAGCGAATATGATCAGTGATTACGACCGGCATTTATTCAACGAGGGAACCCATTTTCGCAGTTACCGCTTTTTGGGTGCGCATGCTTGCCGGCAAGACGGCGTGGCGGGGTGGACGTTTGCCGTCTGGGCGCCGAACGCACGGCGTGTAAGCGTGGTCGGCGACTTCAATTCCTGGCAGGGGTGCGGACACCGTATGCGGATGATGCGCGGGTCGGGCATCTGGCAGTTATTTATACCAGGGCTGAGCGCCGGGGAGTTGTACAAATACGAAATCACCGCCAAGGACGGGACCAGGCGCCTGAAGGCGGACCCTTGCGCCCGGCACGCCGAACTGCGGCCGGGCACGGCGTCGCGGCTATATGATGAGGACGGGTATGCCTGGCGGGACGGCGACTGGCAGGAAAGGCGCAGGGCGGCGGGGCTTTCGATCCAGCAGCCGCTGGCGGTCTATGAGGTGCATCTGGGGTCCTGGCGCCGGAAACCCGGCGGCGGCTTTTACAGTTATCGGGAACTGGCGGGCATGTTGCCGGCTTATGTGGCGGAGATGGGGTTTACGCATGTGGAGCTGCTGCCGCTGGCGGAACATCCTTACGACGGTTCCTGGGGGTATCAGGCCACCGGTTATTTTGCGCCGACCAGCCGTTACGGCGGGCCCGCTGAATTGAAAGGTCTGATCGACGAATTTCACCGGCAGGGGATCGGCGTCATCCTTGACTGGGTTCCCGGACATTTCGGCAAAGACGATCACGGGTTGCGGCTGTTTGACGGGACGGCGCTGTACGAGAGCGGGTATTCCCAATTGGCCGAGAATCGCGACTGGGGCACGCTCAACTTTGATTTCTGCCGGCCGCAGGTGTGGAGTTTTTTGATCAGCAACGCCCTATACTGGCTGGAGGTTTTCCACATCGACGGTTTGCGGGTGGATGCCGTGGCCAACATGGTGTACCGCGACTACGGAAAGAAGGAAGGCGAGTGGCTGCCCAACCGGCATGGCGGCAGGGAGAATCTGGAGGCGGTAGCCTTTCTCAAAAAGCTCAATGAGGCGGTGCATCAATATTATCCTCAGGCGCAGGTCATTGCGGAAGAGTCGACAACCTGGCCTTCGGTTACCAAACCGGTATATCTGGGCGGACTGGGATTCGACTATAAATGGAATATGGGCTGGATGAACGATATATTAAAATATATGGCCTGTGAACCCGGGCGTCGCGCTCACGTACATAACCTGCTGACATTTTCGCTGATGTACGCCTTCTCGGAGAATTTCCTGCTGCCCCTGTCGCACGACGAAGTCGTGCACGGCAAAAAATCCTTGCTGGATAAGATGCCGGGCGATTATTGGCAAAAATTCGCCGGTTTGCGGGCTTTTTACGGTTATTTCATGGCTCATCCCGGCAAGAAGCTACTGTTTATGGGGGGGGAGTTCGGCCAGTTCATCGAATGGAATGAGCAACAGGAATTAGACTGGCTGCTGCTGGATTTTGACCTGCATCGCCGGCTCCGGCAATGGGTAAGGGACTTGAACCATTATTATCGCGCCAATCCGCCGCTGTGGCAGGAGGACACGGACTGGCGGGGCTTTGAATGGATCGATTGCCAGGATGCTGAGCAAAGCATGATCAGTTTTCTCCGCAAGACCCGATCGGGAGCTTGGGTTATCGCCGTGTGCAACTTTACGCCGACAGTGCGTCACGGCTATCAGCTGGGAGTGCCCGCGGCGGGAGTATACCGGGAAGTGCTCAACAGTGACGAACGGCAATACGGGGGTTCGGGCCAAAGCAATACGGAAGTCGTCGCCCAAGAGGCGGCATGCCATGGTCGCAGATTTTCCATAACGATTATGGTTCCGCCATTGTCTACGGTATATTGGCAGTGCGTGCCACAGCGGGAGGAGGAGGCGTATGCGTAAGGATTGTGCGGCTATGGTGCTGGCCGGCGGGCAAGGCAGCCGGCTGGGCGTGTTGACCAAGAAACTGGCAAAACCGGCAATTCCTTTCGGTGGGAAATATCGTCTGATCGATTTTACGTTGAGCAATTGTTATCATTCCGGCATTGATACGGTGGGGGTACTGACGCAATACCAGCCGCTGGAGCTCCATAGCTATATCGGCAGCGGCAGCCACTGGGATTTGGACCGCATGAAAGGAGGCGTATATATTCTGCCGCCTTTTGTGCAGGCCAGCGGCGGGATATGGTACGCCGGAACGGCCCACGCCATCTACCAGAATATGAGTTTTATCGAACAGTTCAATCCCGCTTATCTGTTGGTGTTATCCGGCGATCACATTTATAAGATGGATTATTCGTTAATGCTTGATTTTCATAAGGCCAGCCAGGCCGATGCCACCATTGCGGTCATCCAGGTTCCCCGCAAAGAGGCCCGGCGCTTCGGGATCATGAACACTGCGCCTGACGGGCGGATTGTCGAGTTTGAGGAAAAACCGAAAGTTCCTAAGAACAATCTGGCATCCATGGGCGTTTATATTTTTACGCTGGATGTCCTGAAACGCTATCTGGAGCAAGACGATAAGGACAGCGCGTCCAGCCATGATTTCGGGAAAAATGTCATCCCCGCCATGCTGGCCGGTGGGCAGAAAATGATGGCCTATCGCTTTGACGGTTATTGGAAGGATGTCGGCACCCTGGAGAGCTTGTGGGAGGCCAACATGGATCTTTTGAGCGATACGCCGGGCCTGGATCTTCATGACGCCAAATGGCGGATTTCATCGACCAATCCTTCCTGGCCGCCCCATCTGGTGATGGATACGGGAAAGATTGTCCGCTCGCTGGTGAGCGTCGGCTGCCGGATTGCCGGGGAAGTCAACCATTCGGTGTTGTTTTCCGGCGTGAAGGTCGGCCGGGGAGCAGTCGTGAGAAATTCCGTAGTCATGCCTGATGCCGAGATCGGCCCGGGCGCTTACGTGGATAAGGCGATTATCGGCCCCGGAGCGGTTGTCGGCCCCGGCAGCATGATCGGCGGCGAAACTACGGCGAACCAGGAGGAGGTGAAGGTTACCGTTCTGGGAGAAAGAGTGGCGATTCCCGCCAAGGAGGTTGTGAGTAGCGGTTCCATCCTTGAGTAAAGGTGGAGGAGAGGCGGTAAAAGATGAAAAATGTACTGGGGATCATCAATCTGCACGAGCATGAAGAACTGTTGAGCACCCTGACCGGCCATCGTCCGCTCGCCGCCCTTCCGTTCGGCGGCAGGTTTCGCCTTATTGATTTTATATTGTCCAACATGGTCAATTCGGGGATTCACACGGTCGGCGTCCTGACCAAGCATCGCTTCCGTTCGCTGATTGATCACTTGCGTTCAGGCAAGGAATGGGACCTCGCCCGCAAGCAGGACGGTCTGTTCATTCTGCCTCCCCCGGATCATATTCACTACTCCAACAGTATTTATAAAGGCGATCTGGAGTTTTTTTACAACAATCTGGATTTCATCCGGAAAAGCTCCCAGGAGTATATCCTGATCGCCGGCAGTCAGATCGTCTGCAACATCAATTTTAACGACGCCTTCCGCTTCCACCTGGAACGCGGCGCGGACATCACCCTGCTGTATAAAACGGAGCGGCCGCAGCCGGGACGAACCTTTACGATGGCTACGCTGCTGAACCTGGATGAAGACGGGCGGGTCGCCGATATGGAAATCAAACCGGGGCAGATAGCCGGCGGCAATATAGGGATGGAGATGCTTATTGTAGCCAAGACGCGGCTGGTCGAAATCATCCAGGACTGCGTGGCCCGCGGCCAGTTCGACTTCACCAAGGAAGGAATTATCCGCAACCTCCGCCGCTACCGGATCTATGCCTATCCTTATTCCGGCTACATGGCCAGGATTGACTCCGTCCAGTCTTTTTACCGGGCCAATCTCGATCTTCTCAAGCCGGAGATCTGGGAAAGCCTGTTTTCTCAGGACGAACCCATCTATACCAAGGTGAGGGATGAAGCGCCGGCCCAGTATTGCGAAGACGCGGCGGTCAGAAATTCGCTGGTGGCGAACGGCTGCATCATCGAGGGAAGGGTGGAAAACAGCCTGCTGTTCCGCGGCGTGAGAATAGCGCGGGGAGCGGTGGTCAGAGATTCAATTATCATGCAGGACAGCATCATTCAGTCGAATGCCACGCTGGACAATGTCATTTGCGACAAGGAAGTCTGCATTTCGAGCGGAAAACGCCTGAGCGGCGACGCGAACTTCGTCATGGTGATCGATAAGCGAAGGGTGGTGTAGAGGTGAAACCGGTATTGTTTGTTGCAACCGAGGCAGCTCCTTTTATCAAAACAGGCGGTATGGGCGATGTTGTGGGCTCGTTGCCGAAGGAACTGGGCCGCTTGGGCATGGAGGCCCGTGTTATTCTGCCGAAAAGCGGTGATATTCCCAGCCGGTGGTGCGAAAACATGGTGTTTCTCGGGCAGTTCGACGTGCCGGTCGGCTGGCGCCGGCAATACTGCGGCCTGTTCAAACTGGAGCACCAAGGGCTGACCTGCTACTTCATCGATAACGAATATTATTTCAAACGTCAGGGACTATACGGCTTCGGCGACGACGCCGAACGCTTCGCATACTATTGCCGGGCGGTGCTGGAGGCGCTGCCCCGCCTCGACTTCCAGCCGCAAATACTGCACTGCCACGATTGGCATACTGCGGTACTGCCGGTTTTGCTCGAGGAGCATTATCGCCGGCGGGAGGGCTATTCCGCCTTGCGCACCGTACTGACCATCCACAACATCGAGTACCAGGGGGTGTTCGAGCGGAAGGTGCTGGGGGATCTGCTGGAGCTGGACGAGGCCAAGTATTTTACCGCGGACGGTTTGGACTTTTTTGGAAACGTCAATTATCTCAAAGCCGGCATTGCTTTTGCCGATGTCATCACCACCGTCAGCAAAAGTTACGCCCAGGAGATTCTCACGCCGGAAGGCGGCCGCCAGCTGGACGGCCTGCTGCGCCGCAGGGAAGGCGATTTGTTCGGGATTGTCAACGGCATTGACTGCGAATTGTACAATCCCGGCCGCGACGATAGCCTGGCGGTAAAATACACGCACCGCTCCATCGGGCGCAAGCAAATGAATAAGATAAAGCTGCAGGAGCAGCTGGGCCTGCCGATAAAGCCGGAAACCCCGCTGCTGGCGATGGTTAGCCGGCTGGTCGAGGCCAAGGGGCTGGATCTGGTGGCTGAGGTTCTGGAAGAATTGATGGCCCTTGACCTGCAGCTCGTCGTACTGGGGACCGGTGAGGAAAAATATGAAAGCATGCTGCGGGTGGCTTCCCATCGCTTTCCGGGGAAATTGTCGGCGAATATCTTCTTTGACGACACGTTATCCCGCAAGATATATGCGTCTTCCGATTTGCTGCTGATGCCCTCCTTAGCCGAGCCGTGCGGAATCAGCCAACTGATCGCCCTGCGCTACGGAAGCCTGCCGGTGGTCCGGGAAACGGGCGGCCTGAAGGATACCGTTCTCCCCTACAATGAATATACTGGTACAGGAAATGGCTTCAGTTTCACGCATTATAACCCGCAGGATATGTTGCACACGATCAAGCGCGCCCTGAAGTTTTTCCATGATCAGGAAGTGTGGCCGGAACTTGTCAAAGCCGCCATGAGTTCGGATTTCAGTTGGCATAAATCAGCCCTGGAATACGCAAAGGTGTATGAGCGTTTACAAGCGAGCGAGGGAAAAGCATGATGCTAGCCAAAGAGGAATTCAAGGCCGCCTTCATCGACCGGATGCTGGTGATGCGGGGCAAAAGCCTTGACGAAGCCACTGCCTACGACCAGTACGTCGTATTGGCGACTTTCATCCGCGAGCATATCGGCAAGCGATGGGTCAACACCAATAAACAATATCTGGCCAAGGGCGAAAAACAGGTGTATTATTTTTCGATCGAATTCATGCTCGGGCGGCTGCTGGACACCAATATGCGCAGCATCGGCGCCCGCGAGGCATGGGGGGAAGCGCTCGCCGAGCTCGGCATCCGTTATGACGAACTTGTCCCGGAAGAGCATGACGCCGGGCTGGGAAACGGCGGCCTCGGGCGCCTGGCGGCCTGCTTTCTGGATTCCATGGCCGCGCTGGAACTGCCCGGGCATGGCTGCGGGATCCGCTACAAATACGGCTTGTTCGAGCAGAAAATCATTGACGGCGAGCAAGTGGAGCACCCGGATAACTGGTTGAAAAACGGGAGCATCTGGGAGCACAGGAAGCCGGACAAGGCGGTGACCGTCCATTTCGGCGACGCTCTGGGCACCGTACTGGCCGTTCCCTATGACATCCCGGTCATTGGCTACGACAATCACACGGTAAACCGGCTGCGGCTTTGGAGCGCGGAAACGCTGGACAGCGACTTCGACCTGGCGTCGTTCAACCAGGGCAATTATGGAAAAGCCGTGGAATATAAATATTCGGTGGAAGCCATTTCGGAGATTGTCTACCCTGACGATAGCTATTATGAAGGACGGGTGCTGCGGCTAAGGCAGGAGTATTTTCTGGCGTCGGCCGGAGTGCAGAGCATTATGCGGTACATCCGGAAGCAGTATGGCGATCTCCGGTGCCTGCCGGACAAAGCCGCCATTCACATCAACGATACCCATCCCGCCCTGGCGATTCCCGAGCTGATGCGCATTCTGCTGGACGAGGAAGGAATAAACTGGGACGAGGCCTGGCAGATCACCACCGCCGTCATCTCCTACACCAACCATACGGTTATGCCGGAGGCGCTGGAAAAATGGCCGATCGACATCGTTCAGAAGATGCTGCCCCGCATCTATGATATCATCTACGAAATCAACGAGCGGTTTTGCCGGGATCTTTGGCACTACTATCCCGGGGACTGGGACCGCATCGCCGCCATGGCCGTCATCGGCGACGGATATGTGCGCATGGCCCACCTGGCGGTCGTCGGCAGCCACAGTGTCAACGGCGTCGCGAAAATTCACAGCGAAATTCTCAAGAATGAATGCATGAAACTGTTCTATCAGTTCACGCCATACAAATTCAACAATAAAACCAACGGGATCACCCATCGCCGCTGGCTGCTGAGCGCCAATCCCGAGCTGGCGGAGCTGATTTCCGCTACGATCGGCTCCGGCTGGATTTTTCATCCCCTGGACCTGAACCGGCTTCGCTATTACGTGAAAGACTCCGCCTTCCAGGAAAGGCTGGCGGAGGTCAAATACCAAAAGAAGCTGGCGCTGGCGAGGTTTATTGAGCAGCAATGCCAGATCACGGTCGATCCCGCTTCCCTTTTTGATGTCCACGTAAAGCGCATTCACGCTTATAAACGCCAATTGCTCAATGTTATGCGGGTGATGGATCTGTACAACCAGCTCAAGGAAAATCCCGGGCTGGATATTGTGCCCCGGACCGTCATCTTCGCCGGCAAGGCGGCGCCCGGCTACTATCTGGCCAAGAAAATAATCAAGCTGATCAACAGGCTGGCCGGCGTCATCAATCAGGACACGGCCATCAATAATAAGCTGAAGGTCGTCTTTCTTGAAAATTACGGGGTGTCGCTGGCGGAACTGATCATTCCCGCCGCCGATGTCAGCGAACAGATCGCCACCGCCGGCAAGGAAGCTTCCGGCACCAGCAATATGAAGTTTATGATGAACGGCGCGCTTACCATCGGGACGCTCGACGGCGCCAACGCCGAGATCCGGGAAGCGGTGGGCGCGGAGAATATTGTTATTTTCGGCCTGAAGGCGGAAGAGGTGGCCGCGCTCTGCAGTCAGGGCTGCAGTCCCAGGACGCTCTGCCAGAACAATCCGCGTCTCGGAAAGGTCGTCAACCAGTTGATCGACGGCAGTTTGCTGCCTGACCCGGCCGACGAATTCCGGCCGCTGTACGATTATTTGATGCAGGGGCACGGCAATTTTTTCGAACTGGAAGATTTTGCAGCTTACGTGGAGGCCCATGCCAAGATCGACGCCCTGTACCGGGACCCTCAAGCCTGGTGGCGGATCATGGCGCACAATATCGCCTGTTCAGGGACTTTTTCCAGCGACCACACCGTCAGCGAATATGCCATCGGCATTTGGAATATCCGGCCGGTCACGGTAGAGGCCTGAAACAGTGCCGGAAGGATGTGAAGGTATGTCCGGCGGCTGGCTTTGCCATAATTCCCATCTGCTTTCGTTCCGCAGCCCTTTCGGCGCTGCCCGCTGCCGGGAAGAGGTCGCGCTCGCCCTGACGGCCGATAAGAGCCGCCGGATCGATAAAGTGCTGCTCCGCTTGTGGCAGAACGACCGGGAGATTTTACAGCCGATGCTCCCCCAAGCCGCTGCGGACGGGCGAACGGCTTATCACGCCACGATAGCGATGCCGGAGGAGCCGGGAATTGTCTGGTATTACTTTTTGGTTTATTGCGAAGACGGAGTTTGGTATTACGGCAACAACGGAAAGAACCGGGGCGGCGTCGGCGGCATTTACCGCGAGCCGCCGCCCGCTTATCAGATCACCGTATACCGCGGGAGCGCCGCTGTTCCCGAATGGTTCCGGCGGGCCGTCGTCTATCAGATTTTCGTCGACCGTTTTTATAACGGCAATCCCCATGGTGAAATAACCCATGTCAAGCCGGGCGGCCTGCTTCACGCCCATTGGGACGACGAACCGGTGTATACCAGGGATCAGGCGACCGGACAAATTCTCGCTTATGATTTCTTCGGCGGCAATCTGGCGGGGGTGGAAGCCAAACTGCCCTATTTGAAAGGTCTCGGCGTCGGCGCCATTTATCTCAATCCCATTTTTGAATCGGTCAGCAATCACAAATACGATACCGCCGACTATCACAACGTCGACGCGATGTTCGGCGGCAACGAGGCCTTCCGGCGGCTTTGCCGGAAAGCCCGGGAACTGGGTATGGCGATTATTCTGGACGGGGTTTTCAGCCATACGGGCAGCGACAGCGTTTATTTCAACCGGGAAGGGCGTTATCCGGGCCCGGGCGCCTGGCAGTCCGCCGCTTCCCCTTATTTCAGCTGGTACCGCTTCACCAAGCATCCCGCCGAGTATGAAAGCTGGTGGGGAATCGAGACGCTGCCGAACGTCGATGAGCTGGAGCCGTCTTACCGCGAATTTATCATCCACGGCAGCGACAGTGTCATCAGGCGCTGGATGGAGTCGGGGGCTGCGGGCTGGCGGCTCGATGTCGCCGACGAACTGCCGTCCCAGTTCATCCGGGAGTTGCGTCAGGCGGTCAAGGAGATCAATCCCGAAGCCGTGGTGATCGGCGAAGTGTGGGAAGATGCTTCCCGCAAAGTCAGCTATGGCGAATTGCGAAACTATTTCGCGGGCGATGAGCTGGATTCGGTGACCAATTACCCTTTCCGCCGGATCGCGCTGGACTTTTTGCTGGGCCGGGAGAACTCGCAGGAAACCGGCCAGGCGCTTCTCAGTCTGGCGGAGAATTATCCGCGCCCTTACTTCTATGCCGCGCTCAATGTGATTGGCAGCCATGATGTGCCGCGGATTCTGACCGTGTTGGGCGAAGGAGAGCCGCTGCCCCAGCTGCCGCTCGCGGCTAAAATGAAGCGGCGGCTGGGCGAGCGGGAGCGTCGGCTGGCCGTCGAGCGCCTCAAGCTGCTGACGGTGTGGCAGATGACTTTTCCCGGCGTGCCCTGCATCTATTACGGCGACGAGGCGGGCCTGGAAGGCTACGAAGACCCGCTGAACCGGCGGACTTTCCCCTGGGGCCGCGAGGATAAGGAACTGGCCGGGTGGTATGAAAGGCTGATCGCGCTGCGCAACACGTATCCGGTGCTGGTCAGCGGCGACTGGCGCCCGCTCGACCTGCCGCCGGAAGTGTACGGGCACTTGCGCGTTGACCGCGAGGGAAAAGCCGCCGCTCCGGCCGCCCTCGTGCTGCTGAATCGCAGCCTTGACCCGCAGACCGTGGAAGTGGCCCTGAACCTCCGGGGCTTGGAGGAGTGGCGGGACCTGCTGACGGACGGGCAGCCCCACCGGGCGGCGGACGGCCTACTGCGCCTCACGCTGGCGCCGCTTTCCGGCAAGCTGCTGCTGGCCGCGTCCGGCGAAAAACCGGCCCGCTTCGGGGTTTTGCTGCATCCGGCGTCGCTGCCCTCCCGCCACGGCATCGGCGGGTTTGGGGCCGAAGCCCGCCGGTTCGTTGATTTCCTGGTTTCGGCCCGGCAGAACTGCTGGCAGATTCTGCCTCTCAATCCGGTCGGCGCCGGCAATTCGCCCTATCGGAGCGTGTCCTGCTTCGCCGGCGAAGCGCTGCTGATCGACATCGAAGGCCTGGTGGACCAGGGGCTGCTGACCATGGAGGAAGTGGAGGCCGCCCGGACCGCTTCCGGTCTTGGCGGGGCGTCCGACGGCCCCATTGATTACCGGCGGGTACGCTCCTATAAGGAAGGCCTGTTCCGAACGGCCTTCCACCGGTTTTCCGGCAACCAGGCCGAGGAGGAACTGGCGGCCTTTAGCGACGAGAATTCCTGCTGGCTGGAGGATTACGCCCTATATATGGCCCTGGCCGGGCATTTTTCCGAGCCCGACTGGACGCGCTGGCCGCAACCGGTCGACCGGAAAACCTATGCCGCGCTGCTCAAAGGCGAGATTGGCTATTTCCGGTTCCTGCAGTATATTTTTCGGAGGCAATGGTCGGAACTGAAGGCCTACGCCAATGGGCAGGGGGTGTCGATTATCGGCGATCTGCCGATCTTCGCCGCTCCGGAAAGCGTCGACGTATGGGCAAACCAAGAATTGTTCCAGCTGGACGAGGCGGGGCGGCCTGCCAAAGTGGCGGGCGTGCCGCCCGACTATTTCAGCGCCGCCGGCCAGTTGTGGGGCAATCCGCTGTACCGGTGGGACGTCATGGCCCAGGACGACTATTTTTGGTGGCGGCGGCGCATCCTCAGCCTGCTGGCGATGGTCGACAGCATCCGGCTCGACCATTTCCGGGGCTTTCAGGCTTACTGGGCGGTGGACGCCGGTGAGCCGGACGCTGTAGGCGGCGCCTGGATCAAGGGGCCCGGCGAGGAGTTTTTCCGCATCCTTGAAGCCTATCTCGGCCGCCTGAACGTCATCGCGGAAGACCTGGGGATGATTACGCCGGATGTGGCGGCCCTGCGAAAAAAGCTGGGCTACCCGGGCATGACCGTGCTGCAGTTCGCCTGGGAAGGCGACGATCAGGCCCCCTTTTTCGGCGAAAGGGACAGGGTAATGTATACCGGAACCCATGACAACGATACCATCGTCGGCTGGTATCGCGGTAAACTGGCGCTGGACCCGCGGGTCGCCGCAAAACTCAAGGAATACAGCGGAGGAGACCTGGCCGGGAATGCGGAAATCGCCTGGACCATGATCGAACTGGCCTATCAATGCGGCGCCGGAACCGTCATCATTCCCCTGCAGGATTTGCTGGGGCTGGACAGCGCCGCGCGCATGAATACGCCGGGTACGGAGGAAGGAAACTGGCAGTGGCGATGCCCGGCCGGAGCCCTGACGCCGGAACTGGCGACCAGACTGGGCGAGCTGGTGCGACGGCACGGCCGGCTGTAAATCCTTAAAAAACGAGTCCGTACGGCGCTGAAGCTGTACGGACTCACCTGTTTCTAGCTGTTCGGCCTGTTTTACCTGCGGCTATTGGCCGGGCTCCCGGATGGAGAGGGGGAGCAAGCGGGCAGCCGCGTTATCCGGGATAGAAGATATTCAAAAGACAGTCGATGGCTTCGTCCGCCCGGCTGCCCGGATTGACGGCGAACAGGCGATACGGCAGCTGGTACACCTGGTTTTCCCGCACCGCTTTCAATTTCCGCCAATCGGGGTGAGCCATAAGCTCCTGCCGGATTTTATCTACCGTCCGGTCTTCATAGCTGTGCGGAATGAGTAAAATGAGGTCCGGATCGGCCTGAAGCGCAAATTCCAGATGGAACGGCGCATACTGCCCGGCGGGATCGCCGGCGGTCTCGGCCACATTAACGGCGTTGAGGCGGCGGATGAGATCGCCGGTGAAACTGTTGGGCAACGCCATATGGAATCCTTCGACGGAACTCCAGATGGCGAGGGTCCGGGGCGAGGGCTTATTTTTGCTTTGGAACTGGGCCTGCTGCATTTTGCTCTCCAGCCGGTCGATGACCAGGCCAACCTGCCGGCGGTGATTGGTCAATTCGCCGTAAAACCGCAGGGCCTGGCCGATTTGCTGATAGTTGTTCAGGCTTTGGATGTGCAGCGGAATGCCGGCCTTTTTCAGCGCCGTGCGAATGGGCGGCGGTAAATGAATATCAGCGGCCAATACCAGGTCGGGTTTCAAGGCGATGATCTGGTCGACGTTGGGGTTGGGCGTTTCCCCCACCGACGGCACATCTTTGATTTTCTCCATCAAATCCGGTGGCAGGGCCGTGGTGTCCGGCCGGCCAACCAACTCGCCGCCTGCAGCATAGTACAAATCGACGTTCGAAGGGTTGAGGGCGACCAGGCGCAGCGAACGGCCCTTTTTTATCGTCTGGATCAGGTTGCACTTGGAGCACTGGATTTCCACATACTTGACCTGCCCTTTGAAGAGCAGGCGGTTGCACTTCAGGCACCGGCACTCTTTTAAGCCCGGTGCGCCGGTTTGACCATAATGCGCTTTCATGTTCACGACCTCCTTGCCGATGAGCGATGTGCCCCGGCTAAGCGGTTTCCGGCGAGGACGGCGGCAAGCCGCTCAACCGGGGTTGTTTCGCCGGCCCGGTTAAAAAACGAATAAGCTCCGGGTGAAGGATATTCACCACGGAGCTCCAGGCTCTCTTGATCCATATTGCTTCGGCAGCCTCCGCCGCCGGGACGGTTCTGGCCGGGCCGCCGTTCCGACTGGTTATGGCTACGGCGGAAGATACGCCGGACAGTCAATTTGAAGATTAATGATAAATGTTATCATTAATTCTAAAGTTATTATAAAAAATACGGCCGGCTTTTGTCAAGGATAGATAAAGCAATAAAGCGGATCAGGTGAAAAAGCGGATTGTTTCAGCGGGAGAAAAAATAGTTATCTGTCGATAATTTATGAAAAAAAATAATTGACTTTGAGAATGAATCTCAATTATACTAAAAATGCAAATGATAACCAAATAAGAGTTGCGGGCAACCGCCGCAGATAAGAGAGCCGAGAGCTCCGTGACGACGATGTAGACACGGGGCTTTATTGTATGTAAACGGTGTATCTTCTCCACCGTGAGCGGCAAGGAAAACGGCGGCTTCAGAGAATGGTTTCGGCCGGGTGATGAATGTTTCTTGATTAATGATGTGGAAGTGGTGCGCATGGAGAAGAACCATAAGAAAACGCAGTTAACCAAAATTAAATTGCCGGAAGTGCGTTGCTTCGGATGCCATCGGTTATTGTTCTGCGGGATCGTTGACAATGTGGAGATTAAATGCCCCCGTTGCGGCCTCATTCAGAATATCGGCGGTTTCCAACAGGAAGCCGGAAAGAGTATCCAGAACAAATAGAGTCCGGCGAAAGTGCAGACTGGCGGTTGGCCAGCCCAGAGAGCCCACGAGCTCCGTGTCAGCAGTAATGTGCACGGAGCATTGTTTTTATTTTTCGGCGGCAGCGGATGGAGGACTGCGGTTGCCGGCTGAAAAACCGCCGAGTGGAGGTAGGCAATGACTTATCACCTAAGCTGGTATCGAGCATTCGGTTTTTCTTGCGCCGCTCATCTGGCCTTCATCCTTTTGCTGGCGGCGGTGCTCGAAATTGCCGTTGATTTCCGGCCGGTGCCGCAGCCGTATATTGTGATTGAATTGACCGAAGCGGCGGCCGGCAACGTCCTCCGGGACGGCGGGCCAGCGGCGGCGGAAACCGTTCCCGTCAGCGCCTCTGTGCCGGCGGAGAATGGCCCGGTCTCCCGGCCGGGCCCGCGGCCGGCCGTTTCTTCCCCGGCCGGCCCGGGAGTGGAGCAGGCCGCATCAAACGGCAACGGCGCGGCTGCGTCGGCCCTGCCGGCCGGCAGCGGCGGCGCGGCTTTCGCCGTTCAGCCGGGCGG
>DLGF01000002.1 GCA_002482545.1 Sporomusaceae bacterium UBA7701
CTGCCCGGCCGGCCCAGGCGGCCGCCGGCGAGCCGGCGGTAGCGCTGGAACCGGTCGCGGCAGGCCGCGATCCTTTCCAGGTGCCGGCGGCTTACCGGCAGACCGATCAAAAAGCGGTGACCCAAACGGCCGGAACGCGCCCGCCGGAAGGCCCGGCGGCGACGCCCCAGGCACTGCCCCAACTGATGGGAACGGTGATCAGCGACGCGGCCGGGATCGCGATTTTGGCCTCGGGCAACGAAAGCAGATCCGTGCGGATCGGCGAACGGTTCGAAGCATATACGCTGGTGGCGGTGGACGCCAATTCCGCCGTGCTGGACGGGCCGGGCGGTCCGACCACGCTGCGGATGGGGAGGTAAACGATGACGATGCGGAAATGGCGGTTAATACTGCTGATAGCCGGTTTGTGGGGAATGCTCAGTATGGGCTCTGTTCTGGGGGCTCCGGCGAATCCCCGGATCAGCATGAACATCCAGAACGCCGAGGTCAAGGATGTGCTGACTTCGCTGGCGGCCACCGGCGGGGTGAACATGATCGTGGATGAAACAGTCAAAGGGAAGATTTCCATCAGTCTCTACAATACTCCTCTGGATGAGGCTATCGACATGGTGGTCAAGGCCCGGGGGCTCAACTACCAGAAGATGGCCGACGGGACGATCGTCGTGGCCGAGGCCAAGACCTTGCTCGCCGGCTTCGGGGCGGTAACGGTGTTTCCCCTCAAGTACGCCATCGCCGCCGAGGCGAAAAAAGCTCTGGCCGGAGTGGTGGCCGACGAGCGGCTGAAGGTCGACGAGTCCTCCAACTCCCTCGTTCATTTCGGGCCGCCTTCGGAAGCGGCGCTGGTGCGCGCGGCCGTCGAAGGACTGGACATCCCCTACAAACAGGTTACACTTGAGGCTCAGGTCCTGGAGGTGAAAAAGACGGCCAGCAAGGATTTCGGCGTCGAGTGGAGCTGGGCTCAGGGACCGATGCAGTCCGGGGCCACCGGCGATGAGAACTACGAAAACCGGGGAGCCATCCGCTTTGGCCGGGCCCCCGACGGCAAGCCTTACGAGTTCCGGTTCCAGGCCAAGATCAACGCCCTGGTGGCGAAAGGCGACGCCAAGGTTCTCGCCAAGCCCCGGATCAGCACCATCACCGGCAAGGAAGCGAAAATCCTGATCGGCGACAAAATACCGGTGCAGAAAGAGGTTATCGTCGACGGAAAGAGCCAGGTCTCGATAGATTATGTGGATACCGGCATCCGCTTGGTCTATACGCCGATTGTCAGCCCGGACGGCATGGTGCGGGCCCATCTGCTCACCGAGGTGTCCGAACCCCTGCCGGCGCTGGGGGGCACCAATTACCAGATCCGCACCCGGACGGCGGAAACCGACCTCCGGATGGCCGACGGCGAAACCCTGGTCATCGGCGGTCTGATCAACTCCCAAAATACCCGCAGCCGGGGCAAGGTGCCGGTACTGGGCGACATTCCGATCCTGGGAGCCTTTTTCAAGAACAGCAGCAACAGCAGCGAGGAAACGGAAATCGTCGTCGTCCTCACCGCCAGGATTGCCCAATAGCAGACAGGACACAAGGAGGTGCTTCCCACGGCCGACAAGAACCGTCTCCGGCTCGGCGAGCTTCTGGCCAGCGCCGGGCTGATCAGCGAACAACAACTGGAAAAGGCCCTGGGGGCCCAGCGCAAGAGCGGCGAGCGCCTCGGGAAGACTCTCATCAACCTGGGCTTTATCAGTGAAGAAAATATCCTCAAGACGCTGGAACAGCAGCTGGGGGTCGGACGGGTCAACCTCATCCAGTACCCGATCGACCGCGACGCGGCTTTACTGATCCCGGCGACGCTGGCGGAGCGCCATCAGGTGCTGCCCATCCGGAAAGAAGGGCGGCGGCTGATCCTCGCCGCTTCCGACCCGACCAACTTCTTTGCCGTGGATGACGTGCGCATGGTCACCGGCCTGGACATCGAGGTGGTGATCACCTCCGAAAGCGACCTGCAGCGGGCCATCGCCAATACCTACGGTGTCCGCGACATCGTGGAGCGGGCCGTCACCAAGCTGCAGGCCGAAGATTTGGCGATTGCCGCGGAAATCCAGACGGCGGACGACGCTCCGATCATCAATATCGTCAACGGCCTGATCAGCCAGGCGGTCAGGGACCGGGCCAGCGACATCCATATCGAGCCGCTGGAGCTGGCGGTACGGGTCCGTTTCCGGGTCGACGGGGTGCTGCGGGAGGTCATCACCTTCCCCCGGGTGACCCAGAACGCCATTGTCAGCCGGATCAAAATCATGGCGGACATGGACATCGCCGAAAAACGGCTGCCCCAGGACGGGCGGATCAAGGTCCAGGAAAAGGGCCGGGACATCGATATCCGGGCCTCGACCCTGCCGACGGTGCTGGGGGAAAAAGTCGTGCTGCGGATTCTCGACCGGGCCGCGGTGGTTCTGGACATCTCCAGCCTGGGGTTCTCGGGGCCCAATTTGGAGCGCTATAAAAAAATGTACAGCCAGTCCTACGGGATGATTCTGGTGACGGGCCCGACCGGCAGCGGCAAAACGACGACCCTTTACTCGACGCTGGTCGAGATCGGTTCGCCGGAAAAAAACATCATCACCATTGAAGACCCGGTGGAATACATGCTGGCCGGGGTGAATCAGATCCTGGTCAATCCAAAGTCCGGCCTGACCTTCGCCAGCGGTCTCCGGTCGATTCTCCGCCAGGACCCCAATGTCATCATGGTGGGAGAGGTCCGGGACGGCGAAACCGCCGATATCGCCGTCCGGGCCGCGCTGACGGGGCATCTGGTATTCAGCACCCTCCACACCAATAACGCCACCGGGGCGATATCCCGGCTGGTGGATATGGGCGTGGAGCCTTTCCTGGTGGCCTCGTCGGTGCTGGGGGTCATCGCCCAGCGGCTGGTGCGGATCATCTGCCCGAACTGCAAAGAAGCCTACCGGCCGGCGGCCGGTTCGCCGGAGCGGCTGTTTCTGGAAGTCAGCCGGGAAGAGGGCGGCGAATGCCTGCCGGAGCTGGCCGGCCAGTCCGACCTGGTGCTCCACCGGGGCAAAGGGTGCCCGCGCTGCAGCGGCACCGGCTACCGGGGACGGATGACCATCAACGAGGTCATGCCCATGTCGGCCGCCCTGCAGGAAGCGGTGGCCCGGCGGGCGATGGGCCGGGAAATATTCCGGATCGCGGCGGAGGAGGGGATGATGTCGATGCGGCAAGACGGAATTATCAAGGCGCTCCAGGGCCTCACCACGGTGGATGAGGTCATGCGGGTCGCCTACAGCGGGGTATGACGATGGACGAAATGACAGGCGAGCTGACAATGGATATCCTGCTGAAGGAGGCGCTGGCCCGGCAGGCCTCCGACCTTCATCTTACGGTGGGTGTGCCGCCGGTGCTCAGGATCAACGGCGAGCTCTTCCCCCTCGGTTATCCCAAGCTGCGGCCGGAGACCACCCGGGGCTTTCTCAAGGAAATCGCCGGCGCGGAGGCCTTGGCGAAGTTCGCCGAGCTGGGGGAAGCGGATTTTTCCTATGCTATCCAGGGACTCAGCCGCTTCCGGGTAAACGCCTTTCACCAGCGGGGCAGCGTGGCCATCGCCGTCCGGCTGGTCAACGAGCGGGTGCCCACGCTGGAAGAACTGGGGCATCCCGACATCCTGAGCCACTTTGCCCGCAAGCCGCGGGGCCTGGTGCTGGTAACCGGCCCGACCGGCAGCGGCAAGTCGACGACGCTGGCGGCGATGATCGGCCTTATCAACCGGGAGCGCGCCTGCCATATCATCACCCTCGAAGACCCCATCGAGTTCCTTCACTCCCACGGCAAAAGCATCGTCAACCAGCGGGAACTGCACCTCGACACCCGCTCCTTCGCCGGCGCTCTCCGGGCGGCCCTCCGGGAGGACCCGGACGTCATCCTGGTGGGGGAAATGCGGGACATGGAGACGATCGCCACGGCCATCACGGCGGCCGAGACCGGCCATCTGGTGCTGGCGACGCTGCACACCGGCGACGCCGCCCAGACCATCGACCGGATCATCGACGTCTTTCCGCCCCACCAGCAGCAGCAGGTCCGCATCCAGCTGTCGCTGACCCTGCAGGGGATCGTGGCCCAGCAACTGCTGCCCCGGCAGGACGGACAAGGGCGGGTGGCCGCGCTGGAAATCCTCGTGGCGACGCCGGCGGTCCGGAACATCATCCGGGAAGCCAAAACCCATCAACTGGGTTCGGTGCTGCAGACCAGCGCCAAAGCCGGCATGCAGACCATGGACGGCAGCCTCAGGGATCTCGTCCGCAAGGGGACCGTCACCTATGAAGAGGCGGTGGCGAGGGCGTCCGACCCCGAAACCCTCAACCGCCTGCTGGGGCTGCTGTAGCAGCCGGATAAGGCCTTAGCCGGCATAGTACCGCTTTAGTCGGAAGGAGGAACTGCGATGGCCACAAATTACGTGTACCGGGCCCGCGACCGGACGGGTCAGCTGGCGACCGGCGAGCTCCTGGCCGACGGGCCGGCGGCGGTGGCCGCCCATATCCGGAATCAAGGCCTGTTCGTCATCCGGATCGAGGAAGCCCGGGCGGAGCGCAAGGATCTGCAGGAATACTTCGAAAGCCTCCGGGGCGTCGCCCTGCGGGACCTGGCGATCTTCTGCCGGCAGTTCGCCACGATGATGGCGGCGGGCCTGCCGCTGGTCAATTCCCTCAGCATCCTCATCGAGCAGACGCCCAGCCCGGTGCTCCGCAAGGCGCTGCAAAGCGTCTACAAGAACGTCCAGGAGGGCGCGCCGCTCTCTACGGCCATGGCCCAGCATCCGGCGGTGTTTCCCAAGGTGATGATCTACCTGGTGGAGTCCGGCGAGCTGGGCGGCGTGCTGGACGAAGTGCTGGAACAGCTGGCGGTCCAGTTCGAAAAAGACCACAAGCTCAACCAGCGGGTCAAGTCGGCCATGGTCTATCCCGCCGCGGTGCTGGGCTTCGCCCTGCTGGCGGTCGCGGCCATCGTCGTCTTTATCCTGCCGACCTTCGTCAGCCTGTACAGCCAGATGCGGGCCGAACTGCCGCTGCCCACCCGGCTGCTGCTCAAGACCAGCGACCTGCTGCGCGGCTACGGCGTCTTCTTCCTGGCGGCGCTCGCGGCGGGGGCCTTCGGCCTGTCCCGCAGCGCCGGCTTTCCCGGCTTCAAGGCGGTGCTGGACCAGGTCATCCTGCGCCTGCCGGTATTCGGGCTGCTCTACCGCAAGGTGGCCATCGCCCGGTTCAGCCGGACCCTGAGCACGCTGGTCCAGGGCGGGGTGCCCATCGTCCAGGGGCTGGACGTCGTCAAGAACACCACCGACATCAAGCCGATGGTGGCGGCCCTGACCGCCGCCCAGGACAGCATCCGTGAAGGCTTCAGCTTCGCGGCCCCCCTCAGCCAGAGCGGGCTGTTCCCGCCGATGGTGGTCCAGATGGTGGCCATCGGCGAGGAGACCGGCAAGCTGGACGGCATGCTCCGCAAGGTCGCCGACTTCTACGAAAACGACGTGGACGACATGGTGGCCCGGCTGAGCAGCCTGCTGGAGCCCTTTCTCATCGTGGTGCTGGGCGGAATAATCGGAAGTATGATTGTAGCCATTATGTATCCCTTGTTTGACATGGTAGGAAAAATGGGGCACTAAGAAAAAAAGGAGAGTGTATTTGGATGTTCAAGTTTTTTCGGAAAAAGAAAAACCAAAAGGGCTTCACGCTGATTGAACTGCTGGTGGTTGTTTCGATTATCGGGGTTCTGGCTATGGTCGCTGTGCCGATGTATCAAAACTCGCAGGCGGCGTCGCGGGGCGCGAAAATTGCGGCTGATTTGCGGACAATCGACAGCGCTATTATGCAAGCGCAGGCGGCAGGCATTGCCAATCCGACCATTGCGCAGCTTACTGCCGCCGGAACGGGTTATCTGGCTGCTTGGCCGGTTCCTCCCCAAGCGGGGCCCATTACGTATCCGCCCAGAGGGGCAGGGGTAGGCACCACACAGGCCGCTATAATTGCCGCTGCTTATACAATCGATGCGAATAACAGGGCTACTATTGGCGCGCTTACAGTCGAAAATTTGCCTTAATTCGATTTGAAAGTTAGAAGCGGCAACGGGGAGGGAGAAATACGGATAATTGTGACATGTTTTTCCTAGTAGTCCTGCTCTTCCTCTTCGGCCTATGCATCGGCAGTTTTCTCAATGTCGTCATCTGGCGGGCGCCCCGGGACGAGTCGGTGGTCTATCCGCCGTCCCGCTGCCCGGCCTGCGGGCGGCGGATCCGGTATCGCGACCTTGTCCCGGTGGTGAGCTGGCTGCTGCTGGGAGGACGCTGCCGCGACTGCGGCAGCGTCCTCCCGGCGCGCTATGCGCTGGTGGAACTGGCCGCCGGCGCCCTTTTCGCCGGGGTGTATTTCCTCGCCGGCTGGGGGACCGAGCTGGCGGCGGGACTTTTACTGGTATCGTTTTTGCTTGTCATCACCGGCATTGATCTGGAACATCAGCTGATTCTGGACAAGATCAACCTCTGGTTCGGCGCCGCCGGCCTGGGGGCCGTCCTGGCCACCGGCCGGCTGAGCTTGCCGGAAGCCGGGCTGGGGGCGCTGCTGGCCGGCGGCGTTCTGCTGGCCATTGTGCTGCTGACGGATGGCATGGGCATGGGAGATGCTTGCTACGCCGCAGCCGCCGGGCTGTGGCTGGGCTGGAAGCTCGCGCTGGTGATGCTGCTCTTGGCTTTCCTGAGCGGCGGGATCATTGGCAGCTTGCTGCTCATTTTCAGGATAAGGGGCCGGAAGGACCCCATTCCTTTTGGGCCGTTTCTGTGTTTGGCGACCTTCGTCGCCTGGTTTTGGGGAGAAGCCATTCTAAGGTGGTACTGGAGCCTGGGGACGTGACCGGCCCGGGTTGGGCGACGGATGGCCCGGGGCCGGATTCCTTTTGCTATTTCGCCGCCTGCGGCATGACGATAAACGGATAAACGGGAAAGAAACCGGCGGAGCCCCGCTCGCCGGAGAACTAGCGCGGCAACGGCAGGATGCGCCGCCGGATAGGAGGTAAGTCATGGCCTGGGAAAAGTGGAAACGATTCGCCCGGATGTTCCGCCCCCGCATCCACACGCTCGTAGGTGTGGACTTCGGTCACGGAGCGGTAAAGGTGGCCGAGGTGTCGTTGGCCGGGGATCGGCCTTATTTGAAGACTTTCGCGATGGTGGATGCGGTGGAGGAATACGAGACCGAGCCGGAAACGCCGGCCGGGGACCAGACTGTGGACACCGACCGGCTGACGGAGCAACTGGCGCGGGCCCTGTCGCTGAGCGGCGCGCACGCCAGGCATGCGGTGCTGTCGGTGGGAGGCCGGACGGTTTTTGTGCGGGAAGTGCCTTTTCCCAGGCTGGCCCCGGATGAGCTCAGCGAGGCTATCAAGTGGGAGATTCCCAAGTATGTTCCTTATGAACCGGACAGTTATGAATTCGACTACGCGATCACCGGGCAGGACGCCCGGACGGGGGATCTGCGGGTGCTGGTCGTGGCGGCGCCCAAGCAGGTGGTGCGCGGGCTTGTCCAGGTCGCCCGCCGGGCCGGCCTGCAGCCTGTGGCTGTTGATATCGAACCCCTGGCCGTTTACCGGACGCTGACCGGGGCGGAGAACGCGCTGATCGTCAATATCGGCGCGACCAGCACGCAACTGGCGCTTTTCCAGCAGGGAAATCCCGTATTTACCCGGGTGGTGCCGATCAGCGGCGGCCGGATATCCCCGGCCTTGTCCGAGGTTGCCTCCGCCGCCGCGGGAAAAACCGGGAACCCGGCGGGATTCGCCGAGGAAATCGGCCAGGAAATACGGCGTACCGCCCAGTTTCTCAGCCGCCAGAACAACCAGACACTGATCGAGAAGCTGGTGGTAACCGGGGTGGCGAATGTCGCCGGCCTGGCCCGGCAGCTCGAGCAGACGACGGAGTTGCCGGTCATAGGGCATAACCCGCTGGCTTACATGGACTTGCGTCCCTCCATTGCGCCCGGCTATGCGGAGGACATGGGACCTCAACTGGCGGTGGCGGTAGGGTTGGCCATGAGAGGGGATGAGCCATGATTCGCATCAATCTTCTTCCCGCCGGGGAGCGGCGGCCGGAGATTCCCTATGCCCGGGTGGCGCTGGCGGCGGTTATGGCGGTCGTCCTGCTGCTGGGCTGCGCCTTTGCTGCCGTCAGCGCCCGGGCATGGCTGACGGAACGCGATCTGGCCGCGGCCCGGACCCGCTATGAGGAGCTCAGGCCCGTCCGGGAGGCCATGGAGCAGGCCGGGGACAAGCAAAAGCGGATTGACGCCAAGCTGGCGCTGGTCAAAGGGCTGACGAAACTCCGCACCTATCCGTATCGCATTCCGCCCCGCATCGCCGCGCTGATGCCGGAAACGCTCTGGCTGGATGAGACAAAAGTAAATCAGGACACCGCCCGGAGCATCGAGCTCAAGGGCGGGACAGCGGCGTATCCCGATTTGGCCCAGTTCATCAGCCGCCTGGAAGGGGACGGGGCTTTCGCCGCCGTGACGCTCAAGGCCACCGAGGGCGATCTGAAGGCCGGCACCCTGAAATTCACCCTGGAACTTAAGCTGAAGGAGCTGCAAGGACCATGACAACCGCAAACCTATCCTTCAGGCCCTATATCGGTTATCTGTGGCTGGCCGGCACCTGCGCCGCCTGCCTGGTCATCGGGTATTTATTTTACGATCTGCTTATTTCCCCCCAGCTCCTTCACAAACAGGAGATCACCAACCATTTGCAACTGGAAACCGAGCGGGTCGCGACAATCGAGCGGTTTTCAGCTGCGCACCCCGATCTGCGGCAATATTTGCAGGAGCTGGATTCGGAAATCGTCCGGGTCAATACGCTGCTGCCGGACCGCCCCAATATGGGCGAGGCGGTGGCTTTCCTGGAAGATACGGCTAAAGAGACCGGGGTGGTCTTCGGCGCGCTGACCACCGAAAAAAGCGTGTTTCAAAACGGCTGCACCCAAACCCGGATTGTTTTCAAAGCCGGGGGCGGCTATAATGATCTGCTGGAATTCGCCAGACGGCTCGACGACGGGCCGCGGTTCATGGCGGTGAGGGCGATCGAGTTCCACGACCGGGTGATGCTCAACCGGGAGATCCTGGACCAGGGAGCCGTCCAGGAGTTTGTGGAGAAGGAGTTCAAAAACTCCGGCGGGCTGTTGCTGCAGCCGATGGTCGACCGGGGATTGCTTCGCAAGCCGAATCTCATAGTCATGAATGTCTATTTGATCGTGGCCACCGAAGGGCAAATGCCGGGGGCGGAAGCCGCGCCGGCCCAGCCGAATCAGCCGGCGCAACCCAAGTCTTAGCGGTCGCCCGAGTATTGGCCATAAAGGATGCGGCATTTCTCCTTCAGGGGAATGCCGCATCCTTTATGGCTTGTTGTTTTTGGATAGGTCTGGTAACCTATTGGTGGAGGTGCATGATGGAACAATATCTGGATTATATGGTGGAACAGATCAAGGCTCTGACCCGGATCCCCAGCCCCAGCGGCTATACGGCCAAGATTGTCGGCTACATGGAAAGCTTGCTCAAAGCGATGCAGGTCGACTACCGCATAACCAATAAGGGCAGCCTGATCGTCACCATCGACGGCAAGACCAACCATCGGGAACGAACGATATCCGCCCACCTCGACACGCTGGGCGCCATGGTCAAGGAGCTTAAAAGCGACGGCCGCATCCGCTTCGATAAGATCGGCGGCTATCTGATGAACGCGGTGGAAGGCGAAAACTGCGTCATCGAGACGCTGGACGAACGGCAATACACCGGCACGATTCTGAGCATTAAACCGTCGGTCCACATACATAGCGACGCGGGCGAACTGAAACGCGACCTGGATAATATGGAAGTCGTTCTGGACGAAAAGGTGGAGAAGAAGGAGGATGTCGAGAAGCTCGGCATCAATGTCGGCGACTTTATCTTCTTCGATACCCGGACCCAGGTGACGGAAAGCGGTTTCATCAAATCGCGCCATTTGGACGACAAGGCCAGCGCCGGGATTCTGCTGGGGATTATCAGGCATCTGAAAGAGCGCGGCATAACCCCGGAATACAGAACGAATTTCTATTTCTCGGTCTTTGAAGAGGTCGGGCATGGCGCGGCGGCTTCGATTCCCCCCAACACCTTCGAGTTTCTGGCCATTGACATGGGTGCTCCCGGCAAGGGACAGAACTCGTCCGAATTTGCCGTCTGCATCTGCGCGAAAGACTCGTCCGGACCTTATAACTACGAGTTCAGAAAACGCCTGGTGGCTATATGCCGGGCGAAAAACATCGATTATCGCATCGACCTGTATCCGAGCTACGGGTCCGACGCCAGCGCCGCCCTCAAGGCCGGCCATGACTTCAAGGCGGCGCTCATCGGCACAGGAGTCTTCGCTTCCCATAGCTATGAACGGACCCACCGGGACGGGATACTCCATACCGCCAGGCTTATTGCGGAGTATATTGTGAGTAAAAGCTAGCCGTTCCTCATAAGGCCGGCAGGAATGATAAAAAGGCTGCAGGATGATAGCCCTTGAGGCTTATCCTGCAGCCTTTTTGTTTGGAAAGTTTCCCTCCGGACCATCCGGCGATTGACGAAGAAAGCATTGACAGATAGTATTGTCTAATATTATCATGAATATTGTTAACGTTATCAAGAATGGGGTGACGGCATGGCCGAATTTTTCGATCATAATACCTGGGTAAAAAGCAGCATGGCCCTGTATATTCTGAAGATACTGGCGAGAGGCCCCGCCCACGGACAGAAAATAGCGGACGAGATCAAACGCCGCACCTGCGATGCCATCAACCCGAACTCCAACCTGTTATATCCCTTGCTGAGAAAAATGGAGGAAAAGGGTTATATCGAAGGCGGCTGGGATCATCCCGAGAAAAGGTGCAAGCGAATTTATACGATCACGGAAGCTGGCTTGGCCCTTATTCCGGAAGTGGAACGAAAAGTAGCCGAACGTTTTTCCGAGCTGGAAGCGAGAATACACGCCCTTCGGAAGGACCTATTTGGTGTAAAGTAAGGGGAAACAGACGATGCAGACTTCTTTTAAACCGAATAACCGGATGATTACGATCATAGTCTTGCTGCTGGTCGCCGTACTGGCGGCGGGCGGGGTCTGGTGGTGGATACGCTCCGGCCGCATTGTGTCCACCGATGATGCCCGCGTCAAAGGGACTATTGTGGCGGTCAGCGCGAAATTGTCGGGGAGAATGGAACAGGTTCTGGTGCATGAAGGCGACAGCGTGAAGGCCGGGCAAGTGATCGCCGGCCTGGAAAAGCAGGAGTTTGAGGTTCAGGTGGAGCAGGCCAAGGCCAATTTGGCGATCGACCAGGCCAAGCTGGCGGCTTTGCGGGCCGGCAACCGTCCCCAGGAGGTCGCGGAAGCCGATGCTGCCACTCTGCAGGCCAGGGCCAATTGGGAGAATGCGCAGAAGAACAAGGAGCGGGATGAGGTATTGTACCGCCAGGGCGCCATATCGGTTCAGCAGCGGGACGCCAGCCTCACGGCCCTTGCCGTGGCCCAGGCCCAATATCAGGCCGCCGCGCAGCACTACAGTCTGACGGCCGAGGGGGCCCGGCCGGAGGATATTCAGGCGGCCGAAGCCCAGGTTCAGCAGGCCAAGGCGGTGCTCAAAAACGCCGAAATCCAGTTGGCCAATACCGTGGTCAAAGCTCCGGTGGACGGAATCATTGCCCTGAAATCGGTGGAAGAAGGCGAAATCATTTCCGCCGGCCAGCAGCTTTTTCAGATAACCAATCTGGCGGATGTCTGGATCAGCGCCAACATTGAAGAGACCTATATCGGACGGATTCAGGTCGGCCAACAGGCGGAGTTCACCATCGACGCCTACCCCGGCAGAAAATTCACCGGCCGAGTCAGTGAGGTGGGACCGGCTTCCGGCTCACAGTTCGCCCTGCTGCCGAACGAAAATACGTCGGGAAATTTCACCAAGGTCACGCAGCGGCTGCCGATCAAGATTAAAGCCGACGAGACGGACTGTGTTCTCAAGCCGGGGATGTCGGCAATCATCAAGGTCATTACCCGCTAGGCTCCGGGGAATTTACCGCCGAGGCTTCGGAGATTAAGGAAGGCACAGGTTATGTTAAAAAAATACGCTATTCTTTGCGCCGTCTGTCTTGGAACGATTCTCAGCGCTTATGTCAGCAGTTGCGTGAATATCGCCCTTCCGAACATCATGGCGGCGTTGAATTTCAATATGGATTCGGTCGTCTGGGTTTCACTGGCCTATTTGTTGCCCTACGGCTCGGTCTTGCCTCTTACGGGCAAGCTGGGCGACCAGTTCGGCGCGAAACGCGTTTATATGACCGGGCTGGCTATCTTTACGGTGGCGTCGCTGCTTTGCGGGACCGCCACCACTTCCACGGCGATGATTGCGTTCCGCATCTTGCAGGGGGCGGGAGCCGGGATGTTGCTGCCGAACGCGATGGCGATCGTGGCTTCGACTTTTGACGCCGGCGAGCGGGGGCAGGCCCTCGGAATATGGGGGGCCATGGCGGCCGCGGGCAGCGCGATGGGACCGACCATCGGCGGCTATTTGATCGAAAACTTCGACTGGCGCTCGATTTTCTTTTCCGTGGTGCCGATCTGCCTATTAAGTATAATTTTTGCGCTGGTCATTATCCCGGCCGCCCATCGCAGAATTGCCGAAAAAATCGATTACTGGGGCGCGGCGTTCCTGATCACCAGCGTCAGCGCGCTGCTGGTGGCGCTCAATCAGGGTCAGAAGGAGGGCTGGGATTCCCTGTATATCCTTCTGCTGTTCTATCTGGCGTTTTCGGCATTTGTATTATTCGTGCTGGTTGAACTCAGGGCCGAAAGCCCCATCGTTGATATTTCCCTGTTTAGGGATATGAACTTTACGCTGGCCAATGTCATAGGGTTTCTGTCGTTCGTGGCTTTTTACGGCGGGATGTTTCTGCTGCCCTTTTTCCTCAAATCCATCCTGAACTACAGTTCGACCACCGCCGGCTTGATGCTGCTGCCGCAGACGGCGTTCATGGTCCTGTTCGCCCCGATCGGCGGGCGGCTGGCCGACCGCTTTGGCTCGCGTCTTCCGGCGTTCGCGGGAATCATGATGATCGCCGGCTCCTTGTACCTCTTGGATACGATCAATCCCGACTATTCGGGCCGCGATTTCTTTTTTCGGCTGGCGCTCTTCGGAGTGGGACTGGGCTTCACCATGTCGCCCCTGAGCAACTGCGCCATCGCTTCCTTGCCGAGAGATAAGGTCGGGGTTGGCTCCGGGGTGTTTAACTTTGCCAAAAATATCGGCGGCAGTATCGGCGTCGTTCTTGCCGAAACGCTGCTGACCCGCCGCGAAGTCTTCCATGGCGCCGTGCTGCGGGATTATATCAACAGCGGGACTCAGGCTTCCAGCAACGTTTTTGAACTGCTGCGCGCCCTGTGGGGCAACCAGGGAATGGACGGCGGCATGCTGGCGGAAGCGGCCCACGGCCTGATGACCGGCCAAGGGCAAACCATCGACCAGTATAAAATACTGTTGGCAATGCTGGACGGAATGATTTCAAAACAGGCCGCGGTTTTATCCTTTCAGGACGTGTTCCACTCCGTGTCGATGCTCTGCTTCTTTGGCGGCCTCCTGGCGCTTTTGATCCGCAAAAAAAGCGTCGCGGAACGAAAGGCGGCATAGGGCAACAGGTCTAGGGAGAATTTGGCACAAAGGTTGATCTTGACGAACCGGGCTAATTCTGATACTATATATATTCGTGACAGGTAAATAGCCTGGTTCATGAGCGGTCGTGGCGGAACGGCAGACGCGCTAGCCTCAGGAGCTAGTGGGGGCAACCCCGTGGTGGTTCAAATCCACTCGACCGCACCATCTTAATTAATGAGTTTTTTAGGCCGATGCGGTAGTGGCGGAACGGCAGACGCACCAGCTTGAGGGGCTGGCGGGGGCAACCTCGTGGTGGTTCAAATCCACTCTACCGCACCATCTGCGGAAGTAGCTCAGTGGTAGAGCATCGCCTTGCCAAGGCGAGGGTCGCGAGTTCGAATCTCGTTTTCCGCTCCATTTTATTTTTAGGGGCATAGCTCAATTGGTAGAGTAGCGGTCTCCAAAACCGTTGGTTGAGGGTTCAAGTCCTTCTGCCCCTGCCAAAAGTCAGACCCACGATGCTTTCAGCATCGATCGATTCAGTGGCGACAGCTGCGGGGCACCACCTGTTCCCATACCGAACACAGCAGTTAAGCCCGCATACGCCGAAAGTACTTGGCCGGTCGCGGCCCGGGAGGATAGGTAGTCGCTGATTCACACTCCTCGATAGCTCAGCTGGTAGAGCAATCGGCTGTTAACCGATCGGTCGTAGGTTCGAGTCCTACTCGAGGAGCCATTTACTTCCTTGTGAACCGTCAAGGTTCGTTTATATCGCGGGGTGGAGCAGCTGGCAGCTCGTCGGGCTCATAACCCGAAGG